>NZ_JAQQCJ010000029.1:0-106496 GCF_046030495.1 Paraburkholderia strydomiana
AAGGGCCGCGTTCGCGGCCCTTCTATATAGGCTGGTGCAGCATGGTCACAACGCCGGGCCGAATATTGACCGCGATGAAGGGCTTCAACTCTGCCCAATCCCTTGAGAATGGATCTCCTTCATTTGACGGCCGGATGCACCGGCCGCTCGCGCGGAATCACCGTCCCCTCACAACGCCTTGCGATAAACCACAAACCCCGACTTGTCAGCCACACCGTCATAAAGCTTCATCGCCGTGTGATTCGTCTCATGCGTTTGCCAATACACGCGCTGCGCACCATCCGCTTTCGCGCGCGCATAGACCGCTTCGATCAGCGCTCGCCCCACGCCCTTACCGCGCTCCGTTTCGAGCGTATAGAGATCCTGCAGATAGCAGATCGGGCCCGCCATCGTCGTGTGACGGTGATACAGGAAATGCACGATGCCGACCAACTGGCCATTGCGTTCGGCAACCATCGCGTGGATCGGCTCGTAGCCGTCGAAGAAGCGTCCCCATGTGATCTGCGTGATGTCGCGCGGCAATGCCGTTTCGCCCGAGCGGCCGTAGAACGCGTTGTAGGCGTCCCAGAGCGGCAGCCATGCGTCGAAATCTTCACGGGTAACGGGGCGGATCTGAATCGGGGCGGACATGCTGGTGGCTCCTTGTTCATGGACGATGCCATTGCGAATGGCCCGTTATGGCCAGGCGGATAACGGTTTCCGGCCCGTCAGCATAAGAAATTTGCGCCTGCATTGTTAGCTCCACGACGCGAGCGAAACATGGAGCCACGAGCTGGATGTGGCGGCGATCAATCGCGCCGCGCCTTGTATGAACCTGATGAGCGTCACGCATGCGACACCGCGCTCGATACGAACGCTGCTTGATCCCCCAGCATCCGTCCCGCCACGTGACGTCACGTCACGATCCAAACATTGCGATGCTGCGTAATGATCGAACTGTCCGCGCGATTGCACGAATACACCACGCGCAGTTGGCCCTTGCGAGGACTAACCAAAATCACCCGCCGTTCCTGATACGCGGTGTGACGATCTCGTCCTGCTGGGGGATGAACAGCGCGTTGGCGTCGGACATCGTGGCGTGCGTTGAAATTGCCGCGTGTGGTGCAGAACGAAAATCGCTCAAACCATCTCGGCTCTGAGCCAGCGCGCAAGCGTCGCGTCGTCGTCGGTCGTGAGCGCTTCTGCGACGCGCCGGCCCACCGCCGCGCCGAATTTATAACCATGCCCCGAACACGCCGACACCACCAGCGTATTGCCGATGCGCCTCGAAAAGAAGCGCCGGTCGGCGGTGAACGTGTACGCGCAGGTCTTTACTTCGGTCACCGTATATTCGTCGATTCGCCTGAACGGCGGCGCAAACAGCCGTCGTATCTGCTCGCCCTCGTCGGGGCAGGCGGCGCGATCGGCGTCGGGGTCCGGCGCGCGAGCCTTATGCACGCCGGCGCCGAACTTCAGGCCGATGCCGTCGAGCGGCGGCAGCACATAGCCGTCGCTCTGGCCGCCAATGTCGACGATCGCAGGCGCATTCGACCACGCTTCTTCGAGATCCGCGGGCGGTTCCAGGTAGGCGACGGCGTTGCGGTACGTCATCAGGTTGTCGACGAGCGCGGGAAACAGCTGCAGCGTCCACGCACCCGTGGCGACCACCAGCCGGTCGGCGCGCACGATCATATCGTCGCCGAGCCGCACCGACGCCGTGTGCGGATCGACTGCAAGCACCTTGGTATGCATGCGAATGTCCGCGCCGCGCATCTTGAGCCACGCTTTCATGTCGCGCGCGATGCGTTCACTGAAGAGCGCACCGCCGTCACGGTCGAGGTACGCATAGCGAAATGTATCGGGGTCGAGAAACGGATAACGCGTGGCCGCTTCGCGCGCATCGAGCCGTTCGTATTCGAAGCCCATCCGGTCGAGGCCCGCGCGGAACTGTTCGGCGCCATCGTTGGGAAATTGCGAAATACCGAGCACGCCGCAGTTGGCATAGTGGGACACGCCCAGGTCGTTCCACAGCAGATCCCAACTATCCAGGGCTTCGGCGATGGTGCGCGCGTAGCCGTCGGCATCGCCGTACGCACGGCGGATCATGCGATGGCGGTCACCGGACGCGCCGAGCGGATTCGGAATCGAGCCCTGCTCGATCAGGGTGATGTCGTGCCCGAGCTTGGTGAGTGACCACGCCGTACTCAAGCCGGTGATACCCGCGCCTACGATTGTCACTCGCATTCAGATCCCCCGAGTCATGACTCAGGCTCAGAGTCTAGCAGCGGGAAAATATCTTCGATACGCGTTCGCGAGAATCGGCGCGCAAGCCGGCGAGCCGATGCGAAACGTCGTCACAAGCGTCATCACCAGCGTCGTGGTGAAAGGCGGTGGTCTCCGCGCGCCATCGTGTCAATGTTTTTGATTCGAGCTATCGCGAAGCTGATTGCGGACCTTCTTCGCGGCGAATAGCGGCACGTAATCGAATACGCGCGCATCGAGCCGGTAATCGGCCAGCGTGTCCGCATACATGCGGGAAACCGTTTCGGTCGGCGTGTCGGTTTCTTCTGCGATGCTTCTCACCACTTCGTTGACATCAGGCTCGGGCTGCGACATGGATTTCTCCGGATAAGGCCGGTGGGTTGGGACGGACGGAACGCGGACAGCAGAAAATTCATTACAGGATGCGATCCGCAAGCATGCCAATTGAATCGATCTATCGTGTAATCCGTTTCACAGAGATTTTTTTCTTGCACTGCGGCGAGTGCCGGCGCAGCGGGCGATGTGCGAAATCCATGGCCATGCCGATGCTTACAAGTCGCTGAATAACCGCTCGGACAGAAAATCCACGAACGCCCGCAGTTTCGGCGAGAGCTGGCGGTTCGACGGCCACACCACTGAGAACTGTCCCGCGTGCGCGAGATGTTCCGCGAGCACGCTGCGCAGCGTGCCTGCGCGGATCACTTCGAGGTGCGGGACGGCGGCACGATGCCATCCGAAGCGCTGCTGCTGAACTTCCAGGACGATCTGCGCATGGAGCGGCAGTGGTGGGTGAGCGGCACGCATTACGAGCGCACCGCGAATCACTGGCTCGCCGCGCTCGACGCCGCGCGCGATCAGGTGACGCCGATGTTCGTCGACACATACGGCGCACCCGACGCCGCCGTGTGGCGGCAGCGCTGGCGCATGTTCTACATGGCGGTCGCCGAATTGTTCGGCTACGCGAGCGGCAACGAGTGGGGCGTCGGCCACTACCGCTTTGTGAAGCGCTGAACGGCGGACGGCCGATTCGCCTAAACTGGCGCGCAGCGTCGCGAGGGAGTGCATGCGCCGGCCGTCTTTCATTCGGATTTGATTGAATTTTTCCGGCTTACTGTTCCCGCGAATGATCGGGATGCCGGAAACTGCGCCGACGCACGCGCATCAAACCTTCACCCATGCCGACGCGGGACAGCTTGAGCGAATGGCCAGGCTCAGCGAGCATAGAAGCCCGGGCCAAGGCTTTTGCGTGCGCTCCGATGCGTCGCGGCCGATGCTCCGCTGCCTCGCAATCACTCTCATCCACCGCCAGGAAACGCCGATGACCGCTCCGATCCCCTTCGTCCCCGATCGATTCAAGACCAATGCCGCGCACTACCTCGCCGGGCGCCCCGCGTATTCGCCGCAACTGATCCGGCGTGTCGCGCAAGCGTGCGAGCTGAGCGGCACGCATCGGCTGCTCGATCTCGGTTGCGGGCCGGGGCAATTGTCGCTGGCGTTTTCGTCGTGGGTCGGCGCGGGTCTCGCGCTCGATCCGGAAGCGGAAATGCTGCGTGTGGCGGCCGGACTGGGTGCGGGAATTGCGCCGAACATCGAGTATCGCGCAGGCAGTTCGTACGATTTGTCGGCGGCGCTGGGGCGCTTCCGGCTGGCGGTCATCGGCCGCGCATTTCATTGGATGGACCGGCCTGACACGCTCGCGCGCCTCGATGCGCTGATCGAACCGGAAGGCGCGGTGGCGCTGTTCTCGACGGCGCAAGTCGTCGACGCGCCGATCGCCTGGCTCGCGCCTTATCACGCGCTGCTCGAAGAATATGCGCAGAGCGATTCCGCGCGCATGCAACGCAAGGCCGACGACTGGGAGAGCCACGACACGGTGCTGGCGAAGTCGGCATTCTCATCGCTGGAGCGTGTGTCGATTGTCGAAACGCGGCGGGTGTCGGTCGAATCGTTGAGTGCGCGGCCGTTGTCGATGTCGAGCCTGTCGCGTGAGCGGCTCGGCGCGAGGCTCGACGACCTGCTCGCGCGCATCGGCCAACTGCTCGATGCACATGCAACCGATGGCTGGCTCGACGAGCGGATCGAATCGACCGCATTGATCGCCCGGCGCCGCGCGGGTCAATGACGGCCACATGGCAGGCGCATGACAACAGCATGGCCGCTGCATGGCCGATGCGTGGCAACGAGGGCAATCGCGCTGGCGCACCACGCTCCGGCGAAACAATCTGAAATAGGCAGTTAAGCGTCTGGAGGAATAAAACGGCACACTGAGGCGTTAGTTCGATAACGGTTGTGCATTTGAACGTGTGACGTGCCGCCGGGCCGGATCTTCAAAACAGCTTTCGCAGCAACGTACCGTCCTCGTGGACAAAACCACCATGAACACTCACGCCGATTCCCTGACCGATTCGACCGGCGCGCCGCTGCCGACGCGCTACACCCGCACGGCGATCACGCTGCACTGGCTGATCGCGCTGCTGATGATCGGCAACGTCGTGCTCGGCCTGAGCGCCGATTCATTGCCCGACGACTGGGTGCGTCCCGTGATCGATACGCACAAGTCGGTCGGCATCACGGTGCTTGGTCTCGCGCTGCTGCGCATCCTGTGGCGCGTGTCGCACAAGCCGCCGCCGTTGCCGCGCGAGTTTCCGTCGTGGGAGAAGGTCGCCGCGCACCTCGCGCATTTCCTGCTGTATCTGCTGATGATTGCACTGCCGCTGTCCGGCTGGCTGCACGACTCCGCATGGAAAGACGCGGCAACGCATCCGATGCATCTGTTCAACGTGATTCCCTGGCCGCGCATCGGCTATGTGATGAACCTCGATCCCGCGCTCAAGGAGAGCCTGCACGACCGCTTCGGCGCGTTGCATACGTGGCTCGGCTATGCGCTCTACGCATTGCTGGCGATGCATATCGGCGGCGCGCTCAAGCATCAGTGGATCGATCGCAAGTCGGTACTCCGGCGCATGGCGCCGTGAGCGCCGCTGTGCGGCTTTCCATTCTCGTTTTCGTTTTCCGATAAGCGCGGCATCGACGAACCCAAACCCGGCAGTCATTTTGAAAAACACTCTGGAACACGCGCTTGCACTCGCCTCGCCGCGCATCTTGCCGCGTCCCGCGGCCTTGTCGAGCACGCTAATTCACTTCAGCGTCGTCGCCGTGTGGCTGCTGCTGTTCGCGCGCGCGTTCTTTCTTAAAGGGGCGTTGGCGTGGTCGACCGGGATTGTGTATGTCGTCTACGACACGCTGCTGCTCGCGTTCGTCACGTGGAAATCGCTGCCGCTGATGCGGCGCCCGGCGCCGCTCGACGCCGACTACGAGCAGCGCCGGTTGCCGAGCATGGGCGTGATCGTCGCGTCGCATAACGAAGCGGCGGTGCTGCCGGTGACGCTCGCCGCGCTGTTGCGCCAGACGCACGGCCCGGCGCAGATCGTGATTGCCGACGACGGCTCCACCGACGCCACGCACGCCCTGCTCACCGAACGCTTCGGCCTCACGGCCGCCGCCGACGGCGTGCTGAGCGCGGCGAGTTCGCTGCATCCGAACCTGTTCTGGCTGCGCGTGCCGCACGGGGGCAAGGCGCGCGCGCTGAACGCCGCAATCACCATGATGACCACGGACACCGTGATGACCGTCGATGCCGACACGCTGCTCGACGACGACGCCACCTACGCCATGCGCGCCGCTTTCGCGAGCGAGCCGAAGCTGGTCGCGGCGGCCGGCATTCTGGTGCCGGTCTGCGGCAGGTCGCTCTCGGGCCGCGTGTTCCAGTGGTTCCAGACCTACGAGTACATGCGCAACTTCATCGCCCGTTTTGCGTGGATGCGCGCGGACAGTCTGCTGCTGATTTCAGGCGCATTCGCGTCGTTCAGACGCGACGCGCTGCTCGACGTCGGCGGTTTCGATCCGCAATGTCTCGTCGAAGACTACGAGCTGATTCACCGGCTGCGCCGCTATTCGGTCGATCGCGGTCTCGGCTGGGACGTGCGGGTGGTCGGCGACGCGCATGCGCACACCGACGCGCCGGACAACCTCGGCAGTTTTCTGCGGCAACGCCGACGCTGGTTCGCGGGCTTCCTGCAAACGCAGTACTGGAACCGCGATATGACCGGCAACCGGCGCTACGGCACGCTCGGCATGCTGATGCTGCCGGTCAAGGCGCTCGACACGATGCAGCCGATCTACGGCCTGACGGCGTTCGCGCTGCTGCTCGGTTTTCTGTTCGGCGGGCATGGCGCGATTGTCGTGTCGATCTTCAGCGTGATCGGCCTGAAGACCGCGATCGATCTCGCGTTCTATCTGTGGAGCATTCATCTGTATCGGCGCTGGACCGGCGAGCGCAGCGGCAACAGCCTGTGGATGGCGATGCTCGCGGCGATTGCCGAGCCGTTCACGTTTCAGCTCGTGCGGCACGTCGGCGCGGCGCTCGGCTGGCTGCACTTTCTGCGCGGTGGACACTCGTGGGGCGTGCAACGCCGCTCGGGCCTGGTGGCGCGCGACGAGGGCTGACGGCGCGCCGCGTTTTCCGGCACTGTAGGCCGCGCGCGGACCGGCGCGCTCAGGCGGACGCAACGCAGCGTCGCGGGGCACGGGACGCCCTCGTCAGACCCGGACGGCGGTCGCATCTAGTAGACTGGCGACGATGCCGGCCTCGAAGACATGCAGGGCGGCGACCTTCTATCCGCTGGTGCATGGAGGCTTCACGTATGCATGCTGTTCCCCCGCTCGAACAAGATACCGTCGATGCAACCGTCGATGCGGCGCCTGCTGAAACAGCGTCGCAGAATGCCGCGCATGCGGCCGCTCCGGCAGCGGCCCATGCACATGCGCCGGGCCTCGCCGCTCACGACGCACCGGTGCGCGATCTGCGCCGCGTCGGCATTCACCCGGACTACTGGTATCCGCTCGCGTGGTCGCATGAAGTGAAGCGGGGCAAGACGCATGGCGTGACTTTCGCCGGGGACCCGATCGTGCTCGCGCGCGCGGAGTCCGGCAAGGTGTTCGCGCTGGAAGACCGCTGCGCGCATCGGCAGGTGCCGTTGCATCAGGGTGTGGTCGAGGGCGAGTCGATTCGTTGCGGCTATCACGGCTGGACCTATGACTGCTCGGGCAAGTGCATCGACGTGCCGTATCTGGGCCGCGACCGGTTGCCCAACGGCGTACGTTCCTATCCGTGCCAGGAAGTCGAGGGGCTGATCTTCGTGTTTCCGGGTGATGCCGAACTGGCCGAACAGCGGCCGCTGCCCAAGCTCGGTTCGGTTGGCGACAGGAAGTACAAAACGCGCCGTTTCGGCCGTCCGGTGAATTGTCACTATTCGTTCATGCACGAGAACCTGATGGATATGAACCATCAGTTCCTGCATCGCAAGCAGATGGGACAGATGCGCGCGCGTTCGCTCGGGCGGCGGCGCGGCGAAGGCTGGGTCGAAGTCGACTACACGTTTGCGCGCATGGCCGGCCAGCAGCCGATCGGCGAAGCGATCGTGTTCGGCCAGAGCCGCAAGACCGGCGGCGACAACGACAAGGACGTGATGACGATCCGCACCGAGTATCCGTATCAGACGCTGCAGATCCGCACGACCGAGCAGACGCTGGTGATGGACCTGTGGATCGTCTACGTGCCGCTCGATCGCGAGCAGCGCACCAACCGCACGTTCGGTTTGCTGTCGATCCGCAAGCCCGGCATTCCCGGCGTGCTGAATCTCGCGTGGCCGCTGCTCGTGTGGTTCACCGAGCGTATCTTCAAGGAAGACCGCGAAATCGTCGAAGCCGAACAGCGCGCGCATGACTCGCAGGGCGCGGACTGGAATCACGAGGTGTTTCCGGTCATCAACGAACTGCGCGCGTTGCTGCGCGAGGGCGGCGCGGCCGATCAGGTGGTGGGCGCCGGCACCGGCGACACGTCGGTGATCCGTTTCTGGGATTCGCGTCAGGGCAATCCGTTGGCGAAGACCTGAGATTCGGGCTGAGATGCCGCGCACACGCAGGCGCGGCGCGCGGCGCATCGCGTCAGTCATATCGGCCTGACCGCCCTGGTGGCTTGAACCTGCGGCGCGAGCCGGAATTGCCGCCGCAGTCGCACGCCATGCGGGCAATGCGGCGCATCCACAGGAAAAACCCGGCGAAACGCGCCGGCGCACGCTCCTTTCCCCCTCCCAGCGAATTAATCCATCTCCACCCGGTGGGCAATACGGCGCGCGCGAGCGGCGATAATGTCGCCCGATACGCGCGGGTTTGCGCCAATCGGCATGCGCCGCGCTCACACCCGTGTACCATTTCGCTTTTTCCAACTTTCAAGACTCTCTCTCGTGACCACGCAACAAGCCTCCGCCGCACCGCGTAAATCGCTCACCTTGATGCAACTGCTTGGCCTCATCGGCGCCGCCGGCCTGATCGCCTCCATCCTGCTGAATCATCTGGTCTAGTTCCATCGCCTTCGCATCATGCGTGCGGCTCCATGCCGGCACTCGTTGCCGGCTTCATCGATATTCCGAATGCCATGTACAAGAAGGGCGTAGCCGTAGAAATCCAGTTTTCCCCCGAGCGGCTCAACGACGGCGCGGGCGATCCGTACTGGATCGATCTGACGCAGGACGAAGCGCAGCGCTTGCTGGAAAACCTGCAGGCGCGCCTCGCCGCTGGCGGCGGCACTGTCGCGCCGCTGGTCGTGAGTCTCGATGAGACGCCCTTGCAGCCTGCTGTGGCAGGCGCGGTCGAGGCGTCCGGTCATGCCGTGTCGGCGGACGACTTCAAGCAATGGGTCTGCGTGATCTGCGGCTGGGTCTACGACGAGGCAGCCGGTTTGCCGGATGAAGGTATCGCGCCGGGCACCCGCTGGGCGGACGTCCCGGCCGACTGGCGCTGCCCGCTGTGCGACGTGGGCAAGGAAGATTTCGCGTTGGTCGAGTTTTGAAAGCCGGCCAACGGCTTTGAACGAATCAGGCCGTTGCGGCGATCCATTGCCCCGCCCCGCCCCGCCCCGGTCCCGGCTTCCGGCGTGATCAGGCGCTTTCTTGCGGATAATCCGCGCCCTCGGTCGTGGCTTTCCATGCGTCGAAGTCGCCGCGCATGAAATCGAGCTTCTTGTACGCGAGGTCGAGCGCGATCTTGCCGAGCAGCAATCGCAGCGGCGGCTGGTCCGACAGCGCAGCGTCGATGATCGCCTGTGCGGCGCGCACCGGATCGCCCGCCTGCTTGCCGCTGCGCGCTTCGGTCTGCTGGCGGCGTTCGCCCGCCGTGCCCGCGTAGTCGTCGATCATGGTGGCTGACTGCTTGATCGACGGTCCCGCCCAGTTCGTGCGGAACGGGCCGGGTTCGACGATCAGCACGCCGATGCCGAGCGGCTTCACCTCCAGCGCCAGCGATTCGGACAAGCCTTCCACCGCGTACTTGGTCGCGTGGTAATAGCCGGTCGCCGCGAAACTCGCAATGCCGCCAATCGACGACACGTTGACGATCAACCCGCTGCGCTGCTCGCGCATGATCGGCAGCACCGCTTTCGTGATGTCGACCAGACCGAACACATTGGTCTCGAACATCGCGCGGACCTCGTCGTCCTCGCCTTCCTCGATCGCAGCCAGATAGCCATAACCCGCGTTGTTCACGAGCGCGTCGATGCGGCCGAAACGCTGCTTCGCCTGCGCGACCACCGCTTCGATCTGCGCGCGGTTCGTCACGTCGAGCGGCAGAGCCAGCGCGCGCTCGCCGTGGGCCTCGGCGATATCTTTCACTTTCGATACATCGCGTGCGGTAACCACCGCGCGCCAGCCGCGCTCCAGCACCAGCTTCGCCAGTTCACGGCCGAAGCCGGTGGAACAGCCGGTAATCAGCCAGACGGGATTGTCTCGATTCATCATTTGGGAAACTCCTGTTGATGGTCTACGACGAGTGAAGCGTGCGCTACGGCGCAAGGCGCGCCGTTCGCATCCGCGATCGGTGTGCTAATGGTGTTCTGGATGTTGCGTGCGCGGCGTTGTCGGCGGAGGTCATCCGCGACGGCTCGCGCGAGTTTGCGCAGTGTGCCGGGCGACGCCGTTATGGGCGCCGCTGTCCGGTATAGTTTTTCAATTGTAGCCGCAGCGCGGCGGCTTCGCTTTGCAGCGCCTTGACGAACGCACCAGCCAGCGGATGGCCCGGCCGATGCTCCGGATGTATCACGCTCACGCGAAACGGCAACGACACGGCGAGCGGCCGGATATGCAGATAGCGGCCCGCGAAATCGACGGCGGTCAGCGGATTGACGATTGCGATGCCGAGACCCTGGCGCACGAAGCTGCACACGGAAACAGCGGTCGGTGTCTCGATCAGCTGGCGGCGCGCGATGCCCGCTTGCGCGAACGCTTCGTCGATCTGAAGCCGGTAGGGATCGCTCGGCGACAGGCTGATGAAAGCCTGATCCGCGAAATCCTTCAACTCGATCACGCGTTTCTTCAGCAACGGATGCCGCTCGGGCAACACGCACACCTCGTCCACTTCGAGCAGCGGCGTCAGGCGCGTGCCAGGGGGCGGCGCGCCGTGTTCGGTCAGACCGAGGTCGTAGCGCTGCGCGCTCAGCCATTCTTCGAGGAACGGCGACTCCTGCGTGGCGATCGACACGCTCACGCCCGGCTGCGCGTCATGAAAGCGTTTCGACGCGCCCGGCAGGATCGAATGCGAAAACGCGGGCAACGCGATGATGGAAAGCTGGCCGCCCTGGAATTCGCGCAGGCTGGCCGCCGTCGATGCCACCCGTTCGAGCCCGATATACGCGCGCTTGATTTCGTCGAACAGCGTCAGCGCGGACAGGGTGGGACGCAGCCGGCCACCCGTGCGCTCGAACAGCGCGAAGCCGATGCTTTGCTCCATGCGTGCGAGTTCGCGGCTCACGGTGGGCTGCGACGTGAAAAGCATCTCCGCTGCTTTGGTGACGCTGCCCGCCGTCATCAAGGCGCGGAAGACTTCGATGTGCCGGTGTGTGAGCGCCATATCAGGTATATCAGAAATGAATGGGTAATCGAAGAATAGGTATTTTACTGAATGACGGGTTCTCAGCATCATGTCGGTCATTGCAATGTTTCGACATCGAAAGCACCGTTATGCCATTCAATCCCGAACAACTCGTCGAACTCGCCCGGCAGCACGGCACGCCGCTCTGGGTCTACGACGCCGATGCGATTCGCCAGCGCATCGCCGAACTCCGCGCTTTCGACGTCATCCGCTACGCGCAGAAGGCCTGTTCGAACGTGCACATTCTGAAGCTGATGCGCGAGGCTGGCGTCATGGTCGACGCGGTCTCGTTGGGCGAAATCGCGCGCAGTCTCGCGGCGGGTTTCTCGCCCGGGGGCGATCCCGAAGGCGTGGTGTTCACCGCGGACCTGCTTGACCACGCCACGCTCGCCGCTGTGCTCGAGCATCGCATCACGGTCAACGCCGGCTCGCTCGATATGCTCGAACGGATAGGACGCCATGCGTCCGCAGGCCATCGCGTGTGGCTGCGGATCAATCCCGGCTTCGGTCACGGACACAGCAACAAGACCAACACCGGCGGCGAGCACAGCAAGCACGGCATCTGGCTCGACGACGTGCCGCGCGCGATCGAGCTGGTGCGCCGTTACCGGTTGACGCTCGTCGGACTGCACATGCATATCGGCTCGGGCGTCGACTATGTACATCTGTCGCGCGTCTGCGAGGCGATGGTCGATGCCGTGACGGGCCTAGGCCACGATATCGAAGCGATCTCCGCCGGCGGAGGTTTGTCGGTGCCGTATCGCGAGGGCGAGCCGCGCATCGACGTCGATCACTACTTCCGGCTGTGGGATGCGGCGCGCCAGCGGATCGAAGCGCACGTCGGGCATCGCGTGCGGCTGGAGATCGAACCGGGGCGTTTTCTGGTGGCGGAGGCGGGCGTGCTCGTCGCCGAAGTGCACGCGTTGAGCCGGCGGCCCACGCGGCAGTTCGCGCTGGTCGATGCGGGCTTCAACGACCTCGTGCGGCCCTCGCTTTACGGCAGCCACCACCGGATGAGCGTGGTGAAACGCAACGGCGTGCCGAGCGACGCGCCGCTCGACGCGTTCACGGTAGCCGGCCCGCTGTGCGAAGCCGGCGACGTGTTCACGCAGGCCGAGGGCGGCATCGTCACGAGCCGCTCGATGCCCGCGCCCGAAGTGGGGGACTTCATCGTGTTCCATGACGCGGGCGCGTACGGCGCGTCGATGTCATCGAACTACAACAGCCGGCCGCTCGCGCCCGAGGTGTTGCTCGACGCGGGCGAGGCGCGGTTGATCCGGCGCCGCCAAAGCATCGGCGAATTGATCGCGCTCGAAGCCGTGGATTGACGCATCGACCGACATCGCACCGAAGTCAGCGCGCCCGCACCGTGCGCGTGTATGACGCGATCATCGTCGCGAGTTCCTGTGCGGCGGGCGTGAGCGGGATCGCCGCGCGCTGAAGCAGGCAGACGTGCTGTTCGACCGCCCGCTCGCGCACGGCGATCACCGTGAGCGCGCTGGCAAACGGCCCGCGTTTCGCCACGATCGACGACTCCAGCGACAGGCAGTCCGTCGCGCCGACCAGATGCAGCGTCTCGTACAGGCCCTCCACCGTCGCGATGATTTTCGGCGGCGGCAGGCCGTGGCTTTCGAACAGATGGCTCAGGCGGTTGACGTGCGGATCTTCGGTGAGATTCGGCGAGCGCGTCGCCACCCACGTGCAGTCGACCAGTTCCGCGAGCGACGTCGCCCCCGCTTGACGGCACACGATCACCGGATCGGACGGATACAGCGGCGTAACCGACAGATCGGCCGTGTCGGTATGCTTCGACACCAGCGCGACCGCGAAGTCGAGCGTGCCTTCGCGAATCCACGAAATCATCATGCGCGACGTGCCGGTGCGCAAGTGCACCGCGACTCGCTCGAAGCGCGTGCGAAATTCCATCAGCACCGGCGCGAACGCGTCGACGAGCGGCTCGGTCGTCATGCCGAACGTGACTTCGCCGACATAGTCGCCGCGCACTTGCCGCACTTCCTGCTCGGCGCGCTCGCACTCGCCGATGATCGCGCCGGCCCGCTGCAACAGCCGCTGGCCGAGCGCGGTCAGCGCAATGCCGCGGTTCGTGCGGATGAACAGCGTTGCGCCGAGCATCGATTCGAGGTTCTGCAACTGCTGTGTGATGCCGCTCTGCGCGATGCCGAGCGCGCGCGACGCCGCGCGGATGCTGCCGTGCTCGGCGACCGCCGTGAAGGCGCGTAGTTGGGAGATCGTCAACGCCATGAGGGTTCCGTTCGATGATCCGGTGATCGGTAAAAGTGATCATGATAGTTCGAACGGGACTTCTTGGAGGCGCGGTGGCGTCATACGATGGCGCGGTCGTCCTTCGTCCCTCCCACACTTCGCCTCCCATGAAAATTCCGCTGATGATCCTGAGCGCCGCGCTGACTTTCAGCAGCGGCGCGTTTGCCGCTGAAGCCGGCATGCTGCGCCTCGGCATCGATCCGAGCTATCCGCCGATGGACGCCAAGGCGCCCGACGGCAGCTTCAAGGGTTTCGACGTCGATCTCGGCAACGAAATCTGCCGGCGCATTCACGCACGCTGCCAATGGGTGGAACTCGAATTTTCGGGGATGATCCCGGCGCTGCAGGCGCGCAAGATCGACGCGATTTTGTCGTCGATGGCGATCACGGAGAAACGCGAGCAACAGATCCTGTTTTCGTCGAAGCTCTTCCAGTTCAAGTCGCGGCTGATCGCGCGTCAAGGCTCGCCGCTTGCGGGCGGCTTGAACGCGCTGGCCGGCAAGCAGATCGGCGTGCAATCGGGCACGCAGTTCGAAGGCTACGCGTTGAAGAACTGGGCGCCGCTCGGCGCGCACGTGACCGCGTACAAGAGCCAGGACGAAGTGTTCGCCGACTTGCAGAACGGACGCCTCGACGGCGCGTTGCTCGGGTCGGTGGAAGCGGACATCGGCTTTCTGCGCACGCCGGCGGGCAAGGGCTTTGCGTTTGTCGGCGAGCCGCTGTCGATGGGCGACCGCGGCGTGGGCATCGGCTTGCGCAAGGACGAGACCGCGGTGCAGGCGTCGATCAATGCGGCGATTGCTTCGATGCTCAAGGACGGCACGTACGCGCAGATCGCGAAGAAGTACTTCGACTTCGATCCGTACGGCAATTGATTCTTTTACTCCCGACTCTTCTTCCCCAGGCTTTCCCCTCATGAACAGGCAATCGATTCCGCTTCTTTCGCCGGCTATCGGCACGCACCGCGAACTGGTGTCGTTTCATTTCGGCCCCAAGAATAGCGGGCAGAAGATTTATATCCAGTCGTCGCTGCATGCCGACGAGACGCCCGCGATGCTGACAACTGTTCTACTCAAGCGCCGCCTGCTGGAACTGGAGAAGCAGGGCGCGCTGAATGCGGAAATCGTGCTGGTGCCGGTGGCGAATCCGGTCGGGCTCGGTCAGTACGTGCTCGGTCAGTTTCTCGGACGCTTCGATCTCGGCAGCGGCAAGAACTTCAATCGGCACTTCCTGCAGTTCTCGAAGCTGGTCGCGCGCGCGAAGGACGCATTGGGTTCGGATGCGACCGAAAACCGGCACATCGTTCGCGAGTTGATCGCGGCTGAACTGGCCGAGCAGAAGCCGTTGACCGAATTCGAGTCGCTGCAACTGGCGATGCTCAAACTCTCGTTCGATGCGGACGTCGTGATCGATCTGCATTGTTCGCTCGAAGCGGCGATGCATCTGTACACGAGCGAAGCGGCGTGGCCCGAGTTCGAGCCTTTGTCGCGCTATCTCGGCGCCGAGGCGTCACTGCTTGCGACCAACTCGGGCGGCGAGTCGTTCGACGAGACGCATAGCCTGTTGTGGTGGACCTTGCAGCAGGCCATGCCCGCTGGCAAACCGGTGCCCACCGGCACGATTGCGGTGACGGTGGAATGCCGCGGTCAGCGCGACGTCTCGTACGAAGTGGCGCAACGGGACGCCGACGCGATTGTCGATTATCTTGTGTGGCGCAATGCGATCCGGCTGGACGCGCGACCGTTGCCGCCGCTGCTTGCGCCTGCGACGCCGCTCGCGGGCAGCGAGCAGTTTTACGCACCTGTCAGCGGGATTCTGATTCATCGCGCGAAGATCGGCGAGACGATTCGCGTCGGACAGGCTCTGTTCGATATCGTCGATCCGCTCACCGACGAGACGACCACGATCACGAGCAACACCGAAGGTGTGCTGTATATGCGTCGCGCGATACGCTTCGTGACGGCAGGGGCGCCGTTGGGACGGGTGACTGGGACACGGCCGTTCAGGACCGGCGTGTTGCTGGGGGCTTGAGTTTTTTCGCGGGCGGCGTGGATGCGTTGTGCGGTTTAACAGTCAGCAACGCATACGTCGCTCGCGGCGTGCCTTGCTATTTCCTTCCGACAAGGTACGTGACGCCATTCGGACCGTAGCGTTCCGAATGCGCTTTGTTAGCCGGCACGTGGAATACGTCGCCGACCTGATACAAGCGTTCTGCGTCGCCGACGCGTATGTGCAGTTCGCCTTCGAGGATCAGCGCTTTGGCTTCGAACTGGTGCTCGTGCACATCCATCGTGCCGGCTTCGCGCGTGACGACTACGGCGTCGGGGAAGCCTTCTTTCGTCAGGCTTTCGGTGAAGGTGTTGCGGTTCATGGGAGTTGTCTCGGTGTGCGGTGAAGGGGAGACTCACTGTAACGCGATGCGCGGTTTTGTGCAGGCGGGTGCGATGCCAATGGACTGCCAATGACGATAGCTGTCGATCCCAAAAACATAGGACTGCGGTGATCTGCTAGGGCTACGCCGTTAGAAGCGACGGGATGGGGTGAAAGAAGCCCGAAAAGCGCTCAAACTACTCAATGGCGCACGATTCAAGAAATAGGACGACCACGATGACCCATCCCCTGTATGCCCTGCTGGAAAAACTCGACGACGCTCGAATTCACTACTCGCTAAGCCGTCAACGCTCGGGCAGCGTGCTTGTTTCGGTAACCGTCGTTGGCCAGCGAATTGAGATTGACGTGTTCGCTGACGGGCAGATGGAAGTGTCTCGCTTCATTGGGCACGAGGACATCGAAGGCGGCGCGGAATTGATCGACTCGATAATTAGCCTGGGTTAAGCGAGACAGCGTTTCCTCACCTGATGAACTCACGTCCCAAGCAGTCTCGCGTCGCCGGCCGACTTGGCCGCTTTGTGCAACAGTACGCGCGCAAAGCACAAAAGGCGACCGAGCCGAATGACCGTAGATATGACAGAAAGGTAGAACAGGCAATGCGGAGACTGCGGCCGGAGGATCTATCGAATTTGTTGTCAGGTGATGGGGATGACGAACTATCGCCAGACGTATCCTCGAAGGACAAACCTCGCCAGCCGACAGCCCCCTGCGCAGCCGATTGCTTTCGACAAGGGCTCCGCCTCCACAGCGAAGCCCCGCACCCTCACCTCACACCAACACCGGCGCCACCGCCGCCGGATCGCTGATACTCGGCCGCCCGTTCTCGACGTGACCCGCAAAGCGGCGCGAGAAGCTCGCATCGTCATTGCTCGTCACCGTCAGGTCGTACCAGTGATGGCTCGCCGCCAGCACCCACACTTCTTCGAGATGCGAGCCGGCCGGCACCAGCACCGGACGCGTGCGCGCCCCATACGCGTTATCCGTCACCGTCAGACGCGCGATGCCGCCGCCGCTGTTGCTGAACTTCAGGAACACGTTGCCGTTCGCGACGTCGTATTGCGTCTTCACTTCGGGCAGCGCCGGCTTGTTGCCAAACTGGCCCAGACCGTGCGAATTCTGCGTCTTCGACGGCTGTGCATTGCCGGCGAACTTGCGCACGAAGCCGTTCGGCCCGAACACTTCGAACGCGTACACGCCGTTCGTCGTCGTCAGATCGAAGGTCTCGCTGAGCGACTTGCCCGCTTCGACGGTGTAACGCCACGGACCATCGGTGCGATTGCTCGAGTACACGTAGAAGTGCGCACCCTGGTCGCCCGTGTTGGCGATCGAAATCTCGAACGTGTTGCGGTTCACGTCCGCTTCGCCATTCACATGCAGTTCGTACGGCAATGCACGCGCGAACCGAATCCCGCTTTCCTGCGGATCGATCGCGCCCGGCGTCGCGGGCACGGTCGGCTTCGGCTGCGTCGCGCACTGGTTGTCGGCGATGCTCTTGTAGTTGCTCGTGTCCGGCAGCGGCGGCACTTTCGAGTCCGGCGTGCGGAAGTCGAATGCGGTGGTCAGGTCGCCGCACACCGCGCGGCGCCATGCCGTGATGTTCGGTTCGTGAACGCCGAAACGTGTTTCGATGAAGCGGATCACCGACGTGTGATCGAACACCTGCGAGCACACGAAACCGCCCTTGCTCCACGGCGACACGATCGTCATCGGCACGCGGGGGCCGAGGCCGTACGGCAAACCGTCGGCGGTATAGCTGCCGCCGCGCGCGGGATTGACCACGTTGTGAATTTCGCCTTCGGTGCTGACCGTCGACTTGCCCTGCGTGGGCGTCGTCGCCGGTTGCGGCGGCACGATGTGATCGAAGAAGCCGTCGTTCTCGTCGTACATGATGAACAGCACGGTCTTGCTCCACACCTCGGGATTCGACGTCAACGCATCGAGGATCTGCGACGTGTATTCGGCGCCGTATGCGGGCGTGTATTGCGGGTGCTCGGAGTAGGCGGCCGGCGGGCACAGCCACGACACCTGCGGCAGCTTGTTCGCGAGCACGTCGGCCTTCAGGTCGTCGATGGTGCGCACGGTTTGCGCGCGCTCATACAACGGCGAGCCCGGCTGCGCGTTGATGAAGTTCGTGAAGTTCTGCAGGATGTTGGTGCCGTAGTTGCCGTTCAACGGATCGGCGCCCGTCGTACCCTGCTGGTACACCTGCCACGAAATGCCCGCGGCTTGCAGGCGCTCCGGATACGTGGTCCACGAGAGCAGCTGATAATTCGGCGGACCGTCGCCGTCGACGAAATCGTTGTTATCGAGCAGCGGTCCGCCGAGCGTCCCGGTCGGATCGACCATGCCGGTCATCAGGTACGAACGGTTCGGGTGCGTCGGTCCGGGCAGCGAGCAGAAGTACGCGTCGCAGGTGGTGAACGCATCGGCCAGCGCGTAGTGAAACGGAATGTCGCTGCGCAGGTGATAGCCCATCGTCATGTCGGTCTTGTTGGCCGGCCACTGATCGTAGCGGCCGCCGTCGATCGCGGCGTGGGTCTTGTACCAGGAGTGATCGAGATCGCCGACACACTGCGCGCTGGTGGTCGAGGTGTCCAGATGGAACGGCAGCACCGGCTTGGTGGCGTCCGCTTTCGACGGCTGATACCACACCGGCTTGCCGTTCGGCAGCGGAATGGGGAAGCGGTCGTTGTAGCCGCGCACGCCGCGCATATGGCCGAGGTAGTGGTCGAACGAGCGGTTCTCCTGCATGAACACGACGATGTGCTCGACATCGCGGATCGTGCCCGTGCGCGAGAACGCGGGCACGGCCAACGCATTGCGGATCGACTCGGGCAGCGCGGTCAGCGCGGCGGCAGCGCCGGCGGAAGAAGCCACGGTCTGCAGGAAACGGCGACGGCTAGTTGATGTCATCGAATATCACCTTCTGCGGGGGGAAAGAATAGCGCGCCTCTGCGCACTGTGAAAAGCAGGTCAGTTGTTGCTGGCACTGTCGCCGGGGGCGTAGTGCATGACGGGTGCGACTTGCTGGTTGTCGGCAGCGAGACTGGCTTGCATGTTTTGCGTGATCGGATCGGACGCGGCGACGGGGTTCGCCGCGAGCGGGGCGGACGCGTCGGGCAGCGCGGCCGACAAGGTCGCCGGACGTTGCGCGGGATCGTCGGCGGCGGAAGGCGCCGACGACGTTGCCGTCGATGGAGAGTCATCCGCGCCACAAGCGCTCAACGCAAAAGTGGCGAGTGCGAGCAAGGCGGCGCCCGCGAGGCGTTTGTCTCTTCTCATGTCTGCATCCGGTTGAGTGAAAGCGTGTGCAGTCTCTATTCCTTTCAAGAAATAATTGTGAAACGTTTGCGAGCAGCATAAGTTTCGTTAATTCGTTTGTTTTTCGAAAGAAAGTGGAAAGTGATAAGAAGGACAATAGTCACCGTAATGCCATTTGCCTGATGCTTTTGGCATACCGAACGATTCGCGGCTTTGCATAACCGGTTAGTCCATGACACGCATCCAACGACCTTTCGACATCACGCGTCTCGAAGATGAATGGCTGGAAGCCGACGGCTTCGGCGGTTTCGCATCGGGCACGGTGGGCATGTCGCGCACGCGCCGTTATCACGCGTTGCTGCTGAGCGCCACGCGCGCGCCGGGCGGGCGTGTCGTGCTCGTCAACGGTGTGGAGGCGTGGCTGGAAGCGGGAGGGCGGCGTTATCCGTTGAGCTCGCAGCGGTATGTGCCGGACGTGATCTATCCGGATGTGAGTGCGAGTCTCACCGGCTTCGATACTGCGCCGTGGCCGACCTGGCGCATTCAGCTCGACACGTTGAACGTATTGATTGCCGAAGTACTCGTCAGTAAAGCGACGCGTGAAACGGTTTTGCGTTGGCGCCTGGAAAGCGCTGCGGCGGCAGGCGAAATGAGCGCGCCCGTGCTGAAGGTCAGGCTGTTGTTGTCGGGTCGTGATTATCACGCGCTGCATCATGAAAACGCGGCATTCAATTTCGATGCGCAGACGAGTGGAGATCGCGCATGCGTCAGTTGGCAACCGTATGACGGCCTGCCCGCCATTCATGCGGCGACGAATGGCGTCTATATGCACGCGCCTGACTGGTATCGCAACTTCTGCTATGTGCGCGAGCGGGAACGCGGTCTCGACTTCAGCGAAGATCTCGCGACGCCTGGCGTGTTCAGCTTCGATCTGAGCGACGGTGAAGCGGTGATGGTTCTCAACGCGTCGAATGCAGCGGGCGCGGCAGCGTCCACATGCGCAACCGCCACCCATGCCGCCGAGCTCGTCCACATCGAACAACAACGCCGCAACGCACTGGGCTCACGCCTGCAACGCTCCGCCGATGCCTACGTGGTCTCGCGCAACGAAGGCCGCACGATTCTCGCTGGCTTTCCGTGGTTCACTGACTGGGGCCGCGACACTTTCATCGCGATGCGCGGCTTGCTGATCGGCGCGAACCGCCTCGACGAAGCCGAGTCGATCCTGCTCGAATGGTCGGCCACGCTGTCAGAAGGCATGCTGCCGAACCGCTTCCCCGATTACGGCGATACGCCGGAATACAACTCCGTCGACGCGTCCTTATGGTTCATCGTCGCCGTGCACGATCATCTGGCCACAGGTCATGCAGTTGCCGCGACCCGAGCGCGTCTGCAACAGGCCGCCGACGCGATTCTCACCGGCTACACGAACGGCACGCGCTTGAACATCCGCGCCTGCGCGAACGATGGTCTCCTGAGCGCGGGCGTCCCCGGTGTGCAGCTCACGTGGATGGACGCGAAAGTCGGCGACTGGGTCGTCACACCGCGCATCGGCAAACCGGTTGAAGTGCAGGCGCTGTGGCATAACGCGTTGCGCATTGCAGCAGCATGGAACCCACAGTGGCAACAACCAGCCGAGCGAGTGTTGCAAGCGTTTCGTGAACGCTTCGTCGATCCGTCCACGCAGGCATTGTTCGATAACGTCGACGTCGATCATGTGAAAGGCGCGATAGATCGCGCGATCCGGCCGAACCAGATTTTCGCGGTGGGTGGCCTGCCGTTCCCGTTACTCGACGGCGCGCCGGCGCGCGCGGTGCTCGACCAGGTCGAAGCGCAGTTGCTCACGCCGCTCGGTCTGAGAACGCTCGCGCCGTCCGATCCCGCGTATCGCGGACACTACGGCGGCTCTCCGTTCGAGCGCGATGGCGCCTATCATCAGGGAACGGTCTGGCCATGGCTGCTCGGCCCGTTCGTCGAAGCGTGGCTGCGAGTTCACGGCGTGACGGAGCAGACCCGCGCGCAAGCCAAAGCGCGCTTTCTCGACCCGCTCTACGCGCATCTCGATCACACGGGTCTCGACCACCTGTCCGAAATCGCCGACGGCGACGCGCCCCATACGCCCGCCGGTACGCCGTTTCAGGCGTGGTCGCTCGGGGAGTTGCTGCGCATCGAGAACCTGCTTGCCCGGTTGGCGCCCATCGCCGCGTAAACCGCGCTACGATGTGTGTCCCACCGCCAGGCCCGAAGCAAGGACGACGTTATGCCACCGCTGCGCGCTGCCAATCTGCTCGCCACTCTCGAAGGCGCCCGCCTGCACTCGGCCGACTGCGCCCACTGGCAGCGCTGGGGCCCGTATCTGAGCGAGCGTCAATGGGGCACGGTGCGCGAGGATTACAGCCCGGACGGCACCGCCTGGGACTCCTTCCCGCACGATCATGCGCGCAGCCGCGCGTATCGCTGGGGCGAAGACGGCATCGCCGGGTTCGGCGACGACAAGCTGAGCTGGTGCGTGTCGCTCGCGCTCTGGAACCGCAAGGATCCGATCCTCAAGGAGCGCCTGTTCGGCCTCACCAACGCTCAAGGCAATCACGGCGAGGACGTGAAAGAGCTGTACTTCTATCTCGACGGCACGCCGACGCATTCGTACATGCGGATGCTCTACAAATACCCGCACGCCGCTTTCCCGTACGAGGATCTGGTGCAGGAAAACGCGCGCCGCGGCGGCGACATGCCGGAGTACGAGATTCTCGATACCGGCGTGTTCGACGATCTGCGCTATTTCGACGTGCAGATCGAATACGCGAAACACGCGCCCGACGACATCGTGATGCGCGTGACGATCGAGAATCGCGCCGACGAATCCGCGTCGCTCGACGTGCTGCCGCAAATCTGGGCACGCAATTCGTGGTCGTGGAAGGAGAACAAGGACAAGCCGTCGCTGCTCGCCGGCACGGACCACAACGGTGACGCGCATTTGATCGGGCGTCAGCATGGGCAGGAACCGATTGTCGTGACGGCGTGGTCGAAGGACGCGCCGCAGCTCGCGTGGCTTTTCTGTGAGAACGACACCAACGTCAAGCGTCTGTTCAACACGGACGGCGCTGGCCCGTTCAAGGACGGCTTCAACGACTATCTCGTGCATGGCGACCAGCACGCGATACGTCACGACGGCGGCACCAAGGCCGGCGCGCATGCGGCGCTCGAATTCGGTCCGCACGGGCGCGCGGTGGTGTACCTGCGCTGGCGTCCGCAGTCGGCGCCCGACGACGTGCAGTTCGACGCGGACGCACTGTTCGCGCGCCGCATCGCCGAGGCCGACGAATTCTATGGCGCGCTGCAACACGAGATCGCCGATCCCGACGCGCGCCTCGTGCAGCGCCAGGCGCTCGCCGGCATGCTGTGGTCCAAGCAGTATTACCAGTACGACGTGCAACGCTGGTTCCAGGGCGATCCGCTGCAACCCGCGCCGCCCGCGAGCCGCAAGCACGGCCGCAATGCGGACTGGCGGCATCTGTGCAATGCGGACATCGTGTCGATGCCCGACAAGTGGGAATACCCGTGGTACGCCTCGTGGGACCTCGCGTTTCATGCGGCCGCGTTCGCGCTGATCGACCCGGCGTTCGCGAAGCGTCAGTTGCTGCTGCTGGTGAAGGACCGCTATCAGCATCCGAACGGCCAGCTGCCCGCCTACGAATGGGCGCTCGGCGACGCCAACCCGCCGGTGCATGCATGGGCCGCATGGCGCGTGTATGAGATCGATCGCGCGATGACCGGCAAGGCGGATCGCGATTTTCTCGAACTCGTCTTTCATAAACTGTTGCTGAATTTCTCGTGGTGGGTGAACCGCAAGGACGCCGACGGCCACAATATATTTCAGGGCGGCTTCCTCGGGCTCGATAACGTCGGGATCTTCGACCGCTCGTCGCCGCTGCCGACCGGGGGCCACATCGACCAGGCGGACGGCACCGCATGGATGGCCGCGTATGCGCTCGACCTGATGCGCATCGCGCTCGAACTCGCGTATGCGAACCACGTGTTCGTCGATATCGGCGTGAAGTTTTTCGAGCACTTCCTGTATATCGCCGAAGCCGTGAGCTGCGACGACGGCTGCGATACGGGCCTGTGGGACAGCGAAGACGAGTTCTTCTACGACAAGCTGCGCCTGCCCGACGGCAGCAACGTGCCGATGCGGGTGCGCTCGATCGTCGGTCTGATTCCGCTGTTCGCCGTGCACGTGCTCGAAGAGCGTCTGCATGGCGAGCTGCCGTGCCTGCGCGAGCGGCTCGTGTGGTTCCTCGAGCATCGGCCGGATCTGGCGAGGCTGGTGTCGCGCTGGAACGAGCCCGGTAAGGGCAACGCGCTGCTGCTGTCGCTGCTACGCGGTCATCGGATGAAAGCGTTGCTGCGGCGCGCGCTCGACGAAAGCGAGTTCCTGTCCGATCACGGCGTGCGGGCGCTGTCGCGCTTTCATCGCGATCAGCCGTTCGTGTTCAATCACAACGGCAACAGTTTCTGCGTCAAGTATCTGCCGGCGGAATCGGACACGCGCGTGTTCGGCGGCAATTCGAACTGGCGAGGTCCGGTGTGGATGCCGGTCAACTACCTGCTGATCGAATCGCTATACGAATTTCACCGTTATTACGGCGACGAGTTCCGCGTCGAATACCCGACCGGTTCGGGGCAGAAGTTCTCGCTGAGCGAAATCGCCGACGAACTCGCGCGCCGCGCGACCACGCTGTTTCTGAAGAACAAGGACGGCGAGCGGCCGGTGATGGGCGCGTATCCGCTGTTGCAGGCCGACCCGAAGTCGGCTGACCTGGTCCTGTTCCACGAGTATTTTCACGGCGATAACGGACGCGGCGTCGGCGCTTCGCACCAGACCGGCTGGAGCGGGCTGGTCGCGTTGCTGCTGCAGCCCCGTGCGATGGCGGCATCGGGCAACGTACCGCTCGCGGGCGAGCCGGAGCGGGCGCCGATTCCCATGGCGGCCGGTGCGGCGGTTGGGGCTGCGGCACAAACCGCAACCCCGGCACGCGTGCTCAAGCCCGAACCCGCACCCGCACCCGAGCCCGAGCCCGCAGTCGCAGTTCCAGTGACCAAGTAATGGGCCGCGGCCGACCCGCACGCTGCGGGATGAGATCGGCCCTGTGGCTCTGTAACGCCGCGCATCTTGCAACTGGCGTGATCGTTTTTGAACTGTGTGGGTTCAAGCGTGGTCTTTCATGTACCGCCACGTCCGTTCCATTGGCTTCCTCAAGTGAATCCCATGTCGACTACACCGAACACCCAGGCTTCCGATCATCCCGCCGCCGCTCAGGCGCCGAGCTGCAAGGTCAGCGCGAGTCCACACGATGCACCGGCGTCGCCACCCGGCAAGCGGCCCGCGCCGCCTTGCACGCTCGTGATCTTCGGCGCCGGCGGCGACCTCACCAAGCGGCTGCTGATGCCCGCGCTGTACAACCTCGCGGTGGACGGCCTGCTCGATGGCGCGATGAAAATCATCGGCGTTAATCACGGCGAGCGCGAGACGCCCGAGTGGCGCGAAGATCTGCACAAGTCGCTCCAGCAATTCGCCGCCGACAAAGCCAGCACCTTCCACGCCGGCAAGCTCGACGACCAGGCATGGGACTGGGTCGCGCAACGCCTCGAATACATGGCCGGCGAATTTGAAACTGACGACACCTTCACGAAGCTCAAGCAGAAGCTCGCGCAGTCGCCCGGTGGCAACGTGATTTTCTACCTCGCGGTCGGCTCGCGCTTTTTCAAACCGATCGTCGAGCATCTCGGCAAGGCGGGGTTGCTCAAGGAAGGCGAGGGGAATGACGGTAGCGGCTTCCGCCGTCTCGTGATCGAGAAGCCGTTCGGCACCGATCTCGCCTCGGCGCGCGATCTGAACGCGCACATCCTGTCGTATGCAAAAGAAGAGCAGGTGTATCGCATCGATCACTTTCTCGGCAAGGACACCGTGCAGAGCATTCTCGCGGTGCGTTTCGCGAATGCGCTGTTCGAACCGGTATGGCGGCGCGAATATATCGACAGCGTGCAGATCACCGCGGCGGAAACGATCGGCGTGGAAGGGCGCGGCAAGTTCTACGAGCAGACGGGCGCGTTTCGCGACATGGTGCCGAACCACCTGTTCCAGTTGCTCGGCATGGTCGCGATGGAGCCGCCCAATTCATTCGACGCCGAAGCCGTGCGCGACAAGAAAGCCGAAATCTTCGACGCGATCCAGCCGCTCACGCCCGACGACGTCGTGTTCGGGCAATACGACAAGGGCGCGGCGGGTGTCGGGTATCGTGAGGAACCAGACGTCGCGCCCGGCAGCACGACCGAGACCTACGCGGCGGCGCGCGTGTTCGTCGAGAACTGGCGCTGGGCCGGCGTGCCGTTTTATCTGCGTACCGGCAAGCGGCTCGCCGCGCGCCGCACGGAAATCTCGGTGCAACTGAAGCCGGTGCCGTTCCGCCTGTTTCGCGATACGCCGGTCGACGCGCTCACGCCGAATGTGCTGACCTTGCGCATCGATCCCGCGCACGGCACGAGCTTCGACTTCAACGTGAAAACGCCGGGGCCGGTGATGCAGATCGGCGCGGTGCAATCGTCGTTCGACTATGCGGACTTCTTCGCGGCGAGCGCGAACGTCGGCTATGAGACGCTGCTGTACGACTGCATGCTCGGCGACGAGACGCTGTTCCAGCGCGCCGACAGCATCGAAACGAGCTGGTGCGCGGTGGACGACGTGCTGCATCCGAAAGGCGGCGGCGCCATGCCGGTGCACGGTTATGCGGCCGGCAGCGAGGGCCCCGCGCAGGCCGACGCGCTGCTCGCACGCGATGGCCATGCATGGCGGCCGTTGAACAGGAATCCAGTCGGGAAGAAGTAAGGCCAACACGCGCACCAACTTAACGGGGGACACCGTGGCTAAACGTACGGCAGCAAGCAAGACATCAGGCAGGACATCAGGCAAGACAGCCGGCAAGACAGCCGGCAAGACGAAAGTGGCGGGCAGCGCCGAGCGGATTCTGGCAATCGACGTCGGCGGCACCGGCCTGAAAGCCTCGATCATCGACGCGGACGGCCAGATGAAAACCGAACGTGTGCGAGTGGCCACACCGCATCCGTGCACGCCGGATCAGCTGGTGGATACGCTGGCGAAGCTGGTCGCGCCGCTCGTCGACGAGGCGCCGCCCACGTTGATGTCAATCGGCTTTCCGGGCGTGGTGCGCAACAACCGCATTCTGACCGCGCCGCACTTCGGGCTCGAAGGCTGGCACGATATCCCGCTGGCCGACGCGTTGGCGCAGCGCCTGGGCGGCTTGCCGGTGCGCATGATCAACGACGCCGAGATGCAAGGCTTCGCCGCAATCGAAGGACATGGCCTCGAATTCGTGCTGACGCTCGGCACCGGCGCGGGCACCGCGATGTTCCGCGACGGCGAGCTGATGCCGCATCTCGAACTCGCGCATCATCCGGTCAGCAAGAAGGGCGTCGCGTACGACGAGTACATCGGCGAGGCCGCGCGCGAGAAGGCGGGGAACAAGCGCTGGAACCGGCGCGTTCACAAGGTGATCGGGATTCTGGAATCGCTGGTGAACTACGACAAGTTGTGGATCGGCGGCGGCAACGCGGCGCGTCTCAACTTCGATCTGCCGGCGAACGTGGCAACCGTCTCGAACGATGCCGGTATCGAAGGCGGCGCGCGCTTATGGCATCCGCGCTCGCTGCGCGAAACGCGGCAGTTGCCCGAAGCGAATCAACGCAGCGGGCCGTTCAAATGACGCCCTGCGGTGAAGTTCTGACGAGGGGCGATACACAATGACGCAAAGCGGCTTTGCACGGCGTTTGCGCTGCGCCAGTGCCTGCGTGGTATTCGCGTTCGCGAGCGTGCAGGCGTACGCGGTGGAAGCGTTCGCGGTCGCATCGCCCGGTCTGGCCGACGGCGGCGCGCTCGATTCGAGCCATGCGGCAAGCGCCAACAATTGCGGCGGCGGCAACGTGTCGCCGGCGCTGCAATGGCGTAATGCGCCCGCGGGCACGAAGAGTTTCGCGGTCACGATTTTTGATCCCGACGGCGCGAAGGGATTGGGCATCGTGCATTGGGTGCTGTACGGCATCGCGCCGTCGACGACGGGGTTGGCAGCGGGTGCGGCCATGCCGCCCGGCAGTGTCGCCGGTACGAATCGCACGGGCGCTACCGGTTACTACGGGCCGTGTCCGCCGATCGGGGACGTGCCGCATCACTACGTCGTCCAGGTCTTTGCGCTCGATCTGCCGCCCGATGCATTGCCGGCCGGCTTGACCCGCGATGCGTTGCTCGCGGCGATCAAGGATCACGTGATTGCCGCGACGAGCACGGTGCTGCGATATGGGCGCTGATGCAGCCCGACTCGCGGCGGGGCGGTGCTGGGTCGCGTCGCCACGCCGCTGCGGAACCGCCGTGAAACTGGCGCGGCTTATCTGGCCGCGTCTCCCCAGCGATATTGCACGCTGGCTTCATCGAGTTGCGTCTTGATCTGCGTATCGAGCACGAGTTCGGATGCCGCGAGCGTATCGCTCAACTGCTCCGCGCGGCTCGCGCCGATAATCGCCGACGTCACGAGCGGATTGGCCAGCACCCACGCGAGCGAAATCCGCGTCAACGACTCGCCGGCCTGCGCCGCGATCGTCTTGAGTTGTTCGATCGTCTCGAACTCGCGCTTGTGCCAGTACCGCTCCTGGTACATCGCACCGGCCTTGCCGACGCTTTCGGTGAAGCGCCCGCTCTCCGGCGCGGCATCCAGCCGGTGCTTGCCTGTCAGCAAGCCGCCCGCCAGCGGGTTGTACGGCATCACGGCCAGTTGCTCCTCGGCGGCCAGCGGCAGCAACTCCCGTTCGATCTGACGGAACAGCAGGTTATAGCGCGGCTGGACCGACACGAAACGCGCGACGCGCAAGACGTCGGCGCGTCCCAACGCGCGCGCGAGCCGGTATGCGAGAAAGTTCGATACGCCGATATAGCGCGCTTTCCCTGAGCGCACGATCGTATCGAGAGCTTCGAGCGTTTCGTCGAGCGGCGTGTTCGCGTCGTCGGAGTGGAGCTGGTAGAGGTCCACGTAGTCGGTGCCGAGCCGGCGCAGCGACGCGTCGATCGCATCGAGCAGATGCTTGCGCGAGGCACCCTGGTCCCACGCCGACGGTCCCATCTTGCCCACCGCCTTGGTCGCGAGAATGAAGCGCTCGCGTTTGCCCTTCAGCCAGCGTCCGATGATCTCCTCCGTGCGCCCGGCAATCTGCTCGTCGCCGCCGAGCGGATACACATTGGCCGTGTCGATGAAGTTCACGCCGGCGTCCGCCGCCGTGTCGAGGATACGATGCGAGACTTCGTCCTCGGTCTGCAGGCCGAAGGTCATCGTGCCGAGACACAGACGCGAAACGGTCAGGCCGGTGCGGCCGAATTGACGGTATTGCATGGTCAACAACTCCAAAATGAGCGGGACAGGAGGGGGGACAGTGTTGCAAAAATGATAAATGGTGTTGCGAATAAATGTTGGCTGTAGGCGCTTATATTTTGTTATTTAATTGAAGGTTTGTACTGGAAATCCAATAGGATTGTCGGCTTGCTGGTATTCGAATTCCGCGAATCGTGAATTACATATCGTAATAAAATGCTATCTTCAGCGGAATAAAAATTACGAAATCCATACGTCCGTAAAAGACGGAAACAATTCCATTACGCGAGGTAACACCTCGCGCGATTGATGCGGTTTGGGACATGTGGAATGATAGCGATTCTCATTTGACTATTGCCACCAGCCAGCCATCCCGTCACTGCCGCTTCAGTTCAGGCGACCGGAAGCCAGCCAAATGCGGCTTGCCACCTATTCCATGGGAGACATGCGAATGGGCAAGCGCACACCTGACGGGATTTCCAATGTTCAACCATACGCCGCTTGCGACTGCGTTAGCGCTAGCTTTTGCCATTCCATTTGCGACACCGGCTGTCGCGCAGACCGCGCCTCAAGCCGCGTCGCAACCAACGGCCGATAAAAATCCGGCAAACGCACCCGCAGGCGCATCGACCAACGCCATCGCCGACAGCGGTACGCTGCCCGCCATCGGCGTCGCGGCGCAGGCCGAGCAGCAGGACTTCCAGGCGGAACGCTCGACGGTGGGGGCGAAGACGCCGACCGCATTGCGCGATATTCCGCAAACCGTCACCGTGATCAATCGAGACCTGCTCGCCTCGCAAGGCGCGACGTCGTTTACGGATGCGCTGCGCAACGCGCCCGGCGTGACGATCGGCGCCGCCGAAGGCGGCCAGATCGGCAACAACATCAACCTGCGCGGCTTCACCGCACAGAACGACATCTATCTGGACGGCTTTCGCGACCGCAACCAGTACTATCGCGACACCTTCGATCTGGAATCGCTCGAAGTGCTGTACGGCCCGTCGTCGATGCTGTTCGGCCGCGGCTCGACGGGCGGCGTGATCAATCAGGTGACCAAGAAGGCGCAGTTGAAGGACTTCGCGGAAGTCTCGGGCATGGTCGGCACCGACGACCGCTACCGCACCACCGTCGATGTGAACCACCAGCTCACGGATACCGCGGCGATTCGCCTGAACGCATTCGGCCAAAGCCTCGGTTCGACGCGCGACGTGATGAAGAACAAGGACTTCGGCATCGCGCCGGAAGTACGCTTCGGCATCGGCACGCCGACCGAGGTGACGCTGTCCGCGCTGATCCAGCATAACCACGACATGCCCGACTACGGCATCCAGGCGTTGAACGGCGCTCCGTCGCCGGTGCCGAGAAACACCTTCTACGGCCTGACCGACGACCGCACGATCCAGGATGTGCAGATCTTCACCGCCGCGATCAAGCACAAGTTCTCGGACGCGCTCACGCTGACCAACCAGACGCAGTTCTCGCACTCGGAGACCGATGCGCGCGAAACCGCGCCGCAGGCGGTGCTGACCGGGCCGCTGTCGTCGAGCACCGCGTTGACCAACGGCAACTTCACGACGCTGTCGCCATCGCAGCTGTTCATCAAGCTGCAGAGCCATGACCGTGTGATCGAGAACCGCGCGATCTACAACGACACGATGCTCGAATACAAATTCGACACCGGGCCGATCAAGCACGACCTGATCGCCGGCTTCGAGATCGGTCACGACAGCTATTCGAACCAGGCGTACACGCGCAACAACCTGCCGATCGTGCCGATGCTGAATCCGCCGATCATGGATACGCCGTCCAACGTGACGACCACGGTCGGCAACTACGCCAACTCCGGCGCGACCGAAATCGGCGCGTACCTGAACGACACCGTCTCCCTGAACCAGCACTGGAAGGTGATCGGCGGCTTGCGCTGGGATCGTTTCCAGGCATCGATCACCAACTCGATCAGCGCGCCGGGTTACGCGAGTCAGACCAACTTCTTCACCAGCGTGCGCGCGGGCGTGATTTACCAGCCGACCGACTGGCAGTCGTACTACGTGTCGTACGGCACGTCGTTCAACCCGTCGCTCGAAAACCTGACGGTGACGAACCTGACGCAAAACCTCGCACCGGAATCGACCAAATCGTATGAAGTCGGCGGCAAGTGGGATCTGTTCGGCGGCAATATCTCCGTGACCTCCGCGTTCTTCCGCGAGGAAATGGACAACGCCCGCACGCAGGTCTCGCCGACCGAGTACGAACTCGCCGGCGACATCCGCGTGGACGGTTTCCAGGCGGGCGTGACCGGCCACATCACCGACAAATGGCAGGTGTTCGGCGGCTACACGTACATGGACGCGGTGATCCTCAAGGCGCTCGACGGCACGCAAGGCCACACGCCGGCCAACACGCCGCGCAACACGCTCACGCTCTGGACGACCTATGCGATCACGCCGCATTGGGAAATCGGCGGCGGCCCGATCTACATGTCGCCGCGTTATGCATCGAACACCAACTACGTGCGGGTGCCGGGCTACACACGCTGGGACGCGACCGCGGCCTATCACGCGAAGAAGTTCGACGTGCGTCTGAACCTGCTGAACCTGACCAACAAGGCGTACTTCGACGCGCTGATTCCGTCGGACGGCGGCCGCTCGGTGCCGGGTATCGGACGCACGCTGCTGGCGACCTTCGACTACCGCTTCTGATACGGACAGGGCGGATACGGTAGGCTCAGCGGTTTTGGCGAAACCGCCGAGCCCGACGCAAAGGAAACATCATGTTGCTGCAGATTCCGAAAGTACTGGACGCCGAACGCTTGCGTTTCGTGCGCGAACGGCTCGAGCAGGCCGGCGACGCCTGGGTCGATGGCCGTGCGACCGCCGGTTATCAGGGCGCGCCGGTCAAGCGCAACCAGCAGATCGCCGAGCACACGCCGGTGGCGCGTGAACTCGGCGACGTGATTCTCGCGGCGATCGAGCGCAATCCGCTCTTTATCAGCGCGGTGTTGCCCAACCAGGTGTATCCGCCGCTGTTCAACCGCTACGAAGGCGGCATGCAGTTCGGCAGTCATGTCGACGGGGCGGTGCGCGTGCTGCCCAACGGCGTGAAGCTGCGCACCGATGTGTCGGTCACGCTGTTCCTTTCCGAACCCGACGAGTACGACGGCGGCGAACTCGTGATCGAAGACACCTACGGTGTGCAGCAGGTGAAACTGCCGGCGGGCGACATGATCGTCTATCCGGCCACCAGTCTGCATCAGGTCACGCCGGTCACGCGCGGCGCGCGCATCGCCAGTTTCTTCTGGGTGCAAAGCCTCGTGCGCAACGATACGCAACGCGCGCTGCTGTTCGACATGGACACCGCGATTCAACGCCTGAATGCCACCCATGCCGACGACACCGCACGCCGCAGCCTCGTCGGCTGTTATCACAATCTACTGCGTACCTGGAGTGAAACGTGAGCGTCCCCGACACGATCGACATGCAGCCGGCGGCCGGCGTGGACCGCGCCGCGCGCGAGCCGCAACAACTCGACAGCGGTGACCTGAAGTCGCGGCAGCAGCGCTCGCGCCGCGCGAGCTTCATCAAATGGCTGCGCAAGGTGCATGGCTGGGTGGGTTTGTGGGGCGCGGCGCTCGGCCTGCTGTTCGGCACCACGGGGTTCTTTCTGAACCATCGCGGCGGGCCGCTGAGAGTGTCGACCGGCGAGCCGCAAGTGTCGGTGTTGCAGGTGCCGTTGCCGCAACCGGCGCCGGATACGCCGCGTGAGTTGGGCAAGTGGCTCAAGCACGAACTGAAGATCGCCGGCAACCCGGGGCGCGTGCAGAAGGAGCCCGCGCATCCGGTCGCGTGGGGCGAGCGCAGCGTCGTCCAGCCCGAGCACTGGCAACTGAATTTCGCATCGCCGCATGAAAACACGTCGGCGGAGTACTGGGTCGGCAATGGTTACGTGACGGTCAAGCGCAGCGAAAACACCTTCCTCGCGATGCTGACGAATCTGCACAAGGGCGTCGGCTTGAGCGTCGGCTGGGTGCTGCTGATCGACACGCTCGCGGGCAGCCTCATTCTGCTGTCGCTCACGGGCGTGCTGCTGTGGACGGAGTTGAACAAGCGCAAGACGGTGGGCGTGGTGCTGGTGCTGGGCTCGATTGCCGCCGCCGTGTGCATGAGTTCGATATGAAGCAGGCTTAGCCTGACTGAAGGAGTCCGGTCGGCGGCGCTCGCCGCCCGACCGTGACGTTCGCCTTGGGCGCACCCTGCGTCGAGGTACGTTTTACCTGCGTTGTACCGGCATTGCCCGCGCCGCATTGCATGATTGACCGATGCCATCCGCCCCGCCAACCCATGGGTCGGCGCGCGGCGCTCAAACCCCGTCGTTTCGAGCCCTGGCGCTCATCTCTTCTTCCTCCGGCAACCCGCTGCATGCGAGAATCGCGCTACTGAATCGCGCTACTGAATCGCGCTACTACAAGTGCGCCGTCATCGTTAGCCATCCGTCGTATCGGGCACCGCTTTTGCAACAGCGGTCACACGAATTTTGACCTGCCGCGCCGAGGAGATCGCGTTGAAAGAGCCGGATCGCTTCCTGTCGGATGTACCGCATGCCGGTCCGACCGCGCCGTCGTTTCTTGCTGGCGGAGGCGAACTCGGTGCGCTGATCCGCGCCTACGACTGGCGCCGCACCGCGCTCGGTGCGCCCGACACCTGGCCGCAAGGGCTGAAGACCGCGATCCGCATCATGCTCACGTCGCGGCAGCCAATCTGGATCGGCTGGGGCGACGAGCTGCTCTATTTTTACAACGACCCGTACAAATCGATCATCGGCGGCAAGCATCCGGTCGCGCTCGGTCAGCCGACGCGGGTCGTGTGGGCCGAAATCTGGCCGGACATCGAGCCGCTGTTGCACACCGCATTGACCGGCGCCGAAGGCACCTTCGTCGAACAGAAGCTGCTCATCATGGAGCGCAACGGCTTCCCCGAGGAGACCTATTACACCTTCTCGTACAGCCCGATTCCCGGCGACGACGGCGAGCCCGGCGGCATCATCTGCGCGAACAGCGACGACACCCGGCGGGTGGTCGGCGAGCGGCAACTCGCCTTGCTCAAGGAACTGGCGGCGGCGAGCCCCGATGGCCGCGACTGGCGCGAGGCGTGTGAACTGAGCGCGCGTGCGCTGCGCTCCAACGCGCAGGACCTGCCGTTCGCGTTGCTGTACGCGGTCGAACCCGGCGGCGCGACGGCCACGCTGGTCGGCGCGAGCGGCATCGAGCCGGGGCATCCCGGCGCACCCGAGTCGATGCGCATCGACGGCGCTGCGCGCTGGCCGCTCGCCGACGTGCTGAAGGTCCAGGCGCCGCAGATGGTGCGTGGTCTGACGCAGCTTTTCGGCAGCGCGTTGCCGGCCGGTCCATGGCATCTCGCGCCGGAGCAGGCGGTCATCCTGCCGGTATCGCCGGGCAGTGAAACGACCCATGCGGTGGTGCTGATCGCGGGCCTCAATCCTTGCCGTCTTTACGACGACGCGTATCGCAGTTTCCTGAACCTGGCCGCCGGCCAGATCGGCGCGGCGATCGGCTATGCGCGGGCCTATGAGGAAGAGCGGCGGCGCGCGGAAGCGCTGGCCGAAATCGACCGCGCGAAAACCACGTTCTTCTCCAACATCAGCCACGAATTCCGCACGCCGTTGACGCTGATGCTCGGCCCGCTCGAAGAACTGCTCGCGAGGCCGCAGCCCGGTGTCAGCGCGGACGCACACAAGCCGGGCGCCGACGTCGACGACCGCGCGTTGATCGAGATCACGCATCGCAACGGCTTGCGTCTGTTGAAGCTCGTCAATGCGCTGCTCGATTTTTCGCGCATCGAGGCGGGGCGCATGCAGATTCACACGCAGCCCACCGACATCGCGTCGTTCACCGCCGAACTCGCCTCGCTGTTCCAGTCCGCGATCGAGGCGGCCGGCTTGCGCCTCGAACTGGAGATGCCGGCGAGTCCCGTGATCGTGCAGCTCGATCGCGAGATGTGGGAAAAGGTCGTGATGAACCTGCTATCGAACGCGTACAAGTTCACGTTCTTCGGCACGATCCGCGTGACGGTTCGCGTGCTCGAAGGCGGCGGCGTCGAAGTCGGCGTGACCGACAGCGGCATCGGCATTGCGGCAGAAGAAGTACCGCGGCTCTTCGAACGTTTTCATCGGGTGGCGGGCGCGCCGGGCCGCTCGGTCGAGGGCAGCGGCATTGGCCTCGCGATGGTGCAGGAACTGGTGAAGCTGCATGGCGGCACCGTGGTGGTCGACAGCCGCTTGGGCGAGGGCGCGTGCTTTACCGTCGTGCTGCCGCGCGGCGCGATGCTGGTGCCCACCGGCGACGCCGCCGTGCATGCGGCGATGAGCCAGCACGCGCGCACCTATGTGGATGCCGCGTTGCGCTGGAGCCCGGAGCACGAGCTGCTCGACGAGACGGCGGCCTCGGCGCCGGTATCCGCTTCGGTTGCCGGCGCCGGCGAATCGAAGTCGGCAAGCGCGCGCCTGCTGGTCGTGGACGATAACGCGGACCTGCGCGAATACATGAGCCGCATCCTGCGCGCGGCGGGCCACGACGTGCGCCTTGCCGCCGATGGCGAGGCGGCGCTCGACGCCGCGCGTGCGGAACCGCCCGATCTGGTGCTGTCCGACGTGATGATGCCGCGGCTCGATGGCTTCGGCCTGCTGCGCGAACTGCGCGCCGATCCGCTCCTGCGCGACACGCCGGTGCTGATGCTGTCGGCCCGCGCGGGCGAGGAAGCGCTCGTCGACGGCATCGAGCACGGCGCGGACGATTACCTGACCAAGCCGTTCTCGTCGCGCGAGCTGCTGGCTCGCGTGTCGGGCAATCTGCAACTTGCGCGGCTGCGTCGCGAGACCGAGTTGAAACTGCGCGAGGAATCGCGCACGCTCGAAATCCTCAATCGCGTCGGTTCGACCGTGGCGGCCGAACTCGACCTGAAGCGCGCCGTGCAGATCGTTACCGACGCCGCCACCGAACTGACCGGCGCCGCGTTCGGTTCGTTCTTCTACAACGTGCTCGACGACAGCGGCGGCAGCTACATGCTGTACACGCTGTCGGGCGTGCCGCAGGACGCCTTCGAGCGGTTCCCGATGCCGCGCAACACGGCAGTGTTCGGTCCCACGTTCAAGGGCGAAGGCGTCGTGCGCGTCGACGACATCACGCAGGACCCGCGCTACGGCCACAACGCGCCATATCGCGGCATGCCGGAAGGTCATCTGAAGGTGCGCAGCTATCTGGCTGCGCCGGTGCAGTCACGCAACGGCGAAGTGGTCGGCGGGCTGTTCTTCGGTCATCCGGAACCCGGCGTGTTCACCGCGCGCGCGGAGCGGATCGTGGCCGGCATCGCGGCGCAGGCCGCGATCGCCATCGACAATGCGCGCCTCTACGAGGCCGCGCAAAGGGAAATCGCCGAACGCGCCAAGGCGCAAAGCGCACTGCACGATCTGAACGAGACGCTGGAGCGCCGCGTGATCGAAACGGTGGCCGACCGCGACCGCCTCTGGGAGCTGAGCGAAGACCTGCTGGTGGTGGCCGATATCGAGGGACGCCTGCAGCGCGTGAGTCCGTCGTGGAGCAGCGCGCTCGGCCATAACATGCACTGGCTGATGTCGCGCTCGTACGTCGATCTGGTTCATCCCGACGACGTCGCCCTCGTCAGCGCGCATCTCGCCGAACTGCGCCGCACCGGTTTGCCGGTGCGCTATGAAAACCGCTTCAAGCGCATCGACGGCACGTGGCGCTGGGTCGCGTGGACGCTCGCGCTCGATCCCGCCACCTCGCGGATTCACGGCGTGGGCCGTGACGTCACCGCCGACAAGGAAACCGCCGAGGCGCTGCGGCACGCCGAAGAGGCGCTGCGCATGGCGCAGAAGATGGAAGCGATCGGCAAGCTCACGGGTGGCGTCGCGCACGATTTCAACAACCTGCTGCAAGTGATCGGCGGCAATCTGCAACTGCTCGCGAAAGACGTCGCCGGTGCCGAGAAGCCCGAGCAACGCGTGCGCAATGCGCTGGCCGGTGTGGCGCGCGGCGCCAATCTCGCGTCGCAACTGCTGGCGTTCGGGCGGCGTCAACCGCTCGCGCCGAAGGTCGTCAATCTCGGCCGCTTCGTGCGCGGACTCGACGACATGCTGCGGCGCGCGCTCGGCGACGGCGTCGAAATCGAGACCATCGTGTCGGGCGGGCTGTGGAATACGCTGGTCGATCCGTTCCAGGTCGAGAACGCGCTGCTCAATCTCGCGATCAACGCGCGCGACGCGATGAACGGCCACGGCAAGCTCACGATCGAAGCCGGCAACGCCGCGCTCGATCACGCCTACACCCGGCGCAACGTGGATGTCACGCCGGGCCAGTACGTGATGCTGGCGGTCACGGACACCGGTTCCGGCATGTCGCCGACCGTGCGCGAGCGCGTGTTCGAACCGTTCTTCACGACCAAGCCGGAAGGCCAGGGAACCGGGCTCGGCCTGAGCATGGTGTACGGCTTCGTCAAGCAGTCCGGCGGCCACGTGAAGATCTACAGCGAAGAGGGGCACGGCACGACGATCCGCATTTATCTGCCGCGCGTGCGTGAGGAAGAAGACCTCGAAACGAATGTCGATGCCGGTCCCGCGAAGGGCGGCACGGAGACGGTCCTGATCGTCGAGGATGACGAGGAAGTGCGCACCACCGTGGTCGAGATGCTGTCGGATCTCGGTTATCGCGTGCTGAAGGCGAAGGATGCGCAGAGTGCGCTGGCGATCGTCGAAAGCGGCGTGCCGATCGACATGCTCTTCACCGACGTGGTGATGCCCGGTCCGTTGCGCAGCACCGAACTGGCCCGCAAGGCGCGTGAACGTTTGCCGACCATCGCGGTGCTGTTCACATCGGGCTACACCGACAACGCGATCGTGCATGCAGGGCGGCTCGACGAAGGCATCGAACTGCTCAGCAAGCCGTACACGCACGAAGCGCTGGCGCGCAAGTTCCGCTACGTGCTGCAGTCGCAGAACCCGCAGGCGGCTGAACTGTCTGAGGCCGAGCGCCAGCTTTTGCAAATCGATCCGCCGTTTGCGGCGGCGGACGCCGATAGTTTTGCCGTGGGGGCACGCATGCGGATTTTACTGGTGGAAGACGACGAGATGATCCGCATGAGCACCGCCGAGTTGCTGCGGACCTTCGACTTCGACATTCTGGAAGCCGAAGGCGAGCAGGACGCGAAGCGGATGCTCAGCGAGCACGCGATCAACGTGATGCTGACCGACGTGGGGCTGGCCGGCAAGTCGGGCGTCGATCTGGCGATGGACGTGTGCCGCGAGCGGCCCGATCTGCGCGTGATCTTTCTGACGGGCTACGATCTCGCGCTGACGCCGGAGCAACGCAAGGTCTTGCCGCACGCGATCTCGTTGCGCAAGCCATACGAGGTGCTCGATCTGATCGATGCGCTGAAAACGCCGCTGAGCTAGCCGCGCCAACGAGCGACGCCGCTCACGCATGCACGCGCACATGCCTTGCCGGCGGCAAAGCGGAACAGCGTGCGCTCGCGCTAGAATCTTCGCAGACTGCCACCTTGCCGCCTCTGCCGGAATCCGCCGATGCCCACACCCGCCAATCCCGTCGATGCCGCGCTCATGACGCGGCGTTCGATTCGCGCGTTTCTCCCCGAGCCGGTGCCGCGCGCCGACATCGAAGCCATTCTCGAAGCCGCCAGCCGTGCGCCCTCGGGCACCAATACGCAGCCGTGGAAAGTGTATGTGGTGACGGGCGGGTCGCTCGCGCGTCTATCGCGCGATCTGCTCGCCGCTTACGACGATCCACGGCGCGACGCGCTGTATCACGAGGAATATCCGTACTATCCGCAGCGATGGGTGTCGCCGTATCTCGACCGGCGCCGCAAGATCGGTTGGGATCTGTATGGTCTGCTCGGCATCGAAAAGGGTGACAAGGCGCGCATGCATGAACAGCATGCGCAGAACTATCGCTTTTTCGGCGCGCCGGCGGGTCTGTTCTTCACGATCGATCGCGTCATGGAGCGCGGCAGCTGGCTCGACTACGGAATGTTCCTCCAAGCGATCATGACGGCCGCGCGCGGGCGTGGTCTCCATACCTGTCCACAGGCCGCGTTCACGCAGTTTCATCGGGTGATTGCGCAGCATCTCGGCTTGCCGGAAGACGAGCAACTGGTGTGCGGCATGTCGCTCGGTTTCGCCGACGAAGCCGCTCTCGTCAACACGCTGCGCACCGAGCGCGAACCGGTTGAACGGTTCACGCGGTTCCTCGATTGATCGGCACATTAAAACGTCGGGTTAGCGCCCCCACTTTCCATCGGAACATCATGAAAACATCGCGCCGCCATTTTCTCCTCCTGAGCGTAGGCGTCGGCTCATCGCTCGTGCTGTCGCAAGCCGCTTTTGCCGACGCCGGGAACCGGCTCAGCGAAACCGATCCCAAGGCAAAAGCCGTGGGTTATGTGGAAGACGCGTCGAAGGTCGACAAAGCGAAATATCCCGCCTTCGCGGCCGGACAAACGTGCGCCAACTGCTCGCTGTTCCAGGGCGCGGCGACGGATGCCTATGGCGGCTGCACACTATTCGGCGACAAGCAGGTCGCCGCGCGCGGCTGGTGCAGTTCGTACTCGACTCTGTGAGCACGTGTGCATGCGGGCCGGTGCGGCGCCGCTCACATCAGCGACTTCAGCACCAGCTCGTAGGAGCGGCCGATCCACACGGCCGCGTCGCGGTGATCGCGCAGCGCGTCGCCGGTATTCGGATGCAGGAAGACGTCGAGCGCGCCGTGATTCAGCGTGAGCCAGCCGACCACGTCGGCGAACTGCGCCTGCGTGAAGCCGAGCTGATACGACCACATCGGGTGCGGGCCGACCAGGCGCTCGTGAAAGCGGCCGATCTGCAACTGGCCGCCCCAGTGCGCTTCGATCTGCTCGCGAAAGGTCCACGCGGCGTCGCGGCTGCTCGAATCGAAATAAATGTGGGCGTGCCAGCTGTCGATGGCGGAGGTGTCGCGAAAGGTCATATCAGAGTCCATCACATAGAGTCGGTATCGGCTGGCATCAGTCTTTATCCGACATTCATTCTGCTTCGGTTTCCGCGGACGCGCGCGCTGCGCGCCTCATGTAAAACTGTGCATCATCCTCGCCGACGATCTCGAAGCCGAGCCGATCGTACAGACGTTTCGCGGGATTGCCCTTGAGCACCTTCAACGTGACCGGCAACGCGTCGGCCTGAGCGGCCCGCAAGACCGTACGCAGCGCGCATTCGCCGATGCCGCGCCCTTGCAGCGCCGGCGTGATCTGCAATTGCACGACCACCCATTCGGCGTCGGTGCGATGCGCCTTCAGCAGGCCGGCCGGTGCCCCGTCGATACAGATGACCCGCGCCGTGTCATAACGATGCAGCAGACGCGCGCGATGTTCGGCGTCGTCCGTCGGTTCGCCGGCGCGCGCGAGGTGCTCCGTCATCGTGGCCTTGCGCAGTTCGAACAGAAAGGCTTCGTCGTCGCCATGCGCGGGGCGCAGGGTCAGGGCAGGTTCTTGAACGGACATGTCGGTAACGTTGCCACGCGCACGTTTCCCGCGCGGGCGGTGAGTAAGAATGGTCGTGAATTGTCGCGCCAGCAGCGCTTTTTTACCACGCGGTTATGTTTTCGTCTTTCTACTTCAGTGATCCATGCGACCGCCCGCTCATGCGGACAGGCATGGGTGCGACTGGGGAGCGGTGCGGGTCGCGCTGCGCTGTTTCAGGCGCGGCCGTTGTTTGCGAGCCGACGTAGGGTGCGCGCGGGCGACGGGCATGGGTCGCGCGGCCGGCAGCGCGAGGCGGCCAAAGCTTGGTGGCATGTGCTTTGCTTTTGTCTCATCCGCGTCATGCTGGCCCGAGCTTGTTGCGCCTCTCGCGAGCGAGACGCGGGAACGCCGGAGAACGGTGCCGGCCTGGCATAAGAACGAAAAATGCGGGATGCGAAATCACACGCTGTCATGCGCGGAGTCGATGGCGAAGCCGTCACGTCCGGCTTTTATCCTGACACAGGTTGTTTGCGCATTGCGCAAACGTGTGGCATTGGCCGCGAGTGGTGGGCGCCGGATGCGTGGCGGCACGTTCGCCCGTCCATGCGCCGCTGTGCTGGCCGATTCACGCGCGCATGCGTGCGTCGGTCAATGCGGGCGTGGCGGCGACGCAATCGCGCGCATTGCCCAGTCGAAGCGGTCGGGTTGCGGGTCTTCGTTCCATTCAGTTTTTTCGGTGACGTTCGTTCAATACGGCGAACGGTTTAACGAACTTTGCGAGGTGAGCCATGGAAGTTGTCGAACTTGAACCCAGCGTCTCTGCGGACGGACGCGCGGTGATTTTCCAGCTTTCGACGCGAGGACGGGACCTCGAATGCGCCGTCACGCGTGAGGCGTTGGAAGAGCATTTCTGGCTGCAACGCGGCGCGGCCGAGGCGCGCGTGCTGAAGACATTCGCGGACGGCCGCAAACGCATCACAGCGGTCGCGGAGAGAAAACTGCTCGCGCGCCCCGGTGAAAAAGTGTTGTTGACGATCAGCGATTTTGCCGCGCGTGGTTGATATTCTTCGAGTCGATCTCTTGCGGGCGGCAGGGTGGCCTGCTCGCGAGCCCGCTGTGCGCGCACGTTTGAACTGAAAGCGTGCGACGGCGATCGTGCCGTCGCACGCGTGTTTGTTGTCGTACTCCTTGTCGCCTGCCCGATCCCATCGCTTCTGCCAGCCGCCGTCCGCGCCCGACACCGGCCGTCGCTAACCTCCGACGAAAACCCCTGTTACACCGATTCGCCAAATTAGGCCGCCAAAGCCCCTCGCTTCGCGCAATTGCGTGCGGATGCACTCGCATAAACTGTTTTCCATGGCGCGACAAAACACCGAGCCCATCGACGCGGTCATCCCCCGCGTTGTTTTGAACCGTACCGTTGATGGCAGTTTGCCGTGGTTGTCGAACGCGGCAGGGCAGTAAGGCAGTAGGCAGTAGAAGCAATGCAACGACGCGCGATCCGCACGATATGCGCGAAGCAGCAGGGGGTTTGCAGCCAGGGGTAGTCGAAGGCGAAGGACCGGGCTGCGATGCGGTAGTGATTCAGGCAACATCAGCAGTGGCAGTAAAAGTCGCAGTGGAAACAACGATAGCAACAGCAGCAACGCTGGTGATTGGAGCGGCAGCATCCTGGAGTAACAGCGGTTCACGCAGCACCGGCATTGGCGGTAATACAGTAATTCACGTAGCAACAGCTCGATAAGGTTTAGGTGGTTAGAGGTCGGCAGGCATCCACGCGCATGCACGACTGTTCCATCCTGTCCGGCCCTGTTCCTTCACGGGAACAGGGTTTTTTTTTGCCGGTCGGCATCACGCACTTGTATTTGCCGGCTTCGAACCGATATGCGGGCATTGCAATTTGCGATACGGCTCGGCATCGGCCGGCCGCGTGTCGCGAGCCGCCGCGCGCAGGCGGGCGTCCGATCGCGCACGTATGACGAAAAGTTGCTTGCCACGATGGCGATGCAGACTCACATTAGAGTCTGTCGAGCCGCAAGCGCATCGGTGGTTGATCACCCGAGCGCGAGAATTCGGTGGCGAAGCCGGAAGTGAGTGAAGGAGGTTGAATCGATATGTCCAGTAAATCGCGAGTCCGCAAACACGGCCAATCGGCCCAATCGGCCATGTCCCCGCTGTTGCGTGCGCTGACCTTTAGCCGCACGTCGCACGAGCCGGTCACCGCGGCCATGCTGCTGCAGGGCTATGTGGCCCTCGACGCATTCCGGCGCGGGCAGGGTTCGCGGGCGCTCCACACGACGTTGAGCCGGCATCTGCTGGTGTCGCGGGAACTGGCGCGTCTTGGCGTCGGCGAGGACGTGCTTGCGGACATCGAGAGCGCCCATGCGGCGATGGTTCGGCTCGACACGCGCGAACACGAAGACGGTCAGTGGACCCTCGAGGACCATGAATACGCGCAGCTCTGTACGGCGCTGGCGATTCTCGACGGGCAACTGTCGGCTGCCTCGCTGAGCGAGATTGCGAGCGCGGAAGCAAGAATGATCGAAGGCTTGATGCGCTCCGCGCAGGCGCAGCCTGTTGCGGAAGCGGCGGTCTGAAAGCCGGAGACGCCGTAGCGGGCTCCATGCAAGGCAAGAGCACAGCACAGCGCAAAAAAACGCCCCAAGGGGCGTTTTTTTGCATTCGGCAATTGCATTACCTCGCGCTCGACGCGCATCACTCGTCGTACGCCGTCAGATCTGCGTACGCGGTGCCGCTCTGGCCGTTACGAGTCTCCGTAAGGAGCACGCCGAACGGCGGCGCGCGCGGCGCATCGGGTTTGCCGACGTCATTCACGCTTGCTAGACTGGCTCTCCCCTCTTTGCCGCCAGCGCGTGTGTTGCCGTCCGGCTCCCGCCGGAGGGTGCCGTGAGCGGTGCGATCAATCGGAGACACCATGTCTTACATGTTGCTCATCGTCGAACCCCCGAATCAGCGCGTCGAGCGCGGTGAAGCCGCGGGGCGCGAAGTCTATGACCAGATGGTGCATTTCGCCGCCGACCTCAAGGAGCGCGGCAAACTGCTCGCGGTCGAATCCCTCACTTCCCAGAGCGATGCCGTGCGCGTGCAGGTCCGTGACGGACAGCCGAAACTGCTCGACGGCCCGTTCGCCGAAGCGAAGGAAATGATCGGCGGCTTCTTCCTGCTCAATTGTGAAACCCGCGAAGAAGCGGTGGCGATCGCGCAAGCCTGCCCGGCGGCGTCGTGGTGTACGGTCGAAGTGCGCAAGCTCGGACCGTGTTTCATGTAATCGACAACGTCTCGCGGTTGCGGGGCGCCCGGGTTTTCCCTGGGGCGCAGGCAGCCGTGTCGATCTTGCCGCGCATTGCTCGTCGTGTGTGTAAGGAGCCGGCCATGCACAAGGCTCTTCACTCGACAAAAAGGAGCAATGGCGATGCGATTCATGATCCTGGTTAAAGCGACGGCCGCCAGCGAAGCGGGCGACATGCCGGAAGCGTCCCTGATGGCCGCGATGGGCGCGTATCACGAAGAACTCGCCAAAGCTGGTGTGCTGCTCGACGCCACCGGTTTGCAGCCGAGTTCCAAAGGCTGGCGGATCCGCTACAGCGGCGGCAGGCGCACGGTCGTCGACGGGCCGTTCACCGAGAGCAAGGAACTGATCGCAGGCTATACGCTGATCCAGGTGCGCTCGCGAGAAGAGGCAATGGAATGGGCGCGGCGTTTTCCCGCGCCGTTCGGCGAGCAGGCCGATGGTGAAATCGAAGTGCGGCAACTGTTCGAACTCGACGATTTCGAGCCCGGTCCCGAGGTGGAGCGGTTTCGAAATCTGGAAGCGTCGCGGCGATGAGCCGCGAGCCGGCGTGCTTGCCGACCGGCACGCCGCTTCCATGCGCATCCCGCATCGAGCCGAACAACGCCTCCGAAAGGAACCATCATGCTCAAGAACTCGGCGCTCGTCGTACTAGTGGCGGTGGCCCTGCTGCTCGCTTATGCGGCGACCCGGCCCGACAGCTTCCGGATTGAACGCAGCGTGCGCATTCAGGCGCCGCCCGAGCGGATCTATGCGCTGATCGACGACCTGCACCGGTTCAACCTGTGGAATCCGTTTCTGCGCAAGGACCCCACAGCGCAAGGCACGTACAGCGGCAGGCCGGACGGCAAGGGTGCGCGCTATGCGTGGCAGGGCGAAAAGCTCGGCGAGGGGCAGATGGAAATCGTCGATACGACGGCCGCGTCGAGCGTGACGATGAAGCTCGATATCATCACGCCGTTCGAAGCGCACAACGTGGCCGAGTTCGCATTGAAGCCGCAGGGCGACGCCACCGAGGTGACCTGGGCGATGCACGGTCCCGCGCCGTATCTGTCGAAGCTGGCGCAGGTGTTCGTCAGCATGGACCGGATGGTCGGCGAGGACTTCGAAGACGGCCTGAGCCATCTGAAGACGCTGGCCGAGGCGAGTTGAGGCGAACCGGCTGGCTGATTCGCGCGGCGCTGAGCGCCCCGTCCACAACGCATTAAAGGGACTTCGTCATGCACAAGCAGCTTTACGTGAATCTCGCCGTCGACGATCTCGAACGGTCGAAAGCCTTCTTCAGCACGATCGGCTTCAGCTTCGAGCCGCAGTTCACCAACGAGCAGGCGGCCTGTCTGATCCTCGGCGAAAACATCTACGCGATGCTGCTGGTCAAGGACCTGTTCAAGTCCTTCACGCGCAAGTCGCTTTGCAATCCAAAGGAAAGCACCGAAGCGCTGGTGGGTCTGTCGTGCGAGAGCCGCGGCGAGGTGGATGCGCTGGTCGCGAGAGCACTCGCCGCCGGCGGCACGGTGCCGCGCGCGCCACAGGACTACGGCTTCATGTATGGGCACGGCTTCGAAGACATCGACGGGCATATCTGGGAGCTGATCTGCATGGACCCGAACGCGCAGGCAGCGGGTTGAGGCCGTGACGACGCAGGCCACCCATCGTGCCATCGAGGCAGTCTGGCGGATCGAGTCCGCCAAGGTCATCGCCCACGTCGCGCGGATCGTACGCGACGTGGGCCTTGCCGAAGAACTCGCGCAGGACGCGCTCGTGGCCGCGCTCGAACATTGGCCCGCTGCGGGCGTGCCCGACAATCCGGGAGCGTGGCTGATGGCGACCGCGAAGAACCGTGCGCTCGACCGCTTGCGGCAGGAAGCGCTGCATGCCCGCAAGCGCGAGGAGCTGGGCCACGATCTCGATGCGCGCGAGGCGCACCTCGTGCCGGATTTCGTCGATAGCCTCGATGCCGCGCGCGCCGACGATATCGGCGACGATCTCCTGCGGCTGGTGTTCACCGCGTGCCATCCGGTGCTGTCGACGGATGCGCGCGTCGCGCTCACGCTGCGCCTGCTCGGCGGCCTCACCACCGACGAAATCGCGCGCGCGTTTCTGGTGCCCGAGCCGACCATCGCCCAGCGGATCGTGCGCGCGAAGCGCACGCTGTCCGCGGCGAAGGTGCCGTTCGAGGTGCCCCAGGCGGACGCGCGCGCGCCGCGGCTCGCGTCGGTGCTGCAGGTGATCTACCTGGTTTTCAACGAAGGCTATTCGGCCACGGCCGGTGACGACTGGATGCGTCCGGCGTTATGCGAGGAAGCTTTGCGGCTCGGACGCGTGCTCGTCGGGCTCGTGCCCGGCGAGAGCGAGGTGTACGGCCTCGTCGCGTTGATGGAGATTCAGGCCTCGCGCACGCATGCGCGCACCGATGCGCAGGGCCGTCCGGTGCTGTTGCTCGATCAGGATCGCAGCCGCTGGGATCCGCTGCTGATCCGCCGTGGACTCGCCGCGCTCGACCAGTCGCACGCGCTGGGCGGCGCGAGCGGTCCGTACGCGTTGCAGGCCGCGCTGGCCGCATGTCATGCGCGCGCGCGCCGCGCCGAAGATACCGATTGGGCGCAGATCGTCGCGCTATACGACGCGCTTGCGCAGGTGGCGCCGTCGCCGGTGGTCGAGTTGAACCGCGCGGTGGCGGTGGGGATGGCGTTCGGCCCGGCTGCAGGTCTTGAGATCGTCGACGCGCTCGCCGCCGATACGGCGCTCGCGAACTATCACTGGCTGCCCAGCGTGCGCGGCGATCTGCTGATGAAACTCGGGCGCGTTGAAGAAGCGCGCGCCGAGTTCGAACGCGCCGCCGCGATGACGCGCAACGCACGCGAGCGCGACTTGCTGCTCGAACGCGCGCGGGGCCTCGCGCATTGACACCGCATTGAAACCGCGTTGAAACGTCAGCGAGCGCGCTAGCGGATCAGCTGACGCACGCCCAGTGCAACGATCAGACCGCCGCACACGCGATCGACCCACGCCTTGCTGCGCCGGTACGCCAATGCGATCCGCGCATGCGACAGCGTCAGCGCGACGAAGCCGTACCAGCTGCTCGCGACGACGCACACCATGCCGAGCATCGCGGCAAACGTGCCGACGCTGACATGCGCGGGCGCCGCCGACGAGAACACCGCGGCGAAGAACGCCATCGATTTCGGATTCGCGATGTTGGTCGCGAAGCCTTGCGCGAACGCCTGCCGGAAACCGCCTGCCGGCGCATCCACCGTGGGGGCCGGCTTGCCGGCCGACGCGTTGACGATCAACCGCCCGCCGAACCAGATCAGATAAGCGGCGCCGGTCACCTTGACCGCGAGCGCGAGCCACGGGAACGCGGCGAACACGATGCCGACGCCGAGGATCGCGCAAGTCGCCCAGAACAGATTCACCAGCACGATGCCGGCGACCACCGCAAGCGCTTCGAGACGCGTCGCCGATGCGGCCTTGTGCGCGACCGCGACGAAGTTCGGGCCGGGAATCACCACGCCGGCGATGTACACCGAGAAAACGCCGAGAACGGCGGAGCCATCAACCATACGACACTCCCGATTGCGCATCTGCGGCACGGCGCGGTGAGCGAACAACGCGCGCGCGGCGGATGCCCGTGTGAAATTCAAGCCGCCAGAAACGCGACGCCCGCAGTCACCACACCCGCCGCCGCCACGGCGAACGACAGATTGCGCAGCCAGTTCTTGCGCGTCAGCAAGGTGATCGCGGACAGCGCAATCGCCACCTGGATCAGCAGGGTAGCCTGCGCCCAGCGATGATGGCCGTGCAGCAGCGTTTCGCTGCGGCTGTCATTGTCCACGACTTCCTTTTCGATTGCTTCGGCCTTCTCGCGGATCGGCGCTTTCTGCTGCTTGTATTTGTCGACGTCGGCGAGGAATTTCGCGTGGGCGTCGCTATTGCCCGCGGACAGCGCCGCGCCGAGTTCGGCGAGGTTCTGTTTCTCGCCCTTCGCCTGGTAGTAATTCCACTGGTTCGACGCTTCGGTCTTTTTGATCGCGGCTTCGTTCTTGTAGAACAGGGCGAGGTTTTCGCTGTTGCCGCTCTGGTACGCACACAGCGCGCCGATTGTCGCGAGGATCGCGGTCATCACGGCCATGCGGCTTGCAAACGGGTCCGCGTCGTGGCGGCCGGCGTGTTCGACGGCATGGTCGTGCGGACCATGCACTTCATATTCTGATGACATCCAATTCTCCGAGGCAATGCTTCTTCTTCGTCACCGGGCCGTGCGCCGGCGCGAGGGGCTCAATCTTAACGTGTGGCGCGCGGCGACGGAAAAGGGACGGGTGTCAGCAGAGCCGCAGGCGCTTCAGTGAATGCCCGACGCGAGCCACGTGCGCACGAGTGGAAGCACATGTTCGCCGCCGAGCATGCCGAGCAGCCCGACCAGCGCGACGGCCGGCGGCGCGGGCGACTTCACTTCCATCACGCTGTAGAGCAGCCCGACCACCACCCCGGCGGCAAGCGAGAGCAAATAGGCTTTCATGTCCGTTGTCCTTCTGTGGGAGGCGGGCCTCAATGGCACTCACATGCGGATGACGACGCGGCCGCGCGTGCCGCCGGCCACTGCCTGATAGGCTTCGCGCGCCCGTTCGAGCGGAAACTCCTGCGCGATGGCCGGCCCGCTCAGCTTGCCGCTTTCGAAGCCTTCGACCAGCGCCGTCATCAACGGCGCCGATTCCGCGACACCCAGCTTCGCGCTGTCCACGCCGAGCAATTGGGTCTCGTTGTGATAGAAGTCGATCAGATCGAACTCGACGCGACGCTTGCCCGTCCCGCTGATTTCGAGCACCCGGCCGCGCCGTTTGACGAGGCTCAGCGCGGTCTCGAACGCGACGCCGCCGACCGTGTCGTAGACCACGTCCGCGCCCGCGCCGCCGGTCAATTCACGCAGGCGCTCGGTGACGTGTTCGTCGAACGGCACGTAGTCGTCGGTCAGGCGGCCTGCCGGCGTGTTCGGATCGAGCGGATGGCGATCGACGGCGATCACGCGCGCGCCGCGCGCCTTCGCGATCTGTGCCACCGCGCCGCCGACGCCGCCGCCCGCGCCGATCACAGCAATGGTTTCGCCGGCCCGCAGTTGCGCGTACTCGACGGTGCCGAGCCATGCGACCACGAAGTTCACGCCGATCGCGGACGCTTCGGCATGAGTCAGCGTGGCCGGTTTGCGCGACAGCCCGGCGAGCGGGATGCGGATGAACTCCGCGTGCGTGCCGTCGCGCGTGAAGCCGATGTCGCCGCCGGTGCCCCACACGTCGGCGCCGAGCCACGCCGGCGGACCGTCGACCACCACACCGCTGAAGTCGCGCCCCGGCGTGCGCGGCAGGACCGTGTGCTCGAAATGTCCGGACACGTTCTTGACGTCGCTCGGATTCACCGAGGCCGCCATGATGCGCACGACGGCGCTGCCTGCGTCGGCCTGCGGCGTCGGCAGGTCGATGTACTCGAGCACCTCGGGGTTGCCAAAAGACTTGAACTGAATCGCTTTCATCGTGAGTCGCTCCAGGTGGATTCTTGTGCTGCGCCGTGTGGCGGGATGAGCGTAGTCTAGGTGACTGGCATGCGGGCGTCAGGACAAGAGCTTTCGAATTTCGGACAATGGGTGGCTGTGGCTGTGGCTGTGGCTGTGGCTGTGTGCAGGGCGCGGCCTCTTCAACGCCTGCTATTACCCGTCGCTTCCCGCGGTTCATCGGCCGCCGCCTCGCTCAGCGTCCCGCCAGGATCGAAGCCGGTCGGCGGCGCGCCCAGTTCCCGCCGGAACATGTCGCTGAAGCTGCTCGGCTGGAATCCAAGCGAGCGCGCGATGCTGCTGACCGGGCGTCCCTCGGCGAGCCCCGACACGGCCACCGCCAGCTGCACCTGGCGTCGCCATTGCGCAAAGCCTACGCCGAGTTCACGCATGAAGAGCCGCGCGAGCGTGCGCCCGCTCGCGCCCACCGATGCCGCGTGCTGCTCGAAGCTGATTGCGATCGACGGATTGTCGATCACCGCGCGGCATAGCGCTTCGAGCCGCCGGTCCGACGCATCGGGCAGCGCGATGCGCAGCGACGAGCGCGGCGCGTGCGTGAGTTCCAGCATGGCGAGACGGTAGGCGGCATCGAGATAGGTTTGATCGCGCGCGCGGGTGCGCTCATGTTCGGCAATCGACGTGATCAGTTCGCGCAGCAGGCCGTTGACCTCGAACACGTCGCTGCGCCGGCTCAGATGACCGACATTGCGCTCATGCAGATAGAGATTGCGCATCTCCACGTCGCTCATCATGTGGATCGAGTGGAGCGTGCCGGCCGGCAACCAGACCGCGCGCTGCGGCGGCACGACGAGCGCTTCGCGGCCGGCTTCGACCCACATCACGCCGGATACCGCATACAGCACTTGTGCCCATGTGTGCGAGTGCGGGTCGATGCGCAGGCCGCGCGGATAGCGACGCGCGAGCGAGCGGGCGTCGGCGTCGTCGTGAAGTTCGGGTGGGCGGGCTTTGGGCACGGCGGGTCGGGGTGGTCTCGCTTCGTATGTCGGGATCGCGGGCCTGACCGGCCCGTTTGCGAAGCATAGCGCGAGGTGGGGGCAGGCGTGTGTCGTCGCAGGCGCCGCGCGGCGTGTGCCGGCGGGAGCGCGAGGACGATAGAATCGGCGGTGTGCTTAAAGGCGCGTGCCGCCGACCTGCATATCGGATCTAGCCGTGCCTCGATTCACGGCGATCAAGATTCACGCGCCGTACGCTGCGGCTCAGGTGCGATGGCCCATCAACAACAGCAGCAACGACAACGTCACCACCGACCCTACCGTCGACAGCAAGATGGTCCGCGACGTGATGTGCGCTTCACGCCGGTAAAACTCCGCGAGCATGAAAGGTCCCGTGCCGGTCGGCAGCGCGGCCAGCACGACTGCCATTTCCACGAGCATCGGCGCGAGGCCGAACACGCGCGCGGCGAGCCACCATGTCAGCGCGGGCTGCACCAGCAGCTTGACGCCGGTCAGCAGCAGCGAAACGCCACCAGCACTACCAGCACCTGCACCCGACGGTCGCTTCTCCGCGAGGAACAGGCCGAGGCTCACCAGCGCGCACGGACTCGCCGCGCCTGCCAGCAGTTTCAGAAACGTCTCCGCGCTCGCCGGCATCGGGACGTGCAGGCTCGCAAACAGCACGCCCGCGATCGGCGACACGATCAGCGGATTGCGCGCGAGCGAGCCCAGCACTTTCAGGCCGAGCTTGTGCGGCGTGCGTTCGGTCTGCAAGCCGACTTCGATCAGCACGATCGCCAACGCGAACAGCACACAGGCGACGAGAATCGTCGCGATCGTGGTCGGCGTCAGGCTCGCCTGGCCGAACGCGATCATGCCGAGCGGAAAGCCGATGTAGCCGGTGTTCGGATACGACGCCGCAATCGCATCGACGCTGGCGTCGGCGAGATGCTGGCCGCTCAGCAGCCGTGTCGTGAGAATCAGCACGAACACGCTGACGCACGCAATCGAAAAGGTCGCGACGAACGCGGGCTGATACAACTGCCGCCAGGTGGCGTGCGCCATCGTGTCGAATAGCAGGGCGGGCAGCGCGAGCCAGACCACGAAGCGATTCAGTTCCGACGCGGAGTTCGGTCCGAGCACGCCGCTGCGGCGGCACGCAAAGCCCGCGAAAATCAGGCCGAAGACGGGAAGCAGAATCTCGAGGGTGGCTAACATCGGTGGGAAAAGTGTGAGCGGACAGACAACCCGCCAGCGTAGTGGCTTGCGTTGATACAATCCAATACTGTTTTTTGGCTTCGATAATACCTTTTTTGCATCGTCCATCCGGCGGGAGTGCATCGTGATCGATATCAAGCCGCTGCGCTATTTCGTGACGCTGGCCGAGACGCGCCATTTCGGCCGTGCGGCGGCGCGTCTGAACCTGTCGCAGCCGCCGTTGAGCCGGCAACTGGCGGCGCTGGAGGCGAACCTCGGCGTCACGTTGATCGAGCGCAGCCCGCGCAGCGTCACGCTGACCGCGGCCGGCGAGCGCTTTTATGCCGACGCGAAGGCGATTCTCGCGTCGGTGGAGCAGGCGGTCAGCAATGCGCAGGCCGCCGCGCACGGCGACGCCGGCAAGCTCTCGATCGGCTTCACGATGTGTTCCGCGTATAGCGTCGTGCCCGGCTATGCGCGGGTCTTCGGCGTCGCGTATCCTGAGGTGACGTTGAATCTGCGCGAAGTCGTGTCGAACGATCTCGCCGCGCAGGTGCTCGCCGGTCAGATCGACGCGGCCATCATGTTCCCGAACGTGCCCGACAAGGGCCTCGCCACCCGCACGATTCTCAGCGAGCCGCTGTGCGTCGCGCTGTCGCGCAGCCATCCGCGCGCCCGCGCGCGGCGTCTGAAGATCGGGCAACTGGCGGGCGAGCCGTTCGTGCTCGCGTCCGAGGATGTCGCGCCGAGTCTGCGTGCGACGATCCTCGACCATTGCCGCTCGGGCGGCTTCGAGCCGGATATCCGCTTCGAGGTGCAATTGCAGCAGACGGTGCTGAGTCTCGTCGATGAAGGGGTGGGCGTCGCACTGGTGCCGTCGTCGATGCGCAAGGCGCAACTTGCGGGCGTGGTGTTCAGGCCGCTGGCCGACGCGCCGCTCATCGAACAGGTGTTGGCGTGGTCGCCCGCGAATCGCAATCCTTGTCTCGCGCGGTTTCTTGAACTGGCGTGATGGAAAAGCTCAAGGGCTGGCGAGCGGGTTGGCGGGGGCTTCGTTATCGCTCGGATAGCGCAGCGCGTCCTGCTTGATGCGGCGGCGCAGCCAGAAGGTCCACAGCGTCAGCGCGGCATAGACACCGTAGCGCAGCAGGTTGGAGGCGAGCGCTGAGCGCGGGTCGTTCGGCGAGTGCCAGACGATGGCACTGCGCAAGAGGTTCTCGCCGACCATGCCGATGCCCCACACGAGTGTCATCAGGTGGATATAGGCGGCGAGCGTCGGGCGCTCGCGCCAGTGCCGCTCGAAGCTCTCGGCGCTGCGATGGTCTTCGCGCGACATCGTCGAGCGGGCCAGATAGAACACCAGCGGCCGCCGCAATGCGAGCGATGCGAGGAACGACGCGCCGACGAGTCCCGACACCATCGGGTCTTCGATCAACTGCATGCGCGCATCCCCGCCGACGAGCCGCACCAGCAGGGACATCGCGATGCCCACCAGCACGAGCGCGCTGAGCGCGTCGAAATGGCGGTAGCGCAGCAGGTCTACGCTCATCCAGGCGATCAGCGGCAGCGCCGACGCGCTCAGCGCACCGAGCTGGCCCCAGTGCGGGAGCGCGAGCCGGTAGGCGAGCCAGGGCAGGGCGACGTTGATGAGCAGTGCGCTGAGGTAGCGCAGGCGGGGTTTCATCGGCTGGGTGGTGACGGGGTGGCAAGGATGCGGGAGGCGCACTCATGCAAACTCGTGCAAACGTATCAGCGCAGTGTAGGGCGAAGTCTGTTCGCCTGTCATGCTTTGCCGCGTGCAGCGTGCGCCGCCTGTCACGCCGGCATGACCACCGCGTGCCTCAACGCTCAGCCACCCGCCGCCCTTTCCCGCCCGATGAGATCCACCAACCGCTCGGCTTGCCGCCCCTGCGCATCGAAATTACCCGCGTCGAGCCAACGCGTATAGCTGGCACGCAGCGCGGGCCATTCACCATCGATGATCGAGAACCACGCGGTATCGCGATTGCGTTCGCGATACACGATCGCCTGGCGAAAGATCCCCTCGAACGTGAAGCCGTAGCGCAGCGCGGCGGCGCGCGACGGCTCGTTCAGCGAATCGCATTTCCATTCGAAGCGCCGGTAGCCGAGCGCGTCGAACACGTGGTTCATCAGCAGGAACATCGCTTCGGTGGCAATGCGCGTGCGCTTCAGGCGCGGCGAATACGTGACGTGGCCGACTTCGATCACGCCGTTCGCCCGGTCGATGCGCATCAGCGCCAGCGTGCCGACCGCCTTGCCGGTCGCGAGGTCGATGACCGCGTAATGCAGCGGGTCCGTCGACGCGGCGGCGCGCGTCAGATGCTCGCGGTACGCGGCGAGACTGTCGAACGGACCCACCGCGAGGTAGGTCCAGTCGCGGCCATCGGCGGCCGAACTGTACGCGTCGTACAGATCTTCGGCATGACGCTCGACGTCCACCGGTTCGATCCGGCAATAGCGGCCCACCAGCGGTTCGCGGCCGGGCGCCTGGGCGCCGTTCCAGTTCGGCACGGGCGTGCCGATCGGTTGGTCGAACGCGTTACGTCTGGGTTCCATGTCTGCTCTCCGTGGTTCGTGAAGGTTCGTGAATGCGCGTCAATGATCATGAACGATACGGCAAACGTGGTATGTTCAAAAGATCCAGGACAACCCTATTCGATAGATCCAGCCCGCGATGATCGAGATCATAGGCCCGCTTGCTCACCCGCTCGAAGCAGGCACCGCCGACGGCGGTGCGACGAAGCCCGCGCCGCTGCAAAAGCAGTTGATCGAGCGTTTGCAGCAGGCGATCCTCACGGGGCGCTTGCCCGCCGGCTCGCTGCTGCCTTCGTCGCGCTTGCTCGCCGCGGAAATGGGCGTGTCGCGCAACACGGTAGTGATCGCTTACGAGCATCTGGCCGCCGTCGGCTACGTGATCGCGGACAGGAAGGGCACCCGCGTGAGCCCGCTTTCCAGCCCGGCCGCGCGCGGCGAAGTGCCGGTTCGATCGGCCGCGCCCGAAGTGGCCTACGCGGCGCGCGTTGCGCAGTTCGCGGCGACCCAGACCCATGCCGACAACACTTTTCCGCTGACGCCCGGCACGCCCGCGCTGGACCGCTTCCCGCTGGGCGCGTGGCGGCGCGCGCTCGAACGTTCGATGGAGCGCGCATTGCCGCTCGCCCTCGGCTACGGCACGCCGGCCGGCGAACCGGCGTTGCGCGACGCGATCGCCGCGCATCTGCGCATGGCGCGCGGCGTGCGCTGCGACGGCGCACAGGTGGTGATCACCGAGGGCGCGCAGGAAGCGCTGAACCTGTGCGTGCGGCTCTTCGCCAATCCCGGTGACCTCGCGTGGGTCGAGGACCCCGGCTATCGCGGCGCCAAGGCCGCGTTCAATCTCGGCGATCTGCGCACGCTGCCGATGCCGGTCGACGCCGAAGGCATGGCCGCGCCTGCCGACGCGTGGCTCGCGCAGCCGCCGAAGCTGATCTACACGTCGCCCGCGCATCAGTATCCGACAGGGGCGGTGTTGTCGGTGGCGCGCCGTCTGGAGTTGATCGCGCAGGCGCGGCGCTGCGGCGCGTGGCTGATCGAGGACGACTACGACGGCGAATTCCGCCACACCGGCGAGCCGATCGCCAGCATGCAAGGGCTCGTCGATGACGCGCCGGTGTTGTACGTCGGCTCGTTCAGCAAGACGATGTTTCCGGCGCTGCGCATCGGCTTCGTCGTCTTGCCGCGGGCGATTGCCGAGCACACCGCCGTCGCGTTGCAGGAGATGCTGCGCGGCGGGCATCGGCTGGAGCAGTTGGCGCTCGCGCATTTCATCGACAGCGGCGAGTTCGGGCGCCATCTCGGGCGCATGCGGCGTCTGTACCGCGAGCGTCAGCAGGCGCTGCGCGATGCGCTCACCGCGCACTTCGCGCCGGCACGGATTCTGGGCGGCGATTGCGGCATGCATCTGACGTTGCGCTTGCCTGCGCAGGTGGCCGATCGAATCCTCGTCGAACACGCGCTCGCCAGGGGGCTCAATCCGCGCGCCCTATCCGGTTTCGCGTTGCAGCAGCGGGCTGAAACAAACGGACTGGTGATCGGCTACGGCAACACGGCCGCGGAGCGGCTGGCGCCCGCTGTCGACACGTTGGCCGCACTCGCCCGCGAGCTGGAGGGCGAGGCGCGACGCGGTCCGAAAGCCGTGTCGAAAGCCACCTGACGGGCCTCTCGACGGTCGCGCCGGCCGCCGTGTCGCGCGAGTAAGTTTTTAGGTTTGTCCGCGCGCCCCATGTCGCGCTATCGTGTCGTTTATGCGCGGCGATTTCGATGCGTCCGATACTGCCGGACTTGGCGGATCGCCCGCAGCGCATGCCTGGTGCGCCGCACTGCACCATCGCGCGAGAGGCGCGTCGCGGGCCGCCGTCAGGCCCGGGCATGAAGAAAGCTATTGTTGTTGTGGGTTATCTTTGACGATTCATCTGACCGGAGACGACATGAAGGAAATCGAACCGACCCCGTGGTTTGAGCTTGCCGCCCACGCACCCGTCCGTGATGGCTGGTACGAGGTTCAGTTGACGAGCGGGGACACGGCGTTTGCGAAATTTGGCGAAGGCACGTGGACAGAAAAGCCGCTGCTGGTGTTTACGCACTGGCGCGGCTTGTCCGCGGACCCATCGGGCGCCGCCGAGGGCGAGACCGAATCGATCGCCGCCGAAGCCACGGCGGCCCAAGGCGTGCGTGCCGCATGGAACGCGTTCTTCCCGGGACTCGGCGAAGAACAGCACAAACCGCTGGACGCCGTGCCCAACGGGAAAGCGCCGCATTGATGAACGCGCGGGGCGGCGGCTCGCAGGCTGCCGTCCTGAGCGGTTTGGCTTGTCTTTACTTCCGTTCGACTGCTTGGGCGGCAAGCGCGGCTGCTGCGACGGCGGCGGCGAGGCCCGATTGCGGACTGGTGAGCGGTATCGCGCCGCGGGTGACGCGCTGCGCCGCACCTGTCATCGATGCTTGTGCCAGCGCGACGACATCCGCGCCGTCTGCGTAAGCGGCGTCCGCTGCGGCGGCGATCGCCGAGAAATACGCCGGCAAATCTCCTTCCTTGAAGAGCCCCCAGGCACCGCTTATCAGGCGAACGTCGACCTTCGCGGCGGTACGCTTTGCGGCCTCGAGAAAAAGGCTCGCAGTGGGGTGGAGCGTGGCCGGTGCCGTGCATAGCACGACGACTTTGCCGCCGTGTGCGGCCGCGCGCTGCGCGAGGGCCGCATCGGTTCGTAAAACGGGCACCGGCGCGCAGTGTTTGGCGAGCGCATCATTCACGGCTGGACCGAGCGTCGAGCAGGTGAGCAAGACGGCGTGCGAGCCGCCGCGCAGTGCGAGCAGCGATGCCCGTGTTTGCATCGCGATGGCTTCGGTGAGGCCGCCGGCTTGCTCGGCGGCTGCGAGCAGGTCCGCGCGGACCTCATGCGTCAATTCGAGCCTGGGCGAGACGGCGCGCGCGGCCGCGTCGAACAGGGCGATATGGCTGTCGGCGGTATGCAGGCAGGCGATGCGCACGGCTTCTCCCTGGTTTTCGATGGTGGCACATTCTCGCCTGGAACCGGGCAGCCTGGAAACTTGAAGCCGGCTCGGCAGACGATCTAGCGCGCCACACCCGCCCTCCATGACCCCGCTACAATTCCCCTCATCCCAGTCGACCCAAACAAGGACGTATGAAAGTCACCCGAGAACCCGTGGCGTTGTCGCGGGCCACGCAGTTGCTCAATCATGGACCGGTCACGATCATCACCAGCGCGCACGGCGGCCGCTCCAACGTGATGGCGGCGTCGTGGGCGATGCCGCTCGACTTCAACCCGCCCAAGGTAGTGGTGGTGGTCGACAGCCGCACGCTCACGCGGCAATTGATCGAAGCGAGCGGCGTGTTCGGGCTGCAATTGCCGAGCCGCGGATTCGCCGCGCAGACGCTGGCGGTGGGCAGCAATGCGGGCGCCGAGCTCGACAAGTTTTCCGCGTTCGATCTCGACACCTTCCCCGCGCAAAAGATCGACGTGCCGATGCTGGCCGGCTGCATCACGTGGATGGAATGCAAGGTGATTCCGGACGATAGCCAACGGCACGATCTGATCATCGGCGAAGTGGTCGCCGCGTATGCGGACAGCCGCGTGTATTCGAACAACCGCTGGCATTTCGGCGACGACCCCGATCTGCGCACCTGCCATTACGTGGCCGGCGGAACGTTCTTCGCCACTGGCGACGCGTTCGAAGTGACGCCGGCGAGCGGGTCGGCGCAATGATGGCCGACAGGCGGCGCTGACTCGCCGCCTGTTTGCATCGAAGAAACGTTCCCGTCTTGTGCTACGCGTTGCCTTCGGCGAACGCCTTCAACGCATCGCCGGCCAGGCGGTAGCGCACCCATTCGCTTTGCGCGCTCGCGCCGATCGATTCATAGAAGCCGATGGCCGGCTCGTTCCAGTCGAGCACACTCCATTCAAAGCGGCCGCAGCCGGTGTCGCACGCGATCTGCGCGAGGTGGCGCAGCATCTGTTTGCCCGCGCCGCTGCCGCGTGATGCCGGCGATACGTACAGGTCTTCCAGATAAAGCCCCTGCTTGCCGAGCCACGTGGAGTACGACAGGAAGTAGACGCAAAAGCCGACTGGCTCGCCGTTCATTTCGCAAATGAGCGACTTCGCCGGCGCGTCGGCGCAGAACAGACTCGCTTCGATATCTTTGACGTTGGCGACGACTTCGTGTTCGGCCTTCTCGTACACCGCGAGTTCGGTGATGAAGCGAAGAATCAGGGCAGCGTCGGCTGCGGTCGCGGGGCGGATGTGGATAGTCAAGGCAACGCTCGATGAAGTGAGTGGGATGGCGGATCAAACGCATATCGTAGCGTCTATCGCATGGTTGTGGCCAGCGCGTGCCGCGATGGCGATTGACGCGCCGTCGCAGGATGGTTTACTGTGAGCCCATGGACTTCCACCCGATTTTCCTCGCTGCCGTCCCCACCACGACGACCACCTTCACAGGCGGGTCGTCTGGAGGTTGCACGCGCTAGCAGTAGAAGAGCAGTGGCAAACCACCAAAGGCCCCGCCGGAAACGGACGGGGCCTTTGCATTTCTGAGCCTCCGTTTGCGGCATTCATCGACGGTATTCGAGAAAACGGAGCAGGACTGTGAACGACATCGATCATCGTGTACTAGGCAACAAACTCGACCTTTTCCATCAGCAGGAAGAGGGCGCCGGCATGGTTTTCTGGCATCCGCGCGGCTGGGCGCTGTATCGCGTGCTGGAAGAGTATGTGCGCGTGCGCATGCGGCGCGCCGGCTTTCGCGAGATTCGCACGCCGCAATTGCTCGCGCGTTCGCTGTGGGAAAAGAGCGGGCATTGGGAGAAGTTCGGTGCGGCGATGTATTCGCTCGACGATGCGCAGGAAGCTCGCGCGCTCTGTCTGAAACCGATGAGCTGTCCTTGCCATGTGCAGGTGTTCAATCAGCGCGTGCGCTCGTACCGCGAGTTGCCGGTTCGCTATAGCGAGTTCGGCGCCTGCCATCGCGACGAACCTTCCGGATCGCTCGAAGGCTTGAAGCGTACGCGCGCCTTCGTTCAGGACGATGCGCATGTGTTCTGCGCGCATTCGCATATCGAAGCCGAAGTGGGGCGTTTTTGTTCGCTGTTGCGAGCCGTTTACGCGGATCTCGGTTTTCCGGCTTTCAAGGTTGCGCTTGCGACGCGGCCGTCATTGCGAGCGGGCAGCGATGCAACGTGGGATCGCGCGGAAGAAGCGCTGGCTAAGGCGGCGCGCGCGGCCGGTCTGGAGTTCGACGTGCGCGCAGGAGAGGGCGCTTTTTACGGGCCGAAACTGGAGTTTCATCTGACGGACAGCCGCGCGAGAAGCTGGCAATGCGGCACGATCCAGCTCGACTTCGTGCTGCCCGAGCGGCTCGACGCGGAATTCGTCAACGAGCGCAATGAACGCGAGCGGCCCGTGATGATCCATCACGCGGTGCTCGGCAGCATGGAGCGGTTCATCGCGATGCTGCTCGAACATCACGAAGGCTGGCTGCCGGTATGGCTTGCGCCTGAACAGGTGGCGATCGCGACGATTAGCGATGCAAACCTCGCCTACGCCGAAGAAGTCATGCAAGCGCTCGACGACGCAGGTATCAGAGTGCTGCTCGACAGCCGCCCGGAGCGTCTGGAAAAAAAGATCGTCGACGCGCGCGAGAAGCAGGTGCCGATCCTCGTCGTGCTGGGCTCGCGCGATGAGCGTGATCGGACGATCAGTGTTCGGCTGCGCGATGGACGTCAGTCGACGTTGGCGTTCGCGGACGGTGTCGAGTATTTGAGGCTGGCTGCATTGCCGCCGGCAGTGGCATCGAAAGTATGAGGCCGTGTGCTTCGCCGCGATTGCTGCGCGCGCGAAGCACACGTTATGCGCCGATGGAGCGCCGCCCCATGATTGCCCTAGTGAGCGCCGCCGCTATGCACAAAATCCGATGGCGCCATGCTGAAGTGTCAGCCTTCCGGCACAGTGATATCTTCAACGATCGGCTTGCGAGCCATGAACCAGTAGAACGGCGCCGCACATGCGACGATGATGCCGCCCGAGATGAAGGCGAGCGCATAAGAGCCCGTCGTGTCGACGATAAAGCCCGCGACGAGAGGCGAAAACGCGCCGCCGAAATAGCCGCCGAAGTTCTGGATCGCGCTCACCGACGCAACCATCGACGACGGCGCGATATCTGCCGCGAGCGCCCATGCCGAGCCGATCATCGCGGCAAGGAATGCGAGGCCTACGGTGAACAGCACGAGCGTCACATTCAGCGAATGGGAAAAGGGCAGCGCCATCGCGCACACGCCGGCACCCACCGCGCAGCACACGATCAATGCCCGCTTCGCGCCGATCGGCGACGCAAGCTGGCGATCGACGAGCTTCTTCGCCAGATAGCCGACCGCGATCTCGCCCAGCGCACCACCCACCCAGGGAATGCCCGCGACGACGCCGAGTTGCGCGAACGAGATATGAAAGCGATCGAGAAGATACAGAGGCAGGAACACGAGGAAGATGTTCCAAAGCCAGATCACGCAGAAATAGCCGAGAATCATGCCCCACACGCTGCGGCGCACGAATAGCCAGCGCCACTTGAGTGAAGAACTCGCCAGCGAGCGCTCGTGACCGCCGCCGCCCGCCTCGATATACGCGAGTTCCCCTTTCGATAAACGTTTGCTGTCGCGTGGATTGCGATACAGCACGAGAAATAGCAGCGCAAACGCGATCCCGAATGCACCCGTCACATGAAATAGCGAGCGCCAGCCGAACGCGATCATCAGCGCGACGAGCACGGCGGGCGCGAGCGCGGGTCCCCACTTCGAGGACGAGTCCCAGATGCCCGTCGCGAAACCGCGCTCTTTGGCCGGGAACCACGCCGCGGTGATCTTTGCCGCGGTCGGCCAGCAAGGCGCCTCGCCGACGGCAAGCAACGCGCGCATCACCAGCAATGCGGAGATCGAACCCACCACACCGGTCAACCAGGTGGCGACACTCCACCAGATCATGCCGAGCGCGTACGCACGCTTCGCGCCGAATCGATCGATCAACCATCCTGCGGGCAGTTGCATCAATGCATAGGTCCACGCGAACACGCTCCCCAGCAGTCCGATCTGGGTGCGCGTCAGGCCAAGTTCCTGAATCATGCCGGGTGCGGCGATCGACAGGCTTGCACGATCGAGATAGTTGATGATCCCGCCGACGAGCAGCCAGAACAGGACATGCCAGCGGTAGCCGATGCGAGCGGGTTGCGTCGCGGTGGCCGATACGGAAAGGGTGGGTTTGTCCAACGCGTGTCTCCGTCCAGATGGCCTTGGGCGGCCATTCATCGTTAGGGTTGCCTGCCTCACGTTGCGCGACGCCCGCTTACGTAAGTGCTGAATGGCAAGTGTACGGACGGAAGCGTTTCGACTCCAATGCCGAAACTGTATGGGCCGATAGCATTTGCGTTATCGGCGCAACTATCTTTAGGCGGAATCCCTGATGGCGGACGTCTGTTTCCTGTTCAGGCGCCGAGCGCTTCATGCGGCAGTCAGCTCGAAGACGTGATATCCCCAAGGCGGCAGATCCAGATAGAGGCCACGCGAGGCGACTTCGTTGCCATCGCGATCAAAACTCGCCGATCCCATCAAGTCCCTTAGCCGCACCTTGCGGCCGATCAAGTCGACAAACGGAATTCGGATATAGCACTGGCTCTGGTTGCCGGCGTAGTTGACCACGACGAGCCGCCGTTCGCCGTCGTCCCGCTGCCAGCACCATGCAATGAAGCAATCCGAAGTCCAATTGCCGTCCCACGCCGGCACGAGTTCGATCAGGCTCCACGTGCCGTCCCGGAAGACCGGCTGCCGCAGTACCGTCAGCAGCTTCTCGTAGAACCCCTGCAGGCTTGCGTCGAAGGGTTCCTGCGGCGCGCGCACCAGATGCGGCGAAATCCGCGTCTTGCGGCCCTCGAACTGCCCCTGGTGAAAGAAGCGCAAACCGGGCGAAAGAAACGTGATGATGGCGCCTGCCTCATGCATGGCGGGATCGAAGGTCGCTGCGGTGCGGGGCTCGTCGTGGTTTTCGAGGAAACGGGCCAGTTTGTCCTGGTAGTCGAGCCCGGCGTGCAAGTGCTCGCGCACCGGTCGTGCATGCGTTTCGCGCAGGCGGTCGTACAGCTGCTTGTCGTAGGCATAATCGAAACCCAGCTGCTGCATCGTCCATTCGAGATCCCAATACACCTCCGCCATGAACAGGAAGTGCGGATGCTCGCGTCGCACGGCTTCGGTCGCCTTCGGCCAGAAGGGCTCGGTGCGGATGCGCCAGGTCCGCTCGAACACTTCGGGTAGAACCAGCATCGCCATGTCGCAGCGCACGCCGTCGCATTGGCTGGCGATGCTTTTCAGCTCGTCGATCATCGCCTGCTGCAACGCCGGATTGCCGTAGTTGAGCTGCAGCGTGTCGGGCCATCCGTCGAAGTAGGGGTCCCTGCCGTGCGCGAGTATCAGCGGCCCGTTCCTCGTCCCCACCCGGCAATAGTTGTGCGGTGCGCGGGCCAGATCCTCCTCGCTGCCGGGGACGAAATAGTCCGGATGCGTGTCGATCCAGTCGTGATCCGGCGCCATGTGATTCGGCACGAAGTCGAGCATCAACCTCAGGCCGCGTTGCTGCATACGCTGCCGCAAGCGGGCGAGCGCCTCGGCGCCGCCCAGATCACGATGAACCGTGTAGGCCTGGATTGCGAACCCGGAGCCGGCGATGTCGTCGTCCGCGAGATCCGGCAGCGTATCGGCGAATTCGCGGCGCCATCCGGCATGCGTCCGCGAGATCGCCTGGGCCGCCTGACCGGTTTGCCAGACGCTCAGCAGCCAGACCCAGTCGAAGCCCAGCTGGGCAAGGCGATCCAGTTCGGTATCCGGAATATCGTCGAGCGTCGCGCGCCTGCCGAGCGCGCGAGACAACTCGGTCAACCAGACGCGCGTGTTGATCTGGTACAGCGACGGGTAGCGTACGTCGGACATTTGCATTCCTCATTTCTGGCCGCTGTCTTCTCCGCCCACCTGTTCCCTGACGACTCGGGACATCACGCGGCCGCGATCGGTTTCCAGCGCGGTTTTTGCGTCGACGCGCCCGAACAGGTCGAGCATCGGTGCGACAAGACCCGTCCAGCCCGTCTGATGACTGGCGCCGAGTCCCGCGCCGTTATCGCCGTGGAAGTACTCGTAGAACAGGATCAGATCGCGCCAGTGCGGATCGTTCTGGAATTTCTCCGTGCCGCCATAGACCGGCCGTTTGCCGTCGGCACCGCGCAGGAACGTGCTGGTCAGGCGGCGCACGAGTTCCTGCGCCACTTCGAAGAGCGTCATGTGCTGGCCCGAGCCGGTCGGGCATTCGACCTTGAAGTCGTCGCCGAAAAAGGCGTACAGGTTCACCAGCGCGCGGACGATCAACAGATTGACTGGCATCCACACCGGTCCGCGCCAGTTGGAGTTGCCGCCGAACATGCCCGTATTCGATTCGGCCGGCAGGTACTGCACCGTGTAGTCCTGCCCGCCGAGGTGAATCACGTACGGATGTTCCAGGTGATACAGCGAGAGCGAACGGATGCCGTGCGGCCCGAGGAACTCCTTCTCGTCGAGCATGTACGCGAGCACCCGTTCGAGTTTGCGTTTGTTCAGGATCGACAGAAGCCTGCGTTCGTTGTAGCCGACGAAACCCGCGTCGGTCGGGGCAACCTGGGCGATCAGCTCGGGGTAGCGTTTGCGAAACTGCGCGATCAGCTCCACCAGCTTCGGATAGCGCGTCAGGGAATGCGCTTCGAATACCGTCGACGCGCACAGCGGCAGCAGCCCCACCAGCGACCTGATCTTCAGGCGTTGGGTCTTTCCGTCGGGAAGACGCAGCAGGTCATAGAAAAAGCCGTCCTGCTCGTCCCACATCTCGTCCTCGTGTTCACCGCGCCGGTCCATCGCGTAGGTGATCCACATGAAATGCTGCACGAACTTGAACGCGACTTCCTCGTAGATCGGGTCGTAGTCGGTCAGATTGATGGCCATCTCCAGCATGGTCTGGCAATAGAACGCCATCCACGCCGTCCCGTCCGCCTGCTCGAGCGAACCACCGGTGGGAAGCTGCGCGCTGCGGTCGAACACGCCGATGTTGTCGAGACCCAGAAAGCCGCCGGCGAACACGTTGCGGCCCGTCGGGTCCTTGCGATTCACCCACCAGTTGAAGTTGAGCATCAGCCCCTGGAACGAGCGCTCGAGGAAACGCGGGTCGGCTCGTCCCAGTTCTTTCTCGTACTTGTACAGCCAAAGGGTAGCGGCGGCATGGACCGGCGGATTCACATCGCTGAAGTTCCACTCGTAGGCGGGAATCTGGCCGCTCGGATGCACGTACAGGGTGCGCAGCATCAGCAGCAACTGCTCTTTGGCGAAATCGAAATCGACCTGCGCGAGCGCGATCGTGTGGAAGGCCAGGTCCCAGGCCGCGTACCACGGATACTCCCACTTGTCCGGCATGGAGATCACGTCGGCATTCAACATGTGGAACCACTCCGTGTTGCGCACATCGCGCCGCGCGGAGTCGAGCAACGGGTGACTGCCGTGTTCGCGCAGCCAGAGTTCGAGATCGAAGTAGTAGTACTGCTTGCCCCACAGCATGCCCGCCAACGCCTGTCGATGCACGCGGCGCTGATCTTCGGTCAGCGATCTGGGCGTAATGCGCTCGTAGAACTCGTTCGCATCGGCGAGGCGGCTATCGAAGATCTGGTCGAAGTCGCCGAAGGCGCCATCGAGCCGGGATGGCGCGAGGCGCAAGCGGATGATCGCGCTGCCGCCGCCGGGTACGTCGCAGGTGTAATGCGCCGCTGCCTTGGTGCCCGTACCGGCGGGATTGACGGCGTCGCGCTGTCCCGAGATCACGTAATCGTGGAATGCGTCCTTCACGAAGGGCGAAGTGTTGGGCTGATTCCACAGGCGGTGCGCATTGCTTTCGTTGTCGGTGAAGAGCGTCTGTGGCGCGCCTTCGCAATGGAGCCAGTATTCGCCCAGATCATGATGGGTGGCCCGAATGACGCCGGCGCCCGCGTCGTGCAGCGACGGCTTGCGATCGTCCTCGCCCCACGCCCATGTGTTGCGGAACCAGAGCGTCGGCAAAACCTGCAGCCGCGCCGCCTGTGGTCCGCGGTTGTGCACGGTAATCCGCACGAGGACGTCTTCCGGGGCGGCCTTCGCGTATTCCACGAACACGTCGAAATAGCGGTCGTCGTCGAAGATGCCGGTGTCGAGCAGTTCGTATTCCATCTCCTCGCGCGATCGCGTCCGGTTGGTCTCGACCAGATCCCGGTATGGATATTCCCGCTGCGGATATTTATAGAGGTACTTCATGTACGAATGCGTCGGCGTACTGTCGACGTAGAAGTAATACTCCTTCACGTCCTCGCCATGATTGCCTTCGCTGTTGGTGAGGCCGAAGAGCCGCTCCTTCAGTATCGGGTCGCGCTCGTTCCATAACGCGAGCGCGAAGCACAGCCGCTGCTGGTCGTCGCACAGTCCGCCGAGCCCGTCTTCGCCCCACTTGTAGGCGCGGGAGCGCGAATGGTCATGGGTGAAGTAGTTCCAGGCATCGCCGTTGTCGCTGTAGTCTTCGCGCACCGTTCCCCATTGCCGCTCGCTGAGGTAGGGCCCCCATTTCTTCCACGGTACGTGCGACTCTCGCGAGTCGTTCAGGCGCTTTTGCTCCGCTACATCGACGAATACCGGGCACATATTCTTCCTCCGTGACGGGTGAATAAGCTCGACTCGACGCGGCGCGCCGACGATCAATAGGGTCGATCCGTTTCCAAGTGTAGTGTGTGCCGGTGGAGTTGCGAGCCCGGTAACGATGCTTTTATGGGCGACGACGATCACGCCTTTGCAGAAGCTCGGCCCGTGCGCCGGTTTGACATTCGCATGCCGCTTTTATTAAGAATCCAGAGCTTTTTACGAGGCATTTAGCTGAGGGTCGATATCATCGCTCCGCTTGACGCTGCTGCCTGACAGCCACGCGTCACTATTAGGAGCAACATCATGTTTGAAACTGGCAAAGAGTATTCGAGGGAAGAAATTCATCGGGTGACGGGAGGATGCAAACAGGCATTCCTGGCGGTGAAAGGCGGAAAGGTCGTTGCCGCACGATTGCGTCAGGATCTCAATCCGCACGCACCGGAAGTCATCGTGTGCGATGGCAGCGCGGCTGCGCGAGCGGCCGGTCGAACGCTCGCGCGACAGACCGACCCCATTCCTGTTTTTATCCGAACCGCGACGGATCGATTCCGTTACGTGGGTGAATACATCACCGATGAATCGCTGACTGCTCCGATGGAGTATGCGAGATACGTGCAGAACACCAGCTTTACGCTCGCGCAGATTTCGCGTGTGATCAAGATGAAACGCCGTTGAACTCAACGGGATACTTCGATTCGTAGTCGTGCAGTGGTCGGCTGGGTTGTTACTGGGCCCAGCCGACTACCATCGTCCTGACGCGCTCGAGCGACAGGTAAGGTCGCGACAAAAGACGCCGACGCGAGGAAATGATCCTTTCCAAAAGTTGAACGTCAGACAGTCGGTCGCCACCCCCTCGACTTCGCAAAACGGTGTAACGGGCAGGTCTTCGTTAATGACGATCGCATCCAATTCATCTTTCAACTACCGGTCGACCCGTCAACCGGGCCGCTTCTCCAGGACCTCCTTGACGACGGGCAGCGCGGTAAACACGTTGGGCCAACCTGTATAGAACGCCAGTTGCGTCATGACTTCCGAAGCCTGTGCCTGGGTCAGTCCGTTATCCATGGCCCGGTTCAGGTGATACGTCAGTTGCGCGACCTGACCCGCGGCAACCAGCGCGCTGACGGTCACGAGACTGCGATCTCGCGGCGCGAGTCCGGGCCTCAGCCACAGGTCGAGAAACAGCGCGTCTCGCGTGAATTGGACGACGCCCGGCGCCACTGAGCCGAAGTTCTGCGCGACCGTTCTATCGCGCTGCGCTTCGGCGGCTTCGTCGAGCGGGAGAAGCTCGCCGGAGGCGGGCGGGAGTTGCGCCGCCGTGATGCCGCGCCGCTCGAAGACGGCATTCGTCACCTTCACCGCCGACGTCGCATTCGCCCAACCGGAGTAGAACGCCAGATGCGTGATGATTTCGGAAATCTCGCTGGGTTTGAGGCCGCTGTCGAGCGCGAGGTCGAGGTAATACGGCATCTCCGCGCTCTGATCGCGTGCAATCAGGACCGAAAGCGTGACGATACTGCGGTCTCGCGCGGACAGTTGGGGACGCTTCCACAGATCGCCCAGCACGACTTCGGTCGTATAGCGTTCAAGGGCCGGTGATACCGCACGCATGCCGTCGAGCACGTTGGCGGGAGAATGGGAATCGGATTGCATAGCTGGTTTCCTTTCGATTGGCGAGCAGCCCGCGAAACCGAGAGAAAGCACCAGCATCGCCAGAGCGACAGTTTTCATGGATCATTTCCCTCAGCGGCGCGCGGGCGGCGTTAAACGACCTTCTTGCCCGAATGTCTCTTCTGACAAGCCTGCGATGCTCCGCCGCGCCATGAGCCGCTTCCGTGCGACGTTGGCGCGAGCGAGGTTTCGCGACATTGACCAATCTAACTTTCGCGGCCTCTCGCGACTAGACGCTAAAATCGGCAAACACCTATGAAACGAGTTCATTAATGCGCCGCGAAAACTATAACGACCTGCTCGCCTTCATCGCCGTCGCGCGCGAGCGCAGTTTTACGCGGGCCTCGGCGCAACTGGGCGTGTCGCAATCCGCTTTGAGCCACACGATTCGCTCACTCGAATCCCGGCTCGGACTGCGCCTGCTGACCCGCACCACGCGCAGCGTCGCGCCGACCGAGGCGGGCGAGCGTCTCCTGCTGACCGTCGCGCCGCGTTTCGAAGAGATCGAATCCGAACTGGCGGCCGTGACCGAGTTTCGTGACAAACCCGCGGGCACCATTCGCATCACCGCCACCGACTACGCGACCAAAACCGTCCTGTGGCCGCGCTTGTCGAAAGTCCTGCGCAAGTATCCGGAGATCAAGGTCGAGATCATGACGGACTACGGCCTGTCCGATATCGTGGCCGATCGTTACGACATCGGCGTTCGCAACGGCGATCAGGTCGCCAGGGACATGATCGCGGTCCGCATTGCGCCGGATATGCGCATGGCGATCGTCGGCTCGCCTGGGTATCTGGCAGAGCGGGAATTGCCGCGAAAGCCGCAGGACCTGACCGCGCATAACTGCATCAATCTCCGCTTGCCGACCCTTGGCGGCTTTTATCCGTGGGAACTGAAAAAGGGCACTCGTGCGGTTCAGGCACGGGTGGAAGGTCAGTTTGCTTTCAATGGAACCTATCAGATGCTGGATGCGGCCTTGTCGGGATGCGGTCTCGCGTATGTGCCGGCTGATCTGGTGCAGGCTCATGTCGCGGCGGGGCGCCTCATCCGGGTGCTGGAGGACTGGTGTCCGACTTTCCCCGGTCTGCATGCGTACTACGCGAATCGCCGGGAGTTTTCGCGAGCGATGACCGTTGTCATCGACGCATTGCGTTACCGCCCCGAGGACACCAAACGGTAAGGCCTGTTTCATTGATGATCGCCATTCATAAAGCTTTGCGGTTTTAGGGACTGTATCGCTAGATGCCGTTTGCCTATCATCTCTCCAATAGCAACCGCAGGCCCGGCCTGCATGGAGAAGATGATGGACTATCGATATCTCGGCCGCAGCGCCCTCAAGGTTTCGCCTCTGTGTCTGGGCGCGATGATGTTCGGCGGCGAAACGGATGAGGCCACGTCCCGCCGGATTATCGACAAGGCGTACGATCAGGGCGTGAACTTCCTGGATACCGCCGACGTTTATCACGCCGGGCGCTCCGAAGAAATCGTCGGCCGCGCGATTGCGCAACGACGTGACGACTGGGTCGTCGCGACGAAGTTCGGCTATCCCGCTTCGGCTGACGCGCGTCCGAACCAGCAGGGCCAATCGCGCAAGTGGATTTTCCAGACGGTCGATGCGAGCCTGAAGCGGCTTGGCACCGACTACATCGATGTCCTTTACTTCCATCGGTCGCTCGTCGATGCGCCGCTCGAGGAAGGCGTGCGTGCTATCGGCGATCTGATCCGCGAGGGCAAGGTGCGCTATTTCGGCCTGTCCAACTTCCGCGCCTGGCGCATTGCGGAGATTGTGCGCCTTGCCGATCAGCTTGGAATAGATCGCCCTGTGGCGATCGAGCCGGTCTACAACATGGTCGATCGCACGGCTGAAGTCGAGTTGATGCCCGCGGCCGGACACTATGGCATCGGTGTGGTGCCCTACAGTCCGCTCGCGCGTGGGGTGCTCACGGGTAAATATGCGCTCGACGGCGCGCCGCCCGCCGACTCCCGGGCTGGGCGCGGCGACAAACGTATCCAGCAGACCGAGTGGCGGCCCGAGTCGCTGGCCATCGCGCAGAAAATTGCGGCGCATGCTGCTGAACGCGGTACGACGTCGATTGCGTTCGCGATTGCCTGGGTGCTGAAGAACAGGCTCGTGAGTTCCGCCATCGCGGGCCCGCGTACGGAAGCGCACTGGGACAGCTATCTCGAAGCGCTGACACTGCAACTTGGACCGGACGACGAAAAGTTCGTCGATAGCCTGGTTCCCCCGGGCCATGCGTCGACGCCCGGCTATACGGACCCGAACTACCCTGTCGAAGGGCGGCGTGTGATCGGCTGACCTGTGGGCTCGTCTCATGATCGGGCCGCTCCTGGCCCGAGTCAGCGTAACGCCGCTCTTGCAGTCGTGCTTCGCACGGAGAGCCCGTCGATGAAAAGTGCCGTGACGTTAGCAATGAACCGCAGGCAGCAACGGCCCGCGCCGAATCAACTCTTCAACGGCAACCAGATCTCCAGCCCGCCCATGCCGCTGACCGGATCGAACTTCTCGTCGTAGCGCTCGAAGTTCGGCGCATCCGCGGGCACATGCCCCGACGCCGGCAGCCACTGATTCCAGATCGTATTCAACGTACGGCGAATCGTCGAAATATGCTCGCGATGGCTGAACACCGCGTACCTTTGCGCGGCAATCCGCACACGGCTCAGTTGTTCCGGCAACGCCGAAAAATCGCTGACTTCGACGCCGCACAGATAGTCGAAATTGCCGGCGTCGTCGGCGTTGTAGCACACGCCGTAAGCCACGCCGCCCACTTGCCCCGGCACCTTGCCGAAGTACGCGCCAAAGCGCTGCCATTGCGATGGAATTGCCTTGCTGGTGTCGCACGAATATCGCTCGCTCAAACCCGCGACGAGAAACGGCTTGCCGTCTTCGAAGCGCGGTGGCTCCAGATGCGTGAGAAGGGTTTCGTCCATTTTGATCGGCTCCACGATGGCGAGGTGGTCGAGTTGGCCACGCGCGCGCAGCGCTTCCGGCGTGAGCCCGAATTGCTCGCGAAACGCGCGCGTGAATGCTTCGTGAGAGCCGTAACCGGCGTCGATCGCGACCGCGAGGATGTCGGGCGCGCCATCGGCGAGACGTCGCGCGGCTTCGCTCAGACGGCGCGCGCGAACGTAGCGCATGACCGGGCGCCCGGTGGCCGCTTCGAACGCGCGTGCCATGTGAAAGCGCGACACGCATCCAGAGCGGGCGATCTCGTCGAGCGTCAACTCGTCGGCAAAATGGCTTTCGATAAACCAGAGCGCTTTTCCAACCGGGTTCATATCGGCTCTCACGTGAGCATGAAGCCAGCATAGCCTGCGGTGAACCGCGTCGTTTGATCGCGCTTGCGGTTTTGCACCCTGTCCCGCTCGATTGCGCGTTGCAGCGCGCGGCTCAGTAGTTTTCTGTCGCCGCCTCGTTGCCCGCGGCGCGCGGGGGTGCCGAGGGGTCCGACGATGCCGGCGCGCCATGAGCGCCCGCACCGCCGGCTTGGCCTGGCCGCAGCAGCAAGCCGCCGAGCACGCCGGCCGCCGCCGCGAAAATCGCCCCGAACAGAAACGCCACGTGATAGCCGCTGTTGAGCGCCGCTATCGCGCCGGCCGAGGCTTGCAGCGCGTCGCTGCGCGCGGCGGCGAGACTCGCGAGCACCGCGAGGCCGAGCGCGCCGCCCATCATGAAGGACGTGTTGACGATGCCGGACGCGAGGCCCGAATCGGCGGGATCGACGTCGCTCATCGCGGCGAGCAGCATCGGATTGAACGCGATGCCCGCGCCGAAGCCGAGCAGGATCATGCCGGGCAGCACGTCGGGCACGAAGCTGCCGTCGACCGGCGCGCGTGCGAACCACGCGAGACCGCACGCGGCGACCAGCAGACCGACAGCTAACGGACGACGCAAACCGAAGCGCATCACCACGCGCGCCGACAGGCCGAGCGAAAAGAATCCCATGATCAGATTGGCGGGCAGGAACGCGAGCCCGACCTGCAACGGCCGGTAGCCGAGCACCCGCTGCAGGTACAGCGCGGAGATAAAGAACCAGGCGAACATCGCGGCGGCCCACAGCACGCCAACTACATTCGCGGTCGCGACATTGCGCAGCCGGAACAGGCCGAGCGGCATCAGCGGATGTTGGACCCGCGCTTCGATCGTCAGGAACGCGGCCATCAACGCGAGCGCGACGAACAGCAAGCCGAGCGTTTGCGCCGAGGTCCAGCCTGCTTCGTTGCCGTTGACCACCGCGTAGACGGCGAGCATCAGCGACGCGGTGACCGTGACCGCGCCGGCCACGTCGAGCCGCTCGCCGTGAGCATGCCCGCGCGCGGACGGCAGTAGCGCGACACACAGTGCGTACACGGCGATGCCGATAGGCAGGTTGACGAGAAAGATCCAATGCCAGCTCAGCAGGTTGGTGAGCAGGCCGCCGAGCAGCACGCCGATGCTGCCGCCGCCCGCGCAGACGAAGCCGTACACGCCCATGGCTTTTGCGCGCTCGCTGGGTTCGGTGAACAGATTCATGATCAGCGACAACGACACGGCCGAAACGATGGCGCCGCCCAAACCCTGCACGGCGCGTGCGGCGACGAGCAGGATTTGCGAGTTCGCCATGCCGCACGCGAGCGACGCCAGCGTGAAGAGCGTAATGCCGCCGAGGAACAGCTTGCGGTGTCCAAACAGATCGCCGAGCCGTCCGCCGAGCAGCAGACAGCCGCCGAACGTGAGCATGTAGGCGTTGACGACCCAGACCAGCGAAGTTTCGGTAAAGCCGAGGTCCGCCGCGATGGACGGCAGCGCGACGTTGACGATGGTGGTGTCGAGCACGATCATCAAGACGCCCAGGCACAGCACGATGAGCGCCAGCCAGCGTTGCTTGCCGTGAATGGAATGATGGGTCATGCGGGCGCTCCTGTGCCGCGATCGAGCGGGCTCGGTTCGGGGCGGAATCCAGCGGATTCGAGGATGTGAGCCGTTGCCGGATGTGCCGCCGCCGGGGTGGACACCGGCGGCGCGAATTCGTCGAAGCCAATGAGCTTTTGAGTCTAGCACTCGCGCGTTTCGCGGCACACTACGAAACCCCGGGTCTGCAAACCGCGAGCCGCGTCAGTCGCCGCCGAGTATGTCGTACTTGCCGCCGCGGTCGAGCGCGCGCTGATAGGCCGGCCGCGCGTGAATGCGTTGCAGGAAGCCCGCTATCGCGGGAATCTGGCCGTTCAACCCGCCGCGCGCCGTCGCGGCTTCGAGCGGGAAGCTCATCTGCACGTCCGCGGCGGTGAAGTCGTTGCCGACGAACCAGCCGGTTGCGCTCAGTTCCTTGTCGATATAGCCAAGGTGCAATTTCAGTTGCGGATCGACGAAGCTCGCTTGCAGCGTCGCCGCGATCTTGCGCGCGATGGGCCTCGCGAAGAACGGCATCGGCGCGCTGGCAATGCGCAGCGCCACCAGCTTCAGCAGCAGCGGCGGCATGGCCGAGCCTTCCGCATAGTGCAGCCAGTACGTGTATCGCAGCCATTCGGGCGTGCCGGGCGCCGGAGCGAAACGCCCCTCACCGTACTTGCCGATCAGATACTCGACGATCGCACCCGACTCGGCGATGGTGAGGCCGTCATCGGTTATCACCGGCGACTTGCCGAGCGGATGCACCGCGCGCAATTCGGGCGGCGCCAGCATCGTTTTCGGATCGCGCTCGTAACGCTTGATCTCATATGGCACGCCGAGTTCTTCGAGCAGCCATAACACGCGTTGCGAGCGGGAGTTGTTCAGATGATGGACGGTGAGCATGGGTCGATGGGCGTTGGACAGTGGAGCATCAGATCATAGGGATGTTGTGCCGAGGTGTGACTCTAGTCGCACCTCGTGGCCCCTGCCCACCGGCACGAATCAGACCTGCGCCTTGCTGCCCATCAGTTGATTCGACGGCAAGGTTTCATCGAGCAGCTTGCGCGCGCTTTCGATCCCGGCCACCGGCAGTCCCTCGGGATTCAGCAGGCCCACCTGCACCAGCACCGAGGCCTGATCCCAATAGATGTGCTCGTTATAGAGCTTGTCGCCACGGAAGCACACCACCGCCAGCATCGGCACTTCGAAATACTTGCCGGTCGGCGCGACGCCCGGCAACAGCCAGTCGATTTCGCAGCTATGCGTGCAACTGAAAACGAACTCGTCGACGATGCGGTCCGCGCCGATCGTGCGTGAAATCGGGATCAGCTTCGTGTCGGGCGGATTCGAGTTGACGAAGTGATGCGTGTAGAAGCGTTTGAGCCGGTCATGGCCGACGCCGCCGGTCATCGTCGGCACGTGGTTGACGTAGGGCTCGGCGACCATGGTTGGCATGACCGCGTCCACGTCGCGCGTGGCGAACTCGTGGTAGCAGTGCGCTTCCCACAACGCGTTCAGATCGTAGACCGGGCCCAGCACTTTGCGCAGCAGCGCGAGTGTGCGCGAATACGCCATCATCGCGGCGGGTTTGTCGTACTGCGCACGTGCGGGCGCCGCGAACGCGTGATCGCAACCGGGGTACACGTATTGCTCGATTTGCGCACGCGTGCGCAGGGCGGCGCTGATCTGCTCGCGCGTTTGCGGCGGGCAGTGCGCGTCATTCTCCGGGAAATGGAACACCATCGGGCAGCGCACGGCGGACACTTCGTCCAGATGCGCGTCGAGGCCTACGCCGTAGTAGCTGACCGCGCAGTCGACATCGGTGCGCGCCGCGCTCAGGAACGCGAGCTTGCCGCCGAGGCAGTAGCCCACCGTGCCGACCTTGCCGGCCTGTTCGGGCAGCGTGCGCAATGTGGCCATGGTCGCGGCGATGTCGTCCACAGCGAGGTCGACGTTGAACTGCCCGAGATAGCCGAGCGCTTGCTGCATATCGGCTTCACCGTAACCGAGCTCGATGCCCGGTTTGATGCGCCAGAACAGATCGGGCACCAGCACCACATAACCTTCCTCAGCGTAGCGCTCGGCGGTGGCCTTCATCGAGTCGTTGACGCCGAAGATCTCCTGCAACAGGACGAGCCCCGGGCCCGACCCTTGCGCCGGACGCGCGACGTAGGCGTTGAAACGGCCGCCATCCTGGGCGACGACTTCGATGAAAGAGCCAGCCATGCGGTATGCCTCCAATCTTGTAGTGTGGGTTACGCCATCGTGCGCAACTCGAAGCGTTTGAGCTTGCCGGTTTCAGTACGCGGCAACGCATCGACGAATGTGATGACGCGTGGGTATTTATACGGCGCCACGCTATTTTTCACGAAATCCTGCAATTGCGCGACCAGTTTGTCATCCGGGGCATAGCCCGGGTTGAGCACGACGAACGCCTTGACGATCTGTCCGCGCGTCTCGTCCGGCAGACCGATAACGCCGCATTCGGCCACCGCGTCGTGTTGCAGCAGCACGCTTTCCACTTCGGGACCGGAGATGTTGTAGCCGGCCGAGACGATCATGTCGTCGGCGCGTGCCTGGTAGAACACGTAGCCGTCCGCGTCGAGATACACCGAATCGCCCGGCAGATTCCAGCCATCGCGCACGAACTTCGCTTGCCGCTCGTCGGCGAGATAGCGGCAGCCGGTCGGGCCGCGCACCGCGAGTTTGCCGATCGTGCCGGGCGGCACCGGTTGCATTGCGTCATCCACGGCCTGCACGACGTAGCCCGGCACCGCTCGGCCGATTGCGTGCGGACGAATCTCCTCGCCCTGCGCGGCAATGAAAATATGGATCAGCTCGGTGCCGCCGATGCCGTCGATCATGTCGATGCCGCTCGCGTCGCGCCACAGACGCCGCGTGGAATCGGGCAGCGCTTCGCCTGCCGACACGGTCTTCTTCAGGCTCGACAGGTCATGACGCGCGACGAGCGGCGCCATTTGCCGATAGAAGGTCGGCGCGGTGAACATGATGGTCGCGTGAAATCGTTCGACCGTTTGCAGCAAGGTCTCGGGCGTGAGCTTCTCGATCAGCACCGTGGATGCTCCCACCCGCAGCGGAAAGCACAGCAGGCCGCCGAGGCCGAACGTGAACGCGAGCGGCGGCGTGCCGCAGAACACATCGCTCGACGACGGCTTGAGCACGTGACGCGGGAACAGATCGCACATCGCCAGCACGTCGCGGTGAAAGTGCATGCAGCCCTTCGGCTCACCGGTCGTGCCGCTGGTGAAGGCGATCAGGCAGACGTCGTCGGCGGCGGTGTCGCACGCGGTGAAGTGCTCGGGCTTGTTGATCGCGAGGGTGTCGAGCGAATCGGCGGCGTCGTCGTGAAAGAGGCGCGTTTGCTTCAGGCTCGCGCAGTAGAACTCGTCCTGCGAATTCGCGCAGCGTGCCAGCTCTTCGGTCAGGCGCGCGTCGCACAATGCCGCGCTGATCTGTGCCTTGTCGATGATCTGCTTCAGTTCCTTCGCACGCAGCAAGGGCATGGTCGGCACCACGACCAGTCCGGCCTTCAGCGCGGCGAGCGCGGCGACGGCCATCTGCAGCGTATTGGGCCCGCGCAGCAGTACGCGGTTGCCTGGTTGCAAACCCATTTCATCGACCAGCACGTGCGCGCTGCGGTTGACCAGCGCAAGCAGTTCGCCATAGGTGGTGGCGCGCGGCGCGCCGTCCACATCGGACCAGATCGCCGGACGGTCGCGATGGCCCGCTTCGATGGTGCGCTCGAGCAGCTCGGTCGCGCAGTTCAGGCGCGCCGGGTAGGCCACGTCCGGGTTGTCGAGCAGGAAGACGGGCCATTGGTCCTGCGGCGGAAGATTGTCGCGCGCGAAAGTATCGACGTGTGCTGACGGTTCCATCTGGGTCTCCCGGGCGTTGAGCCGGCTAAATGCGCTTCGGTTGGCGTGAGTCGTGGCGTGGGCTGCGTTCGTTCGATGCTTACTGCGGAATCACCGCGGTCGCTTCGATCTCGACTTTCGCTTCGTCCTCGATCAGCGCGACGACCTGCACCGCGCTCATCGCGATGTCGTAGTCGCCGATCAGCTCGCGAAACGCGCGGCCGATATCTTTCAGCGCCGCGAGATACTCGCGTTTGTCGGTGACATACCACGTCATTCGCACGAGGTGCTCGGGTTGGCCGCCTGCTTCGAGCAGCACGGCCACCACGTTCTTGAGCGCCTGAATGGCTTGCGCGGCGAAGTCGGCGGTCTGGAATGTCGCCTGTTCGTCCCAGCCGATCTGGCCGGCAATGAAGACCTGCGTGCCGTGGGCCGCGACGCCGTTCGCGTAGCCGCGCGGTTTGATCCAGCCAGCGGGAAGGAGAGCCTGTTTCATGAGCGATTCGCCTCGATGGATTCGGTTTGGGGTGCGAACTTCGCGAGCGCGCTCGCGATGTCGGCGGGAATGTCGATGGATTTGCCGCTGTCGAACGACGTGGTCACGAGCACCTGCTTCGCGCGAAAGCGGGTTTCGCCGCCGCAATGGCCGACGATGTCGATGCTGATCGAGCGCCGGCCGATCGCGCTCACGCTCAGCGTCAGCGCGATCGTTTCGCCCATCTGGCTCGGCCGCGAGAATTCGCAGTCGAGTTTGACGATCGGCAAGCCGACCCGGCGCTGCGCGATCATATGCGCGTAGTCGACGTGCAGGCCTTCGTTGAACCAGTCTTCGACCAGGGCGTTGGTCATCACCAGATATTGCGGAAAGAACACGATGCCCGCCGGGTCGCAGTGCGAGAAGCGGATGCGCACGGGCCTTTCGAAGGTCGCGCTCATCAGCGTTGCTCCGCGGCGGCGGCATGCGCCTTCAGCAGATCGCGGCCGATGATCAACTGCTGCACTTCTGTCGCGCCTTCGTAAATGCGCAGCGCACGAATCTCGCGATACAGCATCTCGACGGCGGTGCCGCTTTGCACGCCCATGCCGCCGAAGAGCTGCACGGCGGCGTCGATCACCTGCTGCGCGCCTTCGCTGGCGTGCCACTTCGCCATCGCCGCTTCACGTGTGACGCTTTCGCCCTGATCGCGAAGCCATGCGGCCCGATAGACGAGCAACGCGCTGCTGTCGATGGTCAACGCCATTTGCGCGAGCTTGGCCTGCGTGAGCTGGAAGTCCCCGAGCGTCTGCCCGAACATCTTGCGTGACGCGGCGCGCGCGAGACCTTCGGCCATCGCGTGACGCGCGAATCCCAGCGACGCGGCCGCGACGGACGTGCGGAAAATATCCAGCGTGCGCATGGCGAGCTTGAAGCCTTCACCGGGTGCGCCGAGCATCTGGCTGCGCGGCACGCGAGCGTCTGCAAAGTGCAGCCGCGCGAGCGGGTGCGGCGCGATTACGTCGATGCGTTCGGCGATGTCGAGCCCGGGCGTATCGGCATCGACGATGAATGCGCTGATGCCGCGCGCGCCCGGCGCTTCGCCGGTTCTCGCGAACACGACGTAGAAGTCGGCGATGCCGCCATTGGAGATCCACGTCTTGTCGCCGTCGAGCACGTAGGCGTCGCCATCTTCCCGGGCGGACAGTGCCATCGCGGCGACGTCCGAGCCCGCTTCCGGTTCCGATAGCGCGAACGCGGCAAGCGCCGTGCCGTTTGCAACGCGCGGCAGATAGCGGGTCTTCTGTTCATGCGTGCCGCCGAGCGAGATCGCGCCCGAGCCGAGGCCTTGCATCGCCAGCGCGAAATCGGCGAGGCCCGAGTGCCTGGCGAGCGTTTCGCGCAGCAGGCACACGGCGCGCGTATCGATCGTGTCGCCGTGGCCGCCGTAGGCAACGCCGCCTACGCCGTATTTCAACCAGCCCGCGGCGCCGAGTTCACGCACGAGGCGCCGGCAGGTTGCGTCGGTGTCTGCGTGATCTTCGTGTCCGAGATTCGCGCTGCACCATGCTTCGATGCCGGCGGCCAGTTCGCGATGACGCGGCTCGAAGAACGGCCACGCGAGCGCGCTATGCCAATCCAGTGTGTTATCGACGCTCAACTCAGTCTCCTTCGAACACCGGACGCGACTTCCCGGCGAACGCGCTGTATGCACGCTCGAAATCGCGCGTGCTCATGCAGATCGCCTGCGCCTGCGCTTCCGATTCGATCGCTTCGTCGATGCTCATGCTCCACTCCTGGTGCAGCATCGTCTTCGTGATGCCGTGCGCGAACGTCGGACCGGCGACGAGATCGGCGGCGAGCTTCTGCGCTTCTTCGACGAGGGCGGCCGGTTCGCACAGGCGGTTGTAGAAGCCCCACGCGTGGCCTTCATCGCCGCTTGCCGAACGGCCCGTGAAGAGCAGTTCGGCGGCGCGGCCCTGGCCGATGATGCGCGGCAGGATCGCGCAAGCGCCCATATCGCAGCCCGCGAGACCCACGCGGGAGAACAGGAAGGCGAGCTTGCTGCGCACGGTGCCGAGGCGCATGTCCGAGGACATCGCGAGAATTGCGCCCGCGCCGGCGCAGACGCCGTCGACGGCTGCGATGATGGGTTGCGGGCAATGGCGCATGGCCTTGACGAGATCGCCGGTCATGCGCGTGAAGAGCAGCAGTTCGGGCATCGGCAGGTCGATGAGCGGCGCGATGATGTCGTGCACGTCGCCGCCGGAACAGAAGTTGTCGCCCGCGCCGTGGATCACGACCGCTTTCACATCGGTCGCATAGGCGAGTTGCCGGAACAGGTCGCGCAGCTCTGCGTACGATTCGAAGGTGAGCGGGTTCTTGCGCTCGGGGCGGTTCAGCGTGATGGTTGCGACCTTGCTGGTCACCGACCAGCCGAAGTGGCGCGCCTCATAACCGGCGAGTGTCAGGCGATTGCCGGCCAGCAGTGCGTCGGCGTTGGATCGTGTCATGGTGTCTCCTGCGGTTCGGTACGTTTCAATCTCTCAGACAGTCTCAATCTTTCAGACTGTCGAGCAAATGTTGCTTGAGTTTCCCAAGCCGTTGATGTGTGCGCGACTTTTCCTCGAGGCTCAGCCCGCCGAACAGTTCGACGACCCATTGCTCGTGCGCGGCCGCCATCTTGTCGAACGCCTTGCGGCCGACAGGCGTCAAACACACGCTGATCGAACGGCGATCGTTCGGGTCCGTGTCGCGCGATACCAGCCCTTCTTTTTCGAGCTGATCGGTAATGCCGGTGACGTTGCCGCCCGTCACCATCAAGCGCCGCGACAGTTCCGTCATCTTCAGCCCTTCGGGATGACGTTCGAGCTGCGCCATCAGATCGAAACGCGGCAACGTCGTGTCGAATTCGTTTCGCAGACGCTTGCGCAACTCGGCTTGCACGAGGTTCGTCGTGGTCAGCATGCGCAACCACAGGCGCAAGCCCATGTGACTGTCCGCGCCAGTGCTCATTTCGAGGTCCACGACGTTCTCCGCGGGTTTGGCCACGCCTTTGCGTGTCGGCTTCGTTTCACCCGTCGCAGCGGGCTTTTTCGTGTTCGATGACCTGGTCACATCACTTCTCCACCGGAGATGGAAATGGATTGCCCCGTGATGGCATCCGAGCCGGGTTGGCACAGCCACAGAACGCTGTTGGCGACTTGCTCGGGACTCACGAAACGATGTTGCGGATTCGAGCGCAGCAAGGTTTCGCGCGCCTGCTGTTCGGTGCGCGAGGTCTTGCTGGTGATCTGTTCGAGCGATGCGTGCAGCAGTTCGGTTTCCGTGTAGCCGGGGCACACGGCGTTGACCGTGATGCCCTTCGTCGCGACTTCAAGCGCGAGCGAACGCGTAAGACCGATCACGCCGTGTTTGGCGGCGCAATACGCGGCGACGTACGCGTAACCGATTTGCCCCGCCGTGCTCGCGACGTTGACGATGCGTCCATGTCCGCGTTCGAGCATGCCGGGCAATACCGCGCGCGTGCCGAGAAAGACGCCGGTCAGGTTCACGTCGAGCATGCGCTGCCACAGCGCCATGTCGGTGTGCATGAACGGCGCGGCTTGCGCCTGACCCGCGTTATTGACGAGGATATCGATCGTACCCGCCTGGCTGAATGCGTTCGCGACCGACGCTTCCTGCGTCACGTCCACGCCGAGATACGTCACGTCGCCCAGCGCGTTGCATTTTTCCTGCTGCATCGCGAGCCGCTGCACGTTGCGGCCCATCAAGGTAACGCGTGCGCCAGCGCGCAACAGTGCTTCCGCGACGGCCGCGCCGATGCCGCTGCCGCCACCGGTGACGACGGCGTGCTGGCCTGCGAGCGGGGAGGGGGGCATATTCACGTGGCTCACGTGGTTCCTTCTGCGCGTTGCGCGCGTTCTTGCGGCGACAGACCCGCGTTCGCGATGGCCTGAGCGCGCTCGCGTTCCAGATTGCGTTCGAGTTGCGACTTCGCGGCGGTGTAGGGCTTCGGCCACGCGACATCGAAATAGCCGATCTTCGCCGCTTCGTTCAGCGTCCACGACGGATTCGCCAGGTGCGGGCGCGCAATCGCGCACAGATCCGCACGGCCCGCGGCGATGATGCTGTTCACGTGATCCGCTTCCGATATCGCGCCGACCGCGATCGTCGCGATGCCGGCTTCGTTGCGCACGCGGTCCGCGAACGGCGTCTGGAACATGCGGCCGTACACGGGCTTCTCTTCCTTGCTGACCTGACCCGACGATACGTCGATCATGTCCGCGCCGGCCGCCTTGAAGGCGCGGGCGATCTGCACGGCGTCGTCCGGCGTGGTGCCGCCTTCGACCCAATCGTTCGCGGAGATACGCACGGAAATCGGCTTGTCTTGCGGCCATACCGCGCGGATCGCCTTGAAAACCTGCAGCGGATAGCGCAAACGGTTTTTGAGCGAGCCGCCGTATTCGTCGGTGCGCTGATTGGTCAGCGGCGACAGGAAGCTCGACAGGAAATAGCCGTGCGCGCAGTGCAGTTCGAGCCAGTCGAAGCCGGCTTGCGCCGACATGCGCGTCGCGTTGACGAATTGCGCTTCGATCTCGCGCAATTCTTCATGCGTGGCTTCGCGCGAATGCTGGCTGACGCCGCGCAGATATTGTTGCGGCGAGGCCGAGACGAGCGGCCAGTTGCCTTCGGCGAGCGGCTGGTCGATGCCTTCCCACGCGACGCGCGTCGAACCTTTGGCGCCCGAATGGCCGAGCTGAATGCCGATTTTCGCGTCCGACTGACGATGCACGAGATCGACGATCCGCTTCCACGCGCTCAGATGCTCAGGCGCATACATGCCGGGACACGCGGGCGTGATGCGCGCTTGCGGCGACACGCAGGTCATCTCGGTCATCACGAGCCCGGCGCCGCCCATGGCGCGCGCGCCGAGGTGCATCAGGTGATAGTCGCCGGCGATGCCGTCCACCGCCGAGTATTGCGCCATCGGGGAGACCACTACGCGGTTTTTCAGCGTGACGCCGCGCAGCGTAAACGGCGTGAACATCGGCGGGACCGAGTGTTGGTCCGGCGCGCGCTCGACACCCGAGCGCTGCGCGAGCCAGTCTTCGAAACCCGACAGATAGCGCGCGTCGCGCTCGCGCAGATTTTCGTGCGAAATGCGCTGCGAGCGCGTGAGCAGCGAATACGCGAACTGTTCCGGCTCGAACGACGTGTAGCGATCGACGTGCTCGAACCATTCCGTCGAATTGCGCGCGGCGTTCTGGATGCGCAGCACGCCGATGCTGCGCACTTCCGTGTAATGCTGCAGCGCGGCGGGCAGATCGCCGGGATGGGCGCCGATGCTGTTGGCGAGTTCGATCGCGTCTTCGAGCGCGAGCTTGGTGCCCGAGCCGATCGAGAAGTGCGCGGTATGCGCGGCGTCGCCCATCAGCACGATTGGCGTTTGCGAACCGTCGGCGTTGCCGCGCCAATGCACCCATTCACCGTTGACCACGCGCGGAAAACGAATCCATTGCGACGAGCCGCGCAAATGCGCGGCGTTCGACATCAGCGCGTGGCCGTCGAGGTACTTCGCGAACAGCTTTTCGCAGAAGGCGATGCTGTCTTCCTTGCTCATCTCGTCGAGACCGGCGGCGCGCCACACGCGCTCGGGCGTCTCGACGATGAAGGTGGAAGTCTGATCGTCGAAACGGTAAGCGTGCGCCTGGAACCAGCCAAATTCGGTTTCTTCGAACGCGAAGGTGAATGCGTCGAAGAGTTTCTTTGTACCGAGCCAGACGAAGCGGCAGTCGCGCGTGTCGATGTCCGGCTGATACGTGGCTGCGTATTTTTGCCGGATCGCGCTGTTCAGGCCGTCGCAGGCGATGATCAGGTCGGCTTCGTAGACGTTGTCGTCCGTCACCTGGGTTTCGAACACCAGCTTGACGCCGAGTTCTTCGCAGCGGGCTTGCAGGATGTTCAGCAGGCGCTTACGGCCGATGCCGCAGAAGCCATGACCCGACGAGCGGATTTGCCGGCCGCGGAAATTGATCTCGATGTCGTCCCAGTGGTTGAACGCGTCGAGGATCGCGTCGGCGCTCGGGGCGTCGGCGGCGCGCAGGTTGCCGAGCGTCTGGTCGGAGAACACGACGCCCCAGCCGAAAGTGTCATAGGGACGGTTGCGCTCGACGACCGTGACTTCGTAATCCGGGTTGCGGCTTTTCATCAACAAGCCGAAGTACAACCCGGCCGGCCCGCCGCCGATACAGACAATGCGCATGCTTGCTCCCCAAATGTGGACTCTGCCTTGGGGGTAATTTAGGTCTTGATAGTTTAGGTGTCAAGTAAATTTGCATGGAACCGCACATCGGGCGCTTTGTTATGGCACGCCGCACAGGCGGTGCCGGAGCCGTCGTGTACGGCTACGAGAGGTGTAATGCCCGCTCGGGACTATTCAGTCTAATTGGCATATATGTCGACGCGCGATAGGAGTATCTCGACACGAGAGGGGAGTTTTTTCGAAGCTGGATTAATCACAACCTTTCGTGTTTCGTGTGGGCAAAACCATGAACCTTTGCATCCATTCGTAAGCGTAATTCCACACGCCAGGAGATCTGTTCAGTAAGCCGTTGTCCATAATAAAAGCGTCGCTAAGCGCGGACAGAAGCGATGCAACTTATCTCCAGCGAGGCGGCGACCGAACGCTATCTGGTTGCGCCAGCCGGCTATCGCCGAAGAAATATGCAATTCGAATCGAGTCGAATTCATTACCCTAAATTTCCAAGTCTTTTTGCCGACAACAAGCAGTGTGTTTTTTGCGCTGGCCCGGAGGTCGTCTGGATCCGGCGCGCAACACGGCCAAGGAGTTTTTCACGGCACTGAACCGGTAGTGGAGAAAAAGAATATGCGAATCAAGCGCCGGAAATCGGCATTCGGGGTAATCGTTGCGCTCTCTCTGGCCGCGAGTCTGGCTGCATGTGGCGGTGGCGGCGGCGGCGATGGCGGCTCTAACAGCACGGCCAACAACAACACGAACACGAACAGCGGCACCAACACCAACACCGGCACGAACACCGCCGGCAACACGCCGATCATCACCCAGACACCGACTGACGACGGCCAATTGCACGCGGCCTGCTCGAACTGCGGCGCGGCCGATGACTCGACCTATACGGGCAGCGGCGTGGGCCTGTGGCAAGCGCTCAACACGGGCGCGCAGTCCGACACCGTCAATGTGTCGCTCAAAGGCACGACGGGCCGCAACGTCACGCTCGTTTTTACCAATGAGCTGGCAACGCCGGTGGCCTTCAACGCAAGCGTGACGGCGCCGACGGCCGACGTCGTCGCCATGAAGGCGCAGGCCTCGGCGGCATCGACGGGCGGAGAAGACCCGCTCGTGCAAAGGATTCACGAATTCAACTCGACCGGCTGGAAGACGCTCGTGCAGCAGAGCGCGGCCTCGTCGGCTGCTTCGGGTTTGTCCGCTGACGTCGTCGGCCGCGTGCAGCGCTCGGTGGTGACCTACAACATCGGCGATACGCGCGACTTCTGGCTGGCGGACTACACGCAGCGCCACATGACGCTTCAGGCTGTGGGCACGACCACAGATGGCACGAAGGTCAATATCTGGGTCGAGACCTCCGAATACGGCACGGGCAAGATCACGCCGGCAATCGTCAGCAGTCTTTTGCAGAACTACGCGGGCACGGGCGGCATATACGACATGGTCACGGGCGTAGGCGGTCCCTTCTGGGGCACGGTCGGCACGGCCGGCATGATTGGCGCATCGCAACCGGTCGACCTCGTCGTCGCGAACTTCGATCACAATGCGCAGCCGTACGGCATGGTGGGCTACTTCTGGGCGCTGAACAACTTCGTCAACCAGGGCAGCGGCCAGACGGCTTACAGCAATGCGGACCTGTCGCTGTATCTGGATTCGGAGACGCTGTATCTGGCCGGCGCGGCCGGCATGAAGTCGATGCAGACGGTGATGGCGCACGAAAGCACCCACATGCAGAACTTCTACCGACGCGACATGCTGATGGGGACGCAGTACGCGTACGACACGTGGCTCGAAGAAACGACCGCGATGATGATGGAGGATTGGGTCAGTTTCAATATCGACTCCACCTACAACGCCATCCGCGACAACCGCTTCATCAGCTATCTCACGTACAACAACCACGGCAGCTATAGCTGCGGTCTGACGACGTGGGACGTGGGCGACACGACGTGCGACAGCTACACGACCAACGGCTCGTTTGGCGGCTTCCTGAACCGGCAACTCGGCCTCGCGTTTTACAAGGCCCTGTTGAACGACAAGAATGCGACGACGTCGATGGCTATTCTGAACGACGCCATCAAGCAGGTTCGTCCGGATTCGAGCGTCGCTCAGGAGCTGCGCCACTTCACTGCTGCCGCGAGCGCTCAGGTGCCGCTCACGGCGAACATGGCGCAGTACAGCTTCCCGTCGCGGGCGGAAGGTGGCTTCACGCTGCCGTCCATCGATCCTTCGACCATGGTCCGTTTGCTGCCGTCGGCCTCGCCGGGCATTCTATTGGGCTACGCGAGTTTTCCGGTGGCGCGTTCGAACGTCGCGAGTACTTACCAGGAAACGGTGACGCTGCCTCCTGGCGTGACGCTGTCGGTCATCGTGCAGTAACCTGGTCGCGCGGCGGCATCGCGTCGGGTTGATTCGCGAAGCCGTCCCCTTTCCGGGACGGCTTTTTTCGCGCATGCTGCTGGCTGATTGAAGTTGATAACCACTGCACACGTACGGTTTGACTCTGCTGCCGCCATGCTTCGAACACTTCTACTGTCTGCATTCGTTCTTTGTGCCGGTGTTGCGTGCGCAGGCGTAGCGCGTCCCGGCGATCCGGTCGATCTGCGCGGTACGTTGGTGCTTCGCGGCAATGAGCCGTTTACGTATCCCGTCGTTTCCGACGGCAGGACGGTGTGGCAACTCGTGGGCGTGGAACGCGCGACGGCGCTTCGCTTGCAGGGCCGGCTCGTGCATGTGACGGGCCGGGTGGGAGAGACCGCCGTGCCTTCCGGGCTGCCCGCTGTTCAGGTCGATGCCGTGGAGGAGGAGGATGGGACGGGGCGTTGAACTACTCAGCACCCGTCCCCGGATTCACACCCCGCTGCGGAAATCCTCCGCATCGACGTCATACCCCGACGGTTCCCAGCGGATGGCGAGCAACGCCAGCAATCCGCACAACGGTGCAAACGCGATGACCCAGAAAACACGCGTGCTCAGCGCGGCAGCTAGCACCGGAAAGAGAAAGAGCGACGCGGCAGAACTGGCGCGCATCAGCGTCTGATTGAAGCCCACGCCGACCCCGCGCAGCGACGTCGGGTAGCTCAACGACGCGAAGGTCATGGTGTGCGATCCGGGTCCGATGCCCTGGCCCAGCAGGAACAAGGCGAGCAATGCAACGGCCGCGACCACCTCGGGCACCGACGACGGACGGCCCACGACGGCAAGACCCAGCAGCGCGATCAACTGGAGTGCGTAGCCGAACACAGTCAATTTCCACGCGCCGACCGCAGGCACGATGCGCACCGCAATCAGCCCGCCGACGAAAGCAAAGCAGAGATTCAGCGTGAGCGAGGCGAGAATCGTCGTGAGCATCGACTGTGCAAGGAAGCTCGAAATGATGACGGGCAATCCGAACGCGACGGCGTTATAGGCGAAAGCCGAAGCAATGCCGGTGACGGTCGCGAGAACCGTTCGCCGCAGATAGACGCCGCGCAGCAGCGCGCCGTAATTGCGCCACGAACCTGTGCGCACGGGCGCGCGATCGGTCCCGGTACCAACTTCCGGCGCGACCTCCGCATCGATACCGTACGAGCGCTTCAGAATGCGCGCTGCACCTTCCAGGTCGCCCTGGTTCGCCGCCCAAACGGGCGATTCGCTGATGTATCGGCTGCGAACGGCAATGATGATGATTGCCGGCACCGCGCCGAAACCGAGAATCAGACGCCATAGCAGGCCCGAGTGGCTGGCCGGCAGTGTCGAATAGAAGCCCAGCACGAGCAGGTACGAGATGCTGATCGCCGCGTACCAGACGGGGCACCACGTGGCGATGCGCGCGGCCTTGTTGCCGCGTCCCGACAGGCGCGAGAACTCGGCCAGAAAAGCCATCGCAACAGGCAGATCGATACCCACGCCGAGCCCCATGACGAAGCGCGCGCCTCCGAGCACCCAGGCGTTGGGCGCAAATGCACACGCCAGCGCCGCGACCACGAAGAAAAACATGTCGGCCATGAAGACGCGATAACGGCCGATCTTGTCGGTGAGAAAGCCCCCGAAAAAAGCGCCGAAAATCGCGCCGAACGTAATCGCCGACGCGACGAGCCCGGTGCCCGCAGGCGTTAGCGAAAATTCGCGCGAGACGTCCTTGAGGCCGAACGCGAGCGCGCCGAGATCATAGGCATCGAGAAACACGCCGCCGAGCGCGATCGCCACGACGATGCGGGCATCGCTTCCGGCCGCCGCGCCGCGGTTGACGAGGTCGGAAACATCAGAAGCCGAACGGATGACAGGCTTTGCGGGCCCGGTTGTGGACACAGCGGACGGAGTGGGCGCAAAGGTAGTTGACATGCAAAGACGACCGGCAAAAAAAGCGCCATCGTACGCTGGACATCCTGGCCGCACAAATCCATATTGGTTATTTGCTCATGCAGACAGCGGGCGGAATCGTCGTGCATAGCGCTTTTTTCCAGAATAAGCTGAGATTTCGAGGTTAAGTAATTGAAGTTTACGTAATAATTGCTGCGCACGCCCCCGTTTGAATTCCACTAACCGTCAAATGTGCAGGTCATGGCTTTCAGCGAACCAAGGTCTCCATTTTTCAAGTGGGTCGTGTCTTCCGCTCAGGAACTGAGCCCGGAAAATCGCCAAATCCTGCTCGCTCATCTATTCACGCGAACGTCGTCGATCATATTCGCGTCGATCTGCGAAATCAGCGTTTGCGCCACCGCTTTCTATCTTTATCCGATCCCCCTATATGCCGCGTGGGGCAGCGCCGTCGTCGCGCTCCTGTTCGCGCGTCTCGCGCTGATCTGGCTGTGCCGCAAGCGCAGCGCGCAAAATCGGCCGACGCCGACCTCCGCGTTTTTGCTGGCGAGTCTGCTGTGGAGCGTACTGTTCGGTTTCGGCACGTTGTTGTGCAATATCAGTGGGGATCCGACGCTATTCCTGCTCGGCAACGTTTGCGCGGTCGGTGTGATCGGTGGATTGGCCGGCCGCAATGCCGGCACGCCCAGGCTCGCGATGCTGCAGATCTCCTTCATCCTGAGCCTGTTGGGTCTCGGCGCGGCGATGTCGCCTGGTAACGGCAAGCTCGTGCTGTTGTTTCAGGCGCCTTTCTGTGCCGCCGGTTTCTTCACCGTCGCGCTGCGCAGCAATCGCGACACCGTCGCCCTGTTGCTGACGCGTGAAACCGCCCACCGTCTCGCGCGTCAGGACAGCCTCACCGGCCTGCCCAATCGCGCGCGTATCAGCGAATTGCTGCTGGAGCGAACCGGGCAGGGCGCGTCGCGTGAGAGTCAGTCGTTCGCTGTTCTACTGATCGATCTGGACGGTTTCAAGGCGATCAACGACAGCCTTGGCCATGCCGCGGGCGATCAGATTCTTCAGGAAGCGGCGACCCGCTTGCGTGAAATCCTGCCGGGCGGTGATCAGGTCGGCCGCCTCGCGGGTGACGAATTCGTCGCGATTTCCGACGGTGTAGCCGAGATCCGCGACATTCGCGTGCTGGCCGATCGCATCGTCAAGACGCTCGCGCGCCCGTTCGTGTTGAGCGAGGCGCTCGTGCATATCGGCGCGAGCGTGGGGGTTTCGCTTTATCCGGAGCACGCGAACACGGGGCCGCAATTGCTGATCTGCGCTGACCGGGCGTTATATGCGGTCAAACGCAGCGGTAAAAGCGCGTTCGTGATCTTCGATACCGACAAGCATGTTTCCGACGAAAGCCTGAGCCTGCTGCGCAGCGACCTCGAAGGCGCGCTGAAGTCGTTCAACGGCCTGCGCATGGAGTATCAGCCGATCATCGATCTCAGCGACGGCACAATTTCCGGCCGCGAGGCGCTGATTCGCTGGACCCATCCGAGCCGCGGCGAGCTTTCGCCGTCCGCATTCATCCCGACTGCCGAACGCACCGGCCTGATTCTCGCGCTGGGTGAATGGGCATTGCTGCAGTCGTGCACGGAAGCGGTGACGTGGCGGGACAAGGTCGCCGTCGCCGTCAATGTCTCGCCGGTGCAGTTGCGCGAGGAGTCGTTTGCATCGACGGTTGCGGCGATTCTTCGGAAAACGAGGCTGCCGCCCACACGGCTGAATCTCGAAGTCACGGAAACGGTGTTGCTGAACGACGATGCCGTCACACAGCGCAACGTCGCGAGGCTGCGTGCGCTAGGCATCGGAATGGCGCTCGACGATTTCGGCACCGGCTTCTCCACCATGTCGACGCTCGTGCGTTTTTCGTTCGACAAGCTGAAGATCGACAGTTCGTTCGTCAAGGAGTCCGTGCACGGACGCGAATCCGCGGCGGTGGTGCGCGGGATCGTCGCGCTGGCCCGCGAAATCGGCATGCCGACCACGGCGGAAGGTATCGAAACGCAGGAGCAGCTGGATTTCGTGCGCGTGTGCGGCTGCACGCACGCCCAGGGCTTTCTGTTGGGTAAGCCGCTGCGCGGCAGTGAGATCGAGCAGATCGATGGGCAACTGACCGCGAGCGCGCGTTCCTGAAGACCGGCAACGAGGTGAATATGGACGTTACACTGCAATTCCAGCTGCGGATTACCGTCTCGCCTGAACTCGCGGACGCATTGCGCAGCGACCGGACGAGCGCCGCGCATGCCACGCTTCGTGACATTCTGCGCAGGCACGACGCGACGTTGAAGTGCCAGTTCGATGCATTCGCCGATTACGTCAACGAAGCGGAAAGACTGGGGACGGAAAACTATCCGCTCTATCAATGGACGCGGGACACCATCGAGAACCCGGAGAAGAAAGCGAAGTATCTGCGGTCTTTCACGATCTATGTGAACGGCGACGAGGTCTATGGCAAGGACGTCGCGGATGCAATGGAAACCGAATTATTGAAACTGGTCGATGCCAATGGCATTAGCCGCGTTTCAAGATTCGATACGAATCCGGCGAATAATCCGCAGCCGCCCGCACGCTAGCGGTTGCGCTTAGTCGCCGCTGACGCGGCAGAGAAAGTCAACCCGCTGCAGTCAGTCCGCACATGGCAGGCCTTTCTGCCGCGCGCCGTTCTCCACGTTGTCTTCTTCGTGCCACGCGCAACGACCGCGACGCCGTCCGAGCACAGCCCATCCTTTCATCCGGTTGTCACAGCTTCACGGCTAGGATCGATGCTCGCATCCGTCACGCACTGCGCCGGCAGCGCGCACTTGAGCGCGGGTAGCCACGCGCGCCCGGGCATCGGCGCCGGCGTTCTTCCATCCCCCATACAACACCACCGGACATGTCGAACAAAAAAATCGTCAAGGCCTCACCGCCCGATGATCAGGGCGCTTCCATCGTCTCGCGTCGTGGGTTTCTGAAGTTTGCCGGCGCCTCCAGCCTCGCCACGGCGGCGGGCACACTGGCATCGGCGGCGCGGGCCGCCAACGGCAATCCGCCGGACGGTACGCCGGAACAGGTCCACCTGACCTGGGGCAACGATCCGACGAGCGAGGTCACGGTGTCGTGGGCGTCGCTTGCGCCGGCGGTGAATCCGCAGGTGCGTTTCAGCGGCGCGGACTCGAAGCGGCACACCGTGCACGCGGTGCAAAGCACATACACCGACGGCATCAACGGCGAGGTCGTGTTCGCCTATCACGCGCGCCTGCGCGATCTGAAGGCCGATACGAATTACCAGTACGAGGTAACGGCCGAGAACGACGGCAACGCGGCCCAGCCGTTTTCCGCGAGCTTTCGCACGGCGCCGCGCGGCCGCGCGCCGTTTCGCTGGACGAGCTATGGCGACCTCGCGACGCCGAATACCGGCTGGGTGTTGTCGTCGCCGCAGAGCCGCTTTGCGGTGCAGGCGGTCGAGCGCTTCCAGCCGCTGTTCCATCTGCTCAACGGCGACCTTTGCTATGCCAACCTGAATCCCCTGCAACAGCCGGCGGTGTGGCGCGACTTCGGCAACAACGCGCAGACGTCGGCGTCGAACCGGCCCTGGATGCCCTGTCCCGGCAATCACGAACTCGAATTCAACAACGGCGAGCAGGGGCTGGCGTCGTATCTCGCGCGCTATACGCTGCCGGATAATCATTCGCGCTTCCAGGGCCGCTGGTACAGCTTCCGCGTGAGTTCGGTGCTCTTCATCTCGCTCGATGCGGACGACGTCGTCTATCAGGATGCCGCCGCGTTCGTGGCGGGTCCGGCGCCGCTGGTGCCGGTCGCGAGCACCGGCAATCCGCCGATTCAACCGGGCACCTCGTTATACGTGCGTGGATATAGCGATGGCGAGCAGACCCGCTGGCTCGAAAAAGTCCTGCACCACGCGGCGCAGGATGACGAAGTGGACTGGATCATCGTCCAGATGCATCAGGACGCGCTGAGTTCGTCGCAGACCGGCAACGGTTCGGATAAGGGCATCCGCGAGGCCTGGCTGCCGTTGTTCGACCGCTACGGTGTCGACCTGGTGTTGTGCGGCCACGATCACGACTACGAGCGCAGCTATCCCGTGCGCGGCTGCAATCACCACAAGGGCACCGACATCGCGACCGGCCGGCCGGTCGATACGTTGCAGCCGAAGCCGGTCATGTCGGCGGTATCGTCGGGCGCGTCGACGTTCGACACGAGCCACGGCACGATTCACCTGATTCTCGGTGGTGGCGGCACGAGCGCGCCGCTCGATGTGTACGGTGTGGATATCGGCACGGGGCTGCCGCAAGCGCGGATTTTCACGCGGCCCAATCGCCCGGTTGCGGGGACGACGGCGGGGACGTTCGCGCGCGCTAGCGCGGACGCCGTCGAGGACGCGATCTGGTCGGCGCAACGCGACACCGGCACGGGCTACGGTATTGCCGTGTTCGATCACGATCCGGGGCATCGCGGCGGCGAAACGACGATCACGATGAACTACTATCACGCGCCCGGTGCGGATCAGACGCCGACGCCGAACTACGAGTTGTTCGAGACGATCGAGTTGAAGAAGAAGCGCCGTGGTTGAGCGCTGAACGAGCATGATCGGCGGGTCGGCGAGACATCGGAGCAGGGTGATTCGTCGACCCGCGACCGGCTTGAAATACAAGACGGCTCGGTGCAGTTCGGATAACGTCCGCACGCCAGTCTTCGCCTCTTCCCTGCGCTGTTCTTGAGCAGGTCGTACTCAATGCGGCCTATTTCCATGGACGTTGCAGCCCATCAGCTTCGATCCCTCCACGACGGCATAGGCCAATCTCTCAACCGCCCGGTCATTTTGTTACACGTCTTACGAGGCTGGTCTGAGCGGTTACAAAAGCCTTTCGTAAGGCCGGTTATACTCGGCGCCGTCTCAAGAAAACAAAACACCAGTTATGTCGAAGAAAATCATCCAGATGGTTGTCGTTGCTGCGTTGACCGCTGCGGCGTCTTTGTCGGCAGTGGCCGGCGATATGAACAACATGCTGGGCGGCGCGCTCGGCGGTGTGGCCGGCGCGGCGCTCGGTGGCGCAGTGGGCGGCAGCACGGGCGCGGTGATCGGCGGTGCGGTGGGCGGCGGCGCCGGCGGCGCGGTGACGTCGAATCGCCGCGAGCGCACGGGTGCGATCATCGGCGGCGCGCTGGGCGGCGGTGCGGGCACGGCAGCCGGCAATGCGATGGGCGGCCGCTCGGGCGGCCTCATCGGCGCGGCGGTGGGCGGTGGCGCGGGCTCGGCGCTCGGCGGCAACGTCTCGCGTTCCAACTCGTACGCCGACGACTATTCGCGCGGCTACCATTCGGGCAAGCGTCATCACAAGCATCGCCACTACGACTGAACGCGTGACGCTCGCGCTTGAATTCACTCAGGCGCGAGCACGACCTCGCAGTCATCAGGATGCGTGAATCGGAACCTGGTCTTCCGATTCATACCGAACCCGCGGCGATCATATAATCAGGCGCATTTGAACTCACGCGCGCCCGACATGAGACTCCTCGCCTGGACTTTCCCCGCTGTCGTTCTTCTTACCGCTTCTCCCGCCTTCGCCCAATCGACGCCGCCGCGCGACGAATTCTTCTGGCTCGGCGAAATCAACAAGGCCACGGTCGTCATCAACACCGACGAAGGGTTGCTCGACAAGGCGATGGCCCCGCGTCTCGCCGCGGGTGTGGCGAAGGTCATTGCCGACGGCAATCAGCCCGGCGCGAAACGTCCGGCCACGGTAATCACGTTCGAGCCGCTGCTGATCAAAGCGGCCGGCGAAGACGTGACGCTATTGCACGCAGGGCGCTCCAGCCAGGACATGCACGCCACGTATCGCTCGGCGATTCTGCGCGGCGATCTGCTGAATCTCGCCGATCAACTGAACCGCACGACCGCGACGCTGGTGCGTCTCGCCGGCCAATACTCGGCGACCATCGTGCCCAACTACACGAATGGCGTGGCGGCGCAGCCGAACAGCTACGGCCACTACTTGCTGGGCTTTGCCGCGGGACTGGATCGCGACGCGCAGCGCATTCGTGAAGCGTACAAGCGTGTCGATCGGTCGTCGATGGGCACGACGGTGCTCAACGGCACGAGCTGGCCGTTGAATCGCGAACGGATGGCGCATTACCTCGGCTTCAATGCGATCGTGGACAACGCGTATGACGCGTCGCAAATCTCTTCCGTCGATGAACCAGTCGAAGCCAGCGCGATCGTCACGAGCGTGGCGCTGCACACCGGCAGTTTCATTCAGGACGTGATGACGCAATACGCCGAGTCGCGGCCGTGGATTCTGTTGCAGGAAGGCGGCGTCAACACTTACGTGTCGAGCGCGATGCCCCAAAAGCGCAACCCCGGCCTGCTGATCCGCACGCGCACGGACGCGTCCACCGCATTGGCGCAAGCCGAGGGTGTCGTGCTGGAGGCGCACAATCTGCCGCCCGGCATGAGCGATCCTAAGGACGTGAAGGCGAACACGGAGATGATCGACACCGGCATAGCCGCGCTCAAAGGCTGGCAGACGGTCATGAACGCGCTCGTGATCAACCCCGAACGCGCGCTCGAAGAACTGAATAGCGACTGGACCGCGTCGCAGGAAGTCGCCGACGTCTTGATGCGCAAATACAAATTGCCGTTCCGGGTCGGCCATCACTTTGCGTCGAACGTCGTGGAGTATGCGCGGCAGAAGGACATCAAGCCGCTCGACTTTCCGTACGCCGACGCGCAGCGCATCTACCGGGAGACGGTGGCGGGCACGCCGTACGCCGGCGATCTGCCCATGAGCGAAGCCGAGTTCCGTGCGACGCTCAATCCGGTGTCGATCGTGAACAATCGCGCGACGACGGGCGGTCCGCAACCGGCTGAAATGGCGCGCATGCTGAAGGAAGCGAACGCGCGCGTGGCGCAGCAGGATCAGTGGATCAAGGAGAACCGGGCGCATATCGACGGATCGCTGGCGAAGCTGGATGTCGATTTCGATAAGGTGCTCGGCCGCTCGCCCGGGAATTGACTACAGCGCTGGATAGCGTGACTTCGCGAGCGCGGCGTCGATTCGGCCGTGCTCGCGAAGCGAAGATCCGATAAGGCGCTTTTGCTACTTGTCCGCGAGTGGAAACGCAGTGTCGCGAGCCGTACGCGGCGAAGGCGTCGCAGGCTTCAGACTGTCGATAAACGGCGCATCCGGCTTCATGACGAAAGTCAGCAGCACCCCGCAAGCCATCACGCAGATCGACAACATAAAGGTGACGTTCCAGTTGCCCAGACGATCGATCAGATAACCGGCCACCACCGGACTCACGATCGCCGCCGTGAAGCCCGTGCCGCTCATGATGCCGCTCGCCGTGCCCGAGCGGTCATAGGCGATGTCCATCGGAATGGCCCACATCGGGCCGATATTCATTTCATTGAAGAACATCGCGGCGGCGAGGAAGACCAGCGAGTACATCGGGTCGTGAATCAGCACGACGGGGATCAGCGAGAGACCGGTCATCGTCATGCAGAATGCGACGAGGGCGCTGCGCGCGAGTTTCAGATTGCCGGTGCGGCGCAACAGCCGATCGCTGATCAGACCGCCGACCAGATCACCGAACACGCCCGCAATGAACACACCCGATGTGAAGATGACCGCCTTCTTGATGTTCAGATGGAAGCTGTGCATGAAGTAGAGCGGCATCCAGTCCAGCATCAGCCAGAGAATCCAGTTGTAGCAGAAGTACACGGCGGAGACCGGCAACAGGCGCCGATAAAGCCGCGCCCAGGTGCCGGGCGCTTCCACCGGACGAACTCTCGGCGGCGGCAGGCTGTGAATTTCTTCGGCGGTGATGCGCGGGTGATCCGCGGGCTTCTCGGTGTACGTGATGTACCACAGCACGAGCCAGCCGAAACTCAGCGCGCCGAGCAGATAGAACGCAAAGCGCCAGTCGAACGCGGTCATCAGCGCCAGCACGAGTATCGGCGCGATGGCGTTGCCAAGCCGCGCCGACGAATGCGTGATGCCTTGTGCGAAACCGCGCCGGTCCTTCTTCACCCACGACGCCATCGCGCTGGTGGAGGCGGGGAACGTCGCGCCTTCACCGAGACCCAGCAGCAGGCGCGCCGCGACGAGCGTCGCGAAGCCGCCCGCGAGTCCCGTCAGCGTGGTCGCCACCGCCCAGATGAACGCGCAGGCGATGAGCGTGCGCTTCGCGCCGAAGCGGTCGCTCACCCAGCCGCCGATGAACTGGAACACCACGTACGGATACGCGAACGCCGAGAAGATGAAGCCGAGCTGCGTGTTGCTCAGTCCGAGTTCGGACTTGAATTGCCCGGCGGCGGTGCTGATGTTGACGCGGTCGACGTAGGTGATGAAGTACATCAGGCACAACATCAGCAGGACGGTGGTGGTCGCCCTGAGTTGTAATCGTTTCATGTCTCACTCCACGTTGTTCATTTATTGTTATTTCGACGCACCCGAGGTGAAGGCGATCACGGCGTCCCTGAAGCGGGCGCTGCCGTACACCTCGTCGATCAGGTCTTCGTCGTCGAGCCGCTGTTCAACGACGATGCGGCGCAAGCTCTCCTTCACTGCTTTCTGCGTGACCGGCGACAACGCCATGAGCCGTTGCGCGAGTGCATGCGCCGCTTCTTGCAACGCGCCGGGCGAGCAAACTTCATGGACGTAGCCGCATTCCAGCATGTCGGCGGCACCGAGGTAGTCGGCGAGCATCAGCATCTTCTTGACGCGCGGCACGCCGAGGGCAGCCTGAAGCCGCGCGATGTTGCGCGAGGACAGCGTGTTCGACAGCGTCTTCGCGATCGGCGCGCCGAAGCGCGATGCATCGCTGCACAGTCTGAAGTCGCAAGCCGTCGCGAGCGCGAGGCCGCCGCCCACGGCCCAGCCGTCGATCACGGCGATGGTGGGCATCGCGATGCGCTCGACCGTATCGATGACGCGTTCGACGAAGGCCTCGTAGGCCACGCCATCGCGGCCGTCACGGAAGTCCTTGAAATACGCGATATCCGTGCCGGCAATGAAGGACTTGCCGCCCGCGCCGCGAAACAGGATGCAGCGCACGCCGCTCGTGCGTTCACACTGGGCGATGAGCGTGAGCAACGACTCGTACATGTCGAGCGTCATGGCGTTGTGCCGCTCGGGGCGATCGATCACGATCTCCGCCGCGCCCGAAGCATGTACCGTGAGGGTGACGGGTTCGTTCATGATGCGGTCCCGTTGATTTCAGCGAAGATTTCGTCGTTGTGTTCGCCGAGCAGCGGCGGGTGGCGGCGCACCGTTTGCGGCGTGCCGAGCATTTTGACCGGAAAGCCGATGTTCCTGACCTTGCCTTCATGCGGATGGTCGATCTCCATGCACATGCGCCGGTGCGTGGCATGTTCGCTTTCGAACGCTTCCGGATAGGACAGGATCGGGCCGGCCGGAATGCCGGTCGCGAGCATCGCCTCGACCCACTCGGCGCTGTCGCGCTTCGCAAATTCCTGCTCCAGTATTTCGATCATCGCTTCGCGGTTCTTCAGGCGCAGCGAGACGGTTGCATAGTCGGCGTGAGCGACGAGGTCTGGCCGCTGTAGCAATTCGCACAGCTTCGTCCACAGCTTCTGGTTGGTTGCGCCCATCACGAAGTAGCCATCGCGCGCTTTCACTGCCTGATAGGGCGCGCTCATCTTGTTGCTGGTGCCGAGCGGCGTCGGCGGCACACCCGTGCCCCAGTACTCCGACATGTCCCAGATCGAAAAGGCCATCACCGAATCGAACAGTGACGCGTCGATGTGCTGACCCTCGCCGCTTTTCTGCGCGCCGATGTAGGCCGACAGCAGGCCGTACACCGCAAACAGCGCGCAGCCGATATCGGCCACCGGCACGCCCGCCTTCACGGGCTTGCCGCCCTTGTAGCCGGTCACGCTCATCACGCCGGACATCGCCTGCGCCATCAGATCGAAGCCCGGGCGCGAGGCCCAGGGCCCGCTTTGCCCGAAGCCGGAGATGCTCACGTAGACGATCTTCGGATTGATTGCCTTGATCGACTCGTAGTCGATATGCAGACGCTGCACAACGCCGGGACGGTAGTTTTCGACGATCACGTCGGCGGTCTTCGCGAGCTTGTAGAAGAACGCTCGGCCTTCGTCGCTCTTGAGGTCCAGCGTCAGCGAACGCTTATTGCGGTTCATGTTCAGGAAGCCCATGCTGTCGGGGCCCTTCATCTTGAAGCCCATCGCGCCGCGAGTCTGATCGCCTTCCAGCGGCTCGACCTTGATCACGTCCGCGCCCAGGTCGGCCAGCAGCATGCAGGCGAACGGGCCCGCCATGACCTGGCTCACGTCCAGCACGCGGATGCCTTGCAGCGGCAGATGTTTCGATTCGGTCATATCGAGGTTCCTTTGGTGCGTTGATTCGTCGTTTCGAAGTGGTGGGCGGATTGCCCGCTCGCGTCAACGTGTGACGAGGCGTGTGGGGATGACGGGTTTCGGTGTCAGCGCGAGAGGCCGAGACGGATGGCTGCCGAACGCTGCCTGGGATTCGCAAGCGCGAATGAGGACGTTTGGGGAGTCCGCGACGCGGTGCATTGACCGCCTTTCGCGGGAGTGCATCGCGCGATGCTGTGGGCGGTCGCGTCAGGGCCTCGGGGCATGATTTGTCTCCGGCTAATCGTTATGCCCCACTGTCGCCGACTGCAAAGGCCGCCGCAAGAATGACCGCGTCATGTCTGGTTTCGCGAGCGGCGAAACCGGAGGGAATCGAACGATTACACCGGCTGGCCGAGCAATTCGGTCACCACGTTGCGCAGCGTCTGTTCCTGCGCGTGTCCTTCGGCACACGAGAGCACGTAGCTGCGCTGATGCCAGTCCCCTTGCAACTCGGCCGACGCGAGCGCTTTCTCGGGATGAAAACTGCGCAGCACCTCCGGCGGCATCAGGCCGACCCCGAGCCCATGGCGCACCATCGCGAGCATGGTGTCGAAGCCGCTGGCGGTGAAGTTGTTGGCGAACAGCCGTCCGCGGCTGCGATACGCGCGCTGTACCGCTGAGAGGACCGCGGAGCCTTTGCCCAGGCTCACGATAGGCAGATCGAGAATGTCGTCGATCCCGACCGGTTCGTCAAGAAACCGGAAGTGCGCACGGCTATAGACGAGCACGAGCCGGTCGTCGCGGTACGGTGATTTGGCGAGATCGAGAAAGCCGCTCTTCTTCTCGTAGATGCCCACGTCGATTACTTTGTCGCGCAGCAGTTGTTGCACGATCTTGCTGTTCTCTTCGACGATCTTCAGCGTGATGCCCGGGTACTTGCGCTGGATGCCGGCAATCTCGCGGGCGAGGAACTGGATCACGACGGCCTTTGGCGCGCCGATGATGATGCGGCCGTCGAGCCCATGATTGAGCGCCAGCGCGTCGCCTTCGAGCCGGTCGATCAGGTTGTCGATCTGCCGGACGTATTGCAGCAGCTTGGCGCCCGATTCGGTGATTTCGACGCCGTGCGGCACGCGGTTGAACAGCTTCGCGCCGAGTTGCTCTTCGAAGTCCGACACGCGCCGCGACGCGGCGGCCACGGCCAGATTGAGCTTGTCGGCGGCGCGCGAGATGCTGCCTTCCTCGATGATGGCGAGGACCAGCCGAACGGTTGTCGTGTCGAATTTCAAACCTAACTCCAGACTTTATCTTGATCGAAGGGATGGGCGCGGTGGAGTGGGCGGCGACGAACGGGCTGTGGCCGATGTCGTCAATGATATCGGTGATGTGGCCTGACGCCGCCGGGAAGGGTGAGTAGCGAATGGCAGCGGATTGGCACGCGGTGTCTGCTGTCACGCTGGCCGCGTGTCAGTCAGACACTCGCCTGGATGCGATGCGACCGTCGTCGCTCACGCGTGCAGAATCAGTTTCTGCACGCGCCAGTTCAGCAGTTCCGCGACGAACAGCACATTCTCCGATGGACACGCCATCTGATGAATCCAGCCGAACTGCTTCGGCTGTTTGCCCGCCTTGCCGAGCACGCCGAGTACTTTCCCATCGAGCGTCATCTTGTAGATGCGCCCCGGAAAGGCATCGGCGCTATAAAGCACCTGGTTCGGCCCCGGCGAAATGCAGATGGCCCACGGCGAGCCGGGCGCGAACGTGCCGGCTGCGATCGTCGCTTCGTCGGGCATGTTGCCGATCGCCGGACGCGCATCCGGTGGCACCGGCACGTCGATGGTGAATTGCCGCAGGAAAGTGCCTTCGGTGTCGAATACCTGAATGCGGCGGTTGCTGCGGTCGGCGACGTAGACGTTGTCGTGCGCATCGACGGCGATGCTGTGCGGCGTATGAAACTGGCCCGGACCCGTGCCACGGTCACCCCACGACTTGATCCAGTTGCCGTCCCGATCGACTTTTGCCACGCGCGAGTTGATATAGCCGTCGCTGATGTACGTGTTGCCCGCCGCGTCCCACGCGACGTCCGTCACCTGGCGAAAGCGCCCGGGTTCGGAGGGCAGCGGCGGATTGGGATGCTTGAGCGGGCCGGTTTCCTCGTCGGCGGCTTCCTGCTTGCGGCCGAATACCATGGCAACCCGTCCATCCGGTGTGAACTTGATCACCATGTCGGAGCCTTTATCCGTCACCCAGATGTTGTCCTGCCGGTCCACCTTGACCGTGTGCGCGAACGACCACGCATACAGGTTGTGGCCGATCTCGCGGACGAAGCGCCCGTCAGGGGCGAACTCCAGCAATTGCGCGGCGGCCGCGCCATAGGCGGGGCCATTGGTGTTGCCGCGCGACAGCACGAAGATGTGTCCGTGCGAGTTGAGCGCGACGCCGGAGCATTCGCCGAAATAGGTGTCTTTAGGTAAATGAACGGGATTGGCAACCGAATCGTAAGCAACGGACGGCACGTCTTGTGTGTCCGCGAATGCCGCCGGCATCGCGAGTCCGGCCGCCGTGCCGGCGATAAGACTCATGAACATTCGACGACTCATTGCCCGATGCTCCGCGCTGCCACAGCACGGACAAAACGCCCCATATTGCTCGCTCATTCGGTGTCTCCTATGTGATCGGCCTGGTAGTCACGTCGTCAAGCTCGAAACGTGCAAACGCAATCGTAGTGCACAAAACGCTTAATAGCTAAGTCGTCGTTTCGTGCCAGGAGAGTGGGGCGCGGTGTTACGTGTTCCGGGTTGTGTGCCGGCATCGCTCGCACTCGCGGGCGATACCGGTGGTTCATTGTTCGGCATGCTTCGCCGCATCTTCGATCACAGCCACCACTTCTTTCGGGCGCGATTCATAGACCGAATGGCTTGCACCTGCAAGCACGGTCGTGTGACTGTGTGCCCGCGTGTAGTACCAGCGTTCGAGGTCGGGACTGATGATCTTGTCGTCCGCTGCGACGATGCCCCAGCTCGGCTTGCTGGTCCATGCGGCAGCCGTGAGCGGCGTCGAGAAGACCTTTGCCGCCGTCAGAATCTGCGCGTGCGATTCGAATTGAGCCTGCTTGAGCGGCAGGTCGGCCGCGAAATCTTTCGGGAAGTCCACGGGATTCAGCGAGGTGTAGCCATCGGCGGTCTTCATGATCGCGCCGGGCTGCTTCGATGTATAACTCGGCATGCCTTTGCCGAGGTCGCTTTCATCTTCGCCGACGGCGGGCGCGTGGGCGGCCACGTACACGAGGCCGACGACGTTTGGATGCACGCCGGCCTCGGTAATCACGGAGCCGCCGTAACTGTGTGCCACGAGAATCGTGGGACCGCTTTGCTGGTCGAGAACGCGTTTGGTCGCGGCGACGTCGTCGTCGAGCGAGCTCAGCGGTTCCTGCACGATGGTGACGTGGTAGCCGTCTTTGGTCAGCCGGTTGTAAACCGGCTGCCAACCCGACCCGTCCACCCATGCGCCATGAACGAGAACGATGTTGTGCACAGGCGTGTTGTGGGACCGGGTGTCTTGCGCCATCGCGGCAGTCGATGCAAAGAGCGACGCCGACAATGACAGGGCCGTGGCGGCGAGGGGCAGAAACTTCATGACAAACTCCGATATGCGATTAGAGATTACGTTTGAACAGATCCAGGTGATCAACCAGTAACAGTCGGGATGCCGCTCTTCATGGACGATTGGATTGGCATCCGTACGCGCACTGTTCAACTGCCGAAAAAGAGGTTGCAAAAGCTGACCGGACCGACGCAGTCGGAGGCCATCGACTTGTGTGCGTGTGCGCCTGATGAAGTACTGCCGTTCTGCGGCACACCGCCGTACGCTGATTGGGTCGTTTGCGAAGCGGTTTGTGCGGCGACCTTCGCTTCGGCAGCCTGAATGTTGGCCGGGTAGGTGGTGTCGCTGCTAGCCGAGGTGCTGTAGCCGGCCTGCTCGACGCGAACCAGATCGGCGCGCACCTCGGCGCGAGTCAACGGAGCATTAGATTGTGCGAAGCTCAGTGCGGGGGCGGCCAATGTGCCGATAACGAGAGCGATGCCAGCAAGAGTCTTGTTCATGATGAAAATTCCTTTTGATGAATGTGATGACCTGACAGGTCATGGTTGCGATTCTTAACTTGCCGTCGGAGACTTGAGTGCCGCCGCTGGCCGATGCAAGGATGATCAACGAAAGATCTTTTTAATACGGATGCCTAAGTACTGGATAAATGAAGAAGCCTGCGTGGGTGACAAAAGATACGTCTATGTCTACCTGCCTGCGTGTGCGAACCGTATGCGATTGAAGCGCGCAGACGTACTTCGTTCGGTATTCACGTCGCAGGCATCAGCAGCCGTTCTTGTAGAGGCAAACACGTCGAGCCGCCGCTTATTCCAAAATTTTTTCAGGCGAAGGTGTGACGGCGAATCTTACATTCCGCTGAAATGGGGGACATGCGGGCAATTGACGATGAGGAGGCGCGCAAGGCATCCCTCGCGGACGGTTGCAGCGCACACGCGAGTAATGAATATGAAAGAAGCGGGCCAGAAACGGACAGGGCTGTAGCCGTGTCAGGGCCGCGCGGAGTCAGTCACTTTGCTGCGTGACTGCATTCGTGAGCGCATGAGAGGTGTTATCCCGCCACCCGGTCACTTTCCCTTTGACCCTCGACCCGCCGACCGCGCCGCACTTCGCACGAATTCAACGAAACGCGCCGTCACCGGATCGTCGCGCGTGGACTGCCACGCCAGACCGACACGCCACTGCGCCGCCGCATCCCGCAGCGGCATGACCTTCGCGTCGCGCAGCAGATACTGCACGCGCGATGGCAGAAACGCCGCGCCGACGCCAGCGGCGACGGCCGCGAGGACCGACTGGATATCGTCGGTTTGCTGTATCACGCGCGGCGTGAAGCCATGCGCGCCACACCAGTGATCGATTTGTGCGGCCAACCCCGGGCCGCGTCCGCGTGCCAGCGCAATGAATCCCGGCTCGTTCAGTTCATTCAGATCGGCGGGAATGCGTTTCCAGCGCGACTGTTGTGGCACCGCCAGCGCGAGTTGCTCATCGAGTACGGCAAACGTGGACAGCGCGGCGTCGGCCGGCAGACGCAGAAAGCCGACGTCGAGCTTGCCGCCGAGCAGCCGGCGAGTCTGTTCAGCCGAAGACAGGTCGTTGAGTGTGACGCTGACGTTCGGATAGCGCCTGCGGAATTCAGCGATCAACGGCGGCGCGAAGTTGAGAGTGGAGAGCCCGAGACCAATGCGCAAATAGCCGCGTTTTCCGCCGCTTGCTTCGCGGGCGCGCGCGAGGATCTCATCCGCATCCCGTACTAGCATCGTTGCATCGGCGAGAAACCCCCCGCCGAATGTCGTGAGTTCGGCGCCATGTCTGCCGCGCTCGAACAGGCGGGCGCCGAGGCTCGACTCCAACGCCACGATCTGCTTGCTGAGCGCGGGCTGGCTGACACAGAGATTGTCGGCCGCGCGACCGAAATGACGCAATTCGGCGACGGTCAGGAAAGCACGGAGCAGTTTAAGTTCCATTCCACCAGCCTATTGAATGCGTCGAAACATTCATTTTACGTATTGAATGACAAGCGGTCCAATGGAGGTGTTTCATCGATTCCTGTCATGAGGTATTCATTGTGTCCGCTTCAATGCTGCGCGTTGCAACCATCCCGCTGATATCGCTTCGGGGTGAGGTGTCGCAGAACGTCGAACGAGTGGAGGCGTGGCTCGCGCTTGCCGCTCGCGAGCAAATCGACCTCGCGGTGTTTCCGGAAACCTGTCTCGTCGGAGGGGTGACTCTCGCGTCGCTCCATCGGCGTGAACTTGAAGCGCTGGCGGAGCCGCTCGATGGACCTGCGCTCAGCGCGATCACCGATGCTGTCGAGCGCACAGGTGTGGCCGCGGGCGTCGGCTTGATCGAGCGTGCGCAGGATGGGCGGCTATTCAACAGCTACGTGATCTGCATGCCGGATGGGCAGCGTTATTGTCATCGCAAGCTGTATGCGTTCGAGCATCGGCGGATCGAATGTGGAGAACGGTTCACCGTTTTCGATACGGTATGGGGCATGCGCATCGGCATCCTGATCGGCGCTGATAACTATCTGATCGAGAACGTGCGCATGACTGCGTTGATGGGCGCGGCGCTGCTTGTCGCCCCACATCGAAGAGATGGAGTGGGCCGCGAGAGCGAAGAGCGGATTCACGCGGTATCGGGGAAACGGGGGCCCGGTGGCAAATCAGGGCGGCGTGTCGCAAACGCAAGCGCGAACGCAGAGGTCGGTGAACAAAGTGACCCAACAAGCTGCTTGCGTCGATGGCTACCGGCTCGCGCCGGAGACAACGGTATGTTCGTCGCGTTCAGCGAGGGAATCGATTTCAACAACGAAAGCGCACAGCTTCCTGCGGAGGCAGCAATGATTCTGGACCCCCGCGGGCGCATTCTGGCCCAAGGCACTTGCGACTCACGCAAAATCGTTTCAGCGGATCTGGATTCAGCGCTGATCGACCAAAGCATTGGCCGGCAGTGGCTCATGCGCCGCCGCCCGAGCCTTTATGGGCCATTGGCCCACACATCTGGTCAGGCGTCGATAATCGCCGACGCGCCAAGGGTTGCGCGCGCAGGCTCGGTCGCGCTCAGTTTTGCAGTAGTCGGTCGCGACCGGCTGCTTCGGTAGCGGCAAGTGCGAAACGCCACGCTTGAGCAGCACGGCTCATTTGAGGGCAACGAGCCGCGCGCACCGATGGACGCTTTCGCCGACCAACGTTACGATCTCTCTTTGCTACTATGTAAGCCCGCGAGCGCTTTTGAACCGTAGAACAAGGAGAGGCAAATGAGCAAAGGATATTGGGTATCGAGTTACCGCAAGACCAACGACGCGTCGAAGCTGGCCGCGTACGCGCAACTCGCCGCGCCCGCCGTGGCGGCTGCCGGCGGCAAGTTCATCGTGCGCGGTGTGGCCGAAGAGGCGCGCGAGCAGGGCTTGAAGGAGCGCACCGTCGTCATCGAGTTTGCGACTTACGAGCAGGCGGTCGCCGCTTACGAAAGCGAAGCCTACAAGAAAGCGCTCGAAGCGCTGGGCGACGGCGTCGAGCGCGATCTGCGCATTGTTCGCGGCACGGAGTAACGCAGTGGATGCGGTGGGCAAGTCAATGCCCTATCGCACTGAAATGCAGTAGTAAGGCGTTGGGCCGTCAATACAGAATTGGGGTTGACGGCTCGCCGCGTGAGCAGGCCGTCACCGTCCATTCGACCCACGCCAACTTACTTCACCGCCCCCAACGCCAGCCCCTTCACCAGATACCTCTGCAACCACGCGAACACGATCGAAACCGGCAGTGTCGCGCAGAGCGTTGCAGCCATCACCAGGTGCCACTGCACGACGTATTTCCCGGCGACCATGTCCGTCACCTGCACGGTGAGCGTCTTGTTCTCCGGCGAGCGGATCAACGTATAGACCACTGCGAACTCGTTCCACGCATTGATGAACGTGAAGATCGCCGTCACGACGATCGCCGGCACCGCCAGTGGCAGGAACACCTTGAACACGGCCTTGGTGCGCCCACATCCCTCGAGCCAGGCCGACTCTTCCAGATCGCGCGGCACCGTCTGAAAATACGAAGACAGCATCCACACCGCAAACGCGATGTTGAAGGCCGCATACGAAACAATCACACCGATCTTCGAGTCGACCAGGTTGCCGTCGCCGAACGGGATCATCGCGGCGAGCCGGAACAGACCGACCACGAGCAGAATGGGCGACAGCATCTGCGTGACGAGCAGGAACTGCCGATACAGGCCACGTCCGCGAAACGGAAAGCGGGCCAGCGCATAAGCGGCAGGCAGGCTCACCGCCAGCGCGAGCATCGTCGACAGCAAGCTGATGATCGTGCTGTTGCGCAGGGCCACGCCGAAGTTGGCTGCTTCCCACATGTCGATGAAATTGCGCCACTGCCACTGCACAGGCAGCCAGCGCGCCGGATAGACAAAGATCTCCGAAGCCGGCTTCAACGCCGTGAAGAACATGACGGCGAACGGAAACAGCACGACCACCACCAGCGGCGACAGCGCCAGCCAGCACCACAGCGAGCGCTTCATCTTCGCGTCGAAACTCATGACGGATCTCCTTCTTTCGCGGGCTGCAGGCGCAGATAGGCGATCGAGAAAAGGAACAGCATGACGAGCATGATCAGCGAGACGGCGGCGGCTTCGCCGGGACGTCCGAGCCGGAAGCCCAGTTCATACAGGTACGTGACGAGAATGTGCGTGCTGTTGTCGGGGCCGCCTTGTGTCATCACCCAGATGATCGGGAACGAGTTGAACACGTAGATCACGTTCAGCAGGATCGTCATGTTGATGAACGGGCGCAGCAGCGGCATCGTCAGCTTGCGGAACTGTTGCCATGCGCTCGCGCCATCGATTCGCGCGGCTTCGTAGATGTCGCCGGGCACCGACGACAAGCCGCCCAGCAAGATCGTCACGGTGAAGGGAATCGACACCAGAATGCCGACGGCGATTTCCACTGGGAACGCGAGCTCCGGCGTCGCGAGCCAATGGATTGGCCCGCCGATCAAGCCGAGCCGTTGCAACGTGACGTTGACCATGCCGTAGTCGTCGTTGAAGGCCCAGCGCCAGACCACGGCGGTCATCGTCAGCGAGACGGACCACGGCAGCATCACGATGGTGCGCGCCACGCCGCGTCCATGAAAATCCTGATTCAGCACCAGGGCGACCGGCACTGAAATCAGCACCGTGCCGCCGACCACGCAGACTGTCCAGACGATCGTGCGCCGGGTCGACGCGATGAACACGGGGTCGTTGAAAACCGTATAGAAATTCTGCAGGCCGGTGAAATCGCGAATCGCACCGAACCGTGAAACTTCGTGCAGCGATTGCCACACGATGTTGAAAATCGGATAGCTGATGATGAAAAGCGCCAGTATCAGACTCGGCGCAATCAGCAACCAGGGCGCTTGCAAGCGCGAAGAAGCGGAACGGCTCATGCGTGCTCGATCGTAAGACGCGTCCGCGTTATGCAGCGGGCGCGACGGGATGGGCCGGATACATCAGGTGTAATCAGGTGCAATCAGGTGCACCACGACCGGAACGCGGGGCCCGGGGTGGGGAGCGGGGGCGGGGGGGGGGGGGGGGGAAAAAACCCCCCCCACCGCCCCCCCCGCGCCAAACCCACCCCCCCCC
>NZ_JAQQCJ010000030.1:0-96503 GCF_046030495.1 Paraburkholderia strydomiana
GCGGCGCCGCTCTAAAAACCCCCTTTGGTTCCCCCGGGGGCGCGGCCTGCTAAATTCGGGGCCGCGCCCTTCGTTTTTGCAAGACCGGTATCATGTCGGTATTTACCCTGATGAAACCGCGCAGGAGGAAAGAGCCGTGCATGTCGGTGAGCGTTTGAACAGCATGACCCATCTCGTCGGCGCCGTGCTGTCGGTGGTGGGGCTGGTGACGCTCGTCACGATGGGCGCGCTCGACGGCGACGCGTACAAGGTGGTCAGCTTCGCGGTATACGGTGCGATGCTGTTCGTGCTGTATGCTATCTCGACGCTTTACCACAGCGCGCGTAACCCGCGTGTCAAAGCGGTCCTGCAGAAATGCGACCATTCGGCGATCTACCTGCTGATCGCCGGCAGCTACACTCCGTTCACGCTTGTCACCTTGCGCGGGCCGTGGGGCTGGTCGTTATTCGGCGTGAGCTGGGGGCTTGCCGCTCTCGGCATCGTGCAGGAACTGACGCTCGGGCGACGCACCCGCAGCGTTTCGATGGTGCTGTATGTCCTGATGGGATGGCTCGCGCTCGTTGCCGTCCATCCGCTGCTGCAAGCCTTACCCGCAGCGGGTACCGCCTGGCTCGTGGCCGGCGGGGTCATCTACAGCGCCGGCATCTACTTCTTCATCAACGACGAGCGCATCCGGCATGGACATGGTATCTGGCACCTGTTCGTACTGGCGGGCAGTCTGTGTCAATTCGTCAGTGTTGCGCGCTATGTCGCGTGACACCCCACGGCGACGAAATGCAACTTAAGGCCAGTCAACGTGTCTGCATAGCGCGTTGAAGCATTCGGCACGTGTTTGAGCGTGCCGCCGATTTCTCTGCGACCGGAACTGGGCTTGGGCATCGAACGTGCCATGCTGGCATGTTCATGCTGCATTCATGCCTGCCCGAGCCCATGTGTGCCGTTCGCGAAACTGCATTGCAAAGAGCATTTATGTCTTTTGATTCCCTCGGCTTGTCCGAACCGTTGGTCCGCGCTGTACACGAACTCGGCTATACCACTCCGACTCCCATCCAGACGCAAGCGATCCCCGCCGTGCTCAATGGCGGCGACCTGCTGGCCGGCGCGCAGACCGGCACCGGCAAGACCGCCGGTTTCACGCTGCCCATCCTGCAGCGTCTCAATTCGATGCCGGCCGTCGCCACCGGCTCGGGCAAGCGCGCGGTGCGCGCCCTGATCCTCACGCCGACGCGTGAGCTGGCCGCGCAGGTCGAAGAAAGCGTGCGTGCTTACGGTAAGTATCTGAAGCTGAAGTCGACCGTGATGTTCGGCGGCGTGGGCATCAATCCGCAGATCGGCGCGTTGCGCAGCGGCGTGGACATCGTCGTCGCGACGCCCGGCCGCCTGCTCGATCACATGCAGCAGAAGACCATCGATCTGTCGCATCTCGAGATTCTCGTGCTCGACGAAGCCGACCGCATGCTCGACATGGGTTTCATCCACGACATCAAGCGCGTGCTCGCCAAGTTGCCGCCGAAGCGCCAGAACCTGCTGTTCTCGGCCACGTTCTCCGACGAGATCAAGACCCTCGCCGACAACCTGCTCGACTCGCCGGCGCTGATCGAAGTGGCCCGCCGCAATACGACGGCGGAAACGGTCGCGCAAAAGATTCACCCGGTGGACCGCGACAAGAAGCGTGAGCTGCTCACGCATCTGATCAAGCAGCACAACTGGTTCCAGGTGCTGGTCTTCACGCGCACGAAGCACGGCGCGAACCGCCTTGCCGAGCAACTGACCAAGGACGGCATCAGCGCGCTCGCGATTCACGGCAACAAGAGCCAGTCGGCCCGTACGCGCGCACTCGCCGAGTTCAAGGATGGCACGCTGCAGGTGCTGGTCGCGACCGACATCGCCGCACGCGGCATCGATATCGATCAGTTGCCGCACGTGGTCAACTTCGACCTGCCAAACGTGCCGGAAGACTACGTGCACCGCATCGGCCGCACGGGCCGCGCGGGCGCGACGGGCGAAGCTGTGTCGCTGGTGTGCGTCGATGAATTGCAATTGCTGAAGGACATCGAGAAGCTGATCAAGCGACCGGTGCCGCAGGAAGTGATCGCCGGTTTCGAACCGGACCCGACCGCGAAGCCGGAACCGATCCTGCGCCGCGGCCAGGGTGGTGGCGGCGGTGGCGGTGGTCGTTCGCCGCGTCAAGGTCAAGGCGCGCCGAAGCGTGATGGCGCCGCTGCGGCGAAACCTGGTCAGCGTTCGGGCCAGCGTCAGGCGAACGGTCAGCAGCAGCCGAAGCCGCAGGGTGCGAAGCCGGCGGGCAACGGCGGTCAGCCGCGCCGCGACGGTCAGCGTCATGACGACCGACCGCGCGCCGTCGCGCATGAAGGCAGCGCTGCGCAACATGCGCCGCGCAAGCCGCACGCCAACAAGCCGCAAGGCGGCAATCCGGGTGCATTGCTGGGCGGCGCGAAGCCGCGCAACGACGCACCGCGTGGCGGCCAGCCGTCGCGCAGCGGCCAGCGCGGCCGTTAAGCGGCAAGGCTGCCGGCCGGCCGCTCAGTCCTCGCGAGTCGAGGACTAACGGCCGGCCGAAGCGGCCGCCTGTTTCAAGTGCTCGATCTGCCGTTCCCAACGGTCGAGCACCGCACTTCCCTCCCCCTCCAGTTCGAACGTGATGCCGCTCGTCAGGCGCGCATAACGTACGCTTTGCGCCTCGGCCGTATCGATCGAACCGATCAGATAGACCAACCCGCTGTCGTCTCCAGCGACACTGGCCAGCGGCGTGAAAAGCAACTGCACCTGATAGAACGCTGCGTCGCAGACGAAGCTCAGCGCGGCGCGTCCGCTTTGCGCGATCGCGCGCGCCGCCCGCGCTTGCGGCCACAACGCAATGCACAGCGTGCGCGAATCGGGCGCATGCAACTCGCCGACACCGAGCAACGACGTGCGCACGTGGCCGTTCGTATCGACGCTCAGCAGCGACGCGGTGAACCCCATCTTGCTCGCCAGCGACGAACCGTCGAACAACGCGCGCACCGCATCGGGCCATTCGTCGAACACGTTCTGTTCGAGTGGACGTGCAGGTGCGGAAGAATCGCTCATGCTGTCGATCCGATTGAAAGTGGGTAAGGCTCAATCATGCCTCGAAAAAGGAATGGCCCGCGTTGACGGGCCATTCTTCTGCATGTCGTTGCGTAATTGCGCGTGAGTCAGCCTAAGACACGCGGCTCGCCGGCGACTCAACGAAAGAACACATGCTGCGTGATCTTCGCGAGCGGATAGTGCACGCCCGGCTGAATCTTCGCCGGCAGATTGAGCGGCTTGAGCAGCATCTTCACGCACATGTCGGCGGACAGGTTGCGCCGCACCAGCGCATTGATACGCGCGGCGCGTTCACGGTTATACGCCGAATCGTGCACGCGCTCCGGATAGCGAATCGCGAACACATGACGCAGCGCTATCTCCGAGTCTTCGTTCTTGATTTCCATCACGCGGCGCATCAACGCGCCGAGTACCGCGAGCCGTCCGTTGCCTTCGATCCGGTTGTACTTCTTGAAGAACTTGAAAAAGTGCTTGTAGTGACGGACTTCGTCGGTGCGGATGTTGTCGGTGATCTGCTTGAGCACCGGTTCATCAGAACATTCGCCGATTGCGCGGTACAACGTCGCCGTGCCGGTTTCCACCACGCAGCGCGCGACCATTTCGAGCGCACGGGTCTTCTCGAAGTCTTCGACCGAACAGGTCAGCGAATACTCGTCCATGAAGTTGCGGAACGCGGTGTCCCAGTCGAATTCGGGCCACACGTAGGCGACATACGTCTTGAGCGCCCGGCCATGCTGCATTTCTTCCGGCTCCCACTCGTTGTTCAGCCAGGCCGAGACTTCGGGATCGCCGTTGAAAAAAGTACTCAGATTGCTCGTGTAAAGATCGGTGCCGCTTTCAATGAACGAAGCCGCGCACAGGAGCAGCAGCAGGTCTTCGTTAGCGACGGCCTTCTGCCGATCAATCCGGGTGAGGTCGATGTCCTCGATCCGCCAGGGCATGACATGGTTCAGCTCGGTATGCATCGTGTCTTGCTCCGAATGCTGCCCCGACTCGTGCTGCCTGCGCGAAACCGCCCCGCATGCGCCGTGACGGTTCGCTATGTCGGACACAGCGCTTGAATTAGAGTTAACCCCTTCTGTCTGCATCTTAGCCGGTGTTAACCAACTCTGCAGACAACTCAGCACAGACCATGCCGGACGGACTCAGTTCCAATTCGGAGATAGTCGACACGCTCGGTCGAAGAAAAAACATCGGGCGCCAGACGTAAAAAAGCCAGCTCAGAAGAGCTGGCTTTAAGGCAGGGCAACAAGCCTGTGAACCTCGTGAGTCACCGCGCAAACGCCGGAGCCATCAAGCGACCGCGCCCCCGCCCGCACACGCCGCGATGCGCGGCGCTCAGGCAGGCTGCACGCCTTGGAGCGGACGCACGCGGCGCATGCGCTGCGCCACGATGATCAACGACACGCCCGACAGCACCGCTGCAAGCAGCACGTAATAACTTGGCGCAAGCTTGTCGCCGGTCAAATGAATGAAGGTCTCGACGATCGTCGGCGCAAAGCCGCCGAAGATCGTCACGCCGATGCTATAGCCGATCGAGAGACCGGTCGAGCGCACGTGCGTCGGGAAGATCTCCGACATCAGCGCGGGCATCGGTCCGGAGTAAGCGGCCTTGAAGATGCCCGCTACGGCCTGCAGCGCCATCAGCCAGCCGATCGTGGGATGAGACTGCAGCCACGCGAACATCGGGTAAATCATCACGCCCATCAGGATCGACGTAGTCAGCATGATGCGAATTCGCCCGATGCGGTCGGACAATGCGCCCATCACCGGCGAGAAGATGAATTGCAGTCCGCCGTTAAGCACCACCACACCGAACGATGCAGCCGCCGACATGTGCAACTGCTTGACCGCGTACATCGGCATGTAGAGTTGCAGCACGTACACGCCGACCGTCGACTGCGCGACGATGCCGATCGCGAGCACCAGGTTGACCCACTGGTTGGCAAACGATACGCCCTTTGCTTCGCTTGCGTCCTTGCGCTCGCCGGCCGCTTCGCGCGCTTTGCGCAACTCGATAAACTCCGGCGTCTCGTCGAGATGCGAACGGATGTAGAAGCCCACCGGCCCGACCAGCAAACCGAACACGAACGGCAGGCGCCAGCCCCAGCTACTGAGATGCTCGGGCGACATCCATGCGGTCAACAGCGAGCCGAAGGTGGCGGCGGTGATCGCCGCGAGGCCCTGGCTCGCGAATTGCCAGCTCGCGTAATAACCACGGCGCGACGCGCTGTGCTCGACCATGAAGGCCGTCGCGCTGCCGAACTCGCCGCCCACCGCGAAGCCTTGCACGAGCCGCGCGAGCAGGATCAGCAACGGCGCCGCGATGCCGATCGACGCATACGGCGGCATCACGGCCATCGTGAACGTGCCGACCATCATCAATGCGATGGCGAGCGTGAGCGCCGCCTTGCGGCCCTTGCGGTCACCGTAGATGCCCAGCACGACCGCGCCCAACGGACGCATCAGGAACGAGATGCCGAACGTGGCGATGGCGAGCAGCGTCGAGAGCCACTCGTCCTGCATCGGGAAAAACTCTTTGGCGATGATGGTCGCGAAATAGCCGTAGACCAGAAAGTCGAACCATTCGAGCGCATTGCCGACCGATGACGAAAACACGATCCGCCGCACCATCGCTTTGGAAAGCGGTGCGGACGACGCGTGAGGGGAAACTGTCGCGGATGGCGACGCGTGGGTGTGCATGATGTCTCCTGCCTTGTTCAATGCCTGCTTTGACGCCCGATGCCTGGCGTGCGGGGTGTATCTGAAACGTGACTGACGTGCGTGACGTGCGAGGCGGCCGATGTCGTTCGACGGCGGCGCTCACGCGAAGCGGCGCCCCGGGTGGCTCACACACCGACCACCGCGAATGCGACGGGAGCCATTCGGCGCTATGCCATGCGCGCCGCCCGCGGCCTCCCCAAACGCAGCGAGGCGCCGCCGGCGCGCTGCCCGAAGCGGCCTCCCCGGCTGCGCCGCGCCTCACGTGTGGATGGATCAGAACCCGGCGGCCAACCCGTCGCGGCGGCTGTCGCTTGCCGCCACATAGCCGCGCTCCGGCTCGTTGCGATCGAGCTTCCAGATGTATTGGCCCGAACCGAAGTCCATGTACGGATCGTCGACCGACTTGATCGTGTGGCCCAGCTTCTGCAATGCCTCGGCGGTTTTCGGATCGAGCGTGGATTCAATGTCGATCGTGAAGTCGCGGTTGACCTTCCAGCGCGGCGCGTCGCATGCGGCCTGCGGTTGCTGACCGTAATCGAGCATCCGCACGATGGATTGCAGATGGCCTTGGGGTTGCATGTCGCCGCCCATCACGCCGAAGCTCATCACCGCTTCCTGCTGGCCGTTCACCTGCTGCGTGAGGAACGACGGGATGATCGTGTGGAACGGGCGCTTGCCGCCTTCCACCACGTTCGGCGACTTCGGGTCCATCGAGAAGCCGCAGCCGCGGTTCTGCATCGCGATGCCGCTATCCGGCACCACGATGCCCGAGCCGAAGCCCATGTAATTCGATTGAATGAAGCTCACCATCATGCCGCGCTCGTCCGCCACCGACATGTAGATCGTGCCGCCCGCCTTCGGCATGCCGAAGTCGAACTGCGTCGCGCGCTTGTGGTCGATCAGCTTCGCGCGCGACGTGAGATACGCGTCGTCGAGCATCTGCTCCGGTGTGACCTCCATCGAGCGCGGATCGGCGACGTAGCGGTAGACGTCGGCGAACGCCAGCTTCATCGCTTCGATCTGCAAGTGCTGCGACTCGACGTTGTCGACCGCCAGCGACTTCACGTCGAACTTTTCGAGGATGCCCAACGCGATCAGCGCCGCGATACCCTGGCCGTTCGGCGGAATCTCATGCACGGTGTGACCGCGATATTCCTTGCCGATCGGCTCGACCCAGTCCGCGCGGTAGTTGCGCAAGTCGTCGAGCGTGAGCGCGGCGCCGCCTTCGCGCGCGAACGCCGCGATCTGCTCGGCGATCTCGCCTTCGTAATACGCGCGCGGGCCTTGCTCGGCGAGCTTGCGCAGCGTCTTCGCGTGGCCGGGAAAGCGCACCAGCTCGCTCACTTCAGGCGCGCGGCCCCGCGGCATGAAGGTTTGCGCGAAGCCCGGCAGGTCCTTCAACTCCGGCACCGCTGCCGCCCACTTGTAGGCGACGATGCTCGCCACCGCATGGCCGCGCTCGGCGATTTCGATGGCCGGCTCCATCAGGTCGGCGAACGGCAGCGTGCCGAACTTCTGATGCAGCGCTTCCCAGCCCGCGATCACGCCGGGCACCGTCACCGCATCCCAGCCGCGCTTGGGCTGCTTCGCGAGACCGTTTTCTTCGCCGTACTTGCGCTTGAAGTAGTCGACGTTCCACGCCGCCGGCGACACGCCCGACGCGTTCAGGCCATGCAGCTTCTTGCCGTCCCACACCAGCGCGAACGCGTCGCCGCCAAGGCCGCACGACACCGGCTCGACCACCGTGATGGCGGCGGCCGCTGCGATCGCTGCATCGACGGCATTGCCGCCTTTCCACAGCATGCGCAGCCCGGCTTGCGCGGCGAGCGGATGCGAAGTCGAAACGATGTTGCGCGCGAATACAGGCAGACGCGGCGTCGGATAGGGGTTTTGCCAGTTGAAGCCAGTCATGTCGAACACTCTCGAAAGCGCGATCCGGCGCGAGGAAAACCGCCGGATACGGGGGGAATCATGAAAACAGGGGTAAAACGCGAAACCGTGGATTGCAGCGCGAACCGGCCCAAAAAACAAATTCATTTATCAAATGAATAAATGCGCCTGGCGCCTGAATGGGTCAGACGATTGCCGTCACGCGGCTTATGCATGTCGCACAAGTTGGCAGACATGGGGTCCGATGGTCTTACAATAGTCACAACCCGTTCACGCATGACCCGTTTCCGGCTCGGCGCATCGCGCCGGCGGCGGGCAGCGCCCGAAAAAATCCCACGACCCGAGACACATGACCCGAGACCCCCGCCTCACTCTCAATGCCCGGCAACAGGAATTGCTGGAGTGGGTGCAACGCGACGGCTTCGTGACCGTGGACGACCTCGCGGCACACTTCGACGTGACGCCGCAAACGATCCGCCGCGACGTCAACTGGCTGGCCGACATGAACCTGCTGCGCCGCTATCACGGCGGCGCCAGTCTGCCGACCAGTTCCGAGAACGTCTCGTACACCGCCCGCCAGCGGATGTTCCATGACGAGAAGCGGCGCATCGCAGCGCTAGTGGCCACTCACATTCCCGATCAGGCGTCGCTGTTCATCAACCTCGGCACCACGACCGAGGAAGTCGCCCGCGCCCTCAACCGGCACCGCGGGCTGCGCGTGATCACCAACAATCTGAACGTCGCGAGCATGATGAGCGGCTACCCGGATTGCGAGGTGCTGGTGACGGGCGGCATCGTGCGGCCGTGGGACAAGGGCATCGTCGGCGAACTGGCGATCGATTTCATCCGTCAGTTCAAGGTGGATTTCGCGATCATCGGCACGTCGAGCATCGAAACGGACGGCACACTGCGCGATTTCGACACCCGCGAAGTGCGCGTGGCCGAGGCAATCATCCAGCACGCGCGCACCGTATTCCTCGCCGCCGACAGCTCGAAATTCGGCCGCCCGGCGCTGGTCCGCCAAGGCCATCTCGACCAGATCGACGCACTCTTCACGGATGCCGCGCCCCCCGCGGAGATGGTCGAAACCCTCACCGCCGCCAACTGTCAGGTGTACGTCGCGGGTTAGACATGCGTTCTGCGTCATGCTGCAGCGCACGCAAAACTTCGAGTGAAATCAAGGATCAGGCCGCGATTCCCAACCGCCGCGGGCCCCTCCAATTGTCAAAGGGAATATTTGCGGGGGCGCATTTGGCGTTTAACGTGCGGTTGACTACACTCCAGTTCCCGCTGTGCGTTCCGCGTTCTGCGTAGCGCCAGTTGCGTGAATGTGTCGTGTGAGCCGTACTTCCCGCCTGATCCTCTAGCGGACTTCACTGGCATCTGGCCAGTCGCCGGCAAGGCCGTCCGCGTTTGCTTGACATGGAGAGAACGATGCTGAGTCCGCATGAATTCGCCACGTTGTTGCTCGTCAAGGACGCCCCCAATCAGGTCGACATGGGCCGGGAAGAACTCGACGCGCTGCTGGAACGCCAATTGGTAGAGCTCGAACGACTCGCGTCGGGCAACGAACAATGGCGTGTGACGGAAACCGGCGATAACGCGCTGCGGGCTATCAAGCGTTTTTCCTGATGTCGCGAAAGCTTGTCGCTGTTTTGTGCAGTCGGCGCGCGGTCTTGCAATGACGGCAGGGTGCGTCGTACGCAGTTCGTACGCACCCTCGCTCCCTGTCGATTGCCTCATATTTTCTATGCCTTAACGAAGCGGCCGCCGGTCAGGCGGCCGCTTTGTCGCGTCGTCGTGTCCGACTCATTGACACCCGTGAATTGACGCGACGGACCTCAGGCCCTCGCGCCTGTCAAAACCGCTCTCCCCGGCCGGCATCCGGCAATTCCGCGACGCGACGCGACGCTTGGCCGGGAATGCGTTCGCCACGCTTGGCGCGCGAAGCTTGACGATGCGCGATCTGGTCCGCCCCGCCGCCCCGCCCGGCTAAAGATAGGGGCCCATGCAGCCAGCCTGCGCGGAAAAGAAAACGCAGCGAAGACCGCTCAACCGCTGCGCAAGGTCGGATCGACCGCCGAGCGCCAGCTCAGCGCCTTGGCCCGCTGGGCGGTGAAAAACTCGACCCACTGATTGCGCACCTGCGGATCGGCGCTCATACCTTCGCTCGCATGACGCTGGGCGATGGCCGCCTGGAACGCGCAGAAATCGTCCTTCGACAACGCGCCGCGCCGGTTCGCCACGTAGGCGTCGAATAGCGCCGCGTAGACGCCTTGCGCGTCCTTGCCGTAGTCGACGGGTTGCGCCGTGCACATCTGCTGCAACGCTTCGAACGACGGCGCGCCCATTGTTCCCGTCAGGCTCGGCGAGCTGACGCACCCTGTGAGAAGCGCAGCGGCGCCGATCATCAAAAGTCCACGCATTAGTTCACCTCGAAATGGCTGCTGCCGAGAGTATCGTCCGTGGCCGCCCGTTGCGCCACTCCCCTGGTCGTTCGGCCAAGGCGCGTTCAGATAAAGCGAACTTTACTTTTTCGAATATGTTCATTAAAGTTCGAAAACGAACACACCGTGTTCGGTGAACTTTCCATACGACTTTCCATACGACTTTTTCAAACGCGACGCAGGGGACACAGCAGGTGACGCAAGGCTCGAGATACGATTTGCTCGTCGTTGGCGGCGGAATCAACGGCGCAGGGATCGCACGCGATGCGGCCGGTCGCGGCCTGTCGGTGCTGCTCTGCGAACAGGACGATCTGGCCGCGCATACGTCATCGGCCAGCACCAAGCTGATCCACGGCGGCCTGCGCTACCTCGAATACCGCGAGTTCGGCCTGGTGCGCAAAGCGCTGCAGGAGCGCGAAACGCTGCTGCGCGCCGCGCCGCACATCATGTGGCCGCTGCGCTTCGTGATGCCGCACATGCCCGATCTGCGCCCGGCCTGGCTGATTCGCGCGGGCCTGTTCCTGTACGACCACCTCGCCAAACGCGAACTGCTGCCCGGTTCGCGCGGCATCTCGATGCGCAAACATCCGGCCGGCGCGCCCCTGATCGACTCGATCAAACGCGGTTTCGTGTATTCGGACGGCTGGGTCAACGACGCGCGTCTGGTCGTGCTGAACGCACTCGACGCGCAGGAGCACGGCGCGACGATTCTGACGCGCACGAAGCTCATGAGCGCGGTGCGCGCGGGCGGTGAATGGCGCGCGCAACTGCGGCGCGCTGACGGCACCACCCTCGACGTGCGCGCCGCCTCGATAGCGAACGCCGCAGGCCCATGGGTCGGCGAGTTGTTGCAGGGCGCGCTCGGCCGCCAGGCGTCGCACAGCGTGCGACTCGTGAAAGGCAGCCATATCGTCACCCGGCGCCTGTTCGAACACGACCACGCGTACATCTTCCAGAACCCGGACAAGCGGATCATCTTCGCGATTCCGTACGAACGCGATTACACGCTGATCGGCACGACCGACCTCGAATATCGCGGCGACCCGTCGCAAGTGGCGATCGACGCCGGCGAAACGCAGTATCTGTGCGACTCGATCAACCGCTACTTCAAGCAGAAGATCTCGCCGGCCGATGTGCGCTGGACCTATTCTGGCGTGCGTCCGCTGCTCGAGGACGAAGGCGCGGACAACCCGTCGGCGGTCACGCGCGATTACTCGCTCGAACTCGACGCACCCGCGGGCGAAGCGCCGCTTCTGTCGGTGTTCGGCGGCAAGATCACGACCTTCCGCAAACTCGCGGAGCAAGCCGTCGACACGCTCGCGCAGGCGTTGCACAATGGCGCGCCCGCGTGGACCGTCGGCGCGCCGTTGCCGGGCGGCGATATTCCGCACGCGGACTTCGACCGCTTCCTCGCCGGCTTCAGGCAGCAGCATGCGTGGCTGCCGGCCGAGCTGGCGCACCGGCTCGCGCGCGCCTATGGCACGCGCGCCGCACGAGTGATCGGCGAAGCGCGCTCGGTGGCCGATCTCGGCCGGACGTTCGCGCCGGGGCTCTACGAAGCCGAACTGACTTACCTGCGCGACACCGAATGGGCGCGCAGCGCCCAGGACGTGCTGTGGCGCCGTTCGAAACTCGGGCTGCACGTCGAGCCGGGCACGCTCGCGTCGATCACGCACGACATCGACGCGTGGTTCGCCCGCGAACCCGCGCGGCAAAGCGCATAGACTGCGCGCATAGTCTGCGAAGACCGGCCCGGCGTCCGGTCAACTCCCCCTTTCGGCTGGACCAGCTCGGGCCGCACAATCTCATTCACGATTGCAGCCCGGCTAAAACAACAGGCGGCTCCCAGCGCCGGTCGGCAAGCCGGGGAAACGCCCACGCATGGAGAAGAGACAATGCAGGATCAGTACATCCTCGCGCTTGACCAAGGCACCACCAGCTCGCGTGCGATGCTGTTCGACCGGCTCGGCAATGTCGTGTCGATCGCCCAGAAAGAATTCCAGCAAATCTATCCGCACCCCGGCTGGGTCGAGCACGATCCGCAGGAAATCTGGTCGACGCAGGCCGGCGTCGCCGCCGAAGCCGTGACGCGCGCCGGCATGAACGGCACCTCGATCGCCGCGATCGGCATCACCAATCAACGCGAAACCACCATCGTGTGGGATCGGGAAACCGGTCACCCGGTCTACAACGCGATCGTCTGGCAGGACCGCCGCACCGCCGATTTCTGCGACCAGCTCAAGGTGCAAGGGCTCGAAGAGAAGGTCCGCGCGAAAACCGGCCTGCCGATCGACTCCTATTTCTCGGCGACCAAGATCCGCTGGATTCTCGACAACGTCGAAGGCGCGCGCGAAAAAGCACGGCAGGGCAGGCTCGCGTTCGGCACCGTCGACAGCTGGCTGGTGTGGAACTTCACGAAGGGCAGCCTGCACGTCACCGACGTGACCAACGCGTCGCGCACGATGCTGTTCAACATCCACACGCTGAAGTGGGACGACGAACTGCTCGACGCGCTCGACATTCCGCGCAGCATGCTGCCGGAAGTGCGGCCGTCGTCGGAAGTGTATGGGCCGACCAGGACCACCGTATTCGCGTCGAAGATTCCGCTCGCGGGCATCGCCGGCGATCAGCACGCCGCGCTGTTCGGCCAGATGTGCACGAAGTCGGGCATGGTGAAAAACACCTACGGCACCGGCTGCTTTCTCGTGATGAACACCGGCGACAAGCCGATCGAATCGAAGAATAATCTCGTCACCACGATCGCGTGGCAGATCGGCGACAAGATCAACTACGCGCTCGAAGGCAGCATCTTCATCGGCGGCGCGGTGGTGCAATGGCTGCGCGACGGCCTCGGCATCATCAAGAACGCCGCCGAGATCGAAACGCTCGCGCGCGGCGTGCCGCATTGCGACGGCGTGTATCTGGTGCCCGCTTTCGCCGGCCTCGGCGCGCCGCACTGGAACGCGCATGCGCGCGGCACGCTGTTCGGCGTGACGCGCGGCACGAGCTCCGCGCATATCGCGCGCGCCGCGCTCGACTCGATCGCCTACCAGTCGCTCGACGTGTTGCAGGCGATGGAAGCGGACGCCGGCATTCGCATCGGCGAATTGCGCGTGGACGGCGGCGCCTGCGCGAACAATCTGCTGATGCAATTCCAGGCGGACATTCTCGGCGTCGATGCCGTGCGCCCGAAGGTGCCGGAAACGACCGCATTGGGCGCCGCGTATCTCGCCGGTCTCGCGGTCGGCTACTGGAAGGACGTCGACGAACTGCAGCAGCAGTGGAAGCTCGAGCGCCGCTTCACGCCGGCGTTGCCGCACGCTGAAGTCAAGGCCTGTCTCGACGGCTGGAGGCGCGCGGTCCGCGCCGCGAAGGCGTGGGCGGATATGCACTGAGGGCGCTGGAGGTGCTGAGTGCCTTGGCTCGCCCCGGCACTCGAGTGCTCTGGGCACCCTGAGTGCACGAGTGTCCCGTCCGCTTCATTGCCAACCCGCGTTCGCCATCGCGACGCCGCCCATCCGGCGGCTTCACCAATCCCCCCGGCATCCAGCTGCGCGGAAATTGAAAGCACGTATCATGACGCTTTCAATCTCCGCGCCCGAGCTTGCAACCATCCTGCTCCCGCGTTCCCCGCTTTCCGTTTCCAGGCATGATCGACCACCTCATCTGTGATTGCGACGGCGTGCTCGTCGACAGCGAAGTCATCGCCGACCGCGTGATGTTCGAAACGCTCACCGTGGCCTTTCCCGGCCTCGACTTCGGGCCCGTCGTCAGAACCGCGTTTGGCCAGCAGACGTCGCGCTTTCTCGAAGGCATCGAAAAGTCCTTCGACATCACGCTGCCCGCCAATTTTCTCAACACCATCGAACACAACGTCGAGCTGGAGCTCGCGGCGTCGCTGAGCCCGATCAACGGCGTGCGCGAGGCTTTGCAACGCGTGACGCTGCCGGCCGCGGTCGTGTCGAACAGCCGCATGACGCGCGTGAGCGCGTCGGTGCGGCGCGCAGGTTTGCAACAGATCTTCGGCGAACGGATTTTCAGCGCCGAACAGGTGGCGCGGCCGAAGCCCTATCCCGATGTCTATCTGTTCGCCGCGCAAACGCTCGGCGTGGAGCCGTCGCGCTGCGTCGTCGTCGAGGACAGCGTCGCGGGTTTGAACGCGGCGCGCGCGGCGGGCATGAAGACGATCGCGTTCGTCGGCGCGAGCCATATCCCCAACGGCTATGCGGACGCGCTGCGCCGGATGGGCATGACGCGCATCATGCGGCACATGGATGAATTGCCCGCGCTGATCGAAGCCGGCGTGCGCGGCGAGTTCGGCGACGTGCAGTCGTAGCGGGCCGGCGTTGTAGAATGCGTCATGTAGCCGTTATGCAGGCGTCTCCAGCTTCAACTCAAGCGGCGCCGACAAAACAAAGGCCGGTTCGAGAAAGAACCGACCTTTCGTTTTTGCAGCACCCATCACGTCACACCAACACGACGCGACGCGCGTCGCATCTCACGCTTCGTCGGCGACGCATTCGCGCGCCTGCGCCAGCGCCTCACGAAACTCGGCGAGCTCGGCAATCGTCAGCATCGGCAGATTGTGTTGCGCCGCGAAGCGCTCGACGTCCGCGCCGCGCGTCATCGTGCCGTCCGCGTTCATCAATTCGCACAGCACGCCGGCCGGCTTCAGACCCGCGAGAATCGCGAGGTCCACCGTGCCTTCGGTGTGGCCGCGGCGGGCCAGCACGCCGCCGGGCATTGCCCGCAACGGGAACACGTGGCCCGGACGCACGATGTCGGCGGGCTTCGCGTGATCGGCGATCGCCGCGCGAATCGTCGTTACGCGATCGAGCGCGGACACGCCGGTGGTCACGCCCTCGCGTGCTTCGATCGACACCGTGAACGCGGTGCCGTGACGGCTTTCGTTGTTGACGGCCATCGGCGGCAGTTCGAGCGCGCGGATCTTGTCGTCGGGCAGGCACAGGCAAACGATGCCGCTGCATTCGCGGATCAGCAAAGCCATGGTTTCGACGGAAAGACGCTCGGCCGACACGATCAGATCGGCTTCGTTCTCGCGGTCGTGGTCGTCTTGCAGAACGACGGCGCGGCCATCGCGCATCGCTTGCAATGCGGCGGCGATACGCGGCGGAACTTCGGTGTCGAGCAGCGGGAGATCGGCGGATGCGTCGGGCGCAAACGTCGACGGAGCAGGAAAAGTAGCAAAGGACATGGTTGAAACGCTCATCGCAAAAGTTGGGCGAAAAACGTTTCAGGGCATTGCAAACAGACAGCGACGCGCCGTCGAGCTCCACACCAGGCGAAGCTCACGCCCCGCCCCAACCACGGGCGGCGCCACGGACACGCACATGACTATCTGCACATCTTCTTCCATCCGGACTCTGACCGTCGGCTCTGGCTTCTCACCAGATCTGCTGACCCCGCTGGGTCCTCCGATACTCCGAAGACCGCACGACGCGGGCGCTCGCGGGCTCACCGGCTCACGCTCTCGCGCTGCCGGCCTACCGCCGGTGGGGAATTTCACCCCGCCCTGAAGACGCACTGATTGCCGGATCGACCGGCTGGCGAAGCATACAACAGTCGCGCGAGACCTGCAGCGCAACCCTACTGGTCCGATGGAGGCTCCCACGCGAGGCGCCTGCATCGGGCAAAAGCCATCAGAGCGGCGCGCTCTCGTGCGGCGTGGCGTGGCGTGCTTCGTGCCGGGCTTCATGCCGGGCTTCGTGCCGCGCTTCATGACGTCCGTCGCGCGCTTCGTGCTGCGCCGGCACGTCCCAGCGCGGCGGCGTCTCCGCGTTCAGCGTCACGCGAAACGCACGCGCTTCGGTGTCGCCCGGATTGCGCAGACTGTGCGGCTGATCGGCATCGAACACAATCGCGTCGCCGGTCGCCAGCAACTGGCGCTGGTCGTGCACGCTGACTTCCAGCGTGCCTTCGCTGACCACCAGGTTGACCGTCGTGCCCGGCGCACGGCGGATGCCGGCTTCGGTATGCAACGGCGCGATACGCAGCTCGTGAAACTCGGCGGCAGCCGGTTCGGCATCGGGATAAAGCGGCCGGGCCGAATAGCGCCCGTTCGAGCTGACCACGCGCGTCGAGCGCTCCGCGGGCAGATGCTCGAAGCCGTTGGTCGCGTGACGCCGCAAGAACGCCGCCACCGACACCTTCAACGCGGCCGCCACCTTGCACAACACCTTGATGGACGGCACGCTGCGCGCCGATTCGATCTGCGCGAGCATCGCACGCGACACGCCGGAGGCGCGGGCCAGCGCATCGAGCGACAGTTGCCGTTCGGCGCGCAGGCGGGCGAGGTTGACGCCGACCAGATGTTCCAGTGCATCGAAGGGTTCGACGGCACGCGGCAACGCATCGAGGTCGGCCGAGGGGTCGCGAACCAGCGCGAGCGGGGAATGCATGATTGCCTCCAAAGCGCCACCTGACGGCGCGCAAGCGGTTAGTGGAAGCAAGATAGCATCGCGTCCCGCCGTGCCCAACGAAGTTATCTTCACACTGTTATCAGCATTGCGGAGGACGATTCCCGCAAAGCTTGTGCGCATTTTTCATATGGGCGGGGGCGCTGGTTAGCGGCGGTCGCACGTCGTCATGCGGACGCGCGAACATTGTCGTCGAGTGTCCGCGTGGCTTAGCCGATCACACGCGCTCGTGCACGCCTACACGCTGCGCCACACTCGCTGCCGGTGCATCCATGCGCGCCGCGAACCACGTCAGCAGCAACGCCGCTACGCTGACCGCCGCCGCGACCCACGGCAGCGTATCGAGTGAATGACCGTGATCGATCACCAGCCCGCCGAGCCACGCGCCGCCCGCATTGCCGACATTGAACGCGCCGATGTTCAGCGTCGATGCCAGATTCGGCGCTGCCGCCGCTTTCTCGACCACGCGCATCTGCAACGGCGGCACGGTGGCAAACGCGGCAATGCCCCACACGAAAATCGTCAGCGCCGCGGCCACCTGCGAATGGCTGGTGCGCGCGAACAGCGCCATCACCACCGCGAGCGCGGCGAGAATGCCCATCAGCGAAGGCATCAGCGCACGGTCCGCGAGCTTGCCGCCGACCATGTTGCCGATCGTCAGCCCCACGCCGAACAGCACCAGGATCAGCGTCACGCCACGCGGCGAGAAGCCGCTCACCTGTTCGAGAATCGGCGCGATATAGGTGAACACGACGAACACGCCGCCGAAGCCGAGCACCGTCATCGCGAGCGCCGTCCACACTTGCGGGTCTTTCAGCACGCGCACTTCATGACCGAGCCCGACCGGGCCCGCATCGTGACGATCCGGCACCAGTGCTGTGACACCCAGCAGCGACACCACGCCGAACGCGCTGACGATCCAGAACGCCATGCGCCAGCCGAACTGCTGGCCGATGAAAGTGCCGAACGGCACGCCGAGCACGTTCGCGAGCGTCAAGCCGGTGAACATCAGCGCAATGGCGCTCGCGCGCTTCTCGGCCGGCACGAGCGACGCCGCCACCACCGCGCCGATGCCGAAGAACGAACCGTGCGCGAATGAGGTGACCACGCGCGCGATCATGAGCACCGAATAGCCCGACGCCACCGCGCACAGCGTATTGCCGACGATGAACACACCCATCAGCAATTGCAGCGCGAGCTTGCGCGGCATCTTGCTGGTGACCACTGCGAGCAGCGGCGCGCCGACTGCGACGCCGAGCGCATAGCCGCTCACCAGCAAACCCGCCGACGGAATCGACACCGCGAGATCGTGCGCGACTTCGGGCAGCAGACCCATGATGACGAACTCGGTCGTGCCGATCGCGAATGCGCTGATCGCCAGCGCCAGTAATGGAATGGGCATTTTTTCTACTCCAGTTTTAACGTTGTGCGTGACGTTGGCCATGCGGCAACGCCGTCACGAATTCGATGACGACGCCGGGCGCCAGCGCGACGAACAGTTGCTGTTCGGCGGCTTGCGCGCCCATCTGCGGGACTTGCGCGGTTTGGTAGTCGATGCCGGCCGCGTGCAGGCGCGCGAGCAAGGCCTGCCATTCGGCGGCGCTGTCCAGCCGGAAAGCGAGATGGTCGATGCGTGACGCTGACCTGCCCGCCGCGGCGGTTGCGGTTGTGTCGATCAGATGCAGCACCGGCCGGCCGTTCGCATACAGCCAGTAGCCGGCCACCGGAAATGGCGGCCGCGCGCCTTCGGTCAGTCCGGCGATCTCGACGAAGAAACGCCGGGCGGTGTCGAGATCGGGGGTGACGATCGTTGCGTGATCGAGTTGCATGGCTGGGGTGGCGCGGGCTGCTATGCGCGCGGAATTAGGGTTTTCGAGGGGTGCATTGTCACGGGGCGACGGCAATTTGATAATTGGCGTAGCATTTGAAGCATTTTCAAATACTATTTGAAAGAGACGACGATGGATAACCTCGGTGACATTCGCCTCTTCGTCGAAGCGGCGCAGCAAGGCAGCCTTTCGGCGGCGGGCCGCAAGATGGGGCTCACCCCGGCCGCCGCGAGCGCGCGGCTCGCCAAGCTCGAAGCCGGGCTGAAGGCGCGCCTCTTCGAGCGCACCACGCGCCAGTTGCGGCTCACCGACGAAGGCCGCCTCTACCTGAACTGCTGCCGCCAGGCGCTGCAATCGCTCGACGACGCCGAAGCGGCGCTGCAAGCCGGTCAGGGCGTGGTGCGCGGCAAGGTGCGGGTGTCGGCGACCTCGGACTTCGGCCGCAATCTGCTGATGCACTGGCTCGACGAATTCAACGCGCTTTATCCGGAAGTGACGTTCGCGCTGACGCTGTCGGACTCGCTGGCGAATCTGGTGGCGGAGGACATCGATCTGGCGATCCGCTTCGGCGTGCCGCAGGACAGCTCGCTGGTCGCGAGGAAGCTCGCGCCGAACCGGCGCGTGCTGTGCGCGTCGCCGGCTTACATCGCTCGCAAGGGCGAGCCGAAAGACCCGCACGACCTCGTCAACTTCGATTGCATCGTGCTGAGCACAGCCTCGGGGCTTGCGAACGAGTGGCGTTTCACGCGCGGCGACGAGGAGCAGAACTACACCGTGCCAGCCGAGTCGGCCCGCGAGACCAACGACGGCGCGGTGGCCCGCGAATGGGCGCTGCGCGGCTACGGCATCGTGATCAAGTCGATGTGGGACGTGGAAGCGGACCTGCGCGCCGACGGGCTGAAAATCCTGCTGCCGCAGTGGCGCTATCCGGATGCGCCGCTGCACGCGCTCTATCACCGCAACCGCTTCATGGCGCCACGCGTGCGGGTGCTGCTGGATTTCCTGAGCGAGCGTTTCGCGCAGGTGTCGGGCGAACTGGAAAGCCTGCTGGGCTTGCCGCCGGAGCGGCCGGGCCGCGGTGCGGGCACCGAAACCCGCATGCCGTGAAGGGCTATAATGTTGCGTTACGCTGCAGACGTGCATGCGGATCGCGCAGGCGCAAGGCATTGGGCCTCGAGTCGGCCTCGAACAGCAGGCCTCGCGCGGGCTTCGAGCCCCAAAGCGCTTGAATCGCCGCCCGGCGGCCTGCTCCGCCCGCCGCCCGCACGTTCGGCCCCTTCACCTCTTAAACGACGCCCCCAGATCAACCACTGCGACCGGCGAAAATTCGATGACCAAGAAAGTTTATGTAAAGACCTTTGGCTGCCAGATGAACGAGTACGACTCCGACAAGATGGTCGACGTACTCGGCGCGGCTGAAGGGCTCGTCAAGACCGACACGCCGGAAGACGCCGACGTGATCCTGTTCAACACCTGCTCGGTGCGCGAAAAAGCGCAGGAGAAAGTTTTCTCCGACCTCGGCCGCGTGCGCGAGCTGAAGGAAGCGAATCCCAATCTGATCATCGGCGTGGGCGGCTGCGTGGCGAGCCAGGAAGGCGCGTCGATCGTCGCGCGCGCGCCGTATGTCGATCTGGTGTTCGGTCCGCAAACGCTGCACCGTCTGCCGCAAATGATCGACAAGCGTCGCGAAAGCGGCCGCGCGCAAGTCGACATCACGTTCCCGGAAATCGAGAAGTTCGATCACCTGCCGCCCGCGCGTGTCGACGGCCCGAGCGCGTTCGTGTCGATCATGGAAGGCTGCAGCAAGTACTGCAGCTATTGCGTCGTGCCATACACGCGCGGCGAGGAAGTGTCGCGTCCGCTCGACGACGTGCTCACCGAAATCGCCGGTCTCGCCGACCAGGGCGTGCGCGAAGTCACGCTGCTCGGGCAGAACGTCAACGCCTATCGTGGCGGCCTGACGCTAGGCTCATCGGAGATCGCCGACTTCGCGACGCTGATCGAATACGTCGCCGACATTCCGGGCATCGAGCGGATTCGCTACACCACGTCGCATCCGAAGGAATTCACGCAGCGTCTGATCGACACCTACGCGAAGGTGCCCAAGCTCGTCAGCCACCTGCATCTGCCGGTGCAGCACGGCTCCGACCGCATCCTGATGGCGATGAAGCGCGGCTACACGGTGCTCGAATACAAGTCCGTGATCCGCAAGCTGCGCGCGATCCGCCCGGACCTGTCGCTGTCCACGGACATGATCGTCGGCTTCCCCGGCGAGACCGAAGAAGACTTCGACAAGATGATGGCTTTGGTGCACGAGATGAAGTACGACACCAGCTTCTCGTTCATCTACAGCCCGCGTCCCGGCACGCCGGCCGCGAATCTGCACGACGACACGCCGCGCGAAGTGAAGCTCAAGCGTCTGCAGCATCTGCAGGCGACCATCGAAGAAAACGTGCAGCGCATCAGCGAGTCGATGGTCGGCAAGATCGAGCGCATTCTGGTCGAGCGCCCGGCGCGCAAGGACCCGAACGAACTCGCGGGCCGCACCGAGAACAACCGCGTGGTGAATTTCCCGGCGCCCATCGCGTCGCACGCGCGGCTGATCGGCCAGATGGTCGACGTGAAAATCGTTCACGCGTACCCACATTCGCTGCGTGGCGAGCTCGTGCTGGTGCATGACGACGCCACCACCACTCACTAAGCTGCACTGAAACCGACAGGATCGACCCACCGCCTTGAAGACCGCTCAGCAGCATCTGGAATTCACCGCTCCGCGCGAAGACAATGCGCGGCTCGCCAACCTCTGCGGACCGCTCGACGAAAATCTGCGGCAGATCGAGCAGGCGCTCGACGTGACCTTGCAGCGCCGTGGCCACCGCATCACGATCCGCGGACGCGGCTCGAAACTCGCGCTTACCGCGCTCGAAAATTTCTATAACAACGCGCGCGAGCCGCTGTCGGTCGACGACATCCAGCTCGCGCTCGTCGAAGTGCGGCATCCGGCGCGCCATCGCCCGAACGGCAATGGCGACGAAGCCGGCGACTCGCGTTTCCCCGGCAATCCGGACCATCCGTTCGATCAGCCCGCCGACGCAGCCGACGACGACCTCGAAGAACTCGGCCCGAAGCTCTACACGCGGCGCGCGGATCTGCGCGGCCGCACGCCGGCGCAGCGCGAGTATCTGAAGCAGATCATTTCGCACGACGTCACCTTCGGCGTGGGGCCGGCCGGCACCGGCAAGACCTACCTCGCGGTGGCCTGCGCGGTGGATGCGCTCGAACGCGACCAGGTCAAACGCATCGTGCTGACGCGGCCCGCGGTCGAAGCGGGCGAGCGCCTCGGTTTCCTGCCGGGCGATCTGGCGCAGAAGGTCGATCCGTATCTGCGCCCGCTGTACGACGCGCTGTACGACCTGCTCGGCTTCGACAAGACCGCGAAGATGTTCGAGCGGCAGATGATCGAAATCGCGCCGCTCGCGTACATGCGCGGGCGCACGCTGAACCACGCGTTCATCATCCTCGACGAGGCGCAGAACACCACGCCCGAGCAGATGAAGATGTTCCTCACGCGGATCGGCTTCGGCTCGAAGGCGGTCGTCACCGGCGACACGACCCAGGTCGACTTGCCGCGCGGCCACAAGAGCGGGTTGATCGAAGCGCAGCAGGTGCTCGCGGACGTGCGCGGCATTGCGCTCACGCGCTTCACGAGCGCGGACGTGGTGCGGCATCCGCTGGTCGCGCGAATTGTGGAGGCGTACGATGCGCATTCGCAGAAAACCGCCAGTCCGGCGGATTCGCGGTGATTGACGCGAATCCGCGCGCACTGGCGCTGCCGCCGTCGCAAGCGCAAGACACGCCAACCACGCACCACACCGACACCGCATGAGCCGCGCCCCGAAACTGACGTTGAATCTGCAATTCCCCGCCGCCAAAGCCTGGCCGGAACACAAGGCGCTACTGCCGCGCGCCACCGTGGCCGGCTGGGTCAAAGCGGCGCTGTTCGCGGACGGCGAACTGACGGTGCGTTTCGTCGATGCCGAAGAAGGCCGCACGCTGAACCGCACCTATCGCGGCAAGGACTACTCGACCAACGTGCTGACCTTCGCGTACGCCGAGTCGGAAGACGATCCGGTGACCGGCGATCTGATCCTGTGCTGCCCGGTGATCGAGCAGGAAGCCGCCGAGCAGGGCAAGCCGCTGGTCGCGCACTACGCGCACCTGCTCGTGCACGGCACGCTGCACGCGCAGGGTTACGACCACGAGGTCCAAGAAGAAGCCGAGGAAATGGAAGCGCTCGAAACCGAGATCCTCGGTAAGCTCGGGTTTCCCGATCCGTATCAGTAGGCGTCGATCAGCGTCGCGCCGCCCGCCTCTCGCCAACGTCCATCCACGTTCGAACCCACACCGTGAGCACCTCGTCCCCTGAAGCCGACACCCGCACGCCCTGCCCGGACTACCCGCCGGCGCTCGGCGAGTCGCGGCTTCTGAGCGACGAGGAATTGCGCGCGTCGCTCGAATGCACCCTGCGAGACTGGGACCGCAAGAGCGACCTGTGGCTGTTCGGCTATGGCTCGCTGATCTGGAATCCCGGCCTGCCCACCGTCGAGGCGAGCCGATCGAAGGTGCACGGCTATCACCGCGGGCTGTATCTGTGGTCGCGTGTGAATCGCGGCACGCCCGAGCAGCCGGGCCTCGTGCTGGCTCTCGATCGCGGCGGCTCCTGCACCGGCATCGCCTTCCGGCTCGCCGCCGAGGGTTCGGCACCGCATCTCGAAGCCCTGTGGCGCCGTGAAATGGCGATGGGCTCCTATCGCCCCGCCTGGCTGCCGTGCGTGCTCGCCGACGGCCGGCGCGTCGACGCGCTGGCGTTCGTGATGCGCCGCGACGTGCCGAGCTACACCGGCAAGCTGCGCGACGAAGTCGTCAAGACCGTGTTCGGCTGCGCGTGCGGCCGCTATGGCACCACGCTCGATTACGTCAGCCGCACGGTCCACGCGCTGCGCGAAAGCGGCATGCCCGACCGCGCGCTCGAAGCGCTGCTGGAACGTTGCCAGGAGGAAGGCCGCGAACGCGACGCCGCTCGGCAAGCCGGGCAGGTGTCCGGATAAGAATCGGCGCAATGAGGGCGTTGAGGCAGACGAGGCGATACGTTCGCTGAATTTTTTGCTTCCGATGCGCTGTTAGCCGGCAGTCCTGCGGTCCCCTCGTGTTTGCGCGCGAGGCGCGGAAAACCGTTGCAGCCTGCAAGAGCGAGCGAGCCTCCAGCGTCTTGCCCCCGACTCCGAACCTTTGGCCTTGGCCCCGCGTCCGTTTGCCCTCAACTCGCAGAGAAAACGCAGCCCCTGCATCCGCCCGCTCCTCCCGCCACAACCACCACTTTTTTGCCCAAAACCGCTTTTCCGCGCGTAATCAGTTAGGATGGACCCACGCCCCGCCGCTCGCGACGGCGCCGCTTCACCCATCGCCCAGCCCGGCGGGACACGGTCCTGCCATGTGCCTGGTGTATCCTTAATGCTCTGTAACAGCGCGCCCAGTCTTGCCGGGCGCACTACCATGAACGACACGTATCCCAGTCGACGCCAAACCGACAAACCGCAGGAAAAGCGCTCGCTCCTCGAGCGTCTGACCGACTTCATCTCGCCCGAGCCCGACTCGCGCGCCGAGCTTCTGGAAATTCTGCAGGACGCGCACGAGCGCAACCTGATCGACGCCGACTCGCTGTCGATGATCGAAGGCGTGTTCCAGGTGACCGAACTCAGCGCGCGCGACATCATGGTGCCGCGCGCCCAAATGGACGCGATCAACATCGCGGACAATCCCGCCGAATTCATCCCGTACGTGCTGGAGAAAGCGCATTCGCGCTATCCGGTCTTCGAGGGCAATCGCGACAACATCATCGGCGTGCTGCTGGCCAAAGACCTGCTGCGCTACTACGCCGAAGAAGAATTCGACGTGCGCGGCATGCTGCGCCCCGCGGTATTCATCCCGGAGTCGAAGCGGCTGAACGTGCTGCTGCACGACTTCCGCGTGAATCGCAATCACCTCGCGGTGGTGGTCGACGAATACGGCGGCGTGGCCGGCCTGATCACGATCGAAGACGTGCTGGAGCAGATCGTCGGCGACATCGAGGACGAATACGATTTCGACGAGGAAAGCGGCAACATCATCGCCTCGCCGGACGGGCGTTTCCGCGTGCGCGCGCTGACCGAGATCGAGCAGTTCAACGAGGCCTTCGGCACGCACTACTCCGACGAGGAAGTCGATACCATCGGCGGGCTCGTCACGCATCACTTCGGGCGGGTGCCGCATCGCGGCGAAAAAGTCCGCATCGACGATCTGATCTTCGAGATTCTGCGCGGCGACGCCCGCCAGATTCACATGCTGCTGGTGCGCCGCGATCCGCTGGCCGGCCAGCGCGAGCGCGACGCGCAGCACGTGCAGACCTGAGCCTCGCTGCTCGCACGTCTTCAGTTTTCAACCTGCTTTTTCAACTTCTCAAGCCGACCGCGCAACAATGGCCGACCCGATGACTTCCCGTTCGCGCCACGGCGTGAGCACTTCTCCTGCTGCTGCCGACGCTGACGAACCGCGTGGCCGCACGCTGCCGCGCTGGCACTACCTGGTCGCGCTGGCCGTGGGTGCGGCCAACACGCTGTCGTTCGCGCCGACGCCGCACGGCGGCTGGCTGCAACTCGCGATCTTCGTGTTCTTCTTTGGGTGGCTCACCCGCGCCACCGGCTGGAAAAGCGCCGCGCTGACCGGCGGCGCGTTCGGCTTCGGCAATTTCATAACGGGCGTGTGGTGGCTGTACGTCAGCATGCATGACTACGGCGGCATGGCCGCGCCGCTCGCGGGCGCGGCGGTCGTGCTGTTTTCGCTCTATCTGGCGCTCTATCCGGCATTGGCCGCAGGCATCTGGTCGTTCTGCGCGGGTCATGCGCGTAACGGCGCGGCGGCTGACGACCAGCCGTTCTCCCCCACCTGGCACGGCGCATTGGCCTTTGCGAGCGCCTGGGCAATCGGCGAATGGTTGCGCGGCACGGTGTTCACCGGCTTTCCGTGGCTCGCGAGCGGTTACGCGCAAGTAGACGGCCCGTTCGCGGGATTTGCGCCGGTGGCGGGCGTCTATGGCGTCGGCTGGGTGCTGGCGCTGGCTGCCGCATTGATCGCGCAGGCATTGTTGCCGCTGTTGCCTCAACGGTCTTCGGGGTCTTCACGCGAGCCGCGCGGCGCGGCGGCGCGCGCCAACCGCAATGTTGCCGGGCACGGCGGGCAAGCAGCGCCACGTGGCGTGGCGCGCAGCGCTGTGCCGGGCGGCGTCGCGCTGGCGCTGATTGCGGCCGGCCTGCTGCTGCCGCTCGTCCAATGGACCGTGCCGGCCAACGCGCCGCTGACCGTGCGCCTACTGCAAGGCAACGTCAAGCAGGAGATGAAGTTCGAGGAAGCCGGCATGCGCGCGGCGATCGACCAGTATCAGCAGATGATCACGTCGAAGCCGGCCGATCTGATCGTCACGCCGGAAACCGCGATTCCCGTACTCGCACAGCAATTGCCTGCGCCGTTCGCGGCGTCGATCCGCGAGTTCTCCGACTCGACCGGCAGCGCGATCCTGTTCGGCGCGATCGGCGGCACGATCACCCCGGATGGCCGGGTGGTCGACTATACGAACAGCCTGTTCGGCGTCACGCCCGGCTCGCACGACGTGTACCGCTACGACAAGCATCACCTCGTGCCGTTCGGCGAATTCGTGCCGTGGGGCTTCCGCTGGTTCGTCAATCTGATGAACATTCCGCTCGGCGACTTCTTCCGTGGCGCGCCGGTGCAGAAGCCGTTCATGGTGCACAACCAGCCGGTGGCGGTGAACATCTGCTACGAGGACATCTTCGGCGAAGAGATTGCGCGGACCATCCGCGAGAGCACCACGCCCGCCGGCGTGCTGGTCAACTCGACCAATCTCGCATGGTTCGGCGACACGATCGCGCTGGACCAGCATCTGCAGATTGCGCGCATGCGTACGCTGGAAACCGGCCGGCCGATGCTGCGCGCGACCAACACCGGCATGACCGCCGCGATCGATGCGAACGGCCGGGTGCTCGGCCGCCTGACACCGTACACGGTCGGCTCGCTCGACCTGAAAGTGCAAGGTACCTCGGGCAACACGCCGTATGTGACGAGCGGCAACAACACGGTGCTCGCGGTGTCGCTGCTGATGCTCGCGTTCGGTTTCGCGTTCGGACCGGGGATTACACGGCGCCGCAACGGCAAGCATTAAGCGGCGGGGCGTCGCGACAGGCCGCACGCGTGCGCGCCGCCGCTCGGGCATGTGGGTCATGCATACGGCTTGCGGCTTGCGGCATCGAGCGGCGCGGCGAATCACCTACGCAAAATCATAGGCGCCGCCGCCCTTGCACGCGGTTCACGTGGGCGATTCACGTGCGCGGTTCCGGCACCGGGCCGTGCGGGGAACGCCGCTGCGAATCATCCGCGCAAAAAAATGCGCCTGACGGGCAGGCGCATTTTCAACTTTTCGACTTTTCAACTCGCACGCACTCTTTCGTTCAGGCTTTCAGGAGCTTGAACAACCTCTTTCCGCTCGCCTGAACTCAATCTTGCCGCGACTGAGCGCTCCGCTCAATTCGCCGGCACCGTGTCGATGAAGGACTGCCGCAGCGAAAGCTTCTGGAAATGCTTGTCCAGATTCGGGTGCGCTTCGCGCCAGTTGAGCGCCGGCATGCGGAAGTCCAGATAACCCAGCGCGCAACCCACTGCGATGTCCGCGAGCGTGTAGTGATTGCCCGCGCACCACGACTTGCTGCCGAGCCCCTGCGACATCGCAATCAGACCTTCGTCGATCTTGCGCTGCTGCCGCGCGACCCATGCCTCCACGCGCTGCTCGGGCGTGCGCTGCGTGCCTTCGAGACGGATCAGCACCGCCGCGTCCAGCACGCCGTCGGCGAGCGCTTCCCAGCAGCGCACTTCGACGCGCTCGCGTCCCGACTGCGGGATCAGCTTGCCGACCGGCGACAGCATATCCACGTATTCGCAGATTACCCGCGAGTCGAACACGGCTTCGCCATCTTCCATCACGAGGCACGGCACCTTGCCGATCGGGTTGAACGTGTGAATCCGGGTGTCCGGCGCCCAGACGTTCTCGGGCACCAGTTCGTAGTCGATCTTCTTGTCGGCCAGCACGATCCGCGCTTTACGCACGAAGGGGCTGCCGAGCGAACCGATGAGTTTCATCATGACCATCTGCCTTTAACTGAATCCGGCGAAAGTATAAGTGCTCCGGGGCTTTCACGAGCGTCACGCCCTGTCTTCGCAAGCGGTGCGCGGGCGCGCTGTGGACGGATTGCAACATGCCGGCGACCGTCCCGCCACCGGTGCGCGCGCAAAATAAGTCCGCGCGTTGGGCGCTACAATCGCACGATGAACCAGCCGACCGAACCCACCATCGCCATCGACGTTTATCGCACGCGCCGCGAGCGCGTACTCGCCGCGCTGCGCGCCGCGGGCGGCGGCGTCGCCATCGTTCCCACCGCACCGGAAGCGCTGCGCAATCGCGACGCCGACTATCCGTACCGGCACGACAGCTACTTCTACTATCTGACCGGCTTCACCGAACCCGAGGCGCTGCTGGTGCTCGACGCAAGCGCCGCACCCGGCGAGCCGGCCTCGGTACTGTTCTGCCGCGAGAAAAACGTCGAGCGCGAAACGTGGGAAGGCTTCCGTTTCGGACCCGACGGCGCGCGCACGGCGTTCGGCTTCGACGCCGCGTTCGCGGTAAGCGAAATCGACACACAAGTGCCGCGACTGCTCGCCGACAAACCGGCGCTGCACTACGCGCTCGGCAGCTCGGCGCAACTCGACGAACAGGTGCGCGGCTGGCTCGATGCGGTGCGCGCGCAAGGCCGCGGCGGCATCGCCGCGCCTATGGCCGCACGTGACCTGCTGCCCCTGCTCGACGAGATGCGGCTCGTCAAGGACGACCACGAGCTCGCCATCATGCGCCGGGCCGGGCAGATTTCCGCCGTCGCGCATCGCCGTGCGATGGCCGCCTGCCACCCCGGCGTGCGCGAGTACGAACTCGAAGCGGAACTGCTCTACGCGTTCCGCAAATTCGGTGCGCAGGCGCCGGCTTATACGTCGATCGTCGCGGCGGGCGCGAACGCCTGCGTGCTGCACTACCCGGCCGGCAACGCAATCGCGCAGGACGGCGACCTGATCCTGATCGACGCGGCCTGCGAACTCGACGGCTACGCGTCGGACATCACCCGCACCTTCCCGGCGAGCGGCCGCTTCACGCCGGCGCAGCGCGAGCTTTACGACATCGTGCTGGCCGCGCAGCAGGCCGCCGTCGACGCGACCCGTGCCGGGGCCACCTTCGACGATCCGCACCAGGCCGCCGTGCGCGTGCTGGTGCAAGGGCTGCTCGACACGGGCATCATCGGGCGCGAGAAGTTCGCGTCGGTCGACGACGTGATCGCCGAGCGCGCGTACGCACCGTTCTACATGCACCGCACCGGCCACTGGCTCGGCATGGACGTGCACGACGTCGGCGACTATCGGGAACGCGGCGCGCCGCGCGACGAAGCAGGCGCGCTGCCATGGCGCACGCTGCAGCCGTCGATGACGCTGACCATCGAGCCTGGCTTGTACATCCGGCCCGGCGAAGGCGTGCCCGAGCGCTACTGGAACATCGGCATCCGCATCGAGGACGACGCGATCGTCACCCCGGACGGCTGCGAGCTGATCACGCGCGACGTGCCGGTCGCCGCCGACGAAATCGAGGCGCTGATGCAGGAAGCCCGCGCGGCCCATGACGCGGCTCACGGAACTAGGATTTAACCCGCCATGCACGAGGCCTCTCCGTCGACGGTGATTCTGAAGCCCGCCGCTCATTCCTTCGATTTCGACGTGACGATCGTGGGCGCCGGCCCGGTCGGGCTCGCGCTCGCCGGCTGGCTCGCGCGGCGCAGCGTGACGCGCACGCTGAAGATCGCGCTGATCGACGCGCGCGAGCCGGAAGATTCGATCGCCGATCCGCGCGCGATCGCCGTGTCGCACGGCAGCCGGATGATTCTCGAGCCGCTGCGCTGGCCCGCCGACGCCACCGCGATCCAGCGCATCCATGTGTCGCAGCGCGGCCACTTCGGCCGCACGCTGATCGATCACAGCGAGCACGGCTTGCCCGCGCTCGGTTACGTGCTGCGCTACGGCTCGATCGTGCACGGTCTCGCCGACGCCGTGCGCGCCACCTCCGTGCACTGGTTCCGCTCCACGGCCGCCGCCGAGCCGGTCCAGGAACTCGACGGCGTGACACTGCCGATAGAAACCGCGGGCGTCACGCGCCGGTTGCGCACGCGCATTCTGGTCAATGCCGAAGGCGGGTTGTTCGGCGATCAGAAAATGCGCAAGCGAGAGGATGGCAAGAACGCGACCGGGGACGGCGCCGGCAATGCCAAAGCCGAAGCCGGTACGAGCGCGGCCGCAAGCGCGACTGGAAGCGCGACTGGCAGCGCCGCCGGTAAGGGCTCGCGCGACTACGGTCAAACCGCGCTGGTCGGCACCGTTAGCGTATCCGCGCCGCAACCGCACGTGGCGTGGGAGCGCTTCACGTCGCAAGGCCCGATCGCCTTGCTGCCGATGGGCGGCGTGCGCGGCGCCGATTATGCGATGGTCTGGTGCTGCGCGCCCGACGAAGCCGCCCGCCGCGCACAACTTTCCGACGACGCGTTCCTGCGCGAACTCGGCGCCGCGTTCGGCGACCGCATGGGACGCTTCACGCACATCAAGGGCCGCGCGTCGTTCCCGCTGGGACTGAACGCGGTCGAAACGCTCGTGAACGGCCACATCGTCGCGATCGGCAATGCAGCGCAGACCCTGCATCCCGTCGCCGGCCAGGGCTTGAATCTCGGCCTGCGCGATGCGCACGCGCTCGCCGACGCGCTGTCGGCGGAAGGCTCGACTCCGCTTGCGCTGGCGACCTTCGCACAACGCCGCGCGCTCGACCGGCGCATGACGATCGGCGCCACCGATACGCTCGCGCGCCTGTTCACCGTCGACTTCGCGCCGCTCGCGATCATGCGCGGCCTCGCGCTCACCGCGCTCGAGTTCGCGCCGCCGGTGAAAACCGCGCTGGCGCGCCAGATGATGTTCGGACAGCGCCGCTGAACATGCTGTTGGGTTCCACGCTGCGGCTTTTTTGAGCAGCTCCGGGAAAGCCATACGAGTGCCGCCGGTTCTATGAACCGGCGCACTTTCATAGAAGATTTAATGGGTTACGACACGGACATGTCGGGTGTCGCTTACCTGTTAACGCTAAAATAGCGGTTTTCCCTCGCATTTCGCGTTGTGCCGATTGTCAAATATTGAAGGATCGGCCAGGCGCGCGTCCACGTCATGCCCACTCTCGGCTCGCACAATCTGCGTAACAACCTGTTCGTCGCCCCGATGGCCGGCGTGACCGACCGGCCGTTCCGGCAGCTGTGCAAGCGGCTGGGCGCGGGCTACGCGGTATCGGAAATGGTCGCCTCGAACGCGCAGCTGTGGAAGAGCGAAAAGACCATGCGCCGCGCCAACCACACGGGCGAGGTCGAGCCGATCGCCGTGCAGATCGCCGGCGCCGATCCGGCCATGATGGCCGAAGCGGCCCGCTACAACGTGGCGAACGGCGCGCAGATCATCGACATCAACATGGGCTGTCCGGCCAAGAAGGTGTGCAACGTGGCGGCGGGCTCGGCCTTGCTGCAGAACGAGCCGCTGGTGCAGCGCATCGTCGAGGCGGTGGTGGGCGCGGTGGGCGTCGGCCCGGACGCCGTGCCCGTCACGCTGAAGATCCGCACCGGCTGGGACCGCGACAACAAAAATGCGCTGAGCGTCGCGCATCTGGCCGAGAACGCTGGCATTTCGATGCTGACCGTGCACGGCCGCACGCGCGCCGACCTGTATCACGGCGACGCCGAATACGAGACCATCGCCGCAGTCAAGGCGTCGGTGCGCATCCCGGTGGTCGCCAACGGCGACATCGCCTCGCCGCACAAAGCGCGCGAGGTGCTGGCCGTCACCGGCGCCGACGCGATCATGATCGGCCGCGCGGCGCAGGGGCGCCCGTGGCTGTTCCGCGAGATCGAGTATTTCCTGCAGACGGGCGAGTTGCTGCCGCCGCCGCGCATCGACGAAATCCAGCAGGTGATGAACGAGCATCTCGAAGATCACTACGCGTTCTACGGGGAATTTACGGGTGTCCGCACTGCGCGCAAGCACATCGGCTGGTACACTCGCGGCCTTTCTGGCGCCAACGTGTTCCGGCATCGCATGAATACGCTGGACACCACGCGCGAACAACTCCTCGCCGTCAACGAATTCTTTGACGCACAAAAGGCGATCTCCGACCGCCTCGTCTACGTCGACGAGTCACCTGGCAACCCCGGGCTCGACAACAAGGGCGAGGATCACACCGACCGACTGGCAGCATGAGCAAGAACAATATCGAACAATCTGTCCGCGACAGCCTGGGTATGTACTTCCAGGATCTCGACGGCTCCAATCCGCACGACGTCTACGACATGGTCATTTCATGCGTGGAAAAACCCCTGCTCGAAGTGGTGCTCGAGCAGGCCGGCGGCAATCAGTCGCTGGCCGCCGAGTATCTCGGCATCAACCGCAATACGCTGCGCAAGAAACTGCAACAGCACGGTTTGTTGTAATTTTCGGGCGCCCCGCCACGTTTCTCTTCGGCTTTTCGTCTTCATCATGATCAAGCAAGCGCTCATCTCCGTTTCCGACAAGTCCGGCATCGTCGACTTCGCCAAGTCGCTGTCGGACCTCGGCATCAAGATCCTGTCGACCGGCGGCACCGCGAAACTGCTCGCGGACGCGGGCCTCTCCGTCACCGAAGTCGCCGACTACACGGGCTTCCCGGAAATGCTCGACGGGCGCGTGAAAACGCTCCATCCGAAGGTGCATGGCGGCATCCTCGCGCGCCGCGACCTGCCGGAACACATGGCAGCGCTTGAGAAGCACGACATTCCGACCATCGACCTGCTGGTCGTGAACCTGTACCCGTTCGTGCAGACGGTGTCGAAGGAAGAGTGCTCGCTGGAAGACGCGATCGAGAACATCGACATCGGCGGCCCGACCATGCTGCGCTCGGCCGCGAAGAATCATCGGGACGTGACCGTGGTGGTCGATCCGGCCGACTATGCGGTCGTGCTCGAGGAAATGCGCGCGAACGGCAACGCGGTGTCGTACAAGACGAATTTCCGCCTCGCCACCAAGGTGTTCGCGCATACCGCCCAATACGACGGCGCGATCACGAACTACCTGACGAGCCTGACCGACGAGTTGCAACACGCCTCGCGCAACACGTACCCGGCCACGTTCAACCTGGCGTTCGACAAGGTGCAGGACCTGCGCTACGGCGAAAACCCGCACCAGAGCGCCGCGTTCTACCGCGACCTCAGCGTGCCGGCCGGCGCACTGGCGAACTACAACCAGTTGCAAGGCAAGGAACTGTCGTACAACAACATCGCCGATTCCGACGCGGCGTGGGAATGCGTGAAGACCTTCGACGTGCCGGCCTGCGTGATCGTCAAGCACGCGAATCCGTGCGGCGTGGCAGTCGGCGCAAACGCGCATGAAGCGTATTCGAAGGCGTTCCAGACCGATCCGACCTCGGCATTCGGCGGCATCATCGCGTTCAACCGCGAAGTGGACGAAGCGGCGGCGCAAGCGGTGGCCAAGCAGTTCGTCGAAGTGCTGATCGCACCGTCGTTCAGCACCGAAGCACGCCAGGTGTTCGCGGCGAAGCAGAATGTGCGTCTGCTCGAAATTGCGCTGGGCGAAGGCCATAACGCGTTCGATCTGAAGCGCGTCGGCGGCGGCCTGCTGGTGCAATCGCTCGATTCGAAGAACGTGCAGCCGCATGAATTGCGTGTGGTGACCAAGCGTCATCCGACGCCGAAGGAAATGGATGATCTGCTGTTCGCATGGCGCGTCGCGAAGTATGTGAAGTCGAACGCGATCGTGTTCTGCGCGAACGGCATGACGCTCGGCGTCGGCGCGGGCCAGATGAGCCGCGTGGACTCGGCGCGCATCGCCAGCATCAAGGCGCAGAACGCCGGTTTGACGCTGACGGGTTCGGCAGTGGCGTCGGACGCGTTCTTCCCGTTCCGCGACGGCCTCGACGTGGTCGTGGCGGCAGGCGCGAGCTGCGTGATTCAACCGGGCGGTTCGATGCGCGACGACGAAGTGATCAACGCCGCAGACGAGCACAACATCGCGATGGTGTTGACGGGTGTGCGTCACTTCCGTCATTGATCGACGCGGGGTTGACCGGCGGTGTTTGCTGCCTAGTGCCCCTTTCTCGTACCTGATGCGGTGCATCTTGCCGGATGACGGTTGAGGTGCTGAAGTTCAGACAAACGGCCTGGTGGATTTTCCACTGGGCCGTTTTCTTTTTTGGACCGCTTTCGCTTCGTATCAGAGCCGTCTCCTTGCTTTGGCGCCGCGGTGTCGCCGCTTTGCCTGGCTGGCCAGGTGCATGCGCGCGTCGCACGCTCTGCGCGCAACTCAGTCGTCCGGCTCTTTTCTGGCGTAGCCGCCCTTCACATCCGGATGCTGGCTGATGTAAGTGCCAAGCCCCTGCCCGCGTTGCGCCAGACGCTTCAGCACCGCGAGATGCCGCGCGCCGACGCTCGCCGTCGTGTACCAATACACGACGCCCGGCCTGAAGCGAACCTTGATGAAATCGTCGCCGAGTTCATACGCATCGACGCCCGAATCGCCGCTGAGATTCCGATAGCGCTCCATCTGCGAAAAGCCTCCTCGCCGTGCTGCAGCAGTTTTTATTCCGCCGGCAACGCCGCCTGCCGACCGTCATACGGCGTGCGTGTTGTAGTATCGCAAGCACCTGGTTTTTAGCGCATCTGCGGCACCTCATGAGAATTCTCGGCATCGACCCCGGCTTGCGCGTCACCGGCTTCGGCGTGATCGACCAAAGCGGTCATACCCTCAGCTACGTCGCGAGCGGCGTCATCAAAACCGCCGACGCCGATCTGCCCTCGCGTCTGGGCACCATCTTCGAAGGTATCTCGACGCTGATCCGCCAGCATTCACCGGATCAATCGGCGATCGAAAAAGTGTTCGTCAACGTCAATCCGCAATCCACGCTGCTGCTCGGCCAGGCACGCGGCGCGGCGATCTGCGGACTGGTGGCGGGCGGCGTGCCGGTCGCCGAATACACGGCGCTGCAGTTGAAGCAGGCCGTGGTGGGTTACGGCCGCGCGACCAAGGAACAGATGCAGCAAATGGTGGTGCGGCTGCTCAACCTGTCGGGCGTACCCGGCACCGATGCCGCCGACGCGCTCGGCATGGCGATCTGTCACGCACATGGCGGCACGACGCTGAGCACGCTGGGGGGCATCGCGCCTGCGCTGGCGAAGAAGGGGCTGCGGGTGAGGCGCGGACGGTTGGTGGGGTAGCAGGTGGGCGGCTGGGTGCGTTGATCGACAACAGCTGTCAGCGCTTTGGTCACTTTGGTGGCTGTGCAAAACGCCAGCGTGCTATTCGCACTGCGCGGCGCGGCACGAACTGCAATGGCTACGCCTCGCAGCTTTCGAGAGTGCCGGGCACCCCGCCTGTCGCTCGCCACGCGACGCATGCCCAGCAGCAACGCCGCGCGTGAATGGGTTGAGTACCCGCCAAAAGGGATCCCCGTCCAGGGACGCGGCTCGCGCGAGTCAACGGCGGCCAATGCTGGTCGACGCTGGTCGACGCTGGTCGACGTCGGTCGACGCGATTGCGCATCGCGCGCCGCTCACTCGCTGCGCTACACTCGCCCTTTCTCTCGAAATTGAATTCGCCATGATCGGTCGCATTGCCGGCGTTCTGCTGGAAAAAAACCCGCCGCATCTGCTCATCGACTGCAACGGCGTCGGTTACGAAGTCGATGTGCCGATGAGCACGTTCTACAACCTGCCGTCGAACGGTGAGCGCGTCGTCTTGCTCACGCAGATGATCGTGCGCGAAGACGCTCATCTGCTGTACGGCTTCGGTACCGCCGAAGAGCGTTCGACCTTCCGCGAACTGCTGAAAATTTCCGGCATCGGCGCACGCATGGCGCTCGCGGTGTTGTCGGGCATGAGCGTCCACGAACTCGCACAGACCGTCACGATGCAGGACGCGGCCCGCCTCACGCGTGTGCCGGGCATCGGCAAGAAGACGGCTGAGCGGCTGCTCCTCGAATTGAAGGGCAAGCTCGGCGCCGACCTCGGCGCGATGGCGGGCGCGGCCTCGGCATCCGACCACGCGTCCGACATCCTCAACGCGCTGCTCGCCTTGGGCTACTCCGAAAAAGAAGCGCTGGCGGCCGTCAAGAACGTGCCGGCCGGCACTGGCGTTTCCGAGGGGATCAAGCTCGCGTTGAAGGCGTTGTCGAAGGGGTGATGGGGCTGTGGAAACGTGCGCCGCATGCGATGGATAAAACTTCGCACGCTCACTCTCCGAAGGAAGCGCACTTGCGGGGCGCACGCTGAGGAAGGCAGCATCGATGGGTAGCGGCGCCACTCGGCCGTTCCCGGCCTGATCTCGCAGCGGCCTCCCCTTCAAAACGGACTTCCTTTGGAACGCCCCCAACGGGCCTTCCTCCGAACCACGCGCGGTACAATGCCCGCATGATCGAAACCGACAAACTCGCCGCCGAGCGCATCATCGCGGCCACGCCCGTCTCACCGAACGAAGAAGCGTTCGAGCGCGCGTTGCGCCCGCGCCAGCTCGAAGAATATGTCGGGCAGGAAAAAGTCCGCGGCCAGCTGGAAATTTTCATCGAGGCCGCCAGACGCCGTTCCGAATCGCTCGACCACGTGCTGCTGTTCGGCCCGCCGGGCCTCGGCAAGACCACGCTCGCGCACATCATCGCGCGGGAGATGGGGGTCAATCTGCGGCAAACGTCGGGGCCGGTGCTCGAACGCGCCGGCGACCTCGCCGCGCTCCTGACCAATCTCGAAGCCAACGACGTCCTCTTCATCGACGAAATCCACCGGCTCTCGCCGGTCGTCGAAGAAATCCTGTACCCGGCGTTGGAGGATTATCAGATCGACATCATGATCGGCGAAGGGCCCGCCGCGCGCAGCGTGAAGCTCGACCTGCAGCCGTTCACGCTGGTCGGCGCGACCACCCGCGCGGGCATGCTGACCAATCCGCTGCGCGACCGCTTCGGTATCGTCGCGCGGCTCGAGTTCTACAACGCCGAGGAGTTGGCGCGCATCGTCACGCGTTCGGCGTCGCTGCTGAACGCGCAGATTCATCCGGACGGCGCGTTCGAAATCGCCAAACGCGCGCGCGGCACGCCACGTATCGCGAACCGTCTGTTGCGGCGCGTGCGCGACTTCGCCGAGGTCAAAGCGGACGGCAACATCACCGCGCAAGTGGCCGACGCCGCGCTCAAAATGCTCGACGTCGACGCAGTCGGCTTCGACCTGATGGACCGCAAGCTGCTCGAAGCGATCCTCTACAAGTTCGACGGCGGCCCGGTCGGCGTCGACAATCTGGCGGCGGCCATCGGCGAAGAGCGCGACACGATCGAAGACGTGCTCGAACCGTATCTGATCCAGCAAGGCTTCCTGCAGCGCACGCCGCGCGGCCGCGTCGCCACGCTGCTGACTTACCGGCATTTCGGTCTCGCCGCGCCGGACGCGTCGAGTGCGCTGCCCGGCCTGTGGGATTCGGCCGCGCAGTGAGGCACGCCGTGAGCCGCTCCCTGAGCCGCACGTAACGGGGCCGCCGAGCATGTCCGACCAGACGACGCGGCGCTCCGGCTCATCGGGTGGAATCGCCCAGTTGCTCACGCGCAGACTCCGCTCGAAACTCGCTGCCGGCGTCACGCATCTGACGAGCGGTAGCGGCCCCATGCTCGACTATTCGTCGCCGCCGGGCGACCCGGGCCTCTTCGGGCCGGACTCCGTCTGCTGGAAAGTCCACGCGGACTTCACCTCGATGATGACGGGCGGCATCAGCGCGCTACTGCTTCAGGCATTGCACCCGCTGGCGCTCGCCGGCGTGTGGGACCATTCGACCTTCCGCACCGATATTCTCGGGCGCTTGCGCCGCACCGCGACTTTCATCGCCGGTACGACCTACGGCAACCAGCACGATGCGCTGGCGCTGATCGAACGCGTGAAGCGCATCCACCTCGGCGTGAGCGGCATTGCGCCGGACGGGCAGCCGTATCGCGCGAGCGAGCCTGCGCTGCTGACGTGGGTGCATGTCGCCGAAGTGTCGAGCTTCATGACCGCGCACTTGCGCTACGTGAATCCGCGGCTGCCGGTCGCCGCGCAAGATCAGTATTTTGCGGAAACCGCGCGCATCGCCGAGATGCTTGGCGCGGAGCACATTCCGCGCTCGCGCGCCGAGATCGACACCTACTTGCAGGCGATGCGGTCTGCGCTGGTGGCAAGCGAACGCACCCGCGAAGTCGTGAAAATTCTGATGAGTGCGCCCGCGCCGAGCATGGCGATGCGGCCCGCCGGTACGTTGATGCTCAACGCCGGGGTCGATCTTCTGCCGGACTGGGCGCAGTCGATGCTGGGATTCGAACGCTATGCGGCGCTGCGCCGTACGTTCGCGCGGCCGGGTGTGCGCGTCGTCGCGCCGGTTATCCGTTGGGCGCTGGTGAATGGCGTGTCGAAACGCGCACGGCGTCGTGTGGCTGCCGCGCCCGAATCTGATTGATGGAGGTTTCGGCGGGCTAACCACCCGGCCTGCGCGTGCGGTTCCGTACGTCACCGCGCCGCTCGATATGCGTGCGGCGGGCGACTCCGCCCGAACCGCAGCGCTTCAATTCAATTACCGTCCCGGTTGCGGGATTGCCTTTCTGAAACCGTCGTCCTCGGCAGGCGCGTCGAGATGCGCCACGTCCGCCCACGACACGATGGTCGCCGCGCCGTTGTCGAAATCGACCACGTTCACACTCGTGTTCAGCAACGGATAGTCACGCGGCGCATCGAGCGGCAAACCGCTCGCGAGCCGGCGCACGCAGTCAAGCACGCCACCATGGGCGACACAGGCGACGCGCCCGCCCGGATGCGCGGCAATCAGCGGCTCGATAGCGTGCACCACGCGATGGTAGAACACGCGCTGCGACTCGCCCTCAGGGGGCGCGAAACCGGGATCGCGGGTTTGCCAGTGCGCATATTCATCGGGGAAACGCCGCGCGATCTCGTCGCTGTCGTGGCCCTGGAACGCGCCGTAGGAGCGCTCGCGCAGACCTTCGCGCAATTGCAGCGGCAAGCCGAGCGCGTCGGCGATAGGCTGGGCGGTTTGCTGTGCGCGTTGCAGGTCGCTCGAATAGATCGCGTCGAGCCGCGCGCCCTGCTCCGCCTCGCCGGCGATGCGGCGCGCGAGACGTTGCGCCTGGGCGATCCCGGTCGTCGCGAGCGGAATGTCGATGTGGCCTTGAATGCGCTTGATGCGGTTCCAGTCGGTCTCGCCGTGCCGGATGAACAGGATCTGCGTAGTCATGAGATGGAAGTGGGCGTCGTTCGCCGGTTATGCCGAGCCGCTATTGTCGCAAAAACGGCTGGAGGGTAAGGCGCGCGAGGCGACGCGCATCGGGATGGAGACGCGACGGCTGGCTCAGGCGTTCGTCTGCAGCCAGAACGTGACCGGCCCGTCGTTGACGAGCGAGACCTGCATATCCGCGCCGAATTCGCCGGTCTCGACAATCGGATGCTTCCCGCGCGCGGCAGACACGAAGTAGTCGAACAATCGCTTGCCTTCCTCCGGCGGCGCGGCCGGCGTGAAGCTCGGCCGCAGGCCGCTGTTGGTATCCGCGGCCAGCGTGAATTGCGATACGAGCAACAGGCCGCCCGCGCGCCCGGCGCCGTCGAGATTCTGCACGGAGAGATTCATCTTGCCCGCCGCGTCGCTGAACACGCGGTAGCCGAGCACCTTGGCGAGCAGCCGGTCGGCGGCGGCCTCCGTGTCGCCCCGTTCGGCGCACACGAGCGCGAGCAGACCCGCGTCGATCGCGCCGGTCACCCGATCGGCCACACGCACTTCGGCGCGCCGCACGCGTTGGATCAGCGCGATCATCGGCGGCTCGCCTTCGACGGGGGCAAGGTTCGACGCATCAGCGGACGATCAGGCCGTCAGCGTGACGCGCGCGAAGCGGCGCTTGCCGACCTGCACCACGTACTCGCCCGCTTCGACTTTCAGCCCCTTGTCGGACACGGTCACGCCGTCGATCTTCACGCCGCCCTGCTCAATGTTGCGCAGCGCTTCGCTGGTGGACGGCACGAGATTGGCCTGCTTGAGCAACTGGCCGATTGCGAGCGGCGCGCCCGCGAGCGTCACCGCCGGGATATCGTCCGGCACACCGCCCTTCGCGCGATGGTTGAAATCTTCGAGCGCACGCTCGGCGTCGGCTTGCGAGTGGAAGCGCGCGACGATTTCCTGGCCGAGCAGCACCTTGAAATCGCGCGGATTGCGGCCTGCTTCGATCTCTTTTTTGAAGCCGGCGATTTCGTCCATCGGACGGAACGACAGCAGTTCGAAGTAACGCCACATCAGCACGTCGGAAATGCTCATCAGCTTGCCGAACATGTCGGTCGGCTTTTCGCTGATGCCGATGTAGTTGTTCTTCGACTTCGACATCTTCTCTACGCCGTCGAGCCCTTCGAGCAGCGGCATCGTCAGGATGCACTGCTGTTCCTGGCCGTACTGTTTCTGCAACTCACGACCCACCAGCAAGTTGAATTTCTGGTCGGTGCCGCCGAGTTCGAGGTCGGCGTTCAGCGCGACCGAATCGTAGCCTTGCATCAGCGGGTACAGGAACTCGTGAATCGAGATCGGCACGCCGCCCTGGAAACGCTTGGTGAAGTCTTCGCGCTCCAGAATGCGCGCCACCGTGTAGCGCGACGCGAGCTTGATCATGCCGTCGGCGCCGAGCGGCATCGACCATTCGCTGTTGTAGCGGATCTCGGTCTTGTCGCGGTCGAGCACGAGCGCGGCTTGATCGAAATAGGTCTTCGCGTTCGACTCGATCTGCTCGCGCGTGAGCGGCGGACGGGTCGCGTTGCGGCCCGACGGATCGCCGATCAGCGAGGTGAAATCGCCGATCAGGAAGATCACCGTGTGGCCGAGATCCTGCAACTGGCGCATCTTGTTCAGCACAACCGTGTGGCCGATGTGGATGTCGGGCGCGGTCGGATCGAGCCCGAGCTTGATGCGCAACGGCTTGCCGGTCGCCGCGCTTTTCGCAAGTTTTTGCGCGAATTCGTCTTCGATCAGCAGTTCGTCGACACCGCGCTTGGTGACGGCGAGCGCGTGGCGGACTTCATCGGTGATCGGAAAAGCGTCAGCGGGATTGGGCTTGGTGGACTCGGTGCTCATGCTGGAAACGTGAAGTCGCGAAAAAGGGAGATTGTCCCATAGATACGCGCCGCCGCGCCCACTGACGCGGCCATAAGCTGGCTATAAGCAGCCCCGCAGCGGGACGGCAGCGCATGATTTGCGCGCGGTGCGGCGCGCAGGCAGCGTCGTGGCGCTGATATTTGGACCGCGCTTGCACCGATAATCTGCTAAAACGGATCGCATCGAACCCTCGACAGGAGCAGCAACGTGGCGCAAGACCCCGCAGACGGCATCTACTTTGGCTTGATGTCCGGCACGAGCATGGACGGTGTGGACGGCGTGGCCGTCCGGTTTGCCGCAGGAAAGCCGCCGGAGGTACTGGCCGAGGCGTTTGTCGGCTTTTCCGCGGGCATCCGCGAGGCGCTCTTCGCGCTGCAGCAGCCGGGCGAGAACGAGATCGAGCGCGAAGCGCTGGCCGCCAATGCGCTCGCCACGCGTTACACCGTGTGCTGCCATGAACTGCTGCGCAACAGCCACATCTCGGCCGCCGAAGTGCGCGCGATCGGGGTGCATGGGCAGACCGTGCGGCATCGGCCGGAAAAAGGCTACACGCGGCAGATCAACAACCCCGCGCTGCTCGCGGAGATGATGGGCATCGACGTGGTCGCCGATTTCCGCAGCCGCGATGTCGCGGCCGGCGGCCAGGGCGCGCCGCTCGTGCCGGCTTTTCACGCGACGGTGTTCGGCGCGGACAACGAAACGCGTGTGGTCTGCAATCTCGGCGGTATCAGCAACATCACGATCCTGAACGCGACCGGCAGCGTGCGCGGTTTCGATTGCGGACCGGCGAACGCGCTGCTCGACGAATGGGCGCAGCGCCATCTCGGCAAGCCGTTCGACGAGAACGGCCATCTCGCGGCCGGCGGCCAGGTCGATCGCAAGCTGCTGAACGCCTTGCTCGACGAACCGTTTTTCTCGCAGCAGCCGCCCAAAAGCACCGGCCGCGATCTGTTCAATGCCGAATGGCTCGACGCGAAGCTTCAACCGTTCTCCGCACTCGAACCGGCCGATGTGCAAGCGACGCTCGTCGCGCTGACAGCGGTGACGATTGCTCGCGAAATCGAGCGGCACGCGTCGGATGCGAGAGCGGTTTATGTTTGCGGCGGCGGTGCTCGGAATCCTGAGCTCCTGAAGGCGTTGAAGCAAGCGCTGGAAGACAGCGGCGTGAGCGGCGTGCCGGTCATGACGACCGACGCGCTGGGCGTGCCACCGAGCCAGGTCGAGGCGCTGGCCTTCGCGTGGCTGGCGATGCGCTGCATCGCACGGGCGCCGGGCAATTTGCCAGCCGTCACCGGCGCGACGGCTGAACGCGTGCTCGGAGCGGTTTATCCGCGATGAGTGAAGCGCGGTGACGAGCGCGGACAATAAAAAACGGGGCCGCGTGGCCCCGTTTTTTACACAACCTGTTGCCTGACGGCGATCAAACCGAGAACGACGAACCGCAACCACACGTGGTCGTAGCGTTCGGGTTCTTGATGACGAATTGCGCGCCGTTGATATCGTCCTTGTAGTCGATCTCAGCGCCGACCAGGTACTGGTAGCTCATCGAATCGATCAGCAGCTGGACGCCGCTCTTGTTCATGACGGTGTCGTCTTCGTTGACGGCTTCGTCGAACGTGAAACCGTACTGAAAGCCCGAGCAGCCGCCGCCCTGCACGAAAACGCGCAGTTTGAGGTCCGCATTGCCTTCTTCTTCGATCAGTTGCTTGACCTTGTCAGCCGCTGCGTCGGTGAAAACGAAGGGGGCGGGCATCTCGGTCACGGGTGTTTCGGTGACTGCGTTCATTCGAACTCTCCAAAAAGCTTCTAGCCGCTATTGTAGGGCTGATCTCGATATCGTGCTGAAGCCCACAAAATCAATGGGTTCTTCGCGGGACACGCACAGTCGGCGCGATTGCCGCCACCAGCCGGCCCGAACGGCGAAAATCTTCGCTCCAGCGGCCACGCCGTTGTCACGACGTCGGACCGCATGACCATCAAAAAGCATAAAAAAAGCCGCCTTCGCGAAAGCGTTGGCGGCTTTTGCTGCGCACCGGCCTTGCAGCCGGCTCGCACTCGAAACGATTAACGCTTCGAGAATTGCTTCCGGCGACGTGCCTTGTGGAAGCCGACCTTCTTACGTTCGACTTCACGAGCATCACGCGTCACGAAGCCTGCTTTCGACAGTTCCGGCTTCAGCGTTGCGTCGTAGTCCATCAGCGCGCGGGTGATGCCGTGGCGAACCGCACCGGCTTGACCCGTTTCACCGCCACCGTTCACGTTGACTTTGATGTCGAACGTGACGCCGTGGTTCGTGAGTTCCAGCGGTTGACGCACGATCATCAGCGACGTTTCGCGCGAGAAGTAATCGGCGATAGGCTTGCCGTTCACAATGATCTCGCCCTTGCCTGCCTTGATGAACACGCGTGCGACGGCGCTCTTGCGGCGGCCCGTGCCGTAATTCCAGTTACCGATCATGTGGGCTCCCCTTAGATCTCGAGCGCTTTCGGCTGTTGCGCCGAATGCGGGTGCGTTGCTTCAGCGTAGACCTTCAGCTTCTTGATCATCGCGTAGCCGAGCGGGCCCTTCGGCAGCATGCCTTTGACCGCTTTCTCGAGCGCGCGGCCCGGGAAGCGTTCCTGCATCTTGCCGAACGTCGTTTCATAGATACCGCCCGGGTAACCCGAGTGGCGATAGTACTTCTTGTCAGTAGCCTTGTTGCCCGTGACCTTCAGCTTGCCGGCGTTGATAACGATGATGAAATCACCGGTGTCGACGTGGGGAGTGAATTCAGGCTTGTGCTTGCCGCGAAGACGGTGTGCCACTTCGCTGGCGACACGCCCGAGAACCTTATCCGTCGCGTCAATCACGTACCATTCGCGCGTCACCTCATGGGCTTTTGCGGAAAACGTCTTCATGATCGATCCAAAAAAATTGCTGCGCCCAATGTGTTTTTTCCTGCTTGTAATGTGCGCATCGAGGCGCGTGCAGGCTCTCCCTGGTTCTTCCTCCGCGGGCGCGGATGCGGAAAAGCCCTGAATTATAAAGGAATTTGCTACGGCAAGTCAAAACGTACGGAAGTTTGACGAAACCGGGCGGGCGATCCGGCCGGCGACAGCGGCTATTTCGAGCCCGGAGCGTCCGGAATCGGCCTTGAGGCGAGATAAGTTCACGCTTACCGCAGGCGAAAAAAAACCCGAACGATTGGTTCGGGTTTAATCCACCAAAGGAGGAGGTGGAGGAGACAGCGGAGTTGCAGAACTGCTGCAACGATGGGATGGATTATATGAGTCACCCTTGTGCGATGCAAGAACATTTGCATCGCGAAATGCTATTTCACATTGTGACATTCGAGCGAAGGCTGTCAGGCACCTCAAATTTCCTTTTAGATCAAACACCAATACCTTCTGCCGGCCTCCTCCAGCGAACATCTTCTAGAGTAAAACCCCTAAACACGCTAGGGAATTCCCGACCCCGGCTGAACATGCCGCACCGCAACACACAAGCCGCCATCCCGCATAATTTTCGACGGAAGTCGCCCCGGGCGGATCCGCAGATCGCGGGCTACAATGCCGTCTCGATATTAGCGAAGCGCGGTGGAGCACAGCATGGAATGCAAAGTAAGCTGGATGGGGCAGGACGGGATGGCATTTGCGGCCGAGACGGGCAGCGGCCATCTGGTTGCGATGGACGGCGCGCCTGAAGGCGGCGGCCGCAATCTCGCGCCGCGTCCGATGGAGATGGTTCTCCTCGGCACGGGCGGCTGCACCGCCTACGACGTCGTGATGATTCTGAAGAAGAGCCGTCAGGAAATCGCCGGCTGCTCGGTCACGCTGAAGGCGGAACGCGCCAGCGAAGATCCGAAGGTGTTCACCAAGATCCACTTTCACTTCACCGTGACGGGCAAGAATCTGAACCCGGCCACCGTGGAGCGCGCAATCAATCTGTCGCACGACAAATACTGCTCGGCGTCGATCATGATCGCCAAAACTGCCGAACTCACGCACTCGTTCGACATCGTCGCGACCTGAGCGCGGCGGTGGACCGCCAGGCCTGGCGCCGCCACAGCCGCCATACGCCCGCACGAACTACGCGCAGCAAATGAAAATGCCGGCGTCCTCACGGACGCCGGCATTTCTTGTTGGGGTGGCAAAGCAGGCCGATAAGCCGGATTCTGTGCACGCGCAACGTCCGAAAACGCGACGCGCGTGGCAGCCATTCCTCTAGGCGCGCCATTACTGACGCGCTCAAGCTTCCTACCCGCAGACGAGACGGGGGCCCCGTCCTGCATCTCGAAGATGCGCGCCTGCCTACTTGGAATTGCTCCGGGTGGAGGTTACCGTGCCGGTCTGCCTTGCAGCAGCCGCGGTGCGCTCTTACCGCACCGTTTCACCCTTACCTGATCCCGACTTGCGCCGGGCCATCGGCGGTTTGCTTTCTGTTGCCCTGTTCCGCGTGTTGCCACGGATGGCCGTTAGCCATCACCCTGCCCTGTGGAGTCCGGACTTTCCTCGCCCTCTTTGGCCGAAGCCGCCAAGGCCGCGACTGCCTAGCCTGCTTTGCTGCGGCGGATTTTAACACCTGCGCGGCAGGCGAGCCGTTTCGACGGTGGAAATAGCCGAATGGCTAGAGAAAGGGCCGCGTGGGATTCGAACAAGCCGCCAAAGCGAGGGTGGGCTCGTGCGGCACGACCCGCACGAAACCTTCGGGTGCCTAGGCCAGACGGCTACGGCGACCCGCGCGAAACACGGACACGTCGTCGTAAAACCCGGGCGAGCCGTTCTCGGGCCACCAGCCCGGAATGCCCAGCACCGGCAGCGGCGCGAACATCCGGCTCGTCAGCACGTCGGTGTCGAGCAGCGCCGTGCTGACCGATTCATCGAGCCAGGCATCGCGCGCGGCGGCGTTCCATTCGAAGTACGAGGGCGGAACGTCGACGATCCACGCATGCCCGGTGCAGGCCTTGAACGGCACGATCGATTTTTCGAGCAACGCGTGGCCGAAGCAGCGCACTTCGCAGCTCGAACCCCACGCCTCGCGCCGGGTCACGAACAAGGTTCGCCAGTCAAAGCCGCGCAGCGCGGCGCTCAAGGCGGGATCGGCACAGGCGAACAGCAATGCGTTCTCGTCGAACAAGGTCAGCGTATCGCGCACGCCGCCACGGGTCGGGCCGACGCCCAACACATCGATGGCCGCCGACTGCCGCGCGTTCAGCGCCGCCTTGATGCGCGGAAACGCAAACCACATCGAGCCATTGAAGAAGTCGTGCAGGTTATGGCGCGTCGGCACGCAGCCGGTCGACGCGATGTGCGCTTCGTACGCTGCGCCGGGCGGCAGATCGTCCTGCGCGATGAACGCGAGGCGCTGGCCACGCCCCGTGGTCTGCCGCATTTGGGCGGCATCGGCGTTCATTTCGGCGAGCAACGCGGCGTAGCTCGTCAGCGCGGCCTGCTGCCAGCGCCGGCCGCGTCCGGCGAACTGCGCGAACCAGGGCTGCGACCAGTCGATCGCGGCGAAGCCCGCTTGCGGCCCCCCCTGCTGCCCTTCTCCCTGCCCCGCGTCTCGCACCTGCATCTAGCTCAACCTCAAACCAGACGCCAACCGATCGACTCGCCGCCGCGCAGCGGCACCACCGGCGTATCGCCGACCGGCAGTTCGGCCGGCAACGTCCATTCCTCACGACGCAGCGTGACCTGCTCCGCATTGCGCGGCAGGCCGTAGAAATCCGCACCGTAGAAGCTCGCAAAACCTTCGAGCTTGTCGAGCGCGCCGGCTTTGTCGAATGCTTCCGTGTAGAGTTCCAGTGCATGCAGCGCCGTATAGCAGCCCGCGCAACCGCACGCGTGCTCCTTCAAACCCTTCGGATGCGGCGCGCTATCGGTACCGAGGAAGAAGCGCGGATTGCCCGATGTTGCCGCTTCGACCAGCCCCACACGATGCGTTTCGCGCTTCAACACCGGCAAACAATAGTAATGCGGACGAATGCCGCCCTGGAAGATCGCGTTGCGGTTGTACAGCAGATGGTGCGCGGTGATCGTCGCACCCAGCAGTTCCGGCGCGACACCGGCTTCGCGGATGTAGTCCACGGCGTCCTTCGTCGTGATGTGCTCGAACACGACCTTCAACGCCGGGAACGCGCGACGCAGCGGCGTCATCACGCGGTCGATGAACACCTTCTCGCGGTCGAACAGATCGATCGACGAATCCGTTACTTCGCCGTGCACCAGCAGCGGCATGCCCACTTCCTGCATCGCTTCGAGCGTTTTCGCGCACTTCATGATGTCGGTGACGCCCGCGTCCGAGTTGGTGGTCGCGCCCGCCGGATACAGCTTCACGCCATGCACGAAGCCGCTCTCGCGCGCCCGGCGGATTTCGTCGGGCGGCGTGTTGTCGGTCAGGTACAGCGTCATCAGCGGTTCGAACTTCGCGCCTTCGGGGATCGCAGCGACGATCCGCTCGCGGTATGCCTGGGCCATCGCCGTGGTCGTGACCGGCGGTTTCAGGTTCGGCATGATGATCGCGCGGCCGAACTGGCGCGCGGTGTCCGGCAGCACGGCGGCCAGCATCGCGCCGTCGCGAACGTGCAGGTGCCAGTCGTCGGGACGGGCGAGCGTAATGGAATCGCGGGAATCGCGGGAATCGCGGGAATCGAGGGAAACGTTGGGAGCGGTCATGGCGAAAGGGGGAACGAGATTCGGCGACAAAAGCCAATCGACCCGGTCAAACCGCCCTGTTGCGGCCCAAACACACGTCAATTTCGCTATTTGGCGTTTCTGGCTCGGTGATATGCTTGGAAAATCATCATTGTAACGGCTCGCCCCGTTCACAGGCTTACCCGCAACATGTGCCAACTTCTCGGAATGAACTGCGCCGCGCCGACGGACGTCACGTTCTCGTTCACCGGCTTTGCGGCGCGCGGCGGCGTCACCGATCACCATGCCGACGGCTGGGGAATCGCCTTCTTCGAAGATAAAGCCTGCCGCCTGTTCATCGACCATCAATCGTCGGCCACCTCGCCGATCGCCGAGATGGTCAAGCGTTATCCGATCAAATCGAAGAACACCATCGCGCATATCCGCAAGGCGACGCAAGGGCACATCCTGCTCGAAAACTGCCATCCGTTCATGCGCGAACTGTGGGGGCGTCACTGGATCTTCGCGCACAACGGCGATCTGAAAGACTATGCGCCGCAACTGTCGGGCGTGTATCAGCCGGTCGGCACGACCGACAGCGAACTCGCTTTCTGCGCGTTGCTCGAGGGTTTGCGCAAGGCGTTTCCGGGCGCGCAACAGCCGCCGCTCGACGAACTGTTCGCCACGCTCGAAACGCTCACGCGTGAAATCACGCAATTCGGCGTGTTCAATTTTCTGATGTCGAACGGCCAGGCGCTGTTCGCGCATTGCTCGACGCATCTGCATTACATCGTGCGGCGCTGGCCGTTTTCGACCGCGCATCTGGTCGACGCCGACGTCTCGATCGACTTCGCCAAGTACACGACGCCCGAAGACCGCGTCGCGGTGATCGCCACCAAGCCGCTGACCGACAACGAAATCTGGAGCGCATTCGAGCCGGGCGACCTGATGATGTTCCAGCATGGCGAAGTGATCGGCCGCATCAACGTGCCGGTGCCGGCATCGGTCCTGGAGAAGCTGCGCAATCCCACGCTGGATGCGTCGGCCTCGGCCACGACGATCGCGGCGTCGGCCGCCGGGACGGGAATCATGGCTCACGACAGCGAAGCCGACCTCGAAGCGGCTGACGACGCCGCGGCCTTCGAGTCCTGAGCGACTGATCGCGCACCCGCCAGCAACAAAAAAGCCGCTCCAGGGAGCGGCTTTTTTTCGGTCAGCACGAGCCGGCCCATACCGGCCGGTCCGCACACGAAACTCAGTGCAGGATCTTCGCCAGAAAATCCTTCGCACGATCCGACTTCGGATTCGCAAAGAAGTCTTCCTTGCGGTCATCTTCGACGATCAAGCCCTTGTCCATGAAGATCACGCGGTGCGCGACCTTCTTCGCGAAGCCCATTTCGTGCGTGACGCACATCATGGTCATGCCTTCCTGTGCGAGTTCGACCATCACGTCGAGCACTTCGTTGATCATTTCCGGATCGAGTGCCGAAGTCGGTTCGTCGAACAGCATCGCGATCGGGTCCATCGACAACGCGCGCGCAATCGCCACGCGCTGCTGCTGACCACCCGACAACTGCCCCGGAAACTTGTCCGCATGCGCGCGCAAGCCCACGCGATCGAGCAGCTTCAGCCCCTTCGCGGTGGCTTCGTCGTTCGAGCGGCCGAGCACTTTCACCTGCGCGAGCGTCAGGTTCTGCACGATCGACAGATGCGGGAACAGTTCGAAGTGCTGGAACACCATGCCGACCTTCGAACGCAGCTTCGACAGATTGGTTTTCTTGTCGGTCAGCGACTGGCCGTTGATGACGATCTCGCCCTTCTGGAACGGCTCGAGACCGTTGACGGTTTTGATCAGCGTGGACTTGCCCGAGCCTGACGGCCCGCACACCACCACCACTTCACCTTTTTTGACTTCCGTCGTGCAGTCGGTCAGCACTTGAAACTGACCGTACCACTTCGAAACATTCTTGATAGAGATCATCTTGCGACCTTTTTCTGAAGACCTTTGACGAGGCTCGACGCGACCACACAGATCACGAAATAACACGCGCCCGCGAACAGTACCATCTCGATGTTCGTACCGTCACGGTCGCCAATATTCGTGGCGGTGCGGAAGAAGTCGGCGAGGCTGATCACGTAGACGAGCGACGTATCCTGAAACAGCACGATACCCTGCGTGAGCAGCAGCGGCACCATCGCGCGGAACGCCTGCGGCAGCACGATCAGGCGCATCGACTGCGCGTAGGTCATGCCGAGCGCGAACGCCGCGTTGACCTGGCCGCGCGGCACCGATTGAATGCCGGCGCGGATGATCTCCGAATAGTACGCGGCCTCGAACAGCGAGAACGCGACCATTGCCGAGGCAAGGCGAATGTCGATATCCGGCGACAGCCCGAGCACGTTCTGCAGCACTTGCGGCACGATCAGGAAGAACCACAGCAGCACCATCACCAGCGGGATCGAACGGAAGATCGTCACGTAACCCTTCGCGAACCACTCGAAGGGTTTGAACGACGACAACCGCAGCATCGCGAGAATGGTGCCCCAGACGATGCCGAACACGATCGCGATCAGTGTGATCTTGAAGGTGACGATGGCGCCGGTCCACAGTGTAGGCAGTGCGCCCGGAATACCGCTCCAGTCGAAATGGTGCATCACTTGCCTCCGATATAGCCGGGCAACCGGGTTCTGGCTTCGACCCAGCGCATCAGTTGCATCACGACCAGATTGATCAGCATGTACGCCACCGTGACCGCGATGAACGACTCATAGGTTTGCGACGTGTAGTCGACCAGCTGGCGCGCCTGCGCGGACAGATCCAGCAGACCGATCGTCGAAGCGACCGCCGAGTTCTTGAAGATGTTCAGAAATTCGGACGTGAGCGGCGGCACGATGATCCGGTACGCGACCGGCAGCAGCACATAGCGATACGTCTGCCATTGCGTGAAGCCCACCGCGAGACCCGCGGCGCGCTGGCCGCGCGGCAACGCGTTGATGCCCGAGCGCACCTGCTCGCATACGCGCGCAGAAGTGAACAGCCCGAGACAGATGATCGACGACGAGAAGAACTGCGCGCCTGGCGGCAGTTGCTTGAACCAGTTGCCTATCGACACGGGCAGCAGCTCCGGTATCACCAGATACCAGATGAAGAACTGCACGATCAGCGGAATGTTACGGAAAATCGCAACGTAGACCGTGCCGATGCCCGACGCCCACTTGTTCGGCACCGTGCGCAGCACGCCAAACAGCGAGCCGACGATCAGCGCGATCACCCATGCCGCCAGCGACACGGTGATCGTCACCCAGAGGCCCGAGAACAACCAGCCCAGATAGGTGGTCGGCTCGCCGGTGGAGACCGGACTCAGCAGAATGCCCCAGTTCCAGTGATATGACATGACCAAGACTCCAGCAAAAAGAAACGGAAGAAGCGCGTGGCTCCTTCCGTTTCGTTCAGCGTTTCAAAAAAACACCTGAGGTTTAATCGATTGCCTTGTCATTCGGATTCTTGAACAGCGCCCGCATATCGTCGCTTTGCGGGAAGTTCAGGTTCAGGCCCTTCGGCGGGATCGGCGATTCGAACCACTTCTTGTAGATCGCATCGGCTTCGCCCGAGGTCTGGACCTTGGCGATCGCGTCGTCGGCGACCTTCTTGAACTCCGGATCGTTCTTGCGCATCATGCAGCCGTACGCTTCACGCGATTGCGGCGTGCCGACGATCACGAAATCGTTCGGGTTGTTCGACTTCGCGCGTTCGCCCGCGAGCAGTGCGTCGTCCATCATGAACGCCGCGGCGCGGCCCGTCGACAGCGTCAGGAACGACTCGCCGTGGTCCTTCGCGCTGATGATGTTCATGCCCATGCTCTTGTCCTGGTTCATCTTGCGAAGCAGGCGCTCGGAGGTGGTGCCGGCGGTCGTGACGACCGTCTTGCCCTTCAGGTCCGCCCAGTCCTTGATGCCGGAGTCCTTCTTGGTCATCATGCGCGTGCCGATCACGAAGATCGTGTTCGAGAACGCGGCCTGTTGCTGGCGCTCGAGGTTATTCGTGGTCGAGCCGCATTCGATGTCCACCGTGCCGTTCTGCACGAGCGGAATACGGTTTTGCGACGTCACCGGAGTCAGCTTCACCTTCAGGTTAGGCATGTTCAGCTTCTGCTTGACGGCTTCCACCACTTTCATGGCGAATTCCTGCGAGTAGCCGATGACATTCTGCTTGTCGTCGTAGTACGAGAACGGGATGGACGATTCGCGGTGGCCCAGCGAAATGACGCCCGTGTCCTTGATCTTCTTCAGCGTACCCGCGTCTTGCGCCTGCGCGCCAACCGTAAACAGTCCGAGAGTCGCGAGCAGCAGCGCAGCTTTTTTAACCTTCATGTTGTGATCTCCTTGGCAAGAACCGGCGCCAGTTTAGCAAAGTAATTATTCTGAAAGTATGGCTATAAACCATGTTGTTGCGCGCGCGCCGCTACGGGCGCGGGACGCCTTCGACCGATCCGCGGACCGGTTCCGGATATGCAAAGGCGGGCGGCATCGATCCGATGCCGCCCGCCGGGTACGACACGCCGTCTCGTGGACCGCGTCAAGGCAAAAATTGCCGGCGAATCCGCAGGGTAGCGCACTCGCCGTTCAAACGTAAATCAGGGATACAGGCCGCGCATTTCGCGCGCTTGCAGAATCCGCTTACAAGCGACGATAAACGCCGCGGTCCGCACCGACACGTTCTGTTCGCTCGACACCTGCCATACCGCGGCAAATGCCTCACGCATCACGCGCTCCAGACGCTGGTTGATCTCGTCCTCGGTCCAGAAGAAGCTCGAGAAGTCCTGCACCCATTCGAAATAGGACACCGTCACGCCGCCCGCGTTGGCCACCACGTCCGGAATCACGAGAATGCCGCGATCGTGCAGGATGTCGTCGGCCGCCGTGGTGGTCGGGCCGTTGGCGCCTTCCACAATGATTTTGGTCCTGATCTTGCCGGCGTTCTTCTCGGTGATCTGGTTTTCCAATGCAGCCGGAATCAGGATGTCCGATTCGATGGTCCAGAATTCCTCGTTGCTCACGGCGTCCGCTTCAGGGAAACCACCCACGCCGCCCGTCTTCGCGACGTGTTCGAGCAACGCGCCCGCATCGATGCCGGTCGATTTGTACAGCGAACCGGTGTGATCCTGCACCGCGACCACCTTCGCACCCGCTTCCTGGAACAACCGCGCGGCAATCCCGCCGACGTTGCCGAAGCCCTGCACCGCGATGCGCGCGCCTTCGATATCGAAGCCGATGCGGCGCGCCGCTTCGCAGCCCACCACGAACACGCCGCGGCCCGTCGCCTCGCGGCGGCCGAGCGAACCGCCGAGCGTGATCGGCTTGCCGGTCACCACACCGGTCGCCGTTTGGCCCTGGTTCATCGAGTACGTGTCCATCATCCACGCCATGATCTGCTCGTTCGTGTTCACGTCCGGCGCGGGAATGTCGGTATTCGGTCCGATAATGATGCCGATCTCGCTCGTGTAGCGGCGCGTCATGCGCTCCAGTTCGCCCCGCGAGAGCGTGCGCGGATCGACGCGGATGCCGCCCTTCGCGCCGCCGTACGGCACGTTCACGGCCGCGTTCTTCACCGACATCCACGCGGACAGCGCCATCACTTCCGACAGCGTCACGTCCTGGTGATACCGCACGCCGCCCTTGCCCGGACCGCGCGACACGTTGTGCTGTACGCGATAGCCTTCGAAGTGCGCGACGGTGCCGTTATCGAGTTCGATGGGCACGTCGACGATCAGGATGCGCTTCGGGCGCTTGAGGGTTTCGAGCCAGCGCGACAGCGAGCCGAGGTACGGCGCGACGCGGTCGACCTGGCGCAGATAGTTGCCCCAGGGGCCGAGGTCTTCGCTGTTGAGGTAGGAGGGAACGGACTGCAACGATGCTGCGGATTGGACTGCTTGGGCGGCTTGCTGCTGGGAAGACATGAACGCTCCGGCGTTGATCGAATACGTGCATTGTCGAAAAACGTCGTTTTGAAATCCAATGCCGTTTCCTTATCCGATTATGTTTTTTTTGCATAACCTTCGGAAAGCTGCAAATTCACGTCGTGGCGGCGCAGGTTTCACCGTCCCCTGGCGGTGCCCTCGCGGTGCCTTTTATGCTGCGTCCTGCCCCAGTTCCGCCGACACCACCTCCCACAACTGCCGCACGAGTATCTGCCGCGCATCGTCGCTTTTCGCCGCGAGCTTGTCGCGGTAGAGGCGAATCTCCATGCTCAGCGTGAGCTGTCCTTCCGGCGTGCCGCGTGTCGCACGATCGAGGCGGATCAGCTTGCCGTCGGCGACCGCGTCTTCCACCGCGCTGTGCGGCAGAAACGCGATGCCATGGCCGGCCAGCGCCATCGCCTTGAGCCCTTCGGCCATGTCGGTCTCGTACAACCGGTCCAGGTACAGACGCTCGGGCGCATTTGCGAGGATCACTTCGGTCATGCGCCCCAGATACGCGTTCGGCGTGTAGGACAGATACGGCGCGGGCGCCTCGGCCGTGCCCGGCAAGGTGTGGCGCGGCCGGCCGGCGCGGCCCGGCGCCGAGAACGGGCTGATCGGCTCGTTGCCGAGCGTCAGCATGTCGTAGCGAGCCGGATCGAGCGCGACCGGATGGCTCGGATGGTGATAGCCCATCATCAGATCGCAGCCGCCTTCCACCAGCGACAACGCCGCGTCGTGCACGTTCAGCGCGCGCAGCCGCGTATGGATCGGGCCCATCTGCGCTTCGATGCGTTGCAGCCAGCGCGGAAAATACGTGAGCGACAACGTATGCGGCACGGCAAATTCGATGGTTGCCTGGGGCGTCGCCGTATGGCCGCGCAGCAGCGCGCGCGCCTCGTGGAATTGCGACAGCATCGCGAGCGCCTGCTCGTTGAACACCTGGCCGGCCGCCGTGAGCCGCGTCGGATAAACCGAACGGTCGATCAGTTCCGTGCCGAGCCACGCTTCGAGTGCCTGGATGCGCCGTGAAAAAGCTGGTTGCGTGACGTGGCGCAGTTCGGCCGAGCGGCTGAAACTACGCGTTTCCGCGAGCGAAACGAAGTCTTCGAGCCATTTCAGTTCCATGCGAAGTGTGCTGCCGGGCAGGAGGAAGAAGTCAGCATTCTAGCGGCGCGGGCGCAGCGTGGCGCTGCGGGTCGAGGCGCGGCTTTGGCTTTGGCTTTGGCTTTGGCTTTGGATCCGCCTCCAGCGTGACGAGCCAGGTCGCGGGGCGGCGTGCCGCGGTCACGCAGCGGAAGCTACGAACAGGCTGCAAAGCCGCCACGCTCCGCGCCTCACGGCCTCGCGCGCGGCAAATTCGCGGCCGCCAACGGCCTGCCACCCGCACAGTGGTAAAATTCGCGGTTCCCTCCGTTCCCGATCCGCTCTCTGAGCGCTCAACGCTTCGACCCGGTCCCCATCATGTCCGACACCCGCCCCGACACCCTGTTCGCGCTCAACGCGCTCTCCCCGCTCGACGGCCGCTATGCGTCGAAAACCGAAGCCCTGCGCGACTGGCTCTCGGAAGCCGCCTTCATGCGCAATCGCGTGACAGTTGAAATCCACTGGCTGATCGCGCTATCGCGCGCCGGCTTCGCCGAAGTGCCGCGCTTTTCCGAAGCGTCCGAGCAATTCCTGCTGCAACTGGCCGAGCGCTTCACCGCGCACGACGCCGCGCGCATCAAGGACATCGAACGCGTAACGAATCACGACGTGAAAGCGGTCGAGTACTGGCTGAAGGAATCGGTCAAGGGTCAGGAAGAACTGGAACGCGCGAGCGAGTTCATCCACTTCGCGTGCACCTCGGAAGACATCAACAACACGTCGCACGGCCTGATGCTCGCCGGCGCGCGTGAACACGTGATCCTGCCCGCGCTGCGCTCGGTGCATCAACGCCTCGTCGCGCTGGCACATGCTCACGCCGCTCAACCGATGTTGTCGCGCACGCACGGCCAGCCGGCCAGCCCGACCACGCTCGGCAAGGAAATGGCCAACGTCGCCGCGCGCCTCGAACGCGCGATCGACCGTATTGCGAAGGTCGAACTGCTCGGCAAGATGAACGGCGCGGTCGGCAACTTCAATGCGCATCTCTCGGCGTATCCGGAGTTCGACTGGGAAGCATTCTCGCGCGAAGTGGTCGAGCAGCGCCTGAAGCTCACGTTCAATCCGTACACGATCCAGATCGAGCCGCACGACTACATGGCCGAACTGTTCGACGCGGTCTCGCGCGCCAACACGATCCTGCTGGATCTGGACCGCGACGTGTGGGGCTACATCTCGGTCGGCTACTTCAAGCAGCGCACCAAGGCCGGCGAAATCGGCTCGTCGACGATGCCGCACAAGGTCAACCCGATCGACTTCGAAAACTCCGAAGGCAACCTCGGTCTCGCGAACGCCACGCTGCGCCATCTGGCCGACAAGTTGCCGGTGTCGCGCTGGCAGCGCGATTTGACCGACTCGACGGTGCTGCGCAACATCGGCGTCGCGTTCGGTTACTCGCTGCTCGCGTACGACTCGCTGATCCGCGGTCTCGACAAGCTCGAAGTGAACGCGCAGGGTCTGAACGAAGACCTCGACAACTGCTGGGAAGTGCTGGCCGAGCCGGTGCAAACGGTGATGCGCCGCTACGGCATCGAGAACCCGTACGAGCAGTTGAAGGAACTGACGCGCGGCAAGGGCATCACGCGTGAAGCGCTGCAAACCTTCGTGAGCGGCCTCGCGATTCCGCAGGACGCAAAAGACCGCCTGCTCGCGATGACGCCGGGTTCGTACATCGGCAAGGCGGTCGAACTGGCGAAGCGCATCGGCTGATTTTCCCGCTCGATGCAAGGCCGCCTCGTCCGCGCGAGAGGCGGGCATAAAAAAGCCGCTCCGAGGAGCGGCTTTTTTTCGTCTCTACAACGACGAGCGAATGAGCTAGCGCAAACTCACCGCGCTTCGACCTGCTTCAACACGTCGTCGACGATTGCTTCCGGCGACAGTTCGATGCTCACCGTGATCGCCTCGTCCGCACCCGGCTCTTCGAGCGTGTCGAGCTGGCTTTGCAGCAGCGACGGATCGAAAAAGTGTCCGGTGCGCGTAGTCAGGCGCTCTTCGAGCACCTTGCGCGAGCCCTTCAGGTAGACGAAGCATACGTCCTTGTCGCCGTCGCGCAGGATGTTGCGATACGAGCGCTTGAGCGACGAACACGTGAACACCGCCGTCTCGCCTGCCTTCTGCTTGCCTTCGATCGCGGCGCGGATGGTTTTCAGCCACGGCCAACGGTCTTCGTCGGTGAGCGGAATGCCGTGGTGCATCTTCTCCTTGTTGGCGGCGCTGTGAAACGCGTCGCCGTCGGTGAACGCGCAGTGCAGGCGCTCCGCCAGCATTTCGCCAATTCTCGTCTTGCCGGCGCCCGACACGCCCATTGCGATCAAAATCATCAGAAACTCCTTACTTCTTTACAGGACCGCCGCGAGCGCGAAGGTCAGGCCCAAACCCATCAGCGAGATGATGGTCTCGAGGAGCGACCATGTCTTGAAGGTCTGCCCCACCGTCATACCGAAGTACTCCTTGATCAGCCAGAAGCCGCCGTCGTTCACGTGCGAGAAGATCAGCGAGCCCGAACCGGTGGCGAGCACGAGCAATTCCGGCTTGACCTGCACCGCGCCCGCCGCCGCGATCGGCGCGACGATGCCGCATGCGGTGGTCATCGCGACCGTGGCCGACCCGGTGGCGAGACGGATCAGCGCAGCGACCAGCCAGCCGAACAGCAGCGGCGACATATGCACCGACGTCGCCGCGTTGACGATTTCCTTCGAAATGCCGCTATCCATCAGCACGCGGCCAAAGCCGCCGCCCGCGCCGACGATCAGCGTAATGCCCGCGATCGGCGCAAGGCATTCGCCGCAGAACTTCTGGATCTGCTCGCGGTTGAACCCGCGGCTCGCGCCGAAGGTCCAGAAGCTGACCAGCACGGCCGTTAACAGCGCGACGTCCGAGTTGCCGAAGAAACGCAGCAGATCGTTCGGCAGAGTCTTCGGCGTGGAGATCAGATCGGCCCAGCTGCCGATCAGCATCAGGATCACCGGCAACAGGATCGTGAACAGCGTGACGCCGAAGCTCGGCAATTCACGCTTCGGCGCCGTGCTTGCCGCGCCGTTTTTCGCGTCGCCGTTGTCGGCGGCGCTGCCGAGAAATTGCGCGGCCAGCGCGTTTTCCTTCGGCAACTTGATGTAGCGGCTGATCATCAGCGCGAACAGCGGACCGGCGACGATCGCGGTCGGCACACCGACGATCAGACCATAAGCAATGGTCCGCCCGATATCCGCGTGATACGCCTGCACCGCGAGCATCGCGGCCGGGTGCGGCGGCAGCAGGCCGTGCACGACGGACAGACCCGCGACCATCGGCAGGCCGACCAGCAGCAGCGATTTGTTGGTGCGCTTCGCGACGTTGAACGCAATCGGAATCAGCAGCACGAAACCGACCTCGAAGAACACCGGCAAGCCGACGATGATCGCGACGACCATCATCGCCCAGTGAATGTGCTTCTCACCGAAGAAGTCGATCAGCGTGGTGGCGACGCGCTCGGCGCCGCCCGATTCGGCCATCATCTTGCCGAGCATCGTGCCGAGACCGACCACGATCGCGATATGCCCAAGCGTGTTGCCGTTACCCGTTTCGAACGATTTGACGATGGTGGCCATCGGCATGCCGGCGACGAGGCCGAGCAGCAGCGACACCATGATGAGAACAAGGAACGGATAAACCTTGTAGCGCGTGATCAGCAAGATCAGCAAGGCGATCGCGATCACCCCGTAAACCAGCAGCATGCTGCCGTGGACAGCTTCCATGAAGCTCCTCCTTTGCGTTATTGATTTTGAGTGCGGAACACGGTCAGCACTTCGTCTCGCGGCGGCCTGTGCGGTGCCGAAAACCCGGCTGACCGCGCGGACGCTGAATTTTACTGTTTGTTTCCTGATAGCGCGCGTGAATCCGCTATGCAAGTCGCAAAGAAGCCTCGGCGCGACAGCCGGGCGGCTGTATCGGCGAGGCTCTTTTGCGTGTCAGCGCTGCTGGGCAGCTTGTTGTGCGCGCGGCGCTCAGTGAGCCGGCGCGGCCAACTGGCTGGCGGCCCGTGCGAGACGCGTGACTTCGTCCCAGTTCTGCGCGGCCAGCGCGGCCTTCGGCGTGAGCCAGGAACCGCCCACGCACACCACGTTCGGCAGCGACAGGAAATGCGGCGCCGTTTCGGCCGTGATGCCGCCGGTCGGGCAGAATTTCAACGTCGGGAACGGGCCGTGGAAGGCCTGCAGCATGGGCACGCCGCCGGCTTGCTGCGCCGGGAAAAACTTCACGATCTCGTAGCCGAGCTCCAGCGCCGTGATGATGTCGGTGGGCGTCATCACACCCGGCAGCAGCGGCAAGCCCGCATCCTGCGCGGCCTTGTGCATGTCCCTCGTGAGGCCCGGCGAGACGCCGAATTGCGCGCCCGCCTTCTTGGCCTGCGCGCAGTGCTCGGGCTTCGTGATCGTGCCGACGCCGACCACGATGTCCTCGGCCAGCTGGCTCGCGCGCTCGATCGCTTCGAGCCCGGCCGCCGTGCGCAATGTGATTTCCAGCACCTTCACGCCGCCCGCATGCAGCGCGCGCGACACGTGTTCGCCCTGGTCGACCGAGTCGAACGCGAGCACCGGAATCACCGGGCCGAGGCGCACGATATCGCTTACTGTTTTCGACGTCATAGTCAGACTCCTTGTTTCTGCAGCACTTAGCTCGTTTGCGTGGTGCTTGTGTGTTTGTCGGTATGCGCTTTGGCCGCGGCACCGCGATGCGTTGCATGCTGATCCGCGCGCGGGGTTGCGTCTTCACCCACCATCTTGCCGAACACCGACGCGCCCTGCTCCGCCGGCGCCGCCGCCGCGCGGAATACGCCGAACAGTTCGCGGCCGAAGCCGACTTCGTTTTCCGCCTGATGCAGCGGCTCGGCGTTCGGGCGCGCGGCCCATTCGGCCGCGTCGATCTCGATGTCCAGCACGCCCGCTTCGGCGTCGATCACCAGCATGTCGCCCGTGCGCACCTTGCCGATCGGGCCTTGCAGCAACGCTTCCGGCGACAGGTGGATCACCGCCGGCACCTTGCCCGACGCACCGGACATGCGGCCGTCCGTCACCAGTGCGACATGGAAACCCTGATCCTGCAACACACCCAGCAGCGGCGTCAAACGATGCAGCTCGGGCATGCCGTTTGCCCGCGCGCCCTGGAAGCGCACCACGGCGATGAAATCGCGCTTCAGCTCGCCTTTGTCGAACGCCTCCTGCACCGCTTCCTGGGAATCGAACACGATCGCCGGCGCTTTCACCTTGCGATGCGCCGCCGCCACCGCCGAAATCTTGATCACGCCGCGACCGAGTTTGCCCTGCATCAGGCGCAAGCCGCCGTCCGGCTGGAACGGCTCGTCGATGCCGCGCAGCACCGCCGTGTCCGCGCTCGCCTCGACGGCCGGCACCCATTGCAGCTTGCCGTCGAGCAGCTTCGGCTCTTCGGTGTAATGCGCGAGCCCCTTGCCCGCGACCGTGTTCACGTCGTCGTGCAGCAAGCCGCCTTCGAGCAGATTGCGCACGAGGAACGCGACGCCGCCGGCCGCATGGAAGTGATTCACGTCGGCCTTGCCGTTCGGGTAGATCTTCGCGAGCAGCGGCACCACTTGCGACAGCGTGTCGAAGTCGTCCCAGTCGATCACGATGCCCGCCGCGCGCGCAATCGCCACGAGGTGCAGCGTGTGATTGGTCGAGCCACCTGTCGCCAGCAACGCGACGATGCCGTTGACCACCGCCTTCTCGTCGACCACGTGGCCGATCGGCATGTAGTTGCCGCGTTCCACCGTCAGATCGAGCACGCGGCGCGCGGCTTGCGCGGTCAGCGCGTCGCGCAGCGGCGTATGCGGATGCACGAAGGCCGAGCCCGGCAGATGCAGGCCCATTACTTCCATGAGCATCTGGTTGCTGTTGGCGGTGCCGTAGAACGTGCAGGTGCCGTGGCTGTGGTACGCGGCCGCTTCCGCTTCGAGCAGCGCGTCGCGGCCGCATTGGCCGGTGGCGAACTGCTGGCGCGTCTTCGCCTTGTCGTCGTTGGACAGGCCGCTCGCCATCGGGCCGGCCGGCACGAAAATGGTCGGCAGATGACCGAATTGCAGTGCGCCGATCAGCAGACCCGGCACGATCTTGTCGCAGATGCCGAGGCACAGCGCGGCATCGAACATGTTGTGCGTGAGCGCGACAGCCGTGCCCATCGCGATGACTTCACGCGAGAACAGCGACAGCTCCATGCCCGCGTTGCCCTGCGTGATGCCGTCGCACATGGCCGGCACGCCGCCCGCGAATTGCGCGACGCCGCCGTTTTCACGCGCGGCCTGCTTGATGATGTCCGGGTAGTTTTTGTACGGCGCGTGGGCCGACAGCATCTCGTTGTACGAGGACACGATGCCGATGTTCGGCTCGCGGATCTGCTTGATGACGAGCTTGTCGTTGCCCTCGAGACCGGCGAAACCGTGAGCCAGGTTGGCGCACGAGAGTGCGCCGCGCGCCGGGAACTTGCCTTGCGCATGGTGGATGCGGGCCAGATACGCGTCACGGGTGGGCTTGCTGCGCTCGATCACGCGCCGCGTGACCTTCAACAATTGCGAATGCGGGGAAACCATCGGAGCTCCTTCGTCGCTGGCGGCAGGCGCGCGCGCACTTTGCCAGGTAGGTATCGCGGGGACGTCGGATCAACCGACGACGCCATCTTAGTAGAAAAACTACACGATCGCAACGCCGCTTCCTGTTGCGCCGCGACATTGGGTCATGTCGCGCTGCGCCTTACTGGAAGCCAGTAAGCGCTGAATGATAAAAACCTAGGGATTACACCTAGAGCCAGATATGTAGTTTTTGTACCTTCTCATGCAATCAGATATAGTCCACGCATTCTTCAGCATAGTGCGAGTTTTCCAATGATGCTGTCCCAAGTGGAAGAGATGCGCGAGCAGCTGCGCCCCTCCGAGCGCAAGCTGGCCGATTACGTGATCGAAGCACCCCGCGAGGTGCTCGACCTGTCGATGACCGAAGTCGCCGCCCGTGCGGGCGTGAGCCAGCCGACCATCGCGCGGTTCTGTCATGCGCTCGGCTTTTCGGGGTTTCGGGAGTTCAAGATCCGGCTCGCGCAGGGCATTGCCGCCGAGGTGCCCGCCGTCTATCGCGACGTGCGGCCCGACGAGCCGACGCCGGGCGTCGCCGCTAAGGTGCTCGACCGGACCATCGGCGCGCTGATCCAGGTGCGCAACAATCTGTCGTCGGACAGCGTGGCGGCGGCGATCGAGATGCTGGCGCAGGCGCGTCGCATCGAGTTTTACGGCGCGGGCGGCTCGGGCATCGCCGCGCTCGACGTGCAGCACAAGTTCTTCCGGCTCGGCATGCCAAGCGTCGCGTATTCGGACCCGCATACGTTTCTGATGTCGGCGGCGCTATTGGGCGAAGGCGACGTCGTGATCGCGATTTCGAACACCGGCCGCACGCGCGACATCATCGACGCCGCGAAGGCCGCGCTCAACGCGGGCGCGAAGGTGATTGCGATTACGCACGGCAATTCGCCGCTGGCACGCCTCGCGACGGTCGGCCTGTTCGCGAACGTCGACGAGGACACGGATATCTTTTCGCCGATGACCTCGCGCGTGTCGCATCTGGCGATCGGCGACATTCTGGCGGTGGGCGTGGCGCTCAGCCGTGGTCCGGAACTGCTGGAAAAGCTCGCGCAGACCAAGGAGGTGATTCACCGGCGCAGGGTGGACTCGCACGGGTGAGGCGCGGCAGCGCCCATGCAAAGCAGCACGCCAGAAACGACAAGGGCGGTTTGCCGATCAACCGGCAAACCGCCCTTCTTCGTTGTTCACTGCCGCGTATGAAAAGCGCGGAATCAGAACGGCTTGATCACGACCAACGCGACCGCCGCGAGCATCCCCAACACCGGCAACTCATTGAACATCCGATACCACTTGTCCGAGCGACGATTCTCGCCGCGCTCGAATGTCCGCAGCAGCACGCCGCAATACGCGTGATAAACGACCAGCAGCACGACCACGCCGACCTTCGCGTGAATCCAGCCCTGCCCGCTGCCGATGCCGACCACGAGCCACAGCCACAGCCCGCACACCAACGCCGGCACCGCGATCAGCGTCATGAAGCGGAACAGCTTGCGCGCCATGATCAGCAGGCGCGCGGTAGCGGCGGGTTCCGTTTCCATCGCCAGATTGACGAAGATGCGCGGCAAATAGAACAGGCCGGCAAACCAGGAGGCAACCAGGACGATGTGAAACGTTTTTACCCAAAGCATCAGCGGTCCTCGTGCAACGTTGTGGCTGGCGCAGCCAGGCACACTCGCCTGTCACCGCGCCCAGAAATGATGCCGCCTTATTGACGGCCTTCGCCGTGACCGAGCACGACGTATTTGAGCGAGGTCAGGCCTTCCAGTCCGACCGGGCCGCGCGCATGCAGCTTGTCGTTCGAAATGCCGATTTCCGCGCCCAGGCCGAACTCGAAGCCGTCGGCAAAACGCGTCGACGCGTTGACCATCACGCTCGCCGAATCCACTTCACGCAGGAAGCGCATCGCGCGATCGTGGTCTTCCGTGACGATCGCGTCGGTGTGGTGCGAGCTGTAGGAGTTGATGTGATCGATCGCCGCGTCGAGATCGTCGACCACCTTGATCGCGAGCACCGGCGCGAGGTATTCGGTGCGCCAGTCTTCCTCGGTCGCATCGACGAGCGGACCGACACCCGCATCCGCCAGCACCGCGCGTGCCGCCGCGTCCACGCGCAGCTCGACATCCTTGCCGCGATACAGTTTGCCGAGCGGCGGCAGCACGTCAGCCGCGATGCCGCGCGCGACCAGCAGCGTTTCCATCGTATTGCAGGTGCCGTAGCGGTGCGTCTTCGCGTTGTCGCAGACGTTCAGCGCCTTGGCGAGATCCGCGCGATCGTCGACATACACGTGGCAGATGCCGTCGAGGTGCTTGATCATCGGCACGCGCGCTTCGTTGATCAGCCGCTCGATCAGGCTCTTGCCGCCGCGCGGCACGATCACGTCGACATACTCGGTCATCGTGATCAGCTTGCCGACCGCCGCGCGATCCGACGTGGCGACCACCTGCACGGCGTCCTGCGGCAAACCGGCGGCTTGCAACCCTTCGCCGATCAGCTTCGCCAGCGCGGTGTTGCATTCGAGCGCTTCCGAGCCGCCGCGCAGAATCGTCGCGTTGCCGGATTTGAGGCACAGCGCCGCGGCGTCGATCGTCACGTTCGGACGCGATTCGTAGATGATGCCGATCACACCGAGCGGCACGCGCATCTGGCCGACCTGGATGCCGCTCGGCCGGTACTTCAGATTGCTGATCTCGCCGATCGGATCGGCCAGCGACGCGACCTGCCGCAAGCCTTCGACCATCGTGTTCAACGCTTTGTCCGACAGCGTGAGACGGTCGATGAACGCGGCGTCGTGTCCCTTGTCGCGGGCGCGCGCGAGGTCGCGCGCATTGGCTTCCTTGAGCAGCGCGGCATCGCGCTCGATAGCCTGCGCGACGGCCGCGAGCGCGGCGTTCTTCGCCGCCGTCGAGGCTCGCGCCATCGCGCGCGAAGCCTGGCGCGCGCGCCGGCCGAGGTCGGTCATGTACTGGTCGATATCCATGGTCATTCTCGTGGTGCCGCGCACGTCGATGTGCGGCGGACTGGCAGGATTGGCGAAAGAAGAAACGATTGTAAGTCGGGTGCAGGTGCTTTGCTCGCGAAGGCGGTGTGGGCTGCGTGGCCTGAGTCGAACCTGCGCGCGCCTGAATGGGCTAATGCGCTGGCAGACGCGGTGGCGAACAGCGCGGCAAATGCGGCGCTTGAGGAGCACATCGCGACACGCTGACGGCGCCGCACTTGACCAACCTTTGCGCGAAGCGATCCAGCGCCGCTACGCGCCCTTCACGCCCCGGTTCACGCTGGCCTTCGCGCCGGCGTCATGGTGCCAGCCCGAGGTCGCGGCGGCGGAACCGGCGCGGCTTTCGGCGCGGCCACCGTCATGGCGAGTTCGAAGAGACCGTCCCACGGATCGGGCGGCGGATCGTTGCGATGATTGCCCGGCGTGCTGCCGGACAAACCCTTCACCTGCCGATCCAGCCGCGCCGCCAAAGCGAGCGCCTTCTCCAGCGCCCCTTCGGTGACGCGCGACAGCGCCGGCCCGATCAGCCTCTCGCGCGGACCCCACACGCGGTTCTCGCGCACCAGCATCGCGAGCGGCTTGCCGGCAGCGACGCCACGCTTGATCCGCAGCAACGTGCGCACTTCTTCGACGACCGCCCACAACACCAGCACCGACGCCTCGCCCTCGCCGCGCAGCCCGTCGAGCATGCGCGCGAGGCGGCCGACGTCGCCTGCCAGCATCGCTTCGTTTAGCTTGAAGACGTCGTAGCGCGCGACGTTGAGCACGGCGTCATGAATCTGTTCGAAGCCGAGCGTGCCGGCCGGATACAACAGCCCGAGCTTCTGGATTTCCTGATGCGCGGCGAGCAGATTGCCTTCCACCCGCTCGGCGATGAACGCCAAAGCGCGCCGCCCTTCTTCGCCGGCCGCGACGCGCTGGCCTTGGGCTGCGAGCCGCTGCCCGACCCAGTTCGGCAACTGTGCGCGCTCCACCGGATCGATCTTCAACGCAACGCCCGCATCGGCGAGCGCCGTGAACCACGCGGACTTTTGCGTGGCCGCGTCGAGCCGCGGCAGCGTGACCATCGTCAGCACGTCGTCGTTGACGGCGGCGGCGAGCGCCTTCAGCGCATCCGCGCCTTCCTTGCCGGGCTTGCCCGACGGAATGCGCAGCTCGACCAGCTGGCGGTCGCCGAACAGCGACATCGACTGGCTCGCGCCGAGCAGCGAACTCCAGTCGAAACCGCGCTCGACCGTGAACACCGAGCGGTCGGTGAACCCCGCCGCGCGTGCCGTCGCGCGAATCCGGTCGCACGCTTCCTGCGCGAGCAGATGCTCGTCGCCGTACACGACGTACAGTCCGGCGAGTCCCTTCGCGAGATGCGCTTCGAGCGCGTCAAGTCGCAGTTGCATGGCTACTGGTCGGCGAGGTTGAACAGGTGTGGTGAATCACACACGGCAGCGGATACGCCATCACGCTCACAGCGGCGGCGGCGGCAACGGCGCACGCGGCGCGACGGCCGGCACACCTTCGCCCGGCGCCGGATTCAGCGAGCGCACGACCCCCAACCGGCGAATCAGTTGGTCGATCGCGTCGTTTTCCATATCGGCGAAGAGGATGTCGGACTCGGCGGCCTTCGCTTGCGAGAACTGGTCGCTATAGGTCATCGCGCGGTTCAGCGCGATCACGCTCGACGGAATCAGGATGGTGCCGTCTTTGCCGGTCAGCGTGTAGGTCATCGACAGATTCAGTTGATATTCCGCGACCACGCCCAGCGAGTTCAGCGTCAGCGTGCTGGTACTACGGCCTTGCGTGATCCGCAGCAGCGCGTCGGCATTGGCCGGCGAGTTGACCACGACCGTGTCGCTGCCACCCTGCACCATGCGCGTGAGCCGCGCGACGGCGGCCGGGGAACCGCCCGAAACATAGAGGCGCTTGAATGCGTAGTCCTGCTGGCCGCGCAGCTGGAAGCCGCAGGCCGACAACATCATCACGCTGCAAGCCAGCGTCAAAAACGATCTGCGAGTCACATTGGCTCCCGGTTCGCAGTAGATTCCGCAGCGCAGACAAACGCCGCCGCGCGCGGCGGCGTCCCTGTCTGCCGACATGTTTTCGTGGACCGTCAAACGACCACGTTCACGAGACGGCCCGGCACCACGACGATCTTCTTCGGGGCCTTGCCTTCGCTGAACTTCGCGACCATCTCATGCGCGGCCGCGAGCTGCTCGATCGCTTCACGAGTCGCGTCTTTCGCCACGGTGAGCGCGCCGCGCACCTTGCCGTTCACCTGCAGCACGAGTTCGATCTCGGCCTGCTCCAGCGCCTTCTCGTCGACCTTCGGCCATGCCGCGTCGAGCAGCGAGCCGAATTCGTCGGCGTAACCGAGTTCCTGCCACAGCTGGAACGTCAGGTGCGGCACCACCGGGTACAGCACGCGCAGCATCACGCTGTAGGTTTCGCGCAGCACGGCCGGCTGGGCGCTCTTCGCGCTGTCGAGCGCGTTGAGCATCTTCATCGCGGCCGACACCACCGTGTTGTACTGCAGACGCTGATAGTCGAAGTCGGCCTGCTTCAGCACGCTGTAGATCTCGCGGCGCAGCAGCTTGTCGGCCTCGCCGAATTGCGCGGCGTCGAGTTGACCGCCCGCACGCAACGCGGCTTCGTTCGTGTGACCGAAATTCCACACGCGGCGCAGGAAGCGGCTCGCGCCTTCCACGCCCGAACCGGACCACTCGAGCTGTTGCTCGGGGGGAGCCGCGAACATCACGAACAGACGCGCGGTGTCCGCGCCGTGCTGATCGATCAGCAATTGCGGATCGACGCCATTGTTCTTCGACTTCGACATCTTCTCGACGCCGCCGAGTACCACCGGCTGGCCGTCCGCGTTCAGGATCGCGCCGACCGGGCGGCCCTTGTCGTCGAACGACACGGTGACGTCGGCCGGGTTGTACCAGGTCTTCTTGCCCGCTTCGTTTTCGCGGTAATACGTTTCGTTGAGCACCATGCCCTGCGTGAGCAGGTTCTTGGCCGGCTCGCCGAATTTGACGAGGCCGAGGTCGCGCATCACCTTCGCCCAGAAGCGCGAGTACAGCAGGTGCAGGATCGCGTGCTCGATACCGCCGATGTACTGGTCCATCGGCGCCCAGTAGTCGGTGCGCTCATCGACCATGGTCTTCGCATCCGGCGACGCGTAACGGTAGAAGTACCAGGACGAATCGACGAAGGTGTCCATCGTGTCGGTTTCGCGTTTGGCCGCGCCGCCGCAGCTCGGGCAGGCGCAGTTCACGAACGCTTCGGACTTCGCGAGCGGATTGCCCGTGCCGTCCGGCACGAGGTCCTCAGGCAGCACCACCGGCAGATCTTTTTCCGGCACCGGCACGTCGCCGCACGCCGGGCAGTGGATGATCGGAATCGGCGTGCCCCAGTAGCGCTGACGCGACACGCCCCAGTCACGCAGACGCCACGTGATCTGTTTGTCGCCGAGGCCGAGTTCCTTCAGGTCTGCCGCGATCTGGTCGACTGCTGCTTCGTATGCGAGGCCGTCGTACTTGCCGCTGTTGACCAGCGTGCCGGTCTTCTCGCCGTACCATTCCTGCCAGGCGTCAGTCGAGAATTCCTTGCCTTCGACTGCCACTACCTGTTTGATCGGCAGATCGTATTTCTTCACGAACGCGAAGTCGCGCTCGTCGTGCGCGGGCACGCCCATCACCGCGCCTTCGCCGTAGCTCATCAGCACGTAGTTGCCGATCCACACTTCGACCTGTTCCTGCGTCAGCGGATGCGTGACGTAGAAGCCGGTGCCCATGCCCTTCTTTTCCATCGTCGCGACGTCGGCTTCGGCCACGCCGCCGCGCTTGCACTCTTCGATGAACGCCTGCAGCTCCGGCTTGCCTTGCGCGAGGCGCGAGGCGAGCGGATGCTCGGCGGCGATCGCGCAGAAGGTCACGCCCATGATCGTGTCGGCGCGCGTGGTGAACACGCGCAGCAGCTTCTGTTCGCCGTCGATTTCATACGGGAAGCCGAAGTTCACCCCGAAGCTCTTGCCGATCCAGTTCTGCTGCATGATCTTGACGCGCTCGGGCCAGCCGAGGCCGTCGAGGTCGTTCAGCAATTCGTCCGCGTACTGCGTGATGCGCATGTAGTACATCGGGATTTCGCGCTTCTCGACGAGCGCGCCCGAGCGCCAGCCGCGGCCGTCGATCACCTGCTCGTTGGCGAGCACGGTCTGATCGACCGGGTCCCAGTTGACGGTGCCGGTCTTCTTGTACGCGATGCCCTTTTCGAGCATCTTCAGGAACAGCCACTGGTTCCACTTGTAGTAGTCGGGACTGCAGGTCGCGATTTCGCGGGTCCAGTCGATCGCGAGGCCCATCGACTGCATCTGCTTCTTCATGTAAGCGATGTTGTCGTAGGTCCACTTCGCGGGCGGCACGTTGTTGGCCATCGCGGCGTTTTCCGCCGGCATACCGAACGCGTCCCAGCCCATCGGCATCAGCACGTTGTAGCCGTTCATCCGCAGATAGCGGTACATCACGTCATTGATCGTGTAGTTGCGCACGTGCCCCATGTGCAGCTTGCCCGACGGGTACGGCAGCATCGAGACGCAATAGAACTTGGGCTTGTCGGTGGTTTCCGTCGTCTTGTACGCGTCGATGGCGCGCCATTGCCCTTGCGCGGCGGATTCGACGTCGGAGGGAACGTATTTTTCGTGCATGGTGTGATGGGATCGCTGGGTTCGGTGCTTTCGCACCGGCCGCTTTGGTGCTCTGCTGAATGAAATGACGTCGTTTCCCCGTCAGCGGGGAAAGGGCTGATTATACCGTTCGCGGACGGCTACGCCGCGCGGGATGGTGCGCGGGCGCAGAGCTGTGCGTGTGCAGCGCGGCGCGGGGTTTAATGCGCCGCGTCCGTCGGCGGCGGGTCCGTCACGAAACCGATCCGCTCGAGCCCGGCCTGCTGCGCCGCGCCCATCACCTGGGCAATGACCTCGTAGCGCGTCGAGCGCTCCGCGCGCAGATGAATCTCCGGCTGCTCCGACTGCTGCTTCGCCTGGCTCGCCGCCTGCGCGAACTGCGTGCGCATCTGCGCGAGCGTGATGAGGTTACCGTTCCAGTACAGCTTGCCGGCGGCGTCGATCGACAGGGAAATGGTTTGCGGCGTCTCGCGCGCGGGCGTGGCCGCGACTTTCGGCAGATCGAGCCGGATCGCGTGCGTGAACAACGGCGCGGTAATGATGAAAATCACCAGCAGCACCAGCATCACGTCGATCAACGGGGTCATGTTGATCTCGGCCATCGGCGCAGCCGTCTGCTTTTTCTCGAGTCCGCCGAATGCCATGATCGCCTCCTTCCGTCTGAGCTTTCCGTGCGCGCTTTCCGCTTGAAGTCTGATGCCGGGCCTGCTGGCCTGGGCGTGATGCCTCGGCTTCTGTGAACCGCGCGCCTAGTGGGTCGAAGCCTGCTCCGCCCGCACCGGCGCGTGAGCCTGCTCGGCGGGCGCGCACACGTACGCGTGCAGATCGTGCGCGAAGCCGTCGAGTTCTTCGGACAACTGCCGCACGAGACGCCCGAGCACGTTGTACGCCAGCACCGCCGGAATCGCGACCACCAGACCGAACGCGGTCATGATCAGCGCTTCGCCGACCGGGCCCGCGACGTTCTCGATCTGCGCCTGACCCGCCGCGGCGATGCTGCCGAGCGCGTGATAGATGCCCCACACGGTCCCGAGCAAGCCGACGAACGGTGCCGTGGCGCCCACCGACGCCAGCAGCACCTGGCCGAATTCGAGCCGCCGCTGCGACGCGTTGAGCGCCAGGCGCAACGCGCGCAACACCCGCTCGCCGCGCTCGACACGCGCGAGCAGCGCGCCCGGAATATCCACCTCGGCCGCATGCAGCGCCGCTTCGGCGAGCGGCAGGAAGACGCGCTCCCGGTCCGCGCGCCGCAACACCGCGACGCCCTCGGACAGCGTCGGCGCCTGCCAGAACTGCGCAATCGCCCGCGTGGCCTGACGTTTGGCGCGAGTCAGGATCCAGCTCTTGACGATCAGAAAGCACCAGCTCGCAATCGACATGGCCAGCAGCACATACGCGACCCCGTGCGTGATCGCGTCGCTGGTTTGCAGGTAATGGATGATGCCGCTGCTGCCTGCCATCTGACCTCGCAGGGGAAAAGTGAATTCAGGGCGTGCGCCGGGGCCGCGATGCCGCCGGGCCTACGTGCATAAACCGCGCAAGGCCCGCTCAACGCAGGCCGAGCACGTCCTGCATGTCGAAAAAGCCGGCCTTATGGCCTTCGAGGAAATGCACTGCACGAAGCGAGCCTTGTGCATACGACAGCCGGCTCGACGATTTGTGCGTGATTTCGATGCGCTCGCCGGTGCCCGCGAACAATACCGTATGATCGCCGACGATATCGCCGCCGCGAATCGCCGAGAAGCCGATCGTGGACGGATCGCGCTCGCCGGTCACGCCTTCGCGGCCGTAGACCGCGCAGTCGTCGAGATTGCGGCCGAGCGCGTTGGCGATCACTTCGCCCATGGTCAGCGCGGTGCCGGACGGCGCGTCGACCTTGTGACGATGATGCGCCTCGATGATCTCGATGTCGTAGCCCGTCGCGAAATGCTTCGCCGCGTATTCCAACAGCTTGAGCGTGACGTTCACACCCACGCTCATATTCGACGCGAACACGATGGCGACCTTGTCCGCCGCAGCGCGCAGTTGCGCTTTCTGCTCGTTGTCGAAGCCGGTCGTGCCGATCACCATCTTCACGTTGTGGCGCTGCGCCGCTGCAAGATGCTCCAGTGTGCCGGCCGGGCGCGTGAAGTCGATCAGGTAATCGGATTCGGCGAACACGCGCTCGATGTCGTCGGTCATCAGCACGCCCGTCTGCTTGCCGAGAAACGCACCGGCGTCCTGCCCGAGTTGCGCGGAGCCCGCGCGCACGAGCGCGCCGGACAACGTGGCGGCGGGATCATTGAGGACGGTTTCGATGAGCATGCGGCCCATACGGCCCGATGCGCCAGCAATGGCAATTTTCATGGCTACGAGGGTTCGAAAAGACAAAACCCGGCAAATGCGGGCAAACGCGGCGGCGGCGGGCAGCACGCCCGGGCGCCGCACTCATTGGACAAGCGGAGAATCCGGCGGGCGCCGCGCGCATGGCGCCGTGCCCGCCTTAAAGCAAGGACAGCGAGATTAGTCGCCCGTTCCCGATGTCGACGGCGACGACGTCACTGGCGCGTTGGACGTCGAGCCGCTGTTGCTGCTTTGCGGGCCCGTCGGTCCGACCGGATTGCTCTGCGTGGTCGGGCCCGGCGGCGGCGGACGGTGGAACTGGAACTGCGGCTGTCCGCCGGAGGTCGGCCCTTGCGACGGCACGCCCCCCCCGTTCGCGGTCGGCGCCGTGGAACGCACCGACGACGGCCCGTTCGACGGCGACTGCACCGCATTGGTCGCACGATTGGCGGCTTGCGCGGCCTCCGCGTTGGCGTCCATGGACGGCGCGCCGGCTGCGGCGGCGCCCTCGACCGACGGCGAACGCGCGGTGTCCGGCGTGGCCGGGGCTTGCGCCGTGGCCGTCGGCGCGCTTGCGGCATTCGCCTCGGCGGCGCTGGCCGCGCTCGGCGCGTTCGCCACCGCCCTTCGGTTGCCACGGCGGTCGCCGTCGATCTCGGCCAGCAATTCGAGGTTGGACGGCAAGTCGTCGCCACCCGTCCAGCTCGCGACGATGTCACCCGAGAAGAACACGACGAAGTCGCGCTGCTGCACGATAGCGGTCGAGCCGCGCTTGAAATAGAACACGTAGTCCCAGCGGTCCGCGTGGAACATGTCGGTCAAAAGCGGCGTGCCGAGCAGTTGGCGCACCTGCGCGCGCGTCATGCCGACCTTCATTTGCGACGCCATTTCACTCGAAACGAAATTGCCTTGCACCACCGTGATCCGGTACGGCGTGATGCTTTGCGCGACTCGCTGCGTGAGACTGTCGTACGTGGAACATCCGGCAAGAACCGCGACAGTCGCAACAGCGATCAAGGTACCCCGCATGCGGCTCCCCCGGTAGATCAATTGAGATTTTGAAATCATTTCACTCACCGTGCGGGCCCGCTGGCGGGCCGCGCGAGTTTCATTCCATCGAAGATGACCAGAACGGCAAAAACACATTACTATGAGAGCCCAGCATTGTACTCTAGGGATCCCTTGTCATGACCAATCCAACCGATCTCAAGAATATCGGGCTCAAGGCGACCCTTCCGCGCCTCAAAATTCTTGAGATTTTTCAGCACAGCCCGGTACGTCATCTGACGGCCGAAGACGTGTACCGCAACCTCCTGCACGAGGAACTCGATATCGGCCTCGCAACCGTGTATCGCGTGCTGACGCAATTCGAGCAGGCGGGTCTGCTCTCGCGCAGCAATTTCGAATCGGGCAAGGCGGTGTTCGAACTCAACGAAGGGTCGCATCACGACCATCTCGTGTGTCTCGACTGCGGGCTTGTGGAAGAGTTTTTCGATGCCGAAATCGAGAGCCGTCAACAATCTATTGCGAAGGAACGCGGCTTCAAGCTGCAGGAACACGCGTTGGCGCTGTATGGCGCCTGTACGAAGGAGAATTGCCCGCATCGCAAGCATTGACGCCGTTGCGCCGCTCGCGCCGGGGTGCGCGAGGCGGCAATGAAAAAGACCCGGCCGATGTGAATCGGCCGGGTCTTTTTACGTTCACGGCGGCGGTCTATGTGCTGCTATGCGATAAGTTCGGCGCTTATTTCAAACGCCAGCCGCCACGGCTCGGCTAATGGCAGTTCATCGCAATTGTTGCCTTCGCCGCCACGATCGACCACCACGAAGTCGCTCACCTGATCGAGCGCCAGCAGCGGGTGATGCCAGACTCCTTTTGCGTAGTTCACGCCCTGCCAGGCGTCGGTCCAGAAGGCCCGCATACGCGCCGGATCGAACTCGCCCGGCGGCGCGACCACCACCAGGTAGCGGCCCTGTCGTAAGGGAATGAAAGCCTGGCTGCCGAGCGGATGCCGCTCCATCATCGTGATGTCGACCGGCAGCGTGCGCGGCTGCGCGCGAAACAGGTTGATCAGCGGGCGGCCGCCCTGCGCCGTCACGTCGACGGCAGCGAGATCGTGATAGCGCTCGGTCGTGCCGCCATTGATCGCGAAATGGCGCGCGCCGTCCAGCTCGATGACTTCGCCGAACGGTGCGAAGGCCGCCCGCGTCAAACGTTCCATCTGCAATGTCTTCATCACGCGGCTCCGTTAAGCGATCTCGCCCCACAGACGCAGGCGCGACACGCCGCCGTCCGGAAAGATATTGAAACGCACGTGCGTGACCGGCCCCAGCGACGCAAGGCCGTCCGCGAAGGTGTGGACGTGGTCCATTTGCAGCTTCTGTTCGCCGAGCAGCACCGGCCAGAACATCGCCTGCGTGACGAGCGAGTCGTCCGTGCCGCCCGTGACCGACGCCGCCTGCAGCGAACAGCGGTCGGGGAAATTCCCCTTGAAATGCGCGGTGTCCACTTCGACCTTGCGGATCACGCCCGGTCGCGCCAGCGCAACGATCGCCCAATCGTTGCCCGGTTCGCGGCGGCGTCGCGTTTCCCAGCCGTCGCCCATGTTGACGCCGCGGCCTGGCATCAGCATCTGCGAAGCCGGTCCAAAGTGCTGGTTATTCGCGGCGACGAGGTACGCGCCGTTTTCGATCGCGGCGAGATCCAGCAGCGTGCCGCGCTCGACTCGCTCCCAGTCGCGCTTCGGTTGGCCGTACACGCGTAGCCGCGCGAGGCCGCCGTCCGGATACAGATTCACACGCAGATGAGTAAACGCACGCGCGTCGTTCACTTCGACGTAGTGGTGCTGGTTGCCCTGCAGCGTGGTGGCCGGCACGAGCGTTTGCCAGTCGGCATTGTCGGGCGGCACGTCGCCGTCCGCATAACAGGCGTCGATCGACGCGGCGGGCGGGAAATTGCCGGTGAAGTGGCTCGTATCCATGTCGACGCCGTACACGACGCCCGGCCGCGCGAGCCGGATCACGCAATGGTCGTGACCGGTGGTGCGTTTGCGGCGGGTTTCCCAGCCGTCCATCCACTTGCCATGGTCGTCGTATTTGCCGGGGATGAAGACCGCCGGCTGCGGTTCGAGCATGCGTTCCTTCGGCGCGAAGAATTCGTCGCTGGCGAAGAGCGCCTTCGCGCCCAGACGCGGGTCGGCGAGGTTCATGTAGCGGCGCGTGAAGGCAGGAGCGTTGGGGTCGAGGATCGGATTGGCCATAGTCTCGGTCAGGCTGCGGAAAGATGAAGGACAAGCGGCGGAGTCACGGTATCCGCCGCTGTGGAAAGCGCGCGCGTCGGCGCGCGAAATCTCGGTTCAGATAGCGAATCTGTCGCGTGTGTCGTGCAGCTCGCGTCAGATCGCCTGGGCGTGTTCGCCGCCGACCGGCTCGGCGCCCACGTCACCCCCCGCCGGCACGTAACGCAAGGCCGCGTCGCGGTTCAGCACGCGATGAGCGCGCGCCCGGTCGATGTCGTTTTCCCAAACGGCCACCACCACCGTCGCGACGCAGTTGCCGATCAGGTTGGTCAATGCGCGGGCAATGCCGACGAACCAGTCCACCGGCAGGATCAGCACAAGCCCGAGCACGGGAATCGCCGGAATCGCGGACAAGGTCGCCGCCAGAATCACGATGGCCGAGCCGGGAATACCGTGCGCGCCCTTCGACGTCACGAGCGACACCAGCACCACCACGATCAGGTCGTGCATCGACAACGGCGTGTTGGTGGCCTGTGCGATGAAGATCACCGCCAGGGTCAGATAGATCGAAAAACCGTCGAGATTGAATGAATAGCCGGTCGGAATCACGAGGCCGACGGTCGAATCCTTCACGCCCATCCATTCGAGCTTGCGCATGATCTGCGGCAGCACGGCGTCCGACGATGCCGTACCGAGCACGATCGACAGTTCCTCGCGCAGATAGCGAATCAGCTTGAAGAGGCTGAAGCCGGCGAGCCGCATCACGACACCCAGCACCACCGCGACGAACACGAAACAGCTCGCGTAGAACACGAGCACCAGCATGCCGAGCTGCTTGAGCGACTCGACGCCGTAGGTGCCGGTCGTGAATGCAATCGCACCGAGCACGCCGAGCGGCGCAAGTTTGATGATGAAGCCCATTACGCGGAAAAACACCTGCGACAGTTCGTCGATCAGGCTGCTCACGCGCTGCGCCTTCTTGCCGAGCAGCGACAGCGCCGAGCCGAACAGCACCGAAAACACCAGAATCTGCAGAATGTCGCCGGTCGCGAATGCGTTGATCGCCGTGTCGGGAATGATTTTCAGCAGGAAGCCGGCCGTGTCTTTCAGGCTCTTCGCGTGCTCGGTGTAGGTGGCGAGCGAGGCCGGATCGAGTGAACGCAGATCGATGTTCATGCCGACGCCGGGTCGCGTGACGTAGGCGAGCACCGCGCCGATCACGAGCGCGATCGTCGTCATGATTTCGAAGTAGACCACCGCCTTCAGCCCCACGCGCCCGACCTTGCGCAGATCGCCGGCATGCGCCATGCCGCTCACCACCACGCAGAACACGATCGGACCGATCACCATCTTGATCAGCTTGAGAAAGCCGTCGCCGAGCGGACGCAGCGATTGCGCGAAATGCGGATAAACCGCGCCGATCACAATGCCCGCCACTAGCGCTATGACGACCCGGCCAAACAGCGAATTGAAAAATTTCAACACGGCTTCCTCCTGGTTTCGATCTTACCTGTTCAGACTGGTCCGACCAGTTCTGTTATGGCCAATAGTAGGAAGCCGATATACTGGCGTCAAGGATTCATAGAACAGTGTTTACCCGTTGTTTTTCCAGCCGTTTCGGGTCGGGTCACCATTCTCGTCCGCGTGACGGCGCACGTGTTCAGACAGCGTATTACAATGCTGGTCAGACCGCGCCACCCTGTGAGCCACGATGAAAAACGTTCCGCATACCGTCACCGATGCCGCCATCGCGACCATCCGCGAACGGATCGAAGCGGGCGACTATCCGGTGGGCAGTCTGCTGCCGGCCCAACGTCAACTTTCCGAAGAACTGTCGATCAGCCGCGCGTCGCTGCGCGAGGCGCTCTCCACGCTCGAGGCGCTCGGTCTGCTGGTGATCCGGCCCGGCAAGGGCGTGTATGTGGAAAGCGCGCAGGCCGCGGCTGCGCAATCGTGGCGTTTCGCCGAGCAGTCGTCGCTGCCGGACACTTATCAGATGCGCTTCGCGCTGGAAGGCTTCGTCGCGCGCATGGCGGCGCTCGCCGTGAGCGACGCCGACCTCGCCTGGTTCGAGAACAACATCACGGAGATGCAAACCGCGCTCGCCTGCGACGAACTCGACGAAGCCGCGCGCCTCGACTACGCGTTCCACATGCGGATCGTGAGCATTGCCGGCAATGCGGCAATCGAATCGATCCTGCAAAGCAGCGCGGAAATCATGAAGGAAAGCCAGCGGATGCCGTTTTACCGGCGGGAGCTGGTGCTATCCACGTACACCGAGCATCGCGCGATTCTGGACGCGCTCAGCGCCCGCGACTCCGCGGCGGCGGGCAAGGCGATCGAAACCCACATCTCGAACGCGGCGCAACGCGCCGGCGTTCATTTCCCCACGCCGCAGATGTAAAAAAGCCGCTCCGAGGAGCGGCTTTTTTTGCCCTTGCCTTGCCTTGCCCTGCCGTGCCGCCCGAGACCGGCTTCACAGCGCAGAGCGCACGAGGGAGGCGCGATAACTTACTTCGCGTTGGCGAGCGCCACAGCCGTGTCCAGCATGCGGTTCGAGAAACCCCACTCGTTGTCGTACCAGCTCGACACCTTCACCAGACGGCCCGACACCTTGGTCAGCGTCGAGTCGAACGTCGACGAAGCCGGGTTGTGGTTGAAGTCGATCGACACGAGCGGTGCATCGTTGTAGCCGAGGATGCCCTTCAGCGCGCCTTCCGAGGCTTCCTTCATGATCGCGTTGACTTCTTCGACCGTCGTGTCGCGCGCGGCGATGAACGACAGATCGACGACCGACACGTTGATCGTCGGGACACGAATCGCGTAGCCGTCCAGCTTGCCGTTCAGTTCCGGCAGCACGAGACCGACCGCCGAAGCCGCGCCGGTCTTGGTCGGGATCTGGCTGTGCGTCGCCGAGCGAGCGCGGCGCAGGTCTTCGTGGTACACGTCGGTCAGAACCTGGTCGTTCGTGTAGGCGTGGATCGTCGTCATCAGGCCGTTCACGAGGCCGATCTTGTCGTTCAGCGGCTTGACGAGCGGTGCCAGGCAGTTCGTCGTGCACGATGCGTTCGAGATCACCGTGTCCGATGCCTTCAGCACGTTGTGGTTCACGCCGTAGACGATCGTTGCGTCGACGTCCTTGCCGCCCGGCGCCGAGATGATGACCTTCTTTGCGCCGCCCTTGATGTGCGCGCTAGCCTTTTCCTTGGTCGTGAAAAAGCCCGTGCATTCCATCACGACATCGACGTTCAGCTCGCCCCACGGCAGTTCGGCCGGGTTGCGGTTGGCCAGCACGCGGATCTTGTCGCCGTTGACGACCAGGTAGTCGCCGTCCACCGATACTTCGCCCGGAAACTTGCCGTGCGCCGTGTCGTATTGCGTCAGGTGAGCGTTGGTCTTGGCATCGCCGAGATCATTGATGGCGACGATTTCGATATCGTGCTTCTTGCCGTTTTCATAGAAGGCGCGCAGGGTATTGCGGCCGATCCGGCCGTAGCCGTTGATTGCGACGCGAATCGTCATGGTCTATCTCCTGATGGCTGAAAAAATACGTCTCGTTCGTCTGACAGGCTGCGTTGCCGCACGTTCGCACGCCATGCGGCAACGCCTGCTCCATATCAGCCGAGTGCGGCTTTAGCCGTCTCTACCACGTGCTCGACGGTGAAGCCAAAATGCTTGAACAGCACGCCAGCCGGGGCCGATTCGCCGAACGTGTCGATCCCGACCACGCCGCCTTCCAGACCCACGTACTTGCGCCAGAAATCCGTCACGCCCGCTTCGACCGCGACGCGGCGCACGCCGTGCGGCAGCACGCGCTCGCGGTACTCGGCGTCCTGCTTGTCGAACACCGTGGTCGACGGCATCGACACGACACGCGCCGCGATGCCTTCGCGTGCCAGCGGCTCGATTGCGTTCAGCGCCAGCTCGACTTCCGAGCCGGTGGCGATCAGGATGATCTTGCGCGCGACGATCTCGTCGTTCCAGTCGCGCAGCACGTAGCCGCCCTTCTCGATGTTGGCGATCTGCGCGTCCGTGCGTTCCGAGAACGCCAGGTTCTGACGGCTGAAGATCAGGCACGACGGGCCGTGATGTTCGACCGCGTGGGTCCAGGCCACCGCCGTTTCGACGGTGTCGGCCGGGCGCCACACTTGCAGGTTCGGAATCAGGCGCAGGCTCGCGACGTGTTCGATCGACTGGTGGGTCGGGCCGTCTTCGCCCAGACCGATCGAGTCGTGCGTGAACACGAAAATGGACGGCGCTTTCATCAGCGCGGCAACGCGCAGCGCGTTGCGGCTGTAGTCCGAGAACGTCAGGAACGTGCCGCCGAACGCCTTGAAGCCGCCATGCAGCGCAACGCCGTTGATCGCGGCGCTCATGCCGAATTCGCGCACGCCGTAGTTCACGTAGTTGCCGGCAGCCTTGCCTTCCGCATTCACGCGCACCGGCTTCGCGGCCTTCCAGTTGGTCAGGTTCGAGCCGGTCAGGTCGGCGGAACCGCCGAGCAGTTCGGGCAGCACGACCGACAAACCTTCGATGGCCTGCTGCGATGCCTTACGCGTCGCGATGGTTTCCGCGCGCTCGTTCGCGCCGGCGATGATCGCCTTCGCTTTTTCTTTCCAGTCCGCCGGCAGTTGCTTCGCGTCACGGCGCTTGAATTCGGCCGCTTCCTGCGGGTATTTGGCCGCGTAGGCCGCAAATGCCTTGTCCCATTCGCCTTCGACGTGCGCGCCGGCTTCCTTCGCATCCCACGCCGCGTAGACTTCCTGCGGAATCACGAACGGCTCCCACTTCCAGCCGATCGCTTCACGCGTGGCCGCGACTTCCTTGTCGCCGAGCGCCGAGCCGTGCGAATCATGGCTGCCGGCCTTGTTCGGCGAGCCTTCGCCGATCACGGTCTTGCAGCAGATCAGCGTCGGCTTGTCGGACAGCTTGGCCTGCTTGATCGCGGCGTCCACTGCGTCGACGTCGTGGCCGACCACGTTCGGGATCACGTTCCAGCCGTACGCTGCGAAGCGCTTGGGCGTGTCGTCGTGGAACCAATGCACCACTTCGCCGTCGATCGAGATGCCGTTGTCGTCGTAGAACGCGATCAGCTTGTTCAGCTTCAGCACGCCGGCCAGCGAACACGCTTCGTGCGAGATGCCTTCCATCAGGCAGCCGTCGCCGACGAACACATACGTGTGGTGATCGACGATCTTCGCGTCGGGCTTGTTGAATTCGGTGGCGAGCAGCGACTCGGCGAGCGCCATGCCGACCGCGTTCGCGAGACCCTGGCCGAGCGGGCCGGTGGTGGTTTCAACGCCCGGCGTGATGCCGTATTCCGGGTGGCCCGGCGTCTTCGAATGCATCTGGCGGAAGTTCTTCAGCTCTTCCATCGGCAGATCGTAGCCGGTCAGGTGCAGCAGCGAGTACAGCAACATCGAGCCGTGGCCGTTCGACAGCACGAAACGGTCGCGGTCAGCCCACTGCGGATTCTTCGGGTTGTGACGCAGATGACGCGACCACAAAGCCACGCCGATTTCGGCCATGCCCATCGGCATGCCCGGGTGACCGGAATTCGCTTTTTGAACGGCGTCCATGGACAACGCGCGGATTGCGTTGGCCATCAAAGAGGTGGGTGCGGGAGACGAGGTCGTCATGTCGAGTCCGGAGACAGAGTCAGAAAGCGGTGCGCGCTTGAGGACCGGGAGCTCGAATGCCAGTTCGCTTCGGCGCACGATGCGGCGCCAGGAGCGCGAAACGGGCAGAGCAAACGGACAAGGCTGAAAGCGAGACATTCTAACAGAACGTTGCCCCGCCTCCGGCCCGGAAAGCCGCCTGGCTGTGAGTTTCACCGCACATACCGGGCTCTCGGCGCGCTTCGCGCTTTACAATCGGACAACCCGACCCACTGCGCTCCCGCTGGAGCCCCGACATTCGTGAGCGCTCCGCTGCTGTTCCAACCGAGTCCCGACGCCGTCTACGGATTTCCGCATGCGCGGCTCGTCGCGCGCGTCGATTCGCCCTATCAGCGCATCGAGGTGTGGGACACGCCGCAGCTCGGCCGGCTTTTCACGCTCGACGGTCGCCCGATGACGTCCACCGGCGACGAGTTCATCTACCACGAGTGCATGACGCATCCGATCGCGCTCGCGCATCCGGCGCCGCGCGCGGCGCTGGTGCTGGGCGGCGGCGACGGCGGCGCCGCGCGGCAGTTGCTGGCGCATCCGGACATCGAACGCATCGTGGTGGCGGAGCTGGATGCGGAAGTGGTCCGTCTGAGCCGCGAGCATTTGCCCGAGGTGCACGGCGGCGCACTCGACGATCCGCGTGTCGAACTGGTGGTCGGCGACGCCGCGCGGTATGTCGCGGCGGCGGCGTCGGCGCAGTTCGACCTGGTCGTGTTCGATCTGACGCCGCCGGATTCGCCCGCCGCCGGCCTGTACACGCCCGCCTTCTACGCGCAACTCAAGCGGACGATGCGTACGCCCGCCGCACTCTCGCTCCATCTCGGCTCGCCCTATTTCCACGCTCGACGCATCGCCGGCCTGCTCGACGATCTGCGCGCCGCCTTCAGCGCCGTCCGCACGATGAACACCTTCGTCCCGCTCTACGGCTCGCTGTGGATGATGGCGACCGCCAGCGACACGCTCGATCCCGCCGAACTCGCCGCCGACACGCTGACGGAGCGCGTCGCCGCTCGCCGTATCGGATCGCTGAAACACTACGATCCGTCCATGCATGCGGGACTCTTCTCGGCGTCCCGCTCTGTGCGCGATAAACTAGGCCAATTCTTAAAGCCATTAAGCTAACGTGTGGGCACAATGCCCGGTTGGGTCGGATCGCGTCTCGATACATCGTTAGGTGCACCCGCCTGAATCCGCAGCATGCGTCCCGCAAACCTTCAAGATCCGGAGAAGTCCATGACCGCCCCCCGCCCAGCCGGTGTGCCCTGGTTGACCCCCTATCTGACGGTACGCGACGCGCGTGCCGCGACTGCGTTTTTCTCTGCGGCATTCGGCTTCGAAGTTCGCGACAGTGTTCAGGACGACGGTGTCGTCATGCACGTCGAAATGACCTATCAAGGCCAGTTGATCGTGATGTTCGCGCCGGAAGGCGCGTTCGGCTCGGCTGCGAAAACACCCAAAAGCGCGGGCGCAATCGCCCCGCAATCGTTCTATGTCTATGTCGACGATGTCGACGCGGTTTATGCGCGGGCACTGGCTGCCGGTGCAAAATCGCTGAGCGAGCCGCAAGATCAATTCTGGGGCGACCGGTTCGCTCAGGTCGAAGATCTGGACGGCTACCGCTGGGCGCTCGCTCGCCACCTTTCCTGAGCTAATGAGTATTTTTTTGATGCCCCGCTTTTTCGTCGGTACGGCGCTAAACCCCGACGACATCATGCCGCTTCCCGATGACGTCGTGCGCCATGTTCTGGTGCTGCGTTTGCAGCCCGGTGATTCGATCGTGCTTTTCAACGGCGAGGGCGGCGAGTACAGCGCCGAGCTCGTCGAGATAGAACGCCGCTCGGCCAAAGTCAGAATTCACGAGTTCCGCCCGATCGAGGTCGAGGCGCCCTATCACCTCACGCTCGCGCAAGGCATTGCCAGTGGCGACAAGATGGACTGGCTGATCGAAAAGGCGGTCGAACTCGGCGCTTCGTGCTTCATGCCGCTGACCACCACACGCAGTGTCGTGCGGCTTTCCGGCGAGCGGGCACAGCGCCGGCATGCGCATTGGCAAGGCATCGTGCGCGCGTCGTGCGAACAATGCGGGCGCAACCGCCTGCCGGAAGTCATGCCGGTGCGCGAGATCGCCACCTGGCTGGGCGCGCTGTCCCGCGAACCCGGCGAAGGCGAATTGCGCATTCTGCTATCGCCGCGCGCCAGCATCAGTTTTTCGGCGCTGCCGGCCACACCTCCGACCGGCCGCGTGACCGTGCTGGTCGGCCCCGAAGGCGGTTTTTCCGCTGCCGAAGAAGCAGCGGCCACCGAGCACGGATTTACCGCCGTCGGCCTCGGACCACGCGTACTGCGCACCGAGACCGCGGGGATAGCGGTGCTTTCCGCGCTGGCGGCTCGCTGGGGTGGTTGGTAAGCAGTTGCACAACAGCCACGCGTAGGCGCAAGCAAGCCCCGCCAAAAGCAAAAGGCCCGCCGATTGGCGGGCCTTTTGCTCTTTCTCACTGCGGCGTCTACCGCGACTCGTAATGCCCAGTCAGGCAAAATTCAGGCGAACGAGTAAAACACGCGGAACGCCACCTTGCGCTCGGCCCAGAATTCGGCCGCCTCACGGAACACGTCCAGTAGGGTCTCGCGCCCTTCCTTGTCGAACTTCTGCGCGACCGGCAACTGTTCGAGCACGATCACAAAGCCCGGCTGCGCGCCGGCCTTATGGACGAGGTCGGTCAGGCAATCGTAGAGCGCGTCGTAGTTCTTGCCAAAATGCTTCGGGAACAGGAACGAGGTGGCGATGGTCTCGAGCACTTCCTGCTTGGACAGCGCGTTGGCGCAATACGCGTACAGAAAGTGCTGACCGAGTTGGCCGGCCTCGTCGGCGAGATCCTGCACGCGGAACGCGCGGATCGACTGCACGATGTTCGGTCGCACGGTCTTGAAAAGACTCATGGGCTCCTCGTTCGATGAAACCACGGCGCCTGCTTCGCCCTGGTTGTCGCGGCCCTGATCGCCGGCGCGCATCTTCATGACGCGTTGGAACAAATTGCCGTCGCCGGCCGCGAAAAGATCCGTCGCGACTCCGGTGTCGTGCGCGTAGACGTTGTCGCTCATACCGTTCATCCCGATGTCATTCAACAATACGATTAAAACTGGTGTAGTGGTCGTCCGAGTAGTAACAATTATCGGTTCGCTGTAGCGGACCACCGCAGACGATGCGAAGCGCCCCGCGATTACGCGCGCGAGGCGTGGGGACGGTGTATTCGTGGTAATAGCCGCGCCGATGGGCCGGCAGCAACCTTTCGCGATTGCCGAATACGATGCCGTCCTTCTCATACGGGTAAGGCCCGCCCGCGGCAATCAAGTTCAATGTATTGACCGCTTCGCGCGGCAACTGCGCCAGCGCGACCGTACCCCCCCCTTGTGCGTTCGCATCGGCGGGCGCCGTGTAGTCGCGTGCAAACGCGCCAGGCACGGAGCCAGATAACGCGCACAGCGTAAGAACAACGGTCAGCACGCTTTTGATGCGCAGCCACTTGCGTGCCATGTATCAGGGTTTCCCGCTGTTAGATCACGAGTTTGACGACCATGAAAGTCGTAAGGGTATCGCTAATGGCCTTTGGAATCAACGTTCGACGGGTAGCCTAAGCGTTCTCGATCGTGTGGAAAAGGCCGCAGTCGGGCCTTTGACGATTTTTGACAGAGTGTTTAGCCCAATCGGACTAAACTTAGCCTGACTGTGCAAATTGAAGGGAAATTCGGGCTAATCAGCAGGTCGCCTAGATGCGCCTTCATGCCGTGGCGAGCGCTGCGGCGCCGGCAGTCGTTGTGAAGGTGGAATGTGCTCATTGCCGTTTTTTGGGTGGCAATCCCCTGCTTGCCCTGAGGCGTGCCCATTGCGGGCACGCCGTTTTTTTGCATGGCACCCGACCATCCGGCGCCATGCATCAGCCGAACGGATCAGCGGGCAGCGATCACGTCCGCCACCAGCAGCGCCGTCATATTGACGATCCGGCGCACCGTCGCCGACGGCGTCAGCACGTGCACCGGCTGGGCCGCGCCCAACAGCATCGGGCCAATCGCGATGTTGTTGCCGGCCGCCGTCTTCAGCAGGTTGTACGAGATGTTGGCCGCGTCGATGTTCGGCAGCACCAGCAGGTTCGCGTCACCTTCGAGCGTCGAATCGGGCAGCACTTCGCGGCGCAGATTCGCGTCGAGCGCGACGTCGCCGTGCATCTCGCCATCCACCTGCAGTTCCGGCGCGCGTTCCCGCAGGATTTCCAGCGTGTCGCGCATCTTCTGCGCGGTCGGCGCGTTGCTCGAACCGAAGTTCGAGTGCGAGACCAGTGCGACCTTCGGCTCGATACCGAAACGGCGTACTTCGTCGGCGGCCATGATCGTGATTTCGGCGAGCTGCTCCGGCGTCGGATCGACGTTCACATGCGTATCGACCAGGAAAATCTGGCGATTCGGCAACACGAGCGCGTTCATCGCCGCGTAGACCTTGGCGCCTGCCTTCTTGCCGATCACCTGATCGATGAAGTGCAGATGCCGGTGCGTCGTGCTGACGGTGCCACAGATCATCCCGTCCGCTTCGCCCTTTTTCACCAGCATCGCGCCGATCAGCGTGGTGCGGCGACGCATCTCGAGCTTCGCCATTTGCGGCGTGATGCCCTTGCGCGACATCATCTTCGCGTATTCCTGCCAGAAATCGCGGTAACGCTCGTCATGATCGGTGTTCACGACCGTGTAGTCCTGACCCGCGACGAGGCGCAGACCGTAACGCGCAATGCGCTGCTCGATCACCGCCGGACGGCCGATCAGAATCGGCTTTGCCAGCTTTTCGTCGACGATGATCTGCATCGCGCGCAGCACGCGCTCTTCTTCGCCTTCCGCGAACACGATGCGCTTCTTCTCCGGCTCGACGCTGCGCGCGAGCTGGAAAATCGGCTTCATGGTCGTGCCGCTGTGATACACGAACTGCTGCAGATGCTGTTCGTACGCATCCATGTCCTCGATCGGACGCTCGGCGACGCCGCAATCCATCGCAGCCTTCGCCACCGCCGGCGCGACCTTGACGATCAGACGCGGGTCGAACGGCTTCGGAATCAGATATTCCGGGCCGAACGACAGATCCTGAATGCCATAGGCCGTCGCGACGATGTCGCTCTGCTCCTGGCGCGCCAGTTCGGCGATCGCGTTGACCGCGGCAATTTCCATTTCCCGCGTGACTGTCGTCGCGCCGGCATCCAGTGCGCCGCGGAACAGGAACGGGAACACCAGCACGTTGTTCACCTGGTTCGGGTAATCGGTGCGGCCCGTGCACAGCACGGCGTCCGGGCGCACTTCGAGTGCCAGTTCCGGCAGGATTTCCGGTGTCGGATTGGCCAGCGCCAGAATCAGCGGCTTGTCGGCCATCTGCTTGACCATGTCCTGCTTGAGCACGCCGCCGGCCGACAGGCCGAGGAACACGTCCGCGCCGCCGATCGCTTCGGCGAGCGTGCGGGCGTCGGTTTCACGCGCAAAGCGCTCCTTGTCCGGGTCCATCAGTTCGACGCGACCCTTGTAGACCACACCGGCCAGGTCGGTCACGGTAATGTTTTCGAGCGGCAGGCCGATGTCGACCAGCAGATCCAGACAGGCCAGCGCAGCCGCGCCCGCGCCGGAGGACACCAGCTTGACGTTCTTGATGTCCTTGCCGACCACCTTCAGACCGTTGGTGATGGCCGCCGCGACGACGATCGCGGTGCCGTGCTGGTCGTCGTGGAAGACCGGAATCTTCATGCGCTTGCGGCACTCGCGCTCGACGATGAAGCAGTCCGGCGCCTTGATGTCTTCCAGGTTGATGCCGCCGAAAGTCGGCTCCAGCGCGGCGATCACGTCGACCAGCTTGTGCGGGTCCGACTCGTTCAGCTCGATATCGAACACGTCGATGCCGGCGAACTTCTTGAACAGAACGGCCTTGCCTTCCATGACCGGCTTCGACGCGAGCGGCCCGATGTTGCCCAGACCCAGCACCGCGGTACCGTTCGTGACGACGCCGACCAGGTTGCTGCGCGCGGTGAAACGCGCGGCGTTCAGCGGGTTTTCGACGATTTCCTCGCACGCGAACGCGACGCCAGGCGAATACGCCAGCGCGAGGTCGCGCTGGTTGATCATCTGCTTGGTCGGGGCGATGGCGATCTTCCCGGGGGTCGGGAACTCGTGGTAATCGAGTGCGGCTTCGCGGAGTTTGCTATTGACGGGATTCGACATAAGGCGGGCTTCGAAGTGCGGATTAGAATAGACGTTCGACGGCATTGTAGCCCCAATTGCCTACGCGATTCCTTCAATACGGGTACAACTGCCGCGACTTAAACGGCGCGAACGGGCGGGCCGCCATGCGCCGCCCAAGAGCGACCCGAAGCGGTGCGGCCGGGGAATCCGGCGCCGATCGCGTAGCAGCTTCGTACAATGCGCGCCGTTAGCCGCAGTTCGCGGCACTTATCCCGTTCACCATTGGCCAACATGCTCTCCGAGTTTTCGCTGATCGACCGTTTCTTTGCCCGCCGGGCCGCCGCCGCTCGACCGTCCGACGCCGCCGCCGGCGCGCTCGGCATCGGCGACGACTGCGCCCTGCTCGCGCCGCGCGCGGGCGAAATGCTGGCGATATCGACGGATATGCTGGTAGAAGGCCGCCACTTCCTCGCCGATGTCGATCCCGAAGCGCTCGGTCACAAGACACTCGCGGTGAATCTGTCGGACCTCGCCGCGATGGGCGCGCAGCCGCAGGCGTTCACGCTGGCGTTCTCGTTGCCGAAAGCGGACGAAGCCTGGCTCGCCGCATTCAGCGAAGGACTATTCGCGCTGGCGGGGCGCTACGGCTGCGAACTGATCGGCGGCGACACGACGGGCGGCCCGCTGAATCTGTGCGTGACCGTGTTCGGCAGCGTGCCGCCGCGAGCGGCGCTGCGTCGCGACGCCGCCCAGCCGGGCGACGACATCTGGATTTCCGGCACCCTCGGCGACGCGCGCGCCGGCCTCGGCGTGCTACGTGGCGAGTGGTCGGCCGATGCCGACGACACTGCGACGTTTCGTCGCGCCCTCGAACGGCCGGAGCCGCGCGTACCGCTCGGGCTGGCGCTGCGCGGCATCGCGCATGCGGCGTTGGACCTGTCGGACGGCCTCGCGGGCGATCTGCTGCACATCCTCGAACGCTCGCGCATGCACGCCACGGTCGATGCCGACGCCGTGCCGCGCTCCGCCGCGCTGCGCCGCCTCGCGCCCGACATTCAACGACGCTGCACACTCGCCGGCGGCGACGACTACGAACTGTGCTTCACCGCACCGGCCACGGCGCGCGCCGCGGTCGAAGCGGCCGGACGCGGGGCGGCCGTACCGGTCACCCGCGTCGGTACAATAAGCGCACTCCCGGCGGCAGACGACCGCCCCGCCATCGACTGGCGCGATGCCGCCGGCGCGCCACTCACCCTGACGTTGCAAGGCTTCGATCACTTCCATGCAGACTGACCCCCCGCTCCGCCCCGCCGACGATCTCATCGGCGGCGAGCCGCCCCAGACGCCGCAACCTCGTGCGCCACGGCCTCAGCCGCGCCGCGCCACCGCGCGTTTCATGCTCTCGCATCCGTTGCACCTGCTCTCGCTGGGGTTCGGCAGCGGCTTGTCGCCGGTGGCGCCGGGCACGATCGGCACGCTGTTCGCGTGGGCGTCGTTCGCCGTGCTGAGCCGCTATCTGACCGTGATCGAGTGGGGCGTGCTGATCGGCGTAGGCTTCATCGGCGGCATTGCGATTTGCGGTTTTACCGCCAGGCGGCTCGGCATCGACGATCCGTCGCCGGTCGTGTGGGATGAAATCATCGCCTTCTGGCTGGTGCTGCTGATGGTCACGCCGGCCACGCTGACCGGCCAGCTGTGGGCATTCATCGTGTTCCGCTTCTTCGACATGGTGAAGCCGCCGCCCATCAGTTATTTCGACCGCCGTCTGAAAGGCGGCTTTGGCATCATGTTCGATGACCTGGTCGCCGCTTTTTTCACGTTGCTCGTGATTGCGCTCTGGCGCATGTCGGTGTAACCGCCACCCGGCAATCGCCGCCTGCCGTGCCTGATCGCCGGCTCCCGTTTTCCGGATTGACGCCATGCCTACCGATTCCGTCGTTCACCAGCTCGCGATTCGCGTGAGCAACCGTCTGCGCGACGAACGCCTGATGCTCGTCACCGCCGAGTCCTGCACGGGCGGCATGGTGGCGACCGCCATTACCGACATTTCCGGCAGCAGCGGCTGGTTCGAGCGCGGCTTCGTCACGTATTCGAATCAGGCGAAGAGCGAGATGATCGGCGTGCCCGGCGATCTGATCGACAAGCACGGCGCGGTCAGTGAGCCGGTGGCGCGCGCAATGGCCGAGGGCGCGCTGCGCAACAGCCGCGCGCAGGTGTCGCTGTCGATCACCGGCGTCGCCGGACCGGGCGGCGGCACCGAGACCAAGCCGGTCGGCATGGTGTCGTTCGGCTGGAGCAACCGGCTGCATACGTCGGTGGAAACGAAGATCTTCAAGGGCGACCGCGAACAGATCCGCGTGCAGGCCGCGGCGCATGCGCTGCGCGGCGTGCTCGCGCTGCTCGACGAGCGCGAACATTGACCCTCGTTCGACAGGCGGGAACGATGCCGGATTCGCACGCAAGCAGGGACGAACTGATCCGCCGCTTCGATCTGAAGCCGCATCCGGAAGGCGGTTTTTTTAACGAGACGTATCGGTCGGCGCAGCGTGTGATTCGCGACGGCGGTTCAACGCAGAATCGCTCGGCGTCGACCGCGATCTACTACCTGCTCTGCGACGGCGCGCATTCGGCGTGGCATCGGATCAGGTCCGACGAAGTCTGGCACTTCTATGCGGGCGAGCCGTTGAATGTCCACGTGCTCGATGCGAGCGGCACGCTGGTCACGCATAAGCTGGGCAATGCGCTGACGCATCGCGACGCCGTGTTTCAGGCAGTGGTGCCGGCGGGCCTCTGGTTCGCGGCGGAATGCGCCGATCCGGCGACGTTCGCGCTGGTGGGTTGCACGGTCGCCCCGGGATTCGAATTCAGCGAGTTTGAGATCGCGGATATGGATGCGCTGAAGGCGGAGCATCCACAGCATGCGGGGTTGATTGCGCGGCTGGGACCGGTGCGTTGAGCAGAGCTTTCGGTGGTTAGCCGCGGTGCTTGGCTAGCCAGCCGGTCGGCCAGGTCTTGTGAACCTCGTCCAACTCCCATCAGGCACAACGGTCTGAACGGTTCCGAACCGATCTTCTGAAACCGGCCCGCACCCGGGCCGTTCAAACAGCCGGCCATTACTGCGTGGCCGGCGTCGCCGGCTTCACCAGCCACGGCTTCCCGCGCTTACCGGAACGCGTTGATCCGGTCACGCGTTTCCATCGCGGCCTTCGCGGCGGCTTGCGCGAAATCGTCGCCCTTGCCCGCGTAGATGATCGCGCGCGACGAGTTGATCAGCATGCCCGTGCCGTTCGCGGTGCGCCCGGCGTTGACGGTCGCCTCGACATCGCCGCCTTGCGCGCCGATGCCCGGAATCAGCAACGGCATATCGCCGACGATCCCCCGCACTACTTCGATTTCCTTCGGGAACGTCGCGCCGACCACCAGCGCCAGTTGGCCGCTCGCGTTCCACTTGTCCGCCGCCAGTTGCGCGACGACCTGGTACAGCGGACGGCCGCCCGTCTCCAGGAATTGCAGATCGGAGCCGCCCGCATTCGACGTGCGGCACAGCACGATCACGCCCTTGCCTTCGTGCTCCAGATACGGCTGGATCGAGTCGAAACCCATGTACGGATTCACCGTCACCGCGTCCGCCTGGTAGCGCTCGAACGCTTCGAGCGCGTACTGTTCGGCGGTGCTGCCGATGTCGCCGCGCTTCGCGTCCAGAATCACCGGCAGGCCGGGATGGTTCGCGTGAATGTGGGCGATCAGTTGTCCGAGCTGGTCTTCCGCGCGATGCGCGGCGAAGTAGGCGATCTGCGGCTTGAACGACGACGCGTACGGCGCGGTCGCATCGACGATCGTGCGGCAGAAATCGAAAATCGCATCGGACCGGCCGGCGAGCGCGCCGGGAAATTTGCTCGGCTCGGGGTCGAGGCCGACGCACAGCAGCGAGTTCGTGCGCTGCCAGGCGTCGTTGAGTGTCTGGATGAAATGGGACATGGTGGGTCTCGCGGCGAGCCGGTAATCGGAAGAGGCGGGTATTTTACCTGTCCTGCGCGGCGGCCCGCGCCCAAACGTCGCCCGCCGCCCCGCCCCACGACTTACTGCCGCCGCGCCCCGCGCGCGCCGGGCATCGAACGCAGCCCGGTACGTTCGACGGTAAATCGGAACGTCCGCGTCAGCCGCTCGCCGCGCGCGAGCAGCGTCATGCCGTTTTCGGATGCGCCGCCGGCCAGATTCATCGCGTTGATCGGATGATCGACGGGCTCGAAGCAGAAAAACTCTTCACCGGGCGGCGTGTACAGCACGTAGTAATCGGTATCGGCGGCGATGTTCAACGACAGACGGCGCTTCGGCCACACCACCGCCGCCTGGCCGCTCCAGCCGGTAAAAGCATGGTTGACGATGGTCTCCGGCAACGGATACGCGACGCCGAATTGCCACGCGGGCGGCGCCGGCACATGGCGCATCGGCAGCCAGTCTTCACCGGAGAGCCACAGACCGCCGGCCGCCGCCGACAGCTCGGTGTCCGCATCGCGCACGAAGAACGGATGCAAACCCAGCCCGAACGGCAGCGCGTCGCGCCCGGCGTTTTCGATCTCCAGCGTGACGACGAGCGTCGGGCCGTCCAGCGTATAGGTTTGCGCCGCGCGGTACGCGTACGGCTTGCCGTCATGCCGATCGAGCGTCAGGCGCACGTTTTCGCGATCCGACTCCGCCACCTGCCACGCCGAGAGCCAGCCGTCGCCGTGAATCGGCAACGGTTCGTCGGCGCGATTGCGCGGTACCTCGACGCGCCGCCCCGCCACGTTGAAATGCCCGCCGCCGATCCGGTTCGAATACGGCAGCAGCGGATAGCAGGCAAGCTGGTTCGGCTGCGTGTCGGCACCGACGTGGCGGCAGCGCCGGAAAATCGGCGTGAGCGCACCGTCGTTGCGCCAGTCGAAACGGGTGACGCCGCCGCCGAGCGTCGGCGCGACGTCGAGCCGCAAATGCGCGTTGGCGAGCGTGATGCACGCGACATCGCCGGCGCTGCCTTCGCCGACCGCCACCGCCGACGTGCTCGGCCCGGCCAGCACCGGATTGGCGGCCGCGGCGAGGCGCGAGCGCCGGCTCTGCGAGGTCGATGCAGAAGCGGACGTAGAAGCGGAAGCGGACGAAGAAGCGGAAGAAGAAGCGAGCGAAGAAACGGGTGAGGAAGCGGAAACAAGATTCGCAACAGTCATATCTGGCTCCATCGAGAGGCGAGGGACGTTGCCGTCATTGCTGACGGATGCTGTAGGGCGACTTTCTGGAACGGGTCGCCTCTGGGTCCAACTGCATGCTGCCGATTTGCTGCCACTGGAATTGCGACATTACCTTCTGGTTCACTTTCAAAAACATGGCGAGACGTGCCCGCAGTGCGGCCCCGCGAACGGTGCTGCCTCATTCTGCGCTAGGCGGGCGCGCCCTGGAACTCCGGCTCGGGCAAACCGTGCCGTTCGACCGGCGCGACGAACACGCCGCCCGCCCGAGTATCGGCCGCAAGCGCGGCGGCGTCGAGGTCGGCGCGCGCGCTCGTCATGTACAGCGTGTCGAGTTCGGGACCGCCGAGCGCGACGCAACTCGGCTGCGCGGTCGGCACGTCGACGCGCTCGGTTTCCACACCGTCGGGACCGTAGCGCACTACGCTCGCGCCTGCCCACTGCGCGTTCCACAGCCCGCCGTCGCGATCGACGGTCGAGCCGTCCGGCTCCACGCCCGCGTCGGTCACGCGCGCAAACAGCCGATCGTTGGCGACACTGCCGTCCGCGCGATAGTCACACGAGCGGATTTCCGGCACCTTCGAATCACAGTAGTACATCGTCGCGCCGTCGGGACTGAACGCGATGCTGTTCGAGATGGCCGGCGCAGGCAACGGCAGGCGCTCCAGCGACAGATCGTGATTGAGCCGGTAAAAGCCGGCGACCGGTTGCGCCAGTCCACTTTCGTCTTTCGTGCCGAACACGAAGCGCCCCTGACGGTCGCAACGGCCGTCGTTCACGCGCGTGTTCAAGCCGGGCTCCACGTCGACGATGCGCTGCGTCTTGCCCGTCGTCAGATCGAAAAACGCCAGATGCGTGGCGAGACCGAGCAGCAGGTAGCGGGGATTCGCACACAGCGCGAACGTCGCGAGCCGCTCGGGCATCGGCCAGAACGTGCTGCCGCCGTCGCGCGGATCGTAGCGCCACAGGCGCGCGCCTTCGATATCGGTCCAGTAGAAGCGGCCGGTTCTCGCGCACCACGTCGCGGCTTCGCCGAGCGTGCATTGCGTGTCGATCAGCAACGACGCGCGCGACGCAGCGGCGTGCGACGGCATGTCAGCGCTCACGCCCAACCTCCATCGACGACGATGTCCTGCGCGGTGATCATCTTGCTGTCGTCGGCGGCAAGGAACAGCGCCATGCGCGCGAGGTCGGACGGCTCAAGCTCGGCGTCGATGCACTGCCCTTCCTTGATCTGGCGGCGGCCGGTGTCGTCGAGCCACAAGCGCTTCTGCTTCTCCGTCATCACCCAGCCCGGCACCAGCGTATTGACGCGAATGTTGAAGTGTCCGAGGTCGCGCGCGAGACCGCGCGTCAAACCCTGCACCGCCGACTTCGACATCACGTACACCGGATAGCCACCGTTCTTCAACATCCAGCTGATCGAGCCGAGGTTGATGATCGAGCCGCTGTTGGCCGCCTTCATATCTTCCATCACGGCCTGGGCCGCGAAGAACTGGTGGCGGATATTCACCGCGATGCCCGCGTCGAAAAACTCGCGCGACACTTCGCCGATCGTGTGGCGCTTGTCGTTCGCCGCGTTGTTGACCAGCACCTGGATGGGCCCGAGCGAGGCCTTCACATCGGCGATCGCTTTCTGCAGCGCGTCGATGTCGGTCAGATCGCACGTCAGGAACAGCGGCTTGTGCTTCGAATCGCCGAGTTCGTCGGCGAGCGCTTCACCGGCGCTCGCGTCGATATCGAAGAACGCGACGCGTGCGCCTTGCGCCGCGAAATGCTCGACGAACGATGCGCCGATACCGGTCGCGCCGCCCGTGATCAACACCGTACGGTCGACGAGACTCGGATAGCGCGCGAACGCGCTGTCCGCGAGACGGGCATTTGCATTGGCCGGAGACGACATCGTTCGATTCCTTTGAGAGCTGATTGGATAAGTGACGGGTTCAGTCGCGGGTTCAGTCGCGCGAGCCGCGATTCTTCAACTGGTCGAGCAGCACGGCGGCGAGCAGAATCGCGCCACGCACGAGGTACTGATAGAACGCGTCGATGTTCATCAGGTTCATCACGTTCTCGACGGTGCCCATGATCAGCACGCCGATCACGACGCCGGAAATCGTCGCGCGCCCACCGAGCAGCGACACGCCGCCCAGCACGCACGCCGAGATCACGTTCAGCTCGAAGCCTTCCGCGGCATTCGGCTGACCCGACGTGATGCGCGACGCCAGAATCACACCGGCCAGCGCGGTCACCGCACCTTGAATCAGGAAGATGTAGACGCGCGTGCGTTCGACATTGATACCCGCCAGACGCGACGCTTCCGGATTGCCGCCGATCGCGAGCGTATTGCGGCCGTACACGGTCTGGTTGAGCATCACGCCGAACACGATGAAGCACAGCAGCGTGACCCAGATCGGCAGCGACACGCCGAAGAAGCTCAAGCCGCCCAGCTCGATGAATGTCTCCGACGACACGCCCACGGCTTGACCGTGCGACACGATGAAGCCGAGGCCGCGGACGATTTCCATCGTCGCGAGCGTCGTGATCAGCGCGTTGATGCGCAGATACGCGATCACCGCGCCGTTGACGAAACCGATCACCGCGCCCGCCGCGACCGCCGCGATGATCGCGATAAACGTGTTACCCGTGGCGTTGAGCACCATCGCGCACAACACACCGGCGAACGCGACGGTCGAGCCCACGGAGAGGTCGAAGTCGCGCGAGGCGAGACAGAACATCATCGTGCACGCGACCATGCCGATCTGCGAAATCGACAGCGCGAGGCCGAGCATGTTCTCGATCGAGAAGAAGTGATCGACGGTCAGCGACATCGTGACGAACATCACGACGAAGATCACGATCAGGCTGTACTCGGTGATCTGCTGCCACCATTTCGCCTTGTCGTTGGCTTGCGGAATCAGCGCATCGGCGGCGCTTTTGGCGGCCTGTTGCGCGAGGTTTTCTCTGGCTTGCATGTTCAATACTCCTCCCGTATCCCCACGGGTTGCCGGACTTGCGTCCAAATAAGGTTCAGGCCGCGTGCTGGGCGGCGGCTGCGGTCGTCTCAGGCAGCGCGGTCGAGCTTTGCGGCAGCGCGAGGCTCAACACCGATTGCTCCGTGGCATCCTGGCGCGCCAGTTCGCCGGAAATCCGGCCCTGACGCATCACGACGATGCGGTCGGACACGCCGAGCACTTCCGGCAATTCCGACGAAATCATCACGATCGCGCAGCCGCGTTCGGCCAGCTGATAGATCACGTTGTAGATTTCATGCTTCGCGCCGACGTCGATGCCGCGCGTCGGCTCGTCGAGAATCACGACTTTCAGATCGGGCTCGGCGAGCCAGCGCGACAGAATCGCCTTCTGCTGATTGCCGCCCGACAGGAAACGGATCTTCTGGCGGCGGCTCGGCGTCTTGATCTTCAGCAGCTTGATGAAACGGTCCGCGGTTTCCGCTTCCTTTTTGCGGTCGAGGAACATCCCCGCGCGCAGATAGTGACGTCGGCAACTGATGTTGATGTTCTCCGAGACCGTCGCCATCGCGACGATGCCCTCTTCCTTGCGGTCTTCCGGACACAGCACGATGCCGTGCCTGATCGCTTCGCCCGCGCTGCGCACCTTGATCGGCTTGCCGTCGAGCAGCAGTTCGCCGCCCTTCTTGTGATCCGCGCCGTAGACCAGATGCATCAGCTCGCTGCGGCCCGCGCCCACCAGTCCGAAGAAGCCGACGATCTCGCCGCGCCGCACTTCGAAGCTGGCCGGTTGCGCGAGCGCATGGCCTTCGATCGCTTTCGCCGCGAAGCGCACTTCGCCGAGCGGGCGCGCCGAATAGTTGTAGATGTCCGAAATTTCACGCCCCACCATCTCGCTGACGATGGTGTCGCGCGACACGCCTTCGAGCGTCGGATGCGAAGCGATCTTGCGGCCGTCGCGGAAGATCGTGCAGGCGTCGCACAACTCGTAGATCTCGTCCATGCGGTGCGAGATGTAGATCATCGCCCGGTTGTCGGCGCGCAGATCGCGCACCAGCTTGAACAGCACCTCTGTCTCGCGATGCGACAGGGAACTGGTCGGCTCGTCGAGCGCGATCACCCGTGCGTTGCGCAGCAGCGCCTTGCAGATTTCGACCATCTGCCGTTGCGCGATCGAGAGCTTGCGCAGCTTCGCGTTCGGATCGAGCGCGACGCCCATTGCTTCGAGGCGTTCGCGCACGAAGCGTTTGGCTTCGCGCTTGTTGACCCAGCCGAGCGAGTTCGGCAGCTGGCCGAGCAGCAGGTTTTCCGCGACCGTCAGATCGGGCACGTACTGCAGTTCCTGGTGAATCACCGCGATTCCCGCCGCGATCGACGACGCCGCGCTCGAAAAGCGCACCTCGTTGCCGTCGATCAGCACGCGGCCCGAATCGGGCTGATATTCACCGCCGAGTATCTTCAACAGGGTCGATTTCCCTGCGCCGTTTTCGCCCATCAGGCCGTGAACCTGGCCGACGTTGACGTCGAAGGACACACCGTCGAGCGCACGCACGCCTGGAAAGACTTTGCCGATATTGTCAAAACGTAGCGTCGCTGACACTTCGCCTCCTATGTCGACCGGTGTGAGTGCTTTGGCTGTCGGCCGGCGTTCGTGCTTCAGCACTGACTCCGGTCCCATGCAAAGCTCTTACTCCGGTCCCATGTAACTTGTTGCAGTCGCCGGGCGTAGCGCTTGAGTGCTTATCCCGAACTTATGCAAGATAGTTGCCGTTTCATGTGAACCGCGCCTCGCCGTGCCTCGAACTTCGTACCTCACGGGCAGGCGCAAACATGGCTTGTCTCTACTGCTGATCTTTTATTGCTGCTGCCGGGGGGGGGCGGGTGGGGGGGGGCGGGGGCGGGGGGGGGGGGGGGGGGGGGCCGGGGGGGCCCGGGGGGGGGGGGGGGGGTGGGGGGGGGGGGGGGGGGCCCGGGGGGGGGGGGGGGGGGGGGGGGGCCCGGGGGGGGGGGGGGGGGGGGGGGGGGGGGGGGGGGGGGCGGGGGGGGGGGGGG
>NZ_JAQQCJ010000031.1:0-95098 GCF_046030495.1 Paraburkholderia strydomiana
GCACAGCATTTGCGCCGATTCCGTCACCTCCATGCCGGGCGGCAGCATCCGCGCGCGGCGCAGCACCGAGCGAATCCGCGCGAGCAGCTCGCGTACGGCGAATGGCTTGGGTAGATAGTCGTCGGCGCCCATTTCCAGGCCGACGATCCGATCGGCTTCCTCGTTGCGGGCCGTGAGCATCAGCACGGGCACGGTGCGGAATTTGCCGGCACGCAGTTCACGGCACAGCACGAGATCGTCCTCGCCCGGCAGCATGAGGTCGAGCACGATCAGATCGGGCGCGCCGTGCTCGAGGACGGCGCGCATCTGATGACCGTTGGCCGCGAGCGACGCGCGCATGCCGTTTTTCTCGAGGTAAGTCGCCAGCAATTCGCGGATGCCGCGATCGTCGTCGACGATCAATACGTGGTCGGTCGTTTCCATCGGTGCACTATCTCTTACGGCGTTTGAACTGCACCCCGCTCGCCTGGACCAGCGTGCATTGCAGCGGATGCGCCAGTTCGGTCGCGAAACCGCCGACGATGAACAGGACGATCGCCAGTAACCGTTTCATGCGTCCTCCAGCACGGAGAGGCTGGCGCCATCGGCAACGCCGGCTTCCAGCGTATACGGGTCGACGCCGTCGAGGCAACCGATATTGACGCGCCACTGCTGCGGGTCTTTGCGCGTCTGATGAAACGGATAAATGCCGCAGTGCTTGCAGAAGTAATGCTTCGCCACCTTGGTGTTGAACTGGTAAAGCGTCAGCGCATCCTCGCCGCTCACGATTTTCAGTTGGCTCGCCGGGAACAGCGGAGTCATCAGCGCGCCCTTGCGTCGGCACAGGCTGCAGTTGCATCGTCCGGCGGGAACGATCGCGGTGCGAACTTCGAATTTGACGGCCCCGCAATGGCAGGAGCCTTGCAGCAAATCGGCGCTCATGGTGGTCTCGGTGATTGGCAACGCTTGCTTTATAGCCTGGTTTATCGCACCGATTGTGTCGCAGTGTATCTACCGGTCCGGCCGATACATAACATTGCAATAGGCGCCGTTTCCGGACGCGAAAAGAACTTCCCAAGCGGCCTCCATCGACCGATGAGACGAGCACGGGGGACACGAAAACCCGGACGCGGCGCTAGTTATCCTGCGCCGTACTCGACACGCCAGACACGCCGCTTCGAATTGACGAACCACCGGGCCGCATCGGCCCGCCGTCACTCACGAGGTGCTGAAGACGCGCGGCGCATGCGCTCGCGGCTGTTGATCAGATGCATGCGCATCGCGGCGCGCGCGCCCTCGGCCTCGCCGCGCGCGATGGCCTCGTAGATATCCGTATGCTCGTTGTTCACGCGCGACAGAGAGCGCTCAGGGTCCAGATTGGCGCGCGGCGACATGCGCGGGTCGAGCTGGGACAGGACGTCGACCAGATAAGGTGTGCGCGTGGTGCGGGCAATCTGCAGGGGAAACTGCAAATCTTCGGATGACGCATCCTCGCCGTGTTCCGCGCGCGCCTCGATGGCCTGCAACGCGCGCAGGATGTTCTCCAGATCACGCGCGTCGGCGCGCTGCGCGGCGAGACCGGCCGCCTCGGTCTCGATGCAGGTGCGCAGCTCAAGAATCGCAAACACGTCGCGCCCGCCCAACGACAAGGCGTTGACCAAGGTCGGGCTGAATGCATCGTTCCACCAGCGCTATCCGCATCAACTGTCGGGTGGACGACGGCAGCGTGTCGCCATCGCGCGCGCCCTGGTGCTCGAACCGCGCGTGCTGCTGCTGGATGAACCCACTTCGGCGCTGGACGTATCCGTTCAAGCGGAGATTCTGAATCTGCTATCGGACTTGCGTCGCAAGGAAGGGCCGACCTATCTCATGGTCACGCATGATCTCGGGGTCGTCGTTCACCTCTGCGACCGGGTTGGGGCGATGCTCAAGGGCGAAATTGTCGAAACGTGAGGCGCGAGCGATCTGGCGACGGCGGAGCTCGCGCATCCCTATTCGAAGGTGCTGGTCGATTCGTCGCGCCGTGTCTCGCATGCCTGAGCGCACGGCGCACGGTGGGCGCCGTCAGACACCGCCCACCGTCTTCACGCTCTTCCACTGTCCCTGCTGGACCTGGAACAGCGTGTAAGGCGGCTTGATCAGATCGCCATACGGATCGAACGTAATCTTGCCGGTCACGCCATTGACGGAGATTTTCCCCAGACTGTCGACGATCTTCGCGCGATCCAGTGAATCGGCATCGTGAATCGCCTTGATCATCGCCAGCGCGGCGTCATACGCGAACGGCGCGTACAACTCGACATCCTGATTGAAGCGCGCCTTGTAACGCTTGCTGAAGTCCTGCGCGGCGGGAAGTTTGTCGAGCGCCGGGCCGGGTTCGAGATCCTGTGTGCCGTCACCGGCCGTGCCGGCGATCTGCAGAAACGCATTGCTCTTCAACGCGCCCGCACCGAACAGTTGCGCGGGCATGCCGAGCGAGCGCATCTGCTTGATCAGCATCGCGCCCTGCTCGTCCAGTCCGCCGAAGAAAATCAGATCGACGTTCTTGCTCTTGAGCGTCGTCAGAATGGCGCGGAAATCGACGGCCTTGTCGTTGGTGAATTCGCGATCGACGATATTGCCGTTCGCTTCTTTCACACCCTTTTCGAAGGCATCGGCGAGACCCTGTCCGAACGCCGTGCGGTCGTCGATAATGCCGATCCGTTTGGCCTTCATCTGATCGACCACGAAGTGCCCGGCCACCACCCCGCCCACACCGTCGTGCCCCATCGTGCGAAACACGTTCTTGTAGCCCTGTTTGGTCAGTTGCGGATTGGTCGAGCCGGGCGTGATCATCGCGACATTCGCCTGGTGGTAGACGGTCGACGCGGGAATGCTGCAGCCCGAGTTGTAGTGGCCGATCACGCCGACCACCCCACTATCGACCAGCTTCTGCGCAACCTGAATCGCCACGCGCGGGTCGGCCTGATCATCCTGCACGTCGAGCACGAACTTGACCGGCTTGCCTCCCACCGTCGGATGCCGGGCGTTTTCCTCGTCTAGCGCAAGTTGCGCGCCGTACTGCAGGTCTTTGCCGACCCGCGCCACAGGACCGGTCAGCGGCCCGACAAAACCAATCTTGACGACTTGCGGATCGGCGGCCCAGGACAGCGGCGCATGCGCGCCGAAGGCGCAAACGGCCAGACTCAAAAGCCAATAGCGGCGATTCATGATGCACTCCTTGCGAGATGTCGCGTCGCGCGTTGCGGTTCGACCAATCCGATGCGCGACGCGGCGAGATTGTCCTGGGATGCCTGCTGCAAAGAAACGTCTACTGGTGCGGCGGCCGCACGATGCTAGAAACGCGTGGCCGCGTAAGGCGCGAGATCGAGCGGCGGGGTGCGCCGCGCGATCAGGTCGGCGACGATGCGTCCGCTCACGCCGGCCAGCGTCAAGCCGAGATGCTGATGGCCGAACGCATAGATCACGCGCTCGCTCGCGCGTGATCGGCCGAGCACCGGTACGCCATCGGGCAAGGTCGGCCGGAATCCTAACCAGTTGTTGTCGGGCGTATCGAGTGCGGGCAGTGCGCGCTTCGACGAAAACGTCAGCAGGTCGATCAGCGAGCGATTGCGCGTCGTGCTGAAGCCGCCCAGCTCGACGGTGCCCGCGACGCGAATTCCGTCGCTCATCGGCGTCATGTAAAAGCCGCGCTCGGCCCAGCCGACCGGCCGCGAAATCAGTTGCTGCGCGCCCGGATAGCGCACGTGGTAGCCGCGCTCGGTATCGAGCGGCACGCTGTCGCCGCATTGTCTGGCGAATTGGGCAGAGCGCGCGCCGGTGGCGACCACCACGTGACTGAAGCGCCGCTCGCGGCCGTCAGCCGTCACGCTCACGCCGTCCGCGCGAGGCTGCACTGTGCCGACGGTCGCGCGTTCGAGCTTCAGCCCTTGCGCGGCGAGCTGTTCGTACAAGGTCTGCAGAAAGCCCTGCGGATCGGAGAAATGCCAACTGTCGCTGAACAGCACACCTCGCTCGAAAATCGGCGCGAGCGACGGCTCCAGCGCGCGGATATCGGCGGCGGCAAGCACGTCGAAAGCGACGCCGAGTTGCCGGCGCAAATCGAGTGCGGCACGCGCGGCGTCGAACGACGCGCCGCTCGAATACAGATACAGGCACTCGCGCGGCCGAACGAAGCGCGCCAGTTCCTCGTTCGCGAGCAACGGCGCGTAGCCGCCCTGCGCGTGGCCGAGCAACGCGGCGAGCGCACCCGCACTCGCCTCGTAACGACGCGGCAGCGAACTCATCATGAAGCGCGCGAGCCACGGCGCGAGCTGCGGCAGATAAGTCCAGCGCAGTCTGAACGGACTGTCGCTCGACAACAGGAAACGCGGCAGATCGCGGAACACCGACGGGTTGTTCACGGGGATGCACGCATAGTGCGCGAACGTTCCGGCATTGCCGAATGACGCGCCCTGGCCGACGCCTGACGGATCGAACAGCGTGACGCGATGACCGTCGCGCATGAGCGCCGCGGCGCTCGCGAGGCCGATGAATCCCGCTCCGATAATGGCGATGTCCGGCATCACTTGCGTCCTTCCATGGCCTGTTGCCCGATCGGCGACAGATAGCCGGTGGCGCAGCCGTCGTACGATCGCGGCTGGCGTTTGGCCGTCAGCAGATACGCCGCCGAGGCCACCGCGAGGCTCGCCGCGCTCGCCATCAATTGCGGACGCAGCGCGGGATCGGCGCCCATGGCGGCGAGCACACCGGCAATCGCCGCGACGACAGCGTACGACAGCCAGGGGAACAGCCACATTCTGAGCGTCAGCCGTTGCGGATCGGTGGCCTCGATGCGCCGTCGGATGCGGATTTGCGCCAGCGCGGTCACCAGATAAACGAACAGCATCACCGCACCGGACGCGTTCACGAGAAACAGGAACACGCCCTGCGGCGACACGATCGCCGCGACGATCGCCACATAGCCCACCAGGCTGCTCAGCAACACGGCGAGCCGCGGCACTTTGTTCGGCGTCAGTTTCAGCAGCGACTTCGGCGCATCGCCACGCTCGGCGAGTCGAAAGAGAATCCGCGACGACACGTACAAGCCGGAGTTCAGCGCGGAGAGCACAGCGACGAGCACGATCGCATTCATGATGTCGGCGGCGCCGGGAATCCGCATCGTTTCCAGTGCGGCGACGAACGGAGAGTGTCCGGTCACGATGCTGCTCCACGGCACGATGCACGCGATCAGGAACATCGAACCGACGTAGAACGTGATGACGCGCAGGATCACCGAACGCGTCATCGCCGCGACGCTTTTCGCCGGATCATCCGATTCCGCTGCGGCGATTGTGGCGATTTCCGCGCCACCGACCGCGAAGATCACCGTCGGCACCGCCGCGAAAATCGACATCGCGCCGAACGGCATGAAGCCGTGCTGGCCGATCAGGTTCGCCGCCGCGCTGCCGGCCGGGCTGAAGCCGAGCAGATACCCGGCGCCGATCGCGATGAAGACGATGATCGCCGCGACCTTGATCGACGCGAACCAGAACTCGAACTCGCCATACGATTTGACCGACAGCAGGTTGATCACCGTCATGACCGACAGCAGGACGAGGCCGATCATCCAGACCGGCGCGGGAATCCAGCGTTGCAGGATCGCCGCGCCGGCCACCGCCTCGACCGCGACGACGATCACCCAGAAATACCAGTACAGCCAGCCATTCGTAAAACCGGCCCAATTGCCGAGACCGACGCGCGCGTATTCGGTGAACGAGCCGACGCCCGGTACGGCGAGCGCCATCTCCCCAAGCATGCGCATCACCATCAACACGACGATGCCGGCCACCAGATACGACACGCACGCGGCCGGACCGACGCTCGCCAACGTCGCGCTGCTGCCGACAAAAAGCCCCGCGCCGATGATGCCGCCTAGCGCAATCATCGTGACGTGCCGCTGACGCAACGCGGCGCCGAGTGTCGGCGTGGGCTCGGAAGAGGAGGACTGCGGAACGCTCATCAAACAACTCCTGCTGAGGGATGGCTGAACATGGGCTGGACAGTGCCGGCGCCGCCATGGCGAAGCACGTCGCCAGACAAACTCTGATACCTAGAATCACACAATATTTTTTTGTGTGCAATTAAAACGCTCATTGTGTGGCCCTGGCATTTTCCCTGGCTCGCATGAGATGGGCTTCCTGTGGGCCACCGTGTCGGCGGGTGGAACGACGTAAGGCTTGCAGTTGGGCATCCGTGGTATAAAATCGGCAAACCTCCGCACAATTTGCGGACAAAGATCGTTTTGTATGGAGACACGCGAACTCATGGTTTCTGGCAAAGACGCCGCCCGCATCGCCAAAGGCGCGCCCGAGCAGGCAAAGCGCTCCACCTATATCGAGGTGTCCAGTTCGATCGAGAGCGAGATCCGCAGCGGCATCTATCCGCCCGGCAGCCGGCTTCCGCCGCAGCGGCAACTGGCAACCGAGCTCGGAATCAACGTGTCGACGGTGTCGCGGGCGTATAAGGAACTGCAGTTACGCGGCCTCGTGATCGGCAGCAAGCGGCGCGGCTCGCTGGTCACGGGCGGAGCGATGCCGAGCGTCGAACCCGTGCAGGCAGCGAGCAATGCGGCGATCGATCTGACCGTGAACCGGCCGGCGACCGGCGAATTCCTCGACTGTCTCGCGCGCACGCTCGCGGACCTGCCGCGCGACCCGCGCTATGCGCAGTTGCAGGAATATCAGCCGCCACAAGGACCGCTGTGGGCGCGTGTCGCCGGCGCGCGCTGGATGAGCGCGCCGGGTTTCACACCGCCGCCCGATCACGTGGTCGTGACAAGCGGCGCGCAGCACGGTCTGTATGCGGTGCTCAACAGTCTGATCGGCACCGATGGCGTCATCCTCGCTGATCAACTCACCTATTACGGCCTCAAAGCGTTGGCACCGGTGTTCCAGTTCGAGATCGTTGGCATTCCTAGCGATCGCGATGGCCTGTTGATCGACGAAGTCGAGGCGGTGTGCCGACGCCGTCGCGTGAAGGCGATCTTCACGGTGCCCAATCTGCAGAATCCGACCGTCACCACGATGAGCCTGGAACGCCGCATGGCGCTCGTCGACATTGCGCGGCGGCACGGCGTGCCGATCATCGAGGACGACGTCTACGGGCCGCTCGTTTCGCAACGTCTGCCGACGATCGCGAGCCTGTGTCCCGAGCTGACGTTCCATATCGCGGCGACCTCGAAGATCCTCGCGCCCGGGTTACGGCTCGGCTATCTGCTGAGTCCGCCGGACAGTTCGGCGTTGTGCGCGGAAGCCGTGCGCACTACCGCGTGGATGCCCGCACCGATGTCGATGCTGATTGCGTCGATCTGGATCGAGGACGGCACCGCGCGGCGCATCATGGACGCGCAGCTCGCCGAGATCCGCGCGCGCCAGGATCTCGCGCGAGAACTGCTGCCCTCTGATCTGCTGCAAACGGACCCGGCCTGCATGTTCGTGTGGCTCAAGTTGCCGCCGCCCTGGCGTGCCGACGATTTCGCGGCGAACGCGAAAGCGCGCGGCGTGGTGGTGATGCCGTCCTCGGCATTCGCGGTGGATCGTTCGGAGATCGAGCACGGTGTGCGGATCAATCTTGCTTGCGCGACGAGCCGTGATCAACTGGTGAGCGCGTTGAGGCTGTTGACGGGAACGCTCAAGGATCGTCCACGGGCGCTGTTCGGGACCATCTGAGACGCGCGCAATATTTGAACCTTATGCGTGCTTAACGCCACTTGATGCCAGGCACGCATGAGGCAAATGCTGGATTTCATTCGACAGATCGGGCGTCGTACCAGCGTGCTTTTATGTCGTGGCTTGTCAATGAAGATGTAAGCCGCCGCGTCATTCCTCACGGGTTTCCTACGCCCTTTGTTTGACCGTGTCGTGACTGCGCTCGCGCATGTGCCCTCCTCGTCTCTCGCGTCACTGAGCACAATCAATATCGGCTCGCAAGCGAACAAAATAACGCCTCGATCGGGGCAACCTGCCACGCGCGCGCATCCTGGCGATTACCCTTGACTTTTGAGCAGCAGGCCCTTCCAATAGGAAAGGTGTGCCAGTTCGTTTTGCTTCGTATTGCTCTTTAACGTAATACGCACATCCATTCAAAATTCAGACGTTCCTAGCAACGCGGTTTATTCGTTGGCCGCCTGCATTGAATCGCCGCCCGCCGCTCTCGGTTTTTGCTGTCGTTTCTGCCCCACCGGTTTTCTTTGTCCGCCGTGTATTCGGCTTCGGCTCGCGACTTGGAGCACTCCTTACAACGGAGTTGTCTTGGCTGCCTCGAAAGATCAACCAGTGCGTCACGCGCCCGCCCGTATCGACCTCGCCTTGCAAGGCGGGGGTTCACATGGCGCCTTCACATGGGGTGTGCTCGACCGTCTGCTCGAAGAATCCTGGATACAGATTGAAGGGATCTCCGGCACATCGGCAGGCGCAATGAACGCGGCCGTGCTCGTGAGCGGCTATCAGTTGGACGGTGCGGCCGGCGCGCGCGCCGCGCTCGAAGCTTTCTGGCGACGCGTGTCCGACGCGGCGGTCTTCAGTCCGTTCCGGCGCAGCCCGTTCGACGCGCTGATGGGCCGCTGGACGCTCGACCATTCGCCGCTTTTCATCGCGATGGATCTCGCGGCGCGCGTGTTCTCGCCTTACGACATGAATCCGCGCGGCGTCAATCCGCTGCAAAAGATTCTCGATGAATCGATCGACTTCGCCCATTTGCGCGACGCGCCGATCAAGCTTTTCATCACCGCGACCCGGGTGCGCACCGGCCAGGCGCGCGTGTTCCGCAACGCCGACCTGTCGGCCGACGTGCTGCTCGCGTCGGGCTGTCTGCCGACGCTATTCCAGGCGGTCAACATCGACGGTGACGACTACTGGGACGGCGGCTACGCCGGCAATCCGACCATCACGCCGCTGGTTCGCGAATGCACGTCGAGCGACACGCTGCTGATTCAGGTCAATCCGGTGGAACGGGATGAAACGCCCCGCACCGCGCGCGACATCATCAGCCGTCTCAATGAAGTCGCGTTCAACGCGCCGCTGCTCAAGGAACTGCGGATGATCGCGCTGCTGCGCCGCGCGGCGGACGCGGGTAGCGACGAAGGCCGTCACTGGGCCGAAATGCGCATCCACCGGATCGCCAGCGAAGAAATGACGAAGCTCGGCTACTCGTCGAAGCTCAATGCCGAGTGGGCGTTTCTGACGATGCTGCGCGACGAAGGCCGCCGGGCCGCCGACGCCTTTCTCACCGAACACGCCGATTCGATCGGCGTGCGCTCTTCGCTCGATCTCGACGCATTGCTCGACGGAGTCTGATCATGGACGTCATCATCCTGTCACCGCTCGCGGTGGGCCTCGGCCTGTTCGGCATGCTCGCGAGTCTCGCGCTGCTGATCGGCTTCGCGTATCGCGGCTGGAGCGTGCTGCTGCTCGCACCGTTTGCCGCCATGCTCGCCGCGGCGATTTCCGGCGAGCCCGTGCTCGCGCATTGGACCCAGACCTTCATGAACAGCGCGGCGCGCTTTCTCGCGCAGTTCTTTCCGCTGTTCCTGCTCGGCGCGCTGTTCGGCAAGCTGATGGAGGACAGCGGCTCCGTCAAGGCAATCGCGACCTTCATGACGGAAAAGCTCGGCGCGCATCGGGCAATTCTCGCGGTCGTGATCGGCGGTGCGCTCGTGACCTACGGCGGCGTCAGTCTGTTCGTGGCATTTTTTGTGATCGCGCCGATGGCGACCGCATTGTTCCAGGCCGCCAATATTCCGCGCCGTCTGATGCCGGCGGCGATTGCGCTCGGCACGTCGACCTTCACGATGTCCGCGCTGCCCGGCACGCCCGCGATCCAGAACGCGATTCCGATGCCGTTCTTCGGCACGACGCCGTTCGCCGCGCCCGGATTGGGCGTGATCGCGAGCCTCGTGATGGTGGGCTTCGGGCTCTGGTGGCTATCGCTGCAACAGTCCCGCGCGCGCGCGGCGAACGAGGGTTTCGACGGCTTCGGCGGCGCTTCCTCGGTGCCGGCTGCGAAGCCCGCGCCCGATGCAAAGCTCGTGCGTGAGCGCGCCACGGTGTCGCAAAGCTTCGACCCCGAAGAGATCGAGCACGGACACATCAGCAGCGATCTGCCTTCGTTCGGTGTCGCGATGACGCCGCTCGTGCTGGTGGTGTGCGTGAACTTCGTGATGAGTGTGATCGTGCTGCCGCGCATCGACGCCGACTATCTCGCGGATGTTCGTTGGGGCGAGACTTCGCTGGCGGCGGTCGGTGGCGTGTGGGGGGTGTGCGTGGCGCTGGCGGTGGCGATCGTCGCCCTGATCGTGCTCAACCGGCGTCGCCTGCCTGCTTTGCGCGAAACCGTCGATGCGGGCGCGAATGCGTCGGTGCTGCCGGTGTTGAGCGTCGGCAGCCTGGTCGGCTACGGCGCGGTCATCGCGGCGTTGCCCGCGTTCGCGCTGGTGCGCGAATGGGTGCTCGGCGTGGGCGGTGGTCCGCTCGTGTCGCTAGCGGTCGCAACGAATCTGCTGGCGGCGCTGACCGGCTCCGCATCCGGTGGGCTGACTATTGCACTCGATGCGCTTGGCAGCACCTATCTGCAACTCGCGGCGCAACACGGTATCGACCCGGCCCTGCTGCATCGGGTCGCAGTGATTTCATCGGGTACGCTCGATAGCCTGCCGCATAACGGCGCGGTGGTGACGTTGCTGGCGGTGTGCGGGTCGACGCATCGGGAAAGCTACCGCGACATCGTGATCGTTGGCATTCTCGGTGCGTTGCTGGCGCTGGTTGTTGTGATTGTGTTGGGGTCGATTGTCGGGTCGTTTTAGGGCGGTGCGTGCGTTGTCGTGCGCTGTCGTGCGTTATCCGGGTCGGGTGAGGTTGGTTGTGCGATTGGGGGACCCAGGCACTTCTTCCGCACGTCGCGACAAAACAAACAAACCCAGAACCAGCCACGACGTCGGCTTGTGAAGCCTGTCGACGTCTCAGGCCGCTGCGCGCGCCGAATTCATCCGCCCGAAAACAAACTGCCCGAGGTACCAGACCAATTCGGTGTTCGTGAGGATCGCCTCCTCCGTGACCGTCGACGGTTCGAGCTTCATCCGCCGCAGCATCAGCTTGCCTTCACGCGATGCCATCCACGCGTGCATCAGTTCCTTGCGAGTTTTCGCATCGGCCGCGTTGAAGTGGTCACGGCCCTTGCGCGAGTCCTCGTTCATCCGGGCGCGCACTTCCTCCTCGCGCGAGGCAACGCTAAGCGCCACCGACTTTCTTGCCTCGGATTTGGCCAACTGCTCCTGCGTTTCGTCGGCGAGAAGCTTTGCCTGAACGTCGACCATCGTCCGTTCGGCTTCGGACATCTTCCAGTTGTCGCGTAGCGCACGCATCAGGTAGCCTGCGGGGCTCTTCTTGACCTGACCGCGTTGGACACGGAATCGCGTGTATTCGACCGCCTGCTGGATGCGTTCGTCGGTCCATACATCGCGGTTCTCGGAAATTTCGCTGAACTGCTTGGTCGACAGCGCGAATTCGTCTGTGAGAATTTTGTACAGGTGACTCGCGTCCGCGAGGCTGGCCAGGACCGCGTCCGCAGTGTCCTTGCGTTTGAGCAGGAATCGGATGCGGTCGATTTTCTTCGACGACGTCGACGCGGTTCGGGTCTCGTACGACAGCTCGATGTCCGATACGTCGTTGATTTCACGAACCGCCGGCTCGAGCCAGTCGCGTTTGAAGTATTTGAAGATGGCGGCGTTCGCGCCCATTCTGCCGGGCCAGTTGCGCATCTCATCGAGCTGAATCCAGTCTGTCCGACCCGCCGGAACGTGCGGCAGCACTTTGTCATAGATCGCGCGCGCGAGGCTGCGCGTGAACGCGGTCGAAATGCGCAGGCTCAGCCAGTGCGACTTTTGCGGATCACGGATGTGAGGGACAAGGCGTGGATGCACGTCGAAACGCATCCGCCCGCGGTGAAAACCGACCATCCCGATTAGCTGCACCTGGACCCACAGATCGTTTTCGTTAGGGTCGCGGTCCATGGGCGTATTGGTGACCCGGACCTTCGCGTTCTGCGCTTCATCGGCGATGGTGCGCAAGTGTTTGAGGTTGCGGCTGTCATAGCGCATCAACCACTTGAAGTAGTTCAGCTCAACGTCGTACTGATCGCGCTCGTCAGTCTCCTGCGCAACGATGAAATACGCGGCGTCGAGAAAGCGCCGCGCCGGCAAACCCATGTTGACGATTTCAGTGAAGAAGTCGTTGCGCTGATAACCGATTTCACGATTGGCCTCGTTGATTCGCAATCCCTGGTCGAACATGTCTTCGAACAACGCCAACGCCATCTGGCGAGATGTTGCCTTCGATTTGCCCTCTTCCGGATTGTCCGACGCCATGTTCTTCATCCACTTTTTTCGCTCCCGGGACTGTAGCACGCAGTGGTGAGCTGTCAACACACAGAACCTCACCTTCGATGGGGTATTGCGGGCTGAATGGACGGCACTCGCCGATAGCACACATACAACCTCACCAACGACACAACCCACCTCACCACGACAGCATGTCTTTTACTCCCTGGTCCTTATTCCACGGGGGCTGAGCGTGGAGTCAGGCACGTGTGCACAACCTACCTCACCGTCGCGCGGCTCGTCGATCTGGGGCACATCCAACCTCACCTTGATGCGAAAGGAGTCTCACCTTGCAGCACAATCGAGCCCACCTATCTGCACATCGCACCTCACCTTCGACACAACAGACCTCACCTTTTCGAGCTTAACTACTTGAATCGAATGAGGATCGAAATTCTCTGTTGGTTTGTTGGCTTGTTGAGGTTTTATAAAAAACAAACAAACCGCTGCCACAAATGAAGTTATTGCGATGCCTGGAGATGGTGAGGTTGATTGTGCTGCTGGCTGCTTGCGAGATGCTCAATACTGGGAGGGTGAGGTTGGTTGTGTTTGAAACCCGCACAGAACGACTGTCATGCATGGCGGTAGAGTGGATTCCTCCCTTTTTTGGATCGTCGACAGGGTGAGGTTGATTGTGCGCTGCGAAAAATAGTGTCCGCGGTGACGTCAACTTCTCACGAATGGCGTCGGCGGGCTCGATCAAGGTGAGGTTGATTGTGCTCGGGGTAAATTTGCTACCTCAGCCAAGGGAGAATGTGCACAACTGACCTCACCGTCTGCTGGTTTCTTGAGCAGAATTGATCGTCGAATTCCACGTTTGTATAGTGAAGGTGAGGTCATTTGTGCATATTCGCTTTTCTACGCACGGCGTGTACTGCAAGGATGCGCCTGAATTTGGCTTGAGATCGTCCGTTGGACCTTCATAAAGGACCGTAATTTCCATAGAATTCAAAAAATTGGACGTAAAAACAGCGATTTAAAGAGCTAACTTCAAGTATTTCCTGTATTCTGAGCTTTCTAGAATTTTATGGATAAACCTCAGAATGGTCAGAACGAGCCAACTCCCTGCCGTAGACCGAACGGTTCATTTTGAACAGATCAGCCAGTTTGCGGAAAAGGTCACGATTTTCACGAATGAACTTCGTGACACCATTCTGGCGCCGCGTCCGCGAAAGACGGCTCCAGTTTTTAAAACCGGGGAGATTGCCGAGATGTGCAACATCTCCCACTCCCAGGTTCAATATCTCGCCACGAAAGGCGATGGCGAGTTGCCGCCCGGCACTGCGGCCGGCACCGGCCGAACTCGCACCTTTACGTTGGAAGAAGCGCGCCTCTGGGTTCAGAAGGTGTCTGATATTTATCAGACTCCCCTCGTCACACGGTTAAAAGAACCGGACGGGAAAATCATCATCACCGCCCAGCTAAAGGGCGGGTCGGCCAAGACCACCACGACTATGTGTCTCGCGCAAGGGCTTTCGCTTCGAGGGCGTAAGGTACTGGTGGTTGACCTGGATCCGCAGGCCTCTCTTTCTGAACTCTGTGGACTCTACGCGGAAAAAGACGTGACGCCGGAAGATACGGTTCTGCCGTATGTCTATGATCAGGACATCGAAGGCGGCCTGGAGGCTCGAGTTCAGTCGACCTACTGGGACGGGATCGATGTCATTCCGGCGCACACGGAACTGATTGGCGCTGAATTTCATCTGCCGGCAATGCAGAAGATGCGGCCGGGATTCCGCTTCTGGACTGTCCTGCGGCAAGGTCTCGAACCGCTGCGGAAGAAGTACGACTACATTCTCATGGACACCTCCCCGTCGCTGTCGTATCTCAATCTGAATGCGCTGATGGCAGCAGACGCGATGGTGATGCCGATGGTGCCAGAGAATCTGGACTTCATCAGTTCGTTGTCGTTCTGGAGACTTTTCTCGGATGTCTCCAAAAGTTTTATCAAATACGAGAAGGACAAGAAATACGACTTTGTTTCGTTGATGCTGTCGCGCGTCGACTATGGGCGAAATTCGTCAGCACCCATCGTGCGCGCGTGGGCACAAAGCGCGTATGAGAATTGGCTGCATTCGATTGAGGTGCCGGCGAGCTCTGTCATGAGCACGGGAGCGCTGGCGTTCTCAACGGTCTTCGACATCAGCAGTACCCATAGTGCGTCCAAATCGCTGCAACGTGTACGGCAGCCGCTTGTCGACTACTGCCGATGGGTGGACGAAATCTATTCGGAAAAATGGAGGAACGCGCAATGAGCAATATGCGTGAACAATTGCTGGCCAAGACATCTGGCATCCGTAAAACCTCGTCGATCAACGAAGACGAAGTTAAGCGCAGCAACCGGACGCAAACGGCGCCCGGCCTCGCGGGAGCGTTGGCGGTTGCGCAACTTCGGGTACAGGAACTGGAGTCGACGGGCGTCGCGTCCCAATTGCCCGTAGCGGGAATTTTGCCGAACCCTTGGCAACCACGCCGGGTATTCAACGAGGCCAAGCTGACGGAACTTGCCGAGTCCATTCGCGAGGTTGGGCTCATGCAGCCGATCGTGGTTCGGCGCGTGGAAAACGACTATCAGATCGTGGCGGGGGAGCGTCGGTGGCGGGCGCACAAGATGTTGGGGAGCGAGACGATTAAGGCTGTCGTCGCGGATTGCTCCGATTCAGACATGGCCGTATTGGCGATGGTGGAGAACATCAGCCGCGATGATCTCGCTGATTACGAAATCGGCGTCGCGATTCGTCGGTCTGAGACGGAATTTCCCAATCGCAAGCGACTGGCCGAAGCCATGGGGTTATCGCGTGCTGGACTTTATCAGTTTCTTGCATTCGATAATTTGCCGGACTTCATCAAGAAGGATTTGGACATTCAGCCTCGCCTGCTTGGCGGAACTGCGGCTCAGGCAATTGCCGCAACGATCAAGAAGCATGGCGATGCCGGGGTGAACGCTGCCATGGAAATCTGGCCTCTCGTTTTGAAAGGCGAGATGGATCAGGGCAAAGCCGCTTCGGCGATTACCGCGTTGGCGACTCGCCGGACGACGTCGGAAGGAACTAGCGGGCGCAGCATTGACAAGTTCTTTGCTGGGAAGGAACACGCGGGCAGTATTACCAAAGACATCAGTAATTTCACCGTGAAAATCAAAACCGGCGTGATTACCGAGGCGCAAGAAATCCAGATTCGGGAACTGATCGGCCAGATGTTTCAGGCCCAACCCAAGGCTGGGTGATCGACGATTGCGTTGTGAAACGAAGCCCGCGAATCGCGGGCTTTTTTGTTTGAAGATGTTTTTATTTGCTGCGCGACGGGAGTGTCTAGAGTCTAGACACTCCCGTCGTCGGTTCGTATCGAAGCTGGCTGTATTGTCTTACGTATGTCCTGAGGCCGGCATCTAGCGCAGTCGATCAGAATTAGTCTCGAATCATAGCCGCCCCGGCTTGCCGTCATTCCGATCCATAAACTCTTATTGGAATCTGCTCGTTTCAGCAATAACCTGGTGATCGAGCCTGGAGGCCGTCCTTCGCGAGAGTCGGCGGCGGTGAAAAGTCATCGGGGCGCAAGCCGATTTTTGTCTCCGTGAAAGATGCCACAAGCGCGGTGTGATCGCACCATTACCAGCAGTTAATGGATGACATCAGACGTGCGTCACCGACACCCTGTGGCGTCCGTCATGGTATGTCTCAATGGCAACCACGCCTGCTTGCACTCGCTAGCCATTGCGCGTGTACCCGCACGCTAGGTGCGTTGCAATGACATATCCAACTGCCCATTAAAAAGCGTTGCTGGCCGATCCTCGCGATGCTGCTCCAGGAGCCTGGTCCGCTTTGGATGTGCCGACTGAGACGACTGATATCGTCGGTCGCTGCTGAGGCACAGCGTCTGCTAGCCGGGGGGCGAAAGTTCTGAGCTCCCTTGTCGCGCGGCGTCGTGCCACAAGCCTGGCTGTTTTATCGGGAGCCCAATCCGTCTCTCGCCGCAGTGATTCAAGGATGCATAGGGATGTCGCTTGCAGCACCTCCGCTTCACGTGAGTGAAGGCGAGCGCAAGAATGCAACGGGCGAAGTCGGGCCAAACGCTACACCCACGCGTGTACATCCATTCGCAATGACCTCATCGGATGCTCGGCAACCAGAACACAGATTTCCCGACAGATATCCGGAAAGATGAAGGCGTCTCTATCCTAATCGGACGTTGGCTGAATGGGGTTGGCATGGCAAGACTGATCTCATGACGATGGCGTCCACTAGCGTTCATCGAAGCGGTTCTCGACGTATCCTAATCTGAGAATCGCTCTCATACGCGCCCCTTCGGATCTCGAGGGCTCTTTCCGCGCATCGGTTGATGGTGGATCGATGTGTCGTGTGACCCGCCAGGGGTTCCCCACAAGCGCGATGATCGGGCCGAAGTCAGCCTTGAAGTCCGTCTGACCACCTGGAGAACGCCCTACTGGTGCGAGCGCTCTCGCGGACCTTGCCACATCTATGCCGAACAAAACTTGGCCGACAACGGAGCCGGCCGTCTGGCCTCGAAGAGCGCATTAACGTACCTGGTGCACCCTTTACTTTGGCCGTGCGTCAATTGATGATGCAGCGTACGTCGTTCGACAGATCAGCTTGAGGTCTTGATGGATACCCACGCGCCGCGATCTCATGAGACCAAAGCGAAAAAGTTGTCGTCCCGGGGCAGCAAATTAGTCGCGGTTCGTCTCCATGGAGCAGCTACCGTATCCATCGGTACGCGACTAGATTTCGATTTGATCGCGATCAGGCGGAGGCTGGCCGGCTAGAGATCGAGCGAACCGTACTTGAACGCACAATGTCCCGGGGCGGCGCACCCGTCGATGTATGACCGACAGCGCATATCATCGTCACGCAAATAAAGCTTGATGGAGCCAAATCGCGACACCGAGGTGTGGACGAAATACCGCAAACTGCGGGTGCGCTAAAGGCAAAGATGCAACGCTACTGAATAGCGTCGGAGTCAGATCGTAGATAGCTGTCACAGCGGGGCGGGGCGCCCGGCTGATTGGCCAGCAGTCGCAAACTATCCGGATACACTTCGGTCGAGGCATCTGGGTTGGCATCTCAGTAAATAGCCGGCCCTCGCGAGGCTTACAACAACGGGCAAACGGTTTCAGGCCGCTGCGTAGCGCATAATGCCCACCTCGGTGGGGCATTGGCGCTCACTTAGCCTTCAGCGTTCACTGAGATTCGGCTTGACGCCAATTAATGGGGTCATAACATCGGTTCCATGCGACCTACGGAGGACTTTACTGCAGTTGGAAGACCCGTATCGATGCCGTTACTGCAACTGGCACGTCATTTAGTATCCGCTACATGCAATTCTCCGTGAAACATCCTAAAATAGAAAACAGATCGAATAACTCACTGTTTAATATATAGTTTCGATCAATTCTCCCGATATGTTCCACGCGCAAAGAGATCCTACGCGTGCAATCGCACTGAAAATCGCCTACTTCGATTCTTTCTCCGGAACACCCATCAAATTTACATAGTTTGTAGTATTTGCTACGTGATATGTAATGGCGCTGTGCAGGGCAGTTATTTTTTGTTTTGTCATCGGAGTCTTGGGCCTTTCGCGCCCCTGCAGCTACTTCAATTGCAACTACCGGGACGCCCGAAAAACAGCACGCCGGCCGTTCAGCGTGCAGGCCCTCGTGCCACGCTTCCCGAAAAGGACGAGCCTTCGCTCGATACGTGTAGCTAAAAACTTTCACGGAATTCGCCGCCTTTGCACGTCACAAAATATCTACTGCGGGAGGCACCGATAACACGCCTGCTAGCGACGCCGCGAAGAACACGATCCGCAGAGGGCCTACGGAAAGCGCCCACATTTGATCTCGTAGGCAAATACACTTACCGCCCATCCGCTTGATTTCTACGCTTTCTGTGGACGCTACATCAAGCGAACACATAGCGATCGCTGAACGCTTCCCCGATCCAGCGCCTCATCTACATCCAGAGCGGGTGTCAGATCTTCGCTGCGCGGCGCTCGGCGAGATTGGTGCGTGAGTGAAAGAGGCGCGCTGAAGCATCATGCATGCGGCGACAGGGCAGCACGGTCTGCGGTGATGCCATTCTTGAGGCCCCTCGGCGTAATTACCGACACGCCGCTCGCGTGTGCAGCTGAATGTTAATGGTGGATTCGTTCACCCCCCAGCTTGCTCGACAGCGATACGCTGAGTGCCCTTGATAACGGCCTTCGGCCGAAGCAATAATTGAAGGTCGCTGACATGTGCCTCTGCGATGTCAGCTGGCACGACCGCAGTAACTCGCGCTTGGCGCCGCGTCGTGGACGGGATGGCGCGATGCCGGCGTGAAGCACCGACCAGGGCCATCCGATAGCCTCATCGAAAGATCAGGGTTGTGCCGCAGCCTTGTCACAAAGGAATCCTGAATAAAGTAATTTTTTGAACTCTATCTGAGAGCCCACCCGGTCCCGCCAGATCGTGTTTCGCAGAGTCAACATCTGCCGACCGCCCCGTTTGCAAACTCTATACAACGTCGGGAACAAGATTTCCTGCGGCACGTCCTGGTCGCCTCGGCAATTCGACAATGGAACTAGCCTCGCCATCAATGAAAGCCGATTTGCCGCATGGATCGTTCACCCTCTCGCCGAAGATAATGGGCTGAAGACCGCTATCCATTTAGAGGCGACGTATCCGTAACGCGGTGTGGATGGGAACGTCAATGTCGCCGTGTATAGGCATTCCGGCATCAAAACGGCGACGCAGAAACTTTGCGCATTTGCTACCGCTGCTATGCCTGAGCCGCGCTCCGGTCGGAGTCGGCATCTTTCGCCGCCAGGCGGAAATCCTCGCCGCGTAATGATCCTGATCGTCGAGGCCAGCCCGCCCAATTTCGCCCCGCTTGTGCTCGACGGACGAGGCCGGACGCCCAATTCAAGGAGACCTCCGAAACAGACGAAGCGTTGATGACGCTGAGAAAGAGCCTGCGGGTCCCGTTCTATCTGACATTAATATGTCGCTCACGAATGGCGACGAGCTGCCCGGAACACGTGGCGCTTACAGTCGACACGCGCCTGAGCGCTACGAGCCACGAAGTCCTCGCGCGATGAGCCCGGGCATGACATCAGGGCAGCGCGCTTTCCCGACGCGTCCCAGCAATGTATCGATGCGTTCGTCAAGCGGCCCGCCCTCGAGCATCAGTCTCTCTCTGCTGCCCTGAGCAGCGGCAGTTTTTTGCACGCACAAAATATGATGTGGAAAACAACGAGCCCGCGAGAATTCAACTCCGCGTGACGACACCGTCTTAGTGACCATGCGCGAATTCACAAGCGCGAAAGCACCCAACCCAAACCACACAACCCAAACCGCCCAACCGAAAGCACACAACGCAAGCGGCGTCCCGCCGCCGTGCATGGCGCAACAAGCCACCAAACCAGACTCCCACGCGTCCCCGTCCACTATTGAATAGCCACTCCCCGCTCACAGCCCACGAAGAACCCGGACTCCCCACCTCTCGCCGCCTCCGCAATATCCTCATGCAGAATCCGCCGGATTTCAAAAATGGCTTCGGGCGTTTCCTGAACGCTGTGCCCGGAGACGATCACCTTCTCAGAGACCGCGCCCGCCAGATGCGCACTGCGATAAGGCACGACGCCGTCGTTGGAATCCTCCAGCGGACCCGTCGCCCGGCGTCTCGCGATAATTGAATGGAAGCAAACGTCCGGGCTGATCGGCAGTTTCGCAGTCGCGCGGATGAGCGGATCGGTTTCGCGCAATTGTTCGATACTGTTCGGAACGTGGAAGGTCTGCCCCTCGAGCTGTCCTCCGTCGTTGTTCGTGGCCGTCAGCATCACGTCTTCGAATTCGTGCAGAAGGGCGAGCGGCAAGCGCACCAGGTTCGACGCCCATCGAGCAATGCGATTGCTGGCGAACGGCGTGCCCCGGTGCGGCGCCGCGATGAAAATCGCCCTCTCGACTTGCGGCATCGGCGTGAAGCGCAGCAAGCGATCAAGCCGCTCGTCCTCGCGGTCGAGCTCGGCGCCCTCGGGCACATACTTGTCTTCGAAGGTGGTCCATAGTTCTTCGTCGGAGGTCGAGACGAGCAGCCTCGCCAGAACGCCGCCCATGCTATGTCCGATCAGCACCATCCCCTGAGAAGCCGGCAACGTGCCGGCTGGGTCGAAATGTTCGAGCGTGAGTCGTGCCGCTCTGCGAATTCGCGCGAGGCTGACGAGAATGGGGACATTGGTCGGGTAGTAGACCTGCCACACCTGAAAGTGTTGGCGGAGTATTTCATCACCCTGAATGTCGTTGGCGACATTGACCCACGCTTCGGGACTGCTGGCTAATCCGTGCAGCATCAGAACGATGCGCCGCTCCGGATCGAACGGCTGCATCAGGTAGATACGGGGACTATCTATGCCACGCGCCCGGCCAAACAGCGTGCGCAAGGATTGTCCGGCAAAGCCCGAACGCGCGAGCCAGATGCCGTAACCCGCGCTGAAATTGGCCGCCAACGGCACGGTCTGGTCGTGCCGTACCACGCTTTTCTCGCGATACGGATCGTAGACGGTCAAGACCACATCGTGTGCGTCGCGCAGCTGTTCGAGATTCTCGGCGCTGAAGCTCAGAAGCACGGTGACATTCGGTGACGGCATTTCGCTAAACGGACGGGACGGCAGCGTCGACCAGTTCGACGGGCGTGGCGCGCTGTCTGCGCTGGCATCCGAGGCGGGCGAAGCGTTCTCCTCCGGCGCGGGGATGTTCATGACCGCGACAAGTTCGGCGCCCAGACCGTCGCGGCGATAGATGCTGCGCAGCCCCGCGAACGAGAGTCTGGACGCCGGGATCACCTCGCGCAGTTCGCGCACGCCTTCGGGCAGCCGTACCCGGCTCAGGTCGATATGGATGGTCCAGCCCGCGATGACCTGCGTTGAGGAATCGCCCCTGCCCGAATCCGTTTCGAGCGCGCCGCGCCGGAATAGCGCGCCGGCCAGTTCCTGGAGCGCGTAGTTGTAATAGTCGCGAACCTGCGTTTGACGGTCCTCGAAGGCTCGTTCACCGGGTGTGCGCTGACCGAGGAAGAGAAATGCGTAGGCATAACGAGCTGTTCTTAGCCACAGGTCGAATTGCGCGTCACTCCACGCCCTGTTGTTGTCAGGCGGCGTTTGGGCAATCGCCATCTCCAGGGAAAGCTCGGCCAGACTCGCGAGACGGCGATCGACGTTGATTCCTGGAACGGTCGTGATCGAATCGATGCACTCCTGCGGCGCGTGTTGGCAACGGGCCTCGTCGAGCGCGGCGACGCGCAGGGTGTCACGCGTCGCCGCGCTGAGTCGGCCGGTTGAAAGAATATCGCCGCGCCGCATGGCGATGTATTGCTGTGGGCCGAGCGAACTGACCCGAACCATTGCGCAGCCGGACAGGAGGACGATGACTAGCAGGCTGAACGTAAAGCAACGCGACATCCATCGTGAGGGCGGATGCGTCATTGCGCGTTCGCCCTTGCGAGGCGTCGCGCATTCTTCGGATTGCCGGCGCCTTTATTCGAGTGAACGATCAGGTATGCCGATCGGCAGGCGGGTGGTGGGAACCGCGCTCGTAATCCGGCAGGAGGCTGTCTGCTCAGGTACTGGCCCGAGAGGAGGCGCGATGACAACGTCGACAGGTCAACGTCTGCATACCCGAGGACTAAACAATTCGGCCCACATCTGCGTGGTGACGCGCAGTCAGTAGTCTTGCTGTGGACCGTTGCCATGGCTGCATCACCGACAGGACTTGCCAATCTTTCAGGCCGTGGTGTGCTTGGCCAGTGAAACCGGCAAAATGATGGAGGCTCTATCAGCTATAAGCCGCTGTTTTATGCGCGGGACCGATAAGATCTTACGCATATTATTCATTGCAGAGTACTGTACGCTTGGCAAATAGCTTGCGCAAGAAGCGACAGTCAGCGGTTGCTTACCAACGCCTGCCATAGATAAACATAAGAACAAGGCAGGCCGGATGCCTATTCGACGTTCGCTTCTTCTTCGGATATCGAAGCCTTGGTGCTCACGTTGTCCCGCGTGCGTGGCTGATGTGCACAACGTGTCCCGGCTGAACGCACCGCACGCGCTTGTTAATCTGCATGATTGGCATAGAAAAAGTAGGTGTGCTCATCTTTGCGATTTAACAATCGCCGAGCCTGTCCGCAGTCACACGTGCTCATCCGCGATGTCGATCTCGAACCAATTGACGCCGCCAGCTTTGATCAGCCATCATGCGCTAAAGGCCGCGGCACTTCGTGATTCAACGTAGTGGTCTAAGCATGCGTTCGACAATCAGGTACTTTGGCCGCAGACGGTGACATACTCATGACACCCCATTCACGGATGGCGGAAATGTGAGCACCTGCTTTTCCGAGTAGCAATACCTGATGTGCGTTTTACCGCTGAAAAAAGCAAAAACAATCTGGCTAAGTGTTTTGAACATCAAGTTTTGTTTCGACCTCGACAGTGCAGCGGCAGGGAAATTCTTGACAAGGATTTGTTTGGGAACTTAAATACTTTTCAGGCAGCCTCGTCCCAATGAACCGGCGTCTCTTGCTATGACAACCGATATGCAAAAGCTTTCGTTGTTGAACCTAGCCGGCATGGTTGTGCGTTCCATACTGAAGATGGGGCAGCGTTGTCTTCCGCGATCTTTCGTCAGAGTTGCGAAGTCGTACGACGCATCAACAAGAGTATCGACATATCAGTTGTCTCCCAGAGCGAATGGGTAACTCCGCGTTTGCCGTGATCGGAGCGTTGCCGGCCACTTTTCTTGTGGCGACAGGCAGGAAACTTTGAACCCGAGGAACGGACATGAACAATATAAAGCAGGGTGGAGCAAGCCTCGATAGTCCGAATACGACGCATAGACATAGCTGTTGTAGAGGACTGGGCCGAAGTCATGGCGATCGTCGGTACAGACCCGGAGCGAGGACGCGGTAGCGGCCATTGCATGGCCTGTCGGATCGTGCGCGGCGCGTTGGACCAGTCGCGCTCACGAGCATCGACGGGCGCGAAGGCGCCAGTCACTCCTTTACCTCGCACCGCCTGTCCGAATCGTAGGGCCTGACCTCGGCGCCGGTAGGGCGCCACTGTCCGCACGGACGAGGTTTTCGGCGAGGCGTCGATCGAACCAGTGCTGCAGGTGGCAAGTGTTTTCATATCGCGCGCGCATGCGACATTGAATCAACCATACCGAGAGGCCTGAATGTCCGCTCACGAAAGCCACCCTGCAGTCGGGTCCTGCGAGCTGCACGGAGTCAAGCGGCCGGCGTACCGGTCGCGGATAGTCATCGTTCTGGCATTCGGACTACTGAGTGCATGTGGGCGGCAGCAGGAGGCCGCGACCGACACCGGGCCGCGCATGGTGCAGCTGGTGCCTGTGGCGCAGGAAGGGTCGAACGAACTTCGCGAGTTCACCGGCCGCGTCGAGCAGACCAGCATTTCGCCGCTTGCCTTCGAGGTGTCCGGGCGTGTCGTCCAGATTGCCGTGCTCGACGGCGCACGCGTGCGCAAGGGGCAACTGATCGCGAGAATCGATCCCGAGCCCTTTCAACTGGTGGCGCGCCGCGCCGACGCACAGTACGCCCAGCTTGCCGACGACCTCAAACGCAAGTCAGTGCTGCACGACGAAAACATTTTGTCGGGAGGCGCGTTCGAGCAGTTGAAGACCACGCTGGAAGTCGCCAGAGTACAGCGCGATCTTGCGCACAGGGACCTGCGCAATACCAGTCTCATCGCACCGTTCGACGGCCGGATCGCGCGCCGTACCATCGAAACCCAGCAGATGGTGCAGGCCGGCGCGCCGGTGTTCAATCTGGAGAACGCGGAGCGCATCGAGATCGGCGTGGAGTTGCCGCAAAGCATCGCAGAAAGTTTGCCGCTCAACAGCGGTCTGCGCGCCGAGGCGTGGACGCCGGATCGTCCGGACAACGTCTTGCAGCTGGTCTATCGCGAACATGCGACGCAGAGTTCGGTCGCCGCGAGTTCGTACCGGCTGCTGTTCAGCGTCAAACAGGCGAAGAATCTGACGCTGCTGCCGGGCATGGCGGTGCGCGTGCGCATCGGCATGAACCAGACACAGGCCGCGAACCTCGCGCTCTCCGTGCCGATCGCCGCGCTTGCCGTTACACAGGATGGCAAGCACAGGGTATGGCGCTATGACACCGGGTCGAGCAAGGTGCATGCGGTGCCGGTCGATGTACGCGAGATCCGCAATAACGTGGCTATCGTAGCGGGCGATCTGCATGCGGGAGATAAGGTCGTCGGGGGCGGCTCGCAGTTCGTTGCCGAGGGGCAGGCAGTGCGGCCACTGGATGTGAATCAATGAACCTCGCGCGCCCCCTTATCGAAAAGCCGTTGATCGCATGGGTCATCACGCTCGTCTCGCTGTTCGGTGGACTCTTTGCGTACATCAACATCGGGCGGCTGGAAGATCCGAAATTCACCATCAAGACCGCGGTCGTCGTCACGCTGTATCCCGGCGCCAGCGCGAAGGAGGTGGAGAACGAGGTGACCGACCGGCTTGAAAGCTCGATCCAGCAGATGGAGCAGGTCGACTTTCTGCGCTCGCGGTCGATGCCCGGTTATTCGGAAGTCCGCGTCCAGATCCGCGACAGGTATACCTCCGCCGATCTGCCTCAGGTGTGGGACGAGTTGCGCCGCCAGGTGAGCGACGTCCAGCCGAGACTGCCGCCCGGCGCGGGCCCGACGGTCGTCTTCGACAGGTTCGGCGATGTCTACGGGATGTTCTACGCGATCACGGGCAAGGGCTACTCCCAGGCGCAGCTCTATGAATACGCCCGCGAGTTGCGCAAGCAATTGCTGACCTTGCCGGATGTCGCCGATATCGTGATCGCGGGCAACCAGCAGGAGCAGGTCACCGTCGAGGCCGACCAGGCCAAACTGGCGGCCAACAATCTCTCGACCGACGATCTCGCGCAGACGCTCGCGCTGCAAAACGAAATCCGCTCAGCGGGCCGTGAGCGGGTAGGGGATCTGCTGATGCGGATCGCGCCCACGGGCACGCTGGATTCGCTTGATGCAGTTCGCGCGCTGCCGGTGGGCACGACCGCCGGGCCGGTTCTGCTCGGCGATCTTGGCACCGTGACCTACGGCTACGCAAAGATTCCGAACGCGTTGATCCGTTATAACGGCGAACCCGCGATCACGATCGGCATCAGCGCGCGCGCCCGGGTGAACGTCGTGAACGTCGGTGCGGAAGTGAAGGCGAAGATGCAGGAGCTGGAGCGCAGCCGGCCGCTCGGGATGGAACTGCATGTGCTTTACGATCAGCCAGAAGCCGTCGACGGCGCGGTCAAGGGCTTCGTGTTCGACGTGATGCTGGCGGTGGCGATCGTCGGCGTGGCGTTGGGCATCGGCCTCGGTTGGCGGGCGGGCGTGGTGCTCGGCGTCGAGTTGTTCCTGACGATTCTCGGCACACTGTTCGTGATGTACGCGGCGGGTATCGAGTTGCAGCGCATTTCGTTAGGCGCGCTGATCATCGTCATGGGGATGCTCACCGACAACACGATCGTGGTGTGCGAGGGCATGCTCGTGCGCGTGCAGAAGGGCATGTCGCACATCGACGCGGCCAACGAAGTGCTGCAGCAGGGCCAGTGGATTCTGCTGGCTTCGACCATCGTGGGGATTCTCGCGTTCTCGGGCATCGGTCTTTCGCCGGACGCTGTCGGCGAGTTCTGCGCGTCGCTGTTTGCGGTGGCTGCCATCTCACTGCTATTTAGCTGGGTTGTCGCGATCGGACTGACGCCGCTCTTCGGCTTCTATCTGTTCAAAGCCGACGAGGGCGACCAGCCCAATCCGTTCGATTCGCGGTTGTATCGCCAATACCGGGGCCTGTTAGGCTGGGTGGCGGCCCGCCGGGTGCCGGTGATCGTTTCTCTGGCGGTGCTGACCGGCCTGTGCATGTGGGGATTTCGTTTCGTTGAGCAAAGCTTCTTTCCGAACTCGACGACGCCGATCTTCTATGTCGACATGCGTTTGCCGCTCGGCTCCGATATTCGTGCGGTTGCTGAAAAGACCCGTGGCGCGGAGAAGTTCCTGCTCGCGCAAAATGGCGTGGCGAATGTGGGCACGTATATCGGCGGCGGAGCGACGCGCTTTTTCCTCGTCTACGATCCGGAAACCCGCGACCCGCGATACGCGCAGTTCATCGTCACGGTCAAGGATCAGCGCGATATCGACGGGATGATCCCGCCGATTACGGCGGAACTCGAGAAGCGCTTCCCCGACGCGAGCTGGACAGTGATCCGGCCGAGCTTCGGGCCGGGTGGCGGCACCCCGATCCAGGCGCGCTTCATGGGTCCGGACCCAGGCGTGCTGCGCACGTTGAGCCATCAGGCGCAGGCGATCCTGCATAAAGACGGCGGCATGGTCTCGATCCGCGACGACTGGGAAAACCCGGTCAACGTGGTGCGGCCGATATTCGATGACTCGCGCGCCCGCTCCGCCGGTGTGACTCGACGCCAGGTGAACGACGTGCTCGCGTATGCCACCGAAGGCATCACCACCGGCATCTTCCGCGAACACGACCAGTTGTTGCCGATCGTCCTGCGCGCGCCGGAGAGCGAACAGGGCATGGAGCGCCTGCTCACGATGCAGGTCTTCAGCGCGGGACAGCGGCGCTATCTGCCACTGGGCGACGTGCTGGACGGCGTCTCGCCGCAAACGGAAGAGAGCATCGTTTCGCGTAACGACCGGATTCGCACGCTGACCGTGTCGGCCGGCGTCACGTACGGCAGCAACAGCGTGGCGGCGTTCGAGCGCGTGCGGCATTCGATCGAGTCGATTCCGTTGCCGCCCGGTTATACCTTCGAATGGGGCGGCGAACACGAGTCGTCGACGATCGCCCAGGAGAGTCTGTTCCGTCAGTTGCCGATGGGTTTCCTCGGGATGATTCTGCTCGTGCTGTTCATGTTCGGCCGACTCAAGCCCGCGCTCGTGGTGCTGCTGGTGGTGCCGATGTCGATCTGCGGCGTGACGATCGGCCTGCTGCTGTTCCGTGGCGCGTTCGGTTTCATGGCGCTGCTCGGGCTGCTTAGCCTCATCGGCATGATGATCAAGAACGGGGTGGTGCTGGTCGAGGAGATCGATGGTCAGATATCCGCAGGCGTGCCGCGCATGCAGGCGGTGATCTTCGGCTCGATGAGCCGTCTGCGGCCGGTGGCGCTGGCCGCGGGCACGACGATCCTCGGCATGGTGCCGCTGCTATGGGACCCCTTCTTCAAGGACATGGCGATCACGATGATGGCGGGGCTGGCGTTCGCAACGGTCCTGACGATGGTCGCAGTGCCCGCGATCTATGTGCTGCTCTTCTCGATCAAAGGTACGGAGTGGGAAGAAGGCCAGCAACCCGGGGATCAACATGGAAAGACCTGATAACCGGAACCGCGCGATGTCGCCGCTCGCGTTACTCGTTGCGCGGCGTTTGCCGCTGGCTTCGCTCGTCGTGGCGATCGCCTCGGGCTGCACGGGGACGCTGAAACTCGACTCGCCGAAGACGCTTCCGCAGCACTTCAACGAAGCGTCGCCGGCGCTCGCCGACGCGCACGTCGCGCCCGACGACGCGCAGCTCGCGACATGGTGGACGCAGTTCAACGACCCGGCGCTGACCCAGTTGATCGAGACGGCGATTGCGCACAACTACGACATTTCGATCGCGGCCGCGCGCGTCGATCAGGCGCGTGCAGGCGTGCGCCTCGCGCGCTCGCAACTGCTGCCGTCGGTGGGCGTGGGCACCGAGGCTGCGAGTTACCACGGTTCGGAAACCTCGCTGGAGTTTCAGGAGTTTCTCGGGATTAACGATCTCGACGCGTCCTTCTGGCGCGTCGGCCTTCAGACCCAATGGGAGATCGACGTATTCGGCCGCGGACGCGCGCGTCTTGCCGCGGCGCGTGCGTCGACGCTCGCCGCGGCGGGCGATGCCGAGGCGGTGCGCCTGAGCGTCATCGGCGGGGTCGCCGATCTGTATATGACTTACCGTGGCTTGTTGCAGCAGCGCGAGTTGCTCGCGCAAAGCCATCAGATCGCCGCGGATTTCGTTGGGATTGCAGAGAAAAGCTTCACGGCGGGCGTCGGGTTGAGCACGAATATCGACGTGGCTCGCGCCGGGCTCGCGCAGGTCGAGGCGCGACAACAGGATGTCGAGACGGCCATCGCCGCTTCGCAACTGGCGCTCGAGAATCTGTGCGCGGTCCAGCCGGGCGAACTCACCGCCACGCTGAGTACTGTCAGCGGTTTGCCGAAGCCACTGCCGGAGATCACGCCGGGGCAACCCGTCGATCTGTTGATGCGACGCCCCGATCTGATCGCTGCGCGTGACCGCCTGTTCGCAAGCGTGAAGCAGTCAGACGCCGCACGCCTGAACTACTGGCCGACGTTCTCACTGAGCGCGCTGCTTGCACGCAACGGTTGGAACATTGCGGGTCAGGCTCTCGGGCCCAGCACGTTCTGGTTGTTCGGCGCAGCCGCGGCCTTGCCGTTGATCGATTTCGGTGCGCGTGAATCGCTGGTGGAGTCGTCGGATGCGCAGGCACAACAGGCGTTTCACGCGTATGAAAAAGCCGCATCGGGTGCGCTGTTCGATGTCGAGCAGGCGCTGTCGAGATTGAAGCGGCAGGAACAATTGCAGCTCGCGCGCAATGAAGAAGTCAAGCAACGCACCGAGGTGCTCAGGAAGACGACGCGCCAGTTCACGATCGGCGATATTGGCGTGATGGATGTCGATCAGGCTCGTCTCGCGCTGCTCGAAAGCCAGGCGACGCTAGTGCGGGAAAGGGTCGGGCAGTTGCAGGCTCAGGTCGCGTTGTTCCGCGCGATGGGGGGCGGATGGCAACCGGCGGGTTCCGCGATCAGCGTGTCGCCGCCGTACCCGGCACCATCGGCGAGTCAGTAGTTAGGGCGATGTACCGGAACGACCTCACAGGTCGCCAGGCATGACGATTCAAGTGAAAACGCCGTTACCGTGATGTCACGATAACGGCATTCTAAAAGAACCCCAGTTCTTTGAATGGTGAACAATGGCGTCACAGGTCGAGCCGAAACTGTCGCTGCCCGCATTGACCGCGATGGTCGTCGGATCAATGGTGGGCGCAGGAATCTTTTCGTTGCCGCGTAACTTCGCGCGAGCGACTGGGCCGGTCGGCGCGATCATTGCATGGTGCATCGCGGGCGTCGGCATGTATGCGTTGGCGCGCGTTTTCCAGGCGCTGGCCCAACGGCGGCCCGAACTCGACGCCGGCGTGTTCGCGTATGCGAGAGCGGGCTTCGGCGACTATGCGGGCTTTCTCTCCGCGTTCGGGTACTGGATGGCGGGGTGCTTCGGCAACGTCTCGTACTGGGTGCTGATCAAATCGACGCTCGGCGCCTTCGTCCCGGCGTTCGGCGATGGCAATACGGCGACTGCGATCGCCGTATCGTCGGTCGGCATATGGCTGTTTCACTTCGTGATGTTGCGAGGCGTGCAACAGGCCACGATGATCAACACCATCGTGACGGTGGCGAAGGTGATTCCGATTATCCTGTTCATCGGCATATTGATCGTCCTGTTCCGCGTCGACATGTTCCACGCGAATTTCTGGGAAAGCGGCGATGCACTGTCGGCAGGACTGTTCTCGCAAGTCCGCTCGACGATGCTCGTCACCGTATTCGTGTTCGTCGGCATCGAGGGCGCGAGCGTGTATTCACGCTATGCCAGGGAGCGCTCGCATGTCGGCGCCGCGACGCTCTACGGCTTCGCGGCCGTGCTGTGCCTGCTGGTTCTGGTGACGCTGCTGCCCTACGCGACGTTGCCGCGTGCGGACATCGCCGTGATGCGGCAGCCGTCGATGGCGGCGGTGCTGGGCGCACTGCTGGGGCCGTTCGGCACGGTCTTTATCGGCGCGGGCCTGATCATTTCGATTCTTGGCGCGTACCTCGCGTGGTCGCTCATTTGCGCCGAAGTGCTGTTTGCCGCGGCACGCATGGGCACGATGCCGCGCATATTCGCCAAGCAGAACGAGCGCAAATTGCCGGTCGCCGCGATCTGGCTGACCAGCACCGTGGTGCAGCTATTCGTGATCAGCACGTATTGGTCAACGGATGCGTTTTCGCTGATGATCAATCTCACCAGTTCGATGGCGTTGATTCCGTATTTTCTGGTTGCGGCTTTCGGCATCAAGGCCGCGCGTCACGACATCGAACAAGGCGGCGAGCAGCGCAGCGTCTTGCGCCGGGAATACTTCATTGCCGCGTTCGCCACGCTTTATACGGCGTTCCTGCTGTTTGCGGGCGGCGCCAAATTCCTGATGATGTCGGCGATGCTCTATGCGCCTGGCACCGTGCTGTTCATCCTCGCCAGACGCGAGCGCGGCGTGCCTGTGTTCATCAGAACGGAGTGGATCATTTTCGCGGTCGCGGTGTGCGGTGGTATCGCAGCGCTGGTTAGTTTGATAACCGGGGCGATCGTGATCTGAACTGCCGGTTTGTCGTATTCGTGCCGGACGGCATGCCATGTCCGGCAATCGAACGTCGGCTGAAACTTGCCGATGCCCGCGCTAGGCGGGGAATGACGATCTCTCGCGCAGCAATTCAAGCAGCTTGCCTCGTGCGGACGGATGTTTGTCCGCACGGCACACTATCTCCCGCGTCTTTCTCGCCCTCACTCGGGAACGTATCGCCCTACATCGTCTCCATTCGCTTCTCGCGACGAGAGCATCGCGCTCGCCACGACGATTGCGGGTTATTCGCCGCCCGCGAAAGTGGCAATCAAGGAGTGGGTCAATCGCGGCTACGAGAGTTCGCTGGTCAAGGGCATGAGCAGCGAACGGGGGCCACTGCCTGCGCGGCTTCGGAAGCGAAGACGCACCGGAAGGGGGAGTGCGTTTCTCGACCAGCGTAAGCCGGTATTCAGACATCGTTGGTTTCGGAGTGGGAACGCAGTGCGGCGGGGCTTTGATGAGCGGGGCAAGTCAAGGTTCAATTACGCAACTAACCGTCTGCGTCTTTTTAACCGCCGCAAATACAAAGCGAGGCCTTAGCGGCCAATCTTCCCGCAGCGTGGTTGTACCCGGCTTGCAAGACTTGATGCGCGCGCTTCAGTTAGCTGCCTCGCACGCAACCATCTCTCCGCTCGGGCAACATGGCAGGTCTGCACGCTATATGTTATCGGTTGTCGTATATCGATACGTCTCGCTAGTCCGTTCCGCGATGAACAAGCTAGCGACCAGATAACTCCCCTTGGAGTCGCCGGTCAAAATTCAGCAGTCGCTGAATTCCTCGGGTAAATGCTACTTTTACTACCCAGTCAGTAGCCTTAAACTTGATCGATGATGTACGACGACATATGAGACTAGGGGCGACGTAACACCACATCCCAACCTTCAGGTCGCCGCCAAAACAGCCCGCCCAGGTCGGCGCAAAGCCCACCGCATACAGGCCCGGAAGCTCCTGCAGTTATCAGAAGCCGCACTCCCGCTCCAGGCCGACGCATGCGTTCAGGCGCATCCCACCGCCTGGGCCACGTGAGGAGAAAGCCATGAAGTCGCAATACCGCTGGGTGGTCGCCGCGCTGCTGTTCTTTGCCGGCATGCTGAATTATCTGGATCGCGCCGCGTTGTCCGTGGTCGCGCCGATCATCAAGGCGGACTTGCACATCAACGACGCGCAGATGGGTCTGCTCTTCAGCAGCTTCTTTATCGGCTACTGCGTGTTCTGCTTCGTCGGCGGTTGGGCGGCCGACAAATTCGGCCCGCGCAAAGTCTTCATGCTCGCGGCGGGGTTCTGGTCCGCGTTTTGTGGGGCGACCGCGTTCGCCGGCAACTTCGCCACGCTGATGGTCGCGCGGGTCGCGTTCGGCGTCGCCGAAGGACCCATGGGCACCACGACCAACAAGTCCATTTCCAACTGGTTTCCGCGACGTGAAGCGGGCAGGGCGGTCGGTCTCACCAACGCCGGGCAGCCGCTTGGCGCGGCCGTCGCGGCGCCGATCGTCGGACTGGTCGCGCTGCAATTCAGCTGGCGCGTCTCGTTCGCCGTGATCGCGGCACTCGGCTTCGTCTGGATGGCGTTCTGGTGGCGCTGCTTTCGCGATCAGCCGGATGAACATCCGTCGGTATCGAAGGCAGAGGCTCAGTGGATCGTCGCCGACCGTCAACCGACGCCTTCGGCCTCTACTGGCGCGGTCGCCACGTCGCATGGTGTATTCCGCTATCTGTTTTCGCTGCCGGTGCTCGGCGTGGCGATGGCGTTCTTCGCGTTTAACTACGTGTTGTACTTTTTTCTTTCGTGGTTGCCGAGCTACCTGACCGACTACCAGCACCTGGATATCAAGCACATGAGCATGGTCGGCATTCTGCCGTGGCTCGGCGCGACGCTCGGCTTCGTGCTGGGCGGCATGATCTCGGACGGACTCTACAAGCGCACGGGCAACGTTCTCTTCGCGCGCAAGACCGTGATCATGATGGGCCTCGGCATGGCGGCGATCTGCGTGATGCTCGTCTCGCGCGTGAGTTCGCTCGTGCCTGCCGTCACGCTGATCGCGGTAGCGAGTCTCTTCGCCTTCATGACGCCGCAGGCCTGCTGGTCGCTGCTGCAGGACATCGTGCCGCGTGAGCGAATCGGTGCGACCGGCGGCTTCGTGCATTTGCTCGCGAATCTCGCGGGTATTCTCTCGCCGAGCATCACCGGGTTCATGATTCAGTACGGCGCGGGGTATTCGTCGGCGTTCGTTGTGGCGAGTGCGCTCGCGGCGCTCGGGCTGGTTGCGTTGGCGCTTACGGTGCGTGAGCGGAGCGTGGCGCGGCTGCGTAGCGCGCCGGTGTGAACACGCAGAGGAGCGCCGGATTCTGAGGCAGCGTTTCGTGGTGCCGACGAGTCGAGGACCACGAACGCCTGGTCAGTCGATTGGATGCCTCAGATCGTCGACGCATTGAACGCTCGTTTCAGGGCACCGCGTTTTACTCACAGCGAAGTCAGCGTCCTTTTGCGCGCGCAAAAGGACGCGCCAACTCTCAGGCTTTACTGACTTCTTCACGCGGCTCCGCGCGATAGTTCAGTCTTTCGGACAACTCGACCGCCGCCCATCCGCCTGTCTATTTCCGCCATCTTCGCTTTGACCGGCAAGCTGATGCTCGTCGGCAATGGCGCGCCGCAGGCAGATCTGCGGCGTCACCATGAAGGACACGCTATTCGGATCCCGGGGTTCTCAGCCGCCGATTTCCGTGGTCATGAATCGAACGGGCGCGGAGTGCAAGTGTATGTGTATAGCGGTGGGCGGTTCGCGGTAGATGACGCTGCTGCACGTAGCGCTCCACTGCAAATTCAGCCATGCCTGGCATCAGGTCTTTGCCCCGCTTGATCAGATTGATCATCGGCATCTCCGGAATCTACGCACGGTGCATATTCGCAGTTACAACTGCCGCGCGTCGTTTCGTTGAATTACATTACTTATACTGATTTGTCGGCGATTGCTTCAGACACCGTCTGATCTGGATAAGAGGGTAGGAGCTTACGTGGCGATTTCAGAAGGATGCGCCATCATTTGTCCCGATTCGAAAGTCCCCTTGCCGCGGGCGTTTGGTCCCGCTGGCAAAAGCGCACGCATTTTGCGAACGCTGCGGGGAGGGCTACAGACCCGACAGGAGCGTGTCATGTGCGTAGAGTACGCGATGGGGCGGCTTTCGATCGCGCGAATAAATGGTGAGGTCATTTGACAATGCCACCGTTCTGGTTTCAACGCTCCCGCCGCACATCACGGGCATGCGCTGCTCTGGCCTTCACCCTGTTGCCCCACCTGTCGAATGCGCAGACGGCGCCGAGCCAATTGACCGGCACTACCGTGGTCGGCGGCAATGTGAAGCAGCACGCCAACGCCGTGCTCGCGATCATGACCTACACGACGGTTCCCGACGTTACTACCAGTAATCTGTCGGTCAATAGCGGCACCACCGGGAATCCCGGTTTCGGTCAGACTCAGTTTGGCGGCGGCTTCACGATCAGCAAATCCTTTCCGTTGTACCTTGAGGGGACGCTTGCCTACAGCCGGTACGATCCGATCTTTATCGCCACGAATGGCACCGAGCAGCGTGCGGTGCCGACAAAATGGAACACGTTCAGCGGCACAGTGGGCGTCGGCTGGGATTTCCGGATCACGGATGAACTGGTGTTCCGTCCGATACTGAACGGTACGATTGGACGAGTCTCAAGCGACCTGAAGGTGGGGCAATCTATCTTCAATCGGGCCACTGACAGCAATCTGCAGTTTCTCGAGAATGGCTCGCTGGATGCGTACGGATACGGCGGCTCACTCATGCTCGACTACGAGCACTACCGCGAAAACTACGAAATCGACGCCGAATTGCGTGCCACGGACATCTACCTGCGCAGCTTCGGCAGTTCGTCGGAGGCGGTTCAGGGTTCGGCCATGGCGCAGCAAGTGAGCCTGTGGACACGCTGGCGAGCACCTACCGGCTGGCACGCGCTGGACCGGCCGATCCGCTACGTGCTAGAGGCCGCTTATTCGCACTACTTCGGGGACAGTGCCGGCGTGTTGGGGTTCAACGACCTCACGTCACTGGGAGTCGGGCTTGAACTCGACAGCAGCAAGTATCCCGTCATCATTACTCGCACGCGCGCGATGGTGCGATACGTGTTCGGACACAATGTGCACGGCGTGTCGTTCGGCTTTGCAATGAGTTTCTAACTGTTCCTGACGACCGCCCCGGATTCCGTTTCTCCGGACGGGGCAATGATCGGTCGCGATTGCTGGACCCGAGGGGGCGGGCGAGAAAACCCCGCGTAACATGGGCTTGGTAGAACCAGCGCAGTTCAGGGCGATGTGCCACTAACGAGGCGGACATGCGGCTAGCTGACTTCATCTTGCGGAACATGGAAGCGATCGTCGCGCAATGGGAGGCGTTCGCTGGCGACCTGCGCTGCACCATTGGCCCCATGGACCGCCCTGTCGTCGCGCGCGATAACCTTGCTCGCCAGCTAACCGACATTAGCAGGTCTGGACCGGAAAGGCCGTTGCCGCTTCTATTTCAAGAGCGTTTCGCGCAAGGCGGGCGAAGCGAGGTAATCCAGCAAAGCAAGTAACTCGTTGCTTGCCGCCGCGCCCACCGTCGACTCGAAGCGGCGCTGAGTCGGCTTCCAGTACGACTTGGCTTCTTTCAGTTTGTCCCGGCCATCCTTGGTCAGCGTGACGATTCGACGCCGACCATCATTCGTGTCTTTCTCGAGGCTCAGGAAGCCTTCGCGGATCAGCGGTTTGAGCGTATGCCCCAGTGCCGAGAGGTCCATCACCATATCGCCCGCAAGTTCGCTCTGAGTCGGATTGCTGAGCTTCTCGACCGTGCGCAGCAGGTTGAATTGTGCCGCGTTGATGCCCGTCGGTGCGAGCGCCTGATCGTAAAGTTGCCCCATGCTTCGCGTCGCACGGCGAAGCGCACCATAACTACACGCGCTGGACGTCAGCGCTTTCTCGGTTTGTCGATGCATCGGTTTACCTCGCTCGAATTTTCTGTATTATGGCATATGCCAGTTAACTCACGCCCTGAAGAACCGAAGTTCGATCGCTCTTGCTGGTGCGTTGGTGGCATATGCCATCATGGGATGGATCTCGCTATTGCATTGCGTGCCGAACAAAGGGAATCTTATGAACATGAAGTTGTTGCTACTGCTGTGCGTTTCAGTGCCATCGTTCATGATTAATCTGGACGCAAACATCGTCGCCGTATCGCTCAGTTCCATCGCAGGATCGCTGCATGCGGACTTTGCGTCGATCGAGTGGGTCATTTCGGCATATGTACTTGCTTTCGCCAGCCTGCTGATGCCTGCGGGCGCATTGGCGGATCGATTTGGGCGTAAGCGGATTCTCGTGCTCGGACTCGCGATTTTTACCGTGGCGTCGTTCTTTTGCGGCGCGGCTACATCGGTCGTGTCGCTGAACGTCGCGCGCGCCGTTCAGGGCATCGGCGCGGCTCTGTTGCTGAGCGCCGCATTGGCCGTGCTCTCGCATGCGTTCCACGGGAAAGAGCGCGCCAAAGCGTTCGCGTTCTGGGGTTCCGTGATCGGGATCGCGGTGATGCTTGGGCCTGTCGCGGGCGGCTTGATCACGCAATCATTGGGTTGGCAGTGGGCTTTCTACGTGAACCTGCCGATCGGGGCCGTCATGATCGGGCTGACTTTGTTCGTCGTGGAAGAATCGAAAGATCCCGCTGCCAGCCGCATCGATCTGATGGGCGTGGTGCTGTTCAGCGGATTTCTTGGATTGCTGACGTGGGCACTGATCTCGGGAAATCGGGAGGGCTGGAGCAACCACTGGATCCTGTGGCGCGCCGGCGTAGCAGTGTTGCTATTGATTGCCTTTCTGATCGTCGAACGGCGCGAGTCCCGGCCGATGGTCGATCTGTCTTACTTCGAGGAGCGCACCTTTCTTGGCGCGAATATCGCGGGCGTCACCTATCCGGTGACCTTTCTGACGATGCTCACGTATCTTCCATTTTTCTTTCAGAGCGCGCTTCATAGGACGCCGCTCGTCGCCGGCTTGATGATGCTGCCGCTCGCGGCTCCGCTTTTTGTCATGCCGCGCATCGTATCGGCGTATCTGGATCATCGCTTTTCCGGGCGCGCGCTATTGTCGATCGGCCTGTGTCTTGTCGCGGTTGGCTTAACGATGACGTCAATCGTAATTGGTCGGTTGAGTTATCTCTCGGTGTTGGTACCGATGTTCATCGCGTCATTGGGTGCGGGCATTCTGAATGGCCAGGTGCCAAAGGTCAGCATGACCGTGATCCCGGTTGAACGGGCAGGCATGGCATCGGGGATCGCGGGAACCGTGCGTTTCAGTGGCCTGGTGCTTGGGTTTGCTGCATTGGGCGCGGTGTTGTTCACGAGCGTTGCCGGCGATGTCGCGCTGCATTTTCCGATGGCATCGTTGCAAGACCAGGCGCAGATGACGCGACTGACTGCCAACGGCAATTTCGCAGCCGCGGCGCAAGCGCTGACAGGTCAGAAAGTCGAGATAGCCGTGTTGGTCGCGAGTCTCGCTCGCGGCTATCAGATTCTCCTGAGCGTTGCCGCCGCAATCGCGATCATTGCTGCCGCATTGACATGGTGGTTGACGGATGCCGAGGAGACCGCGCCGCATGCGGCGGCTGGACCGAGCGCCGTCAATACCTTGCTGGATTAACGGAGGTTGCCATGCAGTATGCGCAGTTCGGCCGTACCGGCCTCTCAGTGTCCCGCCTTTGCGTTGGGACGGGTACCTTCGGTCATCAGACTGCAGAGCGCGACGCGTTCCAGATACTCGACACGGCGGCCGAAGCCGGCGTGAATTTCATCGACACAGCCGACATGTATCCCGGCGGCGCCGAGCCGCACGAGATCGGCGAAGCGGAGCGCATCACCGGGCGCTGGCTCAAAGGCAAGCGCGATCGCTTTATCGTAGGGACGAAGGCGGGCGGCGCGATGGGGCTGTCGGCGTGGGACAGAGGGTCGTCGCGAAAGCATCTGCTCGATGCCATCGACGCGTCGTTGCGGCGGCTCAACACTGATTACATCGATCTGTACCAGCTGCACATGGACGATCCGGCGACGCCGCTCGACGAGACGGCGGAAGCTCTCGACCTCATCGTGCGATCGGGGAAAACGCGTTATATCGGCGTATCGAATTTTCTGGCGTACCGGTTGGCTCGCGCGTTTCGTCTCGGCGCAACCGCGCTACAACCTGCTGTTTCGCGAAATCGAGCGTGACTTGCTGCCGCTCGCGCAGGAAGAGGGTTTCGCCGTCATCCCCTTCAACCCGCTCGCCGGCGGTTTGCTCACTGGGCGCTACCGCAAGGCAGACGATCCGGACAAGGGACGCTTCTCGCCGGAAATGGGTTCGTTCGGCGCGATGTACAAAGCACGTTACTGGCGCGATCGTGAATTCGAAACGGTCGAGCAACTTCTGACGATCGCGCGCGCGAACGGCGAGCCGCTGCCCAAGCTCGGCGTCGCGTGGGTCATGGCCAATCCCACGATTACCTCGGTCATTCTCGGCGCAAGCAGAAGCGATCAACTGATCGATACGCTCGCCGCTGCGGACTACAACTTGCCTGAAGCACTCAAGAATCAATTTGACGATCTCACCGCCGAATACCGTCGCGGAGACGCGGGACGTTGATCTTCTCGTGGCTTCATCTGTTAGGCAGGGAGAAGTCCGGCTGCACGATACGTGTCGATCAACGTATCGAAGAGCTTGATGTCGGCGCGACCGCGCGCCATCAGCTGTGCGCCCGAGACGGCGGCAAAGATCGCGCGAGCGCGCGTCCTGGCGTCTTTTGCGCCGACGATTTCCGCTGCGACGAGCATCTTCGCGAGCCACGCCACGTTGACATCGACGAAGGCCAGCACTTCGGTCTTCACGACGTCGGGTAAATCGTCGTATTCGGCAGTCATGAAGCTTGCCAGACACATGCGGTTGTCGTTCGCCAGCGCCGCGCGGAACGTTGCCGGGTATTTGCGCAGGCAGCCGACTGCATCCGGTGTCTTCGCCGATATCGTTTCCAGCGCGGCCGCCGCATCTTCCCAGTAACGTTTGGCGACGGCGGCGGCGAGATCGGCTTTGCTCGGGAAATGATGGTAAAGGCTCGCGGCCTTGATACCGACCTCTTCGGCGAGCGCGCGAAGGTTCAATCCGCCGTAGCCGTGCGCCTGCGCGATCTTTGTCGCGGCAGCCAGGATTTTGTCACTGGAATGTGTGCTCGTACTTGCCTGGTTTGCCACAAATCTGTCCTCGATAAAGATGAGTAGCCTCGAACACCATCGAGGCCGATTAGCCTTGCGTTTCGCCAGAACGGCGGCGAAATCCCTTAACGCTCGATTGTAATGTGCGTCCGCTTTTACGGTTGCGCTCGCCGCGCCAATAAATCCCTACGGCGCGAATGGTGTTGACGACGCCGGGCAGATTGCTTATCGTACATCCTAACAAACGTTAGGTAGATAGATGCAGCGCTGCCTTGTTTTCATCTCCAACACACTCCTGGAGTCATCCTTATGAGCACCGAACTCGTCTCACTCGACGCAAGCAAACTCGCCGAATTGATTCGCACCAGGGAAGTGTCGCCGCTCGAAGTCGTACAGGCGCATCTCGAGCGCATCGATGCCGTCGATCGCAGGATCAACGCCATCGTCACGGTCGCCGACGACGCGATTGACGCCGCAAAAGCTGCGGAGGCGGCGGTGATGGCCGGTCGTGAACTCGGGCCGCTGCATGGCGTTCCGTTCACGGCGAAAGATGCCATCGATACCGCCGGCGTCATGACTCAACGCGGCTCACCGATCTTCAAGGGCCGCGTGCCCGACACTGACGCAACCACCGTCGTTCGCATGAAAAAAGCGGGCGGCATCCTGCTCGCCAAGACCAATCATCCCGAATTCTCTTTCTGGATCGAGACCGACAACCTGCTTTCGGGACGCACGCTGAATCCGTGGAATCTTGATCGCACGCCGGGCGGATCGAGCGGTGGTGAGTCCGCCGCCATTGCAGCGGGCATGTCGCCGATCGGCCTCGCCACCGACGTCGCGATCTCGATCCGAGGTCCGGCGGCCCTGACTGGCGTCGTCGGGCTCAAGGCGACTCACGGACGCATTCCGATGACGGGGATCTGGCCGCGCGTGCCGCGCCGTTTCTGGCACGTCGGCCCGATCGCGCGTTCGGTCCGCGACGTCGCGCTCGCGTACTCGCTCCTCGCGGGTCCTGACGGCGCGGATGGTTTTTCGACGGCCCCGCTTCAACTGGATGCGGGCGTGGGATCGTCGCCGGGTCGCCCGCTTCGCGTGGGTTGGCTCGTCGATGCGTTCGCGCCGGTCGATGCCGACGTCGCCGCGACTGTGCGTGCCTCGGCCGAAGCCCTAACCAGTCTTGGCATCGCCGTCGAGCCGGTGCGTATTCCGGTGCTCGAAGAGATCAATGCGCTGGAGTTGCTCTGGAAACTCCAGGTGATGGAAACGAAGCCCGCGTTTCGAAAAGTGACGGCCGGCCACGAAGACAAGATCTTCAAGCACGTGCAAGGCGTCTATGACACGCCGGACACCTCGATCGCCGATTTCGTCGACGCGGAACAGAAGGCGGAACAACTGCGCGACGGATTCGCCGCGTACTTCCAGCGCTACGACGCGCTGATCTGCCCGGTGACGACCGTGCCGGCGCACGAACACGACGCGGCGGAATTCGACATCGACGGTCAGAAGGTGTCGTCGTTGCATGTAATGACCGCCACGGCGCCGTTGAGCGTGACCGGACTTCCGGGGCTGTCGCTGCGTTTCGGTACGAGCCGCGAAGGACTGCCGATCGGCGTGCAGCTCGTATCGCCGTGGATGGCGGAATCGACGATCCTGCACCTCGCTTCGTTACTCGAAGCCGTGAGTCCGGTACGCGGTCTTCATCCCGACATGTCCCGCATCTGAACTTCCTGAGGAGAAAAGTCATGCCCCTCGTACGTATCGATCTGTTGAAAGGCAAGAGTGCCGCTTACCGTCGGCAACTCGGCAACGCTGTGTATGAAGCGATGCTCGGTGCGAATGTGCCGCTGAACGACCGCTTCGTGATCGTCAGTGAACACGAAGCGGACAACTTTCAGTTCGACGAAACCTATCTCGGCGTCGGGCGCAACGACGACCTCGTGATGATCCAGATCACCTGGAACGAGGGCCGTACTATCGAGCAGAAGAAGACGCTCTACCAGGCCATCGCCGATGGCCTCGCGATTTCACCGGGTGTACGACCCGAGAATGTGTTGATCAATCTCGTCGAGGTGAAAAAGGAGAACTGGTCGTACGGACACGGCATCGCTCAGTACGTCAGTTAGCGCGACAAGAGAAACAGACATGTCGATCACTGAACATCCAGCGCCGCCATCTGCTGGGCAATACGTCGGCGTTGGCCGCGTTGATGTTTCTCGATCTGCCCGGGTCGGCGAATAGCTTTGCCGAGTCGCGAATCGTGATTGCCGAGCGAGCGGCCTCGGCCGCCTCGCTCGGGCCGAACCGGCAAATCGACGCCGGCCGACTCAACGTCGGATACACCGAAGCAGGCCCGTCGAACGGACCGGTCGTCATCCTGCTGCACGGCTGGCCTCACGACATCCACAGCTTCGTGGAAGTGACGCCGATACTGGCAGCGGTGGGCTATCGTGTGATCGTGCCGTACCTCAGGGGTTACGGCTCGACACGCATCGTTTCCGCGGACACGCCGCGCAATGGTCAACAAGCCGTCTTCGCGCCGGACGTGATCGACTTGATGGACGCGTTAAAAATCGATCGGGCGATACTCGCCGGCTTCGATTGGGGCGCGCGCGCGGCGAACATCGTCGCTGCGATATGGCCTGAACGATGTTGTGCGCTCGTGTCAGCGAGTGGTTATCTGATCGGTAGCCAGAGCGCCAATCGCAAGCCGTTGACACCTCGCGGCGAATTACAGGCGTGGTTCCAGTATTACTTCGCCACCGAGCGCGGCGCCACGGGTTATGCAGAGAATCGCAACGAATTCAACAAGCTGATTTGGCAAAACGCATCGCCGAAATTCAGATTCGACGATGCAACATACTCGCGTACCGCTCAGGCCTTCGATAATCCCGATCATGTCGCGATCGTCATTCACCACTATCGATGGCGGCTAGGGTTCGTTCAAGGTGAACCGCAGTTCGACGAACTGGAAAAGCGACTCGCGCTCTCGCCAAAGATCTCCATACCGACGATCACTCTGGAAGGCGATGCGAACGGCGCGCCACATCAGTCACCCGCCGCTTACGCCGGTTGGTTCACGGGCAAGTACCGGCATCATGAAGTCAAAGGCGGTATCGGTCATAACTTGCCGCAAGAAGCGCCGCATGCCTTCGCCGAAGCGGTCTTGCAGGTGGCGAAGATGTAGTCCAACGGTGGTTCGCGCGTGTCGTGTCAATCGGCATCTCCTTCGGCGTTCATGTTGTCGAGCCTTACACATTCCAAAGTCGTGGATCGTCCAGCGACGGTATGGCCTTCTGTTTTCCCGGGACTCTGCGCGAGTCTGATCGGCATTGGCCTTGCGCATTTCGCCTACACGCCCTTGCTTGCGGTTCTGATTCAGGCGCATTGGTTTTCCGCGCCTGATGTCGTCTATCTCGGTGCCGCGAATCTCGTCGGCTTACAAATGAGGCGATAGAATTTGTGAGTGAATAGGAATGCTTACGTGATCGGAGGATAGAATTACTCCGCTGTGGTTTTTGTGCCGCGGTCGTTCTGCATCGACCATTTACGGATCATGTGCGCGATTTTGATGCCGGACCTTCTGATTGTCGTTACCGCGACAGATCCGATCATGGATCGCCTGGCTGGACTGTGGCCTTATTTCGGGCAGTTGGCGGCAATGCGGGTGCGCGCCTGGCTGGTTGCGCAGCCACTGGCGCGTTTGCTGTTGATGCCATTGGGGCTGGCGCTGGCGGCAGTGCTGCTCATCGGTGTCTCGTAGGTGCAGCTTGCCGGCGTGGCGCCCGGCACCGCTACGTTTTTTAGTGGCGATCAACGTCGATCGTTTTGACCTTGATCTGCGCGGCGCAATCAGGCGGTAACCGCTAGAATTGCGGCTTTAGCCCGGAATACGCCAATGTCTTTTGCCTCGCTTGGCTTGATCGATCCCTTGCTGCGTAATGTGCAGGACCTCAATTACCAGACACCTACGCCGGTGCAGGCCAAGGCGATTCCTGCTGTGCTCAGTGGCAAGGACGTCATGGCCGCGGCACAGACCGGCACTGGCAAAACGGCGGGTTTTGCGCTGCCGCTGTTGCAACGACTGGTGCAACACGGCCCGGCGGTGTCCAGCAACCGCGCGCGTGTTCTGGTGCTGGTGCCCACGCGTGAACTGGCCGAACAGGTGCTGCAAAGCTTTATCGAATACGGCAAAGGCCTCGACTTACGATTTCTGGCTGCCTACGGCGGTGTGAGTATCAACCCGCAGATGATGAAGTTGCGCAAAGGCGTGGATGTGCTCGTGGCCACGCCGGGCCGTTTGCTGGATCTCCATCGCCAGAACGCAGTGCAGTTTGATCAAGTACAAACGCTGGTGCTGGATGAAGCCGACCGCATGCTGGATCTGGGCTTTGCGCGCGAACTCAACGCCGTCTTTGCTGCATTGCCCGCTCAGCGCCAGACCCTGCTGTTCTCTGCCACGTTCACCGATGATATCCGCGCCATGGCGGCAGGCATTCTGCGCGGCCCGATCAATATCAGTGTCAGCCCACCCAATGCCACGGCCAGCAAGATCAAGCAGTGGGTGGTGCCGGTGGATAAAAAGAACAAGCCCGACCTCTTCATGCACCTCGTGGCTGAGAACAACTGGGAGCACGCGCTGGTGTTCGTCAAAACCCGCAATGGCGTGGAGTATCTGGCGGCCATGCTGGATGAAGCGGGCTATGCCGTCGACACCATCCACGGCGACAAACCGCAGCCCGCGCGCCTGCGTGCGCTGGAGCGCTTCAAGACGGGCGAAGTACAGATGCTGGTAGCCACCGATGTGGCTGCGCGCGGGCTGGATATCGACGACCTGCCGCTGGTGATCAACGTTGATCTGCCGATCGTGGCGCAAGACTATGTGCACCGTATTGGCCGTACCGGCCGCGCGGGCGCCAGCGGCGTGGCGGTGTCCCTTGTGTGTGCCGATGAAGCGCCGCAACTGGCCGCGATTGAAGCGCTGATCCGGCAAACGCTGGCCCGTGAAGAAGAGCCGGGTTTTGAAGCCGAACACCGCGTGCCGCAAACCAGCGCGACGGGCCAGATCATCAAGAAACCCAAAAAGCCCAAGAAGCCCAAAGTGCCGCAAGCTGCGCCGGGCGCCACGCAGGTGCTCAGCAAAAAGCCGCGCCCGCAAACTGGCGAAAACAAACGCAAGCCTGCGGCGCAACGCGCTGTGGCCGGGGCTAAAGGCACGAGCTTGTCCAGCGGTAACCCATTCAGTGTGCAAAAGCCACGCAGCAAACCCGCCAGCAAGCCAGCCGTGGGTTCACGTAAGGCGGACGGCAAACCCGCTGGTGGCCGCGGCAAACGCCAACCCTGATCCGTGCGGCGAGTAACGCCAGCCCTGGAACAGGTCGGCGGGCAGTCGCAGTTCGCATAGCACCGGGAACGTGCCTTTGAAGCCATCGAATGCGCGAAGCATTTCACCGACTTTAGCTGGTTCGATGATCGAGGCGAAATGGGTTGTTTTCGCGGGCGCAATAGCGCCGACGAGATCGCGAGCCGGGGCTGACTGACAGAAGCCCTCTTTGATCGTGTATCGGAAGACGCGGCTTATTTCTCCGCGCAGACGACGAGCGGTGTAGCGTGCATCGCGGCCGTCGACTCGCTTCAGCGTTTCGAGGATCTCCGGCGCATCAATCTCAGAGATTGGACGTTTGCCGAGCCAGGAGAAGGCATCATTGCTGAAGCGCGCGAGTGTGTTCTCGTGTTGCCGTGGCTCGACTCGACGTAGAACTTGCGTTCTTCCACCCATGCCGATGCAACAGCTTCAAATGTATCGCCCGCGCCGAGCCGCGCAGCACGTTTATCAGTTTTTTTGCCGAGCCCTGGCCAGTGACACGCCCCGGATAGACAGCAAGCGCGAGCGTTCTCTCTTTGCTGGCGAACCGGTAATTCGACCGCCGATATTCGGCTCCGAACTTATCCAGTTGGAGGTACATGCGACCGCCGTCGGACAATCGATTGCCGGGGCTCCATGGGTTCTAGCTGACGACGCGCACCTGCGCATCTGTGAGCGACATGGTGGTATCTGGGAGATCTGATCTGTTTGACAAAAATCGCAGAACAACATCAATTCCTTGATTGACGGCCTTCCGTTGCGAAACCTACGCCGTGGTTTTTGGACGAACTGGACACCGCGGAAGACTCGCAGCGCAATTCGAACAAGACATCACGCTCGCCGCAGTACCGGAATTCATTGCACTGTCGATGGTGTCGATCGCGTGGGAGCGCCTCTACATCGCGGGGTAGCGCGGCGAACCGGCGCGCATCGGAGCGCCGTTACCACACGTGTCGAGCGACGCATCGCCGCCCGAGCCGGTATGGATTCCCGTTACGGAGATGCTCGGTGGGCCGTGGCTGGGCCGAATCCGGCTTGCATTGCAGCGGCATCGACTCGATCGAGTGACCGGTTTGCTGGAGCCGGCGTTGTCCATCGTGCCGGTCCGACTGCTGCTCTCAGTCAAGCTCCACGTGCTGCAAGCGTTGGTTCAGCACTGGCAAGGGCACACGAGACTTGCACTCCGAACGCTTCAGCGTGCTTGCGAAGCAGCACGCGTCGGCGGCTGCTCCCAAGCGCTACTGGAGGAAGGCGCGATGCTGGATCAGGTACCGGGCGTGGAGATGGATTGTGCGGTGCTCCTTCCGGCGACCAGCGTTCATAAAGCGCTGGCGCCGACGCCCGACTCGGTGCCCGTCCTGTGCATGCCTCAGTGCGTGGCTGCGCTTCGGCGGTCTTTGCAGATCGCTCTGGCCTGCGAGCCATGGAGAAGTCTTCTCTTCACAATCTTCCGCGAACTATGCCGCCCTTTCGACAGTGGGTTCTGCATGTTTGCGACTTAATGGCAGGACAGTGCACGCTGCCTGACGGTGGCCCCGTCGATCCGGTGACCGGCGGTCACCAAAACTGTCGGTACGCCTGCTGCATATCCATGCTGATTCCGATATGGCACGCCCTGCCTTTTTTCGCAGTTGATATTTCGTCTGAGAAAACCGAAAAAAGATACGTGGCTGAAGTCCGATGACTCGCTGCGATTAACGGTCACGATTGACCAGTGGCGAAGACTCCAGGTGCCTTCCGTGCGCGTCTGACGGCGGGGAAGGGGCGCAGCCGGAACGGTACAGGCATGCGCATTTGAGGCAGGGAACATCATGAAAGAACTCAATGCATGGACAGTCACTGGCATGGAGAGCGCCCCACTGATGGTGTCGGCAAACGCTGCTCCCGATCAGCGTTTGCAGCGGGCCGAAGCCGAAGTGCGTCGGCTAACCAGATGCATGGAGATCAAGGACCGGCAGCTCTGCCAGTTGCGCAAGGCGCTTGCGCATTCGGCAACCGTTCACTACTCATTTGAAGATCGCCTGCAGCGTGAACTCGATTCCCTGCGGATCATGATGCCCGTGAACGGGTTCCAGCAGCATTGTCGCAAGTTTGCTGGCGACCGGCCAGAGGAGGGCATCGTCGTGAAACTGCCCTACGTGACGTCGATACTGTCCGTTCTGTTCGATGCGATGTGTACGTTCTGGGCGGACGGCGATCACGATCATCCTCCGAAGTCTGCGACCGTCGCGCACGCGATCGACGAGCGCCTGGGCTTGAGTTCACAGCAGAATGGAGAGGCTTCGCGCAGCGGGCAGGCCTACGCGTCGGCGATCAGGCCGGACTGGGTGAAGGAGGCCGACAACCGGCACCATTGCCGGCCTGCAGGCATGCGCTAATGTCAGGGGCCGGTCGTCTAGACTGTCGCTTGCGTGTGTACCGTACTGTTGTCGCAAACGGCGAGGGGCATGTCGCCTCGGGCGCGCACAGAAGGTGCATTCGCTTGAGTCGGATGCGAATGACCCGGCATGCCAGGTTCAGCGAGCGGGTGCTGTCCGAAGCAGGTAATCGAGTTCAGCAGCGTGACAGGATCGCACTGGAGTTTGTGGAACGTGGGAGGGTCCAGATCGATTGAGCATGCAACGAGGTTGGCGCAGCCCGGCGCCGTGTCAACGCCGATATCGAGCAGATCGAGCCCGAAGCGTCGGTACAGACGTGCAACGGAGCGTGAGACCGCGCCGATCACGCGTGTTGCGCCCAACGAGAGGGCGAGCGCCATTGAGTAAGGGAACAACGACATGCCCGGCATGGAGCCCGTTCGATGGTCTGGCAGCCCAGATCCTGCGAATCGCGACATCTCCCATATCGAATGTGATGACGGCAAGGAATCTGGCCTTGCAAGTTCCGGAAAGACGTCACGGAGCAGATAGGGTCCTGTGGTGGGCATGAGCCGCGCACATCCGCACACCTCGTCGTCTGCGGACAGTGCGACCAGGTGGACCGTAGCGTCTACGTCGAATTCATCCCACTCGCTCGTCGCATCGTGTGATACGCCGGGTATTTCCCAGTGCAGGCGCTGGACAAATACCCTGTGACGGAAGACTCCGAGATGGTGACGGATATCTGATGGCAGCTCATCAAGCCGGCCGGCAACGATATATGACATGGGCTCCTCCTGGTGTTAGCCGTTGACGCGACGCTATCAGCGTGTCTCTGGCCCGGAAACTCGGAGCTTTGGGAGGGTGTCGGCGCGCACGCGCGAGCGTGCACTGGCCCACGCCGCTTACGGCGACGGGCAGGGCATGCGGGGGAATTGCGGGAAAAGCGGAGTCAGGGTTTTATGATGCCCTGTACGCTCGCGTGGACTGCAGCGGCCGTCCTGCTGCGGATGTTGAGGGCCTCCATCGCTTCTTCGATGTGGTAGTCAACGGTATAGCGCGAGCGCCCGAGGATCTCGCCAATCTCGGCCGAGGTTTTCCCCCGGGCGACCCAGGTCAGGCATTCGAGCTGACGCGGTGTCAGCAGGTGGGCCGCCCTTTTCGGGGACATTTGAGCGAGGCGATGCAGTTCGAAGTGAAACTGCGCGCTGATCAGGTATGCCAGCCGGGAGTTGATTGCGTCGTTGACGGAACGCAACGGGCCGGACAGGTTGAACAGCAGGATACTGCCATCGGACTGGTGGACCGGGATACTGAGTCCCGCGCGCAACCCGGCCTCTCCTGCTTCGTCGAGTAGACGACGCTCGGCTTTGCTCAAGCCGATGATGTCATGCCACCGGTAGGGAGCCGACTGGAGGAACGCAGCCCGATGAACGGGGTCGGTGGACGCGTATTCGCGACGCTGGTAGTGCCGCACCCATTCCTGCGGATAGTGTGAGCCGATCATCTCGAGCGACGTTCGCCGGGTGGAGGCCGAACGGCTGCGCGTAACGCGGCTGATCACGTAGTGCGGGAAGCCAAGTTTCCCGGCCGCATGGCCGAAAGACTCGACGAGGGAAGGAATATCGGTGGCACATGCAAGACGCATCACCGGTGCCGGTGCGCCGGTTTGTAGACGATCAGATATGAGTGATGGCCTGTGCTGACGCTCGTTCAGACGGCGTCCAGAGACATGTTTCATGTTCACTACCCCGGCGCTGCCCCAACAGAGTCAGGAACTCCAGGTGCCGCATGAGAACGAGGCCCGCGCGCAACGGCGGTGCGATTCATGCGACACGCGTTTCAGGAGTGAGGGGCCAATCAGAGTCGCGCATACGATTGCCGCAGGTTGCGACACCGGAATGGCCAACTGGACGCGTACTATGCAAGGGCGCGAATGCATTCAAACATTTATTATAGTGTGCCGATTACCGCCCGACGATTCGTGTAAGGGATTGAAATATACCCACTGCATGGGGCTGGGGCAAGCGGACGAGACGGGGCTGAGTCGGCAGGCTAACGGACCAGCAACGCTGCCGCTGAAAACCCTCCGATGCCTCGCGCGAAGAGCAGGAGCGGCCTGCCCGCTACGAGCCCCTCACACTGGGCGAGATTGATGAATGCATCGCTGACGGTGACGTGGCCGATGCGGGCAAAGTTCTCCGCGAACAGACGGTCGTGCGGGACCTGAAGCGAATCGAGCAGCCGGTGCCACGCGGGCAGATCCAGATGGTGAGGCAGGATACGCTGGATGTCGTCCAGTGTGAAACGTGCCTGCTGGACGGTCTGCCTGATCAGGCTGCGCGCCGTGAAGAAGTTCTGCGCTGCCAGGCGCGATTCGTCATTTGCCAGTACCCCTTGCCAGCCCAGCCCGCTGGCGTGCATCGCGATCGCTAGCAGGCGGTTGACGGCGGCACCGCGCTCGATGAATGCAGCAAACGCACCATCGCCCAGAATCCCCTCGGCTTGCATTAACCTTTCCGATGCCAGCGGCATGACGTCGGCACCGACCAGCAGGACCCGTTTCATGTGGGGTCGGGCGATGAACATCGCGCGAATCACGCGCAGTGCGGCGAGGGCGGACGCACAGTGCTGCTGCGCGAAGGAAAACGCCTCCGCGTTGACGAATCCGAAACGGTCACAGAGCAGGCCGGGTAGCGAGTGCGGCGGAGGCGCAACGCTGCCCTGCAGTGTATGCACGTACACGATGCAGTCGACTTCGCGACGTGCGATACCTGAGGTAAGCAGGAGACGCTGGATCGCGCTGGCCGCGAGACCGATCGCAGTTTGCCCATTCGCTTTCCGGTAATAGCGCATCCCCGCCCGTTCCAGCTGCACGACGGTAGTGGTGCTCTGTCCGGTCCGTTGTCCCCAGCTTCGGACATCGTCGACGCACTGAGGAAGATGGAAGGCGACGTGCGGTATGCCGAGATCAGGGATCATAAGACGGACTGGACATCGTTCTGCTGATAGGCTGGGAGGGTGCGCCGCGCATCTCCAGCAGCGCTGTGCCGATAAAGCCGCCTGTCCCGTAGCCCCACAGCAGCACGCGGTGTCGCCGGCCACAGGCGGCGCGGTTGAGTATCTGTGCGAGGCGTACGATGGATTCGGCGGCGCCGAGATGAACGCAATGTTCATGCTGCACACCTGCGTCCGGCCGGCCGAGCAGGTCGGATACTGCGGCCCTGAGCGACGGAATACCTGGGTGCCCCACAACGTCGTTAACATTCCCGTCGTGAAGGCCATGTCGCGCGAGGAGCGAGTCGATCATCGATAGCAAGGGGAATGTCCGGGCATCGGCGACTCCTGCGTCACGGCACACCATGTCAACGGGAACGTGCCGGGTCGCGACATCAAGCAGGTGCACGCCACCTGTGCCGGGGTCGGTTCGTTCAACGAGCATCGCGCCGGCGGCGTCACCGTGCACCATGCAAGTTCCGCATATTCTCGAAAATGGTGGGCACCACTTCTCCGCTGCTACGATAAGTATCGTATGGATGTGCGGTTCAGCGACGAGCAGGTCGGCCGCAAGCCTCAATGCAGTGAATGGCGATACACCATGCTGTTGCGAGACGGAAAATGGAAAGCACGGTGTACCGACTTCGGCACACAGCCGCCCGGCAACGGTGGTCGAAACATGTTCATCGAGGCTGCTGTGACAGAACACGATGACATCGACCGGGCGGGCGTCCGGTGGGCGTGCAGCGCAGAGCGCATTCGCCACTTTTACGGCGAGTCCGGAAAGACCGGTGCCGGTTTCGACAGGCACCATGCAGGTCATGCCTGGCGTTACCAGACCGGAATGCACAGGGTGCGAACCACCGGTTTCCTTACCCGGCCATGCATCCAGCCAGTGCCCGTAGTCGGGATGCCAGGACCTCATCCAGGCATCCCACCCGGGATGACCCGTCGCGCGCAGTGTCGACTCGATCGTCATCCATCGGGACAGCGGTATGGCCTCTGGCACCCAGGCCGTCACTGCGGTGATGACGGGCGGGTTCATGCGCCCCCTTCGGGCGGGCCCGAGCCGTTGGCGAGATCGGCTGGTAGCAGGTCATAGAGTACGCGCCCAAACCGCGACCCACGCATGACATGGCAATCGCGCTGCAGACCGACCGGCCGAAACCCGATCCGCTCGAGCAGGCGTCGTGACCGCACGTTGCAGTCCACGGCCCACGCCGTGACGCAATGCAGCCGGTCCGTTGCGAACGCCTCGTGGAGAAGCGTGGTCGAGGCCACAAACGTCATGTCACTGCACGCTGGGCGCCGGCTGTCGCGCAATACCCAGAACGAGGCGGTGCCAAAGGCATGCGCGAGATCGCTGATGGCCACAAGGCCGCTTGCGACCTTATGGCCTGCCGGTCCGAACATGCGCAGTCGATGTCGACCGCTTTGCATCATGAGCTGCACGGCAAGCAGGGGTAGCGTTTGGCGGCCCTGCCCAAAATCGAACCACTGGTTGATGTCCGGTTCGGTGAGCCAGGTAGCGATGTCGTTCACATCGTTGCTGTCAGGTTCACGGAGCCAGCATGAGCCGGATCCTCCATCCGTCTGGTGGGATCCTTCAGTCTGCTGCGCGAGTGCTCGCGCCTGGCCCTGGCTGTCCACGTCGAATCTCCGGCCGGTGAATGCCTCATGCAGACGCGATGAATGTGCGCAGCGCGGCCTCGACCTTCATCAACAGCATCACAAACCAGTGCACCGTCTGGAACCGTGCCGCCGGCGGGAGGCCTTCCACGTAGCCATGGCCACCGCAAAGCTGCACAAGCTCGCGCGCAACGTTCATCGCTTCGGTGGCAACGTGGCGAGCCATCTGCGATAAGGGGGCGATCTGCGCCTGCGTATCCTGCGCTGCCACCGACCGGAGCACGAGATGGATGGTATGCGCGGACACGAGCATGTCGGCGAGCCGGGCAGCGACGAGCTGATGCGCAACGATCGGCTTGCGGAACGTCTGTCGGGTCGCGCTGTAGGCAAGGGCGAAGTTCACACACTGCTGCACGGCGCCCGAAAGCAGCGTGGCAAAGTAGAGCGCTGTGTCGACGAGCGACTGCCGAACCGGATCCGGGCCGAAGTTGTCTTCGTCCCGGGACACCACCGGGATCGAGGCATCGTCTGCAGGCACGACGGTATATCGTTCGATGGATAGCGCGCCGAACACGGCAACAGGTGCGGCACCGCGGATTTCTTCCTGCCCTGCAGGCAGCGTCACGAGCACGAGCTGCGGACGTTTGTCGTGCATGCGGACCATCAATACTGGCGAGGCGGGGTGCCGACGCAATACCCAGAGACCCGAGGCATCGATGTCCGGAATACCCGGTGCGATCGATGTGCTGCCGTCGAAATAATGCTGAGTATCCCGATCGGATAGCCGGTCGAGCGCATCGTATTCGCGCAGTGTCATCAGTGCCGGGCTGCTGAGTGTCAGTTCGGCCGCGCGTTCCAGCGGACCCGCCGCGAACTGTTCAACGACAAGCGCCAGGTCGTGCCGGCTGATTCCCATGCCTCCCTTCTGCTCCGGCAGGATCATGGCCGCGAGGTCGAGCGTCGCAGCGAGCCTGACCGTTTCGCTCCACAGGGCAGCGTCTGGCTGATGGACGAGCAGCGGTTCGAGGCGTTCGCGCGCAAACTGTCTTGCGGTCGCACGCAGCCCCTGCTGGTCGTCGCTGAGTGCCCACGATGCTGGCGTGAGGTCCGTTATGACGGATCGACTGGATGGCATGATGTTTCTCCTGCTGTTGCGGCGTCACACGAGCATTTCGACGGGTTCGGGATGGCTCAGGAAATGCAGCGGGCTCGCCGAGCGCCCATACGCGCCCGACTGTTTCACCACGATGAAGTCGCCGATATGGGCTTCGGGAAGCTCAATGTCGTCCGCCAGTCGGTCGAGCGGCGTGCACAGGCAGCCCACCACGTGGCAGCGTTCGCGTGCAACACCATCGGGACGGTTTCCGATGACGACCGGAAAGTTACGGCGAAGGACCTGGCCGAAGTTGCCGGAGGCCGCGAGGTGATGATGCAGGCCGCCATCCGTGATGACGAATGTTTTGCCGCGCGAGACCTTGTGGTCGATCACGCGGCACACGTAGATGCCCGCTTCTCCCACCAGATAACGCCCGAGCTCCAGGATCGGCGTCGTTCCGGGCAGACCTGCGCGCATCCCTGGCAGCCAGTCGTGCATCGCTTCGCAGACTGCCTTCACGTCGAGCCGTGTTTCGCCCGGGAAGTAGGGAATACCAAAGCCACCGCCAAGGTTCACGAACCGCAGCGGGTCGGTCAAACCGCTGGCCAGGCGGAGGACGAGTTCAACACTCTGGCGTTGGGCCTCGATAACGGTTGCCGCGTGCAGGCATTGCGAACCCCAGAAGATGTGAAAGCCGGCGAGTGCGACTTCCCGAGCTTCGAGTTCGCGCAGCAGCGCCGGCAACTGACCGACATCGACGCCGAACGGCGCCGCGCCGCCACCCATGCGCATGCCGCTCTGTCCGACCTGAAAATCGGGATTGACGCGGATCGCCACGCTGGGCTGCACGCCGAGTTCCCATCCGAGCGCAGTGACGAGCCGCAACTGAGTCTCCGATTCGACGTGCACATTGACGCCGCTGGCGACTGCGCGCCGCAGGTCGTCGTGAGACTTGCCGGGCCCGGCAAAGCCAATGTCCGCCGGGGCGGCGCCGGCGTTGAGCGCGACGGCCATCTCCTGCGCCGAGGCGACGTCGAACCCGTCAACCCATGCGGCCAGACAGTGGACCAAAGCTGGCATCGGATTCGCCTTGATCGAGTAGTGCAGATGCATGCCGGAGGGCAGCAGGCTGCGCAGTTCCCGGATGCGGGCGTCGATCGCTGCGCGGTCGTAGGCGAAAAACGGCGTACGTCCTGCCCGGTCGGCCAACTCACGCACGTCGACGCCGCCGAACTGAAGCCCGGAGGGCCGCCGGATGAAAGTCAGGTTCACGATGCTTTCTCCCCAGAACCGCTCGCGAGCGAGGCAAGCCGGGCATGCAGCGCCGCCCTGTCGAACTTCCCGTTGGGATTGCGTGGAATTTCCGGACAACTCACGATGTCCCGGGGAACCATATAACGCGGCAGGCGCTGCATGCACCAGTCGCGCAGATCGTCGATACGTATTGAACCACCTGCCAGGACGACGAGCAGCACGATCGCTTCACCAAGCCCGTCATCCGGGATACCCAGGGCAACCGCTTCCACGACGAGGCCGCTTGCGTGAACCGTTTCCTCGATTTCCTCCGGGCTGATCCGGTAGCCGGAACTCTTGATCTGGGCGTCATTGCGCGCGATGAAATAGAGAAAACCCTCGCTGTCGCGCCGCACGAGGTCACCGGACCAGACCGCCATATCGTGCGGCGCTCCGCCCGGTTTCGTTTCGGGCGAAGGACGGTAGCGTTGAGCGGTGCGTGCCGCGTCGTTCCAGTAGCCAAGTGTGACGCATGCACCCACATGCACGAGCTCGCCGGCTTCATCGGGAGCGCACGGTGTGCCGTCCTGCCGGACGACGAGCACCCGCGCATTGGGAACGGCCTTGCCGATCGAGTCGGGCCGCCGGTCGACCTGTGCAGGATCGAGAAACGTGGAACGGAACGCCTCGGTCAGCCCATACATCAGGAAGGGCGTGGCTCGCGGAAACAGCGCCCTGAGTTTCTGCAGCACGGGCAATGGCAGGCGACCTCCCGTGTTCGCGAAGTATCGGAGATTGTTGCGCGCCCCGTCGGGCCACGTTGCGGCTGCAAGCTGCATCCATAGTGGCGGCACACCGGTAATCGCAGTGATGTGCTCGCGCTCGCACGCGCGGACGGCATCATGCGCGCTGAGGTAATTCAGAAGGACCGCTGTTGCGCCCGCAGACCAGGCCGAGGTCAACTGGCTCAGCCCCGCATCGAAGCTCAGGGGCAGAACGGCGAGGATGCGGTCTGACGGCTCGTGGCGCAGATAGTCGGCTATGCTCCAGGCGCCTTCGAGCAGGTTCCGGTGGCTGAGCATCACGCCCTTGGGCAGCCCTGTCGAGCCGGACGTGTACAGAAGGGCGGCGAGGTCGGTATCAACGTAGGATACCGCCGGTCCCTGGATATGGGTATCGTCGGGGCGGCCGGTGTCACGGCCTGGCCAGCGATGAATCCTGACCGTGTTCCCGAGGCTGGAGACTGCCGGTTCAGGCTCATCCACGAGGATCAGGTCGGATACTGGCGCAATGCCTTCCGCAGCCAGTGAGCGGGCGCGCAATGCGGTGGTCACGAGGCACCGGGCACCGCTGTCGCGAAGCACGTGGGCCACCTGGTTCGGTTTCAGGAGCGGATTGACCGGGACGAACACGCAACCCGCCGCGCAGGCGCCAAGCATCGAGACGACGGTCTCGATACGCTTGTCAAGAAAGATCGCGACGCGCTCCCCCGCAGCGATGCCGAGGGTGGGCAATGCCTGCCCGAACGTGTGGCTGAGCTGCAGCAGTTCGTCGTAGGTCACGTGGACATCGCCGCAAACGAGTGCCTGCGCATCAGGTGTGCGGCGGGCTGCCGACTGCACAAGGTCAAGGAGGTTTCTCATGGCCGGATCGCTATGAAGTTCAGGATCAGTGGCGGATCACCATTGCGCCAAAGCAGCCGGCAAACCCGCTGGAGAACAGCAGGGAGTGCGAGCCCGGTTGCCCGCGTGGCGCGGTGTGGAAGTTGATGAACGGGTCTGCACCGAACACATGGCCGAGGTGCCCGAAGTTCACGGTGAAAAGGCACTCCTGTGGTACGGACAGCATGGTCACGAGGCGGGACCATCCGGGAAGGTTGACGTGGTGGGGCAGGACATGGACGAGTTCGTTACCCGTGATGCCCGCCTGTCCGAGTGCCGTGCGCATGGTGGTGAATGCCGACCAGTAGTACCGGTCATCAGGCACGGGCTGCAGATCGTCGTCGGTGCCGCGGAAGTAGCGACCGTCCGTATAAAGATGCAGTCCCGCGATGCAGTTGCGGTCGGTGCCGCGCTCCAGCAGGATTGCGCATGCGCCGTCGCTGTGCAGGGCGAGGTCCTGGATTGCGCGCAGATGATCGCAGCCCGCGCCCATCACATCCGCGCAGACAACAATCGCCCGCCGGATGGGCCGACCTCTGACGGTGAGCACCCGCAGCATGCGGATAGCTGCGATCGGCGAGACGCAGTTCTGCTGCACCACAGAGAACGCAAGTGCGCGGGTCAGGCCCATACGGGACTGGATGAACGAGGCAGTACCGGCAGGCGGCGCCATGACGCTGCTCTGGATCGTGTGCGTGCACACGAGCGCATCGATGCTTGCGGGTGTCGTGCCGGTATCCTCGAGCAGGGCGGCAACCGCTTCGCATGCAAAGATGACCGGTGACTGCGCTGCAGCATCGTGGAACTGCTGCACACCGTTGCGCAGCAGTGCGCTCGCGCGCGTCTCGGGCAATCCGCAACGACTGGCCCACGTGATCGCATCGACCGTGCGGGACGGAAGGCTGAATGCGATTCCGGACAGGGACAGCATGGAGTCGGGCAGGGGCGTAGACATCGCTAGCTCCCGCGAAACTCGAGGATCGCGCAGGCGGTCTGTCCCTGGAATCCGGCCGACCACATCAGGATGCGCTGACCGTCTGCCGGAGCAACCGATTGCAACAGCACGTCGAGTTGCGCGGGCGCGTCTGCGGCACACAGGTAACCGATGTCCCCCGGATCCGGATACCACATTCGCCCGGCAGGCAGTCGGGCCTGTGCGCCGACCTCGCATGCCAGGGCTGCGTTGATACGCGGAGGCACGATCCAGTCAAGTGCAGCGGGTTTCAGGCCCGCCTGCGCACACGTCTTCCCGATGACTTCGACCACGGCCGCTTCGTCGACAAAGGTCTCGTGCGGCGCAATGGCAACGGCGGTGGCGGGCGTGCATACCATAACGCTGCGTACGTGCCATCCGGGTCCGGCGTGGCGCCTGACCAGCACGGCGGCTGCCCCATCACCCAATGCGGTGAGCGTTCCGGTCTGGCGGGAGAATGGCGGCAGCCACCGTTCAGCCGCGACGATCAGTGTGGCGTGCATGCGCTCGTCGCTGGCCATCATGTCGGCTGCCACCTGCAGCGCCAGGAAAAAGGACACGCCCTGGAGCTGTCCGATCGCAAACGGCACGCCCGTTGAGCCGAGTTCGCTGTGCAGGCGACCCGCGCACGAGAGCGAGAGATCATGCTCAAAACTGTTGGCACATACGATGATCTGGTCGGGTGCACGATTGTCCTTCGGGCGGCACCGCCGGACAGCCTCCCTGGCTACGGCTGACGCCATTTCCGAGAGGGTGAGGCGTGGCTCGCTGGTGACGCGTGCCGGCATTGTGGCGCGCCCGGACGGATGATCCACGGCAACGGGAGCTGTCGCCTGCCGGCGCCAGCGCAGCGTGTCGGCATAGACTGATTGCATGACGGCCTCCCGCACGGAGGTGGGCGTGGCCGTCGGCTCCCGTACCAGCACTTCGGGTCGCACACGCGTCTGGGGTACGTACCGCGCCGTTGCCGCGATGCAGAATTGCCCGTGCCCGTGGTCAGTTGCTTCGTACATGGGATTCCACGAAGGTGACCAGATTGCCGAAACGCAGAAAGAGGTCAGATGAGAGATCTTCGGGCGCGAGCGTGAAGCCGAAGCGCTGTTCGAGTTGAAGAAGCAGGTCTGTCATGTTCATTGAGTCGACGCCGACGTCGAACAGGTTCGTGTCATCCGCGACCAGGTCCGCAGCCGTGGTGCTGCCGATGGCCGACAGCAGGCATGACCTGATGGTGGCGGCGATTTCCTCGCGTTCGGGACCGGAGGTGGTATGGGTCATGGGAGTATCTCCTGATCAGGTCTATGGACATTGGTCGCCAGGCATGACGATGCAGTCGCTAGGCGGGTTCCGCGATGTTCCATGGACGCGACGTCGATCGTTGCGCGGCTCGCGCGATCATGAGCCGCTGCAGGTCGCCGGTGCCTTCCATGATGTCGAACGCCCTGGCGTCCCGGTAGCCCTGTTCGAGCGACGGACAGGCGGTGATGCCATCGATACCCGCAAGGTCAATTGCAGCGCGTGTCACCCGTGCTGCCACGCGGGAGGCAAACGCCTTGGTCATTGAAGAATCCATCGACGTGGCGGTTCCCTCATCGGTCTTCCAGGCCGTGCAATGGCAGAGCAGCCATGCGGCCGTGATCTGGCGGTCGATGTCGAGCAGGGCTGCTGACACGCTGGCCGAGCCTTGCCGGTTGTCCGCGGGCTTGCCACCCGCGTCGAGCCAGGCAGCGAGGTCCGCGCGAATGCGCCGGCACGTACCGACCATGACTGCGGAAAGCAGCGGCCTGAAGTAGTCCCAGGACCGCTGCGCACCCGAGAAGGCATCGTCGAGCGGCTTCTCGTCGCCGCGCGCAAGCAGCGCGTCATCGGTGACCTCGCAGTCGGCGTACGAGAGTACGGCAAGCTGGGTGGCGCGCAGGCCAGCCATCCGCTCGATGCGTGACACCATGAACCCCGGCGCGTTGCGTTCCACCAGGAATGCACGGATACCGTAGCGTCCCATCTGCCGGTTGATGGTGGCAAACGTGATCACGCAGTCGGCACGCGCGCCGTTCGTGATGAAACACTTCGTGCCGTTCAGTACCCAGCCGCGGTCCGTCTTCCGTGCGCTGGTACGCATGGCGGTGGCGTCGGAGCCGCAGTCGGGCTCGGTGATGGCGAAGGCTCCCCAGCGCGGCGTGTCGGATTCGAATCGCCGGAAGAACTGCGCTCGCTGCTCCGCCGAGGCGAGCGCGAGGACAGGTGGCGTGGCGAGTCCCGGGCCCGGCAACGCAAGCGCGAGGCTTGCGTCGGCCTCACCGAGGTAGGCCATCAATGTCGCCTGCGCTACGAGAGGCTGCAGCGCCGGACAGCCGCCGTACCGGGTGGGCACAAGGTTCATGTTCAGGGCGCGCACCTCATCAGCACGCCAGGGAGGGCCGATGATCTCACCGGTTGCGTCCGATTCGAGGCTGGCGGTGCGCATATGCCTGGCAAGCAGTTCTAGGTCGAGTCCGCGATCTGCGAGCGCTGTATCGATGTTGTCGATGATGTGAACCTGTTGCGACGTCTGTTCATGCCGTGTCATGACGCGTTCTCCCAGGCGGGCGCATCTGTGCCCAGTACCGATTTTCACGCGAACCCACTGATGAGGTTTGCGTGTCGTCTGGCAATGAGCGTAGGTATCAGAACGGAGGGCGTCACCTCCGAACATTGGGAGGGTGTTGTATCGAGGGCGTTCGGGGGGACATCGTCGCGGTCATGCGGCGGCGGATGACCGATAATGACGTTCAGATCAAACGATGATGGCCAACTACGGGTGTGACGTATGGCAGCGCGAAAACAGACGACAGAGAAAAAACCGTTGCTGAAGCGAGACAAACGGGGGCCCCGCACGACCAAGCGGGGAGACCAGGTCGCCGAACTTATCAAGACGTGGATTAGCGATGGCAAGGTGCGGCCAGGCGTTCGATTGAACAAGGAGGCAGAGCTTCAGGAAATATTCAACGTCAGCCGCGGCTCGATGCGCGATGCGCTCAAGGCACTGGAGGTGCAGGGACTCGTGCGTCTGAGTACAGGACCGGAGGGTGGTGCAACGATTACGCGAGTGCCGCTCGCCCGCGCATTTCAGGCGATGCAGAACTACCTGTTTTTCGAGAGCATCAACCTTGAGGACATCTATGCCGTGCGGCGCGTGCTGGAGCCGCTGCTTGCGGCGGGCGCCGTCGCGCATCTGACGGAGGCCGACCTGGCAGCGCTCGAACGCAGCGTGGAGGTGTGTGAGCCGTTTGTCGCAAGCCATAAGCATACGCTCGACCAGCGCCACGAGGACATCCACTTTCATGACGTGCTGGCAGCGGCAAATCCGAACGCCTTTCTTCGCTGCGTATGCCAGATCATCAACCAGATGCTGCACAGCCTCGTGATCGTGGCGGGCAACGTGACCCAGCGGGATTACCAGGAGTTCGGGCGGCAGACTGTCGCTGCCCACCGCGCGATTCTAGATGCCGCGAAGAGGCGCGACGCCGGTGCGGTGGAGCAGCTCATGGCGGCGCATATGGATGAAGCGGAGGCGCAATTGCGCAAGGTGCACGCAGCCTTGCGCCAGAAACTGGTACTGGATTCGGACCTTGGTCTGCACCTCGGCAGAAAGGGCGGTGACTGACGGACGGACGCCCGAACCGTTGACGGTGCGTTCGGTGTCCGCTGGTTGATCAGCCTTAATGTGTTGTGCGGCCAGGTATAGATGCGGAAAGCGAGCGTGCTACGTCGGTCAGAGGTGCTCGCCCGAAGGCGAGTTCCAGTATGTGGCTTGCCCAGAGAACAAGTGCATCGGCGTGACGGCCGCCAACGATCTGTATTCCGACCGGTAGACCGTCTGAAGTGGTGCCCGTGTAGACGCTCGCAGCGGGAAGACCGAGCTGGTTGCACCAGGCAGTGAAATGGGGAAACAGCTGGTCGCTGGCGGGGCGTTCCACAAGTGGCATGGCCACTCGGGGATACACCGGGCAGATGACAAGATCGTACCGCTCGAAGAACACGTTGACGGCGGCTCCGATCTCCCCTCTCTCGATGAGTGCGCCAAGCAGCGCCTGGCGCGATATTGTCGCGCCTGCTTCAGAGTAGGCCTGCAATGACGGATCGAGCGCCGCGCCGGCGTCAGCCATGCCTTCGGTGAGCTGGCGACAGCAGGCCGGCCAAATGGTCGCGTGGATCGAGTTACAGCGAGCGATACCCGGCGGATCTTCCAGCTGTACCTTGGCGCCAAGGTCACGGAAGGTGTCAGCCGTACGCATGACCGCATCGTGGACGGCGGTTTCGGGCGTGACAGCAAGGCCCAGGGACGCACTGGACGCTATGCGGACACCGCCCGGTGTTGGCTTGCACTTGAGACCAAGTTCATAGTCGCTGGCGTCGAACGGCAAGGCGTACCAGTCGCGGCTGTCAGGCCGACTGATAACGGTCAGGACGCGTGCGGCATCAGCCACGCAGCGGGTCATGGGGCCAACGTGGCTCAACAGCCCGAACGGCCCGCGTGGCGCATGCGGAACTCGGCCGAAGCTCGGCTTGAAACCAAACGTACCAGTGAACGCGGCTGGAATCCGGATCGATCCACCGCCGTCGGTGCCGATCGCTGCAGGCGCCATGCCAAGTGCGACTGCGGCGGCGGCTCCGCCGCTGCTGCCGCCTGGGGTACGGTCGGTATCCCACGGATTGCGCGTGACTCCCGTAAGCGGGCTATCGGTGACGATCTTGTGTGCGAAATCAGGCAGGGTGGTCTTAGCGAAGCAGATCGCACCGGACTCGCGAAGCCGGGCCACACAGGGGCTGTCGTGGGGCGCTGGCGATTCGTCCGTGACGCGTGAGCCGTATCGTGTAGCGAGTCCGGCGACCGCGATGTTGTCCTTGACGCTAATTGGCACCCCGTCGAGAGGGCCAAGAGGGCGCTTGCGTTGCCATCGTGTTTCCGACGCGCGAGCCATGTCGAGTGCGTCCGGAGCCATCTGGCAGAAGGCATTCACGGCGGGGTCGAGCCGCTCGATCCGTTGAAGCACGGCGGCCATGACTTCGACTGGCGAGGCACTGCCGTTGCGATAAAGCTCCTGCAGTTCCTGTGCAGTGAGTTCACAGAGATCGCCCTGCATGTCACCTCCTTTTTAATTATAACAAATATACAATATTGACGGTTATGGTCGATGTCAAGGGACGGCGATGGTTAATTAATCAGGGTAAACTCGCTGATTATGTGGGTTGACACCCTCATTTTGAGGGAATAATTTAATAGCAATAAATTGGAAGTGTGGCCGATCGAATGCGACTGGACAGTCACAGTGTGTCCGTGTGCCGTGACGGCAATTTGTCGTGTAAGTGTTCGCGCAGCGCGGGCCGCCTGCGATGAGCGATCGTCAGAGAGAGGCTGCCGCGTCCGGTACGGGAAAAGGGTGGGGGTTGCCGCAGATAGTCAGCGGACGCCGCCGCGGTCTTCGGCTGCCTTGAGCAACTGCGATAGCGGCACACCGAGCGCGTCAGCAATGTCAATCAACGCGTCGATTCCCGCGATCGTTTCTGCGCGCTCGATGAGTGAGATGGTGTTTGGGTGAACTTTCGCGCGTAGTGCCAGACCGGCCTGCGTTAGCTTCTTCAGCTTGCGGCGTGCGCGGATCTCCTTCCCAACCGCCTTGATCAGTGCTTCCTTGGTCATGCGTACTCGATTGAACTGGGCGAATCGAGTATCGGGGAGCGAACAACCATAAATTCACAATAAATTGTGTAAACGGAGTTTTGTTGACCTAAAATTCACAATATTTTGTGTAAACGGGAGCGTGCACTCCGGCGATAGCGTCGGTGGGCAGCCGGCTCGCGTTCTCTTTTTCAGCGGGCTACCGGCAGACGGATGCTGGTCAGGATCCGTCTGGTATGCGAGGGAAATATGATAGGAATACTTAATGTTGCAAGTTACGCGTGCGTTCTCGCGATGATTGCGCTTGGTCTGGCCGTGGTGTTCGGCATGATGGACATCGTGAACCTTGCACATGCCGAGTGGGTCACGATTGGCGCATACGCGCTGGCGGTCGCGCAGGCGGTTGGCGGGAAGCAGGCCTTCTGGCTTGCCTTACTGGTGGCGCCGGCTGTGGGAGCGCTCCTCGGATGGTGCCTTGAGCGCTTCATCATCCGGTTGCTCTACGACCGGCCACTGGACACCCTTCTCGCGACTTACGCCGTCAGCCTGATCCTGCAGAAGGCACTGGAACTTATCTTCGGCACGCAGCCGATGCTGGTGTACGCGCCGTTCGGCGGAGCGGTTCCAGTCCCCGGGGGGAGCTATCCGGCCTACCGGATCTTTGTGATCGCTGTTGCGCTCATCGTAACAGCAGGGTGCTGGCTGCTGTTCGCCCGTACGCGCTTTGGTATGCAGTTGCGTGCCGTGATCCAGCATCCGGTGATGGCTGAGGCCACCGGCATCGACACCCGGCGCCTGAATCGTATTGCCTTCTGCGGCGGTGCGGCGCTTGCTTCGCTTGCCGGCGTACTGGTTGCGCCCATGGTTTCGGTGGAGTCGCATCTGGGCGTCTCCTATCTCGCCAAGGCGTTCTTCGTGATCGTGCTGGGCGGCATCGGCTCGATTGCGGGCAGCATCCTGGGCAGCGCAGTTATCGGTACGGCCGAGACGTTACTGAGCTATCGCGTCGATCCCTCTCTCGCTTCAGCGGTGGTGCTGGTCCTCTCCATTGTGGTGATCCGGTTCAGACCGCAAGGGCTGATTCCAGGATTCAGCGCGGCTCATCAGCTTCTCGGTAAAGGATAAAGCGTATGTCTGGAAAACACGCAGGCTGTCTGCGGCTCTGGCTCTCACAGCCCGCCCTCGGCCCCAGGGATGTTTCGCCGCTGTTGATGTGGAGCGTGGCAATGGCAGCCGTGGCAATCGTGCCTTTTTTTGCCGGACCCTGGCTGCTGTCGACGGTGCGCGATGCGCTGGTCATGGGGATCCTCGCGTTGAGCTATGACCTGCTCTGGGGGCGGGCCGGGGTGCTCACGCTCGGGCACACGACGTTCCTGGGTCTCGGCGCTTACGGATTTGCCATCACGACCGTTCAGTTCGGACAGGCGTCCGTGACCGGGTTGGCGGTGGGTATGTTCTGCGCTGTGGCAGTCGCCGCGGTGATTGGGTATTTTCTGCTCTTTGCGGGGGTGAGGCTTCACTTCTTCGCCATCATCAGCCTGGCCGTGCTGATCGTCGCGCAGCAGCTCGCCGTCAGCTGGCAGTCGATTACCGGAGGCGACACGGGCATCCTGGGCATCCCGGGACTGTCATTCAACGTGGGCAGCCACACGTTCGACATGAGCGGTCCTCGCGCCTCCTGGTACACGGTAGCCGTTGTACTGCTTGCCGCGACTGGCCTGATATGGCTCGTGTGCCGCAGCCGCTACGGCAAGGTGCTTGATGCGATCTCGAGCAACGAGTGGCGCGCAAAAGCGTGTGGCTATCACACGTCGTTTCACCTGCTGCTCGTCTTCGTCGCCTCGGCGGCGCTTGCCGCAATTGCGGGCGCGCTGATGGCTGCTTCCTCGGGGGTGGTGGCCCCGGACGTGTTCTCGCCGCTCCTTGCGACCGAAGTGATCCTCTGGGTGGCCATCGGCGGCAGGGGAAGAATTGGTGGTCCTGTCGTCGCCGCGGTCGTTCTGACGCTGCTCAGGCAAACCGTCTCCAGCTACAGCACGGACGGCTGGCCCCTGATCCTCGGCGGTCTGTTTCTCGCATGTGTCCTGTTCATGCCGAACGGACTGCGACTCCATGAACTGGTGGAGGCCGCGCGTCGGGCCGGTCGAGCGGTATGGGGCAGGTCGCCGGTTCGCCGCGCCGGACACGCACAGGAGGAACGGTAATGGACGGCCAGTTTCTGCAGGGCACCAACCTGTCGCGCGCATTCGGTGGAATCAACGCCGTGGCGGGCGTCGACATCACCATCGCGCGACGCGACCTGCTGTGCGTGATCGGTCCGAACGGGGCGGGCAAGAGCACGCTCGTTGGCCTGCTGTCGGGCGCGATCGCCCCCGGTTCCGGCGAGCTGATTCTCGATGGCGAACGGATGACCGGTCGCCCGATGCACGCGTTCTGCCGGCGCGGCGTGGTGCGCAAGTTCCAGGGGACCAACACCTTCCTCACGATGACCGTGCGCGACAATCTGGTGGTGGCCGGTCTTGGCGTCGCGGCTTACCGGACTACGCCGATGCCGGATCCCGACGCGGTTCTGGAGGAGGTGGGTCTGGCGGGGCAGGCGAGCGAAGTCGCCTCGCATCTGCCGCATGGTGAGCGCCAGTGGCTTGAGATCGGCATGGCCGTCATGTGCCAGCCCGCATTGCTGCTTCTCGACGAACCCGCAGCCGGCCTCTCTGCGAAGGACGCACAGCGGCTGGTGCAGCTTATTCATCGGTTGCGTGAACAATGCGCAGTGCTCGCCATCGAACACGACCTCGGCTTCGTGCAGTCCCTCGCATGCGAGACGTGGGTGATGCACCGGGGAGAGGTGGTTCGACGGGGGTCGTATGCGGAAATCGCGGACGACGAGGAGATCCGCCGCATCTATCTGGGGCGGGGGGCGACACATGCTGCGCATTGAAAATCTGTGCGCCGGATACGGCGACGTGGATGTGGTTCACAACCTCACGCTGGACGTGCTGCCGAACGAGGTGGTCGGTGTGCTCGGCTGCAACGGTGCCGGCAAGACCACGCTGGTGAAGGCAGTCATGGGGCTGCTGCCGCGTGTGAGTGGAGAGATCGCTTTCCTGGGCCAGCCGTTGAAGGGCCTGCGCACGCACGAGATCGCACGCCGGGGTATCGGGCTGGTGCCGCAGGGGCGCTGGATCTTTCCGAAACTGACCGTGCGCGAGAACCTGCTGATGGGCACGCAGGCCGCCGGTGGGGCGGACATTCTCGACGAGGTATTCGACTACTTTCCGGTGCTCAGGACGCGTCTGTCGCAGCAGGGCGGCACGCTCTCGGGCGGCGAGCAGCAGGTCCTCGCCATCGCACGCGCCCTGTGCGGACGGCCAAAACTGCTCCTGCTGGATGAGCCGTCCGACGGCGTGCAGCCCAATCTGGTCGAGCGTATCGGCGAGGTGATTCCCGAGCTCTGCCGTCGCTCGAAGCTGGCGGTGCTCCTGGTCGAACAGAACCTCGATCTCGTCCTTCAGAGCGCGCGGCGCTGCATCGTGCTCAGCAACGGGCGGCTCGTGCATGCCGGTGCCGTTGGGCCGCGACACAGCGGGACGGGCGAACACCCGCTCGCGCGCTATCTCTCTCCGGTCGCCGAGGCCGCGCCGGACTTCCGCCCTGAAAACATCCAGTGAAATCCAGTGATACCTAGTGAGAAAAAGCATGAACCGACGTGAATTTTCCCGAACCGTGCTGCTTGGCGCAGCGGCATCCCTCGCCACATCGGCTGTCCCGCCGCTCGCACGTGGTGCCGAGCCGTTGAAGATCGGCCTGCTCGCGCCACTCAGCGGTCCCCTGACGCGTGTGGGACAGACCAACCGTAACTGTGCGGCGCTAGCGGTGGACGAGATCAATGCGGCGGGTGGGCTGCTTGGCCGACCGTTGCAACTGAGCGTCGAGGACACGCAGATGTCGACGGCCGTGACGCTGGAGAAGGCGCGGCAGCTTTTCATGCGTGACGACGTGGCGATGATCACGGGCATGGTGCTGCCATCCGAGCGCGAGGCGGCCCTTCAGGCGGCGAGGGCAGCGCGAAAGCTCATCGTCTATCCGAACTTCGACGAGGGGCGGTGCGACCCGCAACTGCTCACAACAGGGCTCGCTGCGAGCCAGCGGATCGAGCCACTCATTGCGTGGCTCATGCAGGGCGGTGGACAGTCCGTCTGCGCAGTCGTCTCGGACATCGGCAGCAACCGGAAGGTGCTGATCCCGCAGCTGCAGGCTGCGGTGGCCCGCCATGGCGGGAAGTTCCTCGGCGTCTACTGGCTGCCATTCGGCACACGCGACTACGGTGCCGTCCTGCAACAGGTCGCCAGTGCCAGGCCGCAGATCGTGTGGCACAGCATCGGGGACGACCCGGTGACGTTCGTGAAGCAGTACCGGTCGTTCGCGATGAAACCGCAGCTGGCGACCGATATCGCGCACGAATCCCTCTCGATCGCAACCACAGGTGCATCGACCGGAACGATAGGCGTGTCGTCGTACTTCATGAGCATCGACAGCCCGGAAAACCAGGCGTTCCTCACGCGCTATACAGCCCGTTACGCCGACGCACGCGACCCCCGCCTCGGCCGCTATGCCGTGGTGCTCCCGCACGGCGAGAACACCTACGCGGGCATTCGTCTTTTCGCCGAAGCCGTCCGGTCGGCGGGAAGTGTCGACGCCGGGCGCGTGAGGGCTGCATTGCCCGCCGTGTCCGTTGCGCTGCCGCGTGGCAAAACCGGTGTGAGTCACGACGGGGGCCATGTGCTTTGCCAGACACGGATCGGCCAGGCGCTTGCCGATAACAGCTTTTCGATCCTGGAATCCACCGGCCCCGTTACACCGGGCTGTGAAGGATAGACGTGCCCTCCTCACGCTTTGGAATGTTGTGTATCAATAGATAAGGACTACAGAATGAGCGAAATTCTCACGCTGAATGCAGCTCAGCTGGTTACCGGCTTCCGGCAGCGCAGCCTCTCGCCTGTGGAGGTCATGTGCGCGGTACTGGACAGGGTCACGAAGCTCGATCCGGTAGTCAACGCCTTCTGCGCCCTCGACGAGGAAGGGGCGATGTCGGCGGCCGGCGAAGCCGAGCGCCGGTGGATGCGCGGCGAGCCGTGTGGTCCGCTCGATGGCGTACCGGTTTCGGTCAAGGATCTCGTCGCCGTGGCCGGTCTTCCGACACGGCATGGATCATGGACCGCTTCGCCGGACCGTGAAAACGCCGATGCACCGGCCGTCGCACGGCTGCGGCGCGCGGGTGCCATACCGTTCGGCAAGACCACGACTTCCGAGTTCGGCAACAAGATCGTCACTGACTGCCCGTTGACAGGCGCGACGCGTAATCCGTGGGATACGGGGCTCTCGCCGGGAGGCAGCAGCGGCGGATCGGCGGTCGCGGTTGCGCTGGGCATGGGTCCGCTATCGCTTGCGACCGATGGGGGCGGGTCCATCCGGATTCCGGCCGGCTGGAGCGGTGTGGTTGGTTTCAAGCCTACGTTCGCGCTGGTGCCGGCGGGCAATGCGGTGTCGTGGACCGCACTGTCTACGCTCGGCCAGATCGCGCGAACCGTGCGCGATGCAGCTTTGATGCTTGATGCGATGACCTGCGCGAATGGCAACCGGCCTCCTGGAGCGGGGAGTCCATCCGGCTATTCCTGCGCGCTGGACGACGGCGTCGCGGGTCTGCGGGTCGCCTGGTGTCCCGCCCCGGACAGTGTGTCGGTGGCGCCGGACATCGCGGAGTGTGTCGGGAGGGCAGTGGACACATTTGGCGCAATCGGCGCGACGGTCATCCAGACCGATGTCGCGCCGATTGCGGACCACTACGGCAATGGCCGCATGCATTCGGTCCAGTGGTCCGTGTTCTTCGCGCAGCGCGTGCGGCATATGGAGGCAGCCGACAGGTCACTGCTTGATCCTGAGCTGACGGCACTTTCGGATGCAGGGGCACGGATCGACACCGCGACATTCGTTGATGCACTGCTTGCCCGTCACGCACTCGGCGCATCGATGGAAACCTTCTTCGAGCGTTATGACCTGCTCCTCACGCCGACGTTTCATTGCGGACCGCCTCCGGTTCCCGGCCTGCCCGCCCATCTGCGTCAGGCGCCCGTTCTGACAGCGTGGTGCAACCAGGCTGGCGTGCCTGCGATATCCGTGCCGTGCGGATTCGCCGGGGATCTGCCTGTCGGCCTGCAGATTATCGGGCGTCGGGGCAGCGATGCCCTGGTCCTGCGGGCAGCGCGTGCGTACGAACTGGCGAGGGGGGAGTTTCCGGCACCGGGCCTGGAATTGCAGCTACCGGGCGATACGGAGATCGTGCCATGAACGTCCAGATCACGCGGATCGTGCTCCATCTCGTTGAACGGTGCGCGGAGCTCGGCACGCCAGTGACTCCACCGCACCGCCAGATAGTGGCCGCTGCGGTACTTAAGACGACCGACCAGGATGCCGCCTGCGAGCTTGAGGCGCTATATGCGGCGGGCGCCGAACTTGGCCAGCTGCTCACCGGACGGGCGCTGCTTGCGCTCGGTTGTGCGGGGCAAGACATCCAGGGTTACGGGAAGGCCGCGCTTGCTGGCACAGGCGTACCGCTCGAATGGGGAGCGGCGGTGCTGCATCCACGACTCGGCAAGTCGGTGCGCGTCTGCCTGCCTGGCGCCTCCTCGATCATGCCCTCCGTCACGAAGCGCGGGTCGGCGGGTGCGTGCGTCGATATTCCCCTGCACAGCGTCACGGACATGTGGAGCTTCGACCACTTCGACACGGTATCGCTCTGCGTCCCCGACTCACCGGCACCGGACGAACTGCTGATCGCCATTGCACTGGCCGAGCGCGGAAGGCCGCTCGCACGCGTCAGGCCGGGGTGACGCACGGCGACAGACCGTGCCGTCAGGCGGGCGAGAGCGTCAAGAGAACACTCACAAGCGATGAAGGAGAAAAACATGTGCAGGGATGTGCGGGGAACATGGAACAAGGCGCTGGCAGCGCTGTCGTTGTGCGTCACAGTGGGCGTGGCACACGCCCAGTCGTCGGTTTCACTCTACGGGCTGGCCGATGCATTTGCCGGGGTGGTGCGTACACCCGGCTCGGCGGGCAACGCCTGGCAGGTGGGGTCGGGCGGGCTCTCGACATCGTATTGGGGCATGTCGGGCGCCGAGGATCTGGGCAGTGGCATGAAGGCGATCTTCACGCTCGAGAGCTTCTACCGGATCAACGGCGGTCAGTCAGGCGCGTTCAACGGGCAGTCATTCTTTGGCCGCAGGGCGTTCGTTGGTTTGAGCGGGCAATCTGGTCAACTGACGCTGGGGCGTAACGATTCACTGCTGTTCGTCTCCACACTGCTTTTCAACCCGTTCGGCAACTCGTTCGTTTTCTCCCCCATGGTGGTCCACACGTTTCTGGGTTCTGCGATGGGCGCTGCGTCGGTGCAAAGCGATACGGCGATTGACGACTCGATCGTCTACCAGTCGCCGGAGGTGGGCGGTCTGACAGGAAGTGTGCTGTACAGCAATGCAGGCATTGCGGGCCACGCCGGGCAGGCGAATTACAGTGCGAACGTGCTGTACTTCGCGGGGCCGTTCTCGGCGACTGCCGCAGTTCAGAGTCTTCACACCGCTTCGCTTTTCCTGAACGGCGCCACGGAGCAGACGGCGTGGCTGGCCGGAGCGGCATATCGCCTGCAGGCGGTCAAGCTTTATCTGCAGTACGAACGGGTGACCAACAACAACGAGCTCACCGACGATACCGTTCAGGTGGGGGCGAGCGCCCGGGTCGGCACGGGCAGCATACTGGTGTCCTGGGCGGGGACGCTCCGGCGGCCTGCACAGGGCGCCGATATCCGCTGGTCGACCGTGGTGCTCGGATACGACTACCCGCTGTCGAAGCGCACGGACGTCTACGCCGCATGGCGGTACGACACGATGACCAGCGTGTCGTCCGGCAATAGCGTGGGTGCGGGCATCAGGATGAAGTTCTAGTCGACCCTGTCCAGCATGCCTGGATGCCCGGAAAACCGGTGACGAAACTGGCAGGTCGGCGCATCGGAATCCCTCCACAATGCGGCGGATGACGCCTCGGATCCCGGCGGCGCGTGTTGCAACGCGTCGCACTCAAGCCGCGAGGGCAGTCGGAGCGTGACGAAAAATCTCTGGAGCGCATGCCGCGCAGCGAAGCTTGGGAAACCAGGGCGCGCGGTCGCTGGCGATTTCCTCTGAGGCGCGGTTGAATCGCTTCGGACGAGCGCGCTCCAGCGGCTCTGCAGGACCGCAACGCCTGCATGCCTGTAACCGTATCCCGGGTTCCAGGCCGATGTACTCAGTTGCCTGCTGGCGGAACAATGCCTCGGGCGTCGTTGTCCTCGTTGTTGTGTCCGGGCACACACCCGATCAGGCCAAACATGGCCTGGAATTCGTACCCGCAGTTTTCGCACACATACTCCTGGTAGATCGTATACGCGCCTACAGCACACGCTCCCATCGTCACGGTCAGCGCGTCGCATGCCGGGCAGCGCACGGCACCATCCTCAACGGTACGCTTTTGCCATTCATCGGAAGACAGCACGAACGTTGCTCCTGGTTGATGCGAGGGGTACGACCTTTGCTGGACTACCGCTGTATGTCCGGTGTTGACAATTCTACGCTCCGCATTCGTGAGATTGACCGCGATAATCACCGCCGTCGATAGCTGATACGTTACGCGTCGCCCACACGTCGTTCGCCACGCCCGACGGGAGCTTCCCGTCGATAAGACGGGTTTGGAAGCCGGACGCGACTGCTGCTTGAATGCCCCCATGTACCGGCAACCCGAGGCCGGCATCTTTTCTGGGGGAAGGCCATGTCAACTGCGAACAGTGAGGCGCACAGGATCCTGCGCCGCCGTCAGGTCGAAGAGATAACGGGGCTGTCACGTTCAACGATTTACCGGCGTATGCAGGCCGGAACATTTCCCCCGGCCGTGCCACTGGGTGGTCGCCTGGTGGGATGGCGCGCGGCGGACATTGAAAGGTTTCTGGAAAATCCCGCGCGTTACCGGGCGCCTGTGCCAGCGCGCGACGACGAAATGGCACATGCGTCAGGGCGCGCGCCATGAGTCGCGATCCCGCTTCGGCACCTCCGCGCCGGCGGCTGGAGAACTGGGGTAACGCATCGCGCGGCGCCTACGATCCGGTCGATGCGGCGCGGATCACGAAAGCATGGCGGACCCTGCATCCCCGGCATCGCGACCTGCTGCGCATGGTCTATCTCTGGCATGCGCCTCGGGAGGTAGTCTGCCGTCGGCTGCGTATACCGCGGCGCCCGGTCCAATGCTTTGAGTCCGAACTTGCCGCTGCACGGGCGGCGCTCGCACGGGTCCTGGATGGCGGGACCCAGGATTACCCAGGATCGTGAAGGCGGCTGATCGACCGGGACGGAGACAGATAGGGGGCCCATCGCCGAGCCAGCTCGTGCTGGTGCGCAGCTGGCATGTTGTGTTGGCGAGCGACGCCGCTGTAGCAGGGGACGTCAGGGTGAAGGTCTGGACGTGAAATTTTTTCGAGAACCCGTGGGAACACCTGGGAACACGTGGGTAAATGGAAGGACGGCGCTGTGCCTGAGGTCACTTGCAATGGGCGGCCCACTCGCCTAGATTGAAACCAACAATCTGATCCGGTCAACGTGCCACGCACGACCGAGTACGCGTTAGCGGCCCCGCAGTTCGATGTTTGTGCGACGACGTGGTGTGCCGTGACGCATTCGAAAAAAGCCTGCATCTGCAGGCTTTTGTGCTTTCTGGCGCTGATGCAATGATCCCCCGTTGGGCCCGCGGCCAGCCTCCCTGGCGCCGCGGGTTCCTTTTTCTTCGCAGGTTCATCGACCGCGGGCGCGGCTGAGGACGATGAACCATGAAATCGCTTGTGATCATTTCGGCAAAGGGTAATTCGGGCAGGACGCTGCTGACCTGCCTGCTTGCCCGTCACCTGCGCCGCATCAACCACTGGCGCGTGCTCGTGCTGGACCTGGCTGAGCCACCGCGCTGCGCACAGATGCTCGCCAGCCACGGACATGACACGACAGGCTCCGGCAACAGCGTGCCGGGTCTGCCGGAGCGCGCCCAACCCGTAACGGCTGGGCGCCTTCGCGTCCTCAGCGCCGACGCCGTCGACGGTCTGCGTTCGAGTGATGATCCCGCACGTACCCGCTATTACGCGAATCTCCGTCACCTGCTGTCTGCCGTGGGGCCATGGTTCGATGTGTGCCTGATCGATGCGCCGATCCTGCCGGACCTGCGTGCTGTCTGTGCGGAGGCGCTGGCGGATGCGGTGCTGAGCCCTCTCGCGATGTCACCGGAATGTGTCGAATGCGCGTCCGCGGTCATCAACGGCACATACGGAATCCGCAATGTCCGCGCGCGACTGAATCCGGCATTGCGCTTTGCCGGGCTTCTGCCGGTTGTCGATGTCCCTTCGCCGATGGAAGAGGCGTGGGTGAAGATGATGGAAACGACGCTGCGTGAATGGCTGATCGTGGACCAGGCCTTTCCCTACGGATACGCCTGGCTGCCTCGTCTGGGGTCCGTCGGGCGCATTAAAAAACGCCCGGTGCCGCACGGCCGGGCCGCCGCGCAGGACGTCCGGGTAGCCGAAGCGTCGCGGACGGTGACCGCCTGTCTGAATGTGCTCACACGGCGGCTTGATGCTATCGGGAACGATGCGGTGCACGCCCGTCGCGATGCGGAGGTGTGCGATGCATGACGGCGCCATCTCATTCGACGTTGCGGTCCCTGGTCGCGCGCAGCTGCGGGCGTTGCGCCGTTGGTCGACCGTCATCGCTGCGTTCGTCGGTGCATCAATCATGGCGCCTGGCACTGCCCGTGCCGGCGACTGGGGCTGCCAGGTGATCCTGTGCCTGTCCAATCCCGGTGGTCCCGAACAGTACGGTGAGTGCGTCCCGCCAATCGGGAGACTGTGGGCGGCCTTGCGCCACGGCGATCCTTTTCCGGCCTGCGACTTCGGCGCAGGCGGCTCACAGGGAACGTCGGCGGTGAACATCTTTGCGAGTGCCAGTTACTGCCGCGAGGATCTGCTGTACTGGGGTGGCCCCGAGCAGAGCGAGCTGCTGTGCAATGCGCGTGGGGCGATCAACGTCGAGATCAGCAGCGCACTGTACACGCGGGTCTGGTGGGATGCGAGAGGTGCGGACCGCACGATCACGGAGTTCTACGGGGCTGGCGGTACGGCGGTTCCGCATGAGCCGACCCAGTCGGCGCGCCTCTTTCTCGAGCGGGAGTACGAAAGCTCGGGCGGCCACGGAGGTGGCGAATGATTCCGCTCGCCGCATTTCTCGCCCTGACACAGCAGTGCGCGCCGGCCGTGGCGCCCGCCACGATGGCAGCCATCGTGCGGATCGAGTCAGGCTTTAACCCGTACGCGATCGGCGTGGTACGCGGCCGCCTCGAGCGGCAGCCCGCGAACCTCGATGAGGCCGTCGCGACCACACGCGCACTGGAGAGCGGCGGATGGAATTACAGCGCAGGACTCGCACAGGTGAACCACGCGAACTGGCTCCGGCTCGGGCTGACGCCGCAGGCCGCTTTCGATCCTTGCCGCAATCTCGCCGCCGGCGCGGCCATCCTCCAGGGCTGCTTCGAGCGCGCGAGGTTCAGGCATCCGGAAGCGCAGAGCGCATTGCGCGCCGGGCTGTCGTGCTACGCGAGCGGCGACTTTTCCACGGGTTTTCGTACGGGCTACGTGCAACGGGTCGTCGCTGACGCCGCGCGCCCGGATCCTGTGGTTTCTCCCATTACCACCGACATTCCACCCATTCGCGTCATTCCGTCCGGTCCGCAGGGCGCACGTTCCGGTGCCTTGCGCATCCACGATGGAACTCCTTCGACCACGGACGGCAGGCGAAATCGCCCGATCGGTGTACCCGGTGACATGACGCAGGAAAGTGCCGTCGTCTTCTGACGGAGCAGAACCGATATGTGTAACAGGAGCATTCCATGAAATCAGGACTACAGATGAAATGGATAGCGATCCGGTTGGCGTTGTGGTTTCTCGCGTCGGTGCTAACCGGTCGCAACGGGCTCGGGATTGCCGCTCTGTTGACGGTGACGGTGACGCCGGCATACGCGCAGCTCTCGCAGGTCAACACGCTGCTCACGACGATCCAGACCACGCTGCTCAGCGTGGGCGCGGTGGTGTGCTCGATCTCGATCATCTGGGCGGGCTTCAAGATGATGTTCCAGCACGCGCGCTTCGGCGACATTGCCAACGTGTTCATCGGCGGCCTGTTCGTGGGCTGCGCCACGGTGATCGCAGCGATGCTGATTCCGACGAGCTGATGCGGCAGGCGCACATGAATCCGCTCATGAATCCACTGAGGGATCCCGTCTTCAAGGGCTGCACGCGACCCGCGATGCTCTGGGGCGTGCCACTTGTGCCGTTCCTGATGGTAGGCGGCAGCATCCTGATTCCCGCGATCTGGGCGCTGCTCGCGAGTCCTCCGGTGGGTGTCGGCATCGTGCTGCTCCTCATCCCCGTCTTCGTCACGATGCGCTCGGTCACGCGCCACGACGACCAGCGCCTGGCGCAGTTCGCATTGTGCGTTCGTATGGTAGTTCGCCAGCGCAACCGTCGTTTCTGGGGCGCACACGCCTACGTGCCGGTCCGCATCAAGAGGAGAGGCTGAGATGAGCGCACAGCCGCAACTCATCGACGTGGCCGGGCGCGAGGTTGTGCTCGCGGACTTCGTGCCGTTTTCGTCGCACGTGACCGACCACGTAATCCGCACGCGAGAAGGGGACTACCTGCGTGTCTGGAAGATCGCCGGCATCGCCTTCGAAGCGGCTGATCCCGGTGACATCCTCGTGCGTCACGAAGGATTCAACCAGCTCGTGCGCAGCCTGCCGGGTGGTCACGTCGGCCTGTGGTCGCACCGGATCCGCCGGCGCGTGAGCGACCATTTCGCCACGCCGTACGGCAACCCGTTCTGCCAGGAGCTCGCGACTCGCTACTACGCGAGCTTTGCCGGCTACCGGATGATGGCCAACGAACTGTACCTGACGCTTGTGTACCGGCCGCACCGCACGCGCCTGGGGCGTCTTTTCAGTCAGGCGGCACGCCGCACGCCCGATGATATCCGGCGGGACCAGCAGGAAGCCCTGAAGGTGATGGCGGAGCTTGCCGCCCAGGTCGAATCCGGCCTGAAGCCTTGGGACCCGGTGCCGCTCGGTGTCTACAGGAAGCCGATCCGTTACACGCAGCGCCCCGTGCGTTTCTCAGCCGCGCTGGAGTTCCTGGGTTATCTCGTCAACGCCGCGTGGGAGCCCGTGCCCGTCCCGTCTGGCCGGATTGCGGAGGCGCTGCCGACTTCGCGGCTTTTCTTCCGGACCGAGAAGGTCGAGATCCGCATGCCAGGGGCGACGCGCTATGCGGCGCTACTCGATCTGAAGGACTATCCCGAGGAGACCGAGCCGGGGATGCTCGACGGTCTGCTCTACGGTGACTTCGAATACATCGAGACCCAGAGCTTCACGATTCTCGACCGTCCCACGGCGAAGGAGGCGCTCGAGCGTCAGCGCAACCAGCTGATTGCGGGCGAGGACGTGGCGGTGTCGCAGGTTCAGGCAATGGACCAGGCGCTGGACGACCTGATCAACGGTGATTTCGTCCTCGGTGAATATCACTGTTCGCTGGCCGTGCTCGGTGACGGGCCCGACGAGATCGCGCGGCACGTGGCGAAGGCGCGCACGCAGCTCGCCGATGTCGGCTTCCAGACGGCACTGGTGGACCTCGTGGCGGACGCGGCCTGGTTCGCCCAGTTGCCTGGTAACTGGCGCTACCGGCCACGCGAGGCGAAGCTCACGTCGCGCAATTTCTGTGGGCTCGCGAGCCTGCACAACTTCGCGACGGGCAAGCGCGACGGTAATCCGTGGGGCGAGGCGATCACGATCGTCAAGACGCCGAGTGGCCAGCCGCTATACCTGAACTTCCACGCGACGCCGGAGAAGAAGGAGTCCGCTGACGAGAAGGCGCTCGCCAACACGCAGATCATCGGCCAGGCGGGTGCCGGCAAAACGGTGCTGGAGCTGTTCCTCCTTGCGATGGCGATGAAGTATGGCCTCACCGGCGTCGTCTACGACAAGGACCGGGGCACCGAGATCGCGATCCGGGCGATGGGCGGCCGCTACACGGTGTTTCGACGGGGCGTCCCGACGGGACTTAATCCGTTCCAGCTCGATCCGGACGAAGCGGTGCTGGACTTCTGGGAGCGGCTGGTGCGCCGGCTGGTCCACACCGGCACGCTGCTGTCGGCGAAGGATGAACTCGACATTTCGCGTGCCGTGCGGGAGGTCGCACGCATGGAACGGCGGCTGCGGCGCCTGTCGATGGTCCGGCAACTCCTGCCGGCGGTGGGCGAGAACAGCCTGCATGCGCGCCTGACGAAATGGTGCGCCGGCGGCCGGCTCGGCTGGGTACTGGACAACCCGTCGGACCTGCTGGATTTTAGTCACAACCATCTTTTCGGCTTCGATGATACGGAACTGCTCGACGATCCGGAGGTGTCGACGCCCGTCACGATGTATCTGCTGCATCTGACGGAGAGCCTGATCGACGGGCGGCGCTTTGTGTATGTGATGACCGAATTCTGGAAGCGCCTGGGCGATCCGGTCTTCACGGATTTCGCAAAGGACAAGCAGAAGACGATCCGTAAGCAGAACGGTCTGGGTATCTTCGATACGCAGTCCCCGGCCGATGTGCTGCGTAGCGACATCGCGCGGGCGCTGGTCGAGCAGACGGCGACGTTCTTCTTCCTGCCGAACCCGCGTGCCGACTACGACGACTACGTGCAGGGCTTCAAGCTGACCGAGGCCGAATTCAATATCGTTCGGTCTCTCGGCGAGAATAGCCGCCTGTTCCTCATGAAGCAGGGCCACCGTTCGGCCATCGGCAGGCTGGATCTGGCCGGGCTCGGTGACGTGCTCGACGTCCTGTCGGGGACGACGGACAACGTCGAACTGCTCGACGGGATACGTGCCGAGATGGGCGACGATCCTGTCGCGTGGCTTCCCGTGTTTCATGAGCGGCTGGCGAAACGTCGTGCGACAGGGGCCGCCCCGAACGCGCCAGCCGGGCCTCTGTCGGGAAGAGGTGCACGATGAGCGGCCTTTTCACTTCAGTCGGCGGCACGCTCGAGAACGGAATGTCGGCGTATGTCACGAGCGTGTCCTCGGTCCTCTCCAGCGCGCTGGTGCCCGTGGTCACAACCGCCCTGACGATCTGGATCATCACGTACGGGTTCGCCGTGGTGCGCGGCGAGGCCCATGAGTCGGTACCTGCATTTGCGTGGCGTGGCCTGAAGGTGGCCATCATGCTCGCCTTTGCGCTCGGCGCGGGCATCTATCAGTCCCAGGTCGTCACAGCAGTCGAAGGGGCGACGACGGGCCTCGCCCAGACGATCCAGACCGCGGCGGCCAATGCCGGTGCAGGCAACCCTGGCTGTGGAACGGTGAGTGGCAGCAGCGTGACAGGCTCGAGCGCGTCCGCCATTTACCAGACGCTCGACTGCTATGACCGTCAGATTAATCTGGTGATGGATGCGTACTTCAACAAGGCAACGCACGAAGGCTTGAGTGTCAGCGGCTTTGTCGCAGGCATCGGTGATATGGCGGGCGGGTTCATCGTGGGGCTGGGCGGCGCCATTTTCCTGATGGTCCTGGCATTCGAGGTCACGATGGCAAGAATGCTGCTGGATCTGGTACTGGGGCTTGGGCCGGCCTTCATCGCCTGTGGCGCATTCGGCCCGACAGCGCGCTTTTTCGAGACGTGGACCGCGAAGGTCACGAACTATGCGCTGCTGCAGGTACTCATCGCAGCGTTTCTGGGCATGGCGCTCACGGCGTTCTCAGCCGATCTCGCGCCGTTCAACGTCACGGCTTCCTCGCCCGATACAAACGCTTCGGCGCTCGCTGCAGCAGGTCAGGCAGTGCTCACCGCTATAGCACCCTGGGGTGCGGCATTCGGCCTGTTCATCACGTCCCTGCTGCTGGCAACCATCGGCTGGCAGTTGCCGGCCGTCGCCTCGGGACTCGCCGGAGGCGCCACGCTGTCGGGGTTCAGTGCGTTTGTTGCCGGATTTGCGTCGCGTGGTGCCGTGAGAGGTCTCGGCTCGCTCGTCAGTCTTGGACACGGCCCGCGTCGGCCTGGTGGGCGGATTTCCAGCGGCAGCGGGCAAGCCGCTAGCGCGAACACGGGCGGCGGTGCAGGTCATATTCCTGCCTACCAGCGCGCTGCCCGCGAGCACCTCGGCGACCAGGATAACGCAGGAGGGTCATCGTCATGATCAGGTCATTCATGCAAACCGGTCTTGTCCCCTTCGTGGTGGTGATGATCGTCGCAACGATGCCGTCGGCCCATGCACAGGGCATCCCGGTCTTCGACGCGCAGAATGTGGTGCAGGCCATTGCGACCGTCGGGCAACTGAAGCAGGAAGTACAGCAGGAACTCCAGCTATACCAGTCGCTCAGTGGCACGCGCGGGTTTGGCGAACTGATGAGCAATCCGGTGCTGTCGAACTCGCTGCCGTCGAACTGGCAGTCGGTCTACACGGCGATCCAGAACGGCGGCTATGCGGGTCTGACGGGCAGCGCGCAGACGCTGCGCTCGGCGAGCGAGATCTATAACTGCGAAGATCAGAGCGGGATCGACCAGCAGGTCTGCCAGCGCGCGCTGAACAAGCCGTTCCAGGACAAGGCGTTCGGCACCCAGGCGTACCAGACGGAGTTGCAGGAGCTCGACCAGATCCAGGGCCTGATGCAGCAGATTGACGTCACGCAGGACCAGAAGGGCATCGCGGAGTTGCAGGCGCGCATCCAGATCGAGAACACGGCGGTCGGTAACGAGATGACGAAGCTGCAGCTCTTCCGGATGCTGGTCGATTCCGAAGACCGGCTGATTGCCGAGCAGCAGCAGGAGCTTGTGCTCAAGCGCGCCGGCAATACCGCACGGCTGCAGGACCAGATGGTGCCTGCGGGTTTTGGCAACTGAGTTTGGCCACTGAGTTCGAAAACCAAGGAGGCTGACATGATCCGGTCCGTCGTCGCAGTCCTGGTATTTCAATTAGTCATGCTTATTAATGGATGCTCCGGAAATCCACCCAAACCTGTCCTGCCGGATGGCTCGCACCGTGTGCCGGTGAACCGCGTGCCACCGGCTTACCCGTCCGATGGAGGCGGCCATGAGCAGTGAGCGTGACGCCTGTGAATCGGGTGACTATCGCCGGGCACTCGATTTTGAGGTGTCGGTCACGCATCTGCAGGAGCGCTCGGAGCGTCGGGCATGGCACGTGGCGGCGGCCTCCGTGGTGGTCGCGATCCTGTGCGCGGTCGCACTGGCTGTGATGGTTCCTTTCTACCGGGTCGTGCCGCTGCCGATCGAAGTCGACCGTCTGACCGGTGAGGCGCAGGTGATCGACGTGCTCGACGCGAAGCAGATGCACATGCGCGACATCGAGGACAAGCACTGGTTGGAAGTGTATGTGCGCTCGCGCGAGCGCTACGACTGGGGCCTGCTGCAGATGGACTACGACCGCGTGCTCGACATGAGCGACGACCGTGTCGCGCGGGATTACCGGGCGATCTACAGCGGTCCCGATGCACTGGACCGCCAGCTCGGGGCGAACACGCAGCGGCGGATCCGCATTCTCTCGACGACGCTCGTGCCGGACGAACCGGGTCGTGCTGTCGTGCATATCGAGCGCACGACGTGGAAGAACGGCATCGGTAACGCGGAACCTCCGCAGCGCTTCGTTATCACGCTCGCCTTCACTTACCGGCCATTCGTCTTCACGCGCGAACGCACGGCGATCGAGAACCCATTCGGGTTCAGGGTGACGGCGTATAGCCGCGATCCCGAATACACGCCTGCGGCGTCGGTGCCGGCATCGTCACCCGCTCCGGGAGGTGGGCGATGAGAGCGAACATGTTGATGAGAGCGGCCGCACTGGCGGCAGCGCTGGGTGCTGGCTCCCCCGGTGCCCGCGCCTACGATGTGCCGGGCTGGTCTGGCGACTCGCGCGTGCGACAGGTCGTGTACCGGCAGGACGAGGTGGTGCGGGTCATCGCGCAACGTGGGTTCGCCACGCACATCGCACTCGATCCGGCCGAGCGCATTCTCGTTGTGGCCCCAGGCGACCGGGATGGGTGGCAGGTAGTCGCAAACCGTGGCGACCACGATGTCTACCTCAAGCCGCAACTCGCCGCACACGACACGAATCTCGAAATCCGCACGGACCGGCACAGCTACAGCTTCGACCTGGTTGTGCTGCCGCTCAGGGCCCGTTTCGGCAACGACGAGGAGATGTACCGCATCACGTTCGTGTATCCGGACGCTGAGGCTGAGAAGACGAAGGCTGCAGACGGTGCGGCGCTCGTGCGCGAGCGCCTCGCCCAGCCGCCGGTGGTGCGTAACACCGCTTACTCGATGCAGGTGATGCCGCACTCGGAGGATATCGCGCCGACCGCGGCGTGGGACGACGGGCGCTTCACCTACATCCGCATTCCGGACAACCGCCGCATCCCGGCGATCTTCCGGGTGGCAGACGACGGCAGCGAGAGCGTCGTTGACCGGCACATGGAGGACGACGTGATCGTCGTGCACGAGGTGGCCCGGCGTCTCGTGCTGCGTCTGGGCGACGAGGTCGTCGGTCTGTGGAACGACGCGTTCGATGTGGACGGGGTGCCACCGGTGGACGGCACGACGGTGAGCGGTGTGAAGCGTGTCCTGCGGAGCGACGGCCATGAATGAGGAAACGCCGCGCAATGTGATTGCGCCCGGAGTGATGCCCGGGAGTGACCCGGCAAAGGTCACCGGTACCATAAACGGTGACCTTGGCGCACAGCCGGCCGATCGCGGCATGCCGGAGCTTGGACAGCAGGGCGGTCGCCCCCGTGCCTGGTGGCTCGCGCCACTACTTGTTGTCGTCCTCGTGATGGGCGGAGCGGTCTGGACGATCCACGGCTTCCTCGCGCGGCACGATGCGGCGGAGAAGGCGAGGCGGGATGCCGTCCAGGACCAGCCGGCCCAGGGGCGGGTATTCGCGGAAGGCAGCGCACCGGGGTCAGCGGCCGCCGCAGTGGCGAGTGGGCCAGGGGCAGTGGGCACGGGTGCGTCGGCACCCGCTGCCGTGGCGCCCCGCGAGGCGCCGGTACGTTCCGTATCCGCGCGCAGCTACTACGACGCGCCACTGCTCGCGAGCGGATCCAGTGGCCCGGCCAACGGAGGGGCCGATTCGGCTGCGTCAGCACCCGGTGCCTCGGGCGGCACGCAGCCAAACGTGATGCCCGTGGCCGGCGGCCTGTCCCAGGGCAGCAGTCCACTCGCCCAGCCTTTGACGCCGACGGTCACGCCCAAAGTGCGCGCGGGCTTTCTCGGCAACCGCAGCCTGATTCTTGCCGAAGGCGCCAAGATCGACTGCGCCGGTGATACGGCATTTGATTCGACCCAGGCGGGTATCTCGACCTGCACGGTGACCAAGAACGTCTATTCGGATGACGGCCATGTGGTGCTGATCGAGCGCGGCTCGCAGATCAACAGCGAATACCGCTCGAACCTGGCGCCCGGACAGAAGCGGGTGTTCATCCTGTCGGCGCGTATCAGGACGCCCGAAGGGGTCACGGTCGAGATCGATTCTCCTGCGGCGGACGCGCTAGGACGCATCGGCGTGAGCGGCTACGTGAACAACCACTGGGGCGAGCGTATCGGCGCGGCCATGTTGCTCGGCATGACGCAGGATGCGATCGGCTATCTCGCGACGCGTGGCGGCAACAGCAACGGCTCGGTCGTGTTCGAGAACACACAGCAGCAGGGCAATGACATGGCCTCGCGCGTGCTCGACAGCACGATCAACATTCCGCCCACACTGACGCAGAACCAGGGGGCCGAGGTCACGATTATCGTCGCCCGGGATCTGGACTTCAGTCCGGTCTACGCGCTGGAGCCGGGGGGTACGCGATGAACGCGTCGGTCCATATCCTGAGCGAAGCGCCGGTACTGGCCGACGGTCTGCTGCCGAGGCTGGCAGAGGATGCTTCGGTGCGCGAGCTGATGCGCCCGCTCGCGGCACTGCTCGAAGACCCGGCTCTCACGGAGCTGGTGATCAACCGGCCGCAGCGGGTGCTGACCGAAACCCATCTCGGATGGCAGGCTCATGACTGTGCGGACCTCGACTTCGAGCGCCTGATGTCATTCGCGGTGGCGATCGCCACGCTCACGAACCAGGAGGTCTCGGCGCTGCATCCGGTGCTCTCCGCGCTGCTGCCCGGTGATGCGCGTGTCCAGATCGTGATCCCGCCGGTGGGGCCTCCGCGAACTGTGTCGGTAACGATCCGCCGTCCGTCTTCGCGCGAGAAGACGCTCGACGCCTACGAAACTGAGGGCCTGTTCGCGATGACTACGTGGCACTGTCCGGCTGGACTTGATGAGGCGATGCCCGCACTGCGCTCCCGGGATCGTGAACTCGTCAGGTGCCTCCGGGCGCGCGAGTTTCCGGCGTTCTTCGATCTGGCGGTGCGCGGCCGGGTGAACCTCGTGATCGTGGGCAGCACCGGCTCGGGCAAGACGAGTTTCATGAAGACGCTGTGCCGGTACATCCCGGCCACCGAACGCATCGTGACGATCGAGGATGTGCGCGAGCTCTTCATCCGTCACATCGAGAACTGCGTCCACCTGATCTACAGCAAGGGAGGGCACGGCCAGGCGCGGGTGACGCCTGCGGATCTGATTGCAAGCACGATGCGCATGCGCCCTGACCGTGTGCTGCTCGCCGAATTGCGGGGCAGTGAAGCGTACGACTTCCTGAAGCTGCTGACGACAGGGCACTCCGGTTCGATCACGAGCTATCACGCGTCGAGCGCATCGGTTGCCATCGAGCGGTTCGCGCTGATGGCGAAGGAACACCCCGAAGCCGCCACATGGGACGACGCGGCACTGCGCCGGCTGCTCTTCATGACGATCGACGTGGTAGCGCACATGGAGACCACCGCGCTCTTCGATGAATCTGGCGCGCAGATCGGCCGGCGCTGGTCGATGACGGAGGTCTGGTTCGATCCGCTGCGTCGCCATGAGGCGGACTATCGCGCGGATTCCTGGTGAAAGGGGAACAGGCCATGGACATCGGAAAGGCAACTGGAACGGGACGGTCAGCCATCAGGGGGATCGGGTACCACGCGATGCTTGCACTGGTCACGCTTGCGGTCTTTGCCGCGGCGGCAGCCGGGCTGACGCTTGCCCTCTGGCTGGCTTCGCTTTTCTTCGTCGCGAGCCAGCACGGCAACCCGCTTCATGCCGGGTTTCATGCGTGGCCGGATGCCGCGCTGGCCTGGCATGACGGACGTCTGCCGAAGCAGGGGCGGCGGCTCGCCGGCGCCGCGCTGTTAGGCGTGCTGCTGGCGTTTGGCGCGCCCGCGCTCGGCGTGTACACGCTTCTGGAACAGTCCGGTCGCCGGCGCCTCTACGGCAGCGCGCGGTTCGCAAATGAGGCGGACATCCGCCGGGCAGGCCTGCTATGAGCACGATGGCGACTTCAGGCGAATATTCAGGCGGACACGGTGGGCCTCCCCTGGTCGTGGGCGTCTGGCGTGGCCGCTATTTGCGGTTCAGCGGGCAGCAGTTTGTGCTGCTGGCGGCACCGGCCCGTTCGGGCAAGGGCGTGGGCATCGTGGTGCCTAACCTGCTCAGCTATCCGGACTCGGTGGTTGTGCTCGATATCAAGCAGGAGAACTTCAATCTCACCGCGGGCTACCGTCGTGCAAACGGGCACGACGTGTACCTGTTCAGTCCGTTTGCGGAGGACGGTCGTACGCACCGGTATAACCCGCTATCGGCGATCTCGGATGGCGTATTCCGCGTTGGCGACATCCTTTCGATCGGCTACGCGTTGTATCCCGTCGGCGGTCACGACGACTTCTGGAAGGACCAGGCACGCAATCTCTTTCTCGGCATCGTGCTGCTGCTGTGCGAGTGGCGTGATGCGCGCCGCGCCGGCAACATTGATGTGCCCGACAGCCCGGTGACGATGGGAGAAGTACTGCGGCAGTCATCGGGCAACGGCATGCCGGTCAAGGCATACCTGCAGCAGGCGCTGCTGCAGAACCGGCGGTTGCTCAGTGGCGCGTGCGTCGATGCGCTCAACCGCTTTCTCGCGAATGACGACAAGGTACTCGCGAGCATCCTCGCGACCTTCAATGCGCCGTTGACGATCTGGGCCAATCCGATCGTTGATGCCGCGACGAGTGCCAATGACTTCGACCTGCGCGACGTGCGCAAACGGCGCATGTCGGTCTACGTCGGGATCACGCCGGACCACCTGAGCGAGGCGGCGCTCCTCGTCAACCTCGTGTTCTCGCAACTCGTCAACCTGAATACTCGGCAGCTGCCCCAGGACAATCCGCAGCTGAAGGTCCAGTGCCTGCTGCTGATGGACGAATTCACATCGGTCGGCAAGATCCACATCATCGCCCGGGCCGTCGCCTACATGGCGGGTTACAACCTGCGCCTGCTCTCGATCGTGCAGTCGGTCTCCCAGCTCGAGTCGGTCTATGGCCGGGCGGATGCCAGGACGTTCGTTACCAATCACGCGATGCAGATCATCTACGCGCCGCGTGAGCAGAAGGACGCGAACGAATACTCGGAGATGCTCGGTACCTTCACGGACCGCTCGCGCAGTGTGAGCCGGTCGAACGCGATCTTCGGCGGCCGAGGCGGGTCAAGCGAGAGTTTTTCCGAGCAGCGCCGTCCGCTGCTGCTGCCGCAGGAACTCAAGGAGCTCGGGCGGGACAGGGAAATCATCCTGCTCGAAAACACCAAGCCGATCCTCGCTGACCGGATCTGCTATTGGCGCGATCCTGTTTTCACGTCGCGCCTGGTGGCTGCGCCAGCGATTCCAGCGATGGATCTCGTGCGTTTCGTCGCCCAGGTCGAGCGGCGGGTAAGGGATGTGCAACTGGACGACGTGGACGAAGCCGGTGTGATGCACATCTCCCCGGAGTATCTGGAAGTGCTGCAGGCCTGGGATCCACGCGATCTGCCACGGCATCTCAACGACGTGAGCGACGAAGAGGCGGTTGCCTACGTCGAGCGGCACTTCATGCTGCTGGGCGTGCCAGTTGGGCGCGTTGCGGTGGCTGCACGGCGGCTGTCGCCGTCTGATCTCGACGTCGCGGAGCTGCGCCCCACGGAAGGCGCGCCGGGGCGCAAGGCCAGGCGCGCCTCCGGCGTACCGCGTACGCAACGTGGGCGAGCCGCATCGCGCACGGCTGACGGCTCGAACGTCGTGCCGCGCCATGGAGAACGCCGATGAATGCGCGGTATCTGAGTGAAGAAGAGCGAGCGCGTGCGGCGCTGGCCACGATCCCGGCCGAGGACTACGCGACATGGGTCGATATGGCGTTCGCCCTCAAGCAGGGTTTTGGCGAGGCCGGCTTCGACATCTGGGACGAGTGGAGCCGCACCGCCCACAACTACAGCGAGCGTGCGGCGCGGGTGACCTGGCGTTCGGCCGGCGAGTCGGGCGGCAAGACGCTTGCCTCTCTCTTCTGGCTCGCACAGCAGCACGGTTTCGATGTGCGGGCCTCGCGCGCGGCGATGGATCCCGCAGACAGGTCGCGCATGCTGCCAGTCCGTCCGTCCGTGGATAGGGCGCGGCACGATGCCCAGATTGAGGCTCGCGTGCGCGCGCGGCAGGCGGCCGCCGCGCAGGACTCGCTGGCGATCTGGAAGTGGGCCCGGCCGGTGGGCCCCGGACATCCGTATCTCGAACGCAAGCAGGTGAGGGCAGTCCCGACACTGCGTGAGCTGGAGGCCGAAGAACTGCATGCGCTGCTCGGATACGCGCCGCGCAGTGCCGAGGAGCCGCTCACGGGCCGCGTGCTGGTGGTGCCGGTCCGCATCGGCGAGACCCTTTCGACGCTGGAACTGATCGATGCCGAAGGACGCAAGTCGGCTCTCGCGGGCGGTGCGAAGTCGGGCGGCTACTGGGTGGTGGAACCGGGCCAGTTCTGCGACGGTGCTGTGACACCGATCCTGATTGCCGAGGGCGTCGCAACGGCACTGGCAGTGTGGCAGGCGACCGGCTGGTTCAGCGTCGCGGCACTGTCGAGCGGCAACCTTCGGCCGGTGGCGGCGATGTGGCGCGGCCGGTACCCGGAAGCGGAGATGCTCGTGCTCGCCGATCTCGGTGCCGGATATGAGCAGGCGAGGCAGGCCGCGCTCGGCACGTCATCGCTGCTGGCCGAGCCACGCTTCGCGCCGCAGGCACGGATTGCCGGTGACGTGCCGACTGATTTCGATGACATGGTGGTGCTGTCCGGGCCGGATGTCGTTGGTGAGCTTTTACGGGAGTCGCTGTACGGAGCACCGGAGCGAGATGTAGCGGGTGGAGAAGCCGACGGACAGGCCATGATTGCACAGGGATCGGACGACGCACTGAAGCAGGACCATGCACTGAAGGAGGACCATGCAATGGGCAATGTGAAAGAGAAACTCGTGGGTGATGGAGAGGTGTCGGGTAGGCGCCGTACTTCGCGTCGTCGGACCGGCCATCAGGACGCGCCGGAACCGACGCAGCAGGAAAGCACCGTACCTGCACCGGAACCGGCAACTGCGCAGGCACAGTCGCAGCCGCCGGAACCGGACCGGCGGGAAGCCGATGCGCCGAAGCCTGCTCCCGCGCCGGAGCGCGGTGTGGTAGCGCCGGCGCGCCGTCAGGTAGGCGAACCACTGTACGGACTCGACGAGGTACCGGGCGAGATCAGGGCACTCGCACAGCACCGCTTCGGCGCGCAAACCCGCATGGCGGCGCCCCGCGAGAACGGTGGCCCGTACCGCGGCGAGGTATTCAACACTGAGCACTACCTGATCCAGGAGGTGTCCATCCGCAGCGTTGTATTCCACGTGAAGTCGAACATGGAGTTTGTCTCGGACCGCCTGCGGTGGATGGACGAGAACCAGCGTCTCAATGGCGCAGAGGTGCAGGTCGGCTACGACGGCGCACGGGCGAAAGTGTATCCGTGGGACCGTGCGCGCGACCTGCTCGAGCGCACGGTGGCATCGCTGAAGAAGTCCGCCCGCGAGGTGGGTTTCGGTAACGACCTCGACGCAACGCTTGACCAGCTGCAGGCCACGTCGTGGACGCGGGTGAGGGAGGCACGGGCGGCGGCACTCGCCCAGTCGAAGGAGCACGCCGGCCGCGAGCAGGAACAGGGACTGGGGCAGCAACGCTGAGCGGGCGACGCTCTGCCCGTCAGCGCAGAGATCAGAGGGAGATCCATGATGGATGAAACCGCAACTTCTTCCGGCCCACGTGCAGACGAACCGGTCATCAACGTGATTGAGCCGGACCCGCCGCCTGGCCCGAATCCGCAGGGCGCGCAGCGCGTCGATCAGACCGCGGCCGACGCACTGGCCGCACGCCGGCGCCGCGAGTTCGATGCAGCGCGGGCGCGGCTGCGCGATCAGGCCGTCCAGGCGGGCGCGCCGTCGCAGGCTGCAGAACAGCAACGGGCACCGCAGCAGGAGGCGCTCCATCGTAGCAGTGACACATCCACCATGCGATGGGCGCCGCTTGGCAATCCGCCGGAGATGGTGCGAAAGCGCTACCTGCGGGCGGGTAACCAGTATTTCCTCAAAGACGCGCCGCATCGGCTCGCGTTCGAGGATATCGGTCCTTACCTCGTGACGGAGCACAACCGCCCCGATGTGGTCGAGTCGATGGTGGACATGGCCCGTGCGAAGGCATGGGGACGTATCCGTGTATCGGGTCACGAGCAGTTCCGCCGCGAGGTGTGGGTTCAGGCCACGCTGATCGGCATCGAGGTGAGCGGATACGAGCCGAAGGCAGTCGACGTGGCGCGTCTGAGCGAAGCCCGTCGTGACCGGATGACGAATCGCATCGACGTGACTCAAACGCCTCCGGCCGCGCCAGTTCCTGCGAATCGACCGGAAGCGCCCGATGCGGCGCCTGGCCCCATGGAATCACAGGCGGCGCAACCAGCAAGGCGCGATGCTCCCAGACAGCCAGAGGCTCGTGCGTCGGCTCCGCCCGCGCCCGTGGAGCCGTCCCGAACCACTCCCACCTCCGAAACGGGGTCGCGCGTTGCCGAGTCCGAGGGGCCGGAGCGGCAGCGCTATATGGGCGAACTGGTCGAGCACGGCGGTGCGCCCTATCAGCACAATCCTGCACGTAGCGACTCGTATTACGTCGTCTATCGCGATACGGGTGGCGCGGACCATGTCGTGTGGGGTGTGGATCTGAGACGGGCCGTGGCGGACTCCGGCGCGCTCGCCGGACACCAGGTCGTGCTCGAAAACCTCGGCCGGCGTCTCGTGACAGTGGCGGTCCCGGTTCTCGACGCGACGGGAAATGTGATCGGCGAAGAGGAAAAAGAGGTCTATCGCAATACGTGGCAGGTCGATGTCGTGGGTCAGGAGCGGACGCAACTGGATCCCGAGGCTCGCGGCAGAAAGGACGACGCGGGAAGGAGTGAGACTGCCGCGCCGGAAACCCCGGAGCAGGCACAGGCCGCCCGCCGACGTGAGCCTTCGGCCATGTCGCCCGCGGAGCGTGCCGTGCAGATGGCGGTGCTGACCGCTGCGATGCGGCAGCAGGGTTTCAGCGAGCGATCGATTGCGCGCGTGCAGCAACGTGCGCAGCGGCTGCTGACCGCCTTCGAGTCCGAGGGCGTCGCCGTTCCGCGACCCCGCGTGTTTGATCCGGAGGCGCCCTCTACGCGCAGTCGCCGCACCCGCACGGCTGCGGAGCGCGTACCGACCCGGGAGGTCGAACGCGGACCATCCGAACCCGCACCTCCGTCGCTGTAGGAGCACAGGCATGGCCACGCGTGCGCGACTGTGTGTGGATCTCGGGCGAGCGAAATCACGCTGGGAGGTATGGTGTGCCCTTCACGGTGTAACGGCGGCCGATGGCGTCCGGCACCTGGTCCACGGTGTGCTGAGCCAGGACGAGTCGCCAGACGGGGTGCCTGGGCCTGAACATCGTCGCCTGCAGGTCGACGGGCATCGCGAACGCATCGAAATCCGTCTCACCCAGGAGGAACTCGAAGTGGCCAGACGACGTGCAGTGACTGGTGGAATGAATGTCAATCGCTGGATAGTTGCGGTGATCCGCGCGCAGCTCGTGCATGAGCCGCAACTGGGCGAGCGCGAGATGCGACTGCTTGCGCACTCGAACCAGCATCTGGCCATGATTGTGACGTTGCTCGGTCGGGCGCAGGCAAGCGGCGGTGCCCGCGACGCGGCGCACGTGCTTGAGGACACGCGTGCCGTGATTGATACACACCTGCGCACAGTTACACAGGTGCTGCGCGCCAACCTCGATCGCTGGAGCCGCTAGCATGTCGTTCCCGAAGACATACGTCGACCAGATGCTGCTGAACTGGGGGGACCGGCTTTTTCATGATCCGCTGCGGCACGTGCGTGCGCCACGCATGTCACGCGGGGAGCTTCAACGCGATGTACGACGCATGCGCGAGCAGCTTGCCCGCACGCTCAGGCGCACCCCCGAGGTGATGGTCAAGATCACGAACAAGGAGTCGGGCGCGCAGGGCATGGGCGCGGTGCGCCGTCATCTGCGCTACATCTCGCGTAATGGCAAGGTCGAACTCGAGGATCAGGACGGGATGACCATGCTCGGCCGCGAGGCACTGCACGATCTGACTGATGCGTGGCACCTCGGTGGCTGGGGTATCCCGGAAGAAAGCCGCAGGCGAGAGGTGTTCAACGTGCTGCTCTCGATGCCGCCGGGCACGGATCGGCTGGCGGTGCGCAACGCCGCGCGCGCGTTTGCGGCTGCGGAACTCGGCGACGGCAGACGGTATGTTTTTGCCGCGCACAATGACGAGGCGCATCCGCACGTGCATCTGAGCGTGCAGGTACGCGGAGCGGATGGGAAGCGTCTCAACCCGCGCAAGCGCGACCTGCAACGCTGGCGCGAGCGGTTCGCAATGCAGTTGCGCGAGCATGGTGTGGAGGCCAATGCGACGAGGCGATTCGCTCGGGGCGAGACCCGGCGCTATCCGAAACAGGCTGTTGTGCATATGACGGCGCGCGGCGAAACAGCGCATTACTGGAGATCGGAGCTGGATGAACTGGCCCGTCGAGCCTTGTGGGACGCCCACGCTGGGTCGCTCGAAGCATGGCAAGGCGTGATTCATGCGATGGCCGGATCGCAGAGTGCCGATGACCGGAGCCTCGCAGCAATGGTTACGGACTTCGTGCAGACGATGCCCATTCTGCGCGATCGGCCCGGCATGGGTCGCACCCACTCGAATGAAGTAGAGCGTCGTTGCGCCCCCTTGCACGAGCGCGGATTACGTGGCGCAGAGCGGAGCGAGATCCAGCGGGAACTGTTTCCCGACGATCCGGATGTGCAGATGGAGCGCTGACCAGAGGAACTGTCAATGCCGATGCCGATCATTCCGTGGATAGGCGGCAAGCTGCGGCTCGCCGACGTGCTCATTCCGCGATTTCCTCCGCACCGCTGCTACATTGAGGTGTTTGCCGGTGCGGCGGCGCTGTTTTTCATGCGCCAACCGGCTGAGGTCGACTTGCTGAACGACGTGAACGATGACCTTGTGAATCTTTACCTTGTGGTGCAGCATCATATCGAGGAGTCTGTGAGGCATTCAAGTGGGCCTTGACTAGTCGCGAGGTGTTCAGGTGGCTGAGCGATACACCAGTGCACACACTCACCGACATCCAGCGTGCAGCACGTTTCTACTATCTGCAGCAGAACTGCTTCGGTGGCCGCGTTGAAGGGCGGACATTCGGCGCGGCGACGACCTCTCCACCGGGGCTGAAGCTTCTGCGAATTGAGAAGACGTTGTCGGCGGCCCATCTCAGGCTGTCGGGGGCATATATCGAAAAAGCTGGACTGGTACGACTGCGTCTCTCACTACGATCGGGCTCCGAACTTTCTTCTACCTCGCCCCCCTTACTGGGAAGCAGAGGGCTACGGTTTGCCGTTTGAATATGATCAGTATGAGCGCATGGCTTTAGAACGCTGGTCGATATCCAGTACATCGTTGGCGGTACGGGCAATACTGCACCGCGCAGCGAATTCATTATCTACAGCTGTGACAGGGCAAAAGACCCCGTGGGACTGTTCTGATTTTGGAGTGGCCCCGAGCGCAATTGATGCTCGTGCAAACCCGGACCGGTGCGGTGTCTTGAGTCGTAGCGAAACGGGAATATGCGTTGCACGCTCTCAGGAATCGACGAACCACGCAGGTCCCGCCTTGTGTGATGCGATGACCATGACCACCATCGCGACTGCAAGCAGGGAAAAGCTGGCGACGGCCAACGGGAAGAACAGTGCAAACAGAAGGGCCGACCCTCCAACGCCGTAAAGCAGATCTGTATCGCGAATGTTCTCGTAAAGCAGCCATGCTGTTGCAGCGAGGCCAAGGGAAAGCAGAATGAGTCCGTCGGACAGGGGCGTGTGATGGAGTGTTGCGTTAGCCCAGAAGTAAAGTCCCCACCAGATCAGGTTAATTGCGATGGCCGTGATCCAGAAGCTTCGCAGCGTGAAGAGCGAATGGCCGAAGCGGCGCCGGCAAACCCGGTTGAACAGCTGGATACCCTTTGCTATCGCGATTACAGCCGCTGCGATCAGCGCAAGTTGTAGCCAACCCATGATCTGCTCCTTTGGGCATGGAATGCTTCGTCAAACCCCTCTGGTCAGGTCATGAGGCTGACACTTGAGCGAAGTTTCATCTGCCAAATATAGACGTTTGACTGACGAATGCAAAGTAGCATTAGCTCGACACAATAATAGCGCCATGGCCCTGTCTGATCATCGACCGCAAGAGCGCCCGATCAAGCCGAACCGCCGCCATCAGGTTCTGGTCCAACGCCCTGGATCATTCATTGTCATCGAGGACAGCGGAGCCTCAGCGCATTGCGGGTCGCGAAGGAGGTGGCCCCGGGCCATTACTCTGACGGCGGCGGCCTCTACATGCAGATCGCGGACAGTGGTGCGCGTTCGTGGGTGTTCCGGTTCAAGCTTGGCGGGCGTGTGGGGGAGATGGGTCTCGGACCGCTTTCGCGCGTCTCGCTTGGCGAGGCGCGCAAACTCGCCGCCGAATACCGTGACATGGTCAGAGAGTTGACTGATCCCATCCTCGCGCGGCGTGAGCAACAGCGTAGATAGTTGCTCGATACCTCGTCGGATGCCAACCTGACATTCCGTGAGACGGCCGAAGCGTTTATCCGTGTGCAAGAACCTCATTGGCGAAGCCGCAAGCATGTGCAGCAGTGGCGCAACACACTCAGCAGGTACGCATATCCGGTGATCGGGGAAGTCCGGGTGCGCGACATCGACACCGCGATGATCGTACGGATTCTCCAGCCGATCTGGACGAAAAAGGCGGAGACTGCGCGTCGCGTGCGTGGCCGCATCAAGGCCATCCTCGACGCCGAGACTGTGATGGGCCATCGCACCGGCAGCAACCCGGCACGGTACGTTGACCATCTGCAACTCGTGTTGCCGCGGTCGAAGAAGCGCTCGCAGGTAAGACACCACCCGGCGCTTCCATGGGAAGATATCCCGGTTTTGTGCGTCAACTTGAGCAACGTCCCCGGCGCGCGGCACGGGTTCTGCACCTGCTCATCCTCACGGCAACCCGCACGAACGAGGTGCGCTTCGCGCGGCCAGAGGAATTCGATCTGGACAGCCGTGTCTGGTCAATTCCCGGCGACCGTACGAAAAGTGGTCGGCCGCTTCGCGTGCCGCTCTGTGAGCGGGCCGTGGAGATTGTGCGCAGCGCGCTGCCCAAGGCGAAATACGGATATCTCTTCCCGGGTTGCAAGGAAGGCCGTCCATTGTCGAACATGGCGATGCTGATTCTTCTGAAACGCATGTCACGGCACGGGATCACCGTGCATGGTTTCCGGTCGACGTTCCGCGACTGGGTGGCGGAATGCACGGAATACCCGGATTCGCTCGCCGAAGAGGCACTCGCCCACGTCATCGTTTCGCAGACGGTGGCGGCTTACCGGCGTCGCGACCAGCTCGAGCGTCGGCGGCTGATGATGGAGGACTGGGGAAGGTACCGCGGCAACGAGCACGAGAAAACTGCGTCAACGGCGTCGGCTGTACCGCAAGCGTTCGCTGCATAGCTGTCGGTGTACGTTGAGAAATCAGGATCGTTCGATGGGTGGGTTGCCATCGCTCATTGGGCATTGATGACGGGAGCGGGTATGCATGCAAGGGACTTTTCGATGCGTATTGCTAAGTGGAATAATTGAATGGGGTGCAGGTGGTAGGAGGTTCAAATCCTCTCGCCCCGACCAAAGAAATCAAGGCCTTACAAGCAATGCTTGTGAGGCCTTTTTCTTTGGCTTTCAGAATAGTGCCACTTTTAGGCCACTCCAGTATCGGGAACGCGATGGAAGTTCTGGGTACGTAGGGGAATCGGCTGAACATGTCCCGCCCGCGGAGTCAGCGGGCGAGGGCTTCGTGGCGGCTCAATCATTTTGCGAGACTGTCGGGGCAGCGGAGCGTCTTCGTTTTTGGGCGCTCTATCGCACGGATTTCACACAGGTGAACTCATCCCACTGGTTGGCTACCTGATAAAAATCGGAAGGATTCGGCTTCGTATCCGCTTGTCAAAGCGAGGCTTCACTTCTTCGCCGCATGAGATGGGAACTCTTGGGAACCGGGGGGACGATGCCAGCGAGACACGACTCTGAGTTTGCGCAATTTCATTCTCGGCGGGGTATTTGTCACGCTCCGAATTGCGGTCTAGATTGCTATATGTCCGGTTCGTGTCGGACGCTTTCAGAAGGAGTCTGGCGATGGCTGATCAATTCCTTGAGAATCCGGCAAAGCAACGTTTGATTCGCCTTCGCGAGGTGCGTCTGCGTGTTGGTCTGGGCACAAGTACTGTCTATCGGTATCTGGCCGAAGGTAAATTTCCACGGCCAGTACAAATCGGTGGTGGTAGGGTTGCATGGCTAGAGACCGACGTTGATGCATGGATTGTAGACCGCGTTGAGGCCAGCGGGCGCGGAGCAACCTAGCTTGGTTCCGTTCTGTCGCGGCGGTTTGCGTGATATTAGAAGCCGTCGGAGCGACAGAACGCGGACTTGCGGAAGCTTGAGTTGCTCGGTCATACTGCTGCAATGAATGCTTCGTTTTCCTTTTTAATTCGCCATTCGCCTTCAGCAGGAGCAATTCCCGTAGCAGTCCATACTGTTCCGAGGCCGCGCCCGGAAGGTTGCCACATGAATCTTGCGGGGTTTCTTCTTGTGTCGGACCTGCCCGCCAAGTACCCTCCAATCTCAAGCAGGAGTAGGCGACAACGGATTAAGAGTCCTACTTCCCGTAATCAGGTATCGACGCAAAGCGCAGTCAAATCAATGACTTGCATCGGTGGCCACCACTTTAACTGGCTGCGCTTTTCGATCTATTCGCGGCAATTCGTGCCTACTGTGGTCAAGTTTTGGTCAAGGTGCCTTGCACGTGTCATGGATCGGCGTAATGGCGCGAGTTTGAGGTGAAGTAAGCCTCGTTCGAATCGCCCAGATTTCGCGCAGCTTCAACGGGGCCTTCTGGCCAGTCATCCTTCCTTTGTTTCACGGCGTCCGACGGGTGCTGGAAGAATTAAGCGTTTCCATGTCTACATCCTCTTCAACTAAGGGAGATCGATTTTGCGCGCTGCGCAGCGGTCGCTCTTTGACCCAGGTTGTGTGGAAACCCGATGGCATTACAATGCGACGCGTGGCGCCGACCCCAGCGGCGCGTTTGACTGCCTTCGCAGCTATCACGACGCCGACGAAGGTGAACCTCTCTGATGCGTTCCAGGCGAGTCTAAGGGCTTTATTTCGGGACCTGCGGGTGCTCACGCACCCACCAGCCGCATCGCCTTCATTGCCTTCTTGAAGCCCAGGATTCTCAGCACTCGCGTGAGATTGTAGGCGAGTACGTTT
>NZ_JAQQCJ010000032.1:0-94931 GCF_046030495.1 Paraburkholderia strydomiana
CAACGGACCATCGTTTTCCGTAAAGCGGCCATTAAAACTGACGGACGAGTTGTTTCCCTTAGGTGACTAAGGCCGCTCGTGGAGATGTGATGGAGCATAGTGGCTTGCCTGGTAAATACTCGTGTTTAAGCAGTCAGGCGGTGATTGTTGTTTATCTTTAAGCTCTCAGCACTACTCTCCTGCGGTGCGTTTTCCTTTGATGAGACGCGCGACGCGCGTTACGCCAAGCCGCCACTCATAGGGATTCGTATAATCGAACTCGCGCACCCTGCGACACAGATAAGGCCAGAAACCGGCGCGCACTCGCGCTTCGTGAGCGCGTTCATCGCGCGAGAGCTTGCGGTTATCGTTCCAAGGGAAGCTGCGCACTTCACGCGATGCGCGTCGTGGCAAACCGAACACCATCGAATAAGCGTAACGCGGTTCATCCGAATGATTCGGACCGGCAAAATGCAGCGTGCGCCCAGCGTGAATAGTGCAGTCACCGAGTTCTAGCGGACAAATGACCGCGTCTTCTATACTGAAGCCCGTTGCGCACTCGAGTCCGTGCGTGGTCGGATCGCCGCCGATGGGTTCATGCGGCAGTACCGGCCCGAGATGCGAGCCGGGGATGAACTGCATGCAGCCGTTGGCGAGCGAGACCGGTTGCAAGGGGAACCATACGTTCACTTCGCGATGCTCGATGCGCGGATCGGTGAACGCTTCATCCTGATGCCAGGGTGTGACGGCATCGGTGTGGGCCGGCTTCTGAAAGAAGCTGTCGCTGACGAAGCGCGCCTCGGGCCCGAGCAGTTGCATGGCGACGCGCTGCATGCGACTGCATAACTCGCTCTCCAACAAGCTGTGCTCGAAATGCGATGGATGACTCAATTGCAGGAGTTTTGGCTTGTCCTGACCTTCACCCTCGGGATAGAAGTCAAATAGCATGCCTTGATCGAATCCCGTCTTTTCGCACAGAAGACGGTCACCGACTGCACGCAGGCTTTTCACTTCCGAATACTTGGCGACTTTCTCCAGACAGATAAATCCATCTTTAAAAAAGCTTTCGCATTGTGCCTCGGATAGCGTCGTCGTCTTCACTTTCGCCGCCGCCTAAAGAAAGAATTGCGATTGCGTTTATAAAATGTATCTCCCCCATTGGAGCAGGACGCAGATTAGCGTTCTGTACGACCGCGCACAAAGCGCCCCCATGGCCCCCTCGAGCCGGCATATCTAGCATGATGGCGAGGAGTCGCTTCGCATGACGCTCCTGCCGCGATATAGACCTCGCGTCGATGGCCGACCGACCTGACGCAGCCCGTCAATCTCGCTCCGGTTGCATGGCTGCCTGCTTTGATACTTCAGCCGCCAGGGCCATACAGCACTGCATTGAGCGCCGCACTCGTCGACTTGACGACATCGACGCCAACCGGATGTTGTTCTGCCGTATAGCTGTCGAGCAATGCAGGATCCGCCAGGCCCTTCACGACATATGCCAGTTTCCGCGCGAGATTGTGCGCGTCCTGCAAGCCCCCGTGTTCATGCCTTGGCCGCCCACGGGAGGATGAATGTGCGCGGCGTCGCCGGCAATGAACGCCCGGCCACGCCCATACGCAGATGCAATACGATGGCTCACCCGATAAACCGATGACCATCGCATCGACGATAGCTGCGTGCCTTCTGGCAAAGACGGCAACAGCAGGCTGTAGATCGTTTCGGGGTCCGCTGTTCCAGTGCTTGCGAGCGAGGAGGCATGTTCATCGGGCACGATCATCGAGAGCCGGTAGCGCTTCGCGGAGGAGCGAACGGGCACAGCTACGAGGCTCGCTTTCGCCCGCGCCGGATCAGTCCATTCAAATCGATACAGGGGGCCGCGCGGATACGACCACCACGTCCACATCTGCAAGTGCAAAGGTCTGCGGATATTGATCGCCTTCGAAGCTTAGGCCCAACGCCGAGCGAACCTTGCTGTGCGCGCCGTCGCATCCGACCAGCCATCTGCAACGCACGGTGAGCGCCTCTCCCTGCGCCCCCGTCATACGCGCCTCGACAGCCTCGCCGTTGTCGGTGAAGCTGTCCAGCGTACAGCCGTAATTCACTCGCCCCCCATGCTCTGCGAACGCCGCTTCGAAGAGCCGCTCCGTCTCGTACTGCGCGAGTGAAAGCGAGCCATAGGGCAGGCCGTCTTCCGGTATTCGCATCGAACGCTCGGGCACCATTGCCCCGTCGACCCACGTTTCAACTCCGGTGAGCCATGTACCGGCCTCGATTGCACGATCAGCGATTCCGAGGTCGTCGAAAATCTCGAGCGTGCGAGCCGTTATGCCGAGTGCTTTACTGAAAAATTCCCTGTTTGGCATCCGGTTGACCACCTTTACCGCGACTCCGTCGCGCTGCAGTTCGGTGCCCAGCAGCAGACCCACCGGGCCCGCGCCAATAACAAGCAGGTCCACGTCTTCCATAGCTTGCTCTTACAGGGAATCGCGCTGTCGGCGAGACGGACGCGCACGGGCAGAGATCTGCGAGTTCGCTCAACAGGATACTGACGCTTGACGCCGGGCATATTAGCTATGCCTGGAAGATAGCACCGCGGATTGTCGGCGATTCAAGTGATGATGGCGAATGACTCTTGTTGGCCGGTTGCATTCGTTGATTGAGCGCGACTGGCGGGCCAGCGGCTCGACCTACGCCTCTCGCTTGCTTCGCCCATACAGCAGGAGCATCGCCGCGATCACCACGCCGTAGATGATCTGACGCCCCGCCTCCGGCATCTGGGCGACCGAGAGGATCGATTGCAGCAGTGTGATGAGGATCGCGCCGGCCACCGTGCCCAGGTATGAACCCCGTCCACCCAGAATCGACGTGCCGCCGAGCACGACCGCCGCGATCGCCGGCAACAGGTAAGCATCGCCCATTGACTGTGCGGCCTTCGACGCATAGCCCGCGAGCAGCACGCCGCCGAACGCGGCGAACGCGCTGCACACGGCGAAGGCGGTCACCGTGACGAGCCGCGTATCGATGCCAGAAAGATACGCCGCGCGCTCGGTGTTGCCGATCGCGTAAAGCGTGCGGCCGAAGGTCGTGCGCGACAGCAGGAACATCGTGGCGCCGCCGATCACCACCCACAGCGCGACGGCATTCGGCACGCCCGGTACGAGCCAGCCCGCCGCGAGCCAGCGCATCACCTCCGGCGCAGAATCCTGCGGCGACGATCCGCCCGTATAGACAATCATGATGCCCTGCGCGACCGCATTGGTCGCGAGCGTCGCGATCATCGATGGAATGCGCAGCAGTGCGACGAGGATGCCGTTGACGATGCCGATCAGCACGCCGCAACCGATCCCGACCGGAATCGCGAGGACGCGCCCGAGATCGCCGTGCCCCGCGACCGCGCACGCCATCATCGCGCCGACGGTGATCGTCCACGGCAGCGACAGGTCGATGTGGCCGAGCAGGATCACCATCATCAGGCCGGTCGCAATGATGCCGAGGAATGCGCCGACCTTCAGTTGCAGCAGGATGTATTCCGGCGACGTGAAGTTGCGCGAAAACATCCCGCCGACGAGCAGCAGCGCGACGATACACGCGAATGCGATCACGATCGGTTTGTCGATTCTGCGGGTGAGCCTCGACACGAACGTGGTCCGGCCGGTCGCGGAAGCGTGGCTCATTGAAACCACTCCAGACGGTTGCGCACCCTGAACAATCCGCACGCGCCGATCGCGACAGCAAGCAGAAGAATCATGCCCTGAAATAGCGGCTGCCACAGCGCATCGACGTTGAACACGAACAGCAGATCGCCGATGCAACGGAACGCGAATGCGCCGAAGATCGCGCCGATCGCGCTGCCCTTGCCGCCGAGCAGCGACACGCCGCCGATCACTACCGCGGCGATCGAAAACAGCGTGTATGAGTTCGCGCTGCCGAGGCTCGCTTCGCCGGTGTCCGTGAAGAACGTCAGAAACAGGCCGCCGACTGCCGCGAGCAGGCCGGCCAGCGTATAGCTCGCGAACTTCGCGCGGCGGATCGGCATGCCGGACAGGAAAGCCGCGGGTTCGGACGACCCGGTCGCGTATGCCGCTCGCCCGATCGCCGAGCGTTTGAAAGGAATCCAGACGATCACGATCGCGGCGAGCAGAATCACCAGGCTCGCTGGCAGAACGCCGGCGATCTTGCCCGTCAGTGCGTCGGCGAGGTCCTCGTTGATCGATCCTCCGGGCACAGGGCGCAGCAGCAGCGCCAATCCGTAGTAGACGGCGCCCGTCGCAATCGTCGTCACGATCGGCTGCAGCCGGCCGAAAATGATGATCACGCCGTTCAGCGCGCCGCACAGCGCGCCCGCCCCGAGCACGCCGGCGATGCCGAGCGCGCTGTGCAGCGAGTCGCCCGTGACGAGCCACGACCCGATGCAATTCGTCAGCACCAGCATCATGCCGATCGACAGGTCGATGCCGGCGGTCAGCACGACGAGCGCCTGCCCCATCGAGACGAGCGCGAGTAGTACCGCTTTGTTCGCTGCCGTCTGAAATACGTTGGCCGACAACGCAGACGGATAGTTGACGAGATAGATCGCGAACATCAGCACGAACAGGCCGAACGCGAACACCGCTCCGCGATTCTCCGCATACCAGTAGCGCAGCCCGCTCATAGCGCCACTCCCGTGGAAGGCACAATCTGTCCGACGGGCAGGTCGAGAGCACTGGCAATCAGGTTCTGCTCGGTGATCGCCGAGCCGGCGAGTTCCTTCTTGATCCTGCCTTCGTACAGTACGAGCACGCGGTCGCAGCAGCCGATCAGCTCGTCATAGTCGGTCGAATAGAAGACGATCGCGGCGCCTTCGTCGGCAAGGCGCCTGAGCAGCTGGTAGAGCTCCTGCTTGGTGCCGACGTCGATACCGCGCGTCGGGTCGCTGAGCAGCAGGATCCTCGGCTGCCGCATCAGCCACTTCGCGATGACGACCTTCTGCTGGTTGCCGCCCGACAGCGAGCTCACGGGCGCGTCGACGCTGAACGACTTGATCGCAAGCAGCTCCATCATCTGCTCGACGAGCGACTGCTGGCGGTCGCGATCGATTATGCCCGCGGTGGACATGCGATCGAGTGCGGCAAACGACAGGTTCTCGCGTACCGACATCGGCAGCATCAAGCCTTCGGTCTTGCGGTCTTCCGGTATCAGCGCCATACCGATTTCGTTGGCGCGCGCGGCCGTCGGGCTCCCGATCGACACGGCTTTGCCGTTGATCTCGATCTTGCCAGCGCAGCCGCGCAACACGCCAAACAGCGCGAGCAGCAGTTCGCGCTGGCCTTGTCCGTCGAGGCCGCCCAGTCCGAGGATTTCACCGGCCTGCACCGAAAAGCTGATGCCCCGCAGCGTGTCGCTCCATGCGAGATCATGACAGGCGAGAACCGGCGCGGTGCTGCGGGCGTCCGCGGGCTGGTCCGCCGTTTTGGCCGCGGGCTTGGCAGGAAACGCATGCTGGTACTTCCGGCCGATCATCATTTCGACAACCTCATTGTCGGAGCGCGTGCCGGCTTCGAAGCTCATCACATGACGACCGTTCCGGTAGACTGTGCATTCGTCCGCGAGCGCCTTCACCTCGTGCATGCGGTGCGAGATGAACAGCAGCGCGAGCCCCTCTTCGCGCAGGCGCTTGAGCACCTCGATCACGCGCGCGACGTCGGCCGCAGTCAGCGCCGAGGTGGCTTCGTCGAGGATCAGAATGCGCGGCGCGTGTGCCAACCCCTTCGCCAGCTCGACCATCTGCTGGCGCGACAGCGGCAGGTCCCGGACTTTCGCAAGCGGATTGATGTCGGCAGCGCCCGCTCGCGCGAGCGCCTCCTCGGCCTGGCGGCGTTGGGCCCGCCGGTCGATCATCCCGAAACGTCGCGGCGGGTTCGCAGCGTAGATGTTATCCGCCACGCTCAAGTCGGGGATCAGCGACAGTTCCTGATACACGCAGACGATGCCGGCCGCGTTCGCCTCAGCGGGCGAGGCGAACGAGACCTCCCGGCCGTCGAGGTGCATCGTGCCCTCGTCCGGCTGCACGACGCCGGACATCACCTTCAGCAACGTGGACTTGCCCGCGCCGTTCTCGCCGAGGATCGCGTGAATGCGGCCTCTGCGCACCGTGAGCTCGGCCTGATCCAGTGCGACGGCACCGCCGTAGCTTTTCGACACGCCAGACATCTGAAAGAACGGCTGCTCTGCATCCTGCAGCATGCTTCGTCTCCGGTCACAGCGCGGGCCATCATCCGGTCACTGGTTGCCCTGGTTCTGCTTCATGATTTCCTGCGCAGAGAAATTGATGCCGCATGTCGGAAACGAGTTGCCGACGAAAAAGTTGTCGGAGTCGTTCGGAAAATAGTTGACGCCCGACTTGAGCATCGAATCGTCGGTGACGTCGAGCGGCAGCTTGATCGCCACGGGAACCGTCTGGCCATCCAGTGCAGCGAGTGCCGTCTTGATCGCCACAGCCACCTGCGCTGGCCCGGTGCCCGCCGACGTGCACTTCAGGCCTTGGCTCCCATACTGCGCGCAGAACTTGCGAAAGCCGTTCTCCGTCTCGCCGCCGAAAGGCACGAACGGGTGTTTCGCATCGATCATCGCGCGCACGACGCCCGTGTCGCCGCCTTGCGCCGATATGCCATCGAAATGACCCTGCACGGCAATCGCGTCGGCGGCGACCTTTTGCGCGACCCCGTCGTCCCACTTGCCGTAGACCTGGACGACGTTCCACTTCTTGCCGGTGTCGTCCAACGTTTTCGTGAAACCATTGTGCCGGTCCGTATCAACCGACGTGCCCGCCACCCCGCGAACTTCGAGCACCTTGCCTCCGTTCGGCAGGTGGCCTGCGAGCCATTTGGCCCACAGCGCGCCGAGCCCATACTGGTCGACGTTGACGTTGATCGCGTCTGCGCTGTCGAGCGTGTTGTCGAAAGCGACCAGCACCACACCGGCGTTCTTCGCGCGGCGGATCGCGGGACCGAATGAGGAGGGATTCTGCGCGTTCACGATGACGGCGTCATAGCCGGCATCGATGAAGTTGTTGACGGCCGAGATCTGCGCCGGAACGTCCTCGCCGGTCGAGACGACCTTGAATTCCTTGAGCTTGGCGGCAACGGCCGGTTGCGCGGTGTAGGCCTTGGCCGTCCTGATCATCTGGATACGCCAGGTGTTCGCGATATAGCCGTTCACGAGTGCGATTCGGTAGGGCCCGTTCTTCTTCGGATACTTGATGAACTTCGTGTCGCTCTTCCAGGGGACCATGCAGGTGGGATCGCTGGACGGCCCTGAAACGATCGAAGCCTGCGCGAAAGCCCCGCTTGCGCAGAGCGCCAATGCGGCGCTCGCCGCCGCTCGAAGCACGTGGATTCCTGAAAGCATGTTGCCTCCTTTTTGTTCGACTGGACGTACCGATTGCCTGCGCACATGGCTGGTCGTGGGCTGCCGGCACGGTGTGCGTGAAGCACGGAACCTTGCGGAGTTGCTATAGCGGGACTGGATCGGATTTGCAGAAGGAGCTTTTCAACGGCGCCTCCTCGAAGCGAAAAGAAGGGCACGCGCATACGCGTTCCCGTCTGACAGTACTGGCATACCCATCCACGCGCGATAGTGGTTTACCAGTGAGTCCAACGCACCGGGCGACCGGGCTGAAACGCTTGGTGGATAAGGACGGGGCTGCCGTGAACGGAGGCGGCGCTGCACGGGGACGGGGTGCCATTTTGACGAGGTTCAGCGGTCGCCCGGTGGCTTCGACCATTTCGAGAGCCGCGGAGGGGCGATCTTTCGCACACGTCAACTGACCCAGCGGCCCACGCGGCCGCGGCCGACCGGGCCCGGCTATCGACCCAAAGACCGCAATGGCCGACTTGCTCACGTTCGATCATCTGGCGGGCTTCGGAGCGAACCGGCCGTTGGAATGACGCCTTCGCATATTGCGTCAACGGCAGCTAATGGCCGGCCGGGGCCGCACGAGATATCTCGCTAGCACGCATTCGCAGGGCGGGTACACCATCGAAAGGCGCCCGCGGAAGTCCGGCTCGCACTCTTCACAGACCACCAGACACGCCACGAATCTCGCGAAAATCGACTTTCTAATAAATATCTTACATTTTCCCGGAACCGATGATCGCCTCGAGCTGGATACCGGCACACGGGCTGGCCACGATGACCTTTTTACCCGTCGCGTGTTTGAACACTCCGCGCAGCACGCACCACAGCTTGAACAGGTCGCCATGTCGATCGTACTTCGGAGTAATGCGCCTCCTGGCTACCCATCGCGCCTGCCAGTAAAGGCTTTCTGCGATTTCGAGTGAGCGTAAATAACCGTCAATCAAGCTACATCAAAACAATATCGTACTGCTCCTGACTCAAATTCGACTCCACCTGCAACGACACCGGCTTGCCAATGAAATCAATCAGCATCGCCAGATGCTGCGACTCTTCTTCAAGAAACAGATCAATCACCTGCTGCGACGCCACGACACGAAACTCGCGTGGATTAAACTGCCGCGACTCGCGCAGAATTTCGCGCAACACGTCATAGCAAACCGTCCGCGGCGTCTTGACTTGACCCTTGCCCTGACAAACCGGGCACGGCTCGCACAGCACATGCGCCAACGACTCGCGCGTACGCTTTCTCGTCATCTCCACCAGCCCGAGCTGTGAGAAGCCGTTCACCGTCACACGCGTCCGATCGCGCGACAACGCCTTCTTCAACTCGCCGAGCACCTGGTCGCGATGCTCGACGTTTTCCATATCGATGAAATCGATGATGATCACGCCGCCCAGATTGCGCAGCCGCAATTGCCGCGCGATCGTGTGCGCGGCTTCGAGATTGGTCTTGAAGATCGTGTCGTCGAAGTTGCGCGCGCCGACGTAACCGCCGGTGTTCACGTCGATGGTGGTCATCGCTTCGGTCTGGTCGATCACGAGATAGCCGCCCGACTTCAGATCCACGCGGCGCGACAACGCGCGCTGAATTTCGGCTTCGATGTTGTACAGATCGAAGAGCGGCCGCTCGCCGGTGTAGTGATGCAGTTTCGACGACACCGCCGGCGTGAACTCCGCAGCGAAATCGGCGAGCATCTGATGCGTCTCGCGCGAGTCGACCTGAATGCGCGAGGTTTCATCGTTGACGAAATCGCGCAGCACGCGTTGCGCGAGATTCAGATCCTGGTACAGCAGGCTGGTCGGCGGCATGCGCTGACCTTGCGAAATGATCGTCGCCCAGGTCTTGCGCAGATACGCGACGTCGCCGGCCAATTCTTCGCTCGTCGCATCTTCGGCAATCGTGCGCACGATGTAGCCGCCTTTCTCGTCGGCGGGCAGCACGGCGGTCAGACGCGCGCGCACCGCTTCGCGCTCGGCCTCGCTCTCGATCTTCTGCGAGATGCCGATATGCGGCTCCTGCGGCAGATACACGAGCGTGCGCCCGGCAATGCTCACTTGCGTGGAGAGCCGCGCGCCTTTGGTGCCGATCGGGTCCTTCACGACCTGCACCATCAGCGTCTGGCCTTCGAAGACGATCTTTTCGATCGGCTGATGCGGCGCCTGATGTTGCGGCTCGCCGGCGATGCGCGGATGCCAGATATCGGCTACGTGCAGAAACGCGGCGCGTTCCAGACCGATGTCGATGAAGGCGGATTGCATGCCCGGCAACACGCGGACGACCTTGCCGAGATAGACATTGCCGACGCGTCCGCGCGACAGCGTTCGTTCGACGTGAAGTTCCTGGACGGCGCCTTGCTGGACGAGCGCGACTCGCGTTTCCTGCGGCGTGACATTGATCAGGATTTCTTCATTCATGGTGTTATTTTAGAAGTCGATGCGCGCTGCACGCAGGAGGGCAGCGGTTTCAAAAAGCGGCAAACCCATGATACCTGAATAGGACCCGTCGATATGTTCGATAAACTCCGCGGCGCGTCCCTGCACGCCATAGGCGCCGGCTTTGCCGAGCGGCTCGCCGCTCGCCGCATAACGACGGATCGCGTCTGCGTGCACTGCAGCAAAGCGCACCTTCGACACCGATAGCGCGGCGGGCAGCAACGCGCCTTCGGCGTCGATCACGGCCACGGCGGTCAGCACTTCATGAGCGCGGCCCGCGAGTCGCGTGAGCATCGCAACGGCATCGTCGGCATCGACGGGCTTGCCGAGAATCGCATCGTCGATCGTGACCGTGGTATCCGCCACGAGGATCGGCCGCGCCGCATGGCCGCCGGCCACCAGCCGCTCACGCGCGGCGTGCGCTTTGGCGATGCATACGCGCTGCACGTAGTCGTGCGCGGATTCGCCGGGCAATTCGGCTTCGAGTGCTTCGGCATCTTCATCGGGACGCGGCAGCAGCAGTTCGAAACGCACGCCGAGCTGTTGCAGCAACTCCTGGCGGCGTGGGCTTTGCGATGCGAGGTAGACGAACGGATGCAGCGAGGCGGCGGGCGTGGGCATGAACGGTCTCGATGAAGCGGATTGCTGGGAATGTGTGAGCAACGGGAGATGATCGCGCGACGGGCGGGCAGGGCGGGCGTCGATCGGCTGCGTCGAGCCGTGCATCGACTCGTTGCATCGATCACGCGTTCTGGCGCACGGGTCGACGCAGCCGATCGACCAGGCACGTCGACCGACGCGGATAGCCAGACGACAACGAAGGCCTGCAACGAAGACCGACAACGCGCCCGGCAATCAGCCCCGAACCGCAAGGCGCCAAAACCGCGCGCCCGCTCAGCCGCCGCGTCCGCTCACACGCGGTGATAGGGGTGATTTTGCGTGATGGTCCACGCGCGGTAAAGCTGTTCGGCGAGCAGCACGCGCACCATCGCATGCGGCAAGGTCAGGCTCGACACGCGCAATAGCATGTCGGCGCGCGCCTTCAGATCGGGATCGAGCCCGTCGGCGCCGCCGATCAGAAACGCCACGTCGCGGCCGTCCTGCTGCCAGGTCGGCAGGGCATTGGCCAGCTGCATCGTGGTCCAGTCCTTGCCGCGTTCGTCGAGCGCGACGACGCGCGCGTTCTTCGGCAACGCGGCTTCGATCTTCTGCCGCTCGGCGGCCATCACGCTTTCCGCCGACCGTCCGGACGAACGCTGCTCGGGCTTGATCTCGCGCAGTTCGATGCGCAGCTCGGGCGGCATGCGCTTCGCGTATTCGTCGAAGCCGGTGGCGATCCAGTCGGGCATCTTGTGGCCGACGGCGAGGATGTGCAGTTTCATCAGCGAGGCAATGAACGAAGGAGTCGCGAACTGAGGTCTACAAGTTGCCAGCCTGCAAAGCCGGCTTACTTGCGACGAGCAGCGGTCTTGCGCGCGGGCTTCTTCACGGCCGGCGCGTCTTCGTCTTCTTCGTCCTCGTCGTCGGGCTCGCTCGAACGCGCGCCGCCGAACGGATCGGGCGTGGACAGCTTGATGCGCACCGGCTTGTCACCCCAGATTTCCTCGAGGTTGTAGTACTGGCGCAGCGCCGGCTGCAGGATGTGGACGATCGCGTCGCCGCAATCCACCAGCACCCATTCGCCGATGTCCTCGCCCTCGGTGCTGATGATGTCGCCGCCGGCTTCCTTCACGCTTTCGCGCACGCTCGACGCGAGCGCCTTGGTTTGCCGGTTCGAGGTGCCGCTCGCGACGATCACACGATCGAACAGCGCGGTCAGGTGGCTGGTGTTGAACACCTTGATGTCTTGCGCCTTGACGTCTTCGAGAGCGTCGACGATCACGCGTTGTAGTTTGCGAATATCCATGGGGTTACCGGTGGTACAGATGATGTTGAAGAATATAGTCCCACACCGCGGTGGGGACATGGCTCGCGGCCTCGCCTTGCTGTTCGCCGCCCGCGAGGGCGAGCCGCTGGCTCACCTGTTCGCGCAGATGCGCGCGAATGTCGGTGGCCGAGACGTTGAACGCAAGCGTCGTATCGATCAGCAAGTGGCCGCAAGGCGTGGCTTGCAGAACGTCGGCGCGGGCACGGCGCGCGTCGATTTCCTGAGCGACCGCCGGTGGAATCGACGCGAGGTCGAAACCGGGCCGGGTGGCCGCGCAAATATGCGCGAACTCGAACAGGCGCCGCCAGTCGCGCCATGTGTCGAGATGCACGAGTTGATCCGCGCCGATCAGCAGCGCAATCGATGCGTCCTCACCTTCGCGTTCACGCCAGCGTTGCAGCGTGTCGATCGTATAGGTCGGGCCGTCGTGATCGATTTCGTCGGTCGCGACGCGCACCGTCACGCCCGGCAGCGCCAGCGTGCCGGCCGCCGCGCGCGTCATCGCGAGCCGGTGCACGGCCGGCGATACGTCCGCTTTCTGCCATGGCTGGCCGGCCGGCAGCAGCACCAGCTCGGTCAGTTGCAGCACCTCGGCGAAACGCCGCGCGAGAGCGAGATGGCCGTCGTGGATCGGATCGAAAGTGCCGCCTAGCAGGCCGATCCGGCGAGGCAGGGCAACAGGATGAGCGTTCGGCTTCAGGTGAAGGTCCTTTGTCGTGGCCGCGTGGAAGGCATGGTGCGCGCAATGCGCGTCACACCCACTCGCGCGGCACGAGAAAATCGCTGTAAAGACGCGCTTCCGGCGTGCCCGGTTCGGGATGCCAGTTGTAGCGCCAGTTCACCACAGGCGGCATCGACATCAGGATCGATTCCGTGCGTCCGCCGCTCTGCAGTCCAAACAGTGTGCCACGGTCGAAGACCAGATTGAACTCGACGTAGCGGCCGCGCCGGTACGCCTGGAATTCGCGCTCGGCTTCGCCGTACGGAATGTTGCGGCGCTTTTCGATGATGGGCAGGTACGCTTTGAGGAACGCATCGCCGACGCTCCTCACCATCGCGAACGATTGATCGAAGCCCGGCGCCGAGAAATCGTCGAAGAAAATCCCGCCGATGCCGCGCGCTTCGTTGCGATGCTTCAGGAAGAAATACTCGTCGCACCAGCGCTTGAAACTCGGGTAGAGGTCCGCGCCATAAGGCTGCAGCGCATCGCGGCAGGTGCGATGGAAATGCTGGGCGTCTTCCTCGTAGCCATAGTACGGCGTCAGGTCCATGCCGCCGCCGAACCAGAACACCGGCTCTTCGCCGGCCTTGGTTGCGATCAGCAGGCGCACGTTCATGTGCACGGTCGGGCAGTGCGGATTGTGCGGGTGCAGCACGAGCGACACGCCCATCGCTTCGAAGCCGCGCCCGGCCAGTTGCGGACGCGCCGCGCTGGCCGAACCCGGCAACGCGTCGCCCGCGACGTCCGAGAAACCGATGCCGGCCCGTTCGAAGAATTTGCCGCCTTCGAGAATCCGCGTATAGCCGCCACCGCGCAGCTTTTCGCCCGGACCACGCTGCCATGCGTCGGTCGCGAACGGCGTGCCGTCCAACTCGCCGAGCGTGTCTGCGATATGCGTTTGCAGGCCTTGCAGCCAGTTGCGCACGGCCTGTATGTCGTAGCTCGAATCAGTCATGAATGCGGATGCTGGGGGCGGCACGCTCGTCGTACCGCGGGTTCTTCGGGAAAGGCGACGGCCGGGCCTGTGTCAGGCACAAACCTGCGAAGGCGCGGCGTACGGTGTTTCGCGTCGGGCTTTCGCCTCACCCGGCCCACCGGCGGCGGCGGGTGCGGAAAACCCGCTGGGTCGCGCCCGCAGTGTAGCGCCGTTGGCGCCGCCCGCGGGCGAGCGGGGTGGTGGCTTACTGCTTGCCCTCGGTCCGGGTGTCCTGCTTGCGGTTCAGCGCACGGTAGCCGATGTCGCGGCGATACTGCATGCCGTCGAACGAGATCTGGTTGATCGTGTCGTATGCGACCGACTGCGCGGTGCGCACCGAATCCGCCAGGCCGACCACGCACAGCACCCGGCCGCCCGAGGTGGTCAGCTTGCCGTCGGCGAGCGTGGTGCCGGCGTGGAAGGTGACCGAATCCGCGGTTTCAGCGGGGATGTCGTTGATGCGGTCGCCCTTGCGCGGCGTGTCCGGATAGTTGTGCGCGGCGATCACCACGCCCAGCGCGGTGCGGCGGTCCCACTCCAGCTCGACCGTATCCAGCGTGCCGGCGATCGCCTGCTCGACCACCTTCGAATAGTCGCCCTTCAGACGCGCCATGATCGGCTGCGTTTCGGGGTCGCCCATGCGGCAGTTGAATTCGAGCGTCTTCGGGTTGCCTTGCGCGTCGATCATGAGACCGGCGTACAGGAAACCGGTGTAGCGGATGCCTTCCTTCTCCATGCCGCGCACCGTCGGCAGGATGATTTCGCGCATCACGCGCGCATGCAGTTGCGGCGTGACGATCGGCGCGGGCGAGTACGCGCCCATGCCGCCGGTGTTCGGACCCTGGTCGGCGTCGAGCAGACGCTTGTGGTCCTGGCTCGACGCGAGCGGCAGCACGTGCTTGCCGTCGACCATCACGATGAAGCTCGCTTCCTCGCCGGCGAGAAATTCCTCGATCACGACGCGCGCGCCGGCATCGCCGAGCTTGTTGTCCGACAGCATCATGTCGACCGCGGCATGCGCTTCTTCCAGCGTCTGCGCGACCACCACGCCCTTGCCGGCGGCAAGTCCGTCGGCCTTGATGACGATCGGTGCGCCCTTGGCGTCCAGATACGCATGCGCGGCGGCGACGTCGGCGAAGGTCTCGTATTCGGCGGTCGGGATCGCGTGGCGCTTCATGAACGCCTTCGCGAAGTCCTTCGAGCTTTCGAGCTGCGCGGCCTCTTTGGTCGGCCCGAAAATCTTCAGGCCGCGCGAGCGGAACAGGTTGACGATGCCGGCCGCGAGCGGCGCTTCCGGCCCGACCAGCGTGAAGGCGACCTGCTCCCGTTCGACGAAATCGGCGAGCGCGGCCGGCTCGGTGATGTCGATGTTGCGCAGACGCTCGTCCTGCGCAGTGCCGCCGTTGCCCGGCGCGACGTAGACGAGCTGAACCCGCGGCGATTGCGCGAGCTTCCATGCGAGTGCATGTTCGCGACCGCCGGAACCGACGACGAGTAACTTCATGTGAATCCCCGAGACTTAAAAACCATAAACGGCTGAAGCGGGAAGCTCAGCCGTGCAATAAATAGCGAGATTCGCGCCGGGTCGGCCTGCGCCGGCCAGGAAGCCGGCGGACCGAATCCGGGACGAACCCGAGTGACGATGACCAGGCGGGCGCGCAACGCTGCACCCGTGTTCAAAACGCCCGTTCAGCGGCAAACAGCAGCAATAAGCGGCAACGCGAGGGGCAGCCGGCAGCGCGGCGCGGAGTTCGGGTTCGACCCACGTGAACCCGCGCGCCGCGCGCTGCCGGAGCACGCTCATTCGTCGGCGATCGCGGCGTTTGTATAGACTTCCTGCACGTCGTCCAGATTTTCCAGTGCGTCGAGCAGCTTCTGCATTTTCACGGCGTCGTCGCCGGTGAACTCGACTTCCGTCTGAGGCTTCATCGTGACCTCGGCCAATTCGGCCTTGAAGCCCGCGGCTTCGAGCGCGGTCTTCACCTTCGGGAAATCGTTCGGCGGGCACAGCACTTCGATACTGCCGTCTTCGTTCGTGACGACGTCGTCGGCGCCGGCTTCGAGCGCGGCTTCCATCAGCTTGTCTTCCGGCGTGCCGGGCGCGAACAGGAACTGGCCGACGTGATCGAACATGAACGACACCGAGCCGTCCGTGCCCATGTTGCCGCCGTTCTTCGAAAACGCGTGACGCACTTCCGCGACCGTGCGAGTGCGGTTGTCGGTCATCGTGTCGACGATCACCGCCGCGCCGCCGATGCCGTAGCCTTCGTAGCGGATTTCTTCGTAGCTCGCGCCGTCCACACCGCCCACGCCGCGCTGGATCGCGCGGTTGACGTTGTCTTTCGGCATGTTGGCGTCGTACGCCTTTTCGACGGCGAGCCGCAGACGCGGGTTCGAGTCGATGTCGCCGCCGCCCATGCGCGCCGCGACCTGAATTTCCTTGATGAGCCGCGTCCAGACCTTGCCGCGCTTGGCATCGGCCGCTGCTTTCTTATGCTTGATGTTGGCCCATTTCGAATGACCCGCCATACCTTTCTCCGTCGCGCGCGCCAGCGGGGCGCACGCATAGTGCAATTGTCGTTGCGATGTCGGGCGCTTGCGTGGCGCGCGCCTCGATGTCAAAGCGTCTGGTGTGAGACCGCCCGGCGGCTGCCTGTTCGGACTCGCCGCCTGTAGCCGACCGTTCCCAGCTAGCCGCCTGTGTCGAACCGTCTTCAGCCGGCTCCTGCACCTGGCCTCGCGGACCAGAGGCGGCTGCGCGGATGAAGCGGGGCGGCGGGCGGGCGGCAAACCCGGCACCAGCCTGGTGAGTGCCGCGTCAAGGCGCGATGCGCGAAGCGGCGGTGCAGACGGGCGGTGCAGACGGTGACGCAGGTTGAACCGTTCTTTGAGCGGATTCGAATTTTATCACGCCGCAAGGGGGCGGCAGAGGGTGACGTGGCCGGAAAGTAGCTGGAAAGCCGTTGAAAACGACGTGGAAAGTGCAGGATCGCGGGCCGCCGGCGGCCTTTCCCACCTGCCGCCAGCGCTTTTTCAGCCCACGATCAACTCACCCTCAATTCTTCGTGCCGAACAGCCGGTCGCCGGCGTCGCCCAGACCCGGCACGATGTACGCGTGCTCGTTCAGGTGCGAATCGAGCGAGGCGACGTACAGCTTGACGTCCGGATGCGCGTCCTGGAACACCTGTACGCCCTCGGGCGCGGCCACCAGCGCGAGAAACATGATGTTCCCGGCGGCCACGTTGCGGCGCTTGAGCACGTCGACTGCGTGCACGGCGGAGTAGCCGGTCGCGACCATCGGATCGCACAGGATGAACACGCGGTCCTCCAGGTCCGGCAGGCGCACCAGATATTCGACCGGGCGGTGATCGTCGGCGCGGTACACGCCGATGTGGCCCACCCGCGCCGACGGCACCAGCTCCAGCAGGCCGTCCGACATGCCGATGCCCGCACGCAGCACCGGCACGATCGCGAGCTTCTTGCCGGCGATCACCGGCGCGTCGATCTCGACGAGCGGCGTGGTGATGCGGCGCGTGGTCATCGGCAGGTTGCGGGTGATCTCGTAGCCCATCAGCAGCGTGATCTCGCGCAGCAGCTCGCGGAACGTGCGCGTCGAGGTGTCCCGGTCGCGCATATGGGACAGCTTGTGCTGGATCAGCGGGTGATCGAGGATGAAAAGATTGGGGAAGCGGCTGTCCTGGGTCATGGCGGGGGCGCAAGCGGCGCAAGAGAGATCAATCGGGATCGATCGGAGATCGGTTCGGCGTGCCGCCCGCGCCGCCAGGCGGCTGGCCGGCGGACGCGCCACGGCGCAAGTTTACCGAAAGAGTGCCGCCCGAAGATACCGGAGATTGCGATCGGCGGGCGCGGCGCCCGGCACAGTCGGGCACCGATTCTTCTAGAATCGGGGGGAACTTTGCAACGCCGGGCGCGCCGATGCGCCGGCACAACGTCACGAGGACGCATCCATGGACATGGGAATCGCAGGACGCACCGCGCTGGTTTGCGCGGCCAGCAAGGGTTTGGGACGCGGTTGCGCGCAAGCGCTCGCCGCCGAGGGCGTCAATCTGACGATCGTCGCACGCACCGCCGAGACGCTGGAGGCGACCGCGGAAGAGATCCGCAGGCAGAGCGGCGTCGAAGTGAAAACGGTGGCGTGCGACATCACCACGCCCGCAGGCCGGGCTGCCGCGCTCGCTGCCTGTCCGCAGCCCGACATCCTCGTCAACAACGCGGGCGGCCCGCCGCCGGGCGACTTCCGCAATTTCACGCACGAGGACTGGATTCGCGCGCTGGAGAGCAACATGCTCACGCCGATCGAGCTGATCCGCGCAACCATCGACTCGATGAGCGCGCGCGGCTACGGGCGCATCGTCAACATCACGAGTTCGGCGGTGAAGGCGCCGATCGACGTGCTGGGCCTGTCGAACGGCGCGCGCTCGGGGCTCACCGGTTTCGTCGCGGGACTCGCGCGCAAGGTGGCGCCGACCGGCGTGACGATCAACAACCTGCTGCCGGGCCTGTTCGACACCGACCGCATCGCGGTCACGTTCGAGGCGCAGGCCAAGGCGCAAAACATTTCCATCGACGACGCGCGTAAGCAGCGCATGAAGACGATCCCCGCCGGCCGCTTCGGCAACCGCGACGAATTCGGCCGCGCGTGCGCGTTCCTGTGCAGCGTGCATGCCGGGTACATCACCGGGCAGAACTGGCTGATCGACGGCGGCGCGTATCCGGGCACGTTCTGAACGTGCGGCAATGCCGGCGCCGTGACTCCGGCATTGCCGCCCAGCATCATTACAACAACGACAATCACAACAACGGTTTCAGGAGTCTTATGTCATGACCACCCGCATTGCGCTGATCGCGCACGATCACAAGAAGGACGACATCGTCAAACTGGCCGGCGAATACGTCGACACGCTGCGGCGCTGCGACATCATCGCGACCGGCACGACCGGCGGGCGCATTGCCGACGCGCATGGCCTGACGGTCGAGCGGATGCTGTCGGGCCCGCATGGCGGCGACCTGCAGATCGGCGCGCAACTCGCAGAAGGACGCGTCGACATGGTGATCTTCCTGCGCGACCCGATGACGCCGCAGCCGCACGAACCAGACATCAACGCGCTGGTGCGCGCGTGCGACGTGCATAACATTCCGTGCGCGACCAACATCTCGACGGCGCGCATGGTGCTCGACGTGCTGACCATGCGCCTCACGCAGCAAGTCTGACGGCGCACGCACGCGCGCGGTGATCTGAACGAGACACGAACAACGCTCGAATAACTAACACCTGCCTCAAGGAGACGTGATGGTCAAAGCAATCCGATTCGATAAAACCGGCGGCCCGGAGGTGATGAAATGGGTCGACGTCGAAGTGGGCGAGCCTGGCGCCGGCGAGATTCGCATCAGGCAGACGGCGGTCGGGCTGAACTATATCGACGTGTATTTCCGCACCGGCCGGTATCCGCTGCCGTTGCCGGGGGGCCTCGGCATGGAGGCCGCCGGTGAGGTCAGCGCGGTCGGGCCGGGCGTGACGGAACTGAAAACGGGCGACCGCGTCGCCTACGTGGCGCGCCCGCCCGGCGCGTATACACAGGAGCGCGTGCTGCCGGCCTCGCAGGTCGTCAAGGTGCCCGACGCGCTGAGCGACGAGCAGGCCGCCTCGGCGATGCTGCAGGGCCTGACCGCGCAATATCTGCTGCGCCGCACGTATCCCGTGAAGGCCGGCGACACGATCCTCATTCAGGCCGCGGCGGGTGGCGTGGGTCTGCTCGCGTGCCAGTGGGCCAAGGCGCTCGGCGCGACGGTGATCGGCACGGTCGGCTCCGATGAAAAAGCGGAGATCGCGAAAGCGCATGGCTGCGATCACGCGATCGTCTACACGCGCGAGAATTTCACGAAGCGCGTGCGCGAGATCACTAACGGCGCGGGCGTGCCGGTGGTGTACGACTCGATCGGCAAGGACACGTTTACGGGCTCGCTCGACTGCCTCGCGCCGCTCGGCATGTTCGTGAGTTTCGGCAATGCGTCGGGGCCGCTGCCGCCGCTCGATTCGTCGGAATTCGCCGGACGCGGCTCGCTGTTCTTCACGCGCCCGACGCTCTTCACCTATATCGCGAAGCGCGCCGATTACGAGGCGATGTCGGCGGAACTGTTCGACGTGCTCGCGTCGGGCAAGGTCAAGACGAGCATCAACCAGCGTTACGCGCTGGCGGACGTCGGGCAGGCTCACGCGGATCTCGAAGGACGCCGCACCACGGGCTCGACGGTGCTGCTGCCGTAAGCGCCGGATAGCAGGGCGCGGCCGCCTCGACACGGCCCAGCACGTCCCAACCCGCAAGGCCGCTCCATCGCAGGATGGAGCGGCCTTGTCCGTTTACACGATTTTTATACGTGCACCTTCACCTTTGACCCGTCCTTTACGCGCCAAGGCATACCGTTGCACCTATCCAAAGTCCGTGAGTGGAGAACAAAAATGGATGTGTTGTATGTCGGGGGGCTGGTGCTGTTTGCCGCGCTGACCTTTGCATTGATCGGTGGCTGCGAGAAGTTGATGCAGTTCCGTCGCGGCCAGGGAGCGCGGTCATGAACTGGATCCTCTGGTTGTCCGGCGCGGCCACCGCGCTGCTGTTTGTTTATCTGGTCTATGCGCTGTTGCGCGCGGAGGACATTGAATGAACTCGAACAATGTCCTGCAGGCGGGCCTGTTCATCGTCGTGCTGCTGGCCGCCGCGGTGCCGATGGCCCGCTATCTCGGCGCGGTGATGGACGGCAGCTCGCGCGTGGTCCGTTGGGGCGGTCCGCTCGAACGTTTGCTGTATCGCATCGCGGGCGTCGATCCGTCGGCGGAGATGAGCTGGAAGCACTACGCGATCGCCACGATCGCGTTCAACGTGCTCGGCGTGGCCTGCCTTTACGTGCTGTTGCGCGTGCAAGGCTGGCTGCCGGGCAACCCGCAGCAGTTCGGCGCGATGTCGGTCGACAGCGCGTTCAACACGGCGGTCAGTTTCGTGACCAATACGAACTGGCAGGATTATTCGCCTGAACAGACCGTCGGCTATCTGACGCAGATGCTCGGCCTGACCGTGCAGAACTTCTTCTCCGCGGCGACCGGCATCGTGGTCGTGATTGCGCTGATCCGCGGCTTCGCGCGTCATACCGCGCAAACCATCGGCAACTTCTGGGTCGACGTCACGCGTGTGACGCTGTACGTGTTGCTGCCGATGTCGATGATCGTCGCCGCGCTGATGATGAGCCAGGGCGTGATCCAGAACTTCAAGGCCTATCAGGACGTGCCGACGCTGCAAACCACCACCTATGCCGCGCCGAAACTCGACGCGCAAGGCAATCCGGTGAAGGACGCGAAGGGCAATCCGGTCACGGTCGATACGCCGGTGAAGACGCAGACCATCGCGATGGGCCCGGTGGCGTCGCAGGAAGCGATCAAGATGCTCGGCACCAACGGTGGCGGCTTCTTCAACGGCAACTCGGCGCATCCGTTCGAAAACCCGACGCCGTTCTCGAACTTCCTGCAGATACTCTCGATCCTGATCATCCCTGCCGCCTTGGCGCTGGTGTTCGGCCGCGTGATCGGTGACCGCAAGCAGGGCGTGGCCGTGCTTGCGGCGATGACGATCGGCTTCGGCGTCTGCGTGTTCGGCGAGATCGGCGCGGAGCAGGGCGGCAATCCGGCGCTCACCGCGCTGCATATCGATCAGTCGGCGAATGCGTTGCAGTCGGGCGGCAATGCGGAAGGCAAGGAAACGCGCTTCGGCATCGCGCAGTCGGGCATCTTCACGGTGGCGACCACGGCGGCGTCGTGCGGCGCGGTCACGAATACGCACGACTCGCTGACGCCGATCGGCGGTCTCTATCCGATGCTGCTGATGCAGCTCGGCGAAGTGATCTTCGGCGGCGTGGGCTCCGGCATGTACGGGATGCTCGTGTTCGCGATGCTGGCCGTGTTCGTCGCGGGCCTGATGATCGGCCGCACGCCCGAATACGTCGGCAAGAAGATCGAGGCGTACGAGATGAAGATGGTGTCGATCGTCGTGCTGCTCACGCCGCTGCTGGTGCTGGTGGGCACGTCGATCGCCGTGTTGAGCAGCGCGGGCACGGCCGGCATTTTCAACCCCGGCGCGCACGGCTTCTCCGAAATCCTCTACGCGTTCAGCTCGGCGGCGAACAACAACGGCAGCGCGTTCGCCGGCCTCTCCGTGAACACGCCGTTCTACAACTGGCTCACCGCGATCGCGATGTGGTTCGGCCGCTTCGGCACGATCATCCCGGTGCTCGCGATCGCCGGCTCGCTCGCCGCGAAGAAGCGCATCGGCGTGACCGGCGGCACGCTGCCGACGCACGGCCCGCTGTTCGTCGTGCTGCTGCTCGGCACGGTGCTGCTGGTCGGCGCGCTGACCTATGTGCCGGCGCTCGCGCTGGGTCCGGGCGTCGAGCATCTGATGATGATGGGCGCGCATTGAGGCGGCCCATCGACGTGACACGGGCGGCCAGCGATTGACCAGGCACACGTTACGCGATAACGGTATTCGAGGATTCAATGACTGAACATAATGCAACGAGGTCCATGTTCGACCCGGCGCTGCTGCGCCCGGCGATCGTGGACTCCTTCAAAAAACTCACGCCGCGCACGCAGTTCCGCAATCCGGTGATGTTCTGCGTGTACGTCGGCAGCATTCTGACGACCATTCTGTGGATCGCCGCGCTCGGCGGCCAGGCCGAGGCGCCCGCGGGCTTCATTCTCGCGGTCACGTTGTGGCTGTGGTTCACCGTGCTGTTCGCGAACTTCGCGGAAGCGCTCGCCGAAGGCCGTTCGAAGGCCCAGGCGGCGTCGCTGCGCAGCGCGAAAAAAGACGTGATGGCCAAGAAGCTCAACGAGCCGCATCCGAAGTCGCCGATCCGCATTCTGACGGCGTCCGATCTGCGTAAGGGCGACGTCGTGCTGGTCGAAACCGGCGACGTGATTCCGGCCGACGGCGAAGTGATCGACGGCGTCGCTTCGGTTGACGAATCGGCGATCACCGGCGAATCCGCGCCGGTGATTCGCGAGTCGGGCGGCGACTTTTCGTCGGTGACGGGCGGCACGCGCGTGCTGTCGGACTGGATCGTCGTGCGCGTCACGGCGAACCCGGGCGAGGCGTTCCTCGATCGCATGATCGCGATGGTCGAAGGCGCGAAACGTCAGAAGACGCCGAACGAAATCGCGCTGACGATCCTGCTGGTCGCGCTGACCATCGTGATGCTGCTCGCCACCGCGACGCTGTTGCCGTTCTCGATGTTCTCGGTGCAGGCCGCGCATGCGGGTCACGTGGTGACGATCACGGCGCTTGTCGCGCTGCTGGTGTGTCTGATTCCGACCACCATCGGCGGGTTGCTGTCGGCGATCGGCGTGGCGGGCATGAGCCGCATGATGCAGGCCAACGTGATCGCCACCTCGGGCCGCGCGGTGGAAGCCGCCGGCGACGTCGACGTGCTGCTGCTCGACAAAACCGGCACGATCACGCTCGGCAACCGTCAGGCATCGCAGTTCGTCCCGGCGCCGGGCGTGACCGAAGAAGCGCTCGCGGACGCCGCACAGCTCTCGTCGCTCGCCGATGAAACGCCGGAAGGCCGCAGCATCGTCGTGCTCGCGAAGCAGCGCTTCAACATCCGCCAACGCGACATGGCTTCGCTGAATGCGCTGTTCCTCGCTTTCACCGCGCAAACGCGGATGAGCGGCGTCGACCTGTCTCCCAGCGACAGCTCCGGCGCGCCGGGCCGCGAAATCCGCAAGGGCGCGGCCGACGCGGTGAAGCACTACGTCGAGGCCAACGGCGGCCGCTTCCCGAACGAAGTCAGCAACGCGGTGGCCGAGGTCGCGCGGCGCGGCAGCACGCCGCTGGTGGTGGCCGAGAAGCTCACCGCGCAGAACGCACGCGTGCTCGGTGTGATCGAGTTGAAGGACGTCGTGAAGGGCGGCATCAAGGAGCGCTTCGCAGAACTGCGCAAGATGGGCATCAAGACAGTGATGGTGACCGGCGACAACCGGCTGACCGCGGCGGCGATCGCCGCCGAGGCCGGCGTCGACGATTTCCTCGCCGAAGCGACGCCCGAAGCGAAGCTTGCGACGATCCGCGCGCACCAGGCCGAAGGGCGCCTCGTGGCGATGACCGGCGACGGCACCAACGATGCCCCGGCGCTCGCGCAGGCCGACGTCGCGGTGGCGATGAACACCGGCACCCAGGCCGCGAAAGAGGCCGGCAACATGGTCGACCTCGATTCGAATCCGACCAAGCTGATCGAGATCGTCGAGATTGGCAAGCAGATGCTGATGACGCGCGGCTCGCTCACCACGTTCTCGATCGCCAACGACGTCGCCAAATACTTCGCGATCATTCCGGCCGCGTTCGCCACCACCTATCCGGCGCTGAACGCGCTGAACGTGATGCACCTGGCCACGCCGGCCTCGGCGATCATGTCGGCGGTGATTTTCAATGCGCTCGTGATCGTGCTGCTGATTCCGCTCGCGCTCAAGGGCGTGCGTTATCGCGCGCTGGGCGCGGCGATCCTGTTGCGGCGCAATCTGCTGGTCTACGGTTTGGGCGGGATCATCGTGCCGTTCATCGGCATCAAGCTGATCGATATGGTGCTGGCCGCGTTCGGCTGGGTTTGAAGCCCGGCTGCTTCGAAAGCAAAAGGAATCACTCATCATGAAAAATCTGTTTCGTCCGCTGCTCGTGATCTTCGCGGTGCTCACCGTGTTCACGGGTCTCGCTTACCCCGCGGTGATGACCGCCTTCGGTCAGGCCGCTTTCCACGATCAGGCGAACGGCAGCCTGATCGAACAGAACGGCAAGCTGGTCGGCTCGCAACTGATCGGCCAGCAGTTCGACGCGCCGCAGTACTTCTGGGGCCGTTTGTCGGCCACCAGCCCGATGCCGTACAACGCGCAGGGTTCGAGCGGCTCGAACCTCGGGCCGACCAACCCGGCGCTGCTCGACGAAGTGAAGGGCCGGCTCGACGCGTTGAAGGCGGCGGGCACCGATATGTCGAACCCGGTGCCGGTCGATCTGGTGACCTCGTCGGGCAGCGGTCTCGATCCGGAGATCAGCCCGGCGGCCGCGGCCTATCAGATCGGGCGCGTCGCAGCCGCGCGCAAGCTCGCGCCGAACGACGTGCAGGCGCTGGTCGACCGTTATACGACCGGCCGTCAGTTCGGCATTCTCGGTGAGCCGCGTGTGAACGTGCTGAAGCTGAATCTGGCGCTCGACGAAATGAAACGCGGCTAGCTGATCTCGCGTACGCGCGCTTCGCGGCGAGGCGCCGCGGCTCGCAAAGGCGGCGTCCGCGTGACGTCGCCTTTGCTTTTGCTATTTTCCTTCGCGGCACCCGGCCGCGCCGCGATTTGCGGGCCGGCGGCGACCGTGCCACCATGCGGATACCGCCGCTCGCACGACTATGAAAACTACTGAGCATGAACCGCCCCGATCCTGACGAACTGCTCGACAAGCTGCAGCGCGACGAAGAAAAACGTCTGCGCGGCCGGCTGAAGATTTTCTTCGGCGCGTCGGCCGGCGTGGGCAAAACCTACGCGATGCTGCAGGCCGCGCGCCGCCGCCATGACGAAGGCGCGGACGTCGTGATCGGCATCGCCGAAACGCATGGCCGCAGCGAAACCGCCGCGCTGCTCGACGGCCTCGAGGTGCTGCCGCTCGCGCATATCGAATATCGCGGCCGCAAGCTCGGCGAGTTCGATCTCGACGCCGCGCTCGCGCGCAAGCCGCAGCTGATTCTGGTCGACGAACTCGCGCATTCGAACGTGCAGGGCGCGCGCCATCTGAAGCGCTGGCAGGACGTGCACGAACTGCTCGACGCGGGCATCGACGTCTATACGACGGTCAACGTCCAGCACCTCGAAAGCCTGAACGACGTGGTCGGCCAGATCACCGGCATCCGCGTGTGGGAGACGGTGCCGGACCGCGTGTTCGACCACGCCGACGAAGTCACGCTGGTCGACCTGCCCGCCGAGGAACTGCTCGACCGGATGCGCGACGGCAAGGTGTATTTGCCGCAGCAGGCCGAGCGCGCGGTGCGCAACTTCTTTCGCAAGGGCAATCTGATCGCGCTGCGCGAGCTGGCGTTGCGCCGCACCGCGGACCGCGTCGATGCGCAGATGCGGGAATATCGCGCGGACCGTTCGATTCAGCGCATCTGGCAGGCGCGCGAGCGCTTGCTGGTGTGCGTGGGGCCGGGCCCGGAGGCGCCCGCGCTGGTGCGCGCGGCGGCGCGCCTTGCCGCCAGCCTGAAAGCCGACTGGCTCGCCGTCTATGTGGAAACGCCGGCGCTGCAACGTCTGCCCGATGCGCGCCGCGAACGCACGCTGAACGCGTTGAAGCTCGCCGCCGAACTCGGCGCCGAAACCGCGACGCTCGCAGGCACCGATGCGGTCACCGCGCTGATCGGCTATGCGCAGGCGCGCAACGTGTCGAAGCTGGTGGCGGGCGCATCGTCGCGCACGGGGCCGAGGCGCTGGCTGTGCCGGCCGTTCGGCGAGCGCATCGCCGAGCGCGCGGGCGAACTCGATCTCACGCTGATTCGCGCGTCGGCGGAACGTGATGGCGGGGAGCCGCGACGCTTGCTGAACACCACCGCGAACGCATGGCGCGAGGCGCTGAGCGCGGCGCGCGAACGCCGTTCGCCGCCACGCGCATACGGGCTCGCGCTGCTGATCTGCGCGGCCGTCACGCTGCTGTCGAGCCAGCTGATCGACCGTATCGATCTGGCCAACCTCGTGATGCTGTATCTGCTCGGCGTGATCTTCACGGCGGTGAAGCTGGGACGCGGGCCGGGCGTCGTGCTGTCGTTCCTGAGCGTGGCCGCGTTCGATTTCTTCTTCGTGCCGCCACGCATGTCGCTGTCGGTGTCCGACACGCAATACCTGCTGACCTTCTTCGGCATGCTGCTGACCTCGCTCGTGATCAGCCATCTGACTTCGAGCCTGCGCCACGAGGCGAGCGTCGCGCGGCGCCGCGAGCAACGCACCGGCGCGATGTACGCGATGGCGCGCGAACTCGCGGCGGCGCTGACCACCGAGCAGATCGTCGGGATCGGCAGCCGGCACGTGAGCGAGGTGTTCGGCGCGCGCGTCGCGATCCTGCTGCCGGATAGCGTCGATCAGGTCAAACAGAAGATCGAGGACCCCGACGCGGCGATTACGCTCGAAGGCGAACTGCTCGACCTCGACGTCGGCCAGTGGGTCTACGATCAGCAGAAGCCGGCCGGTCACGGCACCGATACCTTGCCCGCCGCAGCCGCGCTGTATCTACCGCTGAAGGCGCCGATGCGCACCCGCGGCGTGCTCGCGGTCGTGCTGCGCGACGAGGGCGAGCTGGACGTGCCCGAGCAGCAACGCATGCTCGACGCGTTCGCCGCGCAGATCGCGCTGGCGCTCGAGCGGGTGCATTACGTCGACATCGCGCGCGATGCGCTCGTCAACATGGAGTCGGAGCGCCTGCGCAACTCGCTGCTCTCCGCGATCTCGCACGATCTGCGCACGCCGTTGACGACCATCGTCGGCTTTTCGTCGATGCTGGCGCAAACGCGCAAGACGCCCACTGAAGCCGGTACGCCGATGCAACCGGCCGACGACCTCGTCGACGCGATTCACGAGGAAGCGCTGCGCATGACCGGCATTGTCACCAATCTGCTCGACATGGCCCGCCTGCAGGCGGGCAGTCTGCAACTGAACCGGCAGTGGACGCTGCTCGAAGAAACGGTGGGCGCGGCGCTGCGTGCGTGCAAACGCGTGCTGGCGGGTCATCCGGTGCAGGTCAGACTGCCCGCCGATCTGCCGCTGCTCAATCTCGACGCGGTGCTGATGGAGCGGCTCTTCTCGAACCTGTTCGAGAACGCGGCCAAGTACACCGCGCCGGGGACGCCGCTGACGATCGGCGCGCAACGCATCGACGCGGACGACACGCCGTTCGTGCGCGTCACTGTCGACGACGACGGCCCCGGCCTGCCCGCCGGCATGGAAGCGCGTGTGTTCGAGAAATTCACGCGTGGCGAGAAGGAATCGGCCAAGCCGGGCATCGGCTTGGGGCTCGCGATCTGCCGCGCGATCGTCGAGGCGCACGGCGGTACAATCGGCGCGCTCAACCGGCTGTCGGCGGATGGCCGCGTCGCCGGGGCGCGCTTCTGGTTCACGCTGCCGGCGGACACGCCGCCCGACGCGCCGGATGCGCTGGAAGACGAAGGCGCCGAGCCGTTGGCGCATGCCGATCTCCTCGCCGACCCTCACACCGGCGCCGAGCGCGCCGCCACCCTCAATCCGCTGGCCAAGCCGACCCATGAGTGAGCCGAGCATCACCGTTGTTCTGATTGAAGACGAAAAACAGATTCGCCGTTTCGTACGCACCGCGCTGGAAGGCGAGGGCATCGTCGTGCACGACGCCGAAACCGGCAAGCAGGGTCTCGTCGAAGCCGCGACCCGCAAGCCGGATCTGGTGATCGTGGATCTCGGCTTGCCCGACACCGATGGTCTCGACGTGATCCGCGAACTGCGCGGCTGGAGCGAGCTGCCGGTGATCGTGCTGTCGGCGCGCACCCAGGAGAGCGAGAAGGTCGCCGCGCTCGACGCCGGCGCGGACGATTATCTGACCAAGCCGTTCGGCGTGTCCGAACTGCTCGCGCGCATCCGCGCGCAGATGCGGCGGCGCAATCACGGCGGCGCGAACGAGTCGCCGCAGGTGCGCTTCGGCGCGGTCACGGTCGATCTCGCCTTGCGCCAGGTCACGCGTGACGGCGTCGCGATCCATCTGACGCCCATCGAATACCGGCTGCTCGCGACGCTCGTGCGCCATGCCGGGCGCGTGCTGACTCACCGGCAGCTGCTGCGCGACGTGTGGGGGCCCTCGCATGTCGAGAGCCACCACTATCTGCGCATCTACATGGCGCATCTGCGCGGCAAGCTGGAGCGCGATCCGGCGCAGCCGGAACATATCATCACGGAAACCGGCGTCGGTTATCGGCTGGTGGGCGCAGTGTGAGCCCGCTTCGGAGCGGCGTGTGCGGCGCTTCGATATAATTACGCTCTGTAAGGACGACCTTACGCTTTTGCTACGAACGGGGACGGCCCCATTTTTTTCATGGAGCTGTCTCGTGTCCTGGTTTCTTCTGCTGATTGCCGGTTTGCTCGAAGTCGCGTGGGCGGCCGGTCTCAAGACCTCCGAAGGTTTCACCCGGCTGTGGCCGTCCGTGTTCACGATCGTGACCGCGCTCGGCAGCTTCGCGCTGCTCGCCGTCGCGATGCGCCAGTTGCCGCTCGGCACGGCCTATGCGGTGTGGACGGGGATCGGCGCGGTCGGCGCATTTATCTTCGGCGTCGTGATGATGGGTGAGGCGCTGAGCGTCGCGCGCGTCGCCAGCGCGGCGCTGATCGTGATTGGCTTGATCGGGCTGAAGCTGTCGTCGGGGCATTGAAGGCCGGGCTGCCATGCCGCGCGTCGGAGCCCCGCTGGTCGGTTCCGCGCCGCAAATCCGGCTGAAGCGGGGGAATCTGACCGAGCCTGGGTGAGCGCATCGGCGTCTGCCCCGCGCCACACCGGCGCCGCCGATTGTTCGCCGCTCTACGTCCTACGAATTAACGTGGCTATAATGAAACCGAATCCAACCTGACATTGCCCGCGGCCTCCATGGCGCGGCCGGCTTGGCGCGGGTCTGACGACTTCGGTGTGGGGCTTCTCCTGTCCCGGCCCGCCGAAGCGCCCGGCACGCACAGCGCGCCTGGAGGCGGCCATGCTTGAATCACTTTCGCTTGCTGCAGGCCTTTCGTGGGGCAGCGGTCTGCGCCTCTATCTGACAGTTCTGCTCGCCGGCGTGTTCGAACGCCTCGGTTTCATCCATCTTCCCGATACGCTGTCCGCCCTGTCTTCGCCGTGGGTAATCGGCGCGGCGGCCGTCCTGACGCTCACCGAATTCCTCGCCGACAAGATTCCCGCGTTCGATTCGCTATGGGACGCGGTCCATACGTTCATCCGCATTCCGGCCGGCGCCGTGCTCGCGGCCGGCGCGCTCGGCCATGCCGATCCGGCGCTGCTGACCGTCGCCGCGCTCGCGGGCGGCACGCTGGCGGGCACCGCGCATCTGGCGAAGGCGGGCACGCGCGCGCTGATCAATCTGTCGCCGGAGCCGGTGTCGAACGTGGTCACCTCGACCGCCGAGGACGGCCTCGTGTTCGGCGGCATGCTGCTCGCGCTGTTCGTGCCGCTCGTGTTCCTCGTGCTGATGGTGGGCTTCCTGGTGCTGGCCGGCTGGGCGTTGCCGCGGCTCTGGCGCGGCGTGCAGGGCGGCTTTCGCGGCATGGCTACGCACATGGTGTCGCGTCTTGCCAGGAGCAGGCACGATTGAGCGATACGGTACGAGGTTCTTTGGCGCGCGCTGACTCGACGCCCGCACGCCGGTTCGGCGGCACGGATCTGCTGCGTCAGGCCATCCGTATGACGGCGCGCGACTGGCGCGCCGGCGAATTGACGATGCTGCTGCTGGCGCTGGTTCTGGCCGTCGCGGCGTTGTCGAGCGTCGGCTTTCTGGCCGACCGCCTGCATCAGGGGCTCGAGCGCGATGCGCGGCGCATGATCGCCGCCGATTTCATCGTGCGCGCCGATCATCCGGTCGATCCGCAATTCGCCGCGCAAGCCAAAGCGCTCGGCTTGAACACCGCCAGCACGGCGATCTTCCCCAGCATGATCAATTCGACCGGCGCGTCTGGCGCGCAGCCGGTCTCGCGCCTCGCCGCGATCAAGGCGGTGTCGCCGGGTTATCCGCTGCGCGGCGCAGTGCGGATCGCATCGGCGCCCGGCGCGCCGGACCATCCCGCGCAATCGATTCCGGCGCCCGGCACCGTGTGGGTCGATCAGGCATTGCTCGACGCGTTGAAGCTGCATGTGGGCGACACCGTGAAAGTCGGCAACCGCAGCTTCACGATCGGCGCGCTGATCACCCGTGAACTGGACCGCGGCTTTTCGTTCGTCAACTTCTCGCCGCGTTTGATGCTGCGCGCCGACGAAGTGCAGTCGACCGGCCTCATCACCTTCGGCAGCCGCGTGACTTACCGGTTGCTGGTGGCGGGCGCGGACGCGTCGGTGGCGAAGTTCGCGCAGTTCGCGCACGGCAAGGTGGACGACGGCAAGATGCGCGGCGTCGCGCTCGAATCGTTGCAGGACGGTCAGCCGCAAGTGCGCCAGACGCTCGATCGCGCGAGTCATTTCCTCACGCTCGTGTCGCTGCTCACCGCGCTGCTCGCGGCCGTGGCGATCGCGATGGCCGCGCACCGCTACATGCGCCGGCATCTGGACGGCTGCGCGGCGATGCGCTGTCTCGGCGTGAGCCAGGCCGCGCTGCGCGCGCTGTTCACGCTGGAGTTCGTCGGGCTTGGCGTGATCGGCGGCGCGCTGGGTGTCGCGCTCGGTTATCTCGGGCATCTCGCGTTGCTGATGTGGCTCGGCAGTCTGATCGACGTCGCGCTGCCGTACCCGACTGTGTGGCCCGCGCTTCAGGGCATCGCGGCTGGCCTCGTGCTGCTGCTCGGTTTTGCGCTGCCGCCGCTGTTGCCGCTCACGCGCGTGCCGCCGGTGCGCGTGCTGCGCCGCGAGTGGGGCGAAGCGGGGCGCACTGCGTGGGCCGCCTACGCGCTTGGCATCGCGCTGTTCGCCGCGTTGCTGATCGTCGCGGCGGGCGAGTTGAAGCTCGGCGGGATCGTCGCGGGCGGCTTTGCCGGCGGGCTGCTGGTGTTCGCGTGCATCGCGCGGCTCGCGCTGTGGGGCGCGGCGCGCCTCGTGCGCAGCGAGCGCGTGAACGCGGGGATCGGCTGGCGGTATGCGCTGGCGTCGCTGGAGCGGCGCAGCAGCGCGAGCGCGTTGCAGATCACCGCGCTCGGCATCGGCCTGATGTGCCTGCTGCTGATCGCGATGACGCGCAACGACCTCGTGCAAGGCTGGCGCAAATCGACGCCGCCGGATGCGCCGAACGAATTCATCATCGACATCCAGCCTGATCAGCGCGACGCGGTCACGCACTATCTGGACACACACGGCGTGCCGGGCACGGTGCTCTCGCCGATGGTGCGAGGGCGGCTCACGGCGATCAACGGCAAGCCGGTCAATCCGGATTCGTTCAAGGGCAACGACGCGAAGCGCCTGGTAGACCGCGAATTCAATCTGTCGTACACGACCGAGCTGCCCGACGACAACCGCGTCGCCGCCGGCACCTGGTACGGCGACACGGAGACGCCGCAGATCTCGATCGAGCAGGGGCTCGCCAAACTGATCGACGTGAAGCCCGGCGACGTGCTGCGCTTCGACGTGACCGGCTTGCAGATCGACGCGCCGGTGACGAGCGTGCGCAAGCTCGACTGGGGGTCGTTCAAGGTCAACTTCTTCGTGCTGATGCCGCCCGCCGCGTTGCAGGATTTCCCGGCGACCTTCATCACGAGCTTTCATCTGCCGCAGGAAAAGCAGACGACCATCGACGGCCTGATCGGCGCTTATCCGAACCTCACGGCCATCGACACTGGTCCGATCCTCGCGCAGATTCAGCGCGTGTTGCAGCAGGTGATCGGCGCAGTGCAGTTCCTGTTCGCGTTCACGCTGGCGGCAGGCGTGCTGGTGTTGTACGCGGCGCTCGCCGGCACGCGCGACGAGCGTATGCGAGAATCCGCGCTGCTGCGCGCGCTCGGCGCATCGCATCGACAGGTGCGCGCGGTGCAGATTGCCGAGTTCGTCGCGGTTGGCGCGCTGGCCGGGGCAATGGCCGCGGTGGGCGCGCAGATCATCGGCTGGGTGTTGGCGACGCGGGTGTTCGAGTTCTATCTGAGCTTCAATCCGTGGCTGTTGCCGGCGGGGATCGCCGCGGGCGTCGCCTGTGCCGGCGTCGGCGGCTGGCTGAGCTTGCGGCATGTGTTGGCGCGCCCCGCGTTGCAGTCGCTGCGGGATGCGTGATTTTTCTTATCCGTTGATGAGCAGGTTATGAGTGATTTGAACGACGAAGTGTCCGCGGCGCAGCCGACGGCCTTCGATCTGGTGGGCGGCGAAGCGCGCGTGCGCGAACTGGTCGACCGGTTTTACGACCTGATGGATCTGGAACAGGATTTCGCCGGGATTCGGGCTTTGCATCCGGAATCGCTCGACGGTTCGCGCGACAAGTTTTTCTGGTTCCTGTGCGGCTGGCTCGGCGGTCCCGATCACTACATCAGCCGCTTTGGCCATCCGCGTCTGCGCGCAAGGCATTTGCCGTTTGCGATCGCGTCGAGCGAGCGGGATCAGTGGCTCAGGTGCATGGCATGGGCGATGGAGGATATCGGCCTCGCCGAGCCGCTGCGCGAGCGCCTGCTCGGCTCGTTTTTCGAAACCGCCGACTGGATGCGCAACCGCAATGGCTGACGAATCCGGCGCGACGTCATACTCGACGTCGGTCGACTACATGGGCCTCGCGCCGCAAGCGCGCGCGGTTCTCGACTGCTGGTTCGATGCGCCGGATGCGCCGCACTTCGGCGAGGAGCACAAGCGCTGGTTTTCCCGCGACGAAGTGTTCGATGCGATGCTGCGGGAACGCTTTGGTGCGTTGATCGACGCGGCGGTTGATGCGTCGAGCCAGAACGCGAGCGCCACCTCGCTCGACCATTGGCAGGCCACGCCACTCGGCGCGTTGGCGCTCATCATCGTGCTGGACCAGTTCTCGCGCAATTGCCACCGCAACACGCCGCGAGCGTTCGCCGCCGATCGGAAGGCACTGCGCATCGCGCAACAGATGATCGCCGACGGCGCCGATCGCCTGTTGCCGACCGTGCATCATCGCGCGTTTGCCTATCTGCCGTTCGAACACGACGAGACGCTCGCCAGCCAGCGCGAATCGCTGTGTCTGTTCAAGCGGCTCGAAGCGGAGCCGGGCGGCAAGTCGTACTACCGGTTTGCCGTGCGGCATGCGGAAATCATCGAGCGTTTCGGGCGCTTTCCGCATCGCAATGGGGTGCTTGGGCGCTCGTCGACGGACGAGGAGCGCGCATTTCTGCGCGAACGCGGTTCGTCTTTCTAAGGCCGCTCTCGAGACCCGTCGTCAGTCGTCAGCGTCCGCCGGAGACGTCGATCAACGCACCGCTCACGTACGAGGCAGCGTCGCTCAGCAGCCAGACGATCATTTCAGCCACTTCATCCGCGCTGCCCGGGCGGCCGAGCGGCGTGGTCGCGCCGAGTTGCGCGGCGCGCTCGGGCTTGCCGCCGCTCGCGTGGATTTCGGTGTCGATCAGGCCGGGGCGCACCGCGTTCACGCGCACGCCTCGCGGGCCGAGTTCCTTGGCGAGGCCGAGCGTCATCGTGTCGATCGCGCCTTTCGAGCCGGCGTAATCGACGTATTCGTTCGGCGAGCCGAGGCGCGCCGCCGCCGACGAGATATTGACGATCACACCGCCCACGCCGCCGCGATCGGTCGACATGCGCCGCGCGGCTTCGCGCGCGCACAGGTACGCGCCGAGCACGTTGACATCGAACATGCGCTTCAGGCGCGCGAAGTCCATGTCGGCGAGCGCGCTCGACGGCGCGACGATTCCCGCGTTGTTGACGAGCGCGTCGATCTTGCCGAATTTCTGCTGGAGCGTGTCGAACATCGCGATCACGTCCGCTTCGTTCGCGACGTCGCCTTCGATCGCCACGGCGCGGCCGCCGGCGCGCTCCACTTCAGCGACGGTGGCCTCCGCGGCGGCCAGATTCCGCGCGTAATTCACGCCGACGCACCAGCCGCGCGCGCCAAGCAGACGCGCGCTTGCGCGGCCAATGCCGCGGCTGCCACCGGTGATCAGAACGGCTTTTGTCATCGCAACCTCATCGTTCGGGTGAGGGCCGCGCGAACGGCGCGGCCGGTGGGACGAGCGCCTGAGCGGGCGCGTGGGAATCAGCGTGGTCCCGCGATCAAACGCGGCACGTGAGACCGGGTCGCGTTAGACCGGGTCGCGTCAGACCGGGTCGCGTCAGACCGCGTCGCGTTTGATTGCCCACTTGTCGCTCGCGGGCGGCTGGTAGCGTTGCAGCTTGCCGATCAGCGCGGCGGGATCGGCGTCGATCTGCAGGATGTCGAAATAGGTCTGGCGCATGAAGCCTTCGTCGACCGTGTGCTGCAGCAGCTTGACCAACGGATCGTAGAAGCCGTCGATATTCAGCACCGCCACCGCTTTCTGGTGATAGCCGAGCTGCGCCCACGTGAAGACCTCGAACAGTTCTTCGAGCGTGCCCGCGCCGCCCGGCATCGCGACGAACGCGTCCGACAGGTCGGCCATCATCTTCTTGCGATGGTGCATGTCGGGCACCACGTGCAGTTCGGTCAGCCCGTTATGGCCGACTTCCTTGTTGACCAGCAGCTCGGGAATCACGCCGATCGCGCGGCCACCTTCGGCCATCACCGTATCGGCGATCACGCCCATCAGCCCGACCTTGCCGCCGCCGTAGACCAGCGCAAGATCGGCTTGCACCAGCGCGCGGCCGAACGCACGCGCCGCCTCCGCATACAACGGCTTGGCTCCATTGGCGGAGCCGCAATAGACACACACCGACTTCATACTCAAACGTCCTTCGATTCGTTGCGGGGCGCGGCGCCTTCCTTGGGCGGCAGGTAATCGTAGAACTCGCGCTTGGGCAGCTTGCCGGACACGAGGTCGTCGAAAATCTGCCGCGAGCGGCCGCGCAGATAAGGCGCCATCAGCGAAACGATCTGCACGCTCACCTGATGCAGTTCCGCGCGAATCGCTTCCTGCTCGTTGTATTTGCGCGGATTCATCACGAATTGATACGACAGCCAGTACGTGCCGATCACGCCGACGTTGGTGGCGATCACATGCAGTTCTTCCGGCGTGACGACCATTTCGCCGTCGGCGACGAGCTGCTCGCAGAACTGGCTCGCAAAGCGCACCTTGTGGCTGATGATCTGCTTGAAATGCGTTTCGAGCGTGCGGTTGCGCGCGAGCAGGTCGTTCAGGTCGCGATACAGGAAGCGATAGCGCCACGTGAAATCGACCATGTACTGCAGATACGACCACATTTCGTCGATGGTCGCGCGATGGTCTTCGGGGAAGCGCAGGCGCTTTTCGATCTCCTGCTCGAACTGGCCGAAGATGCTGTTGATGATGTCGTCTTTGTTGCGGAAGTGGTAGTACAGATTGCCTGGACTGATTTCCATTTCCTCGGCGATCGTCGTCGTCGTGACGTTCGGCTCGCCGATTTCGTTGAACAGCTTCAGCGACAGTTCGAGAATCCGTTCGCGCGTGCGGCGGGGAGGTTTGGCTTCCATGTCGTCCGGCCCTGGTTATGCCGGGCTGGTCGCGCGGCGGCGTGCCGCTGCTGCGTGGTCCACCCGGATGCGGTTGGTATATGCGCGCCTGCAAACCTGCCGCTCGGCGACAGGGCCCCCGCGGGAGCAAGACAACGTCGGGCGGCCCGGCGTTGTCTCATGAGACTATCGAACGATTATAAACCGAGCGTTCGTATACCAAGCGGATACTCAGGGTTTTCATCCCCGGCGAGGGTTTGCGCGCGCCGAAAATAGGCTGCGATCGCAGTGACTGCGTTTCAAACGCTTGCGGCCAGTGCGCGGCGCGCCGTCATAGCCGTGCGCGCAGCCAACGCGCGAGGAGCGGGCCGACGATCAACGCCCAGGTCATCACGCACATGCCGAGCGCGACCATCACGGCCGCGCTGCCGAGGTCCTTGGCGCGGCGCGACAGTTCGTGGCGTTCGAGCGAAATCCGGTCGATCGCCGCCTCCACGCTCGAATTCAACAGCTCGACGATCAGCACCAGCAGCACCGAACCGAGCAGCAGCACACGCGACACCGGTTCGACCGGCACCAGCAGGCCGCACGGAATCAGGATCGCGGCGAGCGTCAGTTCCTGGCGAAACGCGCTTTCCTCACGGATGGCGACACGGAACCCGGCGAGCGAGTTTTTCATCGCGTGCCATGCGCGGGTGAGGCCGCGGTTGCCCTTGTACGGATTGAACGGCAGGGGCGCGAGCGGATCGTCGGGGCTGAGCGGCTCGTGGGCGGTGCTGTCGATTCCGTTTGAATCGTGCGCCGAGTCCGCATGATCCTGCGCGCCGGGTTCGCCGATATCGTCGAACGGCTCGAGGCCGGCGGTGCCGCGTTTGATATCGCGGCCGACATCGCGCTCGATATCGTGCTCGGAATCGTGCTCGGAAGCGACGGCGCGCAGCGCGCCGTTCGACGCGCGCCTTGGCGTGGCCCCGTTGGATTGGCTGGTTCGCATGGAGGGCTCGCGCGCCGCGTCAGGCGGCGGCGCTTTCCTCGCGATACGACGCATGCGGCAGCGGTTTCAGATGCGCAGCGAATTGCGCGGAAGCCGCCGCCCACGAGAAACGCTCCGCCCACGCGCGCGCATGATGGCGATCGATCTTCAGCGCTTCGAGACAGGCCTCTTGCAGATTCTCGTGCATCGCGCCCGCGCCGCCGTCGCCCAGCACGTCGATCGGACCGGTGACCGGATAGGCCGCCACCGGCGTGCCGCATGCGAGCGCTTCGAGCAGCACGAGCCCGAAGGTATCGGTGCGGCTCGGGAACACGAAGACGTCGGCTGCCGCATACACCTTCGCGAGTTCCGCCTGCGTGAGCACGCCGAGATAATTCGCTTGCGGATAGCGCGACTTCAGCTCGGCGAGCGCCGGGCCTTCGCCGGCGACCCATTTCGAGCCGGGCAGATCGAGCTTCAAAAACGCCTCGACGTTCTTCTCGACCGCCACGCGTCCCACGTACAGAAAGATCGGCCGCGCGGAGTTGAGCACCTTCGAGTCCATCGGATGAAAAATCTCGAGGTCGACACCGCGGGTCCACAGCACGACATTCGTGAAGCCGAATTGTTCGAGGTCCTGCTTGACCACCGGCGTGGGCGCCATCACGGCCAGCGACGGCTTGTGAAACCAGTGCAGAAACTTGTAGGTCGCGGCGAGCGGTATGCCGAAGCGTGCCTGCACGTATTCCGGAAAGCGCGTGTGATAAGCGGTCGTGAACGGCAGCTTGTGACGCAGCGCATAAGCGCGCGCGGCCATGCCGAGCGGACCCTCGGTGGCGATGTGCAACGCGTCGGGCGCGAACGTGGCGATGCGCTCGCGCAGCTTGCGGCGCGGCAGCAGCGACAGACGGATCTCGGGATAAGTCGGGCAGGGGATCGTTTTGAATTCGAGCGGCGTCAGCAGATCGACGCGATGGCCGAGCGCGGTGAGCTCGCGCGTGGTGTTCTTCAGCGTGCGCACGACGCCATTGACCTGCGGTTCCCATGCGTCGGTGACGATCATGATCTTCATCGGCTTGTTCCTCGATTCGGGTCCAAAGGAAGTTAGGGGGACTACGCGGTCGCCCGGGCCTTCTGCGTGCCGACTTGCGGCGCGCGCAGCGTGGTCCAGTAGATCACCTTGAGTTCGCCTTCATAGGTCTCGACGAGTGCCGACAGACTCTCGACCCAATCGCCGTCGTTGCAATACAGCACGCCGTCGATGTCGCGCATCTCGGCTTTGTGAATGTGTCCGCAGACCACACCGTCGCAGCCGCGGCGGCGCGCTTCGTCGGTCATTACCGTTTCGAACGACGAGATGAAGTTCACCGCGTTTTTCACCTGATGCTTCAGGTACTGCGACAGCGACCAGTACGGAAAGCCGAGCTTGCTGCGGATGCGGTTGAACCAGCGGTTCAGGACCAGGATCATCGTGTAGAGCGTGTCGCCGAGATACGCGAGCCACTTCGCGTGCTGGATCACGCCGTCGAACAGATCGCCGTGCACGATCCACAGCCGCTTGCCGGCGAGCGTCGTGTGAAACGCTTCGCCGCGCACGTGGATGTCGCCGAATGCGAGGTCGCAGAACTGGCGCGCGGCTTCGTCGTGATTGCCGGGCACGTAGATCACCTGGGTGCCTTTGCGGGCCTTGCGCAGCACTTTCTGCACGACGTCGTTGTGCGCCTGCGGCCAGTACCAGCCTTTCTTCAACTGCCAGCCGTCGATGATGTCGCCGACGAGGTACAGATACTCCGACTCGTTATGACGCAGGAAGTCGAGCAGATAGGGCGCCTGGCAACCGCTCGAACCGAGATGGATGTCGGACAGCCAGATGGTGCGGTAACGGTGCGGGTCGGCGTGCTCGTCTTCGGGATGGGCGGCGTGCGCGTCGAGAGGCGGTGCCACGGGCAACGGCAAGCCGTGGTGAGCGGGGCTGGGGTCCGGGCGGAACGCGACGGTGTCGACGCTCGGGCCGGTCTGGCGGAACAGGGAAGTCGCGGACGTTTTGGGGTCCATGGCTCACGCGTCGAGTTGCGGTGCCTGTATTGGGCCGGGCGCGCGTGACTGTGCCGTGACAGTCATGAGAAGTTCTTATTACTGCGGCGGGAGATGAGGCGTGGATCGCGTGGGCAGCCGGGGGAATCTCAGGTGCGCGGCAGAGACGCGTGGTCGGCGCCGGTGGCGCGACCGGCGGCGGGTGAGCGCGTGAACGGCTATTTCATGGACTGCCAGGCATACCGGGCAGGCGCGGCCACCCGGAGGACGCGCGCCCCTTCGCTCAGCGCGCGACCGCAACCACGCGCGTACCCGCGAGCCGGTCGTGCAGGAACCGACGTTGCGGGTCGAAGCGGCCGGTCGCGGCCCACAGCACGAACCAGATGCCGGCGATCGCCAGCGTTTGCGGCAGGCGCAGCCCGAGCAGCGGATGCAGCGCGAGCGGCGGCAGGAACCACAGCCACGCGAGCACGTAACGGGCGATCGCCCGTCCCGTGGACAGCGGCGAGCCGTCGGCGGCGACGACCTGCAAGCGCCAGGTCTTCATCGGCAGGGTCTGGCCGCTGTGCGTCCAGAACCAGACGAAGTACAGACCGACCACGAGGCCGATCCATGCGGCAAGCAGGTTGTGATGGGTCAGTCCGTTGCGTTGCTGCGTCAGCGTGCTGAACAGATAGCCGGCGACGAACACCACGCCGAACAGGATCAGCGCTTCGTAGAGCAGCGCGGCGAGGCGCCGTCGAACGGAGGGGGCGATGCGGGACGCATCGGCGGGCGGTGTCGAGGTCGTGCGCGTTTGGGACACGGGCAGCCGGATCAGGAGCCGTTGAAGATCGACGGCGCCTCGGCCGGCGACACCGGCAGCGGCGTGGCGGGCACGAAGCTGCCCGCGGCCGGAATCGCGGGCGCGGCGGCCGGGGCCGGCAACGATGCGGCCGCGACGGCGCTCGCCGCCGCTACGCTGCTCGCGCCGTGCTCGCGCGCATTGACGATCCGGTCGAGACCCTTGATTTCGTTGCGCGCCGACGGCGGCGCGCTGACGACGCTCGGCCGCCGTTTGCGCTCGCTCGCGGCCAGCCGCTGCTTCTGTTCTTCGGGCAACTGCTGATAGGCCTTCCACGCGTTCTGACGAGTCTCGCGCGGTAATTCCTTCGACACCTGATAGTTCTCGCGTGCGACACGCCGCTGATCGGGCGTCATGCGCACCCATTCGCTCATGCGCTCATGCAGGCGCTTTTGCGCATCGGGCGACATCTTGGGATAGCGCGACGCGATTTTGATCCACTTGCGTTTGCGTTCGTCGCTGAACGAATCCCACTGGGCTTCGAACGGCGCGAGCGCGAGATGCTCGGCCGAGGTGAGGCGCGACCACGCCATCGGGCTGTTGCTGCCGGGCAGGCTCGGCAGTTCGACGGCGAGGGTCGGAGCGGGCGTCCTGGCCGTGGCGTTGCCGCCGGCCGAGTGAGCGCCGACGGGCGAGGGGCTCGGGTAAAAGCGCGGATACGTCGCGGCGAACGACACCAGGGCCGCGATCGCACATCCGAAAACAACGGCCAGGCCGCGCTTGTAACTCACCCGAAAAATCTCCCGCTCAGTGGTGGGCGCGTGAAAGGTACGCGTTGAAACCGTGGTCGAGATAGGCATTGAGCGGCAGGTCGTCGCTTAGCATGGCGGCATCGATATCGGCGAGTTCGGCGGTGCGCTGCTGGTCTTCCCAGTAGGCAATGCCGATGAGGCTCACAACCAGCGCGGCGAGCGGCCACGCGAGCGCGAAGCGGCGCAGCGGCGAACGGCGGCGCTGCGGGAATTCGACTTGCGGCAGACCGGACGGCATGCCGGCGAAAGCGGGCACCAGCACCGGCGCGCTGACGGCTTCGGGCTTCTTGCGGGCGAGCGCGGCACGGCGCGCCGCGGCGAGTCGATCGACGGTGGCGGGGGCAATGCTGGCGGCGTTTTCGTCGAGCGCGCGGCGCACCTGGCGCGCGAACTCGAGTTCTTTGGTTTCGAGGGAGCTCATAGGGTGATTCCTTTGGCCTTGAGCGCTTGCGCCAGCGTGTGGGTGGCCCGCGAACAGTGTGTCTTCACACTGCCTTCGGAGCAGCCCATTGCGGCGGCAGTCTCGGCGACATCCATATCTTCCCAATAACGCATGAGAAACGCCTCCCGTTGACGTGCCGGTAATTTTTGGATCTCGTCGTCGATCAACTGCAGGATCTGCTCGCGCTCGAGTTTCCGCTCGTTGCTCTCGGCCCCTGCCGAGCCTTGCTGGGCCTCGAAGGTTTCCAGCGGATCGAATTCGTCGTCGTCGGCATTGCCGAGCGACGAGAACAGGCTAACCCACGTATTGCGTACTTTCGCACGACGGAAATAGTCGTGCATCGCATTCTGCAGAATACGCTGAAACAGCAGCGGCAACTCGGCGGCCGGACGGTCGCCGTATTTTTCGGCGAGCTTGATCATCGCGTCCTGCACGATGTCGAGAGAGGCGTCGTCGTCCCGCACGGCGTAGACCGTCTGCTTGAATGCGCGCCTTTCGACGCCCGCCAGAAAATCGGCGAGTTCCTTGTCTGATGCCATCCGTTTGGGGGTCGGCGCAGCGAGCGTGCGCGTAATATGTCGAAAAATGTCGCAAAGCTCGCGGATGCTAACAAACTTTTGCGCGGCCCGGGGCGAAACGTGCTGAACCTTGCATCTACATAACAGGATTCGGGGCGATTACGGTCAATCCTGGAGTATGGGGGCAGGGCGCCAGGGCAATATTTGCTTGACCGCATGCGCGTCAGCAGATATCTTCGCTGGTTCGCAACATAAGTGACTTGTCTCAATTGAGGTGTGGCCCAAGAAGCTCACCTGTCAACTGGACGCGCCGCTTGAACCCGAGCCATAAGCCCGGCAGAGAGCACCCGATCAATTTTTTGCCGAAAATTCGAAAGGTGAATAAATGAATATGCCCAGCGCGGAATTCTCCACGTCGGATACGACTCCCCATCAGGAAGCTGACTCTATTGGCGGCACCGTGCTCATGAAGGCACTGGCCGACGAAGACGTCGAGTTCATCTGGGGCTATCCCGGCGGCTCGGTACTCTACATTTACGACGAGCTGTACAAGCAGGACAAATTCCAGCACGTCCTCGTACGCCACGAGCAGGCCGCGGTCCACGCCGCCGACGCGTATGCGCGCTCCACCGGCAAGGTCGGTGTGTGCCTCGTGACCTCCGGCCCCGGCGTCACCAATGCGGTGACCGGCATCGCCACCGCCTACATGGATTCGATTCCGATGGTGGTGATCAGCGGCCAGGTGCCGACTGCCGCGATCGGTCAGGATGCGTTCCAGGAGTGCGACACGGTCGGCATCACGCGTCCTTGCGTGAAGCACAACTTCCTCGTGAAGGACGTGCGCGATCTCGCCGCCACCGTCAAGAAAGCTTTCTATATTGCCCGTACCGGTCGTCCCGGCCCGGTGCTGATCGACATTCCGAAAGACGTGTCGAAAGCGCCTTGCCAGTACGAACCCGTGAAGAGCGTTTCGCTGCGCTCGTATAACCCGGTGACCAAGGGCCACTCCGGCCAGATCCGCAAGGCGGTCTCGCTGCTGTTGTCGGCGAAGCGTCCATATATCTACACCGGCGGCGGCATCATTCTCGCGGATGCGTCGCGTGAGCTGAACCAGTTCGCCGACCTGCTCGGCTACCCGATCACCAACACGTTGATGGGTCTGGGCGGCTACCGCGCGAGCGACAAGAAATTCCTCGGCATGCTCGGCATGCACGGCACGTACGAAGCCAACATGGCGATGCAGCACTGCGACGTGCTGATCGCAATCGGCGCGCGCTTCGACGACCGCGTGATCGGCGACCCGGCGCACTTCGCGTCGCGTCCGCGCAAGATCATTCATATCGACATCGATCCTTCTTCCATTTCCAAGCGCGTCAAGGTCGACATTCCGATCGTCGGCGACGTGAAGGAAGTGCTCAAAGAACTGATCGAGCAGTTGCAGACCGCCGAGCATGGCCCGGACACCGCGGCACTCGCCGACTGGTGGAAGGACATCGAAGCCTGGCGCGCGAAAGACTGCCTGAAGTTCGACCGCAAGAGCGACATCATCAAGCCGCAGTACGTGGTGGAAAAGGCGTGGGAACTGACCGACGGCAATGCCTTCGTGTGTTCCGACGTCGGTCAGCACCAGATGTGGGCCGCGCAGTTCTACAAGTTCAACAAGCCGCGCCGCTGGATCAACTCCGGTGGCCTCGGCACGATGGGCTTCGGCCTGCCGGCGGCGATGGGCGTGAAGATGGCGCACCCGGACGACGACGTGCTCTGCATCACGGGCGAAGGTTCGATCCAGATGTGCATCCAGGAGTTGTCGACCTGCAAGCAGTACGACACCCCGGTGAAGATCATTTCGCTGAACAACCGCTATCTGGGCATGGTGCGCCAGTGGCAGCAGATCGAATACAGCAAGCGCTATTCGCATTCGTACATGGATGCGCTGCCGGACTTCGTGAAGCTCGCCGAAGCGTACGGCCACGTCGGCATGCGTATCGAGCGCACGGCCGATGTCGAGCCGGCGTTGAAGGAAGCGCTGCGCCTCAAAGATCGCACGGTGTTTCTCGATTTCCAGACCGATCCGACCGAAAACGTCTGGCCGATGGTCCAGGCCGGCAAGGGCATCACCGAGATGCTCATGGGTTCGGAAGATCTATAACGACCGTTTCTGACGCGGGCTTCGTCACGTGCGCCTTCACGAAGGGCGAACGCGGACGAAGCGGCGCAAGGCGGCTCGCAGACATCGACAAACATCTGGAAGAAGCGAATCATGAGACACATCATTTCCGTCCTGCTGGAAAACGAACCGGGCGCGTTGTCACGCGTGGTGGGTCTGTTCTCGGCACGCGGCTACAACATTGAAACCTTGACGGTGGCTCCGACCGAAGACCGTTCGCTGTCGCGCATGACCATCGTCTCCATTGGCTCGGACGACGTGATCGAACAGATCACGAAGCATCTGAACCGCCTGATCGAGGTGGTGAAAGTGGTCGACCTTACCGAGGGCGCCCACATCGAGCGCGAGCTGATGTTGATCAAGGTGAGGGCGGTCGGCAAGGAACGTGAGGAAATGAAGCGGATGTCGGATATTTTCCGCGGCCGCATCATCGACGTCACCGAAAAGACCTACACGATCGAACTGACGGGTGCGAGCGACAAGCTCGACGCCTTCATCGAAGGGCTCGATTCCACGGCGATTCTCGAGACGGTCCGTACGGGCAGCTCGGGCATCGGGCGCGGCGAGCGCATTCTGAAGGTCTGACGCGCGGCACCCGGGTGTCGTGCCTGGGGGCCGTGACCGAACGTTTCGATCGAGGTCGGGCAGCGCATCATGAACCCGGCCAGCAACACACTATTCGCAGTATTTGCATTTCACTGATTCAACGAATTTAGCCAAGGAACCGACATGAAAGTTTTCTACGACAAGGACGCCGACCTCTCCCTGATCAAGGGCAAGCAAGTCACCATCATCGGCTATGGCTCGCAAGGCCATGCGCACGCGCTGAACCTGAAGGAAAGCGGCGTGAACATCACGGTCGGTCTGCGCAAGGGCGGCGCATCGTGGAGCAAGGCTGAGAACGCCGGCCTGCAAGTCAAGGAAGTGGCGGAAGCCGTCAAGGGCGCGGACGTCGTCATGATGCTGCTGCCGGACGAGCAGATCGCCGAAGTCTATGCAAAGGAAGTGCACGCCAACGCCAAGCAAGGCGCAGCGCTGGCATTCGCGCACGGCTTCAACGTGCACTACGGTCAAGTGATTCCGCGTGCCGACCTCGACGTGATCATGATCGCGCCGAAGGCGCCGGGCCACACGGTTCGCGGCACCTACTCGCAAGGCGGCGGCGTGCCGCACCTGATCGCTGTCGCGCAAGACAAGTCGGGCGCAGCACGTGACATCGCTTTGTCGTACGCGGCGGCGAACGGCGGCGGCCGTGCCGGCATCATCGAAACGAACTTCCGCGAAGAAACGGAAACTGACCTGTTCGGCGAACAGGCTGTTCTGTGCGGCGGTACGGTCGACCTGATCAAGGCCGGCTTCGAAACGCTGGTGGAAGCGGGCTACGCGCCGGAAATGGCGTACTTCGAGTGCCTGCACGAACTGAAGCTGATCGTCGACCTGATCTACGAAGGCGGCATCGCGAACATGAACTACTCGATCTCGAACAACGCCGAATACGGCGAGTACGTGACGGGTCCGCGTATCGTGACGGCTGAAACGAAGAAGGCGATGAAGGCCGTGCTGACCGACATTCAGACGGGCGAGTACGCAAAGAGCTTCATCCTCGAAAACAAGGCTGGCGCACCGACGCTGCAATCGCGCCGCCGTCTGACGGCCGAGCACCAGATCGAACAGGTCGGTTCGAAGCTGCGCGCGATGATGCCGTGGATCGCGAAGAACAAGCTGGTCGACCAGTCGAAGAACTAAGCGAATTACCCCTGAAGTCCGGTCATGCGCACTTGCGCGTGGACCGGACAAATCAAAAAGCCGTCCAAGGGTGCTGAACCCTGGGCGGCTTTTGCTATCCTACGGTTTTACAAAAACACAGAAGCCATCCATGAATTACCCTCATCCGATCATCGCGCGAGAAGGCTGGCCGTTCATCGCCATCGCGGCTGTCGTTGCATTACTGGTTCACGCCTTCGCGGGGTTCGGCATTGCATGGCTGTTCTGGCTGATCCTGATCTTCGTCGTGCAGTTCTTCCGCGATCCGGCTCGCCCGATCCCCACCCAGGCGAACGCCGTGCTGTGCCCGGCCGACGGCCGCATCGTCGCAGTCGAAACCGCGCACGATCCGTACGCGAATCGTGAAGCGCTGAAGATCAGCGTGTTCATGAATGTCTTCAACGTCCACTCGCAGCGTTCGCCGGTGGATGGTGCGATCTCCAAGGTCGAATACTTCCCTGGCGCGTATCTGAATGCCGCAGTGGACAAGGCTTCGACCGAAAACGAGCGCAATGCGGTGGTGATCGAAATGGCCGGCGGCCAGACGGTGACGTCGGTGCAGATCGCCGGTTTGATCGCGCGGCGTATTCTTTGCTACGTCAGGGCAGGCGAGCCGCTTACCCGTGGCCAGCGTTATGGGTTCATCCGGTTCGGCTCGCGCGTCGACGTGTATCTGCCGGTGGGCAGCCGTCCGCGTGTGTCGATCGGCGAGAAGGTGTCCGCATCGTCCACGATCCTCGCTGAACTCTAAAGCGGCACACAGGAGGTTTCCGAATGGCCGCATTCAAACCGCGTCGACCCCGTAATAGCGGCGGACCGCTACCGCGTCCGTTTCGCCGCAACAAGCCGATGGGGGCGGAGTCGCCGGCCGTCGAGAGTCGGCGCGCGCAGCGCCAGCAGTTCCTGAGAAAACGCGGCATTTATCTGTTGCCGAACGCCTTTACCACGGCGGCGCTGTTCTGCGGCTTCTTTGCCGTCGTGCAGGCAATGAACGTGCGCTTCGAAATCGCGGCCATCGCGATCTTCGTGGCGATGGTGCTCGACGGCATGGACGGTCGCGTCGCGCGTATGACGCATACGCAAAGCGCATTCGGCGAGCAATTCGACAGTCTGTCGGACATGGTGTCGTTCGGCGTCGCGCCAGCGCTCGTCATGTACGAGTGGATTCTGAAGGATCTCGGCCGCTGGGGCTGGCTCGCCGCGTTCGTCTATTGTTCTGGCGCGGCGTTGCGGCTTGCGCGCTTCAATACCAACATCGGCGTGGTCGACAAGCGTTTCTTCCAGGGCATGCCGAGCCCGGCTGCGGCGGCGCTGATCGCCGGTTTCGTGTGGCTCGCCACCGACAACCGCGTGCCGCTGAAGCTGGTCTGGCTGCCGTGGGTCGCGTTCGTGCTGACCATTTACGCCGGCGTGACGATGGTGTCGAATGCGCCGTTCTATAGCGGCAAGGCGCTCGACGTGCGGCATCGCGTGCCGTTCGGCGTGATCCTGCTGGTGGTGGTGGCGTTCGTGCTGGTGTCGTCCGATCCGCCGCTGATGCTGTTCGGCCTGTTCGTGCTGTATGGTCTGTCCGGCTATGTGTTCTGGGGCTACCAGGCGTTGCGGGGCAGGGCGAATCCGGCCCGATCGGTGGCGCACGACAGGTAACGGCCCGCGGCTTTTCAGCTGCCCACGATATGCAAAAACGGCATCCTTCGAGGTGCCGTTTTTCTTTTGCCAGGCCCGCCCGGCGACGCTTCCAAGGCAGGTCCGACGCCAATTGCGTGGCGGCGGGAATGCCGCTATAGTCGTCAGATAACGTGCGTTCAGGCTTGCTTTTGAGTCGCAATGCGAGCGTCGGCAGGCCGGCGCAGCGCCCCGCATGCGAGTGCCGGCGTGGCTGCCGCGCTGATCGTCGCCAGTCGCCGACAATCATTTCGCCCTCCGTCTGCCGCGTCTGCGCTCGAGCGTCGCCAGCGCACGCCAAACACCAGCACTCCAATATCCGATCCCCACATCCGAACGACTCCTGAGGAGCCCCGACATGTCCGACAAACTGATCATTTTCGATACGACGTTGCGTGACGGCGAGCAATCGCCCGGCGCGTCGATGACGAAGGAAGAGAAGATTCGCATCGCCAGGCAACTCGAACGGATGAAAGTGGACGTGATCGAAGCCGGCTTCGCGGCGAGTTCGAACGGCGACTTCGATTCGATCCACACGATCGCGGGGCTGATCAAGGACAGCACGATCTGCTCGCTCGCCCGTGCGAACGACAAGGACATCCAGCGCGCCGCCGATGCGCTCAAGCCGGCCGATCATTTCCGCATCCACACGTTCATCGCGACGTCGCCGCTGCATATGGAAAAGAAGCTGCGCATGACGCCGGACCAGGTGTTCGAGCAGGCGAAGCTGGCGGTGCGTTTTGCGCGCAAGTTCACGGACGACGTCGAGTTCTCGCCGGAAGACGGCAGTCGCTCGGACATGGACTTCCTGTGCCGCGTGCTCGAAGCGGTGATCGCCGAGGGCGCGACCACCATCAACATCGCCGACACGGTCGGCTACGGCGTGCCGGAACTGTATGGCCAGCTGGTGAAGACGCTGCGCGAACGCATTCCGAACTCGCACAAGGCGGTGTTCTCGGTGCATTGCCATAACGACCTCGGCATGGCGGTGGCGAACTCGCTGGCCGGGGTGCAGATCGGTGGGGCGCGCCAGGTCGAGTGCACGATCAATGGTCTCGGCGAGCGCGCGGGCAACACGTCGCTCGAAGAAATCGTGATGGCGGTGAAGACCCGCAAGGATTACTTCGGGCTTGAAGTCGGCCTCGACACGACGCAGATCGTGCCGGCGTCGAAACTGGTGTCGCAGATCACCGGTTTCGTCGTGCAGCCGAACAAGGCGGTGGTCGGCGCCAACGCGTTTGCGCATGCGTCCGGGATTCACCAGGACGGCGTGCTGAAAGCGCGCGACACCTACGAAATCATGCGCGCCGAAGACGTGGGCTGGAGCGCGAACAAGATTGTGCTCGGCAAGCTGTCGGGCCGCAACGCGTTCAAGCAGCGCTTGCAGGAACTCGGCATCGCGCTCGACAGCGAAGCAGAACTGAACACCGCCTTCGCGCGCTTCAAGGAACTGGCCGACCGCAAGGCTGAAATCTTCGACGAGGACATCATCGCGATCGTCACCGAAGAGTCGGCCGAAGCGCAGCAGAAGGAGCACTACAAGTTCGTGGCGCTGTCGCAGCATTCGGAAACCGGCGAGCAGCCGCATGCGAAGGTCGTGTTCTCGGTGGAAGGCAAGGAGATCACCGGCGAGGCGCGTGGCAACGGCCCGGTCGACGCCACGCTCAACGCGATCGAAACGGAGGTGGGCAGCGGCTCGGAACTGCTGCTGTACTCGGTCAACGCGATCACGACCGGCACCCAGGCGCAGGGCGAGGTGACCGTGCGCCTGTCGAAGAGCGGGCGCATCGTCAACGGTGTGGGCACCGATCCGGATATCGTCGCGGCTTCCGCGAAAGCGTATATCTCGGCGCTCAACAAGCTGTATTCGAATTTCGACAAGCTGAATCCGCAACGCTCGGAGTAAGGCGAGCGCGTGAGCGGTCGTCTGAATCAAAAAATCCCCGTGCCCATGCAGGCACGGGGATTTTGCTTTGCGGCGAGAGCTTTGCACACACGCGATCAGCCAGGGGCGCCGCGCATTCGCGCAAGCGCTCAGAACAGCGAGCGGCGCCCCGGATCGTGCAACGGGTCAGGCGTTTTCTGCGTGAGCCGCACGATGCCCTGTTCGTCGAAATAGAAGCTGTACATCATGTACCAGACGTTGTCTTCGAGGTAGCGATAGGTCCAGACTTCGCGCTTCATCAGCGGGAAATACGCGGTTTCGACCGGGCGGCCGAAATTCACCAGTACGTCGCTCTTGGTCCATTTGCCGATTTCGGCCCGATAGAACTCGTTCGGTTGCAGCACCTGGCGCACGTTGACGATCTTGCCGGCCGCGTCGATGTCGGCCGCAGTGGTGGTTTCGCCCATCGGCTGGGTTGGCCACATCAGGCGCCTGCCGCCGTTCGGCAGGTCGTAGACTTCGCGCGGCGGGCCGAGGCGCGCGACGATGGTCGATTCGTCCGCTCCCTGTTGATACTGCTGCCAGGGCTGCGCGCAGCCGGCGAGTGTCAACGCGCTCAGACAGACGAGCGCCGCCCGGCGCAGACGTCCGGCGGCCGGCGCTGCGCTCGAGGCCGCTGTGGCGTGATGACGGTTCAACATGGATTCCTCCGATGGTGTTTGAGTAGCGGTTTTTATCATCGAGACGCATCATTTTGACACGCGCTGTGACAAAAGATCTGCGCTTCGCGCAAGCCGTGCGCCTGGTACGGTAACGGCTGTGCCGGCTTGCTTATTCCATCCGCTACGTCCTATGATCCGCGCTTCGACGATTCAGGCGGGGCAATGACGATGGCGATGTGGCAACGGGCGGCGGCAGTGGCGTTAGCAGCGATCTCGATGGCCGCGGCGGCTTATGCGGCGGGCCAGACGGCGGCGATTCCGGGCGCGAATTCGGCCGCGAACGCGGCCCCGAAACCCGCCGGTGCGCCGATCCGGCTCGCGCTGATCGAAGGCATGTCCGGGCCGTTCGCGAACGCAGGCGCGGCGGTCGAGCGCAATCTGCGCTTCGGCGTCGAGCAGGTGAATGCTCAGGGCGGCGTCAAGCTCGCTGACGGCGCTCACCTGTTCGAACTGGTCGTGCTCGACAGCAAGGGCAGCACCGAAGAGGCGCTCACGCAATTGCGCGCGGCCGCCGACCGTCATATCGGCTACGTCATGCAGGGCAACAGTTCGGCGGTCGCCGCCGCGCTGATCGGCGCGATCGACAAGCAGAACAGCCGCGAGCCCGGCAACCGCGCGCTATTCCTCAACTATTCCGCCGACGACCCCGCGCTCACCAACGCCAACTGCAGCTTCTGGCACTTCCGCTTCGACGCGCACGCGGGCATGCGCATGGACGGCCTGGCCGACGTGATCCAGCGCGACAAGGCGGTGAAGAAGGTGTATCTGCTGAATCAGGATTACAGCTTCGGCCACGACGTCAGCAGCCTCGCGCGCTCGACGCTGGCGGCGAAGCGGCCGGATATCGCGGTGGTCGGCGACGAGTTTCATCCGATCGGCCGCGTCAAGGATTTCGCGCCCTACATTGCGAAAATCCGCGCGAGCGGCGCCGACGCGGTCGTCACCGGCAACTGGGGCAACGACCTGACGCTGCTCGTCAAGGCGGCGCGCGAGCAGGGGCTGGACACGAAGTTCTACACGTTCTACGGCAACAGCCTCGGTGCCCCGGCCGCGCTGGGCGACGCCGGTGTCGGTCACGTGATTGCGGTCGCCGACTGGCATCCGAACGCGGGCGGCGCCGCTTCCGACGCATGGTACGCCGCGTTCCGCGCCCGTTTCCCCGCCGCGCAGGATGACTACCCGGTGCTGCGCATGCCCTTGATGATCGAAACCCTCGCCGCGGCGATGAACCGCGTCGGCAGCGCCGATCCCACAGCCGTCGCCCGCGCGCTGGAGGGGCTGCGATTTGACAACGGCTTTCACGCATCGTGGATGCGCGCCGACGACCATCAGCTGATTCAGCCCCTTTATGTGATGGAGATGGACAAAGCCGGCACGCCGGGCGTGCGCTTCGACAATGAAGGCTCCGGCTACGGCTTTCGCACGGTGCTGGCGGTGCCGCCCGAGCGCACCGTCGCGCCGACGGTCTGCAAGATGCGGCGGCCCTGACGTCGGCGTGCGTGTGGCGAGGACGCGGCGCCGCAGACGATTCGCCCCGGCTCGGCGGGGTTCGCGGCCGGATTGGGCTGTGCTACAATACGCGTCCCGTTGTGAGGCAGGGTTGTGATTCTGTCATACATACGGGGTAATCCACGGCACGGCCTTTCTTCCGTGACCGCCTGTCCAGTTCTTAAGGAAATAGACATGTCCGCAGTTGAAACAAGCAAGAAGTCCGAAGTCGTTGCGCAATTCGCACGCGCAGCTAACGACACCGGCTCCCCCGAAGTTCAGGTCGCGCTGCTCACGACCCGCATCAACGAACTGACCGTTCACTTCAAGGCACACACGAAAGATCACCACAGCCGCCGCGGTCTGCTGCGCATGGTGAGCCGCCGTCGTAAGCTGCTCGACTACCTGAAGAGCAAGGACGCGGATCGTTACCGCAGCCTGATCGAGAAGCTGGGTCTGCGTAAGTAATCGGCCAGTCGTTCAGCAAGATGCCTGTGTCAGTTCCGCTGATACAGGCATTTTGTTTTTGCACGATGCGCTTCATGTGACGCGCATCGTCTGTCGTCCGCAGTGGCGTGCCGGTTCATACGGCGGGACAGGCAAGAGCAGTATTTGCAGTAACCCAGGCAGCAATCAAAGCAGTAGAGCAAGCAGCAAGAAAGAAACACGGCCGGGCCCCAGGGCGGAGCTTTGTGTCATTCCAGCGGTTCGCGCGTGTACCCGACGCAGCGCGTGGTTCTCTGGAATGGCATAACACTACTCTTCCCATGTGGCGCCGGTCTGGCGTTGCCGCGCCGCTTCTGGTCCGCGCGGCATTACGATGAGGAAAAGCAATGACTATGTTCAATAAGATCGTCAAAGAGTTCAAGTGGGGACAACATAACGTTCGCCTCGAAACCGGCGAAGTCGCTCGCCAGGCAAGCGGTGCGGTGATCGTCGACGTCGAAGACACCGTCGTGCTGGCAACCGTGGTCGGCGCCAAGACAGCCAAGCCGGGCCAGGACTTCTTCCCGCTGACCGTCGACTACCTCGAAAAGACCTACGCCGCCGGCAAGATCCCGGGTGGCTTCTTCCGCCGCGAAGGCCGTCCGTCGGAAGGCGAAACGCTGACTTCCCGCCTGATCGACCGACCGCTGCGCCCGCTGTTCCCGGAAGGCTTCTACAACGAAGTCCAGGTGGTGATCCACGTCCTGTCGCTGAACCCGGAAATCCCCGCCGACATCCCCGCGCTGATCGGCGCGTCGGCGGCGCTCGCCGTGTCCGGTCTGCCGTTCAACGGCCCGGTCGGCGCAGCACGCGTGGCCTACATCAACAACGAATACGTGTTGAACCCGACGCGTCCGCAAATGAAGGAATCGGCGCTCGACCTGATCGTCGCCGGTACGGAACGCGCGGTGTTGATGGTGGAATCGGAAGCGCAGCAACTGAGCGAAGAAGTGATGCTCGGCGGCGTGGTGTTCGGTCATGAGCAGATGCAGATCGCGATCGACGCGATCCACGATCTGGTCCGCGAAGGCGGCAAGCCGGAATGGGATTGGCAACCGGCGGCGAAGAACGAACCGCTGATCGCACGCGTGACGGAACTGGCGCAAGCCGACCTGCTCGCCGCTTACCAGATCCGCGACAAGCAGGCGCGTTCGGCCAAGCTGAAGGAAGTCTACGCAGCGACGTCGGCGAAGCTCGAAGAAGACGCAGCGGCAAGCGGCACGCCGGCGGCCGACAAGGCCACCGTCGGCAACGTGCTGTTCGACATCGAAGCCAAGATCGTCCGTACGCAGATCCTGAACGGCGAACCGCGTATCGACGGCCGTGACACGCGCACCGTGCGCCCGATCGAAATCCGTACCGGCGTGTTGCCGCGTACGCACGGTTCGGCGCTGTTCACGCGCGGCGAAACGCAAGCGCTGGTGGTCGCCACGCTCGGCACGAAGGGCGACGAGCAGAACATCGACGCGCTCGAAGGCGAGTACCGCGAACGCTTCATGCTCCACTACAACATGCCTCCGTTCGCGACCGGCGAAACGGGCCGCGTCGGTTCGCCGAAGCGCCGTGAAATCGGCCACGGCCGTCTGGCCAAGCGCGCGCTGGCTGCGTGCCTGCCGAGCGCCGACGAATTCGGCTACTCGATCCGCGTCGTGTCGGAAATCACCGAATCGAACGGTTCGTCGTCGATGGCTTCGGTGTGCGGCGGCTGCCTCGCGCTGATGGACGCCGGCGTGCCGATGAAGGCGCACGTCGCCGGCATCGCAATGGGCCTGATTCTCGAAGGCAACCGCTTCGCGGTGCTGACCGACATCCTCGGCGACGAAGATCACCTCGGCGACATGGACTTCAAGGTGGCGGGCACCGAGCAAGGCGTGACCGCACTGCAGATGGACATCAAGATCCAGGGCATCACGAAGGAAATCATGCAGGTCGCCCTCGCGCAAGCGAAGGAAGGCCGTATGCACATCCTCGGCAAGATGACCTCGGCGGTGTCGGGTGCGAACACGCAGTTGTCGGAGTTCGCACCGCGCATGATCACCATCAAGATCAACCCGGAAAAGATCCGCGACGTGATCGGTAAGGGTGGTTCGGTGATCCGCGCGCTGACCGAAGAAACGGGCACAACGATCGATATTTCGGACGACGGCGTCGTCACGATCGCGAGCACGAGCAGCGAAGGGATGGCCGAAGCGAAGAAGCGTATCGAGAACATCACGCTGGAAGTCGAAGTGGGCCAGGTGTACGAAGGCACCGTGCTCAAGCTGCTCGATTTCGGCGCGATCGTGAACATCCTGCCGGGCAAGGACGGTCTGCTGCATATCTCCGAAATCGCCAACGAGCGTATCAAGGACATCAACGACTATCTGAAGGACGGCCAGCAGGTGAAGGTCAAGGTCATCCAGACGGACGAGAAGGGCCGTGTGCGTTTGTCGGCCAAGGCGTTGCTGAACGACGCCGCGAACGGCGCGCCGCAAGGCGAGCCGACGCCGCAGTAATGCGGTAGCGGAGCAACGGCCGGCAGCGTGAATGCGCGCCGGCCGTTTTTCATGCAGGGTGGATTGCGTTGCAGATGAGTGCAAGTGGCGACAAGCGGGTACTCTGTTTGCGTCGGGCGCTTTGCCGTAGTCGGACGATTCGCGTCCCTGGCGGTGAGCAACGGGTATGCAACGCAATCCAATCTTGGAGTTGACGCAGATGAAAGCGATCGAAATCACCGAATTCGGTGCGCCGGATGTCCTCAAGCTGGCGGAGCGACCCACGCCGCAGCCGAAAGCGGGCGAGGTGCTGATCAAGGTGGCGGCGTCCGGCATCAATCGCCCGGATGTGTTCCAGCGCAAGGGCGGCTATGCGCCGCCGCCGGGTGCGTCGGATCTGCCGGGGCTGGAGGTGGCGGGTGAGATCGTCGGCGGCACGATCGACGAGAAGAACAACCCGTTCGGCTTGAAAATCGGCGACCGTGTGTGCGCATTGCTGGCGGGCGGCGGTTACGCGGAATACGCGGCCGCGCCGCTGTTGCAGTGCTTGCCGGTGCCGGCGGGTTTGTCGGACGTCGAGGCGGCTTCGCTGCCGGAGACTTTCTTCACGGTATGGAGCAACGTGTTCGACCGCGCGCAGCTCGGCAAGGGTGAGGGCGCGCCGAACGAAACGCTGTTGGTGCAAGGCGGCTCGAGCGGCATCGGCGTGACGGCGATCCAGATTGCGCATGCGCTCGGTTTTCGCGTGTTCGCCACTGCCGGGTCGGATGAAAAGTGCCGTGCGTGCGAGGCGTTGGGCGCCGAGCGGGCGATCAACTACAAGACGGAAGATTTCGTCGAAGTGATCAAGTCCCTGACCAACGATCGTGGCGTCGATGTGGTGCTCGACATGGTGGCGGGCAGCTACGTGCCGCGCGAACTCACGGCGCTCGCCGACGGGGGCCGCATCGTCGTGATCGCCTTGCTAGGCGGCGCGAAGGCGGAACTGAATTTGAACGAGGTGCTGCGCCGCCGTTTGACCGTGACCGGTTCGACCCTGCGTCCGCGACCGGTCGAATTCAAGGCGAAGATCGCCGCGCGACTGAAAGAGCAGGTGTGGCCGCATCTCGAAGCGGGCCGTATCAAGCCTGTCGTGCACCGCGTGTTTCCGGCCGCGCAGGCCGCTGACGCGCATGCGCTGATGGAAAGCAGCACGCACGTCGGCAAGATCGTACTGGCTTGGGGTCAGGGCGCTTGACACGGTCGGTTTGACCCGATCCACCCCACGCAGTAAAATTGCGCGTTTTGCGCACGCCGAATGAATCCGAAAGGCGGACTGTAAGCGCAAACAAAAGTCCGCCCGCCAAGACTAGACGAGACGATGTCGAAACAACAACGAGCCAAACTGGTAGTCGGTAACTGGAAGATGCACGGGCGTCTCGCTGCGAATGCCACGCTGTTGCAGGCTGTGGCGCAAGGCTCGGGCGATCTGCCGGCCGACGTACGCGTGGGCGTGTGTGTGCCGAGCCTGTATCTCGCGCAGACTCAATCGTTGCTGGAAGGCAGTCGGGTTGTGTGGGGCCTGCAGGACGTGTCCGCGTTCACGCATGGCGCCTATACCGGTGAAGTGGCGGCACCCATGGCGACCGACTTCGGCGCCACGTTCGCGATCGTCGGGCACTCCGAGCGTCGCGCCTATCATCGCGAAAGCGCCGAGCTGGTCGCGGTGAAAACGCAGCGTGCGCTGGAAGCGGGTTTGACGCCGATCGTCTGCGTCGGTGAAACGCTCGAGGAGCGCGAAGCCGGTTCGACCGAGCAGGTAGTCGGCGCGCAGCTGGATGAAGTGCTGGCGAAGCTGTCGGTGCAGGAAGCGGCCCGTCTGGTCGTCGCGTATGAGCCGGTCTGGGCGATCGGCACTGGCAAGAGCGCGAGCTCGGCGCAGGCGCAGGCCGTTCATGCGTTCCTGCGCGCGCGTCTGGCGGCAAAGGGCGCGGCGGTGGCGGATGTGCCGCTGTTGTATGGCGGCAGCGTGAAGCCGGAAAACGCGGAAGAATTGTTCCGTCAACCGGATATCGACGGCGGCCTGATCGGCGGTGCGTCGTTGAAGGACCAGGATTTCCTGGCGATCTGCAAGGCGGCGGCCGCAACCAGCGTCGCCGGTTAAGCAGGGTGCCTTGTTGAGGATGACCCCATCCCGCGAAACACACTGTGTGTGGCGCGGTTAAATAAAGACTCAGGTGAGTGTGATGCTGTATTTGAAAACATTGATTATCGTCGTTCAGCTGTTGTCGGCTCTCGGGGTCATCGGCCTTGTTTTGCTGCAACACGGCAAAGGCGCCGATATGGGCGCTGCTTTCGGTAGCGGCGCATCGGGCAGCCTGTTCGGTGCAACCGGTTCGGCAAACTTTTTGTCGCGTACGACGGCCGTGCTCGCCGCAGTGTTTTTTGTCACGACGCTCGCGCTCACTTACCTCGGCGCGTATCGGTCGAAGCCTTCCGCGGGCTTGCTGGGCGCGGCGGTGACCGCACCGGCTGCGCCGACTGCCACGCCTGCAGCTTCCGCGCCGGTCGCTGGCTCGGCTGCACTGCCGGCCTCGCCTGCCTCGCCAGCGTCCGTTCCGGCTACGGGCGTGCCGAAATAAAATTTTCGTTCAAAGTGCCTTTGGTGCGTTGAACAAACTGTTTAAACAAGTTACAATTCAAGTCTTGAAGCGATTCGCGGGTTTTACAAGTTGTTTTCCCGGATTGCATGCAGTGCCGACGTGGTGAAATTGGTAGACACGCTATCTTGAGGGGGTAGTGGCGAAAGCTGTGCGAGTTCGAGTCTCGCCGTCGGCACCAAAATGTTATCTAAATGCCAGCCGCTTGCTTCGCTTCGGCTGGCATTTTCACTTTCAGGGCACGGTCTGCGTTGGGCTTGCGGCATGTGCGTTTCGGAAGTGATTTCGCGTCAGGAGTGCTATGCTCTTGGCGGCACTTTAGAACCAACCGATTGAGGATAGTCTTGAACCTCGCAGCCTATTTCCCCGTCTTGTTGTTCCTCATTGTAGGCACCGGTTTAGGCGTAGCGCTGGTCAGTATCGGTAAGATTCTTGGTCCCAACAAGCCCGATACCGAGAAAAACGCACCGTACGAGTGCGGCTTCGAAGCATTCGAAGATGCGCGCATGAAGTTCGACGTGCGCTATTACCTCGTCGCCATTCTCTTCATCATTTTCGACCTTGAAACCGCGTTCCTGTTCCCGTGGGGCGTGGCCTTGCGTGACATCGGCTGGCCTGGCTTCATGGCAATGATGATTTTCCTGCTCGAGTTCCTGCTTGGCTTTGCCTATATCTGGAAGAAGGGCGGCCTCGACTGGGAATGATGGATTAATCGCCGGTTTGCGTGGGTGGCCAAGGCTTGCCGCCCCGTCTGGAGTGGAAAGCAAATGAGTATCGAAGGGGTCTTGAAGGAAGGGTTTGTCACCACCACGGCAGACAAACTGATCAACTGGACGCGCACCGGCTCGCTGTGGCCGATGACGTTCGGTCTTGCGTGCTGTGCGGTCGAGATGATGCATGCGGGCGCCGCCCGCTATGACCTCGACCGCTTCGGCGTGGTGTTTCGTCCGAGTCCGCGTCAGTCGGACGTGATGATCGTCGCCGGCACGCTGTGCAACAAGATGGCGCCCGCTCTGCGCAAGGTCTACGACCAGATGGCCGAGCCGCGCTGGGTGATCTCGATGGGCTCGTGCGCGAACGGCGGCGGCTATTACCACTACTCGTATTCGGTAGTGCGCGGCTGCGACCGGATCGTGCCGGTCGACGTCTATGTGCCGGGTTGCCCGCCTACCGCGGAAGCGCTGGTGTACGGCGTGATCCAGTTGCAGGCCAAGATTCGCCGCACTAACACCATCGCCCGTCAATAAGGCCAACGCCTCCCCCACAATATGGCAAGCAAACTCGAGACCCTGAAAGCGAACCTCGAGGCGGCCTTTGGCGGCCTCCTGCTGAGCACTACCGAAGCAATCGGTGAGTTGACGATCGTCGTGAAGGCAAGCGACTACCTCAACGTGGCAACGCGTCTGCGTGACGATCGCTCGCTCGGTTTCGAGCAATGCGTGGATCTGTGCGGCGTCGACTATCAGACTTACGCCGACGGTGCTTATGACGGTCCGCGTTTTGCGGCTGTTCTGCATTTGTTGTCGGTGCAGAACAACTGGCGCTTGCGTCTGCGCGTGTTCGCACCGGACGACGAAGTGCCGATCCTGCCGTCTGTCGTCGAAATCTGGAATTCGGTCAACTGGTACGAGCGCGAAGCATTCGACCTGTACGGCATCGTCTTCGAAGGCCACCCGGACCTGCGCCGCATTCTGACCGACTACGGTTTCATTGGTCACCCGTTCCGTAAAGATTTCCCTGTCTCCGGCTACGTCGAAATGCGTTACGACCCGGAAGAGAAGCGCGTCGTCTATCAGCCTGTGACGATCGAGCCGCGGGAAATCACGCCGCGCGTGATCCGCGAGGATCGCTATGGCGGTCTGAAACACTAAGAGAACGCCATGGCAGAGATCAAGAACTACACGCTCAACTTCGGCCCTCAGCATCCGGCAGCGCACGGTGTGCTGCGTCTCGTGCTCGAACTCGACGGCGAAGTCATCCAGCGCGCCGATCCGCACATCGGTCTGCTGCATCGCGCGACTGAAAAGCTCGCCGAAACCAAAACCTTCATCCAGTCCGTGCCGTACATGGACCGTCTCGACTACGTGTCGATGATGGTCAACGAGCACGGCTACGTGATGGCGATCGAAAAGCTGCTCGGCATCGACGTGCCGGTGCGCGCGCAATACATTCGCGTGATGTTCGACGAAATCACGCGCGTGCTGAACCACCTGATGTGGATCGGCGCGCATGCGCTCGACGTTGGCGCGATGGCGGTGTTTCTGTATGCGTTCCGCGAACGCGAAGACCTGATGGACGTGTACGAAGCGGTGTCCGGTGCACGGATGCACGCGGCCTACTATCGGCCGGGTGGCGTCTATCGCGATTTGCCCGACGCGATGCCGCAGTACAAGGCTTCGAAGATCCGCAATGCGAAGGCGTTGTCGAAGATGAACGAGAACCGTCAAGGTTCGCTGCTCGACTTCATCGACGATTTCTTCACGCGTTTTCCGAAGTGCGTCGACGAATACGAAACGCTGCTCACCGACAACCGGATCTGGAAACAGCGTCTGGTCGGCATCGGCGTGGTCAGCCCGGAACGTGCGCTGCAACTCGGCATGACCGGCGCAATGCTGCGCGGCTCGGGCATCGAATGGGATTTGCGCAAGAAGCAGCCGTACGAAGTCTACGACAAGATGGATTTCGACATTCCGGTCGGCGTGAATGGCGACTGCTATGACCGCTATCTGGTGCGCGTCGAAGAAATGCGCCAATCCACGCGGATCGTGAAACAGTGCGTTGAGTGGTTGCGCAAGAATTCAGGCCCCGTGATGATCGACAATCACAAGGTTGCGCCGCCGTCGCGCGTCGGTATGAAGTCGAACATGGAAGAGCTGATTCACCACTTCAAGCTGTTCACGGAAGGCTTCCACGTTCCCGAAGGCGAGGCGTACGCGGCGGTCGAGCATCCGAAGGGCGAGTTCGGCATCTACCTGATCTCGGACGGCGCCAACAAGCCGTATCGCCTGAAGATTCGCGCACCGGGCTATGCGCACCTGTCCTCGCTGGACGAAATGGCGCGCGGGCACATGATTGCCGACGCCGTGACGATCATCGGCACGCAGGACATCGTGTTCGGCGAAGTGGATCGCTAGGACGTATTCATCGGCGCGTGTCTTCAGATTGCACCGGGACACGCGTCAAGCAAAGGAACGCCGGGTCTGTCGCAGCATGAATGAGCGACGGGTTTTCGTTCGGTAGGAATTGAAAGAGTCGTGTCTGAAAATGATCTCAGCTGAAGGCCTGAAAGAAATCGATCGTGCGATCGCGAAGTATCCCGCGGATCAGAAACAGTCCGCCGTGATGTCGGCGTTGGCCGTTGCTCAGGAAGAGCATGGCTGGCTGTCGCCCGAACTCATGCAGTTCGTCGCGGACTATCTCGGCATGCCGGCGGTCGCCGTGCAGGAGGTGGCTACCTTCTACACGATGTACGAGACCTCGCCGGTCGGCAAGCACAAGATCACGCTCTGCACGAACCTGCCGTGCCAGCTCGGCCCGGACGGCGGTTCCGACAGCGCCGCTGAATATCTGAAGCAGAAGCTCGGCATCGACTTCGGCGAAACCACGCCCGACGGCAAGTTCACCCTGAAAGAAGGTGAGTGCATGGGTTCGTGCGGCGACGCGCCGGTGATGCTGGTGAACAACCATCGCATGTGCAGCTTCATGAGCCGCGCGAAGATCGACCAGCTGCTCGAGGAACTTTCGAAATGACGTCTTTACACGATCGTCACATCAAACCGCTGATTCTCGCCGGCCTGAACGGCGACAACTGGCATCTCGAAGACTATGTGGCGCGCGGCGGTTACGCCCAGCTGCGCCGCATTCTGGAAGAAAAGATTCCGCCCGAGCAGGTGATTGCCGACGTCAAGGCGTCGGGTCTGCGCGGCCGTGGCGGTGCAGGCTTCCCGACCGGTCTGAAGTGGAGCTTCATGCCGCGTCAGTTCCCGGGGCAGAAGTACCTCGTCTGCAATTCGGACGAAGGCGAACCGGGCACGTTCAAAGACCGCGACATCCTGCGCTTCAATCCGCACTCGCTGATCGAAGGCATGGCCATCGGCGCGTACGCGATGGGCATCACGGTCGGCTACAACTACATTCACGGCGAAATCTTCGAAGTCTATCGACGCTTTGAACAGGCGTTGGACGAAGCGCGCCGCGCCGGGTTCCTCGGCGAGAACATCATGGGTTCGGGCTTCTCGTTCGAACTGCATGCGCATCACGGTTACGGCGCCTACATCTGCGGCGAAGAAACCGCGCTGCTCGAATCGCTGGAAGGCAAGAAAGGCCAGCCGCGCTTCAAGCCGCCGTTCCCGGCGAGCTTCGGCGTGTACGGCAAGCCGACCACGATCAACAACACCGAGACGTTCGCGGCGGTGCCGTTCCTGCTCGCGATCGGTCCGCAGAATTACCTCGAAATCGGCAAGCCGAACAACGGCGGCACGAAGATTTTCTCGGTGTCGGGCGACGTCGAGCGTCCGGGCAATTATGAAATTCCGCTCGGCACGCCGTTCGCCACGCTGATGGAACTCGCCGGCGGCATCCGCGGCGGCAAGAAGATCAAGGCCGTGATTCCTGGCGGTTCGTCGGCGCCGGTGATTCCGGGCGAGATGATGATGCAGACCGACATGGATTACGACTCGATCGCCAAGGCCGGCTCGATGCTTGGTTCGGGCGCGGTCATCGTGATGGACGAGACGCGCTGCATGGTGCGCTCGCTGCTGCGTCTGTCGTATTTCTATTACGAAGAGTCGTGTGGACAATGCACGCCTTGCCGTGAAGGCACGGGCTGGCTGTACCGCGTCGTCCATCGTATCGAGCATGGGCTCGGCCGTCCGGAAGACCTGGATCTGCTGAACTCGGTCGCGGAAAACATCATGGGCCGCACGATTTGCGCGCTCGGCGATGCAGCGGCCATGCCGGTTCGCGGCATGCTCAAGCACTACTGGGACGAATTCGAATATCACGTCGCTCACAAGCATTGCCTCACCGGCGGTCATGCCGGCGCGGCAGCGGCGACGGAAACAGTGGCCGCTTGAGTTGGCCAGCTGGGCTGGCTCACCAGATAACCACCAGACGAACACGTCAACCGCGGGATTCATCGCCTGACACGGCGATGAACAGGCGAACGATTGAGCGGTAACAGGTTAAGGAAGATTGACCATCATGGTTGAACTTGAAATAGACGGCAAGAAAGTAGAGGTGCCTGAAGGCAGCATGGTGATCCAGGCTGCGCATAAGGTCGACACGTACATTCCTCACTTCTGCTATCACAAGAAGCTGTCGATTGCGGCCAACTGCCGGATGTGTCTGGTCGATGTCGAGAAGATGCCGAAGGCCGTGCCTGCATGCGCGACGCCGGTGTCGGCGGGCATGATCGTGCGCACCAAGTCGGACAAGGCCGTCAAGGGCCAGCAAGCCGTGATGGAATTCCTGCTGATCAACCACCCGCTGGATTGCCCGATTTGCGACCAGGGCGGCGAGTGCCAGTTGCAGGATCTGGCCGTGGGTTACGGCAAGTCGGCGTCGCGGTATAGCGAAGAAAAGCGCGTGGTGTTCCACAAGAACGTCGGCCCGCTGATCTCGATGGAAGAAATGTCGCGTTGCATCCACTGCACGCGTTGCGTCCGCTTTGGCCAGGAAATTGCCGGCGTGATGGAACTCGGCATGCTGGGCCGCGGCGAGCATTCGGAAATCACCTCGTTCGTCGGCAAGACGGTCGACTCCGAACTGTCGGGCAACATGATCGATCTGTGCCCGGTCGGCGCGCTGACCAGCAAGCCGTTCCGCTACAGCGCCCGCACGTGGGAACTGTCGCGCCGCAAGTCGGTGAGCCCGCACGATTCGGTCGGCGCGAACCTCGTGGTGCAAGTGAAGAACAATCGCGTGATGCGGGTTTTGCCGTTCGAAAACGAATCCATCAACGAATGCTGGATTTCGGACAAGGACCGCTTCTCGTATGAAGCCCTCAACGGCCCCGAGCGTCTGACGCAGCCGATGCTCAAGCAAGGCGGCAAGTGGGTCGAGACCGACTGGCAGACCGCGCTCGAGTACGTGGTCAAGGGCCTGAAGGGCATCAAGGGCGACCACGGCGCGAACGCGCTGGCCGCGCTCGGCAGCGCTCACAGCACGGTCGAAGAATTGTTCCTGTTGAAGCAGCTCGCGCAAGCGGTCGGCACGCCGAACGTCGATTTCCGTCTGCGTCAGTCGGATTTCTCCGCACCGGTCAACGGTGCGCCGTGGCTGGGTACGGCTATCGCCGAATTGTCGAACGTCGATGCGGCGCTCGTGATCGGTTCGGATCTGCGTCGCGATCATCCGCTGTTCGCAGCGCGTCTGCGCCAGGCGGCGAAGAATGGCGCGAAGCTCACGCTCGTGCAAGCCACCAGCGAAGACGCGTTGATTCCGCAAGCGCAACGCGTGGTCGCGGCGCCGTCGGCATGGCTCGACGCGCTGGCCGGTATCGCGGGCGCGATTGCGGAAGCCAACGGTGTTGCACTGCCTGAAGCATTTGCCGGCACGCAGCCTACGGATGCCAATAAGCAGGTCGCCAAGTCGCTCGCTACCGGCGAACGTCGTCTCGTATTGCTCGGCAACGTCGCGGTCCGTCATCCGGACTTCGCGGCCATTCACGCCGCCGCGCAGTGGATCGCGGACGCGACGGGCGCAACGCTGGGCTTCCTCACTGAAGCAGCCAACACGGTCGGCGCGCATCTCGTGAACGCGCTGCCGGGAGAAGGCGGTCTGAACGCTCGCGACGTGTTCCAGCAACCGCGCAAGGGCTATGTGCTGCTGAACGTCGAGCCGGAGTTCGACACGGCCAACCCGGCGCAGGCGCTTGCCGCGCTGAAGCAGGCTGAAATGGTCGTGGTGATGTCGCCGTTCCAGATCGGCGCCGAATACGCCGACGTGCTGTTGCCGGTCGCGCCGTTCACCGAGACGGCCGGTACGTTCGTCAACGCCGAAGGTACGGCGCAGACGTTCAACGGCGTCGTGCGGCCGCTGGGCGACACGCGTCCGGCATGGAAGGTGTTGCGCGTGCTGGGCAGCCTGCTCGGCGCACCGGGCTTCGAATTCGACACGGCAGAAGAAGTGCGCGTGGCGGCTCTCGGCGACGGCGATCTGAGCTCGCGTCTGTCGAACAGGACAGGTGTTTCGGTGGCGCGTGGCAAGGCGGCCAAAGCGGCTGAAGGCAAGTTCGAGCGCATCGCCAACGTACCGATCTATCACGCCGATGCGCTGGCACGTCGCGCGGATTCGCTGCACCTCACCGCGGCGGCGCGTGCGGCGAACTCGGTTGGGCTGCCTGCAGCGCTGTTCGACAAACTAGGTTTGAAGGAAGGCGACGCAGTGCGCGTGCGCCAGGGCGAGCAATCGGTGCAGTTGCCGGCCGTGCGCGACGCGAATCTTGCGGAGACGGTCGTCCGCGTATCGGCGGCTACGCCTGCCGGTGCAGCGCTGGGCAGCCTGTTCGGTGAACTGGTGGTGGAGAAGGCGTAAATGAGCTTGTTCGATACGATCAACTCGGGCGGCACCCAGCTTCTCGGTGTGGCATGGCCCACGGTGTGGGCGCTGGTGCGCATCCTGGTGGTAGCCGTCGTGATCCTGCTGTGCGTGGCTTATCTGATTCTGTGGGAGCGTAAGCTGATCGGCTGGATGCACGTGCGTCTCGGCCCGAACCGCGTCGGTCCTGCAGGTTTGCTGCAGCCGATCGCCGACGTGCTGAAGCTGTTGCTGAAAGAAGTGATTCAGCCGGCCCAGGCGAGCCGCTGGATTTATCTGATCGCGCCGATCATGGTGGTGGTGCCGGCCTTCGCGGTCTGGGCGGTGATTCCGTTCCAGGCGGGCGCGGTGCTCGGCGACATCAACGCGGGTCTGCTGTACGCAATGGCGATCTCGTCGATCGGTGTGTACGGCGTGATTCTGGCCGGTTGGGCATCGAACTCGAAGTACGCGTTCCTCGGCGCGATGCGCGCCGCGGCCCAGATGGTGTCGTACGAAATCTCGATGGGCTTCGCCCTCGTCGTCGTGCTGATGACGGCCGGCACGCTGAACCTGTCGGGAATCGTCGGTTCGCAGGAGCATGGCTTCTTCGCGTCGCACGGTCTGAACTTCCTGTCGTGGAACTGGCTGCCGCTGTTGCCGATGTTCGTCGTGTACTTCATCTCGGGCATCGCTGAAACGAACCGTCACCCGTTCGACGTGGTGGAAGGCGAGTCGGAAATCGTCGCGGGCCACATGATCGATTACTCGGGGATGGCGTTCGCGCTGTTCTTCCTCGCCGAGTACATCAACATGATCGTGATCTCGGCATTGGCTGCAACGCTGTTCCTTGGTGGCTGGAGCGCTCCGTTCGGGTTTCTGTCGTTCATCCCGGGCATCTTCTGGCTCGTCCTCAAGGTTTTCTTGCTGTTGTCGGTGTTCATCTGGGCGCGCGCCACATTCCCGCGCTACCGCTATGACCAGATCATGCGTCTGGGCTGGAAGGTCTTCATTCCGGTCTGCGTGGTGTGGCTGGTGGTGGTCGGATTCTGGATCATGTCGCCGTTGAACATCTGGAAATAAAGGGCGGATGAACCCATGACCGCAATCCAAAATTTTTTCAAAACCTTCTTCCTGACGGAGCTGCTCAAGGGCCTCGCACTGACCGGACGTTATACGTTCCAGCGCAAGGTGACCGTGCAGTTCCCGGAGGAGAAGACCCCGATCTCGCCGCGTTTCCGTGGTCTGCATGCACTGCGCCGCTATGAGAACGGCGAAGAGCGCTGCATCGCCTGCAAGCTGTGCGAAGCGGTGTGCCCGGCGCTCGCCATCACGATCGAATCGGAAACGCGTGCGGACAACACCCGTCGCACGACGCGCTACGACATCGACCTGACCAAGTGCATCTTCTGCGGTTTCTGCGAAGAAAGCTGCCCGGTCGATTCGATCGTCGAGACGCACATTCTCGAGTATCACGGCGAAAAGCGCGGCGACCTGTACTTCACGAAGGACATGCTGCTGGCAGTCGGCGATCGCTACGAAGCGGAGATCGCTGCGAACAAGGCAGCCGACGCACCGTATCGTTGAAGTGCCCCGCTGTTAATGCTGTAAGAGCAGTGGCAAATGCGGCACCCAAAGCAGTAACACGGCCTGTTGTCGGGCCGGACGCCGCGGCCTGAACGCCGCGGCACGGCGCACCTGTGCGGCAGTTCTGGCGGTTTCGTCCGCTTTTGCTAACCACGCGTGCCAAAGAACAATGCCTGACGATGGCCTAACGATGAACCGGTAATCATGGAATTCACGACCGTACTGTTCTACATCTTCGCGCTGCTCCTGGTTGTCTCGGGGCTGAAGGTGATCACCTCGCGCAACCCGGTGTCGTCCGCACTGTTTCTGGTGCTGGCGTTCTTCAACGCAGCCGCGATCTGGATGCTGCTGGAGGCCGAGTTCCTTGCGATCCTGCTGGTGCTGGTCTATGTGGGCGCGGTGATGGTGCTGTTCCTGTTCGTCGTGATGATGCTGGACATCAATCTCGACGTGCTGCGCAAAGACTTCAAGCGCTTCGTGCCGATGGCCACGCTGGTGGGCGCGATCATCGTGATCGAAACCGCACTGATCCTGTGGCACGGCTACGGCGCGACCGGCACCGCGCTGCGCGACACCACGGCGGCCGCGAACGGCATGGGCGACTGGTCGAACACGCGCCTGATCGGCAAGGTCATCTACACCGACTACATCTTCGCGTTCGAAATCGCCGGCCTCGTGCTGCTGGTGGCGATCATTGCGGCGATCGCACTGACCACGAGCCACAAGAAAGATAGCAAGCGCCAGAACGTCAGCGAGCAGGTCAAGGTGCGCGCTCAGGACCGTGTGCGCGTGGTGAAGATGGCGTCGGAAAAAACCGCGGCAACCGTCGCGGCAGAAGAAGCCGCCGCAGCGGCGGCAGCGGCCGAACAGGCCTCTGCCAAGAACAGCTGAGCGGACAGGAGATAGAAATCATGTTGACCCTTGCCCATTACCTTGTCCTCGGCGCGATCCTGTTTGCGATCAGCATCGTCGGCATTTTCCTGAACCGCCGCAACGTCATCATCATCCTGATGGCGATCGAACTGATGCTGCTCGCGGTGAACACCAATTTCGTCGCGTTCTCGCATTACCTGGGCGACGTGCATGGCCAGATCTTCGTCTTTTTCGTGCTGACGGTTGCAGCGGCGGAAGCGGCGATCGGTCTCGCAATTCTGGTGACCCTGTTCCGTAGCCTCGACACGATCAATGTCGAGGATCTCGATCAGCTCAAAGGTTAATTTCAGGAAAAGCGGTTATGTCCACGATACTCAATGAAAACCTGTTGTTGGCGATTCCGCTGGCACCGCTCGCCGGCTGCCTGGTTGCAGGGCTGTTCGGCAAGGCGGTAGGGCGAGCGGGCGCGCATTCGGTTACGATCCTCGGCGTCGCGATCTCGTTCATCCTGTCGGCCATCGTGTTCTTCCAGGTGCTGAATGGCGCGAGTTTTAACGCGACCGTCTATCAATGGATGGCGATCGGCAAGACGCAGTTCGAAATCGGCTTCCTGGTCGACTCGCTGACCGCGATGATGATGTGCGTGGTGACCTTCGTGTCGCTGATGGTGCACATCTACACGATCGGCTACATGGCCGACGACGACGGCTACCAGCGCTTTTTCTCGTACATCTCGCTGTTCACGTTCTCGATGTTGATGCTCGTGATGAGCAACAACTTCCTGCAGCTGTTCTTCGGCTGGGAAGCGGTGGGCCTGGTGTCGTACCTGCTGATCGGTTTCTACTTCAAGCGTGAGACCGCGATCTACGCGAACATGAAAGCGTTCATCGTGAACCGCATCGGCGACTTCGGTTTCCTGCTGGGTATCGGCCTGCTGTTCGCATTCGCCGGTTCGATGAACTACGGCGACGTGTTCGCGAAGCGCACCGAACTCGCGGCATTGACTTTCCCTGGCACGGACTGGGGTTTGCTGACGGTTGCCTGCATTTGCCTGTTCATCGGCGCGATGGGTAAGTCGGCGCAGTTCCCGCTGCACGTCTGGCTGCCGGATTCGATGGAAGGCCCGACGCCGATCTCCGCACTGATTCACGCGGCCACCATGGTGACGGCCGGTATCTTCATGGTCACGCGCATGTCGCCGCTGTTCGAACTGTCGGACACGGCGCTGTCGTTCGTCATGGTCATCGGCGCGATTACCGCGTTGTTCATGGGTTTCCTCGGGATCGTCCAGAACGACATCAAACGCGTGGTGGCTTATTCCACGCTGTCGCAGCTCGGCTACATGACAGTCGCACTCGGTGCGTCGGCGTACTCCGTGGCCGTGTTCCACCTGATGACGCACGCGTTCTTCAAGGCGCTGCTGTTCCTCGGCGCGGGCTCGGTGATCATCGGCATGCACCACGATCAGGACATCCGCAACATGGGCGGCCTGCGCAAGTACATGCCGATCACGTGGATCACGTCGCTGGTCGGTTCGCTGGCGCTGATCGGTACGCCGTTCTTCTCGGGCTTCTACTCGAAAGACTCGATCATCGACGCAGTGAAGCTGTCGCATCTGCCGGGCTCGGGTTTCGCGTACTTCGCGGTGGTAGCGAGCGTGTTCGTTACTGCGCTGTATTCGTTCCGTATGTACTTCATGGTGTTCCACGGCAAGGAGCGTTTCCGCGGTCCGAAACATCCGGAATCGCCGATGGGCATCGAAGCCGCGGCGCATGCGCATGACGCGCATGGTCACGACGCGCACGGCCATGGCCACGGTCACGACGACCACGCGCACGAGCCGCATGAAACGCCGTGGGTGGTGTGGCTGCCGCTGGTGCTGCTGGCCATTCCGTCGGTGGTGATCGGCGCGATCGGCGTCGGTCCGATGCTGTTCGGCGACTTCTTCCAGCATGGCGTGGCGTTTGACAAGGTGATCTACATCAGCGAGAACCATCCGGCGCTGCACGAGATGGCCGAGGAGTTCCGCGGCTGGGCGTCGATGGGCCTGCACTCGGTGTCGGGTCTGCCGGTGTGGCTCGCGCTCGCGGGCGTGGTGGTCGCGTGGTTCCTGTACCTGGTTCGTCCGGACCTGCCGGCTGTCATCAAGCGCGCATTTGGCCCGATCTACACGTTGCTCGATAACAAGTACTACATGGACAAGATCAACGAAGTCGTGTTTGCGCGGGGCGCAGTGGCAATTGGCCGTGGTCTCTGGAAGGAAGGCGACGTCGTCGTGATCGACGGCATCGTCAACGGCAGCGCACGCTTTATCGGCTGGTTTGCCGGCGTGATCCGCTTCCTCCAATCCGGCTACATCTACCACTACGCGTTTGCCATGATTATCGGCATGTTGGGGCTCCTGACCCTGTTTGTAACGCTCGGCGGCAAATAAGGCGAGGGACACTAATGCACGCTTATCCGATTCTCAGTATCGCGATCTGGTTACCGATCCTCGTCGGTCTTCTGGTTCTGGCTGTCGGTTCGGACCGTAATCCGGCACCCGCACGCTGGATCGCGCTGATCGGCTCGGTCGTCAGCTTCCTCGTGACGATCCCGCTGATCACCGGTTTCGACTCGAGCACCGCCGATCTGCAGTTCGTCGAAAAGGCCAACTGGATCGAGCGCTTCAACATCTCGTATCACCTGGGCGTCGATGGCATCTCGATGTGGTTTGTCGTGCTGACCGCGCTGATCACGGTGATCGTCGTGATCTCCGCGTGGGAAGTGATCACGAAGAACGTCGCGCAGTACCTCGCGGCGTTCCTGATCCTGTCGGGCATCATGGTCGGCGTGTTCAGCTCGGCTGACGGCATGCTGTTCTATGTGTTCTTCGAAGCGACGCTGATCCCGATGTACATCATCATCGGCGTGTGGGGCGGGGCGAACCGCGTGTACGCGGCGTTCAAGTTCTTCCTGTACACGCTGATGGGCTCGCTGCTGATGCTGGTCGCGTTGCTGTACCTGTACGTCGAGACCGGCACGTTCGACCTCGCCACGTGGCAGCACGCCCAGATCGCGATGACGCCTCAGGTGCTGCTGTTCATCGCGTTCTTCATGGCTTTCGCCGTGAAGGTGCCGATGTGGCCGGTGCACACGTGGTTGCCTGACGCGCACGTGGAAGCGCCGACCGGCGGCTCGGTCGTGCTGGCCGCGATCATGCTGAAGCTCGGCGCCTACGGTTTCGTGCGCTTTTCGCTGCCGATCACGCCGGACGCAAGCCACTTTCTGGCACCGGTTGTCATCACGCTGTCGCTGATCGCGGTGATCTACATCGGCCTGGTCGCGATGGTGCAGGCCGACATGAAGAAGCTGGTCGCGTATTCGTCGATCGCGCACATGGGTTTTGTCACGCTCGGCTTCTTCATCTTCAACCAGCTCGGTGCGGAAGGCGCGATCGTACAGATGATCTCGCACGGCTTCGTGTCGGGCGCGATGTTCCTGAGCATCGGCGTGCTGTACGACCGTATGCACTCGCGCCAGATCGCGGATTACGGCGGCGTCGTCAACGTGATGCCGAAGTTCGCCGCGTTCGCGATGCTGTTCTCGATGGCCAATTGCGGCTTGCCGGGCACCTCCGGTTTCGTCGGCGAGTTCATGGTGATTCTCGCGGCCGTCCAGTACAACTTCTGGATTGCCGGCGGTGCGGCAGTTACGCTGATTCTCGGCGCGGCCTACACGCTGTGGATGTACAAGCGCGTGTACTTCGGCGCGATCGCCAACGATCACGTGAAGAGCCTGCTCGACATCAGCCGCCGCGAATTTTTCATGCTGGCAGTGCTCGCTGCACTGACGCTGTTCATGGGCCTGTATCCGAAGCCCTTTACCGATGTGATGCACGTATCCGTGGAAAACCTCCTCTCCCACGTTGCGCAATCGAAGCTGCCGTTGCCTCAGTAACGCCGAGCGGAGGAATTTAAAGACCATGCAAAACGCCCCTATGACTGCTCTGTTGCCCGACGCACTGGTGATGCTCGCCGTTGTCGTCGCGTGGCTCAACGACACGTTCGTCGGCCAGGACGGTCGCCGTACCACGTATTTCATCGCATTCTTCTCGACGCTGGTTGCCGGCATCTGGTTTGCGGTGAATGCGTTCGACCCGCAAGTCCGCTACTTCTTCGGCCACATGTACGTGGTGGACCCGTTCGCCAGCGTGATGAAGGCGGTGGTGTCGCTCGGCTACGCGGTATCGATCGTTTATTCGCGCCGTTACCTCGAAGATCGCAATCTGTTCCGCGGTGACTTCTTCCTGTTGGGCATGTTCGCGCTGCTCGGCCAGCTCGTGATGATCTCCGGCAACAACTTCCTGACGCTGTATCTCGGTCTGGAACTGATGTCGCTGTCGCTCTACGCAGTGATCGCGCTGCGCCGCGAAGTGCCGCAGTCGAACGAAGCTGCGATGAAGTACTACGTGCTCGGCGCGCTGGCTTCCGGTTTCCTGCTGTACGGCATCTCGATGCTGTACGGTGCAACCGGCTCGCTCGACCTGAACGAGGTGTTCAAGGCGATCGGCTCGAGCCATTACGATCCGAGCGTGCTGCTGTTCGGTGTGATTTTCATCGTGGCGGGCGTGGCGTTCAAGATGGGCGCGGTGCCGTTCCACATGTGGGTGCCCGACGTCTATCAGGGCGCTCCGACGGCGATGACGCTGATCGTCGGCGGTGGCCCGAAGGTGGCGGCATTCGCGTGGGGCCTGCGTTTCCTCGTGATGGGCCTGCTGCCGCTCGCGGTCGAATGGCAGCAGATGCTGGTGATTCTGGCGGCGCTGTCGTTGATCGTCGGCAACATCACCGGTATCGTGCAACGCAACATCAAGCGCATGCTCGCGTACTCGGCGATCTCGAACATGGGCTTCGTACTGCTCGGTCTGCTGGCCGGCGTGGTCGACCAGAAGACCGTAGGCGCCGCGAGCGCGTACGGCTCGGCAATGTTCTACAGCATCGTCTACCTGATCACGACGCTCGGCACCTTCGGTGTCATCATGCTGCTGGCGCGCCGCGATTTCGAAGCGGACACGCTCGAAGACTTCAAGGGCCTGAATCAGCGCAGCCCGGTGTTTGCCTTCGTGATGATGATCATGATGTTCTCGCTCGCCGGCATTCCGCCCGCGGTCGGCTTCTATGCGAAGCTCGCGGTGCTGCAGGCAACCATGAACGCTGGCCTGACCTGGCTGACGGTGTTGGCGGTGATCACGTCGCTGTTCGGCGCATTCTACTACCTGCGTATCGTCAAGCTGATGTACTTTGACGAGCCGCAAGACAAGTCGCCGATCGTCGCCGACACCGGCACGCGTGCGCTGCTCGCGCTCAACGGTGTCGCGGTGCTGGTGCTCGGTATCGTCCCGGATCCGCTGCTGCGCGCCTGCCTGCAGGCTATCCAGCACACGCTGCTGCTCTGATGTCGGCTGCGGGTTGGTTTATCGTGCTGTTGGCGCTCGTGGGCGCCAACCTGCCTTTCCTGAATCAGCGCCTCTTCGCTGCGGTGCCGCTTAAAGCGGCGAAGAAGAGCGCATGGATCCGGATCGCCGAGTTGATCGTGCTGTACTTCGTGGTCGGCGCGCTCGGGTTTCTGCTCGAAGCGCGGGCGGGAAACCGCTTCGAGCAGGGCTGGCAGTTCTACGCGATCACGTTCGCCCTTTTCGTCGTGTTCGCCTTCCCTGGCTTTACCTTCCAATATCTCGTCAAACGCCGCTGACGGCGTATCGCCGTCGCGCACCAGGCAGTCCCGAGGTCCGCATATGGCTGAACTTCCCAATCACGACGCCGCGCTTACCGAGACCTGTGTCGACAGCAAGACGGTCCATGAAGGCCCGTTTCTGACGCTCAAGTGCGATACCGTCCGCCTGCCGGACGGCAAGCACGCGACCCGCGAATACGTGCAGCATCCGGGCGCCGTGATGGTGATTCCTTTGTTCGACGACGGCCGCGTGCTGCTGGAAAGCCAGTACCGCTATCCGATGGGCAAGGTCATGGTCGAGTATCCGGCCGGCAAGCTCGATCCGAACGAGGGGGCGCTGGCGTGCGCAATACGCGAGCTGCGCGAGGAAACCGGTTATACGGCGCGTGAATACGTGTATCTGACGCGCATTCACCCGATCATTTCCTACTCCACCGAGTTTATCGACATTTACATCGCGCGCGGTCTGACGGCGGGCGAGCGCAGCCTCGACGAGGGCGAGTTTCTCGAACTTTTCACCGCGACCGTCGCCGATATGTCCGAGTGGGTGCGCACCGGCAAGATCACCGATGTGAAGACGATCATCGGCACGTTCTGGCTGGAGAAGGTGCTGTCGGGTGAGTGGCCGATGGCGGCGCCGGAGTAACGCTGTCGGGTGGGATGCGTGTGCGGCGCGCACCGGTTTGACGTCCGCCGGAAGAAGCCCCTGTCGGTCCATGACCGGCAGGGGCTTTGTCTTGGTGGGCGAGATATCGAGCGAGGGCCTTTGCGTGTCTGAAAAAAGGTGTCATTTTTCTATGCCATCCGGCAGTCTCGCCGGGCGCCTGTCGTAGCGCTAGTATGGATCTTCCGAGAGAGGGCGGTTGAGTCCCATTTGCTTTGGATAACGAATCATGTGGGCGCGGCCGGATTGGCTTCAAGTTTGGTTGTCGTTTGACAACCAAACTTGAAGCTGCTAAATTGGGAGGGTATCGATGGTGAGAGGAACTCACGCCAAGAAAGAGATCGAGGCCGCATTGGCCCATGCGGAGGAACACGGCTGGCGGGTTCAAAGCGGTGGTAAAGGCCACGCGTGGGGAAAAATCTACTGTCCTTACAACGACGCGGAGTGTCGTTGCGGCGAGTTCTGCATATCGAGTGTGTGGAGTACGCCGAAGAATCCCGGCAACCACGCACGGCACTTACGGCGCATCGTCGACAACTGTACTGCTCGTCGGTAGCGGTAGGGTTGTTCAACGGCGAAGGGCTAAGGCGTGAATGACGCAGGAGTAACGTATGGAATATGTGTTCACTTTGAAGTACCGGCTCGCGGCGGAGGATTGCGATTCCGACGAGATCGTCGAACGCCTGGGCGAAGCAGGGTGCGACGACGCGACAGTGGGCGTGGGGCAATCTGGCCGTATCGCGCTGCTTTTTTCGCGCGAAGCGGCGTCCGCGTTCGAGGCATTGGTCAGCGCGCTCAAAGATATCAAACGAGCAGTGCCGTCGGCGCGGCTAGTCGAAGCGGGTCCCGATTTTGTCGGCCTCACTGATGTTGCCGAGGTTGCCGGCGTGTCGCGGCAAAACATGCGCAAGCTGATGCTGAGCCACTCAATCGATTTCCCGCCTCCGGTCCACGAGGGCAGCGCATCGGTATGGCATCTGTCGGACATTCTGGATTGGCTGACCGAGCGCGGTGGATATGACATCAAGGCCGACGTGGCGGATGTCGCAAAATCGGCGAAGCAAATCAACCTTGCCAGGGAAGCACATCAACTCGAACCGCGGTTCAACCGCGAACTCGCGAGTCTCGTGGCATAGAAGCCATGATGGCGGGCAGCACGCGAAGGCCGTGGCGGTCGCTACTAGTAGCGACTCCGCTTTTCGTCCGGGCTGCCTCCTGTTTTATACGTCGGATTGCCTTCGGCAGCCCTTTGCGCAAAGCGTTAAAATCGCGCACCGCGTTGGATTTATCCGCAGTATCTAACGTCGGGGCATCGTCCGTAAAAATTTACGAACGACCGTTCACAAAATTTCGTTTTGCGCTAAACTGGCACGCAAGCCCTGATTCCACATGAAGGTCCTCGATTTACAGTGTCCGCATGGCCATCGGTTCGAAGGCTGGTTTGCTTCGGCTGATGACTTCGAATCGCAGCAGTCCCGCAAGCTCGTCGAATGTCCGATTTGCGGTGCGAATGAAGTCAGCCGTTTGCCGTCGGCACCCCGCCTGAATCTGTCGGGCGCGACCGAAGCGAAAGTTCCGGCGGGCGTAGGCGATATGCAGGCGCGTGTCATGCGTGCGTTGCGCGAGGTACTGGAAAAGACCGAGAACGTGGGCGACCGCTTCGCCGAGGAAGCGCGGCGCATTCACTACAACGAAGCGCCTGCACGCAACATTCGCGGTGTCACGACACCTGAGGATGCGCGTGCCTTGGTCGAAGAAGGCATCGAAGTGATGCCGCTTCCGGTCCCGGCTGCCCTGAAGGAACCGCTGCAATAGCGCAGTGGCTCCGTGGCGGCGGGTGGTGGCGGCCAGGAGACACGACGCATGAATCTGGACTATTCCGCCGCTGACGACGCATTCCGCGCCGATATCCGCGCCTGGCTCGAAGCGAACCTGCCTCGCGAGCTAAGCGATAAAGTACTCAATCACAAGCGTCTTGGCCGCGAAGACTTCGCAGGCTGGCACAAACTGCTCGGCACGCGCGGCTGGTCGGCGATTGCGTGGCCGCAGGAGTACGGCGGCCCGGGCTGGGACGCGACCCAACGACACATCTGGGAAGAAGAGTGCGCGCGTATCGGCGCGCCGTCGGTGCTGCCGTTCGGCGTCTCGATGGTCGCGCCGGTGCTGATGAAATACGGCAACGACGCGCAGAAGCGCCATTATTTGCCGCGCATTCTCGACGGCACGGACTGGTGGTGCCAGGGCTACTCCGAGCCGGGCTCAGGTTCCGATCTCGCGTCGCTGCGCACACGCGCCGAGCGCGTTGGTGACCACTACGTGGTCAACGGTCAGAAGACCTGGACCACGTTAGGTCAGTACGCCGACATGATGTTCTGCCTCGTGCGCACCGACAGTGGCGCGAAGAAGCAGGAGGGCATCTCTTTCCTTCTGATCGACATGAAGACGCCGGGCATCACCGTGCGGCCGATCATCACGCTCGACGAGGATCACGAAGTCAACGAAGTGTTTTTCGAAGACGTGAAAGTGCCGGTCGAGAATCTGGTCGGTGAAGAGAATCGCGGCTGGACCTATGCGAAGTATCTGCTCGGCCACGAGCGCACGGGCATCGCGCGCGTCGGTTCGTCGAAGCGCGAGCTCGCGTTCCTGAAACGCGTTGCGCTGAATCAGAAAAAAAACGGCAAACCGCTGCTGCAGGACCCGGTATTCGCCGCCAAAGTCGCGAGTCTCGAGATCGAGCTGATGGCGCTCGAAGTCACCGTGCAACGCGTGGTCGCCAATGAGGCCGGCGGACGCGGGCCAGGACCGGAGGCGTCGATGCTGAAAATCAAGGGCACGGAAGTGCAGCAGAGCCTGACCGAACTCATGTTCGACGCCGTCGGGCCGCTCGCGGCACCGTTCGACGTGCCGTTCCTCGAAGGCGAGCGCGAGCACAGCCTCGCCGGCGACGACGATGCCGCGCCGCTGGCCGCTTACTACTTCAATTACCGCAAGACGTCGATTTACGGCGGCTCGAACGAAATTCAAAAGAACATCATCGCGCAGATGATTCTCGGACTTTGAGGAGCGGCGCATGGACTTCACATTCAACGACGAGCAGCAGCAATTCGCGGACGCGCTGCGCCGTTATCTGGACAAGAGTTATGGGTTCGAAGCGCGCCAGGCGATCGTGCGCTCGGAGTCCGGCGTGTCGGATACGCATTGGGCGGCCTTTACCGAATTGGGTCTGACTGCGCTGCCGGTGCCGGAGGCGCAGGGTGGCTTCAACGGCGGTCCGATCGACATGCTGGTGGTGATGCAGGAGCTTGGCCGAGCATTGGTCGTCGAGCCGTATTGGGCGACCGCGGTGGGCATCGAGGCGCTGCGCCTCGCGGGCACGGGGGAGGGGGAAGACGCGTCGCTGCTGGAACGCGCGGCGCAAGGCGAGCTCAAGTTGGCCGTGGCATTTCACGAGCCGCACGCGCGCTATGAACTGTTCGACGTAAAGACGACAGCAAGCGGGCAGGGCGAGCAGCACACCTTCACCGGCACGAAATCGGTCGTGCTGCACGGCGCGCAAGCGGATGCGTGGATCGTGCCGGTCCGTCTGAACGGCGAGATCGCGCTCTTTGTCGTTGCGCGCGAGGCGGCCGGCGTCAAGGTCACGGATTACCGCACGATCGACGGGCAACGCGCCGCGACGCTCGAGTTCGACGGCACGCCCGGGCGCCGGCTCGCCGGCAAACATGCAGGCGCGGCAGCGCTCGAACATATCGCGGACTACGGCACGTTGCTGCTGTGCGCGGAGGCGATCGGCGCGCTCGACGCGCTGAATCTCGCCACGGTCGACTATACGAAGACGCGGCAACAGTTCGGCCAGCCGATCGCGCGCTTCCAGGCGTTGCAGCATCGCATGGTCGAGATGCTGATCCACGCCGAGCAGGCGCGTTCGATCACCTATCTGGCCGCGATGCGCTATTCGAGCGAAGACGTGGATGAGCGCCGCCGCGCCATTTCCGCCGCGAAGGTGCGGGTCGGTCAGGCCGCGCGGTTCGTCGGGCAACAGGCGGTGCAGTTGCATGGTGGCATGGGCGTCACGAACGAAGTGGCCGCGGCGCATCTGTTCAAGCGCCTCGCCATCATCGAAACCACATTGGGCGATGTCGATCATCATCTCGCGCGATTCGCCGCGCTGCCTGGCTTCATCACGGCCGAAGCCTGATCAGCTCCTTCAACCGGACAAAAAAGAGGTGCGACGATGGGATTGAGTTTCGAGGACATGGAAGCCGGCACGACCACGGAAGTCGGCAAGCACACGTTCACGCGTGAAGAGATCGTCGAGTTTGCACAGAAGTTCGACCCGCAGCCGTTCCATCTGGACGAAGCCGCGGCGGCCGAGTCGCCGTTTCGCGGCCTGGTGGCAAGCGGCTGGCACACCTGTTCGGTGATGATGGGCATGCTGGTGCGCAACGTGCTGGCGGGCTCCACGTCGATGGGCTCGCCCGGTATCGACGAGATTCGCTGGTTGAAGCCGGTGCGTGTCGGCGACACGATCACGATGATGAACGTCGTGGTCGACAAGCGGGTATCGGAAAGCAAGCCGGATCGCGGCATCGTGTCGACGCGCTGGGAGGGCATCAATCAGCATGGCGAAACGGTGATCACGGTGCGCTCGAAGGGCATGTTTGGACTACGTCATCCGGGAGCCGCAGCATGACGACCGTCGCGGCGCCTGCGGCGACTCTGCATAATGCGGCGGCTTTGCGTGCGCTGATCGGCGCTGAGCCGCTGGTCAGCGAATGGCTGACCGTCGATCAGGCCAGGGTCGATCGTTTCGCCGAGGCCACGGGCGACCATCAATGGATTCATGTCGACCCGGAGCGTGCCCAGCGCGAGTCGCCGTTTGGCGGTCCGGTCGCGCATGGCTTTCTGACGTTGTCGTTGATTCCGGCTCTGCTCGGCAAGACGTTGGCGATTGACCAGCGCATGGGCGTCAACTACGGCCTGAACCGCGTGCGGTTCACATCGCCGGTCCTGGTCGGCTCGCACCTGCGCGCGAAATTCGCGGTGGAGGCGGTCACGGATGTCGATAACGCCGGCGTGCAAGTCCAATGGAGCGTCACGCTGGAGCGGCAGGGCAGCGAACGGCCGGTGTGTGTGGCAGAGTTCATCACGCGGCATTACTTCTAGCGCTTCAGCGCGGACATGTCGTAAAAAAGCGCGAGCCGGCATGCATGCCGGCTCGCGCTTTTTTAACAGCAATGAGCAGTGAGGAATGGGTCGAGCCTAAGAAGCGGCAGCGCCCCCGCCAATGCAGCGGAAATGCCTAATGCTTGGCGTACTGCGTCGCGCCGAACAGCATCTCTTTGGCCTTGTCGTCCATCAGCGGTACTCGGGCAGACGCCAGCACTTCGACGCCGCGCATCACCGCCGGCCGCGCCGCGATCTCTTCATGCCAGCGCTTCACGTTTGGAAACGCATCGAGGTCGACACCCTGATTTTTCCATGAGCGGGTCCACGGAAACGCGGCGATGTCCGCGATCGTATAGTCGTTGCCCGCGAGGTACTGCGTCTTGCCGAGTTGCGTGTCCATCACGCCATACAGGCGCCGCGTCTCGTTCGTGTAGCGGTTGATCGCGTATTCGATCGGCTCAGGCGCGTAGATACGGAAGTGGTGAGTTTGCCCGAGCATCGGACCCAGGCCGCCCATCTGGAACATCAGCCATTGCAGTGTCGAATAGCGCGCGGCCGGATCGGTCGGCAGAAACTTGCCGGTTTTCTCGGCAAGATAAATCAGGATCGCGCCCGACTCGAACAGCGCGAACGGTTTGCCGTCGGCGGTTTTGGGGCCGTCGGAATCGACGATCGCCGGGATCTTGTTGTTCGGACTGATGGCGAGAAATTCGGGTTTGAACTGGTCTCCCGCGCCGATATTCACAGCGTGTGCGGTATACGCGAGGCCCGTTTCCTCGAGCATGATGTGGACCTTGTGGCCGTTCGGGGTCGCCCAGCTATAGACGTCGATCATCCTGGCTCCTTTGTTCGTGAAAGCGGCGCCGAACAAGGCGCCGCCATTAACGAAAATTAGAGCATAGTTCGCACGAAGCTGCTTGCGGCGCCGCGAGCCACACTCGACGCTACGATCCCTTCGAGCCGTGCATTAACGCCGGCTCAAACGCCGGCGTGCTCAAACACGCGTAACCGGCATCTCCACGCGAGCCGCCGCGCCCGCATCCATATGACGCGCGAGTTCGAGTTTGGCGATGGCGTTGCGGTGCACTTCGTCGGGACCATCGGCGAAGCGCAGTGTGCGGGCCGACGCGTACGCATACGCGAGCGGAAAGTCGTCGCTGACACCACCGCCGCCGTGCGCCTGAATCGCCCAGTCGATCACCTGACACGCCATGTTCGGCGCGACCACCTTGATCATTGCGATCTCGCCGCGTGCGCCCTTGTTGCCGACGGTGTCCATCATGTACGCGGTCTTCAGCGTGAGCAGGCGCGCCTGCTCGATCATGCAGCGCGCCTCGGCGAGGCGCTCCTGCGTGACACCTTGCGCCGCGACCGGTTTGCCGAACGCGATGCGTTGCAGCGAGCGTTTCGCCATCAGTTCGATGGCGCGCTCGGCGAGGCCGATCAAGCGCATGCAGTGATGGATGCGCCCCGGCCCGAGGCGGCCTTGCGCGATCTCGAAGCCGCGGCCTTCGCCGAGCAGCAGGTTGGTGGCGGGCACGCGCACGTTATCGAGCGTGATTTCCATGTGGCCGTGCGGTGCGTCGTCGTAACCGAAGACGGTGAGCGGACGGTGCACGGTGATGCCGGTGGCGTCGGCGGGGATGAGGATCATCGACTGCTGCTGGTGGCGCGGCGCGTCGGGATCGGTCTTGCCCATCACGATATAGATTTTGCAGCGCGGATCGCCCGCGCCCGACGACCACCACTTGTGGCCGTTGATCACGTAGTAATCGCCATCGCGCACGATGCGGGTCTGGATGTTGGTCGCATCCGACGACGCCACTTCCGGCTCCGTCATCAGAAACGCCGAACGGATGTGGCCTTGCAGCAGCGGTTCAAGCCACTCGCGTTTGTTGTCCTCACTGCCGTAGCGTTCGATCGTCTCCATGTTTCCGGTGTCGGGCGCGTTGCAGTTGAACACTTCGGGCGCCCAGGGCACGCGGCCCATGATCTCGCACAGCGGCGCGTATTCGAGATTCGTCAGCCCGGCGCCGCGCACGGAGTCCGGCAGGAACAGGTTCCACAAGCCCGCGTCGCGCGCCTTCTGTTTGAGTTCCTCGATCAGCTCGGTCGGCAGCCATGCGTTGCCGTTCTGGCGATTGCGCGCAATCTCCGCATAGAACGCCTGCTCGTTCGGATAAATGTGCTCGTCGAAGAAGGCGAGCAGCTTTTCGCGCAACGCCTGAACCTTCGGGGTGTAATCGAAATTCATCTAGGACCTCGCGGATAACGGACAGCGGATGATGTGGGTTCGGAGCGCGTCGTGTGGGAGCAGAGCCCGGAGCGTAGGCACCGTAGCGCATCGCTCCGGACACCCGGCCCCGCGCGCGAATTCAGTTAGCGCACCTTCTGCGCATAGCGCCACGCAAGTTCGGCCATCGGCTTAGCGCGACGTCCTGCATCGAGCGCCTGCGCGCTGGCCGCGGTGCCGTCGACGACGCGCTTCATGATCCCTTGCAGGATCGCGGCGATGCGGAACATGTTGTAGGCCAGATAGAAATTCCAGTCGCCGTGAATCTCAAAGCCGGTGCGCTGGCAATAACGTGCGACATACTGCGCTTCATCGGGGATGCCCAAGGCGGCCCAATCCAGGCCGGCGATGCCGCGGAACTGCGCCGGATCGACATGCCACGCCATGCAGTGATAGGCGAAGTCGGCGAGCGGATCGCCGAGCGTGGACAGTTCCCAGTCGAGGACCGCGAGCACGCGCGGTTCGTGTGGATGGAAGATCAGATTGTCGAGCCGGTAGTCGCCATGTACGACCGATGCGCGTCCACGGGTCTCGGCCGGCATGTGTTGCGGCAGCCATTCGATCAGCCGCTGCATCGCGTCGATCGGTTCGGTCTCGGACGCCAGGTACTGTTTGCTCCAGCGGCCAATTTGCCGTGCAAAGTAATTGCCCGGCTTGCCGTAGTCGGCGAGACCTGCGGCCTCGACATCGACGCTGTGCAACGCCGCGATCACACGATTCATTTCGTCGTAGATCGCCGCGCGCTCGGTGGGCGTCATGCCGGGCAGCGACTGGTCCCACAACACGTGGCCCTCGACGAACTCCATCACGTAGAACGCGCGGCCGATCACGCTTTCGTCCTCGCATAGCGCGAGCATTTGCGCGACCGGCACGCCGGTATCGGCGAGTGCGCGCATCACGCGATACTCGCGTTCGACGGCGTGCGCGGAGGGTAGCAGTTTCGCCGCGGGACCGGGCTTCGCGCGCATCACATACGAACGCGACGGGGTAACCAGCTTGAACGTGGGATTGGACTGGCCGCCCGCGAATTGCTCGAGCGTGAGCGGTCCGGCAAATCCGTCAACCTGCCGGGTGAGCCATGCGGCGAGCGCGGCGGTGTCGAAGCGCTGCCGCTCGTTGAGCGGGCGCGTGCCCTCGAAGGCCGAATAGTCCGGCTTGTGTGCGGGTTCGCCAGTCGATGTGGCTTGCACCATGTGTCTCCTCCAGTTCGGGTTCAGCTACGCTTGTATTGAATGAATTGTGCGTAGAGCATTTCCATCGTGGTGTTGCGGACGTCGCGATGCAGCGGCGACGGCGGTGAATAGTTGAGCGTGCGCAGCACCCAGTCGCGCGGCGCCGCGCCGACATCGAGCGCGTTGATGCAGCCGGTGGCCTGCGCCAGGTGGCCGAAGAACGTGCGGCCGCCCGCGGTGATCGCGTGCGACAGAATCGCGCGATTCACGCCGCCGTGCAGGACCAGCAACACGGTGTCCCACGAGCTGTCTTCGCGCAGCGCAGCGACTGCCGGCAGCACGCGGTCGAACAATGCGCCAATGGTTTCGCCATCGAGAAAGCGCGTGCTTTCCGGCACGATGCCGTCGAACACGCCAAGAAACGCGGCTTCCAGGTCCTGCATGGGAATGCTGCCGAGCTTGCCGCCGCGAATCTCCTGCAACGCGGGCTCGATTTCGAGTTCGATCTGCTGGCCCGTTTCGGCCAGCACGCGCTGAGCGGTTTCCACCGTGCGCGGCAAACCGCTGACGATCACACGATCGAAGCGCACCCCTTGCCCGGTGAACACGCGGCCCGCTGCGCTCGCCTGCTCGCGGCCGTTGGCGTTCAACGGCACGGTCTCGGGATCGATCGCGCGGCCGGAGTCGTCGAAGTAGGTGACGTCGCCGTGCCGCATCAGAAAGATGCGGCGGCGTTTGGGCAGTTGGTAGTCAGGCATGGTCGCTGGGTTCATTCCTCGTTCAATCGCGGTTCAATCGCAGTTCACTCAGGGTTCACTCACGGTTCACTTATAGACCGGCGCGCGTTTTTCGAGGAACGCGGAAATCCCTTCGAGCCCTTCGCGGTGATGCAGCGAAGCGACGAAGCTGTCACGCTCCGCGACCAGATGCTCGGCGAGCGGCTGCGTGCCGGCCGCGCCGATCAACCCCTTGATACGCGCGACCGAATTGGGCGAGATCTTGCCGAGTTCGTCGGCCCAGCCGACGGCGGCATCGCGCGCGGAACCCGGCTTGGCCAGCTTGTTGACGACGCCGAGTTCATGCAGACGCGCAGCGCCGATCGGCTTGCCTTCGATCAGCACTTCGGTGGCCAACTGGCGCGGCAGTGCCTGGGCGAGAAACCACGAACCGCCGCCGTCGGGCGTCAGGCCCACGCGTGCGTACGACATCACGAATTTGGCGTCGTCCGCGGCGACGATCAGGTCGCACGCGAGAGCGAGCGAGAAGCCCGCGCCGGCGGCGGCACCATCGACCGCGGCGATCACCGGTTTCGACGACAGACGCAGCGCCGAAATCCACTGGCCGAGCAGATCGATGCTCTCCGCCTGCACGGACGGATCTTTCGCGCGGTTTTCGAGCAGGCGGTTCAGATTGCCGCCCGCGCAGAAGAAGTTATCGGCGCCGGTGATCACGATGGCGCGGATCGACGGATCGCGCTCCGCCGAGTCGAGCGCTTCGATGCCGGCCGCGTACATGTCCGGATGCAGCGCGTTGCGCGCGCCGGGGTTCGACAGCGTGAGAACCAGTGTCGATTCGCTTTCGGTCGGGCGCGAGGTCAGCAGTTCGGCGCTCATGCGAGGGTCTCCTTTTGCGTTTGCGTTTGACTATCCGCCGCGTCGCGTTGCGTCAGCGACAGACCCAGTTGCGCGCGCCGTGCGAGCCACGGTGACGGACGGTAACGCGGGTCGCCGAGCACGCTGAACATATTGCGCAGGATCGTGAGGATGGTGGTGGCGCCGAGCGCGTCGCCGAGCGCGAGCGGGCCGCGCGGGTAGCCGAGACCGAGCGTGACGGCGAGATCGATGTCCTCGGGCGTGGCAATCTGCTTTTGCGCGATCTCGCAGCCGATGTTGACGATCGTCGCCACCACGCGTTGCGCGACGAAGCCCGTCGAGTCGCGAATCACGGTGACGGGCACGCCATCGGCGGCGAATAGCGCATGCGCGGCGTCGCGTGCGGCGCGTGTGGTGGCCGGCGTGGTCATCAGCGTACGGCGCTGTGCGCCGACGAGCGGGAAGAGGGCGTCGATGGCGACCACGCGGCTCGCGTCGAGCGCTTCGTCGACGGCGGACGTCGTCGCATCGTGACCGAACGGCGTCACGACGATCAGCGAGTCCGCTGCGGGGGTGACGCCGTCGTCGAGCTTCACGCCGGCGTTGCCGACGAGTTGCACGACGGCCTCACACGCTTGCGGATAACGCTTGCTGACCCACACGCTCGGCGGCAGTGCCGTCGGTGCGGGCGCTTCGGCGCTCACCTGCTGCTTGCCGTCCACGTAGCGATAAAAGCCTTCGCCTGTCTTGCGGCCGAGCAGTCCGCCCGCGAGCCGCGTGCCGGTGATCGGCGACGGCGTGAAGCGCGGCTCTTCATAGAATTGGTGGTAGATCGACTCCATCACCGGATGCGAGACGTCGAGTGCGGTCAGGTCCAATAATTCGAACGGTCCGAGGCGAAAGCCCGCCTGTTCGCGCATGATGCGGTCGATCTCCGCGAAACTCGCGACGCCTTCACCCGCCACGCGCAAGCCCTCGGTGTTCATGCCGCGCCCCGCGTGATTCACGATGAAGCCGGGCATGTCCTTGGCGCGTACCGGCGTGTGGCCCATGCGGCGCGCGAGATCCATCAGCGCATCGCCCGCCGCGGGGTCGCTGCGCAGACCGTCGATCACCTCGACGACCTTCATCAACGGAACAGGATTGAAGAAGTGATAACCGACCACGCGTGACGGATCGGTACAACCGGCAGCAATTGCCGTGATCGATAGCGACGATGTGTTGGACGCCAGCACGCAACGGCCGCTCACCACGGTTTCGAGTTCGCGAAAGAGCGCCTGCTTCACATCGAGCTTTTCGACGATCGCCTCGACGACCAGGTCGCAGCCCGCCATCTCGCCGATCGCCTGCGCGCCGCTCACGTTGGTCAGCGCGGCAAGCGAGCGTGCCTGGTCGAGCTTGCCTTTGGCCGTCAACTTGGCGAAAGTCTCGGCGAGATAGTCGCGCGCGGCGCCGACAGCGGCGGGGTTGGTGTCGTACAGGCGCACCTTGAGGCCCGCGAGCGCGGCGATTTGCGCAATGCCACGGCCCATTGCGCCGGTGCCGACAATGCCGATAGTCTCGATGCTGAAATTGCGAGAGTTCATTGTGATGCTCGGCTCCATGGTTATTTTAGAATAGCACGATCGTGCAATTTACTGGATGATTGTTCGAAGGCCGTTGCTTTGGCTGTCGCGTCGGCAGTGATAGGCGGTCTCATACAACTCGAAGGAAGGAGACACCCGATGATCAAACTCTGCGGTTTCGCGCTGTCCAACTACTACAACAAAGTGAAGTTCGTGCTTCTCGAACACGGCATTGCGTTCGAAGAGGTGTTGGTGCTGCCGAGCCAGGACGAGGCCGTGCTCGCGCATTCGCCGCTCGGCAAGGTGCCTTACCTGCAAACCGAAGAGGGTGATCTGTGCGAATCGCAATGCATCGTCGAGTATCTGGCCGCGCGCTTTCCCGACAAGGCGATTTTCTCCGCCGACCCGTGGCAAGCAGCCAAGGAGCGCGAGATGATCATGTTCGTCGACGTGCATCTCGAACTGACCGTGCGAAATCTCTACAAGGAAGCGTTCTTCGGCGGGACGGTGAGCGATGCGACCAAAGGGCGTGTCGAGAAGCTGCTCGCGCATCACATCGCCGGCTTCAGGCGGATTGCGAAGTTCGGGCCGTATTTGTGCGGCGAGCGCTTCGGCGTCGCGGATACGGCAGGGTATGTGAGCTTGCCGCTCGTGGGCATGGCAACGCAGGCCATCTACGGCCGCGATTTTCTGCTCGACGCGGGCATCGACTGGAAGCGCTATGTGAAGACGCTCGGCGCCCGGCCGGCCGCGCAGCGCGTGACCGAAGACCGCAAGGCGTATATCGCGGCAACGCGCTCCGCGTGAGCGCAGGCGCCGCCGTTGAAACGGGCCGCTGCATGCGGGGCAAGGGGCCAGGCACGTGTGGGCCGCGGCGCGCGATGGCGAGGAACATGGGTTCGTTCGCAGCATCGCGCGGGACATCCTAGAGCCGCGCCAGTCGGTCGAGCGCGGTGGCGAGCGTGCTTTCCTGTTTGGCAAAGCAGAAGCGCACCACGCCCGATTCGTGCGCCTCGTGATAGAAGGCCGAGACTGGAATGGCCGCGACGCCGATCTCGCCAGTCAGCCATTGCGCAAACTCGGCTTCGGGCAGATCGCTGATCGCCGAATAGTCGACGCACTGAAAGTAGGTGCCCGTGCACGGCAGCAACTTGAAGCGCGAATTCGCGAGGCCCGCGCGGAAGAAGTCGCGCTTTTTCTGATAGAACGCCGGCAGGTCGAGATACGGCGCCGGGTCTTTCATGTAGTCGGCGAGGCCGATCTGCATCGGTGTGTTGACCGTGAACACGTTGAACTGGTGAACCTTACGGAACTCGGCGGTGAGCGCGGCGGGCGCCGCCACGTAGCCGACTTTCCAGCCCGTCACGTGATAGGTCTTGCCGAAGCTCGACACCACGAAACTGCGCTGCGCGAGTTCCGGATAACGCGCGACGCTTTCGTGCGGCGCGCCGTCGTAGACCATGTGCTCATACACTTCGTCGGACAGGATCAGCACGTTGGTGCCGCGCACGATCTCTTCGAGCTTGCGCATGTCTTCCGCGCGCCACACCGTGCCGGTCGGATTGTGCGGTGTGTTGATCAGCAGCAGCCGTGTTTTTGGCGTGATCGCGGCGGCGAGTTTGTCGAACGGGATCGCGTAGTCGGGCGCTTCGAGCGTGACGAAGACCGGCTTGCCGCCGGCCAGTTCGATCGACGGCAGATAGCTGTCGTAGGTCGGCTCGATCACGACCACTTCGTCGCCGCGATGGACGGTGCAGAGAATTGCCGTGAGCAATGCTTGCGTCGCGCCTGCCGTCACGGTGATTTCGCTCGCGGCGTCGTAGCGGCGGCCGTACAGGTTCTCAATCTTGTCCGAAATAGCCTGACGCAGCGGTGCGACGCCGGCCATGGGCGGGTACTGATTATGGCCGTCGCGCATCGCGTTCGCGACCGCGTCGACAATGCGCGGATCGCAGCCGAAGTCGGGAAAGCCCTGGCCCAGATTCACCGCGCCTTTCTCGGCGGCGAGCGCGCTCATCACGGTGAAAATCGTCGTGCCGACGTTCGGCAGGCGAGACGGAAACGAGGGACTCATGGGCGTATCGTGCGGTGCATTCATGGCGCTGTCCGGAGCGTGGGCGAGTGGGTTGGCGAAATCGACGAACGGAGCCGTCGACAAGGACGAAGCCTGATTGTAGGGAATCGCGGCGCTCTGTGCGCGCCACGGGCTCCGCGTTGGCCGTTTGGCCAGGATGTCATGGCGTCGGAGTCATGCGGGTGCGGGCTCGCCGGCGGCGCTCATCGAAGCGCCGAGCGCGGCGACGAACGGCGCCGGCTGCGCGATCTGGAAGCCGAAGTCGCGCGCGATCCGTTTCGCGAGCTTCAACACCGCGCGATCTTTCGACACCAGCCAGTCGGCCTGCACCGCGTGCGCGAGTTCGAGGAACTTCTGGTCGTCGCGGTCTTTGCATTTGGGCAAGGGCTTGGCGTCCTCCGCCGGTGCAGCGGGTTCGACCAGTTGCGCGAGACGTGCGACGACCGCGAGCGCGGCGGCCTTGTCCACGTTCCGATGCACGAATTGCGGATAGTCGAGCACAAAAGTGAGTTCGGCGAGACAGCGCGCGTCGATCAGCGCGGCCAGCGCGCCGCTTTCGAGTGCGGCCGCGATCGGCCGCGTGTGCGGGTCGTCGAACACGAGAATATCGATCCATACATTGGAATCGAGGACGACGCGCAAAGCGCCGTGTGAGGCATGGGAACCGGGCATTCGTTACAATCTGGCTTTCGTCTTTGACCGCCAGGCACGGCGTGCCTGCAAGCCTCTATGATAATCGTTCTGTCGCCGGCGAAATCGCTCGACTACGAAACCCCGCCGCACGTCAGCAAGCACACGATCCCCGATTTCGTCGACGACGCGGCCGAACTGATCGGTGGATTGCGCCGTTTGTCGCCCGCGCAGATCGCTTCGCTGATGGACATTTCCGATCAGCTCGCGCATCTCAACTTCCAGCGTTACGCCGAATGGTCGCCCCAGTTCGGCACGCACAACGCCAAGCAGGCGGTGCTCGCATTCAATGGCGACGTGTACGAAGGGTTCAACGCGAAGACGCTTTCGTCGGCCGACCTCGACTATGCGCAGAATCACGTGCGCGTGCTGTCCGGCTTGTACGGCTTGCTGCGTCCGCTCGATCTGCTGCAGCCGTACCGGCTCGAAATGGGCACGCGTTTCGCCAATCCGCGCGGCAAGGATCTGTACGCGTTCTGGGGCGAGCGCATCACGCAGGCGTTGAATGCGCAAATGAAGAAGAACGCCAAGGCGTCGCGCGTGCTGGTGAATTGCGCGTCGGGCGAGTACTTCAAGTCGGTCAAGCCGAAACTGCTCGATGCGCCGGTCGTCACGCCGGTGTTCGAAGACTGGAAAGGCGGCCGCTACAAGATCATCAGCTTCCATGCAAAGCGCGCGCGCGGCCTGATGGCGCGCTACGCCGTGGAAAACCGCCTCGAGCGGCCCGAGCAGTTGAAGGCATTCGACGCCGAAGGCTATGGGTTCGACGCCGCGGCTTCGAACGATTCCACTTACGTATTCCGCCGCCGCGTCGCTGAATAAGCGTTGCACCGTGCAGGGAGGCAGGGAAGAACATCATGACGTTATCGATTACGAGCAATTTCGACGCCGGCGCAATTGAAGTGTTGTCCTGCGAGGACGCCGGCAATATCCGTCTGCGCGTGCGGCCGGACAGCCACGCCGAGTTTGCGCAATGGTTCTATTTCCGCGTGTCGGGCGCGGCGGGCACGCGCTGCGTGATGACTTTCGAGAATGCCGCCGCGTGCGCGTTCGCCGAAGGCTGGCGCGACTATCAGGCGGTGGCGAGCTATGACCGGGTGAACTGGTTTCGCGTCCCGACCGCGTACGACGGTCGCGTGCTGACGATCGATCACACGCCGGATTTCGATCGCATCTACTACGCGTATTTCGAGCCGTATAGCGAAGAGCGTCATTCGGAGTTTCTCGGTGCCGTGCAGCAGATGCCGCAGGCCACGCTCACCGAACTGGGCACGAGCGTCGAAGGCCGGCCGATGTCGCTGCTCACGCTCGGCACGCCGCAAACCGGCGAGACGCCCAGGAAGAAGATCTGGCTGATCGCGCGTCAGCATCCTGGCGAGACGATGGCCGAGTGGTTTATCGAAGGTCTCGTCAAACGCCTCGTGGGCTGGGGCGATTGGGCGGGCGATCCGGTCGCGCGCAAACTCTACGATCACGCGGTGTTCTACATCGTGCCGAACATGAATCCGGACGGCAGCGTGCACGGCAATCTGCGCACCAACGCGACCGGTGCGAACCTGAATCGCGAGTGGATGGAGCCGGACGCCGCGCGCAGTCCTGAAGTGCTGCTGGTGCGCGACGCGATTCACGCGACCGGCTGCGACCTGTTCTTCGATATTCACGGGGACGAAGCGCTGCCCTATGTGTTCGTGGCCGGTTCCGAAATGCTGCCGGGTTTCACCGAACGGCAAGGTCAGGAGCAGAAGGCGTTCATCGACGCATTCAAGCACGCGAGTCCTGATTTCCAGGACAAGTACGGCTATGCCGCGAGCAAGTATCGCGAGGATGCGCTGAAGCTCGCGTCGAAGTACATCGGCAACCAATTCGGCTGCCTGTCACTGACGCTGGAGATGCCGTTCAAGGACAACGCCAATCTACCCGATGAGCGGGTGGGCTGGAACGGCGAGCGCAGTGCGTCGCTTGGCGCCGCGATGTTGCAGGCGATTTTGCGGCACGTGGAGACGTTTGCCTGAAACGAACGCTGGGAAAAAAGAGGCGCACGGTGACGCGTGGGCCTCTTTTTCTTTGGGCCGCCACTATCCGTGGCGGCGCGAGCGGATGAGTCGATGCCGCCGCAGCGGCGCCCGTCATCAGTTCTTCTTTTTCGCCGTAGGTTTTTTGGCGGTCGACTTACTCGACGTCGCTTTCGACGACTTGCCCGAGCTTGTCTTGGACGGCTTCGAGATCGCCTTCTTCGTCGTTTTGCCGCTCGAGGAGTGCTTGCCCTTGGTGCTCTTGTGCTTGCCCGACGCGGCCGGCAATCCTGACGACTCCGCACTGCGCGCGCGAGCCGGCGGCACAGGATCATTCCAGCTGAACGCGAGCATCTGGGCGCCGACATAGCCGCAGCGGAATTTCAGCGGGGTAGGGTCGCCTTCCCCGTTCTGACGGACGCCGATTCCTTCGACGATGACGATGTTGTCGACCTTGACGCGCTGCTTGCCTTCATCGAACGAATCGTTCCAGGGCGTGACCGACGCGTGCGCGCTGTCGAACGAACTGGGTGGAAAATCGACATGGTCGAAGGCGGTCGAAGTGCCGGCGACAAAGTCGCCGTGAGCCGCGCAGTCCGCGACTAGCGGGTCGGCGTGCAGGTCACTGACAAATTTGTTGACGAGATCGTTGTGCTGTTCGAGTTGATCGGCGAATGCGGGAGCGGCGCAGATGAGCGACAAACTCGCTGCAACTGTCGCCAACCGGCCGACCAGCCGCAGCAATCGGCGCGGGACGTTGGTGCGATCCATCTAGTTCTTTAGACGCGAAGAGGATATGAGGCAAGTAAGATGCCCGCCGGGAGCAGGGAGTTCAATCCTGACACAAATAATTTTGTCCTGTGCCGGTGCGCGGCTTCGGTAGGTTCGGTATGCCTACGCGGCCGACTGCGGCCACCCGTTAAAGAATCGCCGGTGTCAGGTGCGAGGGCCGCCCAGCCGGTATCGGCGCACATCATACGTGGTGACCCACGCGGGGCGGTAGACGGCAATCAACGCGGTCGACATGCCGGTGAACCAGGCCTCGCCGGTGGCGAGCAGAAACACGCTGAACGCGTAGCCGGCGGGCACCACTGTCGTTGAACCATCGGCGAGCGCGATGTGGACGCCGAGCGCCGCCGCTGCGGTGAGCGACACGGCAATGGCGGGCGAGACGAAACCCTGGCCGAAGATGAACATGAAAAGGTTGCGCGGAAGCCAGGCGATGCTGATGCGCTGGAGCAGAGTCGAGATGCCGACAGGCACCGCGCCGTACACGAGGAATGTTAGCGCGATGCCCTGCCAGGGCGCATCGAAGACCACGGCGGCAATACCTGTGACGACTGCCATCGCGATCAGTGCCAGCGCCCAGTCGAATAGCGTGACGAAGAGCGTGGCGCCGAGCAGGTGCATCACGGTGCCGTCGTCGAGCCAGGCATTGCTCGCCCACAGCACCGACACTGCGACGATGATCGCAAGCCAGACATGCTGCAGTGTGCCGTCCTGAAGTCGTTTGAAAGGATTTTTCCACAGCGCGAGCGCGACCACTATCGCAGTGGCGATCCAGCCACCGACAGCGACCCAGAACGGAAGCGGTGTGTAGAGGAAACCCATGTATCCATATTACTCGTTGGACGAGAAAAGGTGTGAGCGGATTCCATGCCAGCCGATACAAACGCTGCCTTCGAGGGCGTGTTCAGGCCGCTGCGCGCGTGGTCACGAACCTCATGCCGAACCGGGTGTGAGTGGCTTCGACGGTAGTCCGGCGGCTGGTGCGTCGCCGTAGGGTGTGCTGGGCTCGGCCGCCATCGGCAGTGAGGGGGGCGTGTCGCTGGCGGGCAACGGATACTGGAAGCGCCGCCGTTGGTGACGCCGCAGCGGAATGACCCCGGCTTGTCCCATCACCGGACGCGTCGAGCCTTCGCCGTTGTTGCACAAGACCTGCAGATGGTTCGTCAGCCAGCCGTTGTAAAGCGCGACCGCGGCGGCGCGATTGGGTGCGCCGAGTTGCTGGAATATGCTGGTCAGGTGGATCTTGACCGTGCCCTCGCTGATGCCGAGGGTGCGCGCGATCATCTTGTTGGTACTGCCCATGTGGACGCAGCGCATGATCTGCTCCTGGCGCGGCGACAGTCCGCTGGAAAGCCGATTGCGGCGTGGCGGCGGATTCTTCGCATCGAACACGCGGATGGCGGTATCCGGTGGCAGCGGGGGATCGAGGGCGAGCGCGCCAGGCGGCACGTAGTGGCCGCCGAGCAGCACCATTTCGAAGGCGCGCACAATCAGACACGGATCGGTATCGCGCGGCACGACACCGAGCACGCCTTCATCCATGAGCGCTCGCACGATGATCGGCGAGATGTCGTCGGTTAGCACTGCGACGCGCAGATCGGGGTAGTGGCTGAGCAGTTCGCGGGCATCCGCGATTGTCATCCAGTCCTGCCAGTCGATCACGAGCAGGTCGGGCCGGTGACGCCTGAAGGTGCGTTCGATCTGGCGCCAATCCTGGGCTTCGGTAAAGCGCGCCAGTCGGTCGATTTGCCGCAGTAATGCTTTGAGTCCATCACGTCGTTCAGCGTTTGAGTTGAGTATCGAGAATCTCATGCATGTCTCCAGATGAATCGGGCGAGGTGGCGCGACGTATCCGTCCGGCGCTTGAGCCAGACACATGCAATGCGTCGCCATGTCTATGATGACAAATTCCCTCCCGTTTGACGGCCTGTCCGAAAGGCATAAGAAGCATGCGCAATCAAACAAAAAGCCCCGCTGAGCGGGGCTTTTTCTCTCTCGGGCAATGCGCGGCACCGCCGCGCTTATGCTCAATGGAAATGCGGCTGCGCGGGCTCCGCGTCCTCGGGCATTTCGGCGTGGACGATTTCGCCGAGCGGATCCGCATAAAGCGGTACGCCGCAGTCATCGCAATATTCCGGCTCGAAGCGTCCCGCATGGCGCCGCACGTCGGTGACGCCGGTCTCCTTGAGCAGCGCGACGATTTCCTCGAGCGGATCGTCGGACGCTGAGCTCTCCTGCGGTTCTTCGTCGATGCCAGGTTCACCGTTCTCGCGGCCGTACAGCGGCCACACGACGCCGTAAATCACGTCATTGCTGCCCCGGCGCGTGAAGCCGACGCGGTATTCGTCGATGCGGCGCTCACCGAACCCCGCGACAACCGCACGCAACTCCTGCGGCGCGGCTCCAATTGTGTCGAATAGATAACGCACGGCGGTCCGCACCGTGTGAGGGCGCACACTTTCGTCGGCGTCGCGGCAGGCCGAGTAGTATGCATCCGGCAACAGACACTCGAATTCGCAGCCCGGCAGCACCAGCGACAGGTTGGCGCCGCCTTGGGTCGTCCATTGTTCGAGACATTGGCCGCGCTCGATCCGGCTGCCGTGCTCTTCTTCCTGCCAGCGGAACGTCGGCTCGCCCACCGGCGCCGCGACGACGGCGAGCAGGAAGCGCGGGTCGGCCAGAATCGGCGAAGTTTCCGGCAGTTCGTTGAAATTGAGCTTGACGTTGCCGCCGCCCATCGCCACCTGAGCCAGCTGCTGGGCGAGGCGCCACGTTTCGACGTGATGGCGCGGCAGCTGATCGATGCTGTACAGGAACGGCGCCATCGCGACGCGGGTGTCGGCGGCGAGCACGTGTGCTTGCAGGTGCGCGCGCAGCGCGTCGGCCGCCTCGGCTTTGAGCGGGCCGGACGGAATCATGTAGCGGGTCCAGGCGAGCACGGGCGCAGCGATCAGCAGCGCTTCATAAGACACGCCGTCATGTTCGATCACGAACGATTCGCTGTGGGTTTCTGCCATATCGGCGAGCGCGCCGTAGGCATCGGGATGATTCTGCTGCAGATGATCGAGCGCGGCGTCCAGCGTGGTCTGGTTGGCGTTGCGGACGATCCTGGCGAGCAGTGCATCGAGCTTTGCTTCCCAGAAGCGGTCCTCAGTGCGGCTGCCCGACGCGAAAAGCGCGAGCGAGAGACCGACCAGCTTGTCGGCATCGGGGGGGAGACGTTTGGCGATTCGCGAGCGCATAAATCCGGAATTGGGGGGCAGAGAACCTTATATTCTAGTCTTTTCTATGCCGTCATATTGTTTGGCCGGCAATGCCGGATGGATTAGGACGTTTCCACACGAAAAATCAGTCTGTCGCGCGGGCCGCACATCGCCTCGGCCGGATGGTATAAGACACCCCCGAGGACGGGACTCGCTTCTATACTGACGGCGTTCAGTGGGGCGCCTGACAAGCGTAGGTCAATTTGCCGCCGTGGTTTGGCGCAATAGGAGATTCGTCGTGAAATCAGACCAACTGATCGAACGTCTTGCCGCTGTATTCGCGCTGATTATTCTGGTGGGCGGCTCGCTGCTGGTGCTGGCGCCTTTCACAACCGCCTTGCTGTGGGGCGCGATTCTCAGTTATAGCTCCTGGGGGCTTTACCGGCGGCTCACCGCCGCGGTCGGTGGGCGGCGCAAATTGGCCGCCACTTTGATCGTGCTCATCATTCTGGTGGTCGTGCTGGGGCCATTCGTCTATGCGGGCTTTGCGTTCGGCGCACACGTTCACGAGATCGTTGCGCTGGTGCAAAGGCTATTCGAGGATGGCTTGCCTGAGCTCCCGCCATGGGTCGCTCGGATTCCGCTGATTGGTTCGAATATCCAGGCCTTCTGGGAGCGTCTGACCAGCGGCAATTCGGAACTGATCGCTCAGTTGCGCACGCTCGCGGCACCGGCCGGCAAGTGGATTCTGGCGGCGGCGATTGCTGTGACGCACGGTCTGGGTTTGCTGGCGTTGAGCATCGTGCTAGCGTTCTTTTTTTATACCGGCGGAGAGGGAGCGGCTGCGTGGCTCAATGCGGGGATGCGGCGCATCACCGGCGAACGCGCCGACTATCTGTTGGCGCTGGCGGGCAGCACGGTGAAGGGGGTGGTCTACGGGATTCTTGGTACCGCGCTCGTGCAAGGGGTCCTGGCGGGTTTTGGTTGCTGGGTCGCGGGGGTGCCGGCTCCGGCGCTGCTTGGACTGGCGACATTTTTCCTGTCTGTGATACCGGGCGGCCCGGTGATCGTGTGGCTGCCTGCTGCGATCTGGCTGTATCACGGCGGTGAGACCGGGTGGGCGATCTTTCTGGTCGTGTGGGGCGTGCTAGCTGTCGGCATGTCCGACAATGTCATCAAGCCGATCCTGATAGGCAAGAACAGTGACATGCCGCTGATTCTGGTGATGCTGGGTATTCTAGGCGGCGCGTTGGCTTTCGGTTTCCTCGGCGTTTTCATCGGACCGACTTTGCTGGCGGTTGCGTACACCGTGCTCCACGACTGGACGATCGGCTCGCCGGGCGCCCGTGCGTTGGCGCCCGATCTGAAGGAGCCCGCGGTCAATGAACCGCGCCGCATAGAAAAGGCGCCTTGAATAAACATTGAG
>NZ_JAQQCJ010000033.1:0-85688 GCF_046030495.1 Paraburkholderia strydomiana
CGCCGGCGGCCCTGTTGGGCCGGCCCCCCCCCCGGCAGTTCACTTCATTGCACCGCGTGTCACAGGCTTAGTTCGACGCGAGGCCCATCTTCTGGCGCACATCGGCGACGTTCTCACGCGTGGCCAGCATGCCGGTCGTCAGCGTGAGCAGCGGCGGTTCCTTGCCTTGCGTGATCCAGTCGTACATCAGCGTCGAGGTTTCTTCGCCGTGGCGCTTCGGGCTGATGATGACCGTGCCGTAGAAGCCCGTCGGCGTCGGTTTCTTGAACTCGTTCAATGCCGAGTCCGAACCACCGATGCCGATACCGATCATGTTGTCGGCCTTGAAGCCGCGGCCTTCCGCTGCGCGCACCGCGCCGAGCACGCCTTCGTCGTTCAGCGCGTAAGCCACCCAGTGCTTGAACTGCGGGTTCTTCGTCAGTGCGATGTTGGCGGCGTTGAACGCGTTTTCCGTGTCCGTCTTCGCTTGCGGCGCGGCGATCACGTTCGCCTTCGGGAAGCCGGCGGCGACCAGTGCGTCGGTCGCGCCGCTGGTGCGGTCATGCGCGGTCGGCAGCTGTTCGTAGGTCACGTCGATCGCGCCCACGTCCTTCATGTCCCAGCCGCGCTTCTTGATTTCGGCCGCGAGACCGTCGCCGACCTGCTTGCCGATGTTGTACGCCGAGATGCCCATATGCGGCACCGATGCGATCGGCTTGCCCGCACCGTCGACGAGGCGGTCGTCCACCGTCATCATCTTCAGCTTGTCGGCCTTCGCCTTCGCGACGATGCCCGGTCCGAGCTTGACGTCGGGCGTGCAGATCACGAAGCCTTGCGCCTTCTGTGCCGACAGGTTGTCGATTGCGCTCATCACCTTCTCGCCCGACGGCGCGCCGATCTTCACGAGCGTGAAGCCCTTCTCCTTCGCAGCGATTTCCGCGAACTTCCATTCGTCCTGGAACCACGGCTCTTCCGGCTGCTTCACGAGGAAGCCGATCTTGACCGGATCGGCCGCCTGCGCGACCGGTGCGTTGAAGAGCACACCCGTCGCCGCTGCTGCCAGCGTGAGGAAAATTCTACGTTTCATAATGCGTGTCTCCTGACTAATTGATAACGAGAAGGTAAGCGGCCGCGTCTTCTTATACCGGTGATGACACACGCGGCCAGCGCGTCGTCCGGTGTACTTTTGCGCCCCTGCGCAAACCTGCGTACTGCAAAAATCCGTCGTGAATCAGTCGTGGTACAGCGCCGAGCGGCCGCCATCCACGGTGATGCAACTGGCGTTGATGAACGGCGCCTCATCCGAGGCGAGAAACACCGCCGTCATCGCCACTTCTTCCGGGCGGCCGATGCGCTTCATCGGCTGCAGATCGAGCGTCGCCTGCTGCGCGGCGGCCGGGTCGGGCTGTTCGTTCCACCAGTCGTGCGTCAATTGCGTTTCGATGTACCCTGGCGCGATCGCGTTGACGCGCACGTTGCGCGGCGCGTATTCGATGCCGAGCGCGCGCGTCAGGCCAATCACGCCGTGTTTGGCCACCGGGTACGGAAAGCAGCCCGGAATGATCTTGAACGCATGCGTCGACGCGATATTCACGATGCTGCCCGCGCCGCGTTCGACCATGCCCGGCAACACCGCGCGGCAACCGTTCCACACTCCGTCGAGATCGACCGCGAAGCAGCGCCGCCAATCGTCGTCGGTCATGGTGAGCGGATCGCAGAACACGTTGATGCCTGCGTTGTTCACCAGCACGTCCACTGCGCCGAACGCCTGCTGCGCCTCGCTCACCGCCTGCTGAACCGATGCGGACTGCGTGACGTCCGTGCGCACCGCGAGCACGCGCGCCCCGGTTTGCGCCTTGATGTGCGCCGCCGTCTGCTGGGCGGTGTCGATATCCAGTTCCGCGAGCACGACCGACGCGCCCTCCCGCGCGAACGCAAGCGCGATCGCCGCGCCGATGCCGCGTCCGGCGCCGGTCACGAGGGCGGCTTTGCCGGCGAGCCGTTTCATTTCTTCGCACCCGCGCGGGCGATGCGCAAGCCGTTGATGAACGCCTTCGCATGCGAGGCGGTCACGGCGGCGCTCTGACCCGGCTTGTACAGCGCCGAGCCGAGGCCGAAGCCGTTCGCACCGGCGCTCAGGAACGGTCCCATGTTGTCCGGCGTGATGCCGCCGACCGGCACCAGCGGCACCTGCGCCGCGATCACCGCGCGCCATGCCTTGACGACCTGGCAGCCGAGCTGTTCGGCGGGGAACATCTTGAGCACGTCCGCGCCGTTCTTCAGCGCGATGAACGCTTCGGTCGGCGTGGCGACGCCCGGCGCACAGGCAAGGCCCTGCGCTTTAGCGGCGGCGACGACTTCGGGATCGCTATGCGGCATCACGATCAGCTCGCCACCCGCCGACTTCACGTCGTTGACGAAACTCGGATGCAGCACCGTGCCCGCGCCGACGATCGCATCCGCGGGCAACACCTTGCGGATCGCGGCGATGCTGTCGAACGGCTGCGGCGAATTCAACGGCACTTCGACGATGCGAAAGCCCGCTTCGTACAGCGCCTGACCGTGGTCGGCCGCGTCGGCGGGGGTCACGCCGCGCATGATCGCGATCAGCGGACAGACTTCGAACGCCGCGATCAGGCCCGCGTGCGGCATGTACGGTGCGGGCAGATTGATGTGAGGTTGCATGTCGGTTCCTTGTTTCGTAAGCGGCACGGAGATGGCCTGGCGCGCCGCTTAGTCGGCGCGCGCCGCGTGAGCGGCCGGATTGACGAGCCCCGCCTGCGAGGCGACGCGCCACAGGCCGCGCTCGGTGGCCTGCTTGACCAGTTCCACCTGGGTGCAGCCGAATTGCGCGAGTGCGAGTCGATAACGCTCGCATAGCGCTTCATTGCCGATCAGGCGCAGGCTCTGTGCGGCGAGCGAGCTCTGCTGTTGCGTCAGCACGGCGTTGAGGCCGGCCAGTTCGTGGCCGATCAGCAGGCCCGACAAATAGTCGGGCTGCTCGTCGCGCGCGAGTTGTCCGGTGAGGCCGAGCGTGCGGGCGCTAAAAACGGTCGCGAGCATGCCCGCCTGGCCCTTTTCACGCGCGATGCTCACACCGTGCAGGAATGCTTCGGTATCCGGACGATCCGGCGTGACCATCGTGCGGCCGAGAATCGTATGCTCGCGCAGTGCCGCGAACACTTCGCCCGTCATGAAGGTATGAAAACGTTCGATGCGGCCTGCCTGCACGAGCGCCCATTTCGCGTGCGTGCCCGGCAAGCCGATCAGCGCGCGCTTGCCGTAGTCCGCGGCGTTCGCGTCTTCGCTGAGCGCGCCGAAAATCTGCGTTTCTTCGCCGCGCATCACGTTGGGCAATTCGCCGCGTTGCAGGATGCCCGGCACGATGTGCAGCGTCGCGCCGCATGCCGCCTGCACGCGAACGAGCCCGCTCACCAGCGCATCGGCGCTCGCCGGTGCGTCGACGTACGGCGCCTCCAGCCAGCCCTGCGCGCTGCCGACCATCCCCGCCGCGATCACCGGCACGCCGCGCGCCGCGTCGAGCCAGGCGCCGCACACATCCTCGAAAGCGGCGTCGAAGCCGCCCTGTTCCGCGCTGCGCGGCAGATTCATGATGCCGGCCGGCGACGCGCGTGTCGCCAGCACCCGGCCCTCGGCGTCGTACAGATAGGCGCGCAACGAGGTCGTGCCCCAGTCGAGCGCAATCAGCGCGGCATTTGCGAGGCCGGCGTCGGCGACGACGCCCGCGGCCAGATGGTTGCCTGCCGGTGTGAGAGAACCCGCCTGTGTCATCGTTTGATCCTGCGGGTTGTCGGTTGCGGCGCGCGCCAACCGAGTTCTTCCGAGATCGCGCGCGCTTCGCGCTGCACGACCGGGATCAGTTCGTCCATGCGTTCGAGCGGCATGTACGGAATCGTGCTCGCCACCGACAATGCCGCCACCACCGCACCCGACGCGTCACGCACCGGGGCCGCCACGCAGCGGATCGCCGCTTCGTTCTCTTCGAGGTCGAAGGTATAGCCGCCGGCTGCATAATTGGTCATGCGCTGCATGAAGGTCGGTGCGTCGGGGCGGTTGTCCGGCTTGAACGTGACGCCGGCGAGCGCGCGGCGCGATGCCTCGAACAACGTCTGCCAGACGTCCGGCGTGAGGTCGAGCATCATCGCCTTGCCGATCCCCGTCGACGCCAGCGGCATCCGGTGCCCGACGCGCGAACGCATTTCGAGGCCACGGGTGCCGGGAATCTTGTCGATGTACAGCACGTCGTCGCCGTCGCGCACGCCGAGGTGAATCGTGTCGAGCGTCTGTTCCGCGAGCGATTCGAGGTGCGGGCGCGCAACCGCGGTGAGCGGCATCTGTTCGAGCGCGATGGTGCCGAGTTCGATCAGCTTCGGGCCGAGCAGATAGCCGCCTTGCACCTGACGCAGATAGCGCGCCTGCACGAGGCTGCTCACCAGCCGGTGCGTGGTGCTGCGGGTCGTGCCGAGCGCGGCGCCGAAGGTGCGCAGATCGCGCACGCCGGCGGCGGCGGCTTCGAGAATCGCCAGACCGCGCAGCAGCGTCTGCGTGCCGGCCTGTTGCGGCGTGATGTCGAGCAGCGTGCTGGGCACGGCGATTCCGTTGGCGCCGGCCGGTTGAACGCTGGCGCGCGCCTTGGCGGCGGCGGCCGGGCGCGGCGCGGCGTTGTTCGCGTGATCGGCTTCGGACGCGCTTGCGGCGTGAGTAGGCATCGCTTTGTTCATGGCGATTGGCTTTGGATGGTGTGTGCGCTTACAGCGCGGGGCCGGAGGAGAAGCCTTGAATACGCGCGAAGTGGCGGGCGCAGGGGTGCTGCCTCGTGATGTCGGGCATGGTTTGGCCTTGTCTCCAGTTTTTTTGCTGTCGCTTTTGCGCGGCCGGATGGATGAGGCTTTCCGGCTCACGTTGCGTGTTGGGTTGGATTGTAGGACCGTTTTTGAGAAATCTCCAATATGTGAATGGTGAATTCAGATAATGGGATTCAGGGTGTTTTGATTCGGATTGGATCGTGGGAAGGCCGGGTTCCGGCCGCTCGGGGTAGCGGCGTGAAGCACGCCGGGGACGGTGGCAGAGCGCTCACCGGAGCGTCGGGCCCGTTTCGCCGCGCATGAAAAAAGCCCGCGCAAGGGCGGGCTTTTTCCCAGGCAGAACCGTCACCAAAGCTACATCGCAAACCGCTTCGCCACCTCGCTGCGACGATAAAGAATCAACGTCGCGGCCAGGCCGCACACGGCGGCGAAGCTCAGCCAGTAACCCGGCGCCGCCCGGTCGCCCGTCACCTGGATGAGGTAGGTCGACACCGCTGGCGTAAAGCCGCCGAAGATCGCGGTGGCGAGGCTGAACGCGAGCGAAAAACCAGCCACGCGCACGTTCTCCGGCATCACTTCGGTGAGCGCGGCAACCATCGCGCCGTTGTACATGCCGAAGAAGAACGAGAACCACAGCAGCACGATCAGCATGCGGCCGACACTCGGCGACGACGCCAGCCACCACAGCGCCGGATACGCGGTCAGGATCGCCAGCACGGTAATCGCGATCAGGATCGGCCGGCGGCCGATGCGATCCGACAGCGCGCCCCCGACCGGCAGCCAGATGAAATTGCCGATGCCCACGCACAGCGTCACGATCAGACTGTCAGCGGTCGAAAGCTTCAGCACGGTCTTGCCGAAGGTCGGTGTATAGACCGTGATCAGATAGAACGTCGTGGTGGTCATCGCGACCAGCAGCATGCCCGCGAACACGACCTTCCAGTTCTGCAACAGCGTGCCGAACACTTCGCGCGCGCTGGGACGATGCCGCTGCGCCTTGAACTGCTCTGTCTCTTCCAGCGAGCGGCGCAACGCGAAAAGCAGCGGCACGATCGCGCAGCCGATAAAGAACGGAATGCGCCAGCCCCACGCGCCGATCGTCTCGGCGCTCATCCAGTGATTGAGGCCGTAGCCGAGCGCCGCCGCGATCACGATCGCGACCTGCTGGCTCGCCGACTGCCAGCTCGTATAGAAACCCTTGTGGCCCGGCGTCGCGATCTCGGCGAGATAGACCGACACGCCGCCCAGTTCGGCGCCCGCGGAAAAGCCCTGCAACAGCCGCCCGAGCAGCACGAGGGCCGGCGCCAGCAGACCGATCGACGTGAAGCCCGGCACGCAGCCGATCAGTATCGTGCCGCTCGCCATGATCGACAGCGTCACGATCAAGCCCTTGCGGCGCCCCACCTGGTCGATGTACGCGCCGAGGAAAATCGCACCGAGCGGCCGCATCAGGAAACCCGCGCCGAACACGGCGAACGTGAGCATCAGCGACGCGAATTCGCTGCTCGTCGGGAAGAACACCTTCGAAATGTAAGGGGCGTAGAAGCCGAACAGAAAGAAGTCGAACTGTTCGAGAAAGTTGCCGCTGGTCACGCGCAGTACCGCGCCGACTTTCGACACGCGGACCGTGGCCGCGCTCGTCTCGATCGTGTTTGTGGGGTTCATCATCGGGGTCTCCGTTGTTCTGTGTTTGCGATGCCGGCGACGCTTCACGCTTCAGGCTCAGTCGGCGCCGGCTTGCGGGCCGCTGCCGCGGCGTTTTTCGATCGCGGACTTGAGGAGCGCCGCGCTGCGATACATGCCGTGCGCGAACTTGCCGTACGGCAGCGTCGCGAACAGCGCCATCACCATGCCCAGGTGCGACGCGAGCAATGCGGGCATGGCGGATGTGTCACGGCCTATTAGAAGCGCGAGGCCGGTGGCGCTCGTCAGCAACAGCAACGCGATGAAACCGCGATCCATCGGTCGCTGCTTCGCGTCGCCGCGCGCGGGGTCGCGCCGCAGGTTGAGCCACAGCAGACCGGCCGGCCCGATCAGCAGACCGACGCCGCCCATCGAGCCCAGCACGACCGGCAAGCTCAGCATCGGATACGGCGCTTCCTCGCCCAGCACGTAGTGATACAGCGTCGCCACCACGGTCGCGGCGAAGCACAGCATGAAGCCGTAGAACGTGAAGTGATGAAAGCGCCGGCGTGCGAGCGTGAAGCGGTCGTCCGCTTCGTTGCAGCCGTCGCCGTGTCCGCCGTCGAGATAGGTAAGGCCGAGCACGTTGCGCGTCGCTTCGACGATCGCCGGCGCCGAGGCCGTGCCCGCCGACACGTCGCGCCAGAACCGCGTCACGCCGATACCCAGCGCGAGCGCCGCGAAGCCGAACACCGCGCCGAAGATCAGCGCGAGCAGATTGTGCGGGAAGATCGCGTAGAAGCTCGACGCCTGTGCGCCCGGGCGGTAGTCGAGCAGCGAACCCGACAGCGCGGTGCCGAGTATCAGGAACAGCGCGAGCCCGGCGGCCAGTGCCAGCGAGACGGTCAAGCCATTGCGTTTGTACAGCGCGCCCATCACGGGCGGCCACGCGTACTCGGTATAGGTTTCGAGCCGCACTTTCGCCATCGCCTGCGGGACGTTCACCGCGAATTCGTGCGGCGGTGCGTACTGGCACGCGTGATAGCACGCGCCGCAGTTGTGGCACAGGTTCGCCAGGTAATTCACGTCGGCCTTGCCGAATTCGAGGCGGCGAGTCATCGCCGGGAATACCGCACAAAAACCTTCGCAATAGCGGCATGCGTTGCATATCTGCATTTGCCGCGCGACTTCGGTTTCGTTATCGGTCAGCGGCACGATACGGATGACTCGCGACTGCGGATCACGCGCGACGGCGTGATCGGCGCGGTCAGGCGAGCCGGCCAATTGCTGCGCTTCACGCGTCAGCGCTTCAATTTTCTGCACTGAGAACTCCTGATGATTCGCGTGCGCTTCGAGCCGCGTGTCCCGCGCACTCCGCTTGCGCAGCCGCCTGTGCGGCCCGCGCCGCCTCGGTGCCGGCGATGCGCCCGAACGCCGTGCCGATCGACATGCCGACCCCGGCCGTATAGCCCTTGCCGAGCACATTGCCGGCCATCATCTCGCCCGCGACGAACAGGTTCTCGCTCGGCTCGCCGCCAAAATGCACCTGGGCCCGGTCGTTGACCTGGAGCCCCAGGTAAGTGAACGTGATGCCGGGCTTGAGCGCGTAGCCGTAGAACGGCGGCGTGTCGATCGGCCGGGCCCAGTGGGTCTTCGGTGGGTCGAGCTGTTCGGTGTGGCAGTCGTCGAGCGCGGTGTGATCGAACGTGCCGACGTGGCAGGCGTCGTTGTACGCGGTGATGGTCCGCACGAACGCCGCTTCCGGCAGACCGAGCTGGCGAGCCAGTCCGGCCAGCGTGTCGGATTTCTCACCGGGAAACACCGGCGGCATGAAACGGCCGATCGCCTTGGCGTCGATGATCGAATAGCCGGTCTGCCCTGGCTGCTGCGCGACGAGGCGTCCCCAGATCGCGTAACGCTTCGGCCAGAAGTCCTCGCCCTCGTCGTAGAACCGCTCGGCGTCACGATTGACGACCACGCCCAGCGACACGCAGTCGATCCGCGTGCAGATGCCGCCGTCGTAGAGCGGCGCGCGCGCGTCGATCGCGACACAATGGGATTGCGACGGATCGCCGATCGAATCCGCGCCCACGTCGATCATGTACTTGAGCAACACGCCCTTGTTGAAGCGCGTGCCGCGAATCAGGAAGTTATCCGCCGGCCATTCGCCGCGCTCATTCTGGCCCCACGCTTGTCTGAGCCATTCGCGATTGGATTCGAAGCCGCCCGCCGCAAGCACGCAGGCACGCGCCTCGAAACGACGGCTGCCACTGCGCGCCGCAACGAAGCGGCCATCATCGAGTTCGATCGTGTCGACCGGCGTGTCGTAGAGAACCCGCACGCCGAGCGCTTCGGCGCTGCGGTAGTAGGCGTTGACGAGCGCCTTGCCGCCGCCCATGAAAAACGCGTTGGTGCGCGCGACGTGCAGCGCGCCGGACAACGGCGGCTGAAAGCGCACACCGTGTTTGCGCATCCACGGACGGCAGGTTGCGGACGCGCGGATCACGAGACGCGCGAGGTGCTCGTTCGTGATGCCGCCCGTCACCTTCAGCAGATCGCGCCAGTATTCTTCTTCCGGATACGCTTCGACAAGCACGTCTTGCGGTGCATCGTGCATGCAGCGCAGATTGCGGGTATGTTGTGAGTTGCCGCCCCGCCACTCGCGCGGGGCCGATTCGAGAAGGAGGACCGATGCGCCCGCTTCGCGCGCCATCAGCGCGGCGCACAGCGCGGCATTGCCTCCCCCGATCACGAGTACATCGACCATCTAGCTTGCCTCCTGTCGACCGGCGTTGGTGCTGTGGCTGTCGGCCATACAGCGCGCTGACTCCGGTCCCATGCAACGTAATTGCTTCGAGGCGAACTGTAGTCAGCGGCGGCAAACGCCGCCATCAGCAAACGGGCTAGAGGTCTTCAGTTTTCGTGAAGGGACGGACTTGATCGAGTTATCTGAGCTTCGCGCCGGGCCAGCGGCCCTCTTTCACCAGCGTACGCGCGACGTCCGCGAGCACGACGCGCGCCGCCAGCGCAGCCGGGGACAATTCGTCGTCGGACACGCTGACCAGCAGGTTCGCCCTGAGCGCGTCGGTGTCCGCGATGCGGCTGCTTGCAAGCATCGCGTTCTCCGATCGCGCGAGCGCCGCGCCGGGCTGGATGGTCGCGCCCAATCCGCCGCGCACCGCGTCCATCAGGATCGCGAGGCCGTCCGCCTCGGCGGCGAGATGCGGCTCATACTTCGCGCGTTTGAACGCGGAGGTCAGCAAGGCTCGCAAGCCGTGCGAGCCGCTCGGCAGGATCAGCGGCAGATCGCCGAGCTTCGACAAACGCACTTCGCGTTGCGTCGGCATGCCGGCCAGATCACGCGCACCGATCACGAACAGCCGCTCATCGAGCAGTGGCATGACGCTCCAGCGTTGGGTGGGGGCTTCCTGAAACAGGATGGCGAGGTCGATGGTCCGCGCGCCGAGCATCGATGCGAGATAGCCGGACAGACTTTCGACCATGCGCAACCGGATGTCCGGATAGCGTTCGCGCATCGCGCGCATGAAGGGCAGACCGAGCACGCCAGCGGTGCTGGGCGCGAGTCCGACGCTGACGTGTCCTGAGAGCCGCGCCTCGCGTGCGGCGAGCGCCGCGTCGTCGATATGGCGCAGTGCCAGTTGAGCCTGCCGCCAGAACGCGAGCCCGGCGTCGGTCGGCACGACGCCGCTCGAGGTTCGCTGCAACAGCCGGGTCGACAGCTCGCTTTCGAGGCGCGCGATCTGCTGGCTCAACGCCGAAGTCACGACGCCCAGTTCGAGCGCCGCCTTGCCCATGCTGCCGTGTTCGATCACGCTGATGAAGTAACGCAGCTGCCGCAGTTCCATCGGAGTTTCCCGCGAGGCCATGCACACGCGGCCGCGCCGCACGTGCGAAAAACGTTTAGTCCGGCAATTCCGCCGCGCCCATGCGCCGCGCGATCACGCGTGCGCGCTGGGTCAGATAGGCGGAGCTGCGGTGTTCATCGAAGTACCTGGGCCGCGGCAGCATCACGGCGAGGCGTGCGGACTGTGCCGCGCTCAGCTTGGCCGCCGACGTCTTGTAGTAATACTGCGCCGCCGCTTCGGCGCCGTAGACCCCATTGCCCCACTCGACGGAGTTCAGATAGATCTCGAAGATCCGTTCCTTGTCCATCAAGGTTTCGAGCATCCAGGTAATGATCAGCTCCTGGCCCTTGCGGATATAGCTTTTCTCACGGGACAGAAACAGATTCCGCGCGAGTTGCTGGGTGATCGTCGAACCGCCGCGCACGATCTTGCCGCGCGCCTTGTTGCGCTCCCACGCCTGCAAAATCGCGTCGGTTTCATAGCCTTTGTTGTTGACGAAATTCGCGTCTTCGGAGGCGATGATCGCGCGCTTCAGATTGCGCGAGATCTGGTCGTACGGCATCCACGTATGCTGCACCGACAGATCCGGCCGATCCTGCGACAGGCGCCACGCGTCCGAGCGCATGAACGCGGTCGAGCGCGGGTTCACGTAATTCCAGACCGCGATCTGCGTGAAGTAGAACGCCTGCGTCGCGAGCCAGGCGATCACCAGCACGGCGCCCAGATAAACCACCCATCGCACCGGACTGGGCCGGCTTGCGCGCCGCGTTGCTGTCATGTGCGTTCCAGTCCTCGAATGGGTCAGTTCCGTCCGGCGATGCGCGGGTCTACGCGTGCGACGGCGCCGTCAGCAGCGCACGCAACTCGGCCAGCACCGGTGCGCCGTCGGGCCGCACGCCGCGCCACACGTGAAACGATTCGGCGGCCTGTTCGACCAGCATGCCGAGACCGTCGGCGCCGCGCGCGCCCAGCTTGCGCGCGTGCTCCATGAAGACCGTCGGATGCGCGCCGTACATCATGTCGTACGCGAGCGTGCCGTTGCCGAACGCGCGGTCGTCGCAGTCGGGCAACGACGCGTCGAGGCTGCCCGCCGTCGCGTTGACGATCACGTCGTACTGGCCCGCTTCGATCGCGCGCGCGCTGCCGCCCGTCAGGCGGCACGCGGCGTCGCGCGCGGCCTGCGCGAACTGATCGACCAGCGCTTCGGCCTTCGCCGCCGTGCGGTTGACGATGGTGAGCGTATGCGGCGCGCGCTCCAGCATCGGCAGCACTACGCCGCGCGCGGCGCCGCCTGCGCCGAGCAACAGGATGCGCGCGCCCTTCAGCGACACGCCGAGATTCACCTCGATGTCGCGCACGAGACCGAAGCCGTCGGTGTTGTCGCCGTAGATGCCGTTCGAGTCGAAGCGCAACGTGTTCACCGCGCCCGCCGCCGCCGCGCGCGGCGACAACGTCGTGGCGAACGCATAGGCGTCGAGCTTGAACGGCACGGTCACGTTCAGGCCGCGTCCGCCCACGTCGATGAAGGCGCGCACGTGCGGCACGAATGCATCGACCGGCGCGAGCAGCGCGCCGTATTCGACCGGCTCGCCGGTTTGCTCGGCGAATCGGCCATGAATGAACGGCGACTTGCTATGCCCGACCGGATTGCCGATGACCGCATAGCGCTCGCGTGTCTGATTGGCGCTCATCGTCCCGGCTCCGCGATATGTTGATCGGCGGCTGCGTCGCTTGCACTGTCGTCGTTGTTGTTGTCGGTATCGGCATCGGCTGCTGCGGCTTCGGCCTGCGCCTCGGCTTCGCCTTCGGCGCTGTCGTCGGCCGCGTCGATAATTTCGTCATCGCCTTCATCCGCCTCTTCCGCTTCGGTGCCGCTCGTCACGGTCGGTGCGTCGAGCACGTGCAACAGACGCACGGACGCTTCGACGGTCAGCTCGTCGATCGACATCACTTCCATCTGCAAACGCGTGCCGCGCGCGTGCACGCCGAGGCCCGGCACGTGCAGCAGCAACGGAATCTCTTCGAGGCGCACCAGATCGCCCTTCACCACCGACGCCACCACCTGCTTGCGGTTCTCCTGCTTCAGCCAGCGCAGGCACCAGAAGTACTCCATACGACGCTGATGATCGGCATACGCAGTGTAGGTGTCGTCGAAGCCTTGCACGACGGCGAACAGATCGGCGTCCTTCGGCTTGAACGGCGCGGCGAGTTTCGCGGTCACGCCATGCTGCACGCAGGCGATCAGTTGCCACTGGTTCACCAGGTCGACGTAACGGCGCAGCGGCGACGTGCTCCACGCGTATTGCGTGACGCCGAGGCCTTCGTGCGGCGCGGCGTTGGTCTGCATGCGCGTGCGCTTCGGGCCGGTTGGCGCGCCGAACGCGCGCTGCGTGCGATAGATGCCCGGCACGCCGTGGTCGTGCAGGAACGCGCCCCACGACGAGTTCGCGAGAATCGCCAGCTCGGCGACGATCGTGTCGAGCGGCGAACCGCGCCGGCGCGGCGTGATCGTGATGTGCTCGCCTTCCACGTAGAAGTTGAAGTCCGTATTGCGCTGCACTTCGCGGCGCAGACCGTAGCCGGCGCGCGCGGTCTGGCGCTTTTCGAACAGCGCCTGCGCGAACGGCCACAGCACGGCGATGTCTTCCTTGTGCGGATAGTCGCCGGTGCCGGCGGCGAGCGCCTCTTCGTTGACGAGTTCGTCGAGCGTGTTGTGACGCAGGTTGTTCTTCACGAACACGCGCTCGGCGCGCGTTTCGCTCGCGACGATCTCCTGGGTTTCGCGATTGACGATCACATACAGCGACAGCGCCGGCCGCAAGCCGCCTTCAGCCAGCGTGAATGCTTCGACGACGCTGTCGGGCAGCATCGTGATCTTGTCGCCCGGCATGTAGACGGTCGACAAACGCGTGCGCGCGATCGCGTCGACTTCGTCGCCACGCTGGATGCCGAGCGCCGGCGCGGCGATGTGCACGCCGATCCGCACTCGGCCGTCGGCCAGATGCTCGACGGAAAACGCGTCGTCGATCTCGGTAGTGGTGATGTCGTCGATCGAGAACGCCTCGACGTTCGCTTCCGGCAAATCTTCCGGCAAGCCGCCGACGGCGACGGGCGGAAAGCCCGTGCCGTGCGGGAAGAACTCGGAGAGGAATTTCGCCTCGTGCAGCGCGCGCGCCGACGGGATCGCGCCGCATTCGAGCATCAGGCGCGCCTGCGAAATGCCGCGCGCGGCCGCCGCGCCTTCGAGCGCCTTGTATTCGATCGTGTTCTTGTCCGGCTTGGTCAGCAACGCGAGCGCGGTCTTGCCGGTGAAGGCTTCCGGCAGACGGCCGGCCTTCAGCTCTTCCTCGTAGCCCTGCTGCACGAGCGCCTGCTGACGCTTGCGTTCGAGACCGGCCAGCGCCATCTTCAGTTGTTCCTGCGGCGCGCGCTGATACATGCCGCGGCCCTTGCGGCGGAAGTACACCGGCGCGCCGTGCATGCGCAGCACCAGCGCCGCGCGCTCGATCGAACCGAAGCGCTCGCCGAAGTACTCGGCGCCGAGCGTGGCGAACGGGAATTCGTCGTCAGGCGCGCATTCCCACAGAAAGTCCAGGTCGATGTCCTGCGCGGCGGCGTCGGCCTGCTGCATCAGTTCGGCCGCGCTCGGCTTGTCGAATTCGATCAGCACGTCTTTGGCGCGCACCTTCGCGCGCCGCCCGCCCGGCAACTCGACCTGAAACGCGTCACCCTGGCGCGACAGCACGCTGCCAGCCTTGAAACTGCCCGATTCCTCGAAGAAAACGTTCACTCAATACTCTCGTTCTGACTTGCATCTGCCGGCGCGCCCGATTTCATTCAGCGATCGGTCACTACATGCGCGGCACGGCAACGTGTTCGTGGTAGTGGATCCGCGGCGCCTTACGTACGGATACGCGCGCCAGCGGCTTGAATCTGATTCCAATCTGGTGACAGGCAGCGGCTTCGCTGCGGGTCAGATGCATCGGGTGACCGGCGGCGGCTTCGCCGCCAGGTCGTGCGCCTGAGCCTCTGCTCAGGACGTCGCTTCGGGCCGCCGCGTCGGCGCACAACATCAGGACGCTTCGGGCCGCGATTGCTTCATGCCGCTTCGCGCGGCGCCGGCGGCTCGACGTCTTCGGCGTCGCAAAAAGCCAGCACGTCGTCGACGTAGTGCGCGAACTCGCTGATCGCGTGGTCACTTCCTTCGATCAGCGTAGTGCGTGCGCCGGGATAGTGCGCAAGCATTTCGCGGTAGTCGAGCACTTCGTCGCCGGTGGCGGCCATCAGATAATAGCGTTCGGGCCGCGTGATCGACGCGACGCCGAGCGCGCGCAGCTCATCGAGATGATGCGGTTCGACGACGATACTGCCGCCGCCGTGCCACAACGGCTGCTCGCCGAGATAGGCGCTCAGGTCGCGCTGCGGCACGACCGCCGGGTTCAGCAGCACAGCCGGCCAGCCGTGCTTCTCCGCCAGATGCGTCGCGAAATAGCCGCCGAGCGAGCTGCCGATCACCGTCACGTTCTTCGGTTTTGCGGCATTCACCAACGATTCGGCGAGCCCGACCGTGTCGAATGGTGAAACGGGCAGCATCGGGCAGCACCATTCGTCGGCACGGCCCAGTTCGGCCAGGCGCGCCGCCAGCACACGCGCCTTGAACGAATTGGGCGACGAGCGGAACCCGTGCAGATAGAGAATCACGAGTTGCCTCGCGCGGAAAGAGCGTCGAGCAGCTTCTGATGCACGCCGCCAAAGCCGCCGTTGCTCATCACCAGAATCTGGTCGCCGGGGCGCGCGGCGTGAACCACCGCTTTGACCAGCGCGTCCAGATTGTCGAAGGCCTGCGCCTTGCCGCCGAGCGGCGCGAGCGCCTCGCCGAGATTCCAGCCGAGCGCGTCGCGGCCGTTCGGCGCGCCGTAGCCGAACACGAGGTCGGCGTCGGCGAGACTGGCGGGCAGTTGCGCTTTCATCACGCCCAGCTTCATCGTGTTCGAGCGCGGCTCCAGCACGGCGAGAATCCGCGTGTTGTCGCGGCCGACGCGCGCGCGCAGCCCGGCCACGGTCGTGTCGATCGCGGTGGGATGATGCGCGAAGTCGTCGTAGACGGTCACGCCGTCGACGCTGCCGCGCACTTCCATGCGCCGCTTCACGTTGCGAAAGCTCGCCAGCGACTTCGCGGCCTGGGCCGGCGGCACACCGACGCTACGCGCGGCGGCGATCGCGGCCAGCGCGTTCATGCGATTGTGCTCGCCCTGCACCTGCCACTCGACCACGCCGACGCGCTCGCTGTTGTGATACACGGCGAAGCGTTCGTCGACCGGCACGCCGTCTTCGGCCGGCAGGGTTTCCCAGCCGCCCTGCACGCCGAAGCGCTCGACGTCGCTCCAGCAGCCGCGCGTCAGCACCCGTTCGAGCGCGTCTTCACGGCCGTTCGTGACCACCCGGCCGATGCCCGGCACCGTACGGATCAGATGATGGAACTGCGTTTCGATCGCGGCGAGATCGGGGAAGATGTCAGCATGATCGAATTCGAGATTGTTCAGGACCGCCGTCTTGGGCCGGTAGTGGACGAACTTCGAGCGCTTGTCGAAGAACGCAGTGTCGTATTCGTCGGCTTCGATCACGAAGAAGCTCGAATCCGTGAGCCGCGCGGACACGCCGAAGTTCACCGGCACGCCGCCGATCAGGAAACCCGGATTGAGGCCGGCGTCTTCGAGCAGCCAGGTGAGCATCGAACTGGTGGTGGTCTTGCCGTGCGTGCCGGCCACCGCCAGCACCCACTTGCCGTTCAGCACATGCTCGCCGAGCCACTGCGGGCCGGAGACGTACGGCAGGCCACGGTCGAGGATCGCTTCCATCAGCGGGTTGCCGCGCGAAACCACGTTGCCGATCACGAACAGGTCCGCGTTCAGGGCGTTCAACTGGTCCGCGTCGTAACCCTCGATCAGACGGATGCCTTGCGCCTCGAGCTGCGTGCTCATCGGCGGATAGACGCCGGCGTCGCAACCCGTCACGGTGTGGCCCGCGCCGCGCGCGAGCACCGCGAGACCGCCCATGAACGTGCCGCAGATGCCGAGGATGTGGATGTGCATAAGCCTGTCGTGCCGCGCGGGCGTTTTTTGCGAGGGATGGGAGTGCTGCAAAGCGGCCGGAACGACCGTCTGCAAAGGACGCTATTGTAACCGACAGCATCCGCGCGCCCCATGATGCTCGCCCGCTCCGCCTCGCCGGCCGCGCGGCGCGCCCCGCCCCAAAAGGCCGTCGTCAATCTCTAGTATGATTGACGGATGGTCCGCAAATCACATTTCGATCCGCAGCGCGTGCGCGAGGAAATCGCCATCGCGGCTGCACGCATGATCGCCGAAGACGGTCTGGACTACGCCACGGCCAAGCGCAAGGCAGCGCGGCAAGTCGTCGGCGAGACTCGCGTTGCCGGCGAATGGCTGCCGGATAACGACCAGATCGAAGAAGAAATCCGTGAATATCAGTCGCTCTTTCAGGGCGACAGCCAGCCAGCGCTGCTGCGGCGGCTGCGCCATATCGCGCTGGACTGGATGGAACGGCTCGCGCCGTTCAACCCGTACCTCACCGGCGCGGTGCTCGGCGGCACGGCTGGCGAACACTCGGATGTACATCTGCAGGCGTTCTGCGACAACCCGAAGGAAGTCGCGATCTACTTTCTGAACGCCAACATTCAGTACGACGTGTCGGAAACGCGGCACTTCGCCGGCCGCGGCTACGTCGAGACGCTGAGCTTCCTGTGGCGCCCCACGAACGAAGGGCGCGACGCGGAACCGGTCGGCATCCACGTCGCGCTGTATGAGACGGACGACCTGCGCGGCGCAGTCAAGGCCGATGCGCGCGGCCGCACGGCGCGGGCGAATCTGCAGGCGGTCCAGGCGCTGCTCGACAACAGCGAAGCCACCCCTTCCACTAATTAGACAGTCCAGGCATGAACACGAGACGGATTCTGGCGGGCGCACTGGTCGCCATCGTTGCCGCGGGCGGCGGCGTGCTGGCCAATCACTGGCTCAACGACGGCTCCGAGGTCGCGCACGCGGCGCAGGCCGGCTCGCCGCGCAGCGCGGTCGATCAGCTGTGGGCCGCGCCGGTCACCAGCGTGGACGGCAAGCCGCAGTCGCTAAGTTTGCATAAAGGACACCCCATCGTCGTCAACTTCTGGGCGTCGTGGTGCGGCCCGTGCGTCGAGGAAATGCCGGCGCTGTCCCAACTTCAGCGCGAATATGCGAAGAAAGGCATCCAGTTCATCGGACTTGGCGTCGATTCGGAGAAAAACATCCAGGCTTTCCTGCAGAAGGTCAAGGTGGCCTACCCGGTCTACGTGACCGGCTTTGGCGGCGCCGACCTTGCCCGCGCGTTCGGCAACAACGCGGGCGGGCTGCCGTTCACCGTCGTGATCGACGCGAAGGGCAACGTCCGCTCGACAAAATTAGGGCAGATCGACCCGGCCGCGCTCCGGCAGACGCTCGACGCACTTTAAATTTCGCATTCTTTTGCTGGCCCATTCCATGCGGAACGCACAGAAATACGCGCAAATCGCACGAATTTGAGAGAAGATGGGCGCCCGGTGCGGCGGCGGATCGACGCAAGCGTCGCTCCGTACGTCTGGGAAACTAGACAAGTTTCTCTAATCAGCGCTAAAGTGCGCCCAATTCCACGGAAAAAGAAGCGACCATGACGCGACTGCTGGTACTGCACGGACCCAACCTCAACCTTCTCGGCACCCGGGAACCCGAGGTCTACGGTCGCGTGACCTTGCCGCAGATCGATCAGGCCCTCGCGGACCGCGCCGCGGACGCGGGCGTCGAGCTCGCGTCGTTCCAGAGCAATCACGAAGGCGCACTGGTCGATCGCATCCAATCCGCGCGGACTGAAAACACCGATTTCATACTGATCAATCCCGCCGCGTACACGCATACCAGCGTGGCCATTCGGGACGCACTGGCGGGGGTCGGCATCCCGTTCGTCGAGATTCATCTGTCGAACGTGCATCGTCGCGAACCGTTCCGGCATCACTCGTATTTCTCCGACCAGGCAGAAGGCGTGATTTGCGGCCTCGGCTGGAAGGGATATCTGTACGCGCTCGAATTCGCGCTTGACCGGCTCGCCGCCGGCTCGTCGCGCGGCTGAATCCAACACGACTAATTTGAGCCGGCTACTGCACGATTGCAAATGCCGGCACTTTACGCATTGAAAGGGGCCTCCTGATGGATCTACGTAAACTGAAAACTCTGATCGACCTCGTCTCGGAGTCCGGTATTTCCGAACTCGAAGTGACCGAGGGCGAAGGCAAGGTGCGCATCGTCAAGAATGCGCCGCCGGTTTACGTGCAACCGTCCGCCTCGTATGCGCCGCAATACGCGCAACCGCCGCAAGTCCCGGGCGCGGAAGCGACTGCCGCCGCAGCCGCTCCGGCAACGCCGGCAGTCGCCGCGCCGCAAGGCCACGTGGTGACCTCGCCAATGGTCGGGACGTTCTACCGCGCGCCGTCGCCGGGCGCCGACCCGTTCGTCCAGGTAGGCGACACGGTCAAGGAAGGCCAGACGATCTGCATCATCGAAGCGATGAAGCTGCTCAACGAAATCGAGTCGGACAAGTCCGGCGTGGTGAAGGAAATCCTCGTCGAAAACGGCCAGGCGGTCGAGTACGGCCAACCGCTGTTCGTGGTCGGCTAACGCGGCACGCATTGTTCGCCGCCCGCGCGCCCGCTGTTCGAAAGGCGCGCGACCGATCCTCTGAGGCGGCCGGTGTTGCAACCAACCCGGCGCCCATTGATGAGTCGAAAACCCGCTATGTTTGAAAAAATCCTCATTGCCAATCGTGGCGAGATCGCGCTTCGTATCCAGCGCGCCTGCCGCGAACTCGGCGTCAAGACGGTCGTCGTCTATTCGGAAGCCGACAAGGAAGCCAAGTACGTGAAGCTCGCCGACGAGGCGGTCTGCATCGGCCCGGCGCCTTCGAATCTGAGCTATCTGAACATGCCCGCGCTGATCAGCGCCGCCGAAGTAACCGACGCCGAAGCGATCCACCCCGGCTACGGCTTCCTGTCGGAGAACGCCGACTTCGCCGAGCGCGTCGAGCAGTCCGGCTTCACCTTCATCGGCCCGCGCCCGGAAACGATCCGGATGATGGGCGACAAGGTCACGGCCAAGCAGACCATGATCAAGACCGGCGTGCCTTGCGTGCCGGGTTCGGAAGGCGCGTTGCCGGAAGATCCGAAAGAGATCGTGAAGATTGCCCGCCAGGTCGGCTACCCCGTCATCATCAAGGCCGCCGGCGGCGGCGGCGGCCGCGGCATGCGCGTGGTGCACACGGAAGCGGCGCTGGTCAACGCGGTCAACATGACCCGCGAAGAAGCCGGTCGCGCGTTCGGCAACCCGCAGGTCTACATGGAGAAATTCCTGGAGAACCCGCGGCACATCGAAATCCAGGTGCTGTCCGACTCGTTCAAGAACGCGGTCTGGCTCGGCGAGCGTGACTGCTCGATGCAGCGCCGACACCAGAAGGTGATCGAGGAAGCGCCGGCGCCGGGTATCGCGCGCCGTCTGATCGACCGCATCGGCGATCGTTGCGCCGACGCCTGCAAGAAGATGGGCTATCTGGGCGCGGGCACGTTCGAGTTCCTGTACGAAAACGGCGAGTTCTATTTCATCGAGATGAACACGCGCGTGCAGGTCGAGCATCCGGTGACCGAGCTGATCACGGGCGTCGACATCGTGCAGGAACAGATCCGCATCGCGGCCGGCGAGAAACTCGCCTTCCGTCAGCGCGACATCGTCTTCAAGGGTCATGCGATCGAATGCCGGATCAACGCAGAAGATCCGTTCAAGTTCATTCCTTCGCCGGGTCGTTTGACCTCGTGGCACATGCCGGGCGGCCCCGGCATCCGCGTCGATTCGCACGCGTACAACGGCTATTTCGTCCCGCCGAACTATGATTCGATGATCGGCAAACTGATCGCTTACGGCGCAACCCGCGAGCAGGCGATCAAGCGCATGCGCATCGCGCTGTCGGAGATGGTGGTCGAAGGTATTCAGACCAACATCCCGTTGCACCGCGAGCTGATGCTGGACGCGAAGTTCGTCGAAGGCGGCACCAGCATTCACTACCTCGAAAACCGGTTGGCCGCGAAGCTGCAGGCCGCGCCGGAAGAAGCGTAAGTCATGAGCTACCGGGAACTGATCGCCGAGCTGGCACGCGAGCACGCGGAGGAATTTTCCGACGCACTGCTCGAGTTGGGCGCGTTGTCCGTATCGGTCGAAGACGCGGACGCCGACACGCCCGACGAACAGCCGCTGTTCGGCGAGCCCGGTCTCACGCCGGATCGCACGGCCTGGCAGCGCTCGCGCGTGATCGCGCTGCTCGCGCCGGAACACGAGCCGGCGGTGCTGCTGACCGCCGCGGCCAACGAGATCGGGCTGGACGCCGCGCCGTCGTTCACCGTGCGGGAAGTCGAAGAGCAGGACTGGGTGCGGCTCACGCAGTCGCAGTTCGATCCGATTCCGATCGGCGAACGCATCTGGGTCGTGCCGTCGTGGCACGATGCGCCTGACCCCGAAGCACTCGTGCTGGAACTGGACCCGGGCCTCGCGTTCGGCACGGGCAGCCATCCGACCACTCGTCTGTGCATGGAGTGGCTCGAGCAATCGGTCAAGCCAGAGCAGTCCGTGCTCGATTACGGCTGCGGCTCCGGCATTCTCGCGATCCTCGCGAAGAAGTGCGGCGCGAATCCGGTGTTCGGCATCGACATCGACCCGCAAGCGGTCGAGTCGGCGCGTCACAACAGCGAACGCAACCGGGCCGAAGTCACCTACGGTTTGCCTGACGAATGCCCCACCGGTGAGTTCGATATCGTGGTCGCCAACATCCTGTCCAACCCGCTCAAGCTGATGGCGTCGATGCTCTCGTCGAAGGTCAAGCCGGGCGGCCGGATCGCGTTGTCCGGGATTCTGGCGCGGCAGGCCGATGAAGTCGCGCAGGTCTACGCGCGCTGGATCGACATCGGCGTATGGCGCGAACACGAAGGTTGGGTATGTCTCACGGGAACGCGCCGCGAAAGCCATTAGAATAAGGCGTATTGTCCAACCATCGGCCTTCTGGCTTAACGGCTCAATATGCTCCTGGCGACGCGTTGCCCCTTCTGCGAAACCGTCTTCCGTCTGCAACCGGCGCAGCTCGCGCAGCGCCGCGGCCTCGTGCGCTGCGGGCATTGCCACGAAGTATTCGACGCGTCGAGCAGCCTGTTCGACGTTACCGGGGGCGGTGACTTCTCCACCGCCAAACCGGTCGCCGCTGCGGCGGCAATCGAGGCGCTGTCGGGCGTGCGTCAGCAAGGCCCCGACTTCAGCGCCGAAGCGTGGGACCCGTCGGCGCCCGCGCCCGACGCCTCCATCGACAACCGTCTGCTGCACAACGCCCGCAATGTGCCGCTCGCGCCCGTCTCGACCGACGCGGGCGCCACCCTCACACCCCGGCCCGTCGAACCCGAACTGCCGCCCGACGTCTTCAGCAAGCCCCTGCCCCCCGACGACGAACCCGTGCTGGCCGACGCGCCGCTCGACCCCTACGCGTACCAGGCCAACGACGAGCCGCCCGTGGAAGAAGCGCCGCGGGTCTGGCACAAGACCGAACGTACGTCCGAACCGGCTCCGGGTGAAGCGGCGAGCTTGCATGGCATCGCCGACAATGAACCGCATTTCGGCACCTCGGGCTTAGGCGCCGCCGCGGATCTGGGCGCGGCCGGTTTCGGCGCGGCCACGGCGGCGGGTGCGGGCGGGTCAGGCACGGGCGGTCCCGGTGGTCCCGGCATCGGGGGTCCGGCTCCGGCCGCTTCCGGCGGCGAACCCTTTTCCGTCAACCCCGTGAACGACGGCAGCGATCCCTTCCCGGTCGTGCGCGAAACCCGTCCCGCCGACGCGCGGCGCATGGGCCGGGCGATTGCCGCATCGATCTTGGGGCTGATACTGGTTTTCGTGCTGCTCGCGCAACTCGCATGGTGGCAGCGCGAAACCGTGCAGGTGTATCTGCCGCGCACACAGACGCTGTACGTGAAAGTTTGCTCGTATCTCGGCTGCCAGCTGACGCCGCCGCACGACATCGATGGTTTGCAGGTCGAACCATCCGATCTGCGGCAGATCGACGGCCCGCACAAGCTCGAACTGAAGATGCCGCTGCACAACCGCTACGGCATCGCGCTCGCCTATCCCGCCATCGAACTCACACTGCTCGACGACCAGAATAACGTGGCCGTGCGGCGCGTGCTGTGGCCGCAAGACTATGTGCCGCCCGGCACGCCGATCGCTGCGGGCCTGCCGGCGCACACGACGCAAACCATGATCGTGCATCTCGACACGGGCACGGCGGTCGCCTCCAATTTCCGCGTACAGATCTTCTATCCGTAACGCACCCTCGCGCGCCCGGCCACGACCGGGCGCTTTCACCGTCATTACTGACGAATTTTCGGAGCACAACAACATGAGTCAAGTCACGCTGGGTGGCAACCCGATCGAAGTAGCCGGCACGTTCCCGTCGGTGGGCCAGAGCGCAGCCGCTTTCTCGCTGGTCGGCAAGGATCTGAAGCCGCTGTCGCTCGCCGATTTCGCGGGCAAGCGCAAGGTGCTGAACATCGTTCCGAGCCTCGACACGCCGACCTGCGCCACCTCGACCCGCAAGTTCAACGAAGCCGCCGCGAAGCTGACCAACACGGCCGTGATCGTCGTGTCGGGTGATCTGCCGTTCGCCGCATCGCGCTTCTGCACGACCGAAGGCATCGAGAACGTCGTCACGGCTTCCACGTTCCGCGGCCATGAATTCGCGCAAGCGTATGGTGTCGACGTGACGAGCGGCCCGCTGACGGGCCTGACGGCGCGCGCCGTGGTGGTGATCGACGAGAACGACAAGGTCGTGCACGCGGAGCTGGTCGGCGAAATCAAGAACGAGCCGAACTACGACGCAGCACTCGCCGCGCTGAAGTAAAAACCTTCGCGCACGAGCCCGGCGCCGCGCCTCGTGCGCGGCGTTGTCGCATCGCCGCGCGCCCTCTCTCAATCGCATTTTTACAGGAACGCTCGCCTTGGCTACGCTCATCTGCGGCTCGCTCGCCTACGACAACATCATGACTTTCGAAGGGCGCTTCCGGGAGCACATCCTGCCGGAGCAGGTCCACATCCTGAACGTGAGCTTTCTCGTGCCGACCATGCGCCGCGAGTTCGGCGGCTGCGCGGGCAACATCGGTTACGCGCTGCATCTGCTCGGCGGCGACGCGCGCATCATGGGCACGCTCGGCGCAGTAGACGCGCAGCGTTACGTCGAGCGCTTCGAGCAGCTCGGGCTGTCGACTGAAAGCGTGCTCGTCGTGCCGGACACCTACACGGCCCAGGCGATGATCACCACCGACCTGGAAAACAATCAGATCACCGCGTTCCATCCGGGCGCGATGATGCAGTCGCATCTGAACCGCGCTGACGAAGCGAAAGGCATCACGCTCGGCATCGTGGGACCGGACGGCTACGACGGCATGATCCAGCATTCGGAACATCTGGCGGCGGCCGGCGTGCCGTTCATCTTCGATCCGGGCCAAGGTCTGCCGCTCTTCGACGGCGCTACGCTGCGGCGCATGATTGAACTTGCCACGTACGTAGCTGTCAACGATTACGAAGCCAAGCTGGTGAGCAACAAGACCGGCTGGTCGATCGAAGAGATCGCCGGCAAGGTCGAAGCGTTGATCGTCACGCTCGGCGAACAGGGTGCACAGATCCATCATGCCGGCGGTGTCGAAAGCATTCCGGCAGTTGAGGCGAAGCAGGTGCTCGATCCCACCGGCTGTGGCGATGCTTTCCGCGGCGGCTTGCTGTACGGTATCGAGAACAAGCTTGGCTGGGCCACCACGGGACGCCTCGCGAGTCTGATGGGTGCCTTGAAAATCGAGCAGCAAGGCCCGCAAAACTATGCGCCCACCCGGGCGGAGATCAACGAACGGTTCGCGCAGGCATTCGGTTACAGCCTGCCTTGATACCGAGAGCTATGGGAGTTAGGGAATGAGAACAACGAGTCGCCTGATCGTCGCTACGCTGATCGCCGGTTCGCTGGCCATGTCGGGTTGCGCGAGCAACAGCAGTTCTCCAAACGTCTTCACGGCGTCGCAGGCGCAGCGCGAACAGACGGTCCGCATGGGCACGGTCGACAGCGTGCGCGCAGTACGCATCAGCTCGAACAACGGCCAGCCGAGCGGCTTGGGCGCGGTCGGTGGCGGCGCCCTGGGCGCTTTGGCCGGCAGCACGATCGGCGGCGGCCGCGGCTCGGTCGCCACGGGCATCATCGGCGGCATAGGCGGTGCAGTTGCCGGCAATGCGATTGAAAACAGCGTCGCGATGCGCGACGGCGTCGAGATCACCGTGCGGCTCGACAATGGCGACATGCGTGCCATCACGCAAACCACCACCGGCGAAATCTTCCGCGCCGGCGACCGCGTGCGGCTTCTCTCCAGCGGCGGCGTTACGCGCGTCACGCACTAACTCAAGCTTTCCCTCTCGCGCGGCCGGCTGACACGCCACCGCGACGACCTCAGACGCATGCCCTCCCCTGTGCATGCGTCTTTTTTCGCCTCCAGCTTTTCCCTCCGAGCCCCTTTCAGCCGATCCTCCATCGATCGCGAACGGGCTCGTCAAAACGCCGGGCAAAAAAAATCCCGCCGCCGGAAACCGGCAACGGGACCCTGACCGAGTAGCGCTCATCACAGCTTAAGCGCCACTCGATCATCGGACACATCGTGCGACGTGCCGAAGTATTTCTACTGCTTATCGACTGCTTACGGACGGCTGCCCGTCGGGAACGGCCATGCCGCTGCCGGGTTCAGCGCGGTCTTCACCGTCGCCGCCGGTGCGCTCGAGACAGAAGTCGCTGCGGGTGCAGGCGCTGCCTTCTTGGCGACAGCCTTCTTCGCAGGAGCAGCCTTCTTCGCAGGAGCAGCCGCCTTCTTCGCAGCAGCCTTCTTGGCAGGCGCAGCCTTTTTAGCGGCAGCCTTTTTCGCGGGCGCAGCCTTTTTAGCAGCAGCCTTTTTCGCGGGCGCAGCCTTCTTCGCAGCAGCCTTCTTGGCCGGTGCAGCCTTCTTCGCTGCGGCCTTCTTCGCCGGTGCTGCCTTCTTCGCTGCAACCTTCTTCACTGCGGCTTTCTTCGCCGGTGCAGCCTTCTTGGCCGGTGCTGCCTTCTTTGCCGCGACCTTCTTCACAGCAACTTTCTTCGCTGCGACTTTCTTCGCTGCAACCTTCTTGGCCGGCGCAGCTTTCTTCGCTGCAACCTTCTTCGCCGGTGCTGCCTTCTTCGCTGCAACCTTCTTCACTGCGACTTTCTTGGCAGCGACTTTCTTTGCCGGCGCAGCTTTCTTAGCCGGAGCAGCCTTCTTTGCTGCGACCTTCTTCGCTGCGGGTTTCTTAGCGGCGGCTTTCTTTGCAGTTGCCATCATTTTCTCCTTCAGGTTTTCAGATGAGAGTCAGTTCAAACTACACCCTTCGTCAAAACCCGCTTCCCGCGGACGCTTCTCAGGGCGCGCGCTACGAAGCGGGCTATTCATCGGCGTACGCAGGTGCCGCGCGCTTACGCTAATGAATGCGGTAAGGCGCGCCGTGCCACAAGGCACCGCGCGCCAGATCTGGTCGGCGTTCAAGCGGAACGCCGGCAATTGCTTGATCGAGCCGCTGGCGGCGTCGCCAGCGGCTTTTTCCGGGGGGAAGTCTGCCCATCCCACTGAAGGGTTCGCAAAGTGCCTGTCATGTTTGTGGGCCGCTAAGGCACCGGGCACGCTTTGCATCAGGCGGTTCTGCTCCTAACCAAATTTGCCGCGGCCGAAGCCGGCGGCATCCCCATCGATGAATGCATCTGCGACACGAACCCGGATCACTCCCAGGTCAGCGCGCCGCCCGTTTGATATTCGATCACTCGCGTCTCGAAGAAGTTGCGTTCCTTCTTCAGGTCGATCATCTCGCTCATCCACGGGAACGGGTTTTCCTCGTTCGGGTACAGCGGATCGAGACCGATCTGCTGGCAACGGCGGTTGCAGATGAAGCGCAGATAGCTCTTGAACATCGACGCATTGAGGCCGAGCACCCCGCGCGGCATCGTGTCTTCTGCGTAACGATATTCAAGTTCGACGGCCTGCTGGAAGATCTCGCGGATTTCCGCGCGGAACTCAGCCGTCCAGAGTTGCGGGTTTTCGAGTTTGATCTGGTTGATCAGGTCGATGCCGAAGTTGCAGTGCATCGACTCGTCGCGCAGGATGTACTGGTATTGCTCCGCCGCGCCGGTCATCTTGTTCTGACGGCCAAGCGCCAGGATTTGTGTAAAGCCGACGTAGAAGAACAGGCCTTCCATCACACAGGCGAACACGATCAGCGAGCGCAGCAGAGTCTGGTCTGTCTCGAGCGTGCCGGTCTTGAAGCCCGGATCGGTCAGCACGTTGATGTACGGAATCAGGAATTCGTCTTTCGCGCGGATCGAGGTGACCTCGTGATACGCGTTGAAGATTTCGCCTTCGTCGAGGCCCAGCGATTCGACGATGTACTGGTAAGCGTGCGTGTGGATCGCCTCTTCGAACGCCTGGCGCAGCAGGAACTGGCGGCATTCGGGCGCCGTGATGTGGCGGTAGGTGCCCAGCACGATGTTGTTGGCGGCCAGCGAGTCGGCCGTCACGAAGAAGCCCAGGTTGCGCTTGACGATGCGGCGCTCGTCTTCCGTCAGACCGTTCGGGTCTTTCCACAAGGCGATGTCGCGCGACATGTTCACTTCTTGCGGCATCCAGTGGTTGGCGCAACCAGCCAGATACTTTTCCCAGGCCCACTTGTACTTGAACGGCACCAACTGATTGACGTCGGTCTGGCCGTTGATGATGCGCTTGTCGGCGACATTGACCCGCGCTTCCGAAACGGCAGCCGCGCCGGAAGCGTGAGCGACGGGAGCGACAGCGATGTCGTTCGCGAACACGTCTTGAGCCGAGGGAGCATGAGGAGCGGAACGCGTTCCGACTTGCGAACCGACAGCCGGTCCCGCTGCGTTGCGCAACGCATTCTGTTGCGCGCCGCTCGAGGGAGTTACGGCAGTGATCTCGTCATCCCAGTTGAGCATAAATGTCACCATCAATTTAGAACGGTTTGTACCATCTTTTCACGAGCGATAAAAGAGTTCGCTTGCGAAAAATCCTGTTTTCGATTCGCGTTGCTACGTTCATACAACACTTTGTTCAACAGACTGTGTATGACGCTTCGAGTGAAGCGTGTTGAACGCGTGTCGTCGACGTGCTTCGCGAGCTCGAAGAGCAACGTGTCGAAGCGACATTTCGCTGCTCTATCTATCTGTATCGCGGAGTGTGTTTGCAGCGTCTTGCGCTTGCCGACTGCTTGCTGACTGCTTGCTGACTGCTGCCTCGCATTGGCCACTTCGTCAGCGTGAGCGAGGTGAAGTTCAATGCCATGTCGAACGATGCATGCGGCCACCTGGTTGAGCGGTCCATCGTTCGAAGCCGTTTGCTGAGCGCGCTGTGCCGCGCGCTTGGCCTGGTGCCGCCGACTGCCGAGCCCCGCTCTGCTGCCAGGTCTCTTGCTTCACGTCTTCAGTTTGCTGCGTCTTCAGTTGCCTGCACTGCTGTCGATGAGCGGCTCGGCTTCGATCGCGTCACCTTCGTTTCACCTGCTTCGGCCACTCGATCGAAACTGGACCGCTCATCGACTTCACTTCTGTCGCACCTCGATCAGGTGCGCGGATCGCTGCATGCGGGTCATCACCTACAACCTGTCAGCAAACAGCGATCCTGCTGCCTGCCGCGTGCTTACTGGCAAGCCTCGCACTCTTCAAAGCCAGGGTCGCCCGGACGCATCATGCACACCGGACCATCCGCTTCCGGCGCTGCGTCCACCGCGCCTGCCGGCGTTGCTGCAGCAGCCTGAATGCCGCCCGACGCCGCACCGCCGCTCACGCCGAAGCCGCCCGCTGCGCCACCTGCTGCACCGCCCGAACCTTCGCCGCCACCCGAGCTCACCGCGTTCAGCGCGCCGTGCGCCACCGTCGACTTCTCGACGTGCGTCGCCGCCATCGTGCGCAGGTAGTAGGTCGTCTTCAGACCGCGCACCCATGCGAGCTTGTAGATTTCGTCGAGCTTCTTGCCCGACGCGCCGCCCATGTAGATGTTCAGCGACTGCGCCTGGTCGATCCACTTCTGACGACGCGAGGCCGCTTCGACGAGCCACACCGGATCGAGTTCGAACGCGGTCGCGTAGATCGCGCGCAGGTCGGCCGGGATACGGTCGATGCGCGAGAGCGTGCCGTCGAAGTACTTCAGGTCGGCGACCATCACTTCGTCCCACAGGCCGCGCGCCTTCAGATCGCGCACCAGGTAGTCGTTGACCACCGTGAATTCGCCCGACAGGTTCGACTTCACATACAGGTTCTGGAACGTCGGTTCGATACAGGCCGACACGCCGATGATGTTCGAGATCGTCGCCGTCGGCGCGATCGCGACGCAGTTCGAGTTGCGCATGCCGTAGGTGGCGATGCGCGAACGCAGTTCGGTCCAGTCCATCGACTCGCTCGAATCGACTTCGACGTAACCGCCGCGCGCGTCGGCGAGCAGCTTCACCGAGTCTTGCGGGAGGATGCCGCGATCCCACAGCGAGCCACGGTAGCTCGAGTAACGGCCGCGCTCCTGCGCCAGTTCGGTCGATGCGTAGTAAGCGTAGTAGCAGACCGCTTCCATCGACGTGTCGGCGAACTGGACCGCCTCTTGCGACGCGTACGGCGTGCGCAGCAGATGCAGGCAGTCCTGGAAGCCCATGATGCCCATGCCGACCGGACGGTGCTTCAGGTTCGAGTTACGGGCCTTGGCGACCGCGTAGTAGTTGATGTCGATCACGTTGTCGAGCATGCGCATCGCCACGCTGACGGTGCGCTTGAGCTTGTCGTGGTCGAGCGCGAGCGTGCCGTCGGCCTGTTCCTTCAGGTGCGCGACGAGGTTCACCGAGCCCAGGTTGCAGACCGCGATTTCCGCGTCGCTGGTGTTCAGCGTGATTTCCGTGCACAGGTTCGACGAGTGGACGACGCCGACGTGCTGTTGCGGCGAGCGCACATTGCACGGATCCTTGAACGTGATCCACGGATGGCCGGTTTCGAACAGCATGCCCAGCATCTTGCGCCACAGTTGCGCCGCCGGAATTCTCTTGAACAGCTTGATCTCGCCGCGAGCGACCTTGTCTTCGTAAGCCGTGTAAGCCGCTTCGAACTCGGCGCCGAACAGGTCGTGCAGGTCCGGGCAGGTGGACGGCGAGAACAGCGTCCAGTCGCCGCCTTCCATCACGCGCTTCATGAACAGGTCGGGAATCCAGTTCGCCGTGTTCATGTCGTGCGTGCGGCGACGGTCGTCACCGGTGTTCTTGCGCAGCTCGAGGAATTCCTCGATGTCGAGGTGCCACGTTTCCAGGTACGCGCACACCGCGCCCTTGCGCTTGCCGCCCTGGTTCACGGCGACCGCCGTGTCGTTGACGACCTTCAGGAACGGCACGACGCCTTGCGACTTGCCGTTGGTGCCCTTGATGTGCGAGCCGAGCGCACGCACACGCGTCCAGTCGTTGCCCAGACCGCCGGCGAACTTCGAGAGGAGCGCGTTTTCCTTCAGCGCTTCGTAGATGCCGTCGAGGTCGTCGTCGACCGTCGTCAGGTAGCACGACGACAGTTGCGAACGGCGCGTGCCCGAGTTGAACAAAGTGGGCGTGGACGACATGAAGTCGAAGCTCGACAGCACGTTGTAGAACTCGATCGCGCGCGCTTCGCGGTCGATCTCGTTCAGCGACAGGCCCATCGCGACACGCATAAAGAATGCCTGCGGCATTTCGATGCGCACGTTGTCGTGATGCAGGAAGTAGCGGTCATACAGCGTTTGCAGACCGAGGTAGCCGAATTGCAGGTCGCGGTTATTGTCGAGCGCGGCGCCGAGGCGCTTCAGGTCGAACTGCAGCAGCTTGTCGTCGAGCAGCTCGGCTTGCACGCCGCGCTTGATGAACTGCGGGAAGTATTCGGCGTAACGCTCGCCCATTTCGGCTTGCGTGACTTCTTCTTCGAGGATCTCGCGGCGGATCGTGTGCAGCAGGATGCGCGCGGTGACCTGGCTGTACGCCGGGTCCTTTTCGATCATCGTGCGCGCAGCGAGAATGGCCGAGTCGTAGACCTGGCTCATCGGCACGCCTTCGTACAGATTCTTCACCGTTTCCGCGATGATCGGGTCGGCGCTCACGGCGTCGCCCAGGTTCGCGCAAGCGGATTCGATGATGCCGCGCAGCGCGACCAGATCGAGCGGACGCGTGACACCGTTGTCGGTGACGTTCAGACCCGGCGCGCTCGCGGCGACCTGCTCGTCGTGACCGCGCGCCTGCGTGCGCTTCTCGCGGTACAGCACGTACGCACGCGCGACGTTATGCTCGCCGCCGCGCATCAGCGCGAGTTCGACCTGATCCTGAATGTCTTCGATATGGAACGTGCCGCCGTTCGGGCGGCTGCGCACGAGCGCGCGCACCACGCTCTGCGTGAGTTGCTCGACCAGTTCGCGCACGCGCGCCGATGCCGCGCCCTGACCACCGTTGACGGCGAGGAACGCCTTCGTCACGGCGATGGCGATCTTCGACGGTTCGAACGACACCACGCTGCCATTGCGACGGATCACCTTGTAGTCGGCGTAGGTCGTCTGCGGCGCGAGCGCCTGGGCGCCTTGTGCCTGGCCAAAGGCCTGGCCAGTCGGTGAACCCTCGTACCGGGTCGTCACGTTGTCGGTGGTTTGCATGTGCAAAGCTCCTGGTCCTGGAAATGTTGCGGCGAGTGCCGCGGATTAAATCGAACGCTGCGCCGCCGCGAGCGGAAGCGCTGAGGGGTAGGAAAAAGACCGGCCGGGCCGGTTGGCGGGATGCGACTGCGATGAAGCCTGGTTCGAATTCGTAACGGTCTTCATCGGATGTGTCGCGATCACTTGCTGTGCCCTTTTCCTGAATGCTTCTGGAGGCGGCCGGCGGTCTCTACCGGTTGCGCCCCAAAGATTTTTTTCGCTGCTGGAATGCTTGCGGCGCCATGTTCCACCGAACGGGGCGCCGCTGATTTATGCACCGGGTTATCCACACAGTTATGCACACTCGACACAAGATATAGTGTGCAACCGAATCTACGGCACCAAGTATAGTGGAGATTCAAGGCAGGTCAAATCGTTTTATTTGGCCTGTCGGGGTTGACTTTTTGCATCGCGCGTTGCGAAGCCATCTCCCGGAGAACGAGGCTGCGCCTGGCTCTCCTCGCATCACGCGAACTCGCGCGAAGGGGCGTTACCGCGTTTTGGAAAACTTGAGATAGGGGAAGTACTGATCCGCAAGCGCCGTATCTTTTTGCAGCCGCTGCCACTCGAAATACGGCCCTGGATCGGTTTTGCGACCAGGGGCGATGTCAGAGTGACCGGCCAGCGCGTCGACCGGATAGCGCGCCTTCAGCGCGCTCACCAGGGCACCGAGCGTGCGGTATTGCGCCGCTTCGAAGGCAGTGGTGTCACTGCCCTCCAGTTCGATGCCGATCGAGAAATCGTTGCAGCGCTCGCGGCCGAAAAAATTCGACGGCCCCGCGTGCCACGCGCGCTCGTTGCACGACACGAACTGTTCGAGCGCGCCGTCGCGATGAATCACGAAATGCGCCGACACCCGCACGCCGCGCAGGTGCGAGTCGTAGTACGGGTGTGCATCGCAGTCGAGCGTGTTCTGGAACAGTTCGGCGATCGCCGTGCCGCCGAACTCATCGGGCGGCAGGCTGATGTTGTGGACGACGATGAGCGTGGGCACGGCCCCGGCGGGCCGCGCTTCGAAATTCGGCGATGGCAGTTGGCGAGCGGCGGCGACCCAGCCGTCTGCATCGACGGCGAATTCGACGCTCATCGAGCGTCGCGGCCCGAGGGACGCGCGCCGTGACGCTGCGCGTGCGCGGCGCTGCAGAACGGCTGCCCCGCCACCACGACCGAGTCGCTCTTCGGCGCGTGCACGCCGCATTCGACGCAGCGGATCATCGGCTCGGCGAGTTGCGGCGCGGCGCCCGGATGCGCGCCGCCGTTGGCGGCGCCATCCGCACTTCTAGCGCCGGCGCCCTGCGCGCCCGTGCCGGTGCGGCGGGCCGTTTGCGCATCATGACGGCGCACCGCCTTCACCAGCCATTGGCCGACGATGAACAGCAGGATCAGCAAAAAAATTTGTCGCATGGGGACACGCTCACACTACGGCACGGTGCAACAGCACCTCGAAAACAAAACGGCTGCCGACGTACGCCAGCAACAGCGCGACGAACGACGCCAGCACCCAGCGCAATGCCGCACGGCCGCGCCAGCCGGATACCTTGCGCGCGGTCAGCAACGCGCCGAACATCACCCAGGAAAGAATCGCGAAGACGGTCTTGTGATCGAGCCGCAACGCGCGGTCGACCAGTTGCTCGCTGAACAGGATGCCCGATAGGAGCGTGAGCGTCAGCAGCACGAAGCCCGCGCCGATCAGGCGGAACAGCAGCTTCTCCAGTGTCAGCAGCGGCGGCAGCGTGTCGAGCCAGCTCGACAGCCAGCCATTGCTCGCGGCGGCCGCGTGCCGCTGCGCGGGGCCGCCGCGCATCGCATGCAGACGCCGCTCGACGAGCAGCATCAGAATGGCGTGCAGCGCCGCGATCGCAAAGAGACCATACGCGATGTTGGCGATCAGGAAGTGCAGCTTGAACATCGGCGCGGCCGAATAGGGCAGCACGCGCACGCCGTTGAAGGCCAGCGGCAACAGCGACGCGACGCACGCGAGCGGCAACACGAGCACACGCAGGCCATCGAGCGGAAAGAAAAAACTCTCGATCCAGTAGATGCCGGCGCCGAGCCAGAACATCGCCGACAGCGCGAACGCGAAGCCGAACACCATCGCGTTCTGCGGGAAGATGGTGGTATGCAGCAGCACGCCATGGGCGAGCAGCGCGACGAACAGCAGCGCGCGGCCCGGCGTGCTCATGCCCGAAGCGGCCGAAGCGACCGGGACATTCGCGGCAGCGGGCATCGGCGGCACGCTCTCCAGCATGGGACGCGCGGCGGCGTGCCGGTGCGAGCGCCAGCCTGCCACGGCAAGACCGCCATAGAGGAGCGCAGTGAGGGCATACAGTACAATATCCATATTCGAAGTTTACACTAGGCCCCTACTCCGCGACGTCTTCCACGTTGCGTGCTGCGCGGGCCGCACTGTTCATCGCTCCCCATGCTCGACAATCTGACTCAACGGATGGCGCGCGTCGTCAAGACGCTGCGCGGCGAAGCCCGGCTCACCGAGGCGAACACCCAGGAAATGCTGCGCGAAGTTCGCCTGGCGCTCCTCGAGGCCGACGTGGCGCTGCCCGTCGTGCGCGAGTTCATCGCCAAGGTGAAGGAAAAGGCGCTCGGCGAAGAGGTCATCAGCAGTCTGTCGCCGGGTCAGGCGCTGGTCGGCGTGGTGCAGCGCGAGCTGACCGCGATCATCGGCGGCGACTACGAAGGCAAGGCGGTCGAGCTCAATCTCGCCGTCACGCCGCCGGCCGTCATTCTGATGGCGGGTCTGCAGGGCGCGGGTAAGACGACCACGGTCGGCAAGCTCGCCAAGCTGCTGCGCGAGAAGTACAAGAAGAAAGTGCTGACGGTTTCGTGCGACGTCTACCGGCCTGCCGCTATCGCACAGTTGAAGACGGTGACCGAGCAGGTCGGTGCGGATTTCTTCCCGTCGGAACCGGACCAGAAGCCGGTCGACATCGCGCGCGCCGCCGTGGACTGGGCGAGGCGCCACTACCACGACGTGCTGCTGGTGGACACGGCCGGCCGCCTGGGTATCGACGAAGCGATGATGCAGGAAATCGCCGCGCTTCACCGTGAATTGAAGCCGGCGGAAACGCTCTTCGTCGTCGACGCGATGCTCGGCCAGGACGCGGTGAACACCGCCAAGGCGTTCAGCGACGCACTGCCGCTCACCGGCGTGGTCCTCACCAAGCTCGACGGCGACTCGCGCGGTGGCGCGGCGCTCTCCGTGCGCCACGTGACGGGCAAGCCGATCAAGTTCGTCGGTGTCGCGGAAAAACTCGACGGCCTCGAAATCTTCTACCCGGATCGGATGGCGAACCGGATTCTCGGCATGGGCGACATTCTCGCTCTCGTCGAAGAAGCGCAACGCGGCGTGGATGTTCAAGCCGCACAGAAGCTCGCCGACAAGGTCAAGAAAGGCGGCGACTTCGACCTCAACGATTTCCGTGCGCAGCTCACGCAAATGAAGGGCATGGGTGGCCTGTCGTCGCTGATGGACAAACTGCCCGCGCAGTTCCAGCAGGCCGCCGCTGGCGCCGACATGGGCCAAGCCGAAAAGCAGATGCGCCGCATGGAAGGCATCATCAACTCGATGACCCCGCTGGAGCGCGCCAAGCCCGATCTGATCAAGGCTACGCGCAAGCGCCGCATTGCCGCGGGCGCGGGCGTGCAGGTGCAGGAAGTCAACCGCATGCTGAACCAGTACGACCAGATGCGCACGATGATGAAGAAGCTCAAGGGCGGCAATCTGCAGAAGATGATGCGAGGCATGAAGGGCATGTTGCCCGGCATGCGCTAAGCTTTAGCAAAACGATGGGCGCGCGCCACGTACACGAAGCACGGCGCGCGCGGCTGACGCCAGGCTCGTGCGGGTTTATTCTGTACCGCAGGCCGCCGTTGCCCAAGGGAGCTTCCTGCGGGGCGCTCTCTCACCCTATGTATACAGTTACCGCCCGCCAGACGTCATGAACCGCGAAGAAGCCCTCCACATTTTTAGCCACTCCGAAGAAATCGTTTCGGCCAGCGACGTCAACGCGTCGATCAGCGGCATGGCGGCCGCCATTCGCGACGAGATGAGCGAGGATTTCCCGCTCGTGCTGTCGGTGATGGGTGGCGCCGCGGTGTTCACCGGCATGCTGCTGCCGCACCTCGATTTCCCGCTCGAGTTCGACTACATCCATCTGACTCGCTACCGCAACACCACCAAGGGCGGCAACGAGATGCAGTGGCGCGTCGCGCCGGCCGAGTCGGTGAAGGACCGCGTCGTGCTGGTGCTCGACGACATCCTCGACGAAGGCGAGACGATGGCCGCGATCCGCGACCGCATCCTTGCGATGGGCGCGAAGCGCTTCCTGTCCGCGGTGCTGTGCGAGAAGATCATTCCGAAGGCCAAGCCGCTGCGCCCTGATTACTGCGGCTTCGAAGTGCCGGACCGCTACGTGTTCGGCTGCGGGATGGACGCAAAGGGTTACTGGCGCAACCTGCCGACGATTCGCGCGCTGACAGAAGGGGCTTGATCGAAACCTGTTCGACCGCGCCGCTGCCATGGCGGCATGTGTCGATCCCTGCAAAGAGATGGCGTAAAAAAAAGCGGCCCGTGTGGGCCGCTTTTTTGTTGGTGCGCCAGGAGCGCAATGTGAGCGCACTCAATGCCTTTGCAGAACGGTTCTCGCGCGGCCCCGCTTCACAGGTGCTGCACGAATGAGCGGATGCCGCCGAGCATCATCTCGACCGAGATCGCCACCAGCACGAGGCCCATCAGCCGCTCGAAGGCCGCCATCGTGCGCTCGCCGAGCAGGACCTGAATGCGCTCGGCCAGCATCAGCACGATCGCGCAGACGATCATCGTGACGGTCAGCGCGCCGATCCACTCGAACATCTTGCCGGGCGCCTGCGACGTCAGCAGCATGACCGTCGCCAGCGCCGATGGGCCCGCCAGCGCCGGAATCGCGAGCGGCACGATGAGCGGCTCGCCGCCGCGCGCGTCGCCGCCGAACGGACCGTCCGGATGCGGGAACACCATTCTCAGCGCGATCAGAAACAGCACGATCCCGCCGCCGATGCGCAACGACTGGTCGCTCAGGCTCATCATGCGCAAAAAGCCTTGGCCCAGCACCATGAAGATCAGCAGGATCGCGAAGGCGATCGCCACTTCGCGCAGAATGACGACCGTGCGACGCTCGGGCGCCACCCCGCGCAGGCAACTAATGAAGAGCGGAATGTTGCCGAGCGGATCGGTGATCAGGATCAGCAGGACGGTGGCCGAGAGGAAGGTGTACTCCACCGTCCGCTCCGCTTAGCGCGCCAACGCCGCGCGCACTTTCCCGATGACCGTCTGGGCGGCGTCCTCGACCGGCAGCAGCGTCGCTTCGGCATCGCGGCGGCCCTGGTATTCGAGCTTGCCGTCCTTCAGGCCACGGTCGCCGATCACGAGACGGTGCGGCACGCCGATCAGCTCCCAGTCGGCGAACATCACGCCGGGGCGCTCACCACGATCGTCGAGAATCACGTCGATGCCCGCTTCGACCAGGGCCGCGTACAGCTTGTCGGCCTGCTCGCGCACGGCCTCGCTGCGGTCATAGCCCATCGGACACAGCACGACTTCGAACGGCGCGATCGACTCCGGCCAGATGATGCCCTTGTCGTCGAAATTCTGTTCGATCGCGGCGCCGAGAATACGCGTGATGCCGATACCGTAGCAGCCCATTTCCATCGGCTGCGGCTTGCCGGTTTCGTCGAGGCAGTTCGCGTTCATCGCTTCCGAATACTTGGTGCCGAGCTGGAACACGTGGCCCACTTCGATACCGCGGCAGATGTCGATCTCGCCCTTGCCGTCCGGCGACGGATCGCCCTTCTTCACGTTGCGGATGTCGGCGACGACCGGCTCCGGCAGATCGCGGCCCCAGTTCACCCCGGCGATGTGGTAATCCACCTCGTTCGCGCCGACCACGAAATCGCTCATGTTCGCGACCGTGCGATCCGCGACAACCTTGACCGGCTTCTTCGTGTTGATCGGACCGAGGTAACCCGGCGGCGTACCGAAAGTTGCAATGATTTCGGCTTCGGTTGCCATGCGGAAGTCGGCCAGACCGGGGAGCTTGCTCGCCTTGATCTCGTTCAGATCGTGATCGCCGCGCAGCATCAGCAGCCAGATGGTCGGCTCGGCACCTTCGTTTTCCGTTGCCAGCACGATCGACTTGATCGTGCGTTCGAGCGGAATGTTCAGCAGTTCGGCGACGGCCTCGCACTTCGCCTTGCCGGGCGTCGCGGTCCTGGTCATGGCTTCGGCCGGCGTGGCGCGTTGCGCGTAGAGCGGCAGCGCTTCGGCCGCTTCGACGTTCGCGGCGAAGTCCGAGGTCGGGCAGTAGGCGATCGCGTCTTCGCCCGTGTCGGCGATCACGTGAAATTCGTGCGAGCCGCTACCGCCGATCGAACCGTTGTCCGCGGCCACCGCGCGGAAGTCCAGACCGAGGCGCGTGAAGATGCGCACGTACGCGTCGTACATCTTGCGATACGACTCGCGCAGACCTTCGGCGTCCTTGTCGAACGAGTACGCGTCTTTCATGATGAACTCGCGGCCGCGCATCACGCCGAAACGCGGACGGATCTCGTCGCGGAACTTCGTCTGGACCTGATAGAAGTTGACCGGCAACTGGCGATAGCTCTTGATCTGGTTGCGCGCGATGTCCGTGACTACTTCTTCGTGCGTCGGGCCGAGCACGAAATCGGACTGCTTGCGGTCTTTAAAGCGCAGCAACTCGGGGCCGTACTTTTCCCAGCGGCCCGATTCCTGCCACAACTCGGCCGGCTGCACCGACGGCATCAGCAATTCAATCCCGCCTGCCCGGTTCATTTCTTCGCGCACGATGGCTTCCACCTTGCGGATCGAACGCAGGCCGACCGGCAGGTAGTTATAGATACCGCCGGCGACGCGGCGGATCATGCCGGCGCGCACCATGAGCTTGTGGCTGACGATTTCGGCGTCGGCGGGAGCTTCTTTCAAAGTGCCGATAAAGAAACGGGAAGCTTTCATTCAGATTATCCAAAAGCGGCGGCTCCGGAGGGACCGCCCGAAAGGTGAAAACGGTGGGGAAATCGATACAGATCCGGCGCTGAGCCAGCACGGTTCGCCTGACACCGGCAACGACGCTGCCCGAGCGCGGCGCCGAAGCCGCGCGCAAAGCTTATGCACAAGGGATAAGGCCCGGAAAGACTGACAGGCTACCGCAAATACGGGGCTTTTGCGGCGATTCGTTCCATTCTGGTGCGATTCGGTGCGTCGGGTCCGTTATCTGTTTATAATCAAAGCAATTTTAAAGGATTCGAAGGTGGTTGTATGCTGGATCGTGAAGGCTTTCGCCCGAACGTCGGCATCATCCTCTTGAACGCGCACAACGAGGTGTTTTGGGGCAAACGGCTCCGTGAACATTCCTGGCAGTTTCCGCAAGGGGGCATCAAGTACGGAGAGACCCCCGTGCAAGCGATGTATCGGGAGTTACACGAAGAAACCGGACTGCTTCCTGAGCACGTCAAGGTGATCGGTCGCACGCGCGACTGGTTGCGTTACGAGGTGCCTGACAAGTTCATCAAGCGCGAAGTACGCGGTCATTACCGCGGCCAGAAGCAAATCTGGTTCTTGCTCCGGATGGTGGGACGCGACTGCGACATCTGCTTGCGCGCCACCGACCACCCTGAGTTCGATGCGTGGCGCTGGAACGAGTACTGGGTGCCGCTCGACTGTGTGATCGAGTTCAAGCGGGATGTGTATCAGTTGGCGCTGACGGAGCTATCCCGTTTCATGCGCCGGGCTGCGCCGCGTGCGGAAAAACCTGGCGGGCACCATGGGCCGCGTTATCCCCGGATAGCGTCGTCGATGGAAAGTCCACCGGATTCCACGGTAATGACGGTGACTTCCATCACCACCGTCAGCGTCGAAACATCGGTTCACGTCACGATCGCGTCCGATTGCGGTCAGGATTCCAGGTCAGCGGCCGAGGTGGGCGCCGATCCGGAACGCCTGGAAGAATCGGCCGACGAAACCGCCGGCTCGCTGTTCCGCCCGGGCGTGCGCAATTAACAACTCTGTGCGGCTGTCCATGCCGCCTCTGCTGGCGCGGCTCCTCGAGCCGCGCCAGTGTTTCGAGGAAACCATATTGAAAGCACTTGCACTCGTCGTGGCGTGTGTCGCCACCGGCGCCCTGCTGGCTGGCTGCTCGAGCGCCAGCAAACCCACCAATAAAGACGACAGCGCGTTTGTCTACCTGCTCGACCGTAAAGGCAACTGGGTTGAAAACCAGGTGGACACCTTGCCGCCGCTGCCGCAAGAGTCGAATCTGCTGCCGTTCGAGGTGTCGGGCAATACACCGCTGCAGTTCGCGATCGACCGGAATTCGCTGAGCGTGGGCACCGACGGCGTGGTGCGCTATACCGTGGTCGTGACGAGCCCAAGCGGCGCTCGCAATGTGAACTACGAAGGAATCCGCTGCGACACTTACGAATGGCGTCTGTATGCGGGCCTGAATGCGGATCATGACGACTGGGACAGGACGGTCGCCAACGAGTTTTCGCGCATCGAGAACGGCGCGCTGAACGCTTATCACGCGGCGCTGTATCAGGACTATATGTGCGCGAACAAGATGCCTACGGGGAAGGCCGCGCAGATTGTCGAAAACATCCGCTACAAGCGTACCGCGACCTCGTTGATTCACTGAGGCGGTGTTCGTAAGCGCGTTTGTTGAATCGTCGTGGACATGAAAAAAGCCGTTCCAGCTTTTGCTGGAACGGCTTTTTTATCGGCCGTACACGTCTGCCGGTCAGTAAATCAGACGAGCACCAGGTTGTCACGGTGGATCAACTCGGGCTCCAGCATGTAGCCGAGCACCGATTCGATCTCGCCGCTCGGACGCCGTTGAATCAGCTTGGTTTCCGCGCTGCTGTAGTTCGTCAGGCCGCGCGCCACTTCGTGCCCCGCGGGGCTCAGGCAAGCGATCACCTCGCCGCGCGCAAAAGCGCCCTGCACACCGACGATGCCAATAGGCAACAAGCTCTTGCCGCCCGCCGTCAGCTTTTCGACCGCACCATCGTCGATCACCACATGGCCGCGCACCTGCAGATGATCGGCCATCCACTGCTTGCGTGCTGCCATCCGTGCAGTGCGCGCGATCAGCTGCGTACCGATCGCCTCGCCTGACGCCAGCCGCGACAGCACATCCGCTTCGCGTCCGCTCGCGATCACCGTATTCGCGCCGCTGTGAGCCGCGCGCTTCGCAGCGAGAATCTTGGTCAACATGCCGCCGCGACCCAGACTCGAACCCGCGCCGCCGGCCATTGCCTCGAGTTCCGGCGCGCCCGCATCGGCTTGCTGAACGAGCGTGGCGCTCGGGTCCTTGCGAGGGTCGGCGGTGAAGAGACCTTGCTGATCGGTGAGGATGACGAGCGCATCACCTTCGATCAGGTTGGCGACCAGCGCGCCCAGCGTGTCGTTGTCACCGAACTTGATTTCGTCGGTAACGACCGTGTCGTTCTCGTTGATGATCGGCACCACTCCCAGACGCAGCAGCGTGAGCAACGTGGAGCGCGCGTTCAGATAGCGTTCGCGGTCGGCCAGGTCCGCGTGAGTGAGCAGAATCTGCGCGGTCTGGATGGAGTGCTCGGCAAAGCGGCTTTCGTAAACCTGCGCAAGGCCCATTTGACCGACGGCCGCGGCCGCCTGCAATTCGTCGATTTCGCGTGGTCGTTTGGTCCAGCCGAGCCGCTGCATTCCCTCGGCGATGGCCCCCGAACTGACCAGCACCACTTCCTTGCCTTGCGCACGCAGCGCGGCAATCTGCGCGGCCCAGCGGCCGATTGCAGCATGATCGAGGCCCCGCCCGTCGTTCGTGACGAGGCTCGAACCGACTTTCACTACCAATCGCCGTGAATCTGCGATGACGGAACGCATTGTGCGCTGTCTCCCAAGATGACGCATGATGCATGCCGGCAGCCCGCCCAAGCCCGCCGGCGCTCGAGCTTTTTATTACTGCGGGTCGGCGCTGGATTCGTCAGCGCCGGCCGGTGCTTCTGGCTTCTCGCGGAAACGCACGTCGGCGGCGAGATCTTCGGCTTCGGCCGCGCGTTGCGCGTCCGAATGCGCAGCGATGTGATCGAACACCGCGTAGCAGAGGTTTTCGCAGCCCTGACCGGTCAGCGCCGAGATTTCGAACACCGGACCATCCCAGCCGAAGCCTTCGAGGAATGCCGAAACCCGCGCTTCGCGCTCGTCTTCGGGCACCATGTCGAGCTTGTTCAGTACCAGCCAGCGCGTTTTCTCGTACAGCAGCTCGTCGTACTTACGCAGTTCGTTGACGATCGCCTTGGCTTCCGCGACCGGATCGACTGCATCGTCAAACGGTGCGAGGTCGACGATGTGCAGCAGCAAGCCAGTGCGTTGCAGGTGACGCAGAAACTGGTGACCGAGACCCGCACCTTCGGCCGCGCCCTCGATCAGACCGGGAATGTCGGCGATGACGAAGCTGCGGCTCGGCCCGACACGCACCACGCCGAGATTCGGCGCGAGCGTGGTGAACGGGTAGTCGGCGATCTTCGGCTTCGCATTCGACACCGACGAGATGAAGGTCGACTTGCCCGCATTCGGCATGCCGAGCAGGCCGACGTCGGCCAACACCTTCAGTTCAAGGCGCACCATGCGGCGCTCGCCCGGCTTGCCGTCGGTCTTCTGACGCGGCGCGCGGTTCGTACTGGATTTGAAATGCAGATTGCCGAGGCCGCCCGCGCCGCCCTGCGCGATCTGCACGCTCTGGTTGTGCTCGGTCAGATCGGCGATCAGCTCGCCGGTTTCCATGTCGGTAATCGTGGTGCCAACCGGCATGCGCAGCGTGATGTCGTCACCGCCCTTGCCGTAGCAGTCCGCGCCACGGCCATTTTCGCCGTTGCGCGCCAGGTGTTTTTTCGCGTAGCGGTAGTCGATCAGCGTGTTGATGTTGCGGTCTGCGACCGCGATCACACTGCCGCCCCGGCCGCCGTCGCCGCCATCCGGGCCGCCGAACGGAACGAATTTCTCGCGGCGCATCGACGCGCTGCCATCCCCTCCGTCGCCGGCGATGACTTCAATCCTCGCTTCGTCAATGAACTTCATGCGTAACTCCGTCCCGTGGTGTACTGCCAGATGGTGCTGCTAGGTTTGTTGCTATCGGATGCTGCTATTTTGCCGCGCCCGCCGCAGGTTGATCAATCGACCGAACGGCATAGCCGCCTCGTCATGAACGATCGATCTCGCGAATCAGGCGAAAGCGCTGCAATAAAAAAAGCCCCGCTAACTTCGCGGGGCCTTTTTCCGGTCCTGAAGCCCGTGCCTGAGTAAACTCAGACTGCTGCCGGGACGACGTTGACCATGTGCTTCTTCGCTGCGCCTTTCGTCGAGAACTGGACGTGGCCGTCCGTCAGCGCGAACAAGGTGTGATCCTTGCCGATACCGACGTTTTCACCAGCGTGCATACGCGTACCGCGTTGACGCACGATGATGCCACCAGCGTTGATAGCCTGGCCGCCGTAAACCTTCACGCCGAGGCGCTTCGATTCAGAGTCGCGGCCGTTGCGGGATGATCCGCCTGCCTTTTTGTGTGCCATTTGATTTGCTCCTTAACCGGTGCGCTTACGCGTTGATCGCGTCGATGCGCAGTTCGGTATAGTTCTGGCGGTGGCCGCCATGCTTCTGGTAGTGCTTCCGGCGACGCATCTTGAAGATGGTCACTTTTGCGTGACGACCTTGCGACACGACGGTAGCCTTGACGGAAGCCCCACTGACCAGCGGCGTACCGAACTTAATCGATTCGCCTTCGCCCACTGCGAGAACCTGGTCGAGCGTGATTTCAGCGTCAATGTCTGCCGGTATCTGTTCTACTTTAAGTTTTTCGCCGACGGCAACTTTATACTGCTTGCCACCGGTTTTTATGACCGCGTACATTGAGAACCTCACTCTGTGTTCATTTTTCCCACGCACCGCGCGCGGAAACCCGTGATTATACATAGAGTTAGCTGCTCGGTCAAAACTCATTGAGAGCCGCCGCGCGCGAAGCCCCGCGCCTTGCCGCACGGCCCCGGCGCGCGGCCCTGAATGTGGCCCCGAGTGCGCCGCGCCGCAGCCAGCGACCCGGAACTGCCGCGATTCGCCTTATAATTCGCGGCACTACCCAATTCAGCCATCATGTCGTCGACTGCCACCCCCTCCTCCAACGCCGCCAGCCTGCTTGCTCCGATTGCCGAAGACATGCAGCAGGTCAATCGCGTCATCCGGCACCGTCTTGCGTCCGACGTGATGCTGATCAACCAGATTTCCGAGTACATCATCAGCGCCGGCGGCAAGCGGCTGCGGCCCGCGCTACTGTTGCTGGTGGCGGGCGCGTTGGGCGAAACCACGGGGCACCGGCATGAGCTGGCGGCGGTCGTCGAATTCATCCACACCGCGACGCTGCTGCACGACGACGTGGTCGACGAATCCGATCTGCGGCGCGGCCGCCAGACCGCCAATGCGCTGTTCGGCAATGCCGCGAGCGTGCTGGTAGGCGACTTCCTGTACTCGCGCTCGTTCCAGATGATGGTCGGCGTGGGCAAGATGCGCGTGATGGAGATTCTGTCGGAGGCGACCAACATCATCTCCGAAGGCGAAGTCCTGCAGCTGCTGAACATGCACGACGCGGACGTCGACGAAGCCCGCTACATGCAGGTGATCCGCTACAAAACCGCCAAGCTGTTCGAAGCCGCAGCGCAGCTCGGCGCGGTGCTGGCCGGTTCGGACGCGAAAACCGAAGCGGCCGCCGCGGAATTCGGCCGCCGCATCGGCACAGCTTTCCAGATCATGGACGACTGGCTCGACTACACCGGCACGGCCGAGTCGATGGGCAAGAACGCCGGCGACGATCTGCGCGAAGGCAAACCCACGCTTCCGCTGATCTATCTGATCGAGCGCGGCACGCCCGAGCAATCGGCACTGGCGCGCGAAGCGATCGAACAAGGCGGCACGGACCGGTTCGACACGATTTTCGAGGCGATCACGCGTTCGGGCGCGCTGGATCACACGCTCGAGTGCGCGAAACAGGAAGCTCAGGCCGCCGCGGCGGCAATTTCTTCATTTCCCAGTTCCATTTTCAAAGATAGCCTGCTAGAATTATGCTCTTACTCGACGGCAAGACAGTCTTGAACGAGACTGAAACACCGGGTTAGTCCGAATCGAGTTCGCAGTACAAATCGGGGTGTAGCTTAGCCTGGTAGAGCGCTACGTTCGGGACGTAGAGGCCGGAGGTTCGAATCCTCTCACCCCGACCAGATTTGCCTTGTTAGTTCAAGGCTCGAAAAACCGCCGCAGCTTGCTGGGCGGTTTTTTGTTTTGCGCGCGATTTTCCTGCATCCCGCGCGACACTCGCCGCATATGCGCGCATTAGCACACCACAGCCTCCGGCCAGACGGTTCGCCGCGCGCCCTCTGCTATATTCTCTTCATCCTCTCCCCCTATTCTTCACGACGCGTGGAACAACTTCCCTTATGGGCGCAGATTGGCGCCGTCTTTCTGCTGCTTATCTGCTCCAGCTTCTTTTCGATTTCCGAAACGGCGATGATGGCGATCAATCGCCATCGCCTGAAACACCTCGCCGGCCAGAACGCGCTCGGCGCAAAGACCACTCAGGGTCTGCTTGCCCACACCGATCAACTATTGAGTGTCGTGCTGATCGGCAATAATCTGTTCAACACGATCATCCCCGTGCTCACCACCTCGATCGCGTTGCACACGTTCGGCCACAACAATCTGGTGCTGTCGATCGCAACCGGCATCGTCGCCTTCCTCATCATCGTGTTCGCGGAGATCACGCCGAAAATCGTCGGCGCGACGTTTCCCGAAAAGATCGCGCTGCCGGCGAGCCTGCTGATCGCGCCGCTGATGCGCGCCGCAAAGCCGCTCGTCTGGTTCGTGAACCTGTTCGCCAACGGCATCTTGCGCGTGCTGCACATCAATACGAAAGGCGCGCGCGACCAGCGCCTGTCCACGGAGGAACTGCGCACCATCGTGCTGGAGTCGGGCAGCTTCATGCCGACCAAGCACCGCAGCATTCTGCTGAACCTGTTCGACCTCGAAAACATCTCCGTCGACGACGTGATGATCCCGCGCCGCCGGATCGAAGCGCTCGACTTCGATGCGCCGTTCGAAGAGATCCTGCATCAACTGGAAACCTGCTATCACAACAAGCTGATCGTCTACCAGGGCGACATCGACCGGGTGCTGGGCGTGCTGCATGTTCGCAAGACGCTCGCGGCCCTGCACAACCAGGAGCTTGAACGCGAGACGCTGCGCGCACTGCTCGCCGAGCCGTACTTCGTGCCGAGCGGCACGCCCGTGTTCCAGCAACTGCAGTACTTCCAGGAAAGCCGTCACCGCACCGCGCTGGTTGTCAACGAATACGGCGAGTTGCAAGGTCTCGTCACGCCGGAAGACATCATCGAGGAACTGATCGGTGAATTCACCACGTCGATTCCGCGTAGCGCCAATTCGCGCGGCGGCTGGAACGAGAAAGGCGAATGCATCGTCGCGGGCAGCATGCCGTTGCGCGAGCTGAACCGCTGGCTGCAACTCAGACTGCCCACCGACGGCCCGAAGACGCTCAACGGCCTGATCCTCGAAATTCTCGAAGACATTCCCGATGGCGACGTGTGCGTGCAGATCGGCGAGATCAAACTCGAAGTCATGCGCAGCGACGATCAGGCGATTCGCACCGTCAAGCTGTTCAAACCGCCGGCGCGTACGAAGGGCAGCAAAACGCTGCTGGGCTGAGGTCCTCCACGCCGTCGATCTCCGATACGCGGCAGGCAGCATCGCACACTCGCACGGCGTGCGCCATTGGCCGTTTGGCCGAATGGCGGCGCCAGCCGCGTTACCGGAAGATGAAGCCGTCATGTTCTACAGGCGGCTCATCACCGGTTTCCCATGCAAGCATCTTTTCAGGCAGCGGCAACGTCGCCGCGGCCCATCGCTTTCGATAACGACGGCACGGCACGCACGAAGCCCAATCCATTCGCCACTGAAGCTGGCGCGGCCCAACTCGGCGATCCAGACAACGCACCTGCCGTACGTCTGTTGACCGACACATTGCAGGAAGCGACCCGCCGTAATGCGTCGGACCTTCACATCGAGCCGGCCGAGCACGGCTGGCGCGTGCGTTTGCGAATCGACGGTGTGCTGCATGAAATCCCGCAGCCGCCCGCTCATTTGCGCGACGCCTTCATTACGCGGGTGAAGGTGCTGGCGCGCATGGACATCGCCGAGCGGCGCGTGCCGCAGGACGGCCGCCTGCGTATCGCGACGTCGCCCGGTCGGATCGAGGACTATCGCGTTAATTCGCTGCCGACGCTGTTCGGCGAAAAACTGGTCTTACGCCGGCTCGACGCATTGCCCACCGATCTTTCGCTCGACTCACTCGGTCTCGACCCACACCAACGCGAGGCGCTCGACGCGGCGATTCGCGCGCCGCACGGTCTCGTGCTCGTCACGGGGCCGACGGGCAGCGGCAAGACCCTCTCCCTGTACTGCTTCCTGAATCTGCTGAACGGCGAGGCGCGCAATCTGTGCTCAGTGGAAGACCCGTCGGAAATCCAGCTGGCCGGCATCAATCAGGTCAGCGTGCGCGAAAAGGCCGGGCTCACTTTCGCGGTGGCGCTGCGCGCGTTCCTTCGACAGGATCCCGACGTGATCATGGTCGGCGAAATTCGCGACGACGAAACCGCCGATGTCGCGGTGAAAGCCGCCCAAACGGGCCATCTCGTTCTCTCGACCCTGCACACGAACGATGCGCCGGCCGCGATCGCGCGCCTGATCGATATCGGCGTCGAGCCATACAACCTCGCGGCAGCGCTGCGGATGGTGACGGCGCAGCGTCTGGTGCGGCGCCTGTGCGTCGCGTGCCGGGCGCCTGCGCCGCAATCGGCGGCAGCGCTGCGGGCCGCTGGCTTCGACGAGCAGCACCTCGATGGCTGGCATCCGTATGCGGCGACCGGGTGCGCGGCTTGTCACGGCATCGGTTACAGAGGCCGCGTCGGAGTCCATCAAGTGATGCCGGTCTCCGATGCGATGCGCGAACTGATCGTCGCAAGCGCCGGCACGCATGAGCTCGCCCGACTCGCGCAAACCGAACAGGTGGCCACGTTGCGCAACGCGGCGTTGGCGCGTGTACGAGACGGCACCACCAGTCTCGCTGAAGCACTGGCTGCCACCGAAGTCGCATGAACACGGTCACGACTCATCCGCCTTCTGCGACCGACACGCGCTTCAGATGGCGCGGCGTCACCGCCGACGGTCTTCACAAAAACGGAACGCTGATCGCGCCGGACGCGGGCACCGCGCGAGTCATGCTCAAACGCGAGGATCTGTTCATCGTCGAACTCGCCGCGCATGGAGCGGCGCCGCGTCCCAAAGCGCGCGCCGCGGACGTCACGCTGTTCACCCGGCAACTCGCCAGTCTGCTGCGTGCCGGTTTGCCACTCGCGCCCGCGCTGGATCTGCTGGCGCAAGGGCAGTCGTCGAACCGGCAAGGCATGCCGCGAATCGTCGGCGCACTGGCTCGCGACATCACCGCGGGCCTGCGCTTTTCCGCGGCGCTGCAGCGGCACCCGGCGCAATTCAATGCGCTGTACTGTCAACTCGTCGAAGTGGGCGAGGCGGCCGGCGCGCTGGCCGCCGTCCTCGCGAGAATCGCCGACGACCGCGAACGCGCCGCCGCGCAGCGCGCGAAAGTGCGCGCGGCACTGACCTATCCCGTCGCAATCCTGTTGCTGGCCACGGCAATCACGGCTGCCTTGCTGGTGTGGGTCGTGCCGACCTTCAAACAGATCTTCGACGGCTTCGGCGCGAAGCTGCCCGCACCGACGCAGTTCGTGCTCGCGTTGTCGTCGGGCGCGGCGCGCTGGAGCCTGCCCGTCATCGCATTGATCTTCGCGTCGACTTCGGCCGTGACGTTTCTGCTACGACGTTCCGAAATTGCGCGCATCCGGTTCGCGCGCCTGTCGCTAAGAATGCCGGTCGCCGGGCCGTTGCTGGGTACGCTGTGCGCGGCACGCTGGAGCCGCGCGCTCGGCACCTTGCTATCGGCCGGCACACCGCTCGCCGACGCGTTCGATTCATTGACTCACGCCACCGGCAACGCTTTCTTCGACCGGGCCACGCTCGACATCGCCGCACGGCTGCGGCGCGGCGAGCGACTTGCGGCGGCCATGCGCGCGGCACGCTGCTTTCCGCCCGAGGTCGTGCAGCCGGTGGCGGTGGCCGAGGAGTCCGGCGCGCTCGACACCATGCTGATCGACGTGGCCTCGCTCGCGGATCGTCAGGTAGACGAGAAGATCGGCACGCTGTCGAGCCTGTGCGAGCCGCTCGTGATCGTCGTGCTGGGGGCGCTGGTCGGCGGCCTCGTGATCGCGATGTATCTTCCCATTATTCAACTCGGCAACGTGGTGTAGGATCGCAGCCGAATCCAATCCCTTATCCATGCAGGCGCCTTTTCCACTCGTGTCAGAAACTTCTTCCAGTCTGCTCTCGGGCTTGCTGCCCGGCCACCTCGCGACCGGCATCGGCGTCGCGTTCGGCAGCTTGCCCGCCGGCCTGCAGATGGCGTTTGCGATCGTGTTCGGCCTCGTGATCGGCAGCTTCCTGAACGTGGTCGTGCATCGGCTGCCGATCATGCTGGAGCGTGCGTGGCATGCGGAAATCAGCGACACCAGCGACCAGCCGCCGCCCGAAGACGGCCAGCCCGCGCGCTATAACCTGTGGGTGCCGCGTAGCGCGTGTCCGCATTGCGGGCACGTCCTGCGCGCGTGGGAGAATCTGCCGGTACTCAGCTATGTGCTGCTGCGCGGACGCTGCTCCGCCTGCAACGCACACGTGAGCCTGCGCTATCCGCTGCTCGAAATTGCCAGCGGCGCGTTCGCGGCGGGCGCCCTCGCACTGTTCGGCCCGAGCGCCACGGCGCTCGCCGCCTTCGGCTTCTGCGCGGCGCTGCTCGCGATGAGCGCGATCGACATCGACACACATCTGCTGCCCGACTCGATGACGCTGCCGCTTCTGTGGGCTGGCCTCATCGTCAATTTCAACGGCATGTTTGCGAGCCTGCACGATGCGGTGCTCGGCGCCATCTTCGGTTACCTTGTGCTGTGGGCCGTGCATTGGCTGTTCCGGCTGGTGCGCGGTGTCGAAGGCATGGGCTACGGTGATTTCAAGCTGCTCGCGGCGCTCGGCGCGTGGCTCGGCTGGGCCGCCCTGCCGCAGATCGTGCTGATCGCGGCGGTGACGGGCGCAGTGGTCGGCCTCGCGGCGACGTGGCGCGGCCGCATGCGCTTCGAGGAGCCGCTGCCGTTCGGGCCGTTTCTCGCAGCGGGTGGCGCGCTCACGTTGTTTCTCGGCACACCGCTCTATCTGGCTCTGGGAGGCTGAAGCATGTTTGTCGTAGGACTCACCGGCGGCATTGGCAGCGGTAAGTCGACCGTCGCCGATCTGTTCACCGCGCACGGCGTGCCACTCGTCGACACGGACCTGATCGCGCATCGCATCACCGCGCCGCACGGCATCGCGATGCCGCCGATTGCCGCCGAATTCGGCGCCGAGTTCGTCGCCGCCGACGGCTCGCTCGACCGCGCGCGCATGCGTGAGCTCGTATTCAGCGACGAAGGCGCGCGCAAACGTCTCGAAGCCATCACGCATCCGTTGATTCGTGCGGAGACCAGGCGCGAGCAGCGCGAAGCGCGAGGCCCTTATGTGATCGTCGTGGTGCCGCTGCTGGTCGAGTCGGGAAGCTGGAAGCATCGCGTGAACCACGTGCTGACCGTCGATTGCAGCGTCGAGACGCAGATCGCGCGCGTCATGAGCCGCAACGGCTTCAGCCGCGACCAGGTGCTGGCGATCATCGCCCGCCAGGCCACGCGCGAAGCGCGCCTCGCCGCAGCCGACGACGTGATCGACAACGACAACGTATCGCTCGGCACACTGCAGGCGCAAGTCGACGAGCAGCATCGCGCGTATCTGTCTCTCGCGGGCGCATGAGCTGAAACCATGCCATCGGCGAAGCGAAAAACGCGCGCGACACATGAAAACCGCGCGCCGCTCCACGCCCTTCTCGTTGAACTTTGCGGCAGCGTGTAAGCCAAAGCACGCAGAAAGCGCCCGAAACACGTGAAAAAAGTTGCGAAAGCGCGCTGAAAAAGTGCGTGATTGCTAGGGTAGTCCCACGGCATTAGAATGTTCTGCATTCCCGTCACCGACCACGCCCGAGGCGAGCCCGCTTGATCCTTTACGAGTATCCCTTCAACGAGCGAATCCGGACGCTGTTGCGCCTCGAAGATCTGTTCGAGCGCTTCACGTTCTTTCTGACTCAGGAAGACGCCAGGGAACATCACGTCGCACTGACAACGTTGTTCGAAATCTCAGAAGTTGCGGGTCGCGCGGATCTGAAGTCCGATCTGATGAAGGAACTCGAGCGTCAACGGCAAACGCTGGCGCCGTTTCGCGGCAACCCGGGAATCGAGCAGAACGCGCTGGAAGCCGTGCTCGGCGAAATCGAACAGACTCTCGCGGGACTCGGGCAGATGCAGGGCAAGACCGGCCAGCATCTTGCAGACAACGAGTGGCTCGCCAGCATTCGCAGCCGCGCGATTATCCCGGGTGGCACGTGCAAATTCGACCTGCCGTCCTACTACGCGTGGCAACAGCTTCATCCCGATCAGCGCCGCCAGGACATCGCCAAGTGGGTCACGCCGCTGCTGCCGCTGCGTGACGCGGCCACCATCGTTCTGCGGCTCGCGCGCGAATCCGGCCAGGCGTCGAAGGTGATGGCGATGCAAGGCAGCTATCAGCAGATGCTGTCGGGGCGTTCGTATCAACTGATGCAGGTTCGGGTGGCACCAGAATTGCGGGTGATTCCCGAGGCGAGTGCCAACAAGTACATGCTGTGGGTGCGTTTCACGGTGCAGGACGGCGATTTGCGTCCGCGTGCAGTGGATGTCGACGTACCGTTCCAGCTCACGCTTTGCAGCCTGTAAGCAGGCCCGCAATCTGGCGTGCCACGTTCGCCCGCCAGATCCGGATAGAGGGATGCGCCTTTAAAGCGGCGCGAAATGCCCCTATATTCGTTACTTGTTCCGTTTGCGATTGACTGCCTGACCGTATGCCTACCGTCGTCAAATGCCCCACTTGCGGCAAGGATGTCCGCTGGACCCCTGAAAGCCGCTACCGTCCGTTCTGCTCCGATCGCTGCAAGCAGATCGATCTCGGCGCCTGGGCCGCTGAGAAATACAAGATCGGTGGGACCGATCAGGAAGCGTCGTCGGATGAGACGCCCGGCGAGGACTACAACCCGCATTGAGCGGGCTCGCTGTGACGGCGGACGCTACTAGCACAGCGCCCGCCGTACCCTTCTGCCTATCAGTTCTTTTCCGCCGCGAGCCATTCGAGCACTGGAATGGTCGCCGGCAACAGCGGTGCGACGTCCGCAGGCAACGCCTGCCAGACGAATGCCTGGCCTTCGCGGCCATGCGGCTCGCCGGACCACTGCGTCACCTTGCAGAAGAAAAGCCGCACATAGGCGTGTGGGTAATCGTGTTCGAGCGTATGCCAAAGATGGCTTGCCTCTACGTCGATCCCCAGTTCCTCGTGCAGCTCGCGAGCAAGCGCGGCCTCGACCGACTCGCCCGCCTCCAGCTTGCCACCGGGAAACTCCCAGTAGCCCTCATATGGCTTGCCCGCCGGACGCTGCGCCAACAAATAGCGCCCGTCCGGCTGAATCAGCACGCCGACGGCGACTTCCGTCACCGGACGGCCGACGGCGTTCTTCTGCGCGTCGCTCATGCGGGGCTCTTCCGGCCGGACCAGTCACGCGCGAATTGCCACGCAACGCGCCCCGAGCGCGAGCCGCGTTCGAGTGCCCATACCAGCGCGTCGCCGCGCGCGGCCTCGACTTCGGCGTCGTCGCAACCGAAATGCCGCAGCCAGTGGGCGATGATCGACAGGTAATCATCCTGTTTGAACGGATAGAAGCTGACCCACAGGCCGAAACGCTCCGACAGCGAAATCTTTTCTTCCACCAGTTCGCCCGGATGAATCTCGCCGTCGGACGTGTGCTTGTACGTCTCGTTGTCGCTCATGTACTCGGGCAGCAGATGGCGGCGGTTCGACGTCGCGTAGATGAGCACGTTATCCGACTGCGCGGCGATCGAACCGTCGAGCGCAACCTTCAGCGCCTTGTAGCCCGACTCGCCGTCTTCGAACGACAGGTCGTCGCAGAACACCACGAAGCGCTCCGGCCGCTTCGCGATCAGGTCGACGATGTCGCCGAGATCGTGCAGATCGTCCTTGTCCACTTCGATCAGACGCAGGCCGTCCTTCGCGTACGCGTTCAGGCACGCCTTGATCAGCGACGATTTGCCGGTGCCGCGCGCGCCCGTCAGCAGCACGTTGTTGGCCGGCTGCTTGTGCACGAACTGGCGCGTGTTCTGCTCGATCAGCCCTTTCTGGCGATCGATGTTCTGCAAGTCGTCGAGCGTGATCGACGAGATGGCGGGCACCGGCTGCAGGTAGCCGCGCCCCTGGCGCTTGCGCCAGCGAAATGCGACCGCAGCCGACCAGTCGATCTCAGGCGCGGCGGGCGGAAGCATTGCCTCCAGACGGACGAGCACGGCTTCGGCCCGGGTCAAAAACTGTTCGAGTTTATCCATGACGGTGAAGTAAGCGGCCCATTGCGCGGCGGGAGGCCGCGCAATGAACCTGGTTACGAGCGATAGTCGGCGTTGATGCTCACGTAGTCGTGCGACAGATCGCAAGTCCAGATCGTGGCTTGCGCATCGCCGCGGCCGAGTACGACGCGAATGCCGATCTCGCTCTTCTTCATGACGCGCTGGCCGTCTTCTTCACGGTACGCCGGGTTGCGGCCGCCGGCAGTCGCGACCAGCACGTCGTCCAGATACAGATCGATCTTGCCGACGTCGAGATCGTCCACGCCGGCATAACCGATGGCCGCCAGAATGCGGCCGAGGTTCGGGTCCGATGCATAGAAGGCTGTCTTCACGAGCGGCGAGTGGCCGATCGCATACGCGATCTGGCGGCATTCGCTAACGCTCGAGCCGCCTTCGACATGCACGGTCATGAATTTGGTCGCGCCTTCGCCGTCGCGCACGATCAGTTGCGCGAGGGTCTGGGCGACTTCGGTCACCGCATCGCGCAGCGCTGCATAAGCGGGCGAATCGGTAGACGTGATCGCCGGCAGGCTCGATTTGCCCGACGCGATCAGGATGAACGAATCGTTGGTCGACGTATCGCCATCGATCGTGATGCAGTTGAACGAGCGGTCCGCGACGTGTTTGACCAGCGCGTCCAGCACCGGCTGCGCGAGCGCTGCGTCGAACGCGAGGAAGCCGAGCATGGTCGCCATGTTCGGCTTGATCATGCCGGCGCCCTTGCTGATGCCCGTCAGCGTGACCGTATGGCCGTCGATCGTGACCTGGCGCGAGGTGGCTTTAGGCAGCGTGTCGGTGGTCATGATCGCCTGCGCGGCGTCGTACCAGTTCGCTTCCTTACGGTTGGCCAGCGCGGCCGGCAAACCGGCCTTCAGACGATCGACCGGCAGCGGTTCGAGAATCACGCCGGTCGAAAACGGCAGCACCTGTTCCGGTGCGATGTCGGCGAGACGCGCGAGTTCGGCGCACGTTTCGCGCGCCGCCACGAGACCCGGCTCACCCGTGCCCGCGTTCGCGTTGCCCGTGTTGATCACCAGCGCGCGGATCGCCCTGCCGCCAGCGCGCACACGCTCCAGATTCTCACGGCACACCGTGACGGGCGCCGCACAAAAGCGGTTCTGCGTGAACACGCCGCCTACCGTCGCGCTTTCGTCGACGGAGATGACGAGCACGTCTTTACGGTTCGGCTTGCGGATGTTCGCCTCGGCCCAGCCGAGCGTAACGCCGGCGACGGGGTGGAGTTGAGCGGGATCGATCGAGGGGAAATTGACAGCCATGGTCGCGACCTGTCGAAGAAAATGCCGGCAGGCGCCGGCATCGAGGAAACGGAACTGATGGCCCGGGCAGGTTGCCGGACCACCGCGAAATCAACAGCAAAGCACTGCGTAAAACGACGCGGCGCGCTCAGGAGCGCGCCGCTTTCGGCATCAGACGATCTTGCCGTGGCACTGCTTGTATTTCTTGCCGCTGCCGCACGGGCAGGGGTCGTTGCGGCCGACCTTCGGCACGTTGTCCGCACCGACATTCACTGCCGCTTGCGACGCCGCACCGTGGCCGTGGCTCATCGCTTCGCCGATCATCGCAGCGGTGGCCGCTTCGGCGGCGACCGGCGCTGCGGCCGCGGCTTCGGCGAACTCGGCGTGGCGAAACTCGACGTTCTCGAGATGGCTGCCCTGCTCTTCCAGTTGCTCGGCGGCCTCTTCCAACTGTTCCGGCGACTGGATCTGCACGTTCATCACCACACGGGTGACTTCGAGCTTTACCGCGTCGAGCATCGCGGCGAACAGTTCGAACGCCTCGCGCTTGTATTCCTGCTTCGGGTTCTTCTGCGCATAGCCGCGCAGATGGATGCCCTGACGCAGATGGTCGAGTGCGGCCAGATGTTCGCGCCAGCTGCGGTCCAGCGTTTGCAGCATGATGGAGCGTTCGAACGCGCTGAACGATTCGCGGCCGACCAGTTCGACCTTCGCCTCGTACGCTTCGTCCGCGGCAGCTTCGACCGCTTCGAGAATCTCGTCCGCGCTGATCGAGTTCGACTCGTTGATCATTTCCTGGATCGCGAGGTCGAGCTGCCATTCGTTGCGCAGCACTTCCTCCAGCTCGGGCACGTCCCACTGCTCTTCGATGCTGCCTGCCGGCACGAACTGGTGAACGATGTCGGCGATCACGCCATGACGCATTGCACCGATGGTCTCGGTGATGTCGTTCGCTTCAAGCAATTCATTGCGCTGCTGGTAGATCACCTTGCGCTGATCGTTCGACACATCGTCGTATTCGAGCAACTGCTTACGAACGTCGAAGTTGCGCGCTTCGACCTTGCGCTGCGCTGATTCGATCGAGCGCGACACGATGCCCGCTTCGATCGCCTCGCCTTCCGGCATCTTCAGGCGATCCATGATCGCGCGCACACGGTCGCCCGCGAAAATGCGCAACAGCGGATCTTCCAGCGACAGATAGAAGCGCGACGAACCGGGGTCACCCTGGCGACCGGCACGGCCGCGCAACTGGTTGTCGATCCGGCGCGATTCGTGACGTTCGGTGCCGATGATATGCAGACCGCCCGCGGCCTTCACCTGGTCGTGCAGCGCCTGCCACTCGTCGTGCAGCTTCTGGATGCGGCGCTGCTTCTCTTCGTCGGCCAGCGTCTCGTCCTGCTCGATGAAGGACGCCTGCTTTTCCGCGTTGCCGCCGAGCACGATGTCGGTACCACGGCCGGCCATGTTGGTGGCGATCGTGATGCGCTTCGGACGGCCCGCTTCGGCGACGATCTCGGCTTCACGCGCGTGCTGCTTGGCGTTCAGCACTTCGTGCTGCAGACCGGCCTGCTTCAGCAGATGCGAGAGCAGCTCGGAGTTTTCGATCGACGTCGTGCCGACCAACACCGGCTGACCACGCTCGTAGCACTCGCGAATGTCGCGGATCACCGCGTCGTAGCGTTCCTTGGCGGTCTTGTAGATCTGATCCTGCTTGTCGATCCGCTTGGGCGGACGGTTGGTCGGGATCACGACCGTTTCGAGGCCGTAGATCTCGTTGAATTCGTACGCTTCGGTGTCGGCCGTGCCGGTCATGCCGGCCAGCTTCGCGTACATGCGGAAGTAGTTCTGGAACGTGATCGATGCGAGCGTCTGATTCTCGCTCTGGATCTTCACGTGTTCCTTCGCTTCCACGGCCTGGTGCAAACCGTCCGACCAGCGGCGGCCCGCCATCAGACGGCCGGTGAATTCATCGACGATCACGACTTCGCCGTTCTGCACGACGTAATGCTGGTCCTTGAAAAACAGCGTGTGCGCGCGCAACGCCGCATACACGTGGTGCATCAGCGTGATGTTCTGCGGCGCGTACAGGCTTTCGCCCTCGCCGATCAGGCCCCACTCGGCGAGCAGACGCTCGGCCTTTTCGTGACCCGACTCGGTCAGGAACACCTGACGGCCCTTCTCGTCCAGCGTGTAGTCACCCGGCTTTTCGACGCCCGTGCCGTCCGCCTTCTCTTCGCCGATCTGGCGTTCGAGCAGCGGCGGCAGTGCGTTCATGCGCACGTAGAGTTCGGTGTGATCTTCGGCCTGGCCGGAGATGATCAGCGGCGTACGCGCTTCGTCGATCAGGATCGAGTCGACCTCGTCGACGACCGCGAAATTCAAGGCTCGCTGCACGCGCGCGTCGGTCTCGTAGACCATGTTGTCGCGCAGGTAGTCGAAGCCGAATTCGTTGTTCGTGCCGTACGTGATGTCCGCGGCGTAAGCTGCCTGCTTCGCTTCGTGGTCCATCTGCGACAGGTTGATGCCGACCGACAAACCGAGGAAGTTGTACAGGCGCGCCATCCATTCGGCGTCGCGCTGGGCGAGGTAGTCGTTGACCGTGACCACGTGGACGCCGCGGCCCGATAGCGCGTTCAGGTACACCGGCAGCGTAGCGACGAGCGTCTTGCCTTCGCCGGTGCGCATTTCGCCGATCTTGCCGTAATGCAGGACCATGCCGCCGATCAACTGCACGTCGAAGTGGCGCATTTTCAGCACCCGCTTGCTGGCCTCGCGGCACACGGCAAACGCTTCGGGCAGCAGCTTGTCGAGCGATTCGCCGCTCGCGACGCGCTGGCGGAATTCACCCGTTTTGGCGCGCAGTTGATCGTCCGTCAATTGCTCGATCTGCGGTTCGAGCGCATTGATCGCCGCGACGGTCTTTTGATATTGCTTGACTAACCGCTGGTTGCGGCTGCCAAAAATCTTTTGTAGAAAACCGGTGGTCATCGGATCGGTGTCTGCGTCGCGGCTTCGGCTGGGTCGCGGCGTGCTGTTCAGGCACGTGCGCTCCGGGGTCGGAAGGGCCTCGGCGGCTTAGTCCAAGAGTGAATTCGAATCGGGCATTTTAGCACGCGCCCCCGGCAGCGCCTGTGTCAGAGGCGCGACGGCGGCAAGGCATCCGAAGCCCGCCGCAGCGACCTTTGACAGTACGCATCGAGACGGGCTCGCGGGCATCCCGCACGGTACAATCGCAACGTGAACGCGCATCGGGTGCGAACACGCCGCTACCGTCAAACATGAGCCGTTTTCCGTCCTTTTCAAGGCCGCCGCCCCAGCAGTTCAAAGCGCGCCGCCCCCAGCCTGTCGCCGAGGTGCTCAATCGCACGGACGCCTTCGCGGCCCTGCGCGCGGGCGTCGAGCAGATTGCCGCGCTGGAAAAGGATCTGCGCGCGCTGCTGCCCGATTATCTGGCGACGAGCGTCGAGCCGGGCTTCATCAAGGACGGCGTGCTGGCCCTCTTTGCCGCGCACAATGCGCTCGCGGCGCGCCTGCGGCATCTGGAGCCGCGGCTGCTGGCGGATTTGCAGCAACGAGGCTGGCCGGTCAAGGCGCTGAGAATTCGCGTGCGACCGCAGCCGGTCAAGGCGCCGCCGCCGGTCAAGCAGGCGCGTATGACGCCGACCGGCGCCGACGCGCTGCATGCGCTCTCCGAGTCGCTCGCGCCGTCGCCGCTCCAGGAAGCGCTGGCGAGAATGGCGGCCCGGCATCGGAGAAATCGCTGAACGAAAAAAACGGCCCGTATGGGCCGTTTTTTTATGCGCTTGCTTCCGCGCGATCAAACCAAAGGGTTAGGCGAATGCCGTTTGCGTCTCGTACGCGAACCCGCGTGGCGCCTTCTGCGTGTCTTCGAAAGTGACGATTTCGTACGAGTCTTCGTGCGCCAGCAACTCGCGCAGCAACGCGTTGTTCAGGCCGTGACCCGACTTGTACGCGTTGTACGACGCCAGCAACGGATGGCCGACCACATACAGGTCGCCGATCGCGTCGAGCATCTTGTGCTTCACGAACTCGTCGTCGTAGCGCAGGCCGTCGTTGTTCAGAATGCGGTATTCGTCGAGCACGATCGCGTTGTCCATGCTGCCGCCGCGCGCGAGACCCAGTTCGCGCATCATTTCCACTTCATGCGCAAAGCCGAACGTGCGGGCACGCGCGATTTCACGCACGTACGACGTGTTGGCAAAATCCACTTCCAGCGCCTGACCGGTCTTGTCAACGGCCGGGTGACGGAAGTCGATCGTGAACTTCAGCTTGAAACCGAAGTACGGATCGAGGCGCGCGAACTTGTCGCCGTCGCGAATTTCGACCGGCTTGGTGACCTTGATGAATTTCTTCGCCGCGTTCTGCTCTTCGATACCCGCCGACTGGATCAGGAACACGAACGAACCGGCACTGCCGTCCATGATCGGAATTTCTTCGGCGGTGACGTCGACATAAAGATTGTCGATGCCGAGACCGGCGCAGGCGGACATCAGGTGCTCGATGGTCGACACGCGCGCGCCGTCTTTCTGCAACACGGAAGCCAGACGCGTATCGCCAATCGCCATCGCCGACGCCGGAATGTCTACCGGCGTGGGCAGATCCACGCGCGAAAACACGATGCCAGTGTCCGGCGCCGCCGGGCGGAGCGTCAGGTTGACTTTACGGCCGGAGTGCAGGCCGATGCCAACTGTCTTGACGATTGATTTGATAGTGCGCTGCTTCAACATGGTGATCTTCTATTCGATTGAAAATCCCAATCGGGACTTTTTATTCCATAGCGCGAATTATACTCCAATACCCTAAGGAGCGTCGTTGCGCGGAACGTATCAATCTGTTTCGCTGCATTACCCAATGGGCGCCCGTCAGGGAAAGCGTGACGGGCCGATGTCCGGAACGGAGGCGTTTCCGGTCATCGGCCCGCGTAACGGCCTGTCACAAAAGCGTCTTACTCACCGTTGCCCTGCGACAACGCGGCACAGCCGCGCAGGCGAGAGGCGAAGGCGCGACGCCGCGCAACTAGCTCAACGTGGCGAGAATACTCCCTGCATCGCTGACTTCGAATTTGCCGGCAGCCTCGACGTTCAACGTCTTGACCACGCCGTCGTCGACCACCATCGCGTAGCGCTGGGAACGGATTCCCATGCCGCGCGCCGACAAATCCTGCTCGAGACCGAGCGCCCGTGTGAAAGCCGCACTGCCGTCCGCCATCATGCGCACCTTGCCCGAGGCGTGCTGATCGCGTCCCCACGCGCCCATTACGAACGCGTCGTTGACGGACACGCACCAGATCTCGTCGATGCCCGCAGCGCGCAACTGCCCGGCGTGCTCGACATAACCCGGTACATGCTTGGCCGAACAGGTCGGCGTGAACGCGCCCGGCAATCCGAAGATCACCACGCGCTTGCCCGCCGTCTGCTCGCGCACGCTGAAGCTGTTCGGCCCCAACGTGCAGCCCGCCCGCTCGTCTTCGACAAACTCGAAAAGCGTTGCGTCGGGCAGCTTGTCACCTGCTTGAATCATGCTCAGTCCTTTGCATCGATGCGAAGCACGCTCGCACGTTCTCGTGTCGCAGTGAAATCCGGCTGGGCCCTACCGTACTACTGGCTCCGCCGTCCGGCGACAGTCGCCCAATCCGCTTCGCGAATCCGAAGAGGGCACTTTTCCTTGCCGCGAATCTGAACGATACGCGGCCTGTTCGCCGTTCACCCGCCACGCTCGTGCATTCGTCGGCCAGCGCTGCTGAAGACAGCGCGGCAACGAAAGCCTGCTCGCGCGCTCAGTCCGCCTGCTTGCGCAGGAATGCCGGAATGTCGTACGTGTCGACGCCTTTTTCCTGCAACGCCTGCACATGCGAAGCGGCCGTATCGCGCGAGGTGCGCCACACTGCCGGCGTGTCCAGCGCGCCGTAATCGGCCGTGCTCGCGTGCGACGCCGACGGTGCATACGCTGCGTGCTGCATCGCGCCGATCGGCTGGTTGTCGGTGCCGGTGCGCAGGAGCGTCATCGGTGCCGATTGTTGCTTCTTCGCCGCGCGGCCCAGACCCGTTGCCACGACCGTCACGCGCAGCGCGTCGCCCATCGCATCGTCGTACACCGCGCCGAAGATCACGGTTGCGTCTTCTGCAGCATAGCTCTTGATGGTGTTCATCACTTCGCGCGTTTCGGACAGACGCAGCGAACGGCTCGACGTGATGTTGACCAGCACGCCACGCGCGCCCGACAGATCCACGCCTTCCAGCAGCGGGCTGGCGACAGCCTGCTCGGCGGCGAGGCGCGCGCGATCGACGCCGGCGACCGTCGCCGTGCCCATCATCGCCTTGCCTTGCTCGCCCATCACCGTCTTCACGTCTTCGAAGTCGACGTTCACCAGACCGTCGACGTTGATGATTTCCGCGATACCGGCCACTGCGTTGTTCAGCACATCGTCTGCGCACTGGAAGCACTTGTCCATCTCGGCGTCGTCGCCCATCACCTCGAACAGCTTGTCGTTCAGAACGACGATCAGCGAATCGACGTGATCCTCCAGTTGCTGCGAACCGGCTTCAGCGACGCGCATGCGCTTGCCGCCTTCGAACTCGAACGGCTTGCTGACCACACCGACGGTCAGAATGCCCATTTCCTTCGCGATCTGCGCGACCACGGGTGCTGCGCCCGTGCCCGTGCCGCCGCCCATGCCGGCCGTGATGAAGACCATGTGTGCGCCGCGCAGTGCGTCGGCGATGCGCTCACGGGCTTCTTCGGCTGCGGCGCGGCCCATTTCCGGCTTGGCGCCTGCGCCCAGACCCGTGTTGCCGAGCTGGATCACCGCGGTGGCGCGCGAACGCGACAGTGCCTGCGCGTCCGTGTTCATCACGATGAAGTCGACGCCTTGCACGCCTTTGTTGATCATGTGCTGAACGGCATTGCCGCCAGCGCCACCTACTCCGACCACCTTGATGATGGTGCCGTTCGTTTCGGTTTCCAGCATCTGGAATTCCATGTTGCCTCCGTCAAGATAAAAAATTACAGCCACTCGGCCGTTATTCGGCAGGAGATCGGGCAACCGCCTGTCGCGCGCCGGCCGCCGGCACCAGCGCGTATTTTTTAGAACCCGTTCGAAACCCGTTCAGCTAAATCTGTGCAGCAAAACCGTTGCGTCAGAAGTTACCGAGGAACCAGTCCTTCATGCGCGTGAACACCTGTCCCATCGAGCCCGACTGCACCGCGACCTTGCGCCCGCGCATGCGTTGCGAGCGTCCTTCGACGAGCAGGCCCATCGCCGTCGAATAGCGCGGATTGCGCACGACGTCGGCGAGACCGCCCGCGTATTCCGGCACGCCGATGCGCACCGGCTTCAGGAAAATGTCTTCACCCAGTTCGACCATGCCGAGCATCATCGACGCGCCGCCGGTCAGCACCACGCCGGAGCTCAGCAGTTCCTCGTAACCCGACTCGCGCACCACCTGCTGCACGAGCGAAAACAGTTCTTCGACGCGCGGCTCGACCACCGCCGCCAGCGCCTGGCGCGACAGCGTGCGCGGACCGCGCTCGCCGAGACCCGGCACTTCGATCATCTCGTCCGGATCGGCCAAGGCCTGCTTGGCGATGCCGTAATCGACCTTGATGTCTTCGGCGTCCGGCGTCGGCGTGCGCAAGGCCATCGCGATGTCGCTCGTGATCTGGTCGCCGGCGATCGGAATCACCGCCGTATGACGGATCGCGCCTTCGCTGAAAATCGCAATATCAGTCGTGCCGCCGCCGATATCGACCAGCACCACGCCGAGTTCCTTCTCGTCTTCCGTCAGCACCGCGAGCGACGACGCGAGCGGCTGCAGAATCAGATCGTTCACTTCGAGCCCGCAACGGCGCACGCACTTGACGATGTTCTGCGCCGCGCTCACCGCGCCGGTGACGATGTGCACCTTCACTTCGAGGCGAATGCCGCTCATGCCGATCGGCTCGCGCACATCTTCCTGACCGTCGATGATGAATTCCTGCGTGAGGATATGCAGCACCTGCTGATCGGTCGGGATGTTGATCGCCTTGGCCGTTTCGATCACGCGGGCGACGTCCGTCTGCGTGACTTCCTTCTCCTTGATCGCCACCATGCCGCTCGAATTGAAGCTGCGGATATGGCTGCCGGCGATCCCGGTGAACACATTCGTGATCTTGCAGTCGGCCATCAGCTCGGCTTCTTCGAGGGCGCGCTGAATCGACTGCACGGTGGCTTCGATATTCACCACCACGCCTTTCTTGAGCCCCTTCGATTCGCTCTGGCCGAGGCCGATCACCTCGTAGTGACCTTCGCCCTTCAACTCAGCGACGATGGCCACGACCTTCGACGTCCCGATGTCGAGGGCGACCAGCAGATCTTTATAGTCTTTACTCATAGCGTGCTCATTGCGTGTGATGTCCGTTTACTTCTTGCCCTTGTCGGGTTCGCTGATAAAGCGCATGCCAGCCGCGCGAATCGCGAAACCGTTCGGATAGCGCAAGTCCGCATACTCGATATCCTTTCCCCAACGTTGCGTCACCGCGCTCCACGCCGCCGTCAGGCGCTTGCTGCGATCGAGCAGCGTGTCCTGATTGCGTTCGCGTCCAAGTTCAACCTGCGTGCCGTTCGACAGCTTCACCGTCCACGCGTAGCGCGGCGACAGCGTCACTTCGTCCGGCGTCGCGCCCAACGGCGCAAACCACTTCTGGAAGTCGTGATAACGCGCGACCACCTCTTTTGCCGTGCCGTCCGGGCCGTCGAACGCGGGCAGATCTTCTTCCAGCTCGCCCTGGTTCGCGGTGAACAGCTCGCCATCGACGCTGACCAGCTGATCGCTGCCCCACGTTCCCAGCGGTTTGTACTCCTCGAGCGTGACAGCCAGCGCGTTCGGCCAGACCCGCCGCACGCTCGCGTGACGCACCCACGGCATCTGCTCGAACGCCTGGCGCGCGACGTCGAGATCGACCGTGAAAAAGTTGCCCTTCAACCGCCCCACTACGCCGGCGCGCACCGTCGGCGAATTGATGTGCTCGGTGTCGCCGTCGATCTGGATTTCGCGCAGCGCGAAATTCGGGCGCTGGATCAGCCAGTAACCGCCCGCCGCCAGCAGCACGAGCACCAGCAACACATGCAATGCATTGGTGGCAAGATTGAGCTGGCGAACGTTGTTCCACATGGTGTTGCTTTCGGGTCGCCCCGTTTAGTCCTGCAGCGTCAGCGCCAACACGCCGACAACCAGTTCCTGATAGCTGATGCCCACCGCGCGCGCCGCTTTCGGCGGCAGCGAGTGATCGGTCATGCCAGGCGCCGTGTTCACTTCCAGAAAGTACGGATTGCCTTCGCCGTCGAGCATGAAATCGGCGCGGCCCCAGTCGGTGCAGCCGAGCACGTCGAACGCGCGGCGCGCCAGCACTTTCAGGCGCGCTTCCTCGTCCGCCGCCAGACCGCACGGAATCAGGTACTGCGTGTCGTTGGCGATGTACTTCGCGTGGTAGTCGTAGAACTCGCCGGCCGGCACGATGCGGATCACCGGCAGGTCCAGGTCGCCCGCGATGCACGCGGTGTATTCGCCGCCGCCTTCGATGCTCTTTTCGACCACGACGATCCTGTCGTACTCCACCGCTTCGATCAGCGCGGCCGGCAATGCGTCCGCGCTCTTCACCTTGATCACCGCGACGCTCGAACCTTCGCTCGCCGGCTTCACGAAGAGCGGCAAGCCGAGCTTCGCGACGATTTCTTTCGCGCGCGCGTCATAGTCGTCGCCGCGCAGCACCGCTTCGAACGGCGGCGTCGGAATGCCGAGCTGCTGCCACACGAGCTTGGTGCGGAACTTGTCCAGACCCAGCGCCGAGCCGAGCACGCCGCTGCCGGTGTACTTGATGCCGTAGAAGTCGAGCGCGCCCTGGATCTGGCCGTTCTCGCCGTAGCCGCCATGCAGCGCGTTGAACGCGCGCACGAAGCCTTCTTCCTTCAACGCGGCGAGCGGACGCTCGGCCGGATCGAACGGATGCGCGTCGATGCCCGCGTCGCGCAGACCTTGCAACACGAGACGTCCGGAGTTGAGCGATACCTCTCGCTCGGCGGAATCTCCACCGAGCAGCACTGCCACTTTGCCGAATTGTTTGGCGAGTTCGCCCGATTTATTACTGCTCATCTCACACCTTCAGTTCCTGCGCGAGACGACCCGGCACACCGCCGATCGAACCCGCGCCCATCGTAATCACCACGTCGCCGTCGCGCACCAATGCTGCGAGCGCGTCCGGCACTTCATCCACCGTATCGACGAACACCGGCTCGACCTTGCCCGCCACCCGCAGCGCGCGCGCCAACGCGCGGCCGTCCGCGGCGACGATCGGCGCTTCGCCGGCCGAATAGACTTCGGTCAGCACGAGCGCGTCGACGGTCGACAGCACCTTCACGAAATCTTCGAAGCAATCGCGCGTGCGCGTGAAGCGGTGCGGCTGGAACGCCAGCACCAGGCGCCGGCCGGGAAACGCGCCGCGCGCCGCCGCCACCGTGGCCGCCATCTCGACCGGGTGATGACCGTAGTCGTCGACCAGCGTGTACGCGCCCGCGACCTTGCCCTCCGTTGCCACCGGCACTTCGCCGTAACGCTGGAAGCGCCGGCCCACGCCGTTGAAATCCGCGAGCGCTCGCTGGATATCGGCATCTTTCACTTCAAGTTCAGTCGCGATCGCAATCGCGGCCAGCGCGTTCTGCACGTTGTGCTCGCCCGGCAGGTTCAACACGATGTCGAGCGGCGCCGCGTCTTCGCGCATCGCAGTGAAATGCATCTTGCCGTCGCGCGCCTGAACGTTCACCGCGCGAACCTGCGCGTCCGGCGCAAGGCCGTAGCGGATGATCGGCTTCGACACGAACGGCAGGATCTCCTTCACGTTCGGATCGTCGACGCACAGCACTGCGATGCCGTAGAACGGCAGACGGTGCGTGAACTCGATGAACGCCTGCTTGAGCCGCGCGAAGTCGTGGCCATAGGTGTCCATGTGATCGGCGTCGATGTTCGTGATGACCTCGATCACCGGGAACAGGTTCAGGAACGACGCGTCCGACTCGTCCGCTTCGGCGACGATGAAGTCGCCCGTGCCGAGTCGCGCATTCGCGCCCGCGCTGATGAGCCGTCCGCCGATCACGAAGGTCGGATCGAGCCCGCCCGCGGCCAGCACGCTCGCCACCAGCGAAGTGGTCGTGGTCTTGCCGTGCGTGCCGGCAATCGCGATGCCCTGCTTCAGGCGCATCAGTTCCGCGAGCATCACCGCGCGCGGCACGATCGGAATGCGGCGATGACGCGCGGCCAGCACTTCGGGGTTGTCGCTGCGCACAGCCGTGGAAACCACCACCGCGTTCGCGCCTTCGATGTTCTCGGCCGCGTGACCGATCGCAATGCGCGCGCCGAGCGCGGCGAGGCGATCCGTGATTGCGTTGCTCGACAGATCCGAGCCGCTTACCTGATAGCCCAGGTTGACCAGCACCTCCGCGATGCCGCTCATGCCGACACCGCCGATGCCGACAAAGTGAATGTGTTTGACGATATGTTTCATTGCTGTCCTTCTGGGCTCGCGCCCGAAATCGAACCCGCCACGCTCGCGCAAATCTGCGCGACCTGCTCCGTGGCGTCGGGTTTCGCGAGCGAGCGCGAACGCTCCGCCATGTCCGCGAGAGTTTCCCGCGTCTGGCTGCGCAACCAGTCGGCGAGTGTGTCCGCCGACAGGTCACGTTGCTGCACGACTAGCGCCGCGCCGTGATCGGCGAGAAACGCTGCATTGGTGGTCTGGTGATCGTCTACTGCATACGGGAACGGCACGAAGAACGCCGCCACGCCCACCGCCGAAATCTCCGACACCGTCATCGCGCCGGAGCGGCAAATCACGAGGTCGGCCTTCGCGTACGCGCTCGTCATGTCGTCGATGAACGGCACGAGTTCGACCTCGGCTCCGCTTTGCAGGCCCGCTGCCGCGTAGTTCTCGCGCAGCGCGTCGATATGCTTCGCGCCCGCCTGATGCACGATGCGCGGCCGTTCGTTCGGCGCGAGAAGCGCGACCGCGCGCGGCACCACTTCGTTCAACGCCGCCGCGCCGAGACTGCCGCCCACCACCAGCACATTCAGCGGACCCGTGCGTTGTGCGTAGCGTGCTTTGGGTGCAATCGCGCGCGCAAGTTCCTCACGAATCGGATTGCCGGTCCATTCGCCGTGCGGCAGCGCATTCGGAAACGCAACCAGCACGCGTTTGGCGAGCTTTGCGAGCACCTTGTTCGCGAGACCGGCGATCGAATTCTGTTCATGCAGCACCAGCGGACGGCCGCTCAACGCGGCCATCAATCCAGCCGGGAACGTGATGTAGCCGCCCATGCCGAGCACGACGTCCGGCTTCACGCGGCGCAGTACGGAGAGGCTCTGCGTGCACGCGCGCAGCAGATTCAGCGGCAGCATCAGCTTGGTCTTGAGACCTTTGCCGCGCAGTCCGCCGAAGCGCACGTATTCCATCGGGATGCCGTGCTTCGGCACCAGCGTCGCTTCCATGCCCGCGGGATTGCCGAGCCACACGACCTTCCAGCCCCACGCCTGCATCAGATGCGCGACCGCGAGACCCGGGAACACGTGTCCTCCGGTGCCGCCGGCCATCACCATCAGCGTGCGTTGGTGGAGAGCGGTCATACTTTGCCCCCACGCATCAACACACGGTTCTCGTAATCCACGCGCATCAACACAGCGACCGCCACGCAGTTCAGCAAAATGCCCGAGCCGCCGTAGCTGACGAGCGGCAGCGTGAGACCTTTAGTGGGCAGCAAGCCGAGATTCACGCCCATGTTGATGAAGGTCTGCGCGCCGAACCAGATGCCGACGCCCTTCGCAACCAGGCCCGCGAACGTGCGGTCGAGTGCGAGCGCCTGACGGCCGATCTCGAAGGAGCGGCGCACGATCCAGTAGAACATCAGGATCACGACCAGCACGCCGACGAAACCCAACTCCTCGCCGATCACCGCGAGGATGAAGTCGGTATGCGCTTCCGGCAGGTAGTTGAGCTTCTCGACGCTGCCGCCGAGGCCCACGCCGAACCACTCGCCGCGCCCGAACGCGATGAGCGAGTGCGTCAATTGATAAGCCTTGCCCTGCGCGTAACGGTCATCCCACGGATCGAGGTACGCGAAAATCCGCTCGCGACGCCACGGCGACGCCCACACCAGCAAGCTGAACGTGCCTACGGCCGTGGCGACCAGGCCGCCGAACAGCTTGCCGTTCACACCGCCGAGAAACAGCACGCCCATCGCAATCGCCGCGATCACCATGAACGCGCCCATGTCCGGTTCGAGCAGCAGCAACGCCCCGACGAGACCAACCGCCACCGCCATCGGCAGAAAGCCCTTGGCGAAGCTGTGCATGTATTCCTGCTTACGCACCGTGTAGTTCGCCGCGTAGATCGTCACCGCGAGCTTCATGATCTCCGACGGCTGCATGTTCGTGATGCCGAGCGGAATCCAGCGGCGCGCACCGTTCACGCCCTTGCCGACGTGCGGGATCAGCACGATCACCAACGCGACGAGCGAGATCAGGAAGAGCTTGGGCGCGTACTTGTCCCACGTCGAGATCGGGATGCGGAACGACACGACGCCGATTACCGCGCCCATCGTCACGAAAATGATCTGGCGCACGAGGAATGCATAGTCGCGATACGACGCGTACTTCGGCGAATCGGGCATCGCGATCGACGCCGAATACACCATCACGACGCCGAGTCCGAGCAGCGCGACCACGACCCACAGCAGCGAGTGATCGTAGTCGAGCATCCGCGAACGCAGCGGACGCACGCCGTTGACGGCGCTCGCCAGGCCGCTGCCGCCCGTGCGGCCCGCCATGCGCGCCGCTCCACCCGAGCCGCCCGCATCGCCGGCAGCCGCCTGGCGAGAACCGAAACGTTCCGACCAGCTCATATCATCGTCCCCCGTTCGGCCGCGATGTCTTCCACCGTGCTGCGAAACACGGCGGCACGGTGTGCATAACCCTTGAACATGTCGAAGCTCGCGCAAGCCGGCGACAGCAGCACGACGTCGCCCGGTTGGGCCAGCGCGGCGGCGGCACGCGTCGCTTCTTCGAGCGTCGCGTGATCGGTCATGGCGATGCCGCAGTGTTCGAGCGCCGCGCGAATCAGCGGCGCGTCACGGCCGATCAGCATCACCGCGCGGCACCAGCGCATCACCGGCGCGGCGAGCGGTTCGAACGCCTGGCCCTTGCCGTCGCCGCCGGCGATCAGCACCGCGCGCTGCGCGAGGCCGTCGAGCGCGGCCACCGTCGCGCCGACATTGGTGCCCTTGCTGTCGTCCACGTAGTCGATGCCGTCGATCGACGCGATCAACTCCACGCGATGCGGCTCGCCGTGGTACTCACGCAGACCGTGCAGCAACGGCGCGCCCGGCAAGCCGATCGCACGCGCCAGCGCATAAGCGGCCAGCGCGTTAGCGGCGTTGTGCAGGCCGCGAATGCGCAACGCGTCGGCGGGCATCAGACGCTTGAGCGCGATGGCCGGCGGCGTCGCCACTTCGTTCTTGCGACGGCGCTTCGGCGTGGGCTCATCACTCGGGTCGCGATCGTGCGCTTCGACGAGCCAGATCATGCCGTTGTCGCGCAGCAAACCGTAGTCGCCGTCATTCTTCGGCTCAGTGACGCCGAAGGTGATCGTGTCCGCTTCGCTGTCGCCCGAAGGTGCGAGCGACATCACGCGCGAGTCGTCGCGGTTCAGCACGCGCACGGTCTGTGTACCGAAGATGCGGCCCTTCGCCGCCGCATACGCGTCGAGCCCGCCGTGCCAGTCGAGGTGGTCTTGCGTGATGTTCAGCACGACTGCCGCATCCGGCGAAAACGTGTGCGCGGTTTCCAGCTGGAAGCTCGACAGTTCGAGCACCCACACGTCGGGCAGCGCGGTGTGATCGATCGCTTCGCTGAGCTTGTCGAGCAAGGCCGGGCTGATGTTGCCGGCCACCGCGACCTTCTTGCCGGCGCGCTCGCACAGCAGGCCGGTCAGGCTCGTGGTCGTGGTCTTGCCGTTGGTGCCGGTGATCGCGATCACCTTCGGTGCGTAGCCGCTTTCGCCGAGCGTCTTCAGCGCCTGCGAGAAGAACTCGAGTTCGCCCCACACGGGAATGCCCTGCTCACGCGCCGCCGTGATCAGCGGCAACAGATCGGCGGCGAGCGGCGACAGGCCCGGGCTGATAGCAACGAGTTCGACACCTTCGAGCAGCACCGTCGAGAACGGGCCGCCGACGAAGTCAGCGTCGACGCCGTGCGCTTCCAGCGCGGACAGGTTCGGCGGCACCTCGCGCGTATCGGCCACACGCAGCCGACAGCCGTGCCGCGCGCACCAGCGCGCCATCGCGAGACCGGATTCACCCAGTCCCAGCACGAGCACCATCGGCTTTTGCCGATCCCGAAACTTCTCGCCGAACATCGCTTGCTTTCCCTTAACTTCGACTAATGCTTAACGCAGTTTGAGCGTGGACAAACCGAACAGACACAACATCAACGTGATGATCCAGAAGCGCACGACCACCTGCGTTTCCTTCCATCCCGACAGTTCGAAATGGTGATGCAGCGGCGCCATCTTGAAGAGACGCCGTCCTTCGCCGAAACGGCGCTTGGTGAATTTGAACCACGTGACCTGCAACATCACGGAGAGCGTTTCCGCGACGAAAATGCCGCCCATGATGAACAGCACGATTTCCTGACGCACGATCACCGCGACCGTGCCGAGCGCGCCGCCGAGTGCGAGCGCGCCGACGTCGCCCATGAACATCTGCGCCGGGTGCGTGTTGAACCAGAGGAACGCGAGCCCCGCGCCGCCCATCGCCGAACAGAAGATCAGCAATTCACCGGCACCGGCGATATGCGGAAACAGCAGATACTTCGAATAGACCGAGCTGCCCATCACGTACGCGAACACGCCGAGCGATGCGCCGACGAGCACGACCGGCATGATCACGAGACCGTCCAGACCGTCGGTGAGATTGACCGCGTTGCTCGCGCCGACGATCACCAGATACGTCAGTACGATGAAGCCCCACACGCCGAGCGGATAGCTGATCGACTTGACGAACGGCAGCAACAGGTCGGCGCGCGCGGGCAAGCCCATCGACAAGCCGCTGCGCACCCACGCCATGAACAGATCGAACACGCGCACATTGCTCGCTTCCGAGACGCTGAACGCGAGATACACCGCCGCGAACAGACCGATCACCGACTGCCAGAAATACTTCTCGCGCGAGGACATGCCGCGCGGGTCCTTGTAGACCACCTTGCGATAGTCGTCGACCCAGCCGATCACACCGAAGCCGAACGTGACGAGCATCACGATCCAGATGAAGCGGTTGGTCAGATCGGCCCACAACAGCGTGGCCACGGCGATGCCGAGCAGAATCAGCACGCCGCCCATGGTCGGCGTGCCGGATTTGACGAGGTGAGTCTGCGGGCCGTCTTTGCGGACGGCCTGGCCGACCTTCATCGCGGTCAGCTTGCGGATCACCGCCGGGCCGCAGACGAGCCCGATCAGCAGCGCGGTGATGGTCGCCATCACCGCACGGAAAGTCAGATAACTGAACACGCGCAAGAAGCTTGCGTCATTCTGCAGCCATTGCGCCAGCGCCAGTAGCATGCTTCGGTCCTTCTATTTCAATGTGCGGCGGGCGTCGAGCCCGCAGCGTTGGGTTGTGGACTCGTTACGGCGTCCACCACGCGCTCCATTTGCATGAAGCGCGAGCCTTTCACGAGAAACGTTGCGGCAGCGCCGAAACCGGCCTGCTGCAATTGCGCGATCAACGCGCCGACGTCGGCCACGTGATGCGCGCCCGCGCCGTATGCGGTGCAGGCGTCGCGCGAAGCGTCGCCCATCGCGTACAGCGCGTCGATGCCGCGCTCTTTGGCGTACGCACCGATTTCGCGGTGGAACGCCGGACCGTTGTCGCCGACTTCGCCCATGTCGCCCATCACCAGCACGCGCGGTGCGGCGCGCGAGGCCAGCACGTCGATCGCGGCGCGCATCGAGTCGGGATTGGCGTTGTAGGTGTCGTCGATCACGGTGGCGCCGGCGAGCGTGCCGAGCACGGCCTGCTTCACCTGCAAGCGCCCTTTCACGGCGCCGAACGATTCGAGGCCGCGCTTGATCGCGTCGAGCGACACGCCCGCTGCCAGCGCGGCGGACGTTGCGGCCAACGCGTTGTGCGCGTTGTGGTCCCCGAGCACTTGCAGCGTGACGTCGAGATGACCTTCGGGCGTGTCGATGCTCAGTTGCTTGCCGTCGAACGTGCCCGTGACCGCCGCTTCGGTCGCGCGGCCATCGTTGTTCAACGCGAAGTCGATGATGCGGTTGCCGGTTGCGGCCACCCGCCAGATGCTCGCGTAGGCGTCGTCCGCCGGGAAAACCGCGACGCCTTCGGGCTTGAGTGCGTGAATCACGCTCGCGTGTTCGAGCGCGACCGCCTCGACGGTCGCCATGAACTCCTGATGCTCGCGCTGCGCGTTGTTCACCACGGCCACCGTCGGCTCGGCGATTTTTGCGAGCAGCGAGGTTTCGCCCGGGTGGTTCATGCCGAGTTCGACCACCGCCAGTTGATGCGCGGCGTGCAGACGGAACAGCGTGAGCGGCAAACCGATGTCGTTGTTGAAGTTGCCCGCGGTTGCGAGACGCGCGTGATCGCCGACGGCGGCGGCGAAGATCGACGCGATCATTTCCTTGACCGTGGTCTTGCCGTTGCTGCCCGTCACCGCGACGAGCGGCATGCCGAACTGGCGACGCCAGCCGCGGGCGAGCGCGCCCAGTGCGACGCGCGTGTCGGCCACGCGAATCGCGGGCACGTTCCAGCCGTCCGGCGTGCGCGTGACGAGCGCGGCCGTGACGTGGCGCGCCGCGACTTCCGGCAGGAAGTCGTGCGCGTCGAAACGCTCGCCCTTGATCGCGACGAACAGATCGCCGGGGCCGGCGCTGCGGCTGTCGGTCGACACGCGCTCGAAGGCGACGCCGTCGTCGCCGAGCACGGTTGCGCCGGGAATCAGCGCGGCGGCGTCACGCAGCGTGAACATGCTCATTCGCCACCTCCGCGTGCGTGCGTCGCCCGCGCGGCGAGCGCGAGGCGGGCGTGGTCCTGATCGGAGAAAGCGCGTTTCTTGCCCATGATTTCCTGTGTTGCCTCATGCCCCTTGCCGGCCAGCACGATGACGTCTTCGCGCGCGGCGCCGCGGATCGCTTGCAGGATCGCGCTCGCGCGGTCCTCGACGCGGCGCGCCTTCGACGCGTCCTTCATGCCCGCGGCGATCTGTTCGATGATCGACTGCGGGTCTTCGCTGCGCGGGTTGTCGCTGGTCACGACGACGGCGTCCGCGAATCGCTCGGCGATCGCGCCCATCAGCGGACGCTTGGTCGCGTCGCGGTCGCCGCCGCAGCCGAACATGCAGATCAGTTCGCCGCCGCGCGCGGCGGCCATCGGGCGCAGCGCGTCCAGCGTTTTTTCGAGCGCGTCCGGCGTGTGTGCGTAATCGATTACAACGAGCGGTTCGTCGTTTTGCAGGCGACCACCGAGGCGTTGCATGCGGCCGTTCACCGATTCGAGCTTCGCGAGCTCGGCGAGCGCGGCGTCGAACGGCACGTCGGCGGCGAGCAGCGCGCCGAGCACGCCGAGCAGATTGCTGACGTTGAACGCGCCGAGCGTTTGCACTTCGACTTCGGCGTTGCCCCAGTCCGACGTGGTCAGCTGGAATGCGGTACCAGTGGCGGTTGCGCGTACGTTCGAGGCGAGCAGCAACGCGTCGGCTTGCGGCGCGTCCTGCAATGCGGCGTCGAGTCCGTAGGCAAGGGTGCGCGCTTGGCCCCGCGTGCTGGCGAGCAGGCGGCGGCCGGCGGCATCGTCGCGATTGATCACGGCCGCGCGCAGGTCCGGCCACGCGAACAGACGCGCCTTCGCGGCCTCATAGGCGTCGAACGTGCCGTGATAGTCGAGGTGGTCTTGCGTGAGATTCGTGAACACGGCGATGTCGAACGCGGTGCCGTTCACGCGCTCCTGATGCAGCGCGTGCGACGACACTTCCATCGCCACCGCCTGCGCGCCCGCCTCGCGCAATTGCGCGAGGCTGCGCTGCAGTTGCGGCGCGTCGGGCGTCGTGAACCCGGTGTGCACGAGCTGACCCGGCAAACCGGTGCCGAGTGTGCCGATGATCGCGCAACGCTGGCCGAGCGCGGTCAGCGCCGCCGAGATCCACTGGCTGCACGAGGTCTTGCCGTTCGTCCCGGTGATGCCGACCGTCAGCATGCTGTCGCTCGGATCGTTGTACCAGCCGCTCGCAATCGAACCGGCGAGTTCGTTCAACGCCGGCACGGCGAGCGTGATGGACGGATCGATCGTGCCGCCAAAGCCTTCGGGCTGAACCAGCACCGCAGCTGCGCCACGCTCGATCGCGCCGTCGATGAATGGGCGGTTGTCCGCGCCCTCCACCGCATAGGCGAAAAACACGTCGCCAGCCGCGAGCGAGCGCGTGTCGGCATGCAGATGCGCGTCTGGCTGCACGTGAGCGTGCAGCCAGGTCAGGGCGTCGGCGATCTGCCGGTGCGCTGGATGCTTTTTACGCAGCGCGCTCATCGCTCGACTCCGGGGTGGCTCTTCGCGCTGGCGGAAATCGTCATCTTCTTCGCGCCGGCGCTGGTGGAAATCTTCTTGGCGCCCGGCGGCGTAGCCGGCGCGCCGGGGGCGGGCGGCGCCGAATCGTCGGACACGACCATCTGCTTGACCGGCATGTCCGGCGGCACGTTCAGCGAGCGCAGTGTATCGCCGACGATGCCCGAGAACACCGGGCCCGACACCTGGCCGCCGAAGTGGCTGCCCGCCGTCGGTTCGTCGACCGACACGGCCACGACGATGCGCGGATTCGGCATCGGCGCCATGCCGACGAACGATGCGCGGTATTTGGAGTGGTCGTAGCCGTGCGCACCGTGCTTGTACGCGGTACCGCTCTTGCCGCCGACGCGATAACCCGGCACCGCCGCATCGGGCGACGTGCCGCCGGGCGCCGTCACGGTTTCGAGCATCGCGCGCACTTCACGCGCGGTGGTCGGCGCGAAGATCTGCGGGCCGGTGGCCGGCTGGTCTCCAGGCGTGCGGAAAATCGACACCGGCATGATCTCGCCGTCATGCGCGATCGCGGTGTACGCGCGGCCCAGCTGGAACAGCGACACCGACAGGCCGTAGCCGTACGACATGGTCGCCTGCTCGATGCGGCGCCAGCTTCTCCACGGACGCAGACGGCCCGCCGCCGCGCCGGGGAAACCGACCTTCGGCGCCTGACCGAGACCGATGCTGGTGTACATGTTCCACATCTCTTCGGGCTTGAGCTGCATCGCGATCTTCGTCGCGCCGATGTTGCTCGACTTCTGGATCACGCCGCCCACCGTCAGCACGCCGAAGCCGCTGTCGTCGGTAATCGGTGCGCCATCGAGCACAAAGCGGCCCCCTCCCGTATCTACCAGTGTAGTCGGCGTCACGCGGTGCAGATCGAGCGCGAGCGACACCGTGAACGGCTTCATGATCGAGCCCGGCTCGAACGTGTCGGTCAGGATGCGGTTGCGCAACTGGTCGCCGGTCAGGTGCGAGCGATCGTTCGGGTTGTAGGTCGGATAATTGACGAGCGCGAGCACTTCGCCGGTGCGCACGTCGATCACCATCGCTGCGCCGGCCTTCGCCTTGAACTTTTCGACGGCCGCTTTCAGGTTCGTGTACGCGATGTACTGGATCTTGCTGTCGATCGACAGATCGACGTCCTGGCCGTTGTGCGGCACGACCTGCTCGTCCACATCCTCGATGATGTGGCCCATGCGGTCCTTGATCACGCGCCGGCTGCCCGACATGCCGGCGAGCAGCTTCTGGTCGCCGAGTTCGACGCCTTCCTGGCCCTCGTCCTCGACGTTCGTGAAGCCGATCAGGTGAGCCGTGATCTCGCCTTCCGGATAGAAACGCTTGTATTCGTCGCGCGCATAAATGCCGGGGATGTCCAGCGCCGTCACTTTCGCGGCGACGTCGACCGGCACCTGGCGCTTCACGTAGACGAAGTTCTTGTCCTCCGACAGCTTGCGGCGCAGTTCCTTGTTCGTCATGCCGAGCAATTGCCCGAGCGAATTCAGCTTGTCCGCGCCGAGGTCGTCCGGCACCGATTCGGGAATCGCCCAGATCGCACGCACCGGCAGGCTCGTGGCGAGCACGAGCCCGTTGCGGTCGAGAATCTTGCCGCGCGTGGCCGGCAATTCGAGGCGGCGCTGATAGCGGATTTCACCCTGCTTCAGGTAGAACGCATTGCCGGGCCCCTGAATCCAGAAGGCGCGCGCGGCCAGCGCGACGAACGCCATGAACAGCAGGAACACGACGAGTTTCGAGCGCCACATCGGCAAGCGCACGGACAGGATCGGATTGGCCGAAAAGGCGACGCTCTTGCGAGCTGACGATTTTTTCATCGCACGCCTCCGCGACGGGTCGCCGCCGGCGCGGACGCCGGACCGGAGGTCGGAATCGGCGCGTCTTCGGCGCGCGCGGCGCCCGGATCGAGCGTCAGATATTGCGTGCGGCCGGTCGTGACCGACTGCATCTTCAGCGAAGCGGTGGCGAGCTGCTCGATGCGCGAGGTCTTGGAGAGCGCGCTCTGCTGATATTGAAGCTGCGAATAGTCCTGCTGCAGCTGGCGCTCCTGCGATTGAGCGCGCTGCAACTGGATGAAGATCTGGCGCTGCTGATTGGTCGCATTGACGACCGACAAGGCGCAACCCATCACGATGATCAGCAGGAAGATGTTGAGACGATTCATGGCGCGATCCGCTCCGCCACACGCATCACGGCAGAACGGGCACGCGGATTCGCGGCGACTTCAGCGTCGCTCGCAAACACGCGGCCGATGATTTTGAGCGGGGGACTCGGCAGATCGACGGCGCGGATCGGCAGACGGCGATCGACCGCAGGCGCACTGGCGTGCGCCTGCATGAATCGCTTGACGATCCGGTCCTCGAGCGAATGAAAGCTGATGACCACCAGCCGCCCCCCTTGCTCCAACAGCGACAACGCTGCTTCTAAAACGACTTGCAGCTCCGCAAGCTCTTGATTGATGTGAATCCGTATAGCTTGAAAGGTGCGGGTTGCCGGATCCTTGCCCTTCTCACGGGTTTTGACGACGTTAGCCACGATTTGGGCAAGCTCGCCCGTGCTGACGAGAGGCCCAAGACGGTCGGACTCTGCCCGGCGAGCAACAAGCGCCTTTGCAATCTGAAAAGCAAACCGTTCTTCCCCATAATCTCGTATCACCTCCGTCAGTTCCTGCACTGTGGCCCGCGCCAGCCAGTCAGCCGCGGACTCGCCGCGCGTCGGGTCCATCCGCATGTCGAGCGGGCCGTCGGCGCGGAAGCTGAAGCCCCGCTCCGGATCGTCGATTTGCGGCGACGATATGCCCAGATCCAGTAAAACCCCCGACACCCGTCCTACCCCGCGCTCCGCAATCGCGGTGCGCAGTGAAGCAAAACTCTCGTGCACGATGCCAAAGCGCGGATCCGCGATTCTCTGCGCCGTGGCGATGGCGAGCGGGTCCTTGTCGAACGCGATCAGACGCCCCGACTCGCTCAACCGCTCCAGCACGAGGCGGCTATGACCGCCGCGCCCAAACGTACCGTCCACATACACGCCGTCCGCGCGTGTGACCAGCGCATCGACCGCTTCATCCAGCAGCACCGTGCGATGCTGCAATTCGTTTCCCATCGCAGGTGCCATATATGTAAGCCGCGATCAGAACGTGAAATTCTTCAACGCTTCGGGCATGCCCTCGGCGATCGCCGCCTGTTCCTTCGCGGCGTAGGTTTGTGCGTCCCATAACTCGAAGTGACGCCCCATGCCGAGCAAGGTCACTTCTTTCTCCAGCCCACCGGCCGTGCGCAGTTCCGGCGATACGAGCACGCGGCCTGCGCCGTCCATATCCACATCCATTGCGTTGCCGAGAAAAATGCGCTTCCACCAGGCCGCGTTCATCGGCAGCTTGTCGACCTTGTCGCGGAAGATTTCCCATTCAGGGCGAGGAAAGAGCAACAGGCAGCCGTCCGGGTGCTTGGTGATCGTCACCCGGCCCTCTGCCTGTGTTTGCAGCGCATCCCGATAGCGAGAGGGAATCGACATCCGCCCTTTCGCATCGAGCGTCAGCGCCGACGCCCCTTGGAACACTTCGTTCTCCCCTGTCGACCGGAGTTGGCGCTTTAGCGCCTACTCCGCTCCCATACAACTGGTTGCTCGCGGCACTTTTGTGCCCGCTGTCCGATTCGTGAAAATCTACCCCAAACCGCCCGTGAGATCACACAAAAATACACTTTCTCACACTGTCTCCCACTTTAGAGTAACGATAAACAGGGGTCAAGGGAGCTAGCCGGTTTTCGAGCGAATTTTGTTTGTTAGAACAAGGACTTAGCGCGACTACTTCACATCAGACATAAAACGGAAAACCGTTATAAATGAATGAGCTAGTGCAACTTGTGAAGGTGATACGTGAAAAGTCTGAGGGAACAGTACGGAATGAAAGAGATCGCGGCGGGGAATTAAGAGATAGCAGAGGGCGATTCGGGGACCTGCGGGGGACGGCGCGCGAGGCGCCGTCCCACTTTCGGAAGCGAGTGCGCGGTGGCCGCGCCTTTATATGTAATAGGCAGTGCGAGTCATGACTTTCGAAGCCGCACGCATCAGCGCGCGCGCGGGGAACGGCAACTCAACGCCGCCGGCATCCATGGCCGCCTTGCCGTGCGCCATTTCGTCCGCGCGCATCTGCGCGACGATTGCGCGCGACTCGTGGTCCGCAGCGGGCAGGTGATCCAGATGGCTGTCGAGATGCTGCTCCACCTGGCGCTCGGTTTCAGCCATGAAGCCGAGACTCACGCGGTCGCCGAGACGCCCCGCCGCGAGGCCGATCGCCAGCGCCCCGGTATACCAGAGCGGATTCAGCAGGCTGGGACGCGAGTCGAGCGCTTCGAGACGTTTGGCGGTCCACGCGAGGTGATCCTCTTCCTCGACGGCGGCGTGATCGAACACGGCACGCAACGACGGCGACCGGGTCGCGAGTTTCTGGGCCTGATACAGCGCCTGCGCGCATACCTCGCCGACATGATTCACGCGCATCAATCCGGCCGCGTGCGCACGCTCCGCCGGTGACAGTTCGGGCACCTGCGCCGTCACCGCCGATTCTTGCGGAACCGGTAACGGACGACTCATCCGCGATACGCCCGTCATTGAGCGTAAACCCCGATCAAACTCGCTAATCAACTCGTCCAGAAACATTAAGCACTCCCTGATTCAACAACCGCTTTCTCGAACCGGCGGGTCCGCGCGACAAGGCTTTAAGGCGCAAAACCGATTTCGCGGCGAGCGCGAATCCACATGAATCAACCGGCCAATTTTCGATTTTAGACCATGTTGCGTAAACGAAACAGGAGCGTTCCTGGCGATCTCCTTTTTCTTTGTGCCATGTATGCCTTTTGTTACATTACGTGCAACTTCTCGCGAAGTTAGACAGCAAGGCCTCAACGCTAGATAAATATTCGCCTTGTACAAAAGATTCGTAATCCTTGGAGATCATTCGATGAAAAAGTCGCTTCTCGCTCTTGCAGCACTGGGCGCATTCGCAGGCGTCGCACATGCTCAGAGCAGCGTGACCCTGTACGGCATTATTGACGTTGGTATCAACATGAATACCAACGCAAACGGCAGCCACAAGTACGACATGTCCAGCGGCGTGATGCAAGGCTCGCGTTTCGGCCTGCGCGGCACGGAAGATCTGGGCGGCGGTCTGAAGGCAATCTTCGTGTTGGAAAACGGTTTTGACGTGACCAACGGCAAGCTGGGTCAAGGCGGCCTGATGTTCGGTCGTCAAGCTTACGTCGGCCTGTCGAGCCAGTTCGGCACGGTCACGCTGGGTCGTCAGTACGACTCCGTCGTCGACTACGTCGGTCCGCTGGAATCGGGCGACCAATGGGGCGGCTACATCGGTGCTCACCCGGGCGACATCGACAACTTCAACAACGCATACCGCACCAACAACACGGTCAAGTTCACGAGCGTGAACTACGGCGGCCTGACGTTCGGCGGCACGTACAGCCTTGGTGGCCAGGCAGGCAACTTCACCGGCAACCAGATCTGGTCGTTGGGTGCTGGCTATAACAACGGTCCTCTCGTGTTGGGCGTCGGCTACTTGAACGCACGCACGCCGGCAGCGACGGGCGGCCTGTTCAACAACGGCGGCACCACGACGGCAGCGGGTGCTGCCGTGACGAACCCGATCTACGGTGGCTTCACGTCGGCTAACACGTACCAGGTGATCGGTGCGGGCGGCGCATACACGTTCGGCGCGGCAACGATCGGCCTGACGTACTCGAACATCCGCTTCGCCAACCTCGGCAAGACGTTCGCGTCGCAGGTCACTGGCCAGTCGGCTACGTTCAACAACGGCGAAATCAACTTCAAGTATCAGTTGACCCCGGCATTGCTGGTCGGCGCAGCGTATGACTACACGCGCGGCGCGGAAATCAACGGTGCGGACCGCGCTCAGTACCACCAAGGCTCGGTGGGCGTGGATTACTTCCTGTCCAAGCGTACCGATGTCTACGTGATCGGCGTGTACCAGCATGCTCTGGGCGAAACGCTCAACCAGGCTGGCGCTCCGGTCGACGCAACGGCAGGCATCAACGGCCTGACGGGTTCGACGAGCAACAACCAGTTCGCGGCTCGCGTCGGCATCCGCCACAAGTTCTAATAAGTTGTAAAAAAGCAGTTTGCCTCCAAGGCGCCTTCGGGCGCCTTTTTTTATGGCGGATTGCGCTGTGTTGCGTGGTGCGATGTGATGGCGAAAGAGAAAGCCCCGCAGACGAAGGTCTGCGGGGCTTTCTCTTTCGCTATGCATTAGCTTGCGTCAGCTTCGTGCCAAATCAGGCGCCTTGATGGTCGCCTTATGCCCGCCCGTCGCGCAACTCGCGGCGCAGAATCTTGCCGACATTGCTCTTCGGCAGTTCCGCGCGGAATTCGACGATCTTCGGCCGCTTGTAGCCGGTCAATTGCGTCTTGCAGTACGCGAAGATATCCGTGTCGGTCAGCGCCTCGTCCTTCTTCACGACGAACAGCTTGACGGCCTCGCCCGAGTGCTGGTCCGGCACGCCGACCGCGGCGACTTCGAACACGCCCGGCAACTTGGCGACCACGTCCTCGATTTCGTTCGGGTATACGTTGAAGCCGGACACCAGAATCATGTCCTTCTTACGGTCGACGATCTTCACGAAGCCGTTGGCGTTCATCAGGCCGACGTCGCCCGATTTGAAGAAACCGTCCGGCGTCATCACCTTGGCGGTTTCGTCCGGCCGGTTCCAGTAGCCGGCCATCACCTGCGGGCCGCGAATGCAGATTTCGCCCGGCTGACCGAGCGGCACTTCGTTGCCTTCGTCGTCGCGAATCGACACTTCCGTGGACGGTAGCGGCAAACCGATCGTCCCGCTGTATTCGGTGACGGTCACCGGATTGCACGTCACGCACGGCGACGTCTCCGACAACCCGTAACCTTCGACGATCGGCGTATTCGTCAACTCGTACCAGCGTTTAGCGACCGCCTCCTGCACGGCCATGCCGCCGCCATTCGCGGTGAGCAGTTTCGAGAAGTCGAGCTTGTGGAAGTCCGGACTGTTCAGCAACGCGTTGTACAGCGTATTGACGGCGGGGATCGTCGTGATCGCATAACCTTGCAGCGCCTTGATCATGCCGGGAACGTCGCGCGGATTCGGAATCAGCACGCCAAGGCCGCCGGTGCGGATCGTCAGCAGCCCGCATACGGTCAGCGCAAACACGTGATAGAGCGGCAATGCTACGACGGTGATGCACTGATCGATGTCCGGACGGTTCTCGCGAACCGGATTGAGCCAGACTTCCGACTGCAAGACATTGGCGATCAGGTTCCGATGCAGCAACGTCGCGCCCTTGGCCACGCCGGTCGTTCCGCCTGTGTACTGGAGAAATGCGACGTCGTCCGGACCTTGTGGCACCGGCTTGAAGTGCTGGCGCCCGCCTTCCGAGATCGCAGTGTTGAATCTGATGTGACCCGGCAGATTCCACACCGGCACCATCTTCTTCATCTTGCGCACGACGAAGTTGACCAGCGTGCCCTTGATGCCCATCAGATCGCCCATCGCCGCCACAACGACGTGCTTGACCGAGGTATTGCGCACGATCGCTTGCAGCGTGACCGCAAAGTTTTCGAGCAGGATGATCGCTTCCGCGCCGCAGTCCTTCAACTGATGTTCGAGTTCGCGCGGCGTGTACAGCGGGTTCACGTTCACGACCACGTAACCCGCTCGCAGAATCGCGGCAATCGCGACCGGGTATTGCAGCACGTTCGGCATCATGATCGCGATGCGCGCGCCGCGCGCGAGGCCCTTCGCCTGAAACCACGCAGCGAGCTTGCGCGAAAGCGCGTCGAGCTCGCCGTAGCTGATCTCCTGGCCCATGCAGACGAATGCCGGTTTGGCGCGATGCTCGCGAAAGGCCTCTTCGAGCAGCTCGGCAACCGATGAATAGCGCGTTGCGTCGATGTCTGCGGGAACGCCGGGCGGATAGGAATTCAGCCAGATTTTGTCCATGCAGCGTCTCCTGATTTATTTTCGAATGGTCGTGCTAAAAACGCATCGTAGCATGGGCACCTCGTCGCTATTCGCGAAATGCGGCCGGGTTAGACGATAGCCTCCAACCCGCGGGGAGGCGAGCGCTGCAGGGATTGCTAGCGGGTCTCAGACACGCTCGACTTCGACGAGGCAGTCGTAGAAAGTGGCGGATCCGCCCAGATCGGTGAGCGCCTGGCTCGTCACCTGGTTCGCATTGCGACCGTCTGGCGCAAGCTTTTTCCACCAGATGGAGAGGCCGACGACCAGCCCTTCGCGCGCTTTGTCGGTGACGCGGGCGCGCGCTTGCATCGAGCCGCGATCGTTGAAGATGCGCACCTGAACACCGTCGACGATGCCCCGCGCGTGCGCATCCACAGGATGGATGTCCAGATGCGGCTCGCCTTCCGTCGCGCGCAGGCTCTCGATATTGACGAACGTGCTGTTCAGGAAATTGCGGGCGGGCGGCGAGATCATCGCGAGCGGGTAACGCGCGGCGAGTTCGGGCGCACCGTCGGCGGATTCGTAGGGCGGCAGATAGTCGGGCAACGGATCCAGGCCTTGTTGCGCGAGGCGTTCACTGTAGAACTCACATTTGCCGGACGGCGTTCTGAAGCCACCGTCGGCGAAAGGCGCGTCGGGCAGATTCAGCTTCGCCCAGCCGACCTTCTTCAGCGTCTCCCAGTCAGCGTCGTCCAGCGTGCTGTCCTGCCAGCGGAAGGCGGCCTGTGCAACGGCTTCGTCGCTTTCGAACAGCGCCGGTTCGTCGAGACCCATCCGGCGTGCGAGGCCACGGAAGATTTCCGTGTTCGGACGTGCGTCTCCGACCGGGGCGATCGCCGGCAAGTTGAGCATCACATGCGTGTGACCGTACGACTTGTGCACGTCGAGATGTTCGAGCTGCGTCGTCGCGGGCAGGAGCAGATCGGCATAGTCCGCAGTGTCAGTCTGAAAATGCTCGAGGACGATCGTGAACAGGTCTTCGCGCGCGAAACCCGCCGCGACCCGCTCCGAGTCCGGCGCGACCGCAACAGGATTCGAGTTGTAGACGACGATGGCTTCGAGCTTGGGGCCGAACGCGGCGTCGCCCGGATGCAGCAGCGCGTCGCCAATCGCGTTCATATTGATCACGCGGCTTGGCTTGGCGGGCCAACCCGGCATCAGGTCCGGACGCTGCAGCGCATGCGAATCGACCGGTGCCCAGCCTCCCGATGAAAGCAACGCTCCGCCCGCTCTTTCGCGCCATGCGCCCGTCAGCGACGGCAGGCAAGCAATCGCGCGTACGGCGTTGCCGCCACCGCGCACCCGCTGCAAGCCGTAGTTCATGCGAATCGCGGCCTTCTTCGTACTGCCGTAAAGTCGCGCAAGATCGACGATCACCGACTCTTCGATACCGCAAATCTCGCTGACGCGCGACGGCGGATAACTGAGCGCACGCGCCTTCAGTTCCGCGAAGCCCAGTGTGTGAGCCGCAATGTAAGCGTGATCGAGCAGGTTCTCCGTGATCAGCACGTGCATCATGCCGAGTGCTAGAGCGCCGTCCGTGCCGGGCTTCAGTGCAATGTGCTGGTGGCATTTTTCCGCCGTCAGCGAACGGTACGGATCAATCGCAATCAGACGCGCGCCACGACGCTTGGCTTCCTGGGCGCGGGTCCAAAAGTGCAAATTCGATGCGATGGGATTCGCGCCCCAGATCAGGATCACCTCGCTCTCGGCGAAAAACTCCGTGAGCATGCCGATGCCCGCGCCATACGTGTACTTCAAGCCGGCTGCGCCGGCCGCCGCGCAAATCGTGCGGTCGAGCTGCGAGGCGCCGAGCTTGTGAAAGAACCGCTGCGCAATGCTGTCGCCCTGCACCAGCCCCATCGTGCCGGCATAGCTGTAAGGCAAGATCGCCTCCGGCGAACGGCGCGCAATCTCCGATAGACGGGTGGCCGCGAGTTCTAGCGCTTCGTCCCAGGTGATCGACTCGAAGCGGCCCTCGCCTTTGCGGCCGACACGCTTCATCGGCGTGGTGAGCCGGTTCGGATGGTACACACGCTCCGCATAGCGGCTGACCTTGGTACACAACGCGCCTTGCGTCGGAGGATGCTCGGGATCACCGGCAATCTTGATCGCCCGGCCATTCTCGACAGTCACACGCATCGCGCAAGTGTCAGGGCAATCGTGCGGGCACACGGCGCGAGCGAATTCAGTCGGGGCGTTCATTGTCGGAGATTCGTCGAAGAAGCAGTAAGCGGTGAGTTAAGCGGGATTTTATTACGTCCATCGGCAGTTAGCCTGGATGGTGCCGCCAAAATTGCCTTCGGCGTAGAATCGTTTATCACCGTGCCCGGGTCGATTTGACCCCGAGCGATCCAACGCAAGTCAAAGCACAAGCGCAATATCACTCCATCATGAAACTGATCCCAGAAATCCAAGCCGCTCACGGCGAAATCCAGACCCTTCGACGAACAATTCACGCCAACCCTGAACTGCGTTACGAAGAGACTTCGACTGCAGATCTCGTTGCCAGAACGCTTGAGTCCTGGGGCATTGAGACTCATCGAGGATTAGGCAAAACCGGCGTGGTCGGCATCTTGAAGCGTGGCAATAGTTCTCGCGCCATTGGCCTGCGCGCTGATATGGACGCGCTGCCGATCCAGGAATTGAACAGCTTCGATCATCGGTCGAAACACGACGGCAAAATGCACGCATGCGGCCATGACGGACATACCGCGATGCTTCTCGGGGCCGCGCGGCATCTGGTCAAACACGGCGAATTCGATGGCACGATCGTATTCATTTTCCAGCCGGCTGAAGAAGGCGGTGCCGGCGCCCAGGCGATGATCGACGACGGTCTGTTCGTCAAGTTTCCGGTCGATGCGGTGTTCGGCATTCATAACTGGCCGGGAATGCCGGCGGGGCACTTCGGCGTGACCGAAGGCCCGATCATGGCATCGAGCAACGAGTTCCGTATCGAAATTAAAGGCGTGGGCTCGCACGCGGCGCTCCCGCACAACGGCCGAGATCCCGTCTTTACAGCGGTGCAGATCGCAAACGGGCTGCAGAGCATCATCACGCGGAACAAAAAGCCGCTCGATACTGCAGTCCTGTCCATTACCCAGATTCACGCCGGCGACGCGGTCAATGTCGTCCCAAATGATGCCTGGATCGCCGGGACGGTTCGGACATTCACCACTGAAACACTCGATCTGATCGAAGCGCGCATGCGCAAGATCGCTGAAAGTACAGCCGACGCTTACGATTGTTCCGTCACGATCCACTTTCATCGAAATTATCCGCCGACTATCAACAGTGGCGAAGAAGCCCGTTTCGCAGCTTCGGTTATGAAGGAGGTCGTTGGGGCAGAGAATGTCGACGACGCAGTTGAGCCCACAATGGGCGCCGAGGACTTCTCGTTCATGCTGCTGGCGAAGCCGGGTTGTTACGCATTTTTGGGCAACGGCGACGGCGGCCATCGGGATGCCGGTCATGGAGCCGGCCCTTGTATGCTGCATAACGCGAGTTACGATTTCAACGACGAGTTATTGCCAATCGGGTCGACGTATTGGGTTCGTCTGGCACACCGGTTTCTGGCGCAAGGAAAATAGCGGTCGTGATGTGAGGCGGCGTTTGTGCAGCGCCGCTTGGATTGCGCTGCCGAGCGGGCGCGTGATGGCGTTGGTAATGTGATTGGCGGGAAATGTACTCGCGCCATTTAGCACTGCTGGTGTATGCAGACGCGCTGCGGATCGGGAAGCGCTGAGGTACGGGTGTGGAGCGTACGGGCGAAGCCGCCGCCCGGTCTTTTTCCGTTAGTCCGCACGACGCTGTTCCCGCGCCCGCTCCCACG
>NZ_JAQQCJ010000034.1:0-81314 GCF_046030495.1 Paraburkholderia strydomiana
AGAGAGTGCTGCGAATCCTGGGGTTCAAGAAAACAATGAAAGCGATGCGGCTGGTGGGTGCGTGAGCACCCCGTAGGCCCTAACGCAAACCCAAAATGGCCATTAATAAGGCATTAGAGCCGTTCAACGGCTCGTTGTCGCTGCATCGGTCGGAGAGGCAATTAAACACGCCAGGCAGTGTCACAGTCGCGCCCGCACTGCGATTCTGTGGACGTTTCCACACAGCCTGGGTCGACTACAGGCGATGGCCTACCCAGAGATACTCTCGCTCGGTTGACGAAGTGGCGAAGCTCTTTCAGACATGCGCTAACCCATCAGAATCGAATCGCCAGCGGTTCCGGATAGTGCTGCGTAAGTGAGTATCCCGAAGGCTCGACTACGAACCCGGGGATGTCGTACGCGTTCGCGGTGCACTGGTCAATATTCGGGTTTTGCCGCACTGACGACGCGTGAACGGTAGTGCTCGATCCGCCGGAAGCGACATACAACACCACGTCCGCTCCTTGTCTGACCGCCATCGAAGGTTGAACTCCGGAGTAGTAGAAGATCAAGGGCGGCCCGCTGCAGTCAGACGAGGGGTAGGAAATGAATCCTGCACTAGCCCATTGCCACTGCGTCGCTGATGCTTGTGCACCGTTGGTTTGACGTGCAATCGCCGCAAATACGACTGCGCCGTTGACTTCAAGATACACACCGTCGCCGCCAGAACTGCCTTCCAGGCGGCCGACGAACTTGCCCTGAGCGTCGAAGACCTTTGGTATGTGCCGCTCTTCGCCTTCTGAACCTCGCCGACGGTCTTGTAAGTTGTCAGCACCAGCCGCGGCTGCATTGAGCATTAGAAGAGCCAAAACAATAAAGTAACGCATAGCGACCTCCGTGCACCTCTAGAGGACAAACTCGGACAGCTATTAGACGTGCTATCAGCGGAACCAGAACCGTTGCATATCGGTCCGGACGGAGCAGTCAGGGACGCATATGAAGGTTACTTCGCTCAAAGGATAGTTGAGTCCCTAAGCGATTTCAAAAATATGACCACGGTGCCTGTTTTTCAGCTTGCAAGCAGGTTGTCGTGAACTAGCGTGACCAGGACGCGTGGTGCCCGTTGGTTAGGACTAACCCCGCAAGGCGTCACTGGACGAACGCGCAACCAGCGCGCGACCAACTGGCTGAGCGACCGCCCGCTGTGCACATGGCCGTCAGACTCGTCGCCGGCAACCTGCCGCCGCAACGCGGTTTCGCGACAGGTCGCTGTGGGCAATGATTGCGATCCCGGCTAGGCCGGTCCTGCCGCTGCCTTCGGGTACGTGAGCAAGTGGCGGTTATAGCTCGACCGGAGTCGAATGCATCGGGCACAAGTCGGCCAATTTGGGACGTTTGATGTTGGTACAAAGATCGTCGACGATTGAGGGTCGACGACTGAAAATTTGCTACACGTCCTCGCGATCAGCAAACTCCCGCCTTCTCCGTTTGCGACCTTACGCAGCCCTTGGCCGTTAGCTGCAATAGGGATGCAGCGAGGTTGAATCAGTCAATCAGCTTGTTAAGTGTTCGAACCGCAACTTCCAACACTGCGCGCTCTTTGTGGCTCGTCTTCCTGAGCAGTTGATCGGTAAGCCATTGCGAACGTGCGGATCGTTCACGCGCAGTCTGTGCTCGCCCTCTATCGGTCAGATCCACGACGTAAGCGCGGCGATCTTCAGTGTCCGTCGTCAAGGTCACTAGCCCTTGTTCGACCAGTTTCATTACGATCAGCCGCATAGTCTGATGAGTCACCGCCCTGCGCATGGCGAGTGTCGAAATACTGACCGGGCCGGAGCGTTCCAGCAGCGAAAGTGTCTCGTTCTGCGCGTTCGAGTGCGTACCACTTTGCTCACGGACGACCTTGACGAGACGGCTCACGACATCGCGAATCGATTCACCTAAAAACGCGGCTTCAGTGGCGCGGATGGTAGGAGGGTTCCGGTCAGCCTGACTCATTTCGCGCGCACTGACTGTCTGTGAAGTCGCGCAACGACGGCGGCAAGCGTATTGACGCCCCAATGCTCGACGTACCGTCCGTCCTGAATGCGAACGATATCGATTACATCGATCGAAATATTCTCGCCGGTCGCCTCGACGCCCAACAGTGGCCCGACATGTTTGCCGGAGATCGATTTCCGCGTAGTGACCTTGTCACCGTCGCATAGTTGCTCGTGAATGTGGACCTCCATGCCTGCAATAGCCGGGCGCAACACGGAAGCAAACGTCGCCCACATCGCTTCGGCGCCTCGCGTCGCCTCATTCGGCGCTGACCAGTTGACGAAGTCGGGCGCCATGAGAGCTTCGAAGCATTCTCGACTGCCGCCCCGGATCACTTCGTAATTGAACCGCTCGACGACAGCTTTGGGATCGTTGCTGTTCATGCCTGTCCTTAACTTTTCAGAAATTCGTTCAACCCCTCAGGAGGGTACGGAGGAATAATATACAGCAACACTGTATATTTCAAGAGGATGGGCGCCCCGGTTGATCTGTGCACGGCCCATGCGCTCGACTGTTCGATATGAACGAGGACTTGCAAAACCTGCTAAGGCGCGTGGACGCCGTCAGATTGCTCCCATAGGGTCTTCAAGTGGTCGACGAACCATTTGCCAGCGGGTCCAGGGGGCTGCGAGGGTCGGTGATATACCGACATGGTCAACATCCAGCCGCTGGGCGGCATGTCGTCCACGTCCAGAACGACCAACGTACCTGCCGCGATGTCCTTCTCGACCATGTGCAAGGGCATCCCTCCCCATCCCACGCAGTCTTTGAGAAACGCATATTTCGTCGACAAGTCCGCCAGACGCCATGTCGAGGCTGACGCAACCCCGAAATCACGACCTGCGGTGAGATCCGACCTGTCTGTCAGGACCAGTTGGACGTGTTTCGCAAGTTCGCGCCGTGGTATGCGATGACCCACGCCTGCGAGAGGATGGCGTGCAGAAGCCACTGCGACGAGCGGCAGGTCACCGAGCCGCTCGCTCACCAATGATGGAAATGCCTGCGGTAGCGGGGGCAGTACGCCCAAACTGCATCGCCCGTCCAGAACGGGTTGATAGGCCGCTCCCAGCCCCTCGACGAAAAGCCGCAGCGGCGTCAGCGGGAAATGCTCTGCGAATGCTTTGGCGACGGCGCTGACCACAGTCGTTGGGAAAAAAACGTCGACCACCACCGAGAGTTCCGCCTCCACTCCCGAAGTCATGAGCCTGGCTCGCGCTTTCAGCGTGTCTACCCCGGAGACGACGTTACGAGCGTCAGCGAGCAATAGCATGCCCTGCGGGGTGAGCTTCGGGAACCGGCCCGAGCGGTCGAACAGCACGACGCCTAATTGATCTTCCAGTCCACCGACCCAGCCGCTCACCGCGGACTGCACACGATTGAGCTTTCGGGCCGCAGCCGAGAAGCTGCCCTCGTCCACGGCGGCAATGAAGGTTCTGAGTTGATCCAGCGAGATCCCATCCAGCATGAGCTGCGCCATCCATCTCCAAGATAGATGGATTGTATCTCAATATACCGGCTTCTCAGATGCATGCAGCACAGCCATCATTGTTTTCAACGCAGCGACGTTTTCGTAAAACCATCTGCAGTGCTTGACGCCAGGCGCAGTGAAGCCCATCCAGTCCAGGAGTTTTTATGACCTTTTCCATTATCGGCAGCGGCAGCGTCGGTGCCGCCATCGCCCGTCAGTTCGCCCGGAGCGGCATCACGGTCGGCATCGCTAACACGCGCGGGCCGGAGTCCATTGCGTCTATGGCCCGTGAACTGGGTGACAAGGTGGTTCCCCTCACGCTACAGGCGGCGCTCGAGGCCGACGTGATCATCCTGGCGGTCCCGTTCCGGGCCCACCGCGACGTCGCCAGAGCTGCGGCGAGCTGGAACGGCAAAGTCGTCATCGACGCCACCAATGCCTATGGCGTGCCGCTCTCCGAACTGGACAGCCTGCCATCCTCTGCGATCGTGGCGAAAGCGTTTCCGGGCGCATCCCTTGTCAAGGCGTTCAATCATTTGCCCGCCAAGGTACTCGCCGAGGATCCCGTCAGTGCCGGCGGCCGTCGAGTGATCTTTCTGTCTAGCGACGACGAGGCTGCAAGCGCGACGGTGGCCACTCTGGTCGAGCGGCTCGGCTACGCGGCGGTCAGTCTCGGCAGGATCGCCGAGGGCGGTCAGCTCGTGCAGGCCCGGGACAAGAGCTGGGCGCCCCTGATTTTCCAGGACCTGTTCAAGAAGGAGCAATAAACCATGTACGACCGTGTCATCTGGCCAGAGCGCTACGATCCGAAAACGTCCGCCATCTACGCTCTCAACGACATCGACGTGAAAGCGCCTCCCGAAGTGGTGTGGAAGCTGCTCGTCGACGCGAAAAACTGGTCAAGCTATTTCCCGCCCGAGGACCAGGTCGAGATTCTGTCGGGCGAGTCGGAACTGACCTTGGGAAGCCGCTACAGCCGCGTGACGGTTGGTTTCCCGATGAGCCTTGTGGTGACCGAATGCGTGCCGAACCAAAGACTCGCCTGGGCGACCACGGTGGACGGGGACGAGACAGCTTCTAGTGCTTATCACGGTTGGGTAATCACGCCGACAGACGAAGGTTGCCACGTGCTGACGGAGGAGACGCAACAAGGTCCCTGGTTTCTCGATGTACTCGGACGGCAACATCCCGGTGGACTCTATCGTTATCACCAGGATTGGGTCGAGCGCCTTGCGCGCGCCGCAGAGGCGGAAGTCGCGAAGATCCCCGGGTGATGCATCGGTTTCAACGCGCACATGCGTTGCGCGTTGGATTGTTTGCGTGCGAAGGCGAACCGGCTTGCTCTCAAACGAAGTCTGGCCTCGCGCACGCCCCTCTCGATGAATCGTATCGGCAGATCCAGCTGCCATCCATGTCCGGAGAAAAAACTATGAAGATCGAACTCAAAGGCCGCAAGGCCATCGTTACCGGCTCGACGGCGGGCATCGGCCGCGCGATCGCCGAGGGCCTCGCCCGCGCAGGCGCGTCGGTCGTGATCAACGGGCGCGGAGAGCAGCGAGTAGCCGCCGCACTAGATGCGATCCGGGCTCTCGTGCCCGACGCGGAATTGACCGGCATTGCCGCCGATCTTTCCACGGCTGAGGGATCGGCTGCCCTCGTGGCGCAGGTGGCGGATGCCGACATCCTCGTCAATAACCTCGGTACCGCCCATCCGAATGGTTTCTTCGAGCAGAGCGATAGCGAATGGCTCGACCTCTTCCAGATCAATGTCATGAGCGGCGTGCGCGCTGCACGGCACTATCTGCCGGCCATGGCCAGGCGCGGTTGGGGACGGGTCGTGTTCATCAGCAGCGAGTCCGCGATCATGATCCCCAAGGAGATGATCGACTACGGTATGACCAAGACGGCGCAACTCGCCGTATCGAGGGGACTCGCTGAGTTGGTGAGTGGCACAGGGGTAACCGTCAACGCGGTGCTGCCGGGGCCCACCCGCTCCGAGATTCTGGGCAACTGGATGAAAGCCACCGCTCAGGAGCAGGGCATCACGCAGGAGGAAGCGGAGCAGAACTTCCTGAAAACGATGCGACCGACCACGCTACTCAACCGGTTCACGACGACCGAAGAAATTGCGAACATGGTGGTCTATGTCTGCTCCGAGCAGGCCTCCGGTACGAGCGGCGCCGCATTACGCGTTGATGGCGGTGTCATTCGCGCGATCTCCTGAGCCAACGCCTGACAGACCTGCGCTGCGCCGTGCGCCCTGACGGCAACCGAGATTTCTGCAGTCTCCGCAAACTTAGATCAGAGCTGAATCCCAACCATGAATAATATGTTCGAAGCGATCCATTGGCCTGTGGACATGGCACCCAGCCGCTCGCCCATCCATTTCACTAATGAGCTTGAGGTTGCCGTTTCGCCCGAAACTATCTGGTCTCTTCTCGTTGATCCCAAGGCCTGGCCCCGTTTCTATCCGGGTGTCAAGGATGTCGAGCTGTTAGACGGACATGAGCTGTTGCAAGCCGACACTCGCTTTGAAACTAATCTCGCTGGCCAGGACGTCTTCGCGTCGGTACAGGAGTTCGACCCCATCGCCCGTATCGCTTGGGGTGGCGGTCCGAAGGCTTCGAGAGAATCCAGGGCCTATCACGCCTGGATCATCACCCCGACACCCCGCGGCTGTCACCTCTGGACTGAAGAGACGATGCAAGGGCCGCTCTGGATCGAGATGGAGAAGGAAGCGCCAGATATCTTCTGGCGCACCCATGAAAAGCTTCTGGAAGACCTCGCGAAGGTCGCACTCAAGCTCGAAGCACAGGGCGACGCTGGAAGCCGTGAATAGGCGACGGCTGCGGCATATCTGAAAAGGAGCGTGTAGGTCTGCCGGGGTATCGCTGCTTTACGACGCTCGCGATGACTGATGTTTAACGGACCGATCGGTGCGTGAGAGCGTCCGCTTACGGCTGCACACTCGCGCTGTCACCGTATTTCGTGACACGCTTCACCGAAGGCTTCAACCGCTTCGTTACCTCCACGATTGCTCCGGTCGCTCTGGCTGGAGCGGTTGCCGGGCGGGGCTTACACCCGCTGTGAAAGCGCCGCCTTTGCGCGGCGCACTCCAAAAGGAGACAGTCGACGTTGCGAGGTAGATCGTTGACAGGGTGCGGAGTGGATGTCGGACCTGCGGGTTACTTGCCCGCATATGCAGTTGCGGGCGACAACTTACGCCTGGGTTGACCGTCGTCGCGGACTCGGTCAATTCGTTGAACATTACGCGTAGCGCCTGGAGAAACGTGGCGTTCGATGCAGGGGTGCAGAATTTCGAGATCGAGCTGGTTTGCTCGGACCTCGCGACGCACCGTGAACGGGTCGAAGCGCGAAAGGTCGATATTCCCGGCTTTCAGTTGGCGAGATGGAAGAGTGCGCTTGAACGTCAACACGAACCGTGGGAATCAGTGGACCTCGTGGTTGACAACGCAAAGGTTCCAGTCGAGCAGGCATTCGAAGAAATTTTGCAGCATCTGTCCTCAGCAGAGCCAGAGAATCAATTGGCTTAGCGTAAGGCACGCTTAGCAGGCTAACTGTATCAGCCAGCGTGCGGCCAGGAAGCGACAGTCAGCAGGTCGCCCGACCCGACATTCGTCGGTCCGCCCCTCCGAAAAGCAGCCCTGTAGACGCCGACTTACGAAGTCCGAATAGGCCGATGCATCGCTATGCCGGCAGGAGGCCAGTCACGCGATAGGTCTCTATTAACGCGTCATACAGCGAGATATCCGAGCGGCTCCTGGCAATGAGCTGAGCGCCGGCGACGGCGGCGAAGATGGCGCGAGCACGCCGTCCGCTTTCTGCGGAACTGACCACGGCCGCAGCGGAAAGAACCTTACCCAGCCACGCAACATTGACATCAGCAAACGTGTGGACCTCTTTCATCACCGCTTCCTGCAGGTCATCACTTTCGGCGGCCATGAAGCTGCACAGGCATATGCGATTATCACTCTCAAGCGCCTTGCGAAATGTATCTGGATATTGGCGCAGGCAGCTGGCCGGATCCGGGGATTCGGCCAACAGGGTATCCAGCGCGGCCGATGAATCCTCCCAATAGCGCCTGGCTACCGCCGCGCCGAGATCGGCCTTGCTCGTGAAGTGATGGTAGATGCTTGCGGCCTTGATGCCGACATCTTCAGCCAGATCACGGAAATTCAACCCGCTGTAGCCATGCGCCTGCGCAATCCTTGTGGCGGCCGCCAAGATTCGCTCCCTGGAGTTTGAACTCGCTTCGTTCCTCACCGCTGCCGCCCTCGTAATCAAGAAATGGATGTTGACAGAGGACATTATAGCGCTTATGTTTACCCTAACGACCGTTAGGTAGAGTGATGAACGACGAGTTCCCATCTACGTCTTTTTCGATGCAATCAACCTATAGAGAGGCAAGCAGTGAGTTCCGACATCATCAATTTCGACGAAACCAAACTTCCTGGGATGAAGATATACGATTTTCCGAGCGGCCCCTATCCGACACGCGTGCGCATCGCTCTGGCCGAGAAGAACCTGCAATCGCGCGTCCAGTTCGTTATGGTCGATCTTTATAAAGGGGAACATAAAAAGCCTGAATTCATCGCCCAGAAGAACTACTCGGGCACGCTGCCGGTGCTCGAACTCGGCGACGGGACCTTCGTTGCCGAATGCACGGCCATTACCGAATACCTCGATGCGCTTGATGGCGCGCCCACGCTCACCGGCAGGACACCGCTCGAAAAGGGCTTGATCCACATGATGAACAAGCGCGCCGAGTTGGAGCTGCTCGATGCCATCAGTGTCTATTTCCACCACAGCACGCCGGGGCTGGGGCCGGACGTCGAAATCTATCAGAACGCCGAGTGGGGATTCCGTCAACGCGACAAAGCCCTGAGGGGCATGCACTACTTCGATGACGTTCTGAAAAGACAACCGTTTGTCGCCGGGGAGGCCTTCTCGATGGCCGACATCGCCGTCATCGGCGGTTTGATCTTTGCGTCGATTGTGAAGCTACCGGTGCCTTCGAAGTACGAGGCGCTTCAGGCGTGGTACGCGCGGATGCAGGAGCGCCCCAGCGTAAAGAACCAGCCGGCGTTCTCAGTCCTGACCGCGACGTCCGATTGAATTCGAAGTCCGTGAACGACTGCTTTCGCGATTAAGCGCGGGTACCCCGCGCTGTGGTTATCTACCCGCCACGTAGCAGCCTCTCTTCACCGATCCGAAGACCGTGTTGATCCGGAAGTAAATTCGAACGACGCTGATGCGGGGCACGGTCTGCGCAATGTAATCCACGGGCAATCACGGAAGGACCGGAGCGTGTCCGGTGCGAGGAGAGATAGCCCGCATCCCCCGCACGCTCTTGAATCTCAACCCGCTACGGCCGCGGCGCCCGTGGGCTCGGTGACATTTGAAATCGGTTTAGCTGGAGCACTTATCCGAGAAGCGTCTTTCGCGCTTCACATACCGAAACCAGTTTCCGTAAATGAAACGGGCCGCCGAAATCGAGTCAATCCGACTCTCACGTGGCGGGCAAGTTCGGTTACTGCTGGCGAGTTCTGGCTCGGCGACAAGTGAAGGTTGATTGCGAAGCCCGGGAGCTCGGGAAGACCGCTTTCGGGCGGTAGGATATCGAGCTCGGGCGGCACAGTGGATGCAAGCCACGCCGTAATGGCGAGATCGGAGCGCACCGTTGCAGCCGTTGCATCGACGCTCCCGTTTTCGAACACAGTACGCCACAACAACTCGCGCTTGCGCAGCTCATCGAGCACGGTTGTCCGAAATGCGCACGTCTCGGACACAGAGATGGCCGCGCAAATTCGGACAGTCGGATCAGTGGAACGCTCGGGGCCTGAGCCGGCGATAATGCCGACAAAGGAACAGGAAGATGACGAAGAGAACCCGACGGACGCACTCAGCCGCGTTCAAAGCGAAAGTGGCGATGGCGGCGGTCAAGGGTGAGCGGACGCTAGCCGAACTGGCGCAGCAGTTCGATGTGCACCCGAACCAGATCACCGAATGGAAGCGGCAGTTGCAGGAACGTGCCGCCGACGTGTTTGGCGCAGGCGGCACGGCGGCGAGCGAGCCGCAAGTCGATTTGAAGGAGCTACATGCGAAGATCGGCCAGCTCACGCTGGAGAACGATTTTTTAAGCGGCGCGCTCAACAAGGCGGGATTGCTGAGCGCAAAGCGATGATCGATCGTACGCACGCATTGCCGGTCTCGCAGCAGGCGCGACTCGTTGGTATCAAGATCGAGCGTGTATTACCGGGCGCAACCGGTGAGCGAGGCAGACCAGTTGCTGATGCGCCGGATCGACGAACTGCACATGGAGTTTCCGTTTGCCGGAGCGCGGATGCTGGCGCGCCTGCTGCGTCGCGAGGGACACGAGATTGGCCGTAGACGCGTGCGCACGCTGATGAAGCGCATGGGTATCGAGGCGCTGTACTGCAAGCCGAACACGAGCCGACGCAATGCGCAGCACAAGGTCTGGCCGTATCTGCTGCGGGGCATGACGATCAATCGGGCAAACCAGGTCTGGGCACTGGATACTAGTTATATCCCGATGGCGCGCGGCTTCGTGTATCTGACCGCCGTGGTGGACTGGGCCAGCCGGAAGGTACTGGCCCACCGCGTAGCGATCACGATGGAGGCGATGCACGCTGTCGAGGCGTTGGAAGAAGCGTTCGCGAAGTACGGGCGACCTGAGATCGTCAATACCGATAGTAAGAATGTCGGTACCAATTATTCCCGGCCGGTCTGTGTTTTACAGGCATCGACTATTCGCGGAAGATCTGGTGCCGTAGAGCGTTCCGGGCAACCTGACCCAAACACCGATCGACTGATTGTCTTTCCCTGGACCTGTCGGTCGTCCGGAACTGCCGAACGGCGAGGTTTCGCCTCGTCGATACATGTGACTCAAGAAGGGCCTGACGCTCTGTCACTTTACTGTCTTGTCCAGGTACTCGATGTCGGTGGAATCGCCCAATCCAAGATCGAGAACTGGAGCAAGGCTGCATGAAAGAAGAACAGGCTACTGCTGGCCGTCGCACCGTGGTGGGCGGGGTCGATACGCACAAGGATCTGCACGTGGCGGCCGTCGTTGACGAACATGATCGCGTGCTGGGAAGCGAATGTTTTCCCAACCACACGACACGGCTATAAGCAGATGATGATATGGATGCGCTCATTTGGCGAACTCGCCCGAGTCGGCATCGAGTGCACCGGGACCTACGGCGCGGGCCTGCTTCGCTATCTGCAGCGGGCTGGTGTAACGGTGCTGGAGGTGACCACCCCGGATAAAAGCGACCGGCGCAAACGCGGTAAGGACGATACGCTGGATGCCCAGAACGCAGCACATGCTGCCTTCGCCGGCGTACGCACGGTTACACCGAAGACCCGTGATGGCATGATCGAGTCTTTGCGCGTGTTGAAAGTCTGTCGCAAGACGGCCATCGCCGCCCGGCGTGTTGCCCTGCAATTGATCCACAACACCATTGTCTGCGCACCTGATGAGCTGCGTGAGCCACTACGTGCGATGACCCGCATGCAGCTTATCCGCACGTTGGCCGCGTGGCGTCCGGATCTCTCTGACTTCCGGAATCTGGCCTCTGCTTACCGGATCACGCTAAAGTCGCTCGGACGTCGCTATCTCGAACTGCACGATGAGATCGCCGACCTCGACGTCATGATAGCGGCCCTCGTTGACGAGCTTGCACCCGATCAGGTCTCGCGCAATTCAATCGGCTACGAGTCCGCGTCGCAGCTGCTGTTGACAGCTGGCGACAACAGCAGCCGACTTAAGTCGGAGGCGAGCTTCGCCGCCCTGTGTGGCGTAAGCCCCGTCCCAGCGTCTTCAGGAAAGGTAACCCGACATCGGCTAAATCGAGGCGGGGACCGCGCTGCCAATAGTGCACTGCACATCATTGCCATCGGTCGATTAAGAACCGACGCCCGCACGAGGGCCTATGTCGACAAACGCGTCAGCGAGGGGCACTCCAAGCTTGAAGCGATCCGCTGTCTCAAGCGCTATATCGCCCGGGAGGTCTACTACGTAATTCGGCAGCGTAACAGCCAGATCGGACAGACTCAAATTGCTACTTGACCTTTAGAAGGGCGTCCAGGGCAGCCAGTTCACCGCGACAGCGTTCACCGAGGCCGTGCTCAGCCGGGGCATCCGCTTGTCCATGGACGGCAAAGGTGCCTGGCGAGACAACGTGTTCGTCGAGCGCGTGTGGCGAAGCGTGAAATATGAAGAGGTGTATCTGAAAGCCTATGAATCGGTCAGCCACGCCCGGCGCTCAATCGGCGATTACATCAATCTGTACAATCAGAGACGACCTCATTCGAGTCTGGAAGACCGCACGCCGGATGAGGCATACTTCGCGACGCTGCCTGCGATCAAATTGGCAGCATGACTGCTCCGGACGTTCCACTTAAAAATCTCAGAAGACTGTCCGAACAGGTGAGGCCACCTCTGTGTTGCCGGTGATGATCCACGCCAGCGCCGATTCGGTAAGCAGGCCGCGCGGAATGATCCAAATGACGCCTCGCCCGGTGCGAGCGTCGCGCCTGCCTCTACTGGCGAGCAGTCAGCGTGGCCTTTCCCGACCGCTGACAGCATAGGCACTGTGAGCACCGCGATGCTGCTCGTGCATTGCGAGAAGAACAGGAGGCATTACGCGGTGCCTTGCGGCCACGATCCTGCCTCAGATAGTCCAAATATCGGCGATAAATGTGCGCGATCGCGGACTGGCCGCCCAACGTCGGCGAACACACAATGGCTTCCGCGCGCAGATTGGCCAGCTAGCGCGAAAATCGAAGTTCCATACGGATGAATTGATCTTCCGCGACGTCGGCTCGCGAGAAAGGATCCCCGACCTCCAGGAAGCCAAGCCGCTTATAAAAGGTCAACGCGCTCAACCGGGCTGTACTCCACACAAGCTCGGCGCCTGAGCGTTGAGCATAGGCGATGCAGTAACTGGCCAGTGCTGTACCGACGCCGCAATTTCGCCATTGGGGTCTGACGGCCATGCCGCGAAGCCGCCACGCCTGAACATTTTGGCAGCTCGGATCTCGACAGATCGTACTGACCGCGACGACTTCTGCATGACTGAATGCGCCGACATGGAGTGTATCGGGACGTTCATCTCCCTCATATACGGTTTCCCCCCTGGGAAGACCAACGCGAAGGATCTCATCGCGAAGTGTCCAGACCGCGTCGGTCCCGACCAGATCAAGCTGCAATTTTTCGTTCATGATTCGTTCGTAGGACACTGACGCGCCGGGTGTCAGGTGGCGTCGCCGCCCTCGGGGAGCAGACCGGCTCGGGAACGCAGACCAACATGAACGCGAACGAAGTCATCGCCAACCGCGCCAATGAACTGCTCGGTCAGCCGCTCGGAACCCGCTCGCCGGTACATCCGAACGACCACGTCAACGCGTCACAGTCGTCGAACGACAGCTTCCCGACCGTCATGCACGTGAGCGCCGCGCTTGAATTGACCGGACGTCTCAGGCCCGCGCTGGAATCGTTGCAGGCATCTTTCGACGACCGCGCACGCGCATTCGCCGATGTGGTGAAGGTAGCGCGCACGCATCTGATGGACGCCGTGCCGACCACGATGGGCAGCACTTTCGCGGCGTATGCGCATCAGCTGGCGGCTGCGATTTCGCGCATCGATGCGGCATTGTCCCAGCTCGTGCTGCTCGCGCAGGGCGGCACGGGACTGAACGCGCCGGCACAGTTCGCCGAGCGCTTCTGCGCGGAACTTGCTGCCTGCACCGGCCTGCCCTTTCGCTCGCATCCGCACAAGCTGGAAAGCATGGCGTCGCACGACGCGCTGGTGGATATCTCGGGGGTGCTCAATACGATTGCGACATCGCTGCTGAAGATAGCCAACGACATTCGTCTGCTCGGTTCGGGACCACGGTGCGGGCTTGGCGAGCTGATCATTCCCGATGACGGCCTCACTTCCTCCATCATGCCTGGCAAACGCAACCCGACCATCGCCGAAGTGCTGGTGCAGGCCTGCTTCCAGACGACGGGCCATCACCAGACGGTGACGCTTGCGGGTGCTTCGGGACTGTTCGAGTTGAACGTCGCAAAACCAGTACTGACCTATAACGTGCTGCAGTCGACTCGCGTGCTGAGCGACGCGTGCCGGAACTTCGACGAGCGCGTCGTGAAGGGACTTCGGGTCGATGCCGGGCGACTTGCAATGAACGTTGAAAACGCACTGTTGTCGATCACGGCACTTAATCCCGTGCTTGGCTACGACGCCGTCGCGCGGATAAGCGCGCTTGCGCTGCGCGAAGGCATCACGCCGCGAGCGGCGGCGTTGTCGCTCGGCCTGATCGATGCGGAGCAGTACGACAGGATCGTCGATCCTGCGCGGCTGGCGGGCGCGAAGTAGCGCTGCAGGATATCGCGCAAGCGGTCTTTCGCCTCAACCTGGCCGCCGCTGCTGGCATTCAGTCTGAAACCAGTAGTCGACGAGACGCTGTGCCGCCTGAAGATCGTCCGGGTAGTAAGGATCGTACCAGGGCGAAGGGTTGTAGCCGGCTTTCCTGAGCGCCGCCAGTTCGCTCTGGTGTTGCGCCATGGTGGGGGGCGCGTTCGATTTCAGGGCAGCAAGGTCGCGGCACTCGGTCGGGCTGAGGTGCGTTCCCGAGTACGGCATTCCGCCACCGGTCGCGCAACCGGCGAGCAGAAACGCCAGACTAAAAACTATTGACCATCTTGCCTGCGGTCGTTTCATGGTTGGTATCCTTCACTGCAGATGGACTCGGGATACGTCGCGCACGTCGCAACGCACCGCCCGGATTGCGTTGCTCTGCCATACCCTACCCACTCACGATATCACTCGCGGTTCTTTTTGCGCGGCGCAGCCCGCCGTCCCTTCTGAACCGGTTCGGCCGGACTTAACACCTCCGCACTGCGCGCCGCCGCGGCGACTATCCAATCCCTGAAGGCGACAACCGCATCCTCGTCCGCCCGATCCGTATTGACGACGAGCGTGTAATCGGGGCCGCGCCACACAGGTCCGGATATCGGACACACGAGGCGCCCGGTTGCGACCTCGCGCTCGATTAGCGGCAGCGACGCCAGCGTCACGCCGAGGCTTTCCGCGGCTGCGCCCAGCTGGAGAAAAACGTGATCGAAGCTCAGGTGGCGTGCCGCCTGCATGCCCGGCGCACCGGCCTCCCTTAACCATTCGGACCAGGCTGTCCGAGTGCTCGTTGAGTGAAGCAGCGTGTGGTTTCGCAGATCCGCGACCGTGCTGATCGGGTGGCTCAGCAGCACCTCGGGATTGCAGGCGGGCAGCCGCAGGTCCGGCATCAGCGTTGTCGATACGAGGCCTGCCGCGTCCTCGGGTCCGGAACGCACGCCCACGTCGAACGCATCGCCCACGTAGCGCAGCTTGCGCGACGTTGTGGAGACTCGCACATCGATGTCCGGGTAGCGGGCCCGAAAGTCCGCAAGACGCGGTATCAGCCAGCACAACGCGAAGCTCGCCAGCGCATTCACCCGCACGACGCCCGTTATGCGGCGCGTCAGGGACTCGTGGCGCAGACGGTTGACCGAACTGCTCAAACGCACGAACGCGCCTTTGACGTCGCTCAGCAGAGCAGCGCCTTCGTCGGTTGGCACGACGCCGCGCGGGCGGCGCTCGAAGAGCGGAACGCCGAACCAGTCTTCCAGCAACCGGATCTGTTTGCCGACCGCCCAGTGCGTGACGTGCAGATCGCTCGCCGCAGCCGCGAAGCTCCCGAGGCGCGCGACCGCCTCGAAGTGCCTCAATGCATTCAACGGGGGCAACCTTTCCGTGTTGCTTGCAGTGCGTTCGTCTTCGGCCATAAGGTGAATTTTTCTCCCGTCTGACTCAATTTTACGTCAGTTGTCGCGTCGCCTGCCCGAACCTAGACTGGGGGTCTTCCTTAGCACACGGCCGCCCTGCCGCCATCATGGCCTGCGCTTGCCGCGATCCGGTTGATCCATGAAATTGTTCTCCTTCTCCTCTGCAACCACGGGCGTAGCCGACGAACCCGGCCGGCCAGCCTCGGCGTCACGCACGCGCGTCTTGTGGCTCGCGTGCACGGCGCATGCGCTGCACGACGGGTACACCGACATGGTCTACGCCTTGCTTCCCGTCTGGCAGGCCGATTTTGGACTGACGTACGGTGCGCTCGCCATTGTGCGCGGCGTCTACGCGGGCACGACGGCAACGCTGCAATTGCCGGCTGGGCGCGTCGCCGACATCTTCGGCGCGCGTGCGACGCTTGCGTTCGGCACGTTTCTGGCCGCGCTGCGCTATGCCGTTGCAGGCATGTCTGGAACTCTGGTGGGCTTATGCGTCGCGCTGGCCATCTCGGGGTGCGGCTCCAGCACGCAGCATCCGCTGGCTTCGGGAGCGGTCTCGCGCGTGTATGGGCGCAACGCTCGAGGCCCGCTCAGCATTTACAACTTTTCCGGCGATCTCGGCAAATCCGCGCTCCCCGCCGCGATCTCTCTTCTGATCACCGTCATGCCGTGGCGCCACGCGCTCTGGGCGGTGTCGTCGGTCGGCTTCCTCCTGGCGGCGGCGCTTGCACTTTTTCTCCCATCGGTGCCAAGACAGGCGTCTTCCGTGGAAGACGCGTCAAGTCACAGCGGCAACGCTTCGCGAACCGGCTTTTCATTGCTGTTCACAATCGGTGTGCTCGATACGGCCGTGCGCATGGGGCTACTGACCTTCTTGCCGTTTCTCCTGAAAGCGAAAGGCATCTCGCAGCCGGTGATGGGCACGGCGCTCGCGCTCGTTTTCATCGGCGGCGCCGCCGGCAAGTTCGTTTGTGGCTGGCTCGGGGCGCGCATGGGTGCAATCGGAACTGTGCTGGCAACGGAGAGCGGTACGGCCGCGTTGATTCTCGCCGTGATCTGGTTGCCGCTGGGGCCCGCCTTAGTCGTCTTGCCGCTGCTCGGCGCAATGCTCAACGGCACTTCGTCCGTGCTTTATGGAACGGTGCCCGAACTGACTTCGGTCGACGGTACCGAGAGAGCGTTCGCGCTTTTCTATACCGGTACCATTGCTTCGGGCGCACTTGCTCCGGTTGCTTACGGTCTTCTCGGCGACCGGATCGGCGTGAATGCCGCCACCATTGCGACCGCGGTCACGGCCCTGGCCGTTGTGCCTTTGGCGCTGGGTCTGCGGCGGTATTTGCGCAGGGCGTGAGCGTATCCGGCATGCTTGCTGTCCATATCTGATTTGAAAGGATGCTAATGACGATGTCCGAAACTCCAACTGTCGCTCTCATTGGCCCGGGGGCAATCGGCACGACTGTGGCTGCGGCGCTTCACGAGGCGGGACGAACGCCGACGATCTGCGGCCGCTCCGCGCGCGAGAACCTGGAACTGCGCTTCGACGGCGGACATATCGTTGTGCCGGGACCGGTGCGGGCTGATCCGAAGGAAATGAAGAACACGTTCGACCTGGTTTTTCTGGCGGTGAAGTCGACTCAGATTGAGGCGTCAGCGCCGTGGCTGTCCGCGTTATGCGGTGAAAAGACTGTTGTCTGCGTCTTGCAAAATGGCGTGGAGCAGAAAGAGCTTGTCGCGCGGTACGTGCCCGGCAGCCCAGTGCTGCCTTCGGTGGTATGGTTTCCCGCCCAGCGCGAACCGGACGCTTCCGTATGGCTGCGAGCCAAGGCCCGTCTGACGTTGCCCGACACACCGCAAACCGAGGTTGTGCTCGCTGCTTTGCGCGATACCAGGTGTTCGGTCGACGTAGCGGCGGATTTTAGGTCCGTCGCGTGGCGAAAGCTTCTACAGAACGCCGTGGCGGGCCTCATGGTGCTGGCAGGCCGCCGCGCCGGCATGTTTTCGCGGGCCGACGTCACCGCGCTGGCTCTGGCCTATCTACGGGAATGCCTCGGTGTGGCTCGTGCAGAAGACGCGACACTGGGCGACGAAGTACCGCAAGAGATCGTCGATGCGTTTCACCGCGCCCCCGCCGACCTGGGCACATCCATTCTCGCCGACCGGCAGGCCGGCCACCCTCTGGAATGGGACAGCCGGAATGCAGTGGTACAGCGATGCGGACGCGCCCGCGGCATCCCTACTCCGATTAGCGATCTGGTCGTGCCGCTCCTCGCGGCCGCCAGCGACGGACCCGGTTAGAGCCGTTGCTCTAAATCTTCCTCTGCCCCGGGGCACGTCCACGGTGAGTGTCACTACCCCTTGGCCGTCGCCTCAGCGAGTGACCTTTTGCAGCAGTTCCCGAGCGGTGTCCAGCATGCCGTCGGCGATCTTTCCCGAATCGATCTTGTAGGTTCCGTCGCGCAACGCCTGCTTGATCGATTCCACCTTCGCGGTGTCGATATCCTCATGGCTCGATGTGCGCAGCGCGGACAGGACGAGAGGTCCACTGTGGAATTCTGCGCGCCCCCGGCGCCGACTGGTTGCCCAGACTCCACGCCGCCCTTGATATCGCCCCCGTTCGCGCGATCCGCTCCGTTCTTCGGAGCCGCGAGAGGGTAATTGCCGGATTCAATCTTCATGATGTCGCTCCCTCACTTGTTGAATCCTTTAACGGTACGAGGTTTCAAATCTTCACCCTCCGCCGGCGCATGGAGCTGTCACCGTCTATCGCCACGAGCTTCCAAGCCTTAGTGGACGGGGCTCCAGGCGGGTTGCAACAAATTGAAACAAAGTGTGAGGAATACCACACAGAGGCTATCCGCTCACAAACTTCGACTTGAACACGTAGCGGTGGAGGGCGATCGGCGGCATCATTGCCGGTTTGGCGGTGTCCTCCATATCGTCTGACGCGATCCTGTCGAAGGATGGCCGCCCGCGGAGGCTCCGTTAGCGCGCGGTCGCACCGCTGTGATGACCGGGCGCAGTCAGGCTTGATAGAAGGACGCCGCCCCCCATTTACCTCTCGTGAACAAACGCACCCACCGCCCTTCGCAGCCTCGATGGCCTTTTCCGCCGGATCGCGACGTCACCGGCCGGGCCTTTGGCCATCTCGTCGCGGTTCAATATTGCGGCGCTGACGCGTGGCGCTGGCTATGCCGGTGCGGCGGCCATATCACTGCCACGCTGAAGATGGTCGAAGGTGGGGCAGTGCGCGACTGCGGCTGCCGCGAGCAGCGCCGCGTGTGGCGGTCGCGGCCAGGCTCCCCCGCGCTCAGAAGCGGCGAGATTTTCGGCCAGTTGACAACAGAGCGGTACGTGGGCGACGGATTGTGGGTCTGCCGGTGCGAATGCGGCGGCGAGGCCACGGTGAGCGCCGGACGTCTGCGCTTGGGCAAGGCGCGCTCATGCGGTAACTGCCTCGCCGCTCCCACCGACCGGGCGGCATAGTCCGCCCAACCAGATTAGTGGCAGGCTCGGGTCGTTTCTATATCGACACCACCGATGCTGCCAGCAGCGCACCCATTGCAAGATTGACGACGCGCCAATGACGCGGCGTGCGGAGCACTCGGGCAAGCAGCGCGCCAAACGCGGCCCCCGCAACATTGCCGACCGATCTGGAAACGCTCGCGCCTCCTGGGGCCGGCTTGCCTGTTCTCCCGGCATTCGCCATTTGTCTGCGATTTGCCCAAGTCGGTCCAACCCGCTGCACTGGAGTTCGCGCGCTGCGTGCGGGAAACGATGTCGAACGACGCTGCTTTGACTGGGGGGTTTGCAAGAATCGCGTGACGCGGGGGGCTGACATGGATGGCTGGCTATCGTGGCGCGGGATCGGCGCGCCGCTCACACGGTTGTCGCGTTGGTCGAACACGGTGCCCCGGGTTTTACAAGGTGCCTGTTCGCTGTTATCGCAGTCATGCACGAACCCCGCCTGCGATCGACTCGCCAGCGCTTGCACGTGCTCACTCCAGCATCGCCGCTCCGTCGGAATCGGCCGTATCGGCACGCAGGTGCCGCCATAAGGTGTCGACGAAATCGTTGCGCACAGTCGCATCGCGATATGCGCGCAATTCCACATCAAGGCTCCACGCGCTGCCGCCGGCCACCACCAGCGTGCCGGCCTCGAGTTCGGTGCGAATCGAGCTTTTCGGCAGCCACGCAATGCCGTCCCCCTCCAATGCCAGCTTCTTCAGCACCTCGGCCATATCCGATTCGTAGTGGAACCGCAGTGCCGGTGCCGCGCCGGCTTTACTAAACAGCAGCGCCACGCATCGCCCAAAATAGCTCGTGTCGGTATAGGAAATGTGAGGTAGCGGCCGTTCCTGAGTGCCCGGCAAGCGGAACAGCGGCCCTGACTTCGCGTTCGGCCGGCTCACCGGCAACAGCGTATCGACACCGACCGTCAGATGCTGATAACGGGTCGGGTCCAGGTGCAATGGCAGTTCGGGGTGGTGATAAGAAAGCATCAACTCGCAGTTGCCGTTCACCAGCATCAGAATGGAATCGTGAACATTGGTCGGCACGACGCGGGCACGGACTTCGCCGAACCGCCCCGAAAGCGTCCTGAGCCAGCCTGACAGGAAACTCAGCGCGATCGTGTGGCCCGCCGCGATCTGCAACGCCTTGTCCGGCATGCGTTTTTCACTGCGGATAATCGCGCGCGTGTCAAACAGCTTGCCGACGATTTCCTCGGCCGTTTCGCGAAACAGCTGCCCAGAAGCGGTCAGGGTGGGAGGGAAACTGCTACGGTCGATCAGGTCGGCGCCAACCCACTGCTCGAGCGACTGAATGCGCCTGCTAAAACCCGACTGAGTCACGTTACGGAACTCCGCGGCGCGCGAAAAGCTCTTGTACTGTGCGAGTGCAATGAAATCCTCGATCCACTTGATTTCCATGTCTGGTCCGTCGGTCGCGACAACGCGCGCTTTGCCCCTTGTGCGCCGATTGTACGACGACGCTCCACGCGGCAGGCGCGGCGAGTCAAAAATCGCGGGCCGTGTCCGAAGCACCGTCCATCAGCCCGAGAGCCGCGCGCAATGCGAGCACGATGTCGCGATGCGCAATCGACGCCTCGGGTATCACGCGGCCCATCGAAAAGAAACCGTGGATCATGCCGCGATAAAAGCGCGCCTCGGCACGGTTACCCGCCTCGCGCAACCTGGCTGTGTACGCTGCATGCTCGTGCCGCAACGGGTCGTATTGCGCCGAGACGATCCACGCGGGGGCAAGGCTTGCGAGGCTTGCGGGCGCATGCCGGCTGCCGTCGAGCGGCGCGAAGCGCCAGTCGTGCCGGTCGTTGACATCGCGCAGATACGTGCGGTGAATCCAGCGAATCACATCGAGCGTGAGGAAATACCCTTCTCCATAGAGCCGATGGGTCACACTGTCGGTCAACGCAGATAGCGCCGGATAGATCAGCAACTGCAACGCGAGCGCAATGCCCGCGTCGCGCGCATGAACCGCAGTGACCGCAGCTAGCGTCGCACCCGAGCTTTCGCCGCCGACCGCGAGCCGCCCGGCGTCCAATGCGAACGCGCCGGCGTCGCGATGCAGCCAGTGCAATGCGTCGAAGGCGTCGTACACCGCGCACGGAAACCGGTGCTCAGGCGCAAGCCTGTAGTCGACGGAAACCACCGCACAGCCGCTCGCGGCTGCGAGCATCCGGCAAACGGCGTCCGCGGTTTCGAGCGTGCCGACCACATAGCCGCCCGAATGGAAATAGAGCAGCGCCGGAAGCGGATTCGTCCAATCGGGCGTGCGCGGATAGTAAACGCGCGCCGCCAGCGCTGTCCCATCGCGGGCGTCGAACGTAACGTCCTCGACCGTATGCACTGGCCGCGCCGCCACATCGGCGAGCGGAGCGAAGCGCGCGAAGTAATCACGCGCCTGATGCAACGGCAACTGGTCGATGCGCACGGCGCCTGCCCCAGCGCGCCGCGCAAGAAACTGTTCGACGCTCGCTGTCAGCGGCATGAGCAACCCTCCTCGACTGAACCGGCCGAAGCCGTGTTATTTGACACCGGCGAGCGCGCGCAGCTGATCGCCGATATGCAGCAGGGCAACCTGGTCCTTCACCTGGCCGATGAACACACCCATCATCAACGCGAGCAGCAGAACCGCTAGGGCGCCCTTGACGGGCTGTGCGAGCGAGATCAGGTCGAGCCGCTGCGCCACGCGCGACAGCAGGCCAATGCCGATGTCGACCAGCAGCAAAAGCAGCACGGCCGGCGCCGCCAGCTTGGCGACCGAGACCATCAGCGAATCGGTCTGCGCCATCACGAACGTTTCGATGAACGCGGCCGGCACTGGCGTGACGCTTGCGAGCGGCCACCAGCGATATGTGTCGAACACCGCGCCAAGCAGGAACGTCATGCCGCCGAGCGTCCAGAACGCGACGATCGCGCATTGGATCAGCAGCGTGGAGGTCAGCGTGGTCTGCTGGCCGAGACTCGGGTTCGAGATCTGCACGTTGTTGTAGCCGGTCAGGTCGTCGATGTATGTGCCTACGGCTTCCGCAACCCAAAATACCGGCGATGCGACAAACGCGATCACGAGGCCGATCAGCACCTCCTTGACCGCGACCACCGCGAGGAATGTGCCGTGCATTTGCGGCATCAGCGCCTGCTGGCCCCATGCGATATAGGTTGCCCACAGGATCACCAGCGAGTTGCGGATCTGCGTGTTCAACACGTTGCCGCCGGTCGGAGGGAAGATCGTCAGCAGAACCAGAAGGCGTACGCCGCAGAGCGCAATCAGCGTCAGAAACTCGAGCAGCGTACCGCCCAGAAACGGGATGCCGCTCTGAAACACGTTAGTCATCGCGACGCCTCCCGCACCGGCTTGCCCGCCGCGGCCTCGCGCGCGAGCTTGCGGCCGACGAACGCTTCTTCGGCCTCCTCGTCCTGCAGGTCGTCGGCGCGCATCTCCGCCTCCCGGCGCAGGCCGTCGATGCGCGCGTCGCATAACTCCACGCGGGTGTCGTGACGCACGATGTCGAGCCTCGTCGCGGCGAGCTTCGCCTCGATTGCCGCGACCGCCTCCTGCAACCGTTGCAGCATCCCGAGGGCGGCCGTGCGTTGGGCGAGCGACTGTGCGAGCGTCTCCTGCCAGCTCAGCATCTCGTCGATGCGCACCGCGCACCGGCCGTCGAGGAGGCTGTCGATGCGCGCCTCGATCCGCTCGACGTCGCCCGTCGCGCGTGCCACTTCCTGCCGCTGCGTCGCGACCTGCGCGTTCGCCTCGTCGCGCTCGATCTGCTGGTGCGCCAGCGTGTCGCGCAGTTTGTCGCGCGCCCGCTCGAGGCGGCGTTTGACCATCGAGAACGCCTTCAGCTGCGGCGACGTCATTGCCCTTCTCCGTCCATTTTCATTGCGTGGTCCGCCTTATCCGCGTCGCTAGACGAGCAACCGGTGCAGGGCCGCGAGCGTCTCCGCGCGCGTGCTGAATTCGTCGGTCCGCTGGCACAGGAACTGTTTGATTGCGTCGATCTTGCGCACGGCTTCGTCGGCGACCGGATCGCCACCAGGCCGGTACTCGCCGAGTTGCAGCAGCGTCTCGATCTCCCGATGCCTGGCCAGCAGGCGGCGCACGTGGCCGGCGGCGTCCATGTGCGCGCGATCCGTCACCTGCGGCATCACCCGCGACAGGCTTGCCATTACGTCTATCGCCGGATACTGATTACGCGCCGCGATCTCGCGCGACAGGATCATGTGGCCGTCCAGAATGCCGCGCACTTCCTCCGCGATTGGATCGCTGCCCGACTCGTCTTCCGCGAGCACGGTGTAGAGCGCGGTGATCGAGCCGCGTTCCGACAGGCCTGCGCGTTCGAGCAGACGCGGCAACTCGGCAAAGATCGACGGCGGAAAGCCGCGGCGCGCGGGCGGCTCGCCCGCCGCGAGGCCAATCTCGCGTTGCGCGCGCGCGAAGCGCGTGAGCGAGTCCATCATCAGCAGGACGCGCTTGCCGGCGTCGCGGAAGTGTTCTGCGATTGCCGTCGCTGCATACGCGGCCTTCACGCGTTCGATCGACGAGCGGTCCGATGTGGCGCACACCACGATAGAGCGCGCCATGCCTTCCGGCCCGAGAATCTGCTCGACGAACTCACGGACCTCCCGGCCGCGCTCACCGATCAGCGCGATCACGTTGAGATCGCAACGGGTACCGCGCGCGAACATACCCATCAACGTACTTTTACCGACGCCGGCCGGCGCGAAGATGCCCACGCGCTGCCCCTCGCCGAGCGTCATCATGCCGTCCACCACGCGCACGCCCGTATCCAGCGGATGCTCGAGCAGCGGGCGGCTCATCGCACCCGGCGGAGCCGCATACAGCGGTGCTGAAGCGACCGTGCCGAGCGGGCCGCCGCCGTCGATCGGCTGTCCCATGCTGTCGACCACACGGCCGAACAGCGCGTCGCCGACCGGGACCGACATGGGGCGCCGCAAGCCGACGACCTGGGTGTCGCGCGACAGATTGTCGAAGCGGCCGAACGGCGACAGCAGCGCGGTATCGCGCGAGAAACCCACCACCTCGGCGTACTGCATCAGCTCGTCCTCGCCGGTGCGCAACTCGCACAATTCACCGTAACGCAGGTCGACACCGCTGACGCGAATCAAGGTGCCGATCGCTTCCATCACCTTGCCGCGCGTCGCGAGCGGCTGTGCGGAGCCGATCTCCTGGCCGATTGTTTCGGTAAGCTGGATGAGCTGGTCGAGTTCCTGATCGGCGACTGCGCCGTCTTGCCGCGCCGAGCTCATGCCCACTCCTCCTGCGGCTTCCCGGTATAGGCTTCGTTGCTGGCTTCGACTTCCGCGGCGGGGGTCGCCGAGGTCGCCGAGGTTGCTGGCATCGCTGGCACGGCTGACACCTCCTCGCCAGTTGCCGCGATCTCCGCAGCATTGGCAGCGCCTGCAAGCTCCGCCGCCTCCCCCACTACCCGGCGCAATGCGGCCTCCACCGCAGTGCGGACGGCGTCGACCTGCACCTTCAGACTGGCATCGACAGAACCGATGTCGGATTCGCACACGCAGGCGCCGGGCTCGAGCGTACGGTCCGCCAGCACCGTTAATTGCACCGGCTGGCCCCGCTCGCGCCATTGCGCGACGGCATGCGAAAACCCTTCGACGGCCGCGTCGCGCTCATCGGGATGAACGCGCACCTGCAAACAACGGCTCCCCTCGATGATCCGCTCGACGACATCCGAAGCGCGCGCGAACAGCGCCGCAGGCTCTTCGTTGACGACGATCTTTTCGACCGCGCGCACGACCAGATCCGCGACCCGCTGACGCAACGACATCTGCAGTTCGTAGCGTTGTGCCAGCAATTGCGCGGTGCGCGTGTACCACTGCGAGAGCGCCTCACGGCGTCCCGCGTCGTAGCCGCGTTCATGAGCCGTGTCGAACTCGCGGCGGGCTTCTGCGCGCAGCGCGTCGGCGTCGGCACGCGCGGCGTCGCGCATTGCGTCGCCCTGGGCGGCGGCCTGCGCGAGCACGTCGGCGTGTTGCTGTTGCAGCGCCAGATAGCCTTCGTCCAGTTCCACGAGCGACGCGAGCGCCTCGCGCGGCACCACGTCGCGGTCGACACCCACGCCAATGCTCGCGCCGTCGGGCTTGCGTTCGCTATTCGGTTCCCTGAGCCAGATGATCATGTCGTGCTCCATTGCGCATTCACATTTGCATAAAAGTCGCCAAGCCGCCGTACGACGTTCAGACTCTCGTCGCTGTAGCAGCCCGTACTGCTCGCGGTGAGCCAGCGCGGCGGCAGCGCGTCGCGAGGCCATGCATAGCGCAGCAGACCGCCCGGCGTCGACGGCGCGCACAGCCCGCTCGCGCTGAAAAGACAGAACCCCTCCCAACTGAGCGCGTAATCGTCGAGGCTGTCGAGCGGCTCCATGCCATGCTCGCGGATCAGCCGGTCGGCCGCCGGCGCATGCGGTATCTCAATGAGCCAGCGCAGCGCCGCGGCGCCGGCGCGTCCGAGCCACTGCGTGACTTTCTCGCGGCTCTCCCGATCCACCCAGTAGCGCAATTCCGCTCGCCGGAAGTGCAACGCGCGCAGACACAACGCGGCAAACGCGTCGTCGAGCGGCAGCGCGCCTAGCAGTGCGGCATCGGAGCGAAACGCGTTGAAGGGCGGCACCGGCGAGCCTGCCTCACTGAGCCACGCGTCCAGCGCGCGTGCCCGTTGACGCAAGCGCGCAGCCGTGGCCCCCTCACCCGCCTGCTGGACGCCGCCGAGCCACCCAGGGTCCATCCAGTCGAACAGCGTGCTGCGGTTCGCCTGGTATTGCGCGAGCCGGCGCGCGAGTTCGAGCGCCAGACTGCCGTGCCTGTCGATGTCCGTCGTCATGTGCTCATTTCCGCGTTGCCCGTGCAGTCGTTCATCAACCGTGCGCGCCGTCGGCCGGCTTGGACTGTTTGAAGAGCCCGGCCGACAGTCCCGCGCCGATCCGCTCCTCCGTCCTGAGCGTGGGCTCCGCGGCCGCGCTGCCGGCGTCGGCGCCAGCTCTGGCGCCGCCCGTCTTTCTGCGCAACCAGTTGAACAGCAGCGACAGCGCCGCGAGCACGAACACGACGATAGCGACCGTTCGCATGACCGGACTGCCTGCATCGGTCCTTGCGACGGCGTCGAGCGGATTGCCGGCGACCGCCGTCAGGCTTACCTGGTCATACGACAGACCCTCGACGCTGTGCACCACCAGGTTCTTGATCTGCGGCTCGAGCGTGGTGAGGTTGGCGGTCGGCAGATACTTGATGAACACCGACGCCGACGACGGTTTCACTGTCGTCGCGAGCGGATCGTTGTCCGGCAGCACGATATGCACGCGCGCCACCACCACGCCGTCGATCTGCGAGAGCGTGTCCGACAGTTCCTGCGACACGCCGTAGATGAAGCGCACGCGTTCTTCGGTCGGCGTCGAGACGAGGCCGTCCTTTCTGAACAGCGCGCCAAGGTCGTCGTACTTCTGCTCGGGCAGACCGTGCTCACGCAACACGTTCATCGCCTGCACGATCTGGCCTTCGTCGACCTGCGCACTCCAGGTCTTGCCGCCGTCGCCGGTCACCTTCTTCGCGTCGATACCGGCCTGCAGCAGCGCGGCCACGATCTGATTGCAGGCATGCTCGCTCAGATTGCCGTACAACTCCTGCTTGCAGCCGGCGAGCGTCAGGCAAAGCGCCGCCACGAGGCAAAGCGACGCGCCGCGCCGGCCAATACGGTTAGCGAGGTTCATGGTCACTGGTTCTTTATGAGAGTTTCGAGCGCGCCCTTGGACGACTCCACGACGCTGATCTTCATCGACATGTCCACCTGCAAGCTCGTCGTCTCGATCTGCATCTGCATCGACGACGCCGCGATCTCGTTCAACGTCATCTGATTGGCGTTGTTGAGCATATAAAGCGCGTCGTTCGAGACTGTCTGGAGCGCCTCGTCCTCGCTCAGCACCAGCTGCGAAGCGAGCGAGCCGGCGTGGCTGCCGTGCGGCTGCGGCGGCGCCAGCACGCCGCGCTGCATCATCTGTTCGAAGCTGGCGACCTCGTGCGGCGCGGCATGGATTGGCGGCAGCGCCGCGCCAGACGCACCGGCGCCAGCGCCGGCCGCGCCTTGCATGAGCATCTGCGGCAGTTCGAGCATGGGTAGGCTGAGATTCATTTTCTACTCCGGATCGGATCGCGCTCAAAGACGCAGGTACTGACCTTCTTCAGCGTTGGCGAAAGAAGCGTGCGCCGACTCACCTTCGACCGCCTCGTTCGGGTGACGGATGCCAAGCCGCTCACGCAAGCGGCCGAGCGATTCGGGCACCTGGAACGTGCCGGACGCTTGCGCATCGAGCTGCGCCTGCTGCAGATCCGCGCGCAATTCGATCGAGTCGAGCAGCAGGCGCGCGTCCTCGGTGAGACTGCCGTCGTCGTCACGCATTTGCCCGGCGACGATGCGCCAGTCGGAATTGCCACTCGCGTTCAGGCAATACGCGAGCATCGCCTTGCTGCCCGGCATGCACTTGCCTTGCGACGCAAGGCCTTCGAACACCGCTATCGCGTCGATCCAGTTCCGATGCACGATATGCACGAAGCCGTCGTAAAGCGTCAGTTCGGGGCGGCCGAGCCGCAGCACATGCAGCGCGTCGAGCAGATGCTCGGCCTCGTCGCTACCCATGCGCGGATTGGGAAACTGGTCGAGCAGCGCAAGCCGAACGACTTCGCGCAACGCGCTCACCAGCTTGTTGCTGCACTTCGCGTATTCAGGTTTGCCGTCCATGTCTGTTTCGCCTTTGAAGAAGTGAACAAATGAATATCGTCGACGTGCTCAAGGTAGCAAACCCGCAGCGGCCCACCCATGCGTCGGGGCGAAGCGACCCTCAGGATTGCGAAGCCTACAGAGCCGCGAAGTGTGCCTCGGCGTATTCCGTTCATTCGCCATGAAGCGGCCCGCGCCATGTGTCGCGCCGCCTTGTCGCTGATCGCTGAACCCGCTTCGGACTGATCAGCCGGTCTTCGCGCGCCGCCCGTCTTGCTAGACGCTGTTCACCTATCGTCGAGCCATGCGTGAGAAACGCAGCGTGCCCCCGGGACCGGGCGGCCTAACGGAAAGCTCATGAGCGACGAAAAAACCGAACAGCCCACCCGGCGCAAGCTGAAGGACGCGCGCAAGAAAGGCACCGTGACGAAAAGCGGCGACCTCGTCGCGGCCCTGCTCGTGCTGGTGGTGATCGCGATCTGCAAGTTTGCCGCGCGCCCGCTCCTCGACGGGCTGCATCAAACGATAAATCTCGCGCTCGATTTCTGCTCGACCGACCGCTCCACGCAGGCGCTTGCCTCCGCTCTGATGCATATGCTCGCGACCGGCGCGATTGCGTGCTGCGCGGTGAGCATTGTGGCGATGCTGACCGCCGCGCTCGCGATCGGCGCGCAAGTAGGCGTTCAGGTCGCCTTCGATCCGGTAATGCCTAAGTTCGATCGACTGTCGCCCGCGACAGGCTTCAAGAAGATCTTTTCGAAGCGCTCGATGATCGATCTGCTGAAGATGACGATCAAGGCGCTGGTGGTCGGCGTTGCCTTATGGAAGACGATGGTGTCGATGTTTCCGCTCATCACCACCGCCATGTACGAGCCTCTTGCGCTGCTTTCCTCGATCCTGTGGAGCGCGCTGCTCAAGGTGCTGTTCGTCACCGCCGTGCTGTTTCTGGCGATCGGCGCCGTCGACTGGAAGATCCAGCACTGGCTGATGCTGCGCTCGCAACGCATGTCGAAGGACGAGGTGAAGCGCGAGATGAAAGAGCGGGAAGGCGAACCCAAGCTCAAGCGTGAGCGGCGCAAGCGCGCGAAGGAAATGGTCAACGGCGGCGGCGACCGCCAGGCGGCTGTCGCACGTTCGAACGTGGTGGTGGTCAACCCGACTCACTATGCCGTCGCGCTGCGCTATGCGCCCGACGAATCGCCGTTGCCGGTGGTGCTGGCTAAGGGCGTCGATGCCGACGCACTCGAGATTCGCCGGCTCGCCGCGCAGTTCGACGTGCCCATTGTTGCCAATCCGCCCGTTGCACGCGCGCTCCACAAGGTCGACGAACACGCGTCGATCCCGCCGGAACTGTTCCAGGTGGTAGCGGCAATCCTGCGCTGGGTGCAGTCGATGCGGCCGCCGCCCGTGCCTGAGTCCGTGCGCGCGGCGTCCGCTGACGACACCGCGGGCGGGGAGGCACCTCTTCACGACCCGCGATGAATCACGAGTCCCCTCGAAGCCCCTGGAGCCAAGCATGCTCAAGACCCTGAAGTTCCCCGCCGGCGGCGAAATCGGCATCGCGCTGGTGGTCGTCGCGATCATCTCGCTGATGATCCTGCCACTGCCTCCGGAAATAATCGACGGCTTGCTGTCGGTCAACATCTGCATCAGCGTCGTGCTGCTGATGGTCACCATGTACGTGCCGTCGATCACCCAGATTTCGTCGTTCCCGTCCGTGCTTCTGTTCACGACGCTCTACAGGTTGTCGCTGAACATCGCGTCTACCAAGTCGATCCTGCTGCACGCCGACGCGGGTCACATCATCGAGAGCTTCGGCGAACTGGTGGTCGGGGGCAATCTGGTGGTCGGTCTGGTGGTGTTCCTCATCATCACGACCGTGCAGTTCATCGTGATCGCCAAGGGCTCGGAACGGGTCGCCGAGGTCGGCGCGCGCTTCACGCTCGACGCGCTGCCGGGCAAGCAGATGAGCATCGACGCCGACTTGCGCGCGAACCTGCTGACGCCCGACGAAGCGCGCCGCAAACGCGCGCGGCTAGCGGTCGAAAGCCAGCTATACGGCGGCATGGACGGCGCAATGAAATTCGTGAAAGGCGATGCGATCGCGGGCCTCATCATCACGCTCGTCAACATGGTCGCGGGCATCGCGGTGGGCATGGCTTATCACGACATGAGCGCGGCCGACGCGGCAAACCGCTTCTCGATTCTGTCGATAGGCGACGCGATGGTCTCGCAGATTCCATCGTTGCTGATCTCAGTGGCGGCCGGCGTGATGATCACGCGCGTGTCCGACGAGACATCGGAAAAAAGCGGCCGCTCGCTCGGCGACGAAATTTTGCGCCAGGTAGGCGGCAACTCCCGCGCGATGTACTTCGCCGCTCTGCTGCTGCTCGGCTTCGCGGCGGTGCCCGGTTTTCCGTGGGAACTCTTTCTGCTGCTGTCGGCGGCTCTCGCGTTCGCCGGTTACAAACTGGCGCGGCGCCCGGACGGCAGCGCCGCGCAGCAATCAGGCAAGGCAGTCATGGCGCTGCAACGCGCGGGCTCGAAGGGCGACGCGCCGACCATACTCAAGCACGCGCCGCAGTTCACCAGCGCGCTCGGCGTACGGCTCGCGCACGACCTGGCCGAGCGTCTGTCGCCCGCTGCGCTCGACGCGGCCTTCGAATCACAACGCACCGCCTTGCAGGAGGAGATCGGCCTGCCGTTCCCCGGCATCACGATGTGGACCGCCACCGATCTGGAAACCGGCGAATTCGAGGTCCTCGTGCAGGACGTGCCGAGCGCGCGTCTGCGCATTCCGCAGGGCAAGGTGATGGTGCCGGGCGCCGCGTCCGACCCCGCGCTCGCCGCGCTATGCGAGAAGGCGGGTCCGGCGGGCGGCATGCCGGACAGCTACTGGGCGCCCGAACGCCAGGCGCCGGGCGGCGCGGTGCTGTGGCGCGCCGAACAGGTGATCGCAAACGACACCATCGGCCTGTTGCGGGCTCGCGCGAAACTGTTCCTCGGCATTCAGGAAACGCAGTGGGTGCTCGACCAGTTGGGCGCGGAATATCCGGGTCTCATCGCCGAAGTGCAAAAGGCGTTGCCGCTGCAACGGATCGCCGACGTGCTGCGCCGCCTGCTGGAAGAGAACGTGCCGATCCGCAACGCACGAAGCATCATGGAAAGCCTCGTGAACTGGGGGCCGAAGGAAAAGGACATGCTGATGCTCACGGAGTACGTGCGCGGCGACCTGTCACGTTTCATCGCCTACCGGGCGAGCGGCGGCGCGCCGACTCTCGAAGCAGTGCTGTTCACCAACGAACTGGAACAGCACATCCGTCAATCGATCAAGCAGACACCCACCGGCAACTTTCTCGCCCTGCCGCCCGACCAGGTTCGCGCGCTCGCCGAGCGCATCGCCACCTATGCCGGCGACACGGCGCGCAGCGACGTCGCGCTCGTCACGTCGATGGATATACGCCGCTATGTGCGGCGCATGATCGAGGCACACATCCCTTGGCTGCGCGTCTACTCGTATCAGGAACTCGGCGAACATGTCGAACTGCGTCCGCTCGGACGTGTCGCGCTGTAAGGAGCGGCCATGGACGGCTCCCCGATTACATTGCGCATTCTCGCGCCCGACGACGATTCCGACGGAAGCAGCCGCCACGCACCGCGCGCGCGTATGCGGCGCGGTATCGACTATCGCGAACTCGTTCGAGAGGCACGCTTGCGCAGCGAACGGGCCGCGCTACGCGAGGCGCTGCGCGCGCATGGAGAACGGCCGCCGCCGGCCGGCGCTGCCCCCGAACGCGACGGCCGCGACATCGGGCCGTACTGCACGGCCTCAAGCGCCGCCGGTGGAGTCGCCGCCTGCGTGGACGAGCGCGATGAACCTGAAGGCGAAGATGAAGACGAGGACGACCTTCTCATGAGCGGCGCCGACGGCACTAATCCACACGCGGCTCTGGCGCGCGCGCAGGCGCGGCATGAGGCCCGGGAACGCCGCATCGAGGCACACGCCGCGCCGTTCGTCGCCGCGCTTGGGATCGAGCAGTTACGGCTCACCCAACTGATGAGTTTCGTCGCCGCGCACGTCGCCGATTTCTGCAGCGACGACGCAGTGGTGGAGAACGGCAACTGGAGCTTGACGCTGAAGCTCGACGACGCATTGCTGCCCGGCTGCATGCTGCATCTCGATCTTTCGCGTTTCTGCCTGACGCTTCGCTTCGACGCGGCTTCGAACAGCACCCGGCAACTAGTATCCCGACATGCACACGTACTGAAGGAACAGTTGACCAACCTGCTCCTTCAACTCGATACACCCCGGGACGTGTCGATCGAAACCGCGTGAGCGCCTTCCGATTGCCCGGCGAAGAAAACTCCCTTCAACCGATTAACGAGTATCTGGCTCGTCTCTACATGGACCGCACAGCGACTTCCGCACGTCACCTCGTCAGCTCGTTGCATGATTCCGCGATCGCACTTCCCTCGATCGATCCCGCCATCGCCCGCCTGACGCGGCTTTTCTGCGACGGGCGCCTCGAGGAGCGCTTTCGCCAGGCGCTCGACATCGCCGATTGGCATGTCGGTCACGGCATCGGGGACGGCGCCCCGCAGAACGCCTGCTGGATCGATCTGCAATACGAAGGCGGTCTCGCCTCGATCGGCCTCGATCCAGCGCAATATCCCGCTCTGACCGCGGCGGCAACCAGCGTCGCCCACGATGACGCGTCCGCGACGGCTCCGCTGCGCTGCGCGGTGGCCGCGCTACTGCTTGCGCCGCTGATCGATGCACTCGACACACTCGGCGCGCCCGGTGTAGGCGTCGCCGCCTTGGGCCGGCGAGCCCCGGACGGCCCGACGCTCGACGTGCGCTTCACCCGTCACGCGCAGCGTTTCGAATGCCGACTCGGCAACGTCGATACCGCCTGGCTCGATCTGCTCGAACGCCAACTGCGCGCGCACCGGCTGCCCTTCACCCAGCGCGTGAGCGGCATCCGCGTACCCGGCTATCTGATCGTCGGCGACAAGAAGCTGCGCATCGGCACGCTGAACCGGCTACGCTCCGGCGACGTGATATTGCGCGCGCTCGCCCCCTCGCTGCGCGGCCTGGACGGCGCGAGCGGGCCGGTGGCGGACCTCGAGCTTCGCTGGGGGCCGCCAGGAATGCATCAGTTCGTCGCACGCGCGACGCTCGACGGCAAACAGCTTGTCATCAACAGGGACCCCGACATGACCTACCGCAACGATCGCAGCGACCTGCCCGCCATGGAACCGGACGTGGGCACTTCCATCGACGAACTCGACTTGCCGGTGAGATTCGAAATCGAAACCGTGACGCTGCCGCTGGTTCAGCTGTCGGCGTTACGTGCCGGCTACGTACTCGAATTGCCAGGCACGCTGCGCGATGCACGTGTGCGGCTCGTGTCCTACGGCCAGCTGATCGGCGTGGGAGAACTCGTCAGCGTCGGCGAACAACTGGGCGTGCGCGTCATCGAGATGTTCGGCAGCCATGACGCAGATTAACGACCTCACCGCGCTACTCGTCGCGGTCATTGCGATCGGCCTGATTCCGTTCGTCGCGATGGTCGTGACCTCGTACGCGAAGATCGTCGTCGTGCTCGGGCTGTTGCGCAACGCGCTCGGCGTGCAGCAGGTGCCGCCGAACATGGTGCTCAACGGCATCGCAATCCTGGTCACGCTGTACGTGATGGCGCCGATCGGCATGAGCGCGGGTGAAACGATGCGCCACGAGACACTGGCGTCCTCGCCCGCGCAGGTGATGATCCAGGCGTTCGGCGCTTCACAGGAGCCGTTCCGGCAGTTTCTGAAGAAGCACTCGCGCGAACGTGAGCGGCTGTTCTTCCTGCGCTCAGCGCATGTGATCTGGCCGCAGGCTCTCGCGAACGAATTGCGGGAAGACGACCTGATCGTGCTGGCCCCCGCCTTCACGCTCACCGAGCTCGCCGACGCGTTCAAGATCGGCTTCCTCCTGTACATCGCGTTCATCGTGGTGGACCTGATCATTGCCAACGTACTGCTGGCGATGGGGCTCAACCAGATCCAGCCCACCAACGTCGCCATTCCGTTCAAGCTGCTGCTGTTCGTCGCCATGGACGGCTGGTCAACCTTGATTCACGGCCTCATTCTCACCTACAAATAGGCGCGCCTCATGAAAACGGAAGATCTGATCGGCCTCACCACCCAGGGGCTGCTGCTGTGTCTGTATATCTCACTTCCGGTGATCGTGGTGTCGGCGCTGTCCGGGTTGATTGTCGCGTTCGTCCAGGCGGTGACGTCGCTACAGGACCAGACCATCTCGCATTGCGTCAAGCTGTGCGCGGTCACCGGAACAATCGTGCTGACTGCCGCGTGGAGCGGCTCGACCATCCTGCGTTTCGCGATGCGCCTGCTCAGCGTGGCCGTGCCGACATGAGCACGGCCGATCGCTACACGCCTGCGGGCGCGGCAGTTCAGGAAACCTCCGCAGCGGAGCACGAGGGCGCCATTCATAGCCGCAGGCATGTTAGCCGTATACCGCGGTCCTACCGCAACAGTCTGTTCCGGCACGCCAGTGGCCCCGCGCCGCATCATCGAGCGACCAATGCGGTTCAACTGGAACATCTTCTGCATGGTGCGAAGTCGCCGACGCATGCGCCGGGCAAACACGACGAGCGCGGACAACCCCAGCATCAGCAGAAGCACAAGCAACAGCAGCCGCAGGACCAGAATCAGCATCAACGCCGCCGGCAGAAGCAGAGGCCGTCACCCGAGCATCCGCAGCGCGGCCCGCATCGTCCGGTGCGCACGTTGCGGTGGCACGTGGCTCACGCCGCACGCGATCTGCCGACCGCACAAACAGGCGCGCTTAGCCGATGGCCGGACCAGCGCGAAGGCAACCACGGCGACAGTCGTGATCAAAACCGCGACGAGCAACGTCCCGGTGCGATGAGGAAACGCGTTCTTGCGCTCGGGCGCATCAACACGGCCGGGCGTACCGAACTGCAGACAGTTGCGGCACGCACGCACGACCAGCCGCTCGTGTATGTCGACGCAATGCGCGAGGCCCTCATCCGGCAACGTTGCGCCGGCCATGACCCGCACGCCGTTACCGAGGATGTGCTGAAAGCGCGCACCCTCGCGCTCGACTACACAAAGACGGGCTACGACGACCTGCAAGGTTTCCTGCGCGATTTCCTGCGCTTTAGCGCCGGCAGTGGGGCAACTGGCGCGCTGACGCCGCTTTGCGCGTTTCACGATCTGCGGACCTCGAGCCCGACTCTGCGGCAACGCTCGCTGAGTCAGCACAACGCGCTCGGCATGTCGCGCTGGCGTGTCGCAGACGGCAGCGCGACCGGCGCGATCGCGCCGGAGAACGAATCGAGGCGCGGCACCAGCCATGCACAGGCATTTGACAACGATAGCAGCGCGGCAGCCGGCGTTCCGCGCGGAAGCGGTTCGGGGCCTGCGTCATAGCTTCGCAATCCGGATTGAATACGACCGCCGCTCGCGTAATGTTAAGCCTGCAACGCCGCGATGCACCACGGCCCGGCGAACGTGAAGACTGCCTACTGAACGAGAGTTCCAATGAAGATCCTGCGCATCCTGACCGGCACCCATGCGGGTATTCAGGCGCGCCTGACGCCGGGTCGCTACCGGATCGGCAAGGCGGACGACACCGACATCTGCATCACCGACTGGGACGACGACGAAGTCGTCATCGAACTCGACGAATCCGGCGTGATCAACGCGCGGCGTTCGAACGCGTCCGACGCCGATCAGTCGGTGGTGATGATTCCGGATTTCGTACCGTTTCCGTTCGGCACCACGGTGCTGTGCTTTGGCGGCGAAGACGCGACATGGCCGCCCGATATCCAGTTGCTCGCCAGCATGTACAACGGCACCGGCGTGCCAGGGGCGCCGCCCCACGGCGCGGGCGCGCCGGATGCAGAGACCGGCGCAAGGCAGCGTGCCTTCGGGAGCCGCCGGCTACGCGTGGCGGGAACCGTCGCGCTGGTTGGCGCGCTCTTCATCGCGGGCGGCTCCGTGCTCGCGAGCGTCCTGTTCGGCCAGCCGTCCGTAGCGGTTTCGCACTCCGCGCCCGAGGTCGCCGCCACGTTGCGGCGGCAGTTGCACGAAGCCGGCCTCGACGGGCTGCGGGCACGCCCGCAAGGCGGCACTGTCGTGGTCGACGGCATGGTAGACGACGCATCGCAAGACATCGCCGCGCGCTCGATCCTGACGCGAAGCGGCTTTCATGCGATTGCCCGTCAGTACGACGTCGCGCATGCGGACGTCGCGAGCATCGACGAACTGCTCGCCACCGACGGCATTCACGTGAGCTATGGCGGCAACGGCGTATTCCAGGTGGCCGGCGTCGTGCCCTCGCTCACGCGTTTCGAGGATGCGCTCAATCGCTTGCGCGCGGACCTGGACGGCAACGTCAGGCGGCTCGACATCGACGTGACGGAAGCGCCCGCTGCGTCGACGGTGGTCTACACGGCCATGCTCGAGGTAGGGAACACGCGCTACATGGAGACCCAGGACGGCGTGAAGCACGTCTTCGTAGCGGGCACAGCCAATGCCGCGAGCGGCCCGCGCACGTTGCGCGAATCGATCACGCCGAGCCACGGCGATGTTCATTGAAACCAGTCTCACTCAGGAGAAAAAACCATGTACGAAGCACTGGAAGCCCTCATTGACGACATGAACCGGCTAGAAACCACGCTTGCGCGGGGTCACGCCGGCGCAAGCGTGGCCTCGATCGCCGCCGCATTCGAGGACTGTGCGCAACGCGTGAGCGATGCCACCTCGGCCGCGACAGGCGAAACCGAACGCGCGGCGCTGCAAAAAATCTATCGCGGACTGATCGCGGGCCGGCGGATCGTGCATCAGTTGAACGAACTCGCTTTGACGGACATGGCAGTCAGTCATTGAGCCGGTGTCAGCAAGGAAGTGGCAGCAAGCGGGCCGGCGCCCGCCGCAGTTTCTGTAGTCCGTAGTCCGTAGTCCGTAGTCCGTAGTCCGCAGTGCGCAGTTTTTGTTGTTGAACCCCGGTCGTTTCAGGTAGGTCTTTGAAGCTGGTCTTTTTAACCTTTACCCGTTGGAGGCAGTGATGTCTTTTGGAGCCGCAGCAGGCATGGAAGCAATGATGTCCACCATGGTGCCCTTGATGATCGAAAGCACGATGATGCAATTGATGATGTCGCAAATCCAGATGGTCAGCAACATCGCCAAGACCGGCGCGCAGGACGCCGAAGAGGATTCGAAGAAGGGTTGATGTCCTCGCGGATTGTGCAAACGCGGTCTGCGCCGCGTTTGCACTCCGGACAGTCATGAAAGCGCTGCGCCTCGGGTGAGTCGACATGAGCATCGAACGATTTGCGGAAGTGCTGCGCGACGCGTGTGGCGTCGTCGGACTGCCCGACGCGGATTACGTACTGGAAACGCGCATGATCGAAGTGGAAGGCTTCGATGTGCGGCTTGATCATTTCGAAAACGACCCGGAAGCGATGTACGTGAACTTCCATTACGGCACGGTCACCGCTGGCCGCACATTGGTCATATTCCGGCTGATGCTGGAAGCGAACCTTCTGATCTACGCACAGGACCAGGCGCAGCTGGGACTCGACTCGCGGACGGGCGGCATTATCCTGATTCTGCGTCTGCCGCTCACGCCCGACGTCGACGGCACCGTAGTCGCCGATCTGGTGACCCACTATATCGAACACGGCCGCTACTGGCGCAGCAACATTATCGAATCGAGCGACGAGATGTTCGCGGGCATCGTCAATGGCGACTATCACTGGCTGCGAGCCTGAGCGAGGCAGACGTGCCCAAACCGTCGCCGCGCCTTCTAGTCCGGCAAGAGCCGCGGCACCAGTACGGCGACCCAGGCCAACGGCGCTTTGACTGCCTGTTGCGCCACGCCTGCCTGAGCGATGGGCGGCCTTTCGATCATCAGCAGGCCGTCGCCCGGATCGAGCGCCATGCGCACCACGTCGATATCCGCCCCGTGCCATTCGACCGCGAGCACCACCGGACCGTGCCCGGACATGGAGGCTAGCGAAGGCAGGATGCGCACCGCGACGTCGGCGTCATGCCGCGCGTTGCCCGCCAGCTTGTCGCGGCCGCCGGGTGCCTCCGGGCCGGACGGCGATGCTTCCGGGAGTTCGCTTGCACCCGCATCGACGGCAACCGCGCCGGTGGAAGCAACGGGCCGCTGTGCCTTGCTTTCGTAGCCTACCGCGACGCCGTCGACACTGAGCAATTCACTATCCGCGAGGACGCGCGCGCCGCTCGCATGACGTATCGCATCGGCTGCGGTTTTCACCGACGCTCCCTCCAAAAGCACATGGCTTGCGTCCGACATGCCGAGCGCGCTCAACGTCTCAGGACGCACCGCGGCGATCAGCAACCGGATCCCGACAAGTTGCTCGGGCCGGTCGAGCGCCGCCACGGCGTGCGCGTCGTCGTCGAGTCGCGGCGGACGGTCGCGAATGAGCACGGCGTTCGTGCGCGGATCCGCGGTGATGACCGGTAATGGCGCTTCATAGTCGATAACGTCTGCCCGGATGTCGCCGTGCGGATCGAGCACGCTCGCGGCGCGGCTTGCGATCCCGAGCACCACGTTGCTCCTGTCGTTGGTGAGCGCGGTGCGATCGGTAGCGGTCCCATACCGGAGCGGCACGATTCGAACCGAGGTTTTCACCCGCCTGCGCGCCGCCGTTTCCAACTGTTGCGCGGCACGCTCGACCAGCGACAGATACGCCGCGGGTGCACGCAGGGTAACGAGTCCATGCGCGGGGGCGTCGACGCGCAGCGGGAAACGCGGGTCATCGTTGCCGGTCCGCGCGAGAAGCGCGCGCAAATCCGCGCTGCTTGCATAGTTGAGGCGAAACACGCGCGTCGGCTGGGCGCGCGCTGAGTCGACATGCAAAACAGTGCCGTCGTAAAACCAGGCGAGATCGAACGAGCGGGCAAGCACTTCAAGAAAGCGCTGCGGCGGCATGTCGAAGCGGCCTTCGACACGGCCGGTCAGTTGCGCGCCGCACGCCACCGGCACTTGCGTTTGCTGAGACAGATCGTGCAATACGTCCACCAGCGGTGTGCCGCTCGTCGAGTAATGCAATTGCGCGGCATGCCATGCGGGGAGCGCAATGCGACCGCAAGACTCGCGTTCGCATAACCGCGATGCATGGGCTGCATGGGCCGAGCGTTTAAGGCGCGCTGCGGGAAGCGGCTCGGCCGCCTTGGCCGTGTTCGCAGTCACGGCCTCGCGCCGCGCGCCGTCCGGATGAGCGGAGCCGGCCGCAACGCCGGCACTCCACAGCCAGGCGAGCGCCAGCGCAATGCACGGGCGCGCCACGATGCGCGTCAACGCTTCAATGCCAGGATTTCATCGCCGCCGATGTCGACCATCTCGGACGGCGCCGGCGCTTCGCTCAAATTGAGCCGATAGCCCTTACCGTAGACGGACTGGATCACCCAGTCGATCTGCATGCTCTTCAGGCTCGCGCGCAGGCGGCTCACGTACATGTCCACCGAGCGGCTCTGCGAACTGCCGTCCCAGCCCCAGACGACCGAATGCAGGTCTTGCCGCTGCACGACGATGCCGCGATGCGACGCGAGATGCCACAGCAGATCGAACTCCTTGGCACCAAGCGTATGCACGATGTCGCCCCGGCTGATAGTCAGATTTGCCCGGTCGAGCAGATACTGACCGACGATCATCCGGCGGCGTTCACTGCCCGCGGTCTGAAATCGCCGTAACAACGCGCGAATACGCGCGAGGAACACGAGTCTGTCGACCGGCTTGACGAGGAAATCGTCGGCGCCCGTGTCGAGAATCCGGACGATCTCCTCTTCGTCGGAATGGACTGTCTGGAAGATCACGGGCACGGTGGAACGAGAGCGTCCACGCACCCAGCTCAGCAGCTTTTCTCCGGACATGCCGGGCACGTCCCAATCGAAAATCATCAGGTCGGCCCAGTGGTCCGACAGATGGTTGCGTGCATCCAGCCCGTCGTTGAACGCCTCGACCTGATACCCCTCGGCCTTCAGCCACGAGACCAGCACCGCTTGCTGGATCAGATCGTCCTCCAACAATACGATTCGAGTCTGATTACGCATCATAATTGCACTCCGACGGGGTGCCTCCCTATACCATCGGCGCCCTCTATCAATCGGAACGGCCACGCGGCGGGCGCTCGAACGCCGCATGGCCCAAGCCGCCGGTACGCGTGCCGACCGGCGAGCGTGGCCCGGTTCGGTGCAATGACAGACGCGGCAAGCGCACCACAAAATCCGTTCCCGCATCGCGATTTGCTTCGGCATGCAAAGTACCGCCGTGCAATCCGACGATGCGCGCGGACAGCTTCAAACCAATCCCGAAGCCGCCAATGGACTTGGGGCCGAGCCCATCGAAATCGGTCATTGCGCCGCCCGCGGATAAGCCCGGCAAACCACCGGCTTCATCGCTCACAACGATAACGGCATGCTCGGCGGTGATCTTTAGCGACACCGTTACACGACCGCCGGCTCGCGATGCCTGGATCGCGTTGTCGATCAGGTTCTGCAATGCGCGCATCACGAACACCTGCACGCCGCTCATCCACACTGCGGGTTCATCGGCAATCCATAGACGCAGTGCGACATTGCGATACACAGCCGCGACTTCGAGCTTGGGAATCACGCTGCGCACCGCGGCGCGCAGATCGAAGCGGCAGAAGTCGCGGTGGCGCAGTGCGCCCGCCACGGACGTGAAGATGAACTGGTCGCCCAGCGAAAGCGCATACCGCGCGAGTTCGGCAATGCGTTGCATGCCGCCGCAGTCCTCGAAGGCCTGCGGGTCCTGTTCGTGCAACTGCGTGAGCGCCACGATCGAATTTTGCGGCGAGCGCAAATCGTGGGACAGGAAGCGCAACGATTCCGCGCGATTGGTCAGCGCCCGGCGCATATCGGTCATGTCGGACACTCGCAGCAATGCCGCGACCCTTCCAGCATTTTTTGCCGGTTCCAGCCGCAGCCATAGCCAGCGATCGGTAAGCGCGACTTCTACGCCCTCAGCGAGAGCAAGCGTTGGCGACTGGTCTTTCTGTCCTTCGTCCGACGGTTCATGCGCGGGCTCAAGTTCTGGAATCAGCGCGCCGAGCGCTGTCCCTGTTTCGATATGGCGCCCTAACAGTCGCGCTGCGCCGCTCGTCGCAAAGAGAACCTGATAGCGGGCGTCAAGGGCGATCGTGCCCCACGGCTCGCTGTCGAACAGCGTTTGCTCTTCGCCTTGAGCCACGTTCCCGATGATGGCTGCCGGCACAGCGTACTGGCCAGAACGAAGCAAGACTGACATCTCCTCTTCCTCGATCATTTAGCAGATCATAAGTGAACAATTGTCAGATCATATAGCGAAACATTCCGTAATGAGCCATGGCTCGACAGGCGACCCGGCTCTCTTACAAACGCATTTCAACACCGCGAAATGCGTGGCTTGTTCACGATCATGGCATTGTTGCCGCCAGCGCCGAGTCGATAACGCGAAGCAGCAGGCCTCCATGCGAACGCCGCATACTCCGATGCGGATGCCGCATCGCGTCCGATTTTTGGCGCCGCTACAGTGCGGCGAGGCATGACGCGAACGGATGTCGACGTCCCTCACGCGCCGCTCGATGGGTACCGTGGCCCGCGTCGGCAACACGCGCGCGATGCCGCGTTCCGAGCAAATGCTGGTTCGCGCCGGCTGCCGCAGGCGCGAACCGTTCGGTCCGATCCGGCTCGATGCCGCACAATGCGGCGCACGCCGCTTCGAATAATCTGCTGAAGTCAAACGGGGATATACATGAAACAAAAAGCTCTGCTGTCCGCACTGACCGCTGCATGGCTGCTGATTGGGGGCACCACGCACGCCGCCGAACAGGCGACGCTCGACAAGATCAGGAGTTCGGCGGTGATCAACCTGGGCGTGCGCGAATCGTCCATTCCGTTCTCGTACTACGACAACAACCAGAAGACAATTGGCTACTCGCAGGACATCGCGATGAAGATCGTCGACGCGATCAAGGCGAAATACAACCTGCCGAATCTCACGGTTCGCCTGATCCCGATCACGTCGCAGAACCGGATTCCGCTCGTGCAGAACGGCACGATCGATCTCGAATGCGGATCGACGACTCACACCTTTGCACGCGACAACCAGGCGGCGTTCTCGACCAACATCTTCCTGTACGGCATTCGTTTCATCACGAAAAGCAACTCGGGCATCAAGGATTTCGGGGATCTCGCGGGCAAGGTCGTCGCGACCACGGCGGGCACGTCGGACGAACGGATGCTGCGCATGATGAATGAGAAGGACCATATGAACATGGAGATCATCAGCGCGAAAGACCACGCGGAATCGTTCCTCAATGTGCAAACCGGACGTGCGGTGGCTTTCGTGATGGACGAGCCGTTGCTCTATGGAGAACGCGCCAAGGTCAAGAATCCCGAGGACTATGCCGTGCGCGGCACCCCGCCCGTCACTGAGAACTATGCGTGCATGATGCGTAAAGACCCGGAGTTCAAGGCCTTCGTCGACAACGTGATCACCACAATGGAAACCTCGGGCGAGGCCTTGAAACTCTACGACAAGTGGTTCACGCAACCGATCCCGCCCAACAACATGAATCTGCGCTATCCGCTCAGCCAGGAACTGAAGGAACTGTTCGCTCATCCCAACGACAAGGCATACGATTAACTCGCGTGTAGTCGTCCGCGCATAAAAAAACCGCCGCAAGCGACTCGCGTCGCAGGCGGCGGAAAGGGCAACCCGGGCAAGCCCGGGCGGCCAAGAGGCCGGTTCTTATAGGTCGATAATCCGCGGAGTCAGCAGGAACAGCCGTTCCATGTGGCTGTCCTCCTTGTCCGTGTACTTGAACAGATTGCCCAGTACAGGAATCTTCGAAAGCAGCGGCACGCCGGTCGAGTCGCGGGTATGGTTGTTGGCCTTGTAGCCCGCCACGAGCAGCGACTCACCCTCGTTGATGAACGCGGAAGTGTTGATGTTCGTGCTCGATATCACCGGAATGTTGTCCACGGTCTGGCCGGTAAGTTGGCCGTCCTGAATCGCGACATCGAGCTTGATCTGCGTGCGCCCGTTTTCGTCGACCACCATCGGCAATACGCGCAGTGAGACGCCGGTCGAGACACTGTACAGGTCGGCCGACGTGTACCCCGTTACGCGGACGAAGAACTGCGTCTGGTTCGCCATGTCAGCTTCAATGTCGTCGAGCGTGGTGACCTTCGGGCTCGCCTCGATCTTCGCGAGGTTGCGCTCCTCCAGCGCCGAGACGCTTGTCATCAGGTAGCGCCCGGCGTTGCCGATCACCGTCGTGAGCACGCCGCCGACCGGCGTCGCCGCGGCCACCACGTTGCCGGCCAGCGTGGTCTGCCCGAAGTTCTGCGAAAGCGTTCCGGTATAGGTGTTTTGCGCCGTGAGGCCGTTGCCGGTCTGGAAATCCACATGGCTGTTGTGCGCGGTCCAACTCACGCCGAGCTGGCCGATCGCCGAGTCGTCGACCTCGAAAATGTGCGCCTCGATCTCGATCAAACGCGGCTTGACGTCGAGGCGCTGGATCAGTTCGGGGTATTGATACATGCGATCCGGCGTGTCGCGGATCAGCACCGAGTTCGTCCGCTGATCCGCTTCGATCACTGGCAGCTTGTCATCTTCCGCGGCGCCGTCGCCGCTCGCCTCGCCCTGGTTCGACGCGTTCGACACCGCCGACGACAATTGCGGCGACGCGTGGCCGCTCAGTCCCGCCAGCACGCCGAGCGACGATTCGCCGTTCGCGAGCGTCGTGCCTTGCGGCAACGGCGCGCCCGAGCTGGAGCCGCTGGCGCCGCCAAGACTTGTCATCGGCTGCGAACGCTGCACGTTCGACGCCCGCGTGTTTTTTCCGCCTCCGCCGCCCGTTCCAGAATCTTTCTTCTGCTGGGGATGGTAGATGTTGTTGAGCACCGTCGAGACGCCAGGCAGCGTGACCGTCTGACCATCGGCATTTACCGCGCGGTCCATCGACCATGCATGATGCAGCGGGAACACCTGGACCACCGTGCCGGCCCGATGCTGCGTGGTGTTGTCGAGCCGCTGCGCGATGTCGCCGACGAGTTTCACATAGTTCGGCGGACCGTTGACGATGGCCGCGCCCTGCGCCTCGTCGTAGGTGATGTTGAAACGCGGGTCGGTGACATGCATCGACGCGAGGGTCGCGCGCAGTTGACCCGTGCTGCCATGATCCAGCTTGATGAGCGTGCTTTTCATTTCATCCGGGGTCACGATGTCGAGCACCTGGCCGTCGTAGTACCAGACAAACCCGAACGACGATGCAAGCGTATCCAGAAAGCGTTGCGGCGGCATATGGAATTTTCCCGTCACCGTGCCTTGCACCTGTTTGGAGACATTGGCCGGAATACCCTGGCTCGCAGAGAAGTCTCGCAGCACGTCCTTGATGTCCTTGGAATCGGCCGCGTAATCGATCACCTTCACATTCCAGTGAACGGGCGCCGCATGCAAAGCGGCCACGCAACACGTCATAAGGATGATCGACACAATTGTGCAGGCTAGTTTTCGCATGATCTTCACGTTGAAAGAAAAGGGCGGTTCCGGATACTGATGATTCGCTCCGCCCGGCCCTTCGTCAACGACCGTCATGCAAAGGCCTGCCGACTACTTCCGATTGCCGCACCTGGGTTCGCGAGACTGCGCGCCAGACACGTCCCGCCACAGGTCCGCGCTCCCTGTTCGATCAGTAATACGTATTAACTGCCCAGCCTTCGACAAGCGGCGTGTTCGGGATGGATTGCCCCTGCTGACCCAGTAGACTGCTCGTCCACGGCGTCGTGATCACCGAATAAGTGGCCCAGTTCGTCACGATACGAACGCGGTACGTACCCGCGCTGACGGCTTGCGTCAACGCGGTTGCAATCCCGCCCGAGTCGTCTGTCAGAGTCGGACCCTGCGCCTCGGTATGAGCGAGCGATGCGCCCGTGCTGTCGAGCACGTCAACGTCCTGCGACATCTGCGCCCGCGCGCCGGTCGCGCCAGTACTTGAGCCGTCGTTCATATGCCCCCACGTCGATGCCGCGATGATGCCGGGCTTGGTCATGGTCACAGGCAGATAGCTGGTGTACGAGTATGTGCCGTTCGCCGCGTTGTACGAAAACGGACCGCTCGTCCACGCGCCGCCGGGCACACCGCCACAGCCCTGATAGTCGGTCGCGTTCGGCGACGCCATCAGGATCGTGCAGCCAGTGTAGTTGTTGGCGGGTTCGATCTCTGTCTGGGTCTGCCAGGTGCCGTTGCGGCACGACAGCACCCGGCCCGTCGAATCGGTCGCCACCGGCGTCGTGTTCGAGAGGTCGGACGCGCACGCGGCGCCTACTGTGAACTGGTTGCCCAGATCCAGATAGCCCTGCTCGTTGACCGCGATTGCGTGCCAGGCCGTGCCGTTGAACGTATAGGCGCGGCCCGTGTTGGTCGTCATCGCAACGTCGCCGAGACGGGGATTCGGCATCAGCGTGAGATTGCCCAGATCCGCAGCCGAGGCCACCGGATCTCGCCAGTGCATCGACGCGACCGGTGTCCATAGACCGTTGCGGCACGTCACCACGTTGCTGCTGGCATCCGCCGCCACGGCACCGGCGCTTGCCGTGCACGCGCTGTAGTCGGTCTCCTGCGCGAGCACGATCGGCACCTGCATGGTGTTAGCGGTGGCATTGCCCGGCACGCTGACGCGATACAGGAAGTCGCCGTTCTGAGCCTGATCGTTGTCGGGAAACACCTCACTGACCAGGTGCCCCACGCCGGTCTTCGTGCCGGAGCACGACTTGCCTGCCGGATTCGGCGACGCCACGCTCCAGCCGCCAAATGCGCCGAACGCTGCCGCTGCCGCGTTGTTGGTCTTCGGTATCGATCCGCCGCCCTGCCCCGCGTTCGCCGCGATGTAACCAAGCGGAGCATCGGCTATCGTCGTGCCGCCCTCGGTCACCAGCAGTCCTTGCAACCAGCCCGTTCCAGTTGCATAAATCAGCAGGCACGGTGTCTGGCCATACGCGTTGGTATTGCGTACACCGTTCGGCAGGTAAGTGGCGAGCTGATACGGCGAGCCGCTTAACGGCACGACTACCGGCACCGTCGTCGTGGCGGTGCCGAGCAGCGCGTTGGCGTTCTGCGTGATGAGCTGCGCCGCCGCTCGCGTCAGTTGGGACTGATATAGCGCCGCTTGCTGGCCTTTCACGTCTTCCAGCGAAGTGGCGATCATCGCGCTTACGCCGGCGATCATCAGCGATGCGATCGCCAGCGCGGCCAGCAGCTCGACGACCGTGAAGCCACGTTGCCGGGACCGTGTGTTGTTCATGTCTTGCCTCGGTACGCTGCGGTAATGTTCCAGTTCGTCATGACCGGCCTCGCACCGATGCCCCTAGCGCGGCAGCGCACCCGCTTACGACGCGAGACGCTTCGCCCCGAAGGTAGCGGGTAGGTGCTGACGCGACGCGAGCGCGGCCCGTCAATATGCCTGCGCGATCCATACCGGAGTTCCGTTCGGCACGGTCGCCGCGATTCCAGCCGGCAAAGCGACCGCAGCATTGCCGGGCGAAACAACGCTGCCATTGCTGGCGACGCCCGCGAACGCCGAATGAAACGCGAGTTGCTCGATTCCGGTAATCGCCGGTGCCGCGCTCGCCGATGTCGTGTAGACGACCACCGTGCTGCCGGCGACCTCCGCGTTCGGCGTCACATAAACCCGCCAGAGCGGGCTGGCCGTGCCCGCCGCCAGATAGGGAATGAGCGCATCCGCCGATACGGCGCCGCTTGTTTGCGGATTTGCAAGCGCGAACCGGATCGCCGCCTGGCGGTATGCCGCCATGCTTTGCGCGAGCGAGGCGCTCGCAAGCGTCGGCGTGGCTTGCACATAATGCACATCGACGAGCGAATAGACACCGGCTAGCGCAGCCATGGCTAACGCGATCCAGAGCGCGTACATTCAGACGTCTTCCTGTAAAGCGGCCCGAACGTCGGTGCGAACGGGGGTCATTGTCCGTGGCGGCATTGCGCGGCTCAGTTCAGGTCGAAGTCCACACGATCGTGTTGGCGTCCGTGCTGCTGCAGGCAGTCGACGCGTCTGCCGGCGAAATGGGCATCGACGTGTAGCTGGTGCCGGAGTTGACCTGGATGCCGATCCAGCTGCCGCCTGCGCTGATGGAATTCACGCACACGCTCTGAGGCACGTTCGTATAGGTGATCGTGAACTCGTTGTTTGCGGCCGCTACCGCCACTGTGACGTTGCCATTCCAGGTGTTGGTGATCGTGCCGTCAGAGGCCGGCGTCAACGCCGCTGGAAACACCCCTGCGGTGGCGAGCACCGAATTGGTCAAGCCCGTGTAACTCGCGGCCTGTCCCATATAAAGTTTCTTTACACCGCTCTGAATGGCGCTGACCTGCTCGTTGACCGAGTTCGTACTGGCGCTGCTGAATGCGCTCGACAGCAGCGCGACCGCGCCGATCACCACGATCGCGGCAATGCCCAGATACGAAATGGCTTCCAGCAGCGACGCGCCGTGCTGACGCCTCAGCACACGTCCACGGCGCATGCCCGCGACGACGACAAACCGTTGTTTTGCAGCACTCATGTCAAATCCCCTGGTTAAAGCTTCACGCTTAATGCATCGCCCTGCTCATCGCAGCAATTTCCTGCTGGATACCAAAGAAGCCGATAATCAGCAGCCCCAACATCAATGCCATGACGACGATCGCGAACCCGTTGAGGATGCGCATCTGCGCCGTCACTTTCTCGACACCTGTCTCGACCCACTCGTCCGCGAGCGTCTTCAGCGATTCCGCGAATCCCTTGTACTGCGCGTAGACGCATAGGTCCTCCACGATTTCCTTCGATGGAAACCGGTGGCCGCTAACCCGCATGGCCTCACCGACATTCAACCCCGATTTCACGCCGAACAGCATGTCGTCGATTCGCTCCCGCAGCCACGGCTTCGCGCGATCGGCAAGACGGGTCAGAGACTGCTCGACCGTGAAACCGGCGGCCTGCATCGACGCAAACGCCGTGAGGAAACTCGATCCGACCATGAGCCGATAGATCGACCACGGCGCAAACTCGTCGAAGCGGCTGCGCAGCCGGCCGGCCCAACGCGGCATCGAGTACACGAGCAACGCCGTCGACACGAGCACGGCAATCACGCACTCGGGCAGCCACGACTGGACGAATATTGACAGCACGTAGAGCATGCGGGCCGAACCATGCCAGCGCCCGGGATCTTCGATCGCCGCGAACTGCGGCACCAGCTTCGCGCCGAACAGATAGAGGTACGCGAGCATCATCGCGAACAGCGCGAGCGGATAGGCCAGTCCGCCGACGACTGCATTACGGATGCGCCGCCCCGACATCACGATGCCGGTCACCGAGCGCAGCGCCGCTTCGAGCCGGCCCGACTGCTCCCCAGCCATCACGATCATCTGTTCGGCTTGCGGCACCCAGCCGTCCATGCCTTCGGCGAGGCCGCCGCCGTTTTGCACGACGCGCCGCCACTCCCCGATCAGGACCGCTTCGGGCAGCGTCGGCTTGCGGCCGTCGTGCGACGCGCGCATTTCGAGGTCCTGCAGCACCTTGAGCAGCGGCAGACCGTTCGACAGCATCTTTTCGATCTTCCGGTAGAGCCGCAAGCGCGCCTGCGCGGTTGCCTGCAGCTTCGCCCACTGCCGGTGCGGATCAAACGTCATAGTCCGCTCCGACTGCCGCGCTTCCCGGCGCGGCCGGACGCCCGCCCTCGACCGTCTCCACCGAACGCAGCCGCACCGGCTCGCTGCGCGGCATCAGCGGCCCGACGATGCGCTCCGCCGAGCGCGGGTCGACGAGCCCCGCCGACACCTTTTCAATGGTGTGCTCGACGATGGTCCGGCCTCCCAGGTTGTCGAGCCAATAGGCCAGCGCTGCGCGCTTGTCGCCTTCGCGCATGTACGCGAAGAACTGTGCGTCGGTGCGGATGACCTCGGCGACCACGGTGCGCCCGGTCGTGCCGCGCCCCGCGCAATGCGCGCAGCCCGGACCCTGCTCGAAAACCCGGTCGAATGCGGCGCCGACCGCCCGGCGCACGCGCGCGGCAAGCGCCTGGTCCTGATCTTCCTGCGGCGCACCGGCGAGGCGCCGTTTGCAGTGCGGACACAGCAGCTTGACGAGGCGCTGGCTAATGAGACCCGTGATGACCGACTCGTCGGTCACCATGCCGAGCGGCAACCCAAGGTCGACCAGCCGGTCGACGATCGCGAGCGCGCTGTTCGCGTGCACGGTCGTCCACACCTGATGGCCTGTCATCGACGCGCGCAGCGCACTCTGCGCCGAGGCGCGGTCGCGGATTTCGCCGATCATGATCGTGTCCGGATCGAGCCGCATCGCGTTCGCGATGGCGCTCGCGAACGCCTGGGAGCGCGCTTCTTCCGTCGGCGCGTTGACAACGGGCGTCTGCACCGCTCCCGCAATCGGATACTCGACCGGGTCCTCGACGGTAATCACATGGATAGAGCCCGCGCATTCGGAAATCTTGCCCACCAGCACGCGCTGCAAGGTCGTCGACTTACCCGACCCGGTCGGCCCGCTGATGATGTTCATGCCGTGCGGCAAGCGCTTCAGATCGTCGACGGAGCCCGACTGGGTATCGGAGTAACCGAGCAGGCGCAGGTCGGTGGATTCGCCGGCGTCGTTGTAGAGCAGACGCATGACCATCACGCTGCCCGTGCTGGTGGGAGCCGTGGCGATCCGAACCCCGAACAGTTCCTCCGGCAACTTGTCACGGTCTCCGATCGCCGCATCCTGCCGCTCGTTCGGCTTATATGTGTTGTCCGACACGCTTGCCATTGCCGCATAGAGGGTAGCGAGCAGGCGAGCACCCTGCTCGCGGGTCTGCTCGCTCACGCGCACCAGTTCGTTGTGAATGCGAAACAGGATCTCAGTGCTGAACCGCTTGACGCGGATATGAATGTCAGACGCGCGCTCGCGGCAGGCCTGCGCAATCAGTTCCTTCGCCAGTACCTGCATTGCGGTGTGATCTACCCGCTCGCCCGTGCCGTCGCGGCGCATGCCTTCATATGCGCGCCGCACGTCGTCGAGACTTACCGCCTGCAAGCGGTACGGGTGCTGCAGCCGGTCGAGCCGGGCGCGGTAAGACAGCACGTAAGGGCTCAGTTCGTGGCCCTCGGCCACCAGCAGGCGGCCGTCGTCGAGCAGGCACAGCAGCTTGCGCTCCTCTGCGCTCGCGGCCCACGGTCCGTCGCCCGAAAGCGGATGAGCGGTGCCCATGCGGTGCGTTTCGGTCCGTTGCGCGGACATGTCGAACTTGATGCTGGTCGCGGAGTTCATCTCGTCACCTATTGCGCTGATGGATAACCGGGCGGCAAGCCCGGCACCGCGTTGCGATCGGCGGGCGCGAGCGCGCCTGCCGCGCCTGTGCCTGGGTTGAGCACCGCGCCGCTGCGCGAGGCCATCACCGGAATCATTCGCGCGGTCTGTCCGCCGCCCCAGCGGCCAATCACCTCGTTCGCGCCGATAGAGACGATGCGCAACCCGTTCGGCAATACGTCGCCCGCAGCGACATCGAAGCGCTGACCGTCGCCGGTCTGGATAACCGCCGAATATCGGCGGCCGAATCCCTCGATTGAAACGACGCGCAACGACTGACCCGCGGGATCGAGCGCCGCGCCGCTGCCGAGACGCGACAGCGCCGCTGTGCGCTGGGCGACTTCGGCCTGGGCGTCGAGCTTCTTGATCTGCGCCTTGAGCAGCATCGTCTCTTCCTCCAGATGCGTAAGCTGCGCCGCCGCGTCCGAAGTCCAGCCGCTGTCGGCAGGCAGGGCGGCCGCCGGCGGCGGCGCGGGCGGCTGCACAGCTTGCGCGGCGAGGGCCGGCGCTGCCGCGCAAGCCGTGGCCGACCAACTGAACGTGCCGCCGGCGAGCGCGCTCAACAGCAGGAAACGCAGGCGATAAAAAGCGCTAATTTGCATAGATCACTCCTTCCGCGGACCACTCGCCCGCCTGGTAGGTCAGTTTCACGAGGCGAACGCCGGGGGCGCTCAACATCGGCATGAAGTGTTCGGGCGCGAGGCCGCCGAATTTCACCTGCATCCGCCATTGACTCCAGAGCGGCGCGACGGGAGCGGAACTGCCGACCGGCGCGAGCGCTCCCTGGGCGGCTGGCGTCGCGATCGGAGCGAGCGTCAGCGGCAGATTGAGCATCTGCGAGCGGGTGAACAGCAAGGTTTTCACACCACGGCCGGGCAGGAGTGGTTCATCGCGCGTTGCGCCCATGTCGAACGCTTCGCTTAACGAAGCATGTTCGCCACTCGAATCGAACTGCGCCATTGGCGCGCGCGCGAGCAGCAACGCCGCCGTGGAACCATTGCGCGACCAGGTGTAATCGACGCCTTTCGCCCCGCATACGTAGCGTTCGAGCGACCATCCGCCCGGTGCGATGAAGCGCAAATGACGCTGGCATTCGCGGGCGAATTCGGTAGGCACCGCGAGGCTCGCCCACGGATGCGCGATCGACGGTTGCGCAGCGAGCTTGAGTTGAGCGCGCGCGAGCGACAGCGCGCGTTCACGCGCGGCTTCCTGTTGCGCGCGGTAATGCGAAAACCAGACCGAGCCGCCTATCGCCGCCACGACGAGTCCCGCTGCGAGTCCCATGACCGGCCACGAGACTGTGGTTCTGACCGGTCTGAGCCGCGTCCAGCGCGGCACGCTGATGCGGCCGTGGCGACTCTCGATCAGATCGCCGATGCGGCGCGGATAGAAGTTGTGAAACCCCATCGATTCGATTTCGGGGTCGCCGATCACGGTATTCCAGCCGCCCAACCCATAGTCTGAATTGAGGCGTTCGAACACTTCCTCGCCGCTGCCGACCCAGTCGCCATTCGGCAGAAAGGAGCCGTCACGCACTGCGAAATACGCCCAACGGCCATCCGACAGCTTGAATGCGCCAAGCCAGTTCGGCGCGGATTGCTGACGGCCTTCATAGAATGCGCCCTGTTGCGCGATCGTCTTCGCGACGATTACGCCGAGCGAGGGCAGCCCGGACTGCGCGCCCTCGCGCAGATTCGCGAAGCCGACCGCGGCCACGCCGCGCTCGATACGCAGCACCATCAGGTCGAAGTTCAGTTTCTTCGCGAGCTCGATCGCCTCCTTGCGCAACTCGTGCCGGCGCGAAAGCGATTGCCAGAACAGTCCGCAGACGAAGCGCTGACGCCCTATCTGGATGACGTGGGTAGCCATGACGTGATTTCCGGGTACGTGCCGCTCGGGTAACGTTCAGGCGCCGTTCATCATGATCGGCGTGATCAGGATCACGATCTCCTGACGGTCATGGGTGCCCTGATAGCCGCCGCCGAACGCGTAGTTGTCCGGCGTGCCGACGCCCGACTTCGTCAGGTTGTCGTTCGTGCCTTCATAACCGCTGAGCACGAGCGTCTGGCCCGACTTCATCGAAACGCGCTGCAGGAAGTTGCGCGTATCGACCTCTGGCGTCTGGATCTGCTGGCCGCCGCTTTGCACCGTCTGCAATTGCAGCAGCGAGGAGATGTTCGTATAGAACTGCAACAGCACCGTACCGTTGTCGAGCACGTGGGGCAGCAACGTCATGTTGAAGCCGGTGGTGATGGTGCCAGGTGTAAGCGCCGTCTGTGAGCCGACATTGGCGGTGTTCGTGATCGACACGGAGGCGAGATAGCCCTGCTGTGTCGCGACCTGAACCGGCACCGGCTGATCGTTGAGCGTGGTGATCGATGCGGACGTCTTGCGCCGCACCTTGCCTTGCCCCGACAGCGCGCTGATCATGGCCTGCGTGCCCGCCGCGCGGCTCGACGGCGTGATGACCTGCGCGGTGAACGTGACCGGATTGGTCGCGGTCGTGGAAAACGTGTTGGCGAGCGTGAACGACGTGCCGAGCGCCTGATAGACAGCGCCCCAGTTGATGCCATAGCTGTCGTCCGCGGACAGATCGACCGAGAGCACCGTCACGTTGATCAGCACCTGCTTGGACAGCGAGCGGTTCTGCATCTCCATGAACTGTGCAACCGCCTCCAGCACGTCGGGGGTATCGGTGACAGTGATCGAGCCCGTTGCTGGCGACGACACCACGGTGCCGTAGCGCGACAGCATGGAGCGGATCGACGCGCTGAGGCTCGTGAACACCGAGAGCTGGGAATTGACGACCGTGTTAGCGGTGTTGTTAACCGATACGTTCGGCACATTCGAGTTCGCGCCCGATCCGGACGACGCGGAGCCGCCGCTGCCGCTCGAGTTGTCGCTCGTCGCGCCGCTCATCACGTTCGCGTTCACCGACGCGTCGCCGGGAATCGCGCTCACCTGAAAAGTGCGCGTGTCGGTGAAATAGAACAGGATCGTCCCGTTCGCAAGCTTCCACGATACGCCGAAGCGTGCGGCGGCGGCGTCGAGCAGGCCGCGCAGATCGCCGTGACGGTAAGAGATATGGGTCGGCGTCGCAAGACTGGCGACGGCCGCCGCCGCGGACGAACCGCCGCGAGACTGACCGTCGAGACCCGGCAGGGTCGGCAACGGCGGCACACTCCCGACCACCGGCACGCTCGCGGTGCCAGTACCGCGCGACGACTGCGCGTCGCCGTTGGCGCTCGGCGACACGCGCGTGGGGATATGCGTGAGACGCGCAATATGCTCCGCAAATTCGGATAGCGAATTGACGTCGCTGTCGAACGTCGCTGGTTGCAGGAATACCGGCGGCAGCGTGCCGCTGCGGTCGAGCTTGATCGTGGTGCCCGAAAGCCACAGATCGTTCTTCACGATGACGCTGTCCGCGCCGCTGCGCGGATGCGCGTCGCCTGCATGCGCGGCGTCCATCATCTGCTTCGACTCCGCGTGATCGTGATCCACCGCGTTCGAAATGTGCTGCGACAGCCCGGTACAGCCGGCGAGAATCGCCGCGGCCAACGCGAGGGTGGTGACGGTATTGCGCATTAGCCTGCTCCCTTCTCAACGATACGAAGCACTTTGTTGCCGCGATACAGGATGGCCTGCACCGGGGATTCGGTTCCCGCCAGGGCGCCTACGACAGATTGCAGCGCCTCGTCGAACGTGCCGGTCAATGTGGCGGGAGCGTCTACCGCGAAATCGACGGGCGCTTCCCAGATCAGCCGCCAGCCCGCCTGCTGGGTCCAGCGTGTGAGCGCGCCGCGCACCGTGCGGTCGGATAGCGCAATGCTCCAGACCTGAAGAGGCGCGGGTTCCTGCGCGATGACGGGCTGCCGGGCGCTGCCTGGTTCCTGTGCTGTAGAGGACTGGCTGGCCTGCACCGCATTCGGTGCGGGAGCCGTGGCCGCAACCGCATGCGGCGCGTTGGCCGCTCCGCCACGCGGACTGCCCGACGCCACCGCGGGCGCTGCAACGGCGCCATCGTTGACGCGCTCCGCCTGGGTGGGCGGATGAACGGCTTGCATGGCCGGCACCATCGAAGACGCAAACGGTTGCGACGTCAGCCGCGGCGCCATGCCGATAGGACTCGCGCCGCTGTCCGCCGCCTGCACGTCGCGTGACGATGCAGGCATCTGCGGGGAGCGCGGTGCGGCCATGCTCGATGATGCCGGGGCAGGCTGTCCGGCTTCGAGCGGCCGCGCGTTCGCCGCGGCACCGCCGATTGGAGCGCCCACCTCGACGGCCGCCGCGCTTGCCGTTGCCCGCAAGGAAGGCACAGCCAACGATGCAGGTGGCGCCGCCAACGCAGCAGGCGCAGCGGAAGCCACCCCCAATGTATCCGCGCCGAACGGCGGCCGATAGCGAACAGTCACGAGCTGGAAATCGGTATCGACTTGCGCAGCAAGTTCGGGATGGCTCGCCAACATATCGCGCAGCGTCTGCGAAAGCGAGTGACCCGCGCTCCACGTCACCGGTGTAGCGGCCCACGCGCCGGCGTTCGGAAGGTTGATGCTGTATGCGGGGGGCACGATCTGGCGCAGCGCGGCGCGCAGCGGCACGCCATTGCCGCTGACCGTCACGCGCGGCGTGTCGCGCGCCTCGCCGGCGATGCTTACCTGGTCGTCGAGCGCGGCGGCGCCTGAAGCCGCGTTCGCGGACGCGGCAAAGCCACTGCCGAGCGCCGACAACGCCGCCATCCATACAATGAACGTACGCATCCAGAATTGTCCTCTTAGCCGAAGGCATCTTGAGATGCCGTTTATTTTTTCGGCCGCCACGTACCACGTGGCTGACCGACAGACTGCTTCACAGGCGGCCTCGCCCGCCGCCGCGCTCATGGCCGGTGTGCGTCCTGGACACGTTGACGTCTCTCACATCGCTGCCCGCGCACTGCACGATCACGCTGGACAATCGCGTCGTTGCCTGACAGGATCACGCCACCACCATGCCCTCACCGACGCACGATATGCCGAGCCATCCCACTGAACTTCGCGACATCACCCAGGAAATTCTCAACCTGGTCGATCAACGCCGCTCTTTCACGGACCTGCACATCGAGCAGGACCGACCAATGATGATCAAAACCCCGCGCGGCTGGATCGAAGCCGAGGGCGGTCCGGTCGTCCTCGAGGAAATGGAGCCGCTGCTCAACTCCATTGACGAGGCATGGGACAACCGTCTGCGCGAAGGCGCGCTGGACCGCCAGTTCGTGCTCACCAGTTGCCGCCTGCGCACACACGTGTATCGCGCATCGGGTGGGCGCAAGACCGTGATCTCGATCCGGCGGCTCCCGCTCGCGCCGCTGCCGCTCGACAAGCTCGGCTTGCCCGCTTACGTTCGAACGATGGCCGAGAGCAGCAAGGGGCTCGTGCTCGTTACCGGCGTGACGGGTTCGGGCAAGACCACCACGATCGCCTCGCTGCTCGATCACATTAATCGCACTCGCAACTGCCACATCGTCACCATCGAACAGCCGATCGAATACGCGATAGACAGTCAGCAATCCATCATCTCGCAGCGCGAGGTGCCCACCGATACGCGCAGCTTCTCGGCCGGCATGCGTGAAGTGCTGCGTGAACGCGCCGACGTCATCATGGTCGGCGAGATACGCGACTTCGAAACGGCCGAGGCGGTACTGCAGGCAAGCGAATCCGGCCACCTGGTGTTCGCGACCATGCATACCGGCAGCGCGCTCAATACGGTGACCCGCCTGCTGTCCTTCTTTCCCTTCGAACAGCGCGAACGTCATGCCGCATCGCTCGCCAATGCGCTCATCGGCATCATCTGTCAAAGCCTCGTGCCGAGCGAAAGCGGCGAACAACTGGTGCTCGCGAGCGAGCTGGTGTTCAACCACAATCAACAGATCAGCGCGCTGCTGACCGACCCCTCGAAAACGCACCTGCTGACGGATTTCGTCCGGCGCAAGGAGGACAACATGTCGCGCCCGCTCAACGAAAATCTGCTGCAACTCGTCAGCAGGAACGTGATCACCGCGCGCGATGCACTACGCGCCACCTATAACCGTGTCGAACTTCACGAGATGCTGCAGCAACTGGGAGTCCGGTAAGCGCATTGTGACCAGACGTTTTCCAGGTGTCTGGAAACTGTGACAATCTGTTACGATTCGCGCCGCGCGGCACCGCATGTTGTGTTCAGCGCATGCGCGAGCGCCGTCCTTGCGTCGCGCACGTGGCACGACGCAAGGACGGCGTCTGCGGAAAGCGGAAAGCGCAAAGCGGCAGCGATGCAACGCCCTTGAGACCCGCCTGATAACGAGTCGACGAAGGCCTGCGAATACGGGCGGCTGAGCGCCTCGCCAGAGGCTTCAGGTCTCAGCCCTGTACATGCCCGCTATCGACGGACTCTTCGCCCCGCGCATAGGCGACGCAGCGTCTCGCGAGTATCGCGGTAGGGTCCGCGAGCCGGATCGTGCGGCCGTTGCCCGCCGTGAATTCACCTTCGGGCAGCAACAAAGGCAGTTCGGTACAGCCGAGCACGATGACTTCGACGCCGCGCTCGACAAGCGCATCGACAGCCGAGCAGATGTCGTCCATACACGCGCCGCTCGTAAAGCCGGCCTTCACGCCCTGAGGGCCGTAGATCGCATTCATGACGCGTGCCTGCAACGCCGGGCCTGGCACCACTTGCGTGAGCCCCGCTGTTTCGAGTGCCTTTTCATAGACGCCGCTCGCGATCGTGCCCGAGGTGGCGAGGAGTCCCACCTCGCGCAGCGCCGGAAACGTCGAACGCAGATAATCGACCGTTACCGTCAGCATGTTGACGATCGGCACATTCAGGTAAGGCTGGATACGCTCGACATAGGCATGCGCGGTGTTGCATGGAATCGCGATGATGTCCGCGTCGCCGTCCTCGAGCTTGCGGCACGTTGCGTACAACGAGATGGTCGGGTCGGGGCCGTCGCTGATCAGATTCTCCGTGCGATCCGGTATCTGCGGATTCTGCTCGACCAGCACCTTCAGATGATCCTGATCGCGCGTAGCAGGCGTGTTGCGCACGAGCTTCCGCATGAAGTCCACGGTCGCCGCAGGCCCCACGCCGCCCACCACGCCGACCTTGAACGCGCGGCTGCCTCCGCCATATTCCCCGCTCACCACGTATTGGGCGTAGATCAGATTGGAGTCGATGAGCGGCGCGTCGAGCAGATCGATCTGGCTCACGACGAGTCCGATCTCGGTCAAGCCCGGCACAAGCACGTGGGCGCCCTGCGCAATCAGATCCTCGCAGGCTTCGCGTAACAGCTCGACCGGGCGGCCGTGCAGATTGCCGGCCTTGATGCCTTCTTCGCCATAGACGGCGCGAGTCACACGGTCCGGCCGCCCGTCGGGCGCCGGCCTTGCATACAGCACTTCGAACTCCGGTTGCGGGAAATATTTCTCGAAGAGCCGCTGATTACGCACGTAGTCCGATGTCAGCACGCCGATGCGCCGCGCGCCGGGGAAACGCCGGCGCAGATGTGCGCGCAATGCGTCGAGCATATCGACGATCGGCGTGTGGACGTTTTCGCGCAACTCGTCGATGAACGTATGGCTCACGAAGCTCGGCAACACGATCGTCGCGATCCCTCGTCTCTCGAAGTCGCGGATCGTGTCGTAGATACGCAGCTTGCCTTCCGCGCTCACTGGTTCGATACCGCCCGAGGGGTCCTGATACGGGTGCTGCTCGAACACGACATCGAAGTGTTCGCCGTCGCTGCGCGCGGGTGTCGATTTGACGAGCTTGAAGAATACGTCCGCGCTGGCAAGCGGTCCAAGGCCGCCGACGACACCCAGCGAACGGCGCGCGGACATGGCTGCCCGGGTCATCGGGTTTCGCTCTGCAGCTGTTCGAAGCGCCGCGTCTCCGGCGCCCCGGCTCGCGCCGCCTCTGGCTCCGCGCCCGCACCGGCTCGTCGTGCCTCCCATTTGGCGATGACGGCGGTCGCCACGCTGTTGCCGATCACGTTGGTCATCGTGCGGCCCATGTCGAGAATCTGGTCGATCGCGAGCACCAGCACCACGCCCGCGGCCGGCAGGTGAAATATCGGCGCGACGGCCGCGACCACCACGACCGAACCGCGCGGCACACTCGCCATTCCCTTGCTGCTCAGCATCAGCACGAGCAGCATCAGTATCTGCTGCGACAAAGGCATGTCCACGCCGAACGCCTGGGCGATGAAGATCGCGGCAAACGACTGGTACATCATCGAGCCGTCGAGGTTGAACGCATAGCCGAGCGGCAACGTGAAGCCGACCACCTTCTTGTCGACGCCGAATTCCTCGAGCTTTTCGGCGAGTCGCGGATACGCGGCTTCGCTGCTGGCTGTCGAAAACGCAATCAGCGCCGGCTCACGCACGCCGGCGAGCAAGGTGAACACGCGCTTGCCGAGAAACACATAACCGACGCCGATCAGCACCGCCCACAGCAGAACCAGCCCCAGGTAGAACGAGCCGATCAGCTTGCCGTACGTGAACAGCACGCCGAGACCGCGCAACGTAACCGCGGATGCAATCGCGCCGAACACGCCGAGCGGCGCGGCGCGCATCACGTAATCGGTCAGGCGCAGCATGACGGGCACCATGCCGTCTATCGCATCCACGACGAATTTGACGCGCGGGTTCGATTTCAAGGCGCCGAGCGCCGTGCCGAAAAACAGCGAAAACACGAGAATCTGCAGAATGTCGTTGCGCGCCATCGCATCGAGCAGACTGGTCGGGAACGCATGCGTGACGATGTTTTTGACGTTCAGGCCCTGGGTATCGAGACCGGTGTTCACTTCAGACGCACCCGCCACCATATGCAGACCAGCGCCCGGCTGCAGCAGGTTTGCAAGCACGAGGCCGAGCGCGAGCGAGGCAAGCGATGCGCAGATGAACCAGCCCACCGTGCGCGCGCCGATACGGCCGACCGCCGAACCGCTGTCCATCCCTGCGAGACCGGACACGAGCGTCGCGAAGACGAGCGGTGCAATGATCATCTTGATCAGCCGCAGAAAAATATCGGTAATGATCGAGAAGTAGCCGGCGAGCGTTTTGGCCAGCTCGGCATCGGCGTTGGCATGGCAGAAATAGCCGACCAGCACGCCGAGGAGCATCCCCGCTGCGATTGCATAAGTAATCCGTTTCTTCACTGTCTTCCCCTGTTCGGTCGTCGATGGTTTCAGGCGTTCGTGGTTCGTATGCCGGCGGCGCCGAAGCGGCCGGACATCGTCAGCGGATAGTAGTGGCGAAAAAAAAACGGACGATGCGAGTCCGGCATCGAGGTATGCGGGTCTCGCATAACGCCGCGTAAAGCGCGGCTGGCAAGGCTCATCGTAAGCCGGCCGCAAGAAAAAACCGCTCCCGCAGCCGGTTGAACGGCATGCGTGGAGCGGTCTGGAAAGGCGATGCGACGAGGCCCGCCTTGGGCCGCATGGGTTCCGGAGCAGGCGCTCAGCGGGTCGCCGGCGTCTTGCTGCCGGAAGCGGTGGCCGTCTCGGCCGCCGGCACTGGTTTGCCCGCTACGTCGAGTTGCGGGCTAATGTGCTGCTCGTGCAGTTGCATTGCCGCCCAGCCGGGACTGTCGAACACGATCTCGCGTTCGGCGCTCATCTCCATCAGGCTGAATCTGCCACGGTAGAGGAACGTCACGCCCACGCCGTTCTGCGCAAGCTGCGGCGCGTACGTGATACCCGATACTTTTTGCGTCGACCCGGGCGCCACGGCCATCGCCGCGCGTGTCTGCTCCAGTTCGGCGCTGAAGCGCACCATTTCGGGCGGCACCAGTTCGCCGATTCCGCGCAGTTCGTCGTGACGCGTCGCATACAGGCCGATCATCCGCGCCCGCGCATAGTTGACGTGGTTCGTCGAACGCACACCCGCCACCAGCGCGCGGTGATCGTCGAGATCGCTCATGCCTTTCTCCAGATCGCGGCCGTGGCGGAAGCTGAACGCCTCGCTGTACGCCTGCGCGTGCTCGCTCAAATAGCTGTCGTACGAATTTCTGTCGGGAAACTCAGCGTCGGAAAAACAGAAACGCGGCACCAGCTTGTCCTTGTGGTAGATGTGGCGCACCTTCGCGTTGCCGCCGATTTCGCCAACGTGCAGCGTACCGCCCAGCAGATCGACCGGCGGCAGCCCCCCACTCAGAATGTACGGATTCACGCTGAGCGAGGCCCCAGTGCGTCCGCGCAAATAGGTGCCCTGACGGCGGCTCACCACTCTTACCGCCCCGGTCGTCTCGTTTTGCCGGAAGCTCGTGCTGGCGATCTCCCCGGTCACGTTGCCGCCCAGACCGAAGCGCGCGCCCGCCGAAGGAGACGTGGTGACCGACCCGCCCAACAGTCCCGCGATGTCGCCGCGAATAGTGGTGGTTTCCTGATGCGTCAGCCCGAGCGAGAGGCCGGAGGCCATCCCCTTCGAGGCGAGCAGTTCGAGCATGCGTTGCCCCGCGTCGACGTTTTCGCCGGCCGCCTTCGCGCGCTGCAGTTCGACGGCGGTCGAGCGCACGTCCAGATGCAGCTGCGACGACTCGTTGTGTACCGCGGCGTCGTCGTGCTGGAAGCGCGGCGGCGTGGCTTCCAGATCGACGCCGTCTTCCTTGATGCGTCTGAACGAGCGGATCACGATGCCCTTGAATTCCGTCGAATCGCGCCCGCCTCCGAAGTCGCCCCCGCCCGACACGCGCCCGAGACCCGGCTGGTCTTCAGGTCCCCACGAGTGCCCGCCCTGCTCGCCCACGCCGCCGTAGGTCGACTTGCGCGTCTCCTCGCCGACGAACCACTCGCTGCCATGCGTCGCGACGCCGTTGCGCATGACGAAGGACGTGCCGTTTTCGTGCGAGAAGTTGAAGCGTTGCAGAAGCGCGCGGTGTTCGGCCTCCTCGGGGTCATGGTATGCGTACGGCGCGGCGTTGAACGCCGTGCCGCGCGTGGAGCCGCCATGCACCGAGGTGGACGAGTAGCGGAAGTTGTTGCCGAACTGCGCGTCCTTGTAGAAGTCGCTGATCATCGTCACGGCTTCGTCGATGTGCCCGGTCGAAGCCTGCTTTGTCACACCGTCTATCACGCGGGTAGCGTGATCGAATATCTGCGCAAGCGGCGGGTCGTTGGGCGCGCGGGTCAGCGCGCCTTCGTCGATGCCGTATTCATCGGCGAGCGCGTGCAGCTTGTCGAGGTTGATCTGGGTTCGCGCGAGTTCTGTTTCCGTCTTGATGCGCAGCGCGTTCAGACGCTGCGGCGCATCGACCTCGGGGACATCGCCATGCGCGCCGTCGAGCGGCACCGGCTGGCCGGCGCACACGTGCCGGCAGTACCGGTCGATGTCGCTTAGTTCCACGACGTTCGGCTGCTGCAAATTGAAGCCTCGGCCATTGACCACGTCGTTGAGTTCGAACTGGCGGCTCTCGCGATTCTCCGGCTTCCAGACATCGAGCGCGACGAGCTGCGCGATCAGTGGCGCCCTCACACCGTCGTTCGGTGCTTGCTGAATGCGCTGCCGGGTCTGCTCGCGCACCTCCTGCACAAGCGAGCGGACCACCGTGGAGTCGGCATTGCCCAATAACGTAGCGGCTTCCTCCTTGAGCGTGCGCAAGTCGGCCCCGCCGAGGCCGAGCTTAGTCGCGTGTAGCGGCGCCGCGCGCTCGCCGTCTTCCTGCCCGTACACATCGGCGATCTTCGCCAGCCACTCCTTCGCTTTCGCGAGATCGCCACCCGGCAGGTCGTCGCGAAAGCCGTTCTGCCAGGCGAACACATGCGCCTTCTGCTGCGCGCTAAGGCTCTCGTCGCCGTGCATCAGCCGCGTGGTGTTCGCAAGCATGACGCTGCGGGCAAACGAAACCGGCCCACCCTCCGGCTCGCCCGCCTCCACGCGCCCGGCACCCCCGCCCGCGTGCGCCGGCTGCTGCGACGCCCGGTATGCCTGCATCGTGTGGCGAAGCGCATCCACTTCGCGCTCGTCGAGATTGTCGTGACCCAGCAGGCTCAGCATCTCGGGAAACTGATTGCTCTCTGCCGCGTGACCGAGCACGTCGAGGAGCAGCTTTGGCTCACCGGACAGCGGGCGTCTCGCGCCGGGCCCGAGATGAGCGGATATGAGCTGCGGCACCTCGTCCCGTATGTCGCACTCAACGAGGCGTTTGAGAACGCTGAGTTGCGCCGCGCCGGTATGGCCGGGTTCGATCGCCCTCTGGAACGCAAACGAAAGTGCCAGCGAGCTCAACTTCTCTTCGCCACCCGCGCGCCGGTCGAGTCGGCGCAGCACCTCGCCCGCAGGCCGGCGCACGCCTTGCGGAATATCCGCGTTGTTCCAGAACGACGAGATCGGTGTCTCGCTGTTGCGGGCCAGCGCGGGCAGATGACTGGACGCCACCGTCAGACCGTGCTGTTTGAAGTCCGCGCTGATCACGGCGCTTTGCATCCGCGACAGATCCGCGTCCATCTTGCCCGTCTGGGCAACCAGGCCTGTCGCCGCACCCGACGACAGCGACGTCATCAGGTCCATCCCTCGCGGCAGGCCGAACATTTCAGCCACCGCGGCGACAATGCCTTTCTCCTCGCCCGACATCGACAAGGCCGATTGGCGGGCCGCGAACAGGCTCAATCCGTCCACATTGCGCACCCGCGAATGTTCAGTGAACGGCGTGCGCACGTCCACGCGCATGCCGTGGGGTGTCGCCGGCATCGACGCCAGCACGCCGGCGTGAGGCAGGCTCGTGGACTTGAGCTTGCCCTTGTCGAGCGTGCCGGCCGCGCCCGCCGCCGAGGTGGACGGCTGCGGATCGATAGTGAGTTCGTACGCGTGCGCATCGTGCGATGCGTCCGTGACTTCCGATGGGTTCATGATTAGGTTCTCCAGAATGCCGGCGACGGCGCGACGGTTTCGTTCAGTGCGACGTCTTCAGCCGGCGGACCATGCGTGCGACCGCGACGGCGCGCGACATGACGAGCTGAAGACGTTCGAGCATCGCGTCGGGGTCCGTCGCCGGTTCGCTCCACATCAGCGCGACGAACGGGTCGATCACCGCGAAACGCATTGATTCACCGTCCACGCCCCAGTTCGCGGCTTCCGTGAGCATCGCGACCCATGCGCTCGGACTCATCTGCGAGACGTCCGCGATACGGCAGAACACCGACAGGCGATTGCCGTCGACGGCGACATTGACCGCCACCTGGTTGTCGATGACGAACGCAAGAATCGGCTCCTTCGAGTCGCCCAGCACGGCGCCGAGCCGTTGCGAGATGCGTTCCATGACGTCTCGCGGCGAGACTTTGAGAGCGGTGTCGAGCATATCCATTTCCATGTTTTCCATTCCCTGCAATTAAAGTGAGAGTCGTGCGAAACGCCGCCGTCCTCACGAGCGGCGTTTCGCTTCAGTTGACAATCAGGCTGCCTGGCGATCCTGAATATCCGGATGCGCTTGCGCGAGCACGGCGGCCCCGGTGCGGACGTTCTCGGGCGTCACCGCCACCGGCGAATCTTCCGCCGAGAACAGACGGCGCGCGGCCGACGCCATCGGGTCGACAAAGCTGACGCCCGGCCAGCGTGCGCGAAGTTCCGGCTCCTTGAACGGCAGCGGAAGTTCGGTGCAGCCCATCACGAACACCGCCGGTTCTCCCGGATGCGCCTCGTTGTGCAACGCGACCTGATGATCGATCACCTTCGCGAGCTTCGTTCGCGCGAGATCCATGTTGCCGACCTTGACACCCTCGTAGATCACGCTCATCGTCATTTCCTGATGCTCGCGGTCGGGCGTGACCCACGAAAGCCGGTTGTTCGCGTGGTTCTGATAGAGCCCTTGGGCAACCGTCCCGTCGGTTGCGAGAAGCACGACGTGATTCGCGCCCGGCACCTGCTCGATGTCCTGCACCGCCGCGCCGGCAATGTGCTCGATATGCATGTCGTAGCCTTTCGAGTGGATATAGGCCGTCGTGTTGGCGTATTCGTCATGCGCCGTGTTGCAGATCTTGGAGAACCGGGTGATACCCATCGCGTGCATCCGCTCGACGCTCTTCTGCATTTCGGGTTGCGGGTTGTGAGCGTCCACCATTGCCGGATCTCCGCTGCGCTTCTTGATCCAGCTGGTGCGGTCCGGTACGTGCGTCGCCTGGTGCAGCACCATCTCGCCCTTCGCGTTTTCGCCATAGATCCTGACGAACTGGGCGCCAGCGAGCGCGCCCATCCCGCCCATCGCGCCGACCTGCGGATCGCGACGCTCAACCGGCCTTTCGCGCAGTTTCGCGATGGTGTGATCGAAGTGATCCATCGACAGTTTTTGCAGGAACGGCAGGCAACCCGCGCAGCCGAACTGCATCTCTTCGACATGGTCGGCATGCTCGGCGCTCGACAGATGCAGCGCGCGCGACGCAGCCTCCTTGTTGCTGTCGATGATCGGAATGCGGCGCTCGCCCTCCATCACGTGGTCCATTTCGAGGGCGCTGGAAATCGAGGGATAGCCGACCACGATGGCGTCGACGTTCGAGTTCTCCGCCATATGCCGGACCGCCGCGCGCAACTCGTCACGGCCCGTGGCAACGTCCTGCGCGCTCGCGTCGCGGTGCTCCGCGGCATCCAGACGCGAGGTGTCGCCTTGCGTCTGCACCCAGTGCTTGTCCTTGCCGTAGCGTTGAAACACGCGGGCGTCGTAGATATGGCCCGGAACGAGCAGGCCGACGTTGCGCGCAGCCGGCGCGCGCTCCGCCACGCGCTGCATGGCGATTTGCGGAACATCCAGCAGTTGCATGCCGGGGTTGAATTTTTCGACGTGCGCGCGCAGTTCGCCGAAGCCCTCGTGCGAAGCCAGATCCGTCACGACGGCGATTTCGGCGCCGCCACGGTGCAAGGTGTCCAGCGCCTGCTTGGTGCCGTGCAGCGTTCGGGCAAGACCATGCTCGCCAACCGGCGGCACGTGATGCGCCATGTAGTGAATAGACTCGGCCTGCTGCTGGTCGGTCAAGCCTTTGCCCGGCAGCGTGATCAGATCCTCCGCGAACCTTGCGCCGGTTTCCCAGTTATTGTTGACCGAGCCGATGACCTTCTTGAACGAATTCGGCTTCGGGGCCGCGCTCTGGCGAGCCGGCGGCACGTTGCCCATGTGCTCCGTGCTCGCCGGACGGCTCGAACGCGGAACGTTCGCTCGGGTGTCTGCGCTCGCCGACGATTCGGGTTGCTCATACGCAGCCACGTCGTGCGTATTTGCGCTCACTGCTCCTTCGTTTGTCATTTCAATGACCTCCGTGAAAATGCCGAGAATAGGCAGCTTGCAGGGGGCTCACGCGAGGCGCGCGAAGCGAGCGATCCACATGCGAAGCGCCGTGCCGTTCGCGGCCGGCGCTCAGCCTTGCGCCGGCCGGACAATGCGCCGCAGTTCGTCGATCACGTGCGGTGACGCGTCCGGCGGCGCGAGCGACAGCGCCCGCCGCGCATGGGTATCGGCGACGCGGTGGTCGTGCGCGGCGTCGTAAAGCCGAGCCAGGTGGTGCAACACGTCGAAGCTGTCGTAGCCGCCGTCGAGCGCGGCGATGAGATACGGCAGCGCAGCGGGAGCGTTGCGGCTATCGCTTGCGGAGCGGCCGTTGCTGTTGCCGTCGAGCAGCATCCGCGCGTGCAGATAGCTCCATTCAGGCAGCGCCGGCAGGTCGTTCGCGAGCGATTCGAGCACGCCGCGCGCGCTGCTCATATCGCAGCCGGCATCCATCATCTCGCGCAGCATTCGCGCTACGGCGCCGTGTTGATTGCGCATGCGGTAGACCGCGCCGATCAGTTCTCCGAACTCGGCGTTCACCGCGCGCAGCCGCTCGGCCATCGCGTCGATGCGCTCGCCGCATACCCCCTCGCCGCTCCATTCCGCAATGTCGTAGAGTTCAGCGCCGAATGGGCTTAGATCGAGCCAGTCTGAAACGCCCGTCGCGGCGTCGACGATATGCAGGCCGCAGCCGCCGCCCGCGTGCCCCGCATGCGCACTCCGCTCGTCCTGTCGAGGCTCGGCAGCCGAAGGCGGCGATCGCGTCGCGACATGCGCCGCCTCGCTCACACCGCGGCTTTTGCTATGCGTGCGCGGCATGCTCGTGCCGACGAACAGGTTGCCGCCGGCCGCCAGCGCGCCGCGCACGTAGCCGTCGAGCGGACGATCCGCGCCGCGCGGCGCTCCCGCCACATGAACGAGACTACCGTCGCGCGAACTCAGGCACAGGAGCGTCGCGCGATCGACGAATAGCGAATGCGGGTGACGCAAGCCGCGCCGCACCACCTCGCCACCCGCGCTGAGATCGAGAATCTGGCCATCGCGCGCCTCGCGCCAGGACGCACCCGGCTTGCAGCCGAACAGCGACAGGTACACGCGGCCGTTGAACGTCTGCAGCGAGTTCATATGCAGCGTATCCGCGCCGGGTTCCCGTTCAAAAAACACCCGCACGCGCGGCGCGGCGTCATGCTGCCAGTCGACTGCGAAGACCTGATTCGAGCCGCTGCTGACGATCAGCAGTTCGCCATGCCACGGCACCAGCGAATGCGCGTCGAATACCTCGGCGAGCCGCGCGGCGCGGCGCACGCGGCCGGTCCGGTCGATTTCCGCGAGCAGCGTGCCCACCGTCCCCGGCACCCGGATCTGTAACGCCGCGTAGTAATGCTCGCCTAAGCGGCACAGGCCCGTTGCACCGACGACCGGCCCAGCCACGTCGCGCAGGTCGACCCATTGGAAAACGTTCGTCCGCGTGTCGAAACGCGCCAGCACGTAACCGGACGGTTTGGCATAACAGAAGCTCAACAGCAGTTGTGTCATGAGAGGTTTCACAAAAGCAGATGGGCACCCGCGCAGGGCGGGCGTCAGGCAACCTGGCGAACCGGCCGTACGATCATCGGCAGCAGTCGCGCAAGTAGCTGTTCGGTACAGAACGTGCGGTCGCGCCCGCCGGTGTCGATCACGATGGAAGGCGACGCAGGCGGCTCATACGGCGCATCGACGCCCGTGAAGCCGCGCAATTCGCCGGCTCGCGCGCGCCGGTACAACTCTTTTGGATCGCGCGCCTCGCATATGGCAACCGGGGTGTTCACATAAACCTCGACGAAACGCGACGCGCCGACGATCGAGCGCGCGAGCGATCGTTCGCGCCGGTACGGCGAGATGAACGACGCGATCACGATCAGCCCTTGTTCGTTGAGAAGCCGCGCCGACTCCGCGGCACGGCGGATGTTTTCGTCGCGCTCATCCGGCGTGAAGCCGAGATCGCTGCAAAGACCCTTGCGCAGCGCATCGCCGTCGAGCATGCAGCAAAGCTTGCCGAGTCCGCGCAACCGTTCGCGTACGCCGCGCGCGAGTGTCGATTTGCCCGCGCCGCTCAGGCCGGTCAGCCAGACCGTGACCGGCCGCTGGCCGAGCGTCGCGCAGTAGCGAGAGGTTGCGAGCGCGTCGTCGCGCAGCGCGGCTTCGTCGACCGGACTCATCGCAGGTCTCCCGCCGGTGTGTCCGCGACCGGCGCAATCAGGCCCCAGCGTGCGAGCGTCGTCCTGATCATGTGAGCGTAGGCGTCGCGAAGCCGCGGGCTCTGCGAGTGATAGGCGCCCACCGCGTTCCACGTATTGCCGTACGCGACCATCTTTTTCTTCAGGTGCCACGCCGCGACATACACGTTCACGCATTCGTCGAGCAGGTCCTTTTCATGGATGCCATAAGGCGCCAGTTCACGAAGATGCACCGAGTTGATCTGCAATTCGCCGATGTCCGTGGTGCCGTTTCTGTTCTTGTGCAAGGCGTGCGGATCGCCATGCGATTCGACCGCGGCGATCGCGCGCAAGATCAGCGGATTCACGCCGTGGTACGACGCCGCGGTGTCGAAACAGTCGGCGAACGCGGGCGCGCTCATGCACGACAGCACCAGCAAGGACACGGCGAACGCGCATCTAAGGCGACCCGAGCGACGAGCCGGGGCCGGACAGAACGACGGCCGTCCCGCTGGATGTGCGTGATAACGATGATTCATCGTGGGCCTCCGTTGGAAGGATGGATACCGGCGAAGCCCATCGCCTCGCGCGGCATGACTCGGCGGGCCACCGTTGCCGCGCCCCGCGTGCATCGCAAGTTAGTGGGCCGCGCACGGCGCGTCCAGCGGCGGCCACCGCCTTGCGACTGCATGCTTCGGATTCGCGCGTATCGCTTCGGCGGTCGTGCGTCAGCACGATCGGCGGGCGCAGCGGGCTTCGCATTCCTTCCGCCTGCTTCGCCTGTCGCCTGGCGCCGAACGGCAGGGGCGCGCTATAAACGCCCTCGTGTAAGTGGCCCTTTCCGATGTAATCGAACCGGCGGGTGCCACACTCTTTCGGAGAGCCAGGAAATGTTTGACGAGACACACGGCGTTTCAGAACAGCGCCATCCAGGCTATGTGGATGGCGACCGGCAGGCGGAGCACGAGACCGGGCAAAACTCGGCCGGCGCCGTATCGCCGAAATCGACGAGACGGGCGAGCCACGCATCGCTAGATGCGTTGTCAGAGTCCGCCAAGGTGCAGCGGGCTCAGGATACCGAGCATGATGTCTCACCCGTCATATCCGCGAGCGGCACGACACCGGCGCGCTGGCGCTCAAGAATGCGCTCGCAGTCGGACGCGTCCACCATCTCTCTGCTCGACCTTGCATCGAACCATGGCATGCCACCGGCGACGTCCCCTTCACTCCGCACGGTCCCGTCGCATATGCAGCCGATGCGGCGTCCCCCGCCATCCATCGCCGGCACGGACAGCGACACGGACGGGCCGCCGAGTCCGTCGCTGTCGCCGACCTCGACCTTCATGGAGCGCCACGAGTATGGCGTCGGGCAGCCGCGTCTCGCGAAGCCGTCCACGCAAACGGGCGAAAGCACATCCCAGGTGGAGCCGCTGGAGAAACCGGCGGCTAAGCAAGCGGAAAAACTCGTTGAGAAACCGGCGGAAAGCGCAGGCGGGAAATCCGGCGGCGAATTCCCTGCGGACATCAAGCGTCCGGACGGGCCGCCGCCGCCGTATGTCGCGAATCCCTATCAGATGCCGCCGCCCGGGCGCGCCGAACGATGGATGCAGACCTTCGGGCAGCTCAATCAGATGGGCGGCATGGCCGCGCAGATCGTTCTAAGCGTGCTGCAGACGGTCATGCAGACGCTTCTCACCGCGGCGAACTATGCGGTCGAGAACTCGAGAAAGCGCTAATCGCGCGTCGCATGACGACCAGATGATCACGACGAGGACTTTATGCTGCTGACCCAACCCCGCACGCTTGCCAGCAAGACACTTCTGGAACTGCTCACCGATCCGGCAGACGACCGCGACGCGCTCTATAGCGGACTTTCTGCAGCCGCTCCGGTCTATCGCGACCCGAGCGGCGCATGGATGGTCAGCACGTACCGCCTGTCGCGTGCGATCCTGAATCATCCAGCGCTCTCGTCTCGCTCCCCGCTCGTCGCAACCGGAGTGCTTGACGACGAGGCGGGCATTCTGGAGATGATGCTGTTTCAGGACGACGCCGATCACCACCGGCTGCGCCACGCCTTTGCGCCACTGTTTTCGAAGACGCGGCTCTCGTCCCTGCGCGATGGGCTGCGCGCGGACCTGGATGCGCTGCTCGCAAGCTTGCCCGATCCGCATCGTTTCGACCTGATGGCGTACATCGCCCAGCGGCTGCCTTCAATGACGATCTGCCGTCTGATCGGCCTCGACGTTGCCCATGCGCCCGAACTCGTCGCGGGCTCGATGTCCGCGATCCGCCTGATCAGCGCCGCCCCGCTGCGGCCGGACGAGCGCCGCGAAGCTATCAGGCGGACCGTGGCTTTCATGCGCGACCTCGAAAGCCACATGCCGGCCGTGCGCGAACTGCTGCGGACCGCTCCAGCCACGCCGGCGGAACGCCCGCCGCAAGATCGCGAACTGACACCGCATCAGCTGCTGGTCAACGTGCTGCTCATGTTCATCGCCGGCTACGGCACGACGATGCTGTCGATCGGCAACACCCTCAGGCACGCGCTCGCGTGCCCCGGCCTATGGCAATGGCTGGCCGGCGAACCCACGCTGGTGCCGGCGGCCATTCGAGAACTCATGCGCCTCGAACCCGCGGTGCATTTGCTGTTCCGTTACGCGCGGCATGCGGTCGAGTTCGACGGGCTAACGCTCGCCCCCGGCGACGCCGTGGCGATCGTCGCGGCCGCGGCCAATCGCGATCCCGCCGAATTCGATATGCCTTCGCAAGTTCGTCCGGAACGCGCGCATAACGGCCTCGTGTTCGGCGCGGGTATGCATGGCTGCATCGGCGTGCCGCTCGCACGCATGCAACTCGAAGTGGTGTTCGATACGCTGCTCGCCCGCATGCCACGGCTCACGCTCGAATCGGCGCGCAATCCGCGCTTGCAGGAAGGCAGTTTCCGCGGCTACAGGACGCTGTGGCTGCGCGACCAGGCGGCGCGTGCCGGAAAGTAACAGAACGTCACAGTTTGCCGACCGCGACGGGACGAGATGCAACGATACGTTCACCAGCAAGACATTTCGTATCCACCCATTTCACGCGGAGCGCACCATGTCCTCAACGATCTACTTTGCCGTCGCCTCGACCCTCGCATCGGCGGAACCGGCCTCGACGTTCTTCACCAAGATGCTGGCCGGCCAGTTCCGCGATGCGCTGGTGGTCGCGGCTGCGCGCGCCGATCGCGCGCAGCCTGGGGCCGCGCCGGACTATGCGAGCCTGCAGGCATACGCGGACGTCCAACTCGTGCTGGGCCGTCATGAAGATGCCGAGGACACTTACCGGCGCGCTCAGAAGTGCATGCGCGGCGAGCACCAGACGATGCGCGCGGCGCTGTCGCGCAACGCGGGCTGGCAAGCGTTGTTCCAGAGCCATCTGGGCACCGCGCTCAAATGCTTCAAGCGAGTAGTAGAAGACGACGACGCGAGCGACGGCCTGCGGCTCGAGAGCCTGGTCGGATCGATCCTCGTGCTGTTTCAACTGGGCCGGCTCGACGGCGTGCGCGCCCTGCTCGTCACACTACGCGAGCGGGCGGCTAACGCGCAGGACTCCCGCTGGCTGCGGCTTGCGCACGTGCTGAGTCGAGACGTGATCGCGCAGTACAAACTGCGTTCGTGTGCACAACTCGCCGACCACATCTACTGGCATTCCGCGACGCTCGAGGCACGCTCGACCGATCTCGACGACGCGTTGACCACCGTGCCCGCCGACCATATCCCGTCGATCGCGGTGCTAACGCGCCATGCCGACTATATGAATCATCTGCAGGCCTTGTCGCGCGGCAGCCAGGCCGCGCTCGCGCAGATCGAGTTGCATTTGCGCTGGAGCCAGGGCGCCGGCCTCGACGACTATCAACGCGAATTGCGTCTGGACGTCACGCTCGCGTCGCTTGCCGGCAAGCTGCCGCACATCGCCGAAACGATGCTGCATGTGTTCGGCGACCGGCCGGCGCACGGCAGCCAGCACTCGCACTGGTACAACGAATTTCTCTATTGCCAGGCGAAAGTGCGCCAGCAACAGGGACGTCTGCACGACTACGCGCAGATTTACGCGCGCTACGCATTGCAGTCGCTGCGCCACGTACGGGCGGACAGCATTTCCGTGCCGGCCGCGCCCGCCGAACGCGTGCAGCCCGCCGCCGACGACATCAGCGCGCGTCTGCCGGGAAAATATCGCCGCGCCTACCGCTATCTCGTCGAGCACCTGGACCGCGCCGATCTGTCGGTTCGCGAGGTCGCGAGCCATATCGGCGTCACGGAGCGCGCGCTGCAAGCCGCCTTCAAGGCGAACCTGGGTTACACACCGAGCCAGTTGATCCGCAACCGTCGAATGGAGCACATCCGCGAGGAGCTGCTATCGGACGAGACGCATGCGGCGAGCGTGTTGCGCGTCGCCAACCGCTGGGGCGTCCAGCATCGCTCGACCTTGCTCAACGGCTACCGGCAGCGGTTCAAGGAAGCGCCGTCGGAAACGCTTGAACGGTGAATAGCTCGGCGGCGGGATGGCGGCATAGCACCGTTGCGGCTCCCACCAGCAACCGATGATGCGGCGGGCGTTGCCGCGAACGAGCAGCACGGCTCTTGCGCTTTCTGCGGAAAAGACCGCTTCGAATGGTCGACACATTCATACGGATAGCGAACCATGTCAGGATTCATCGCACCGCGCATAGTCGAAGCGGGCTCGATCCGGCTACGGCCTTTCGCCCCCGCCGACGCGCAAGCGCTGTTCAGCGTGCTGCTCGGCGATCCCGAGGTGACTGCATGGCTACCGATGCCCACGCATGCCGACATCGACGAAACGCGCGCGTTCATCCGTCGCTGCGAAGCCGGCTGGCAATCCCATACGCGCTACACGTGGGCGCTCGAGGATGCCGCGAGCGGCACGCTGCTCGCCGCGATCGAGTTGCGCCCCGAGCCGCCGCGCGCGGAAATCGGTGTGGTGATCAGCAGGCTGAGCGGCCATCGGCGACGGCGCGCCAGCCTTGCCGCCTTGCTCAAACTGATCGGCTGGCTGCTCTCGCAGCCGCAGTTGTGCCGGATTCACGCGTACTGCGCGCCCGAAGGGCCGGCGGCAAGCACCATGCCGCGCCTCGGCTTCAGGCTCGAAGGGCGCCTGACGAACTGGGAGGGACGCCCGAACCAGGGGCGAATAGCAGCAGACGCACTGCTGTTCTCCATTACCCGGAACCCCGCCGATGCCAACGCGCCGGTCATGCACAGGCTCGCCCTGGCGGACTGCGCTGACGATAAGGAGCGCGGCTTCGCGTGAAGCGACAACGCCTCGCATCGCGAATCCGGCGCCGCGTCGCCCCGGTTATCGTCGATCCGTTGATGACGCTTTTCCACCGCACACTAGACTGGATCGCTTAAACGCACGCCATGGGCCTTCTCGACAACCTCGACGCGATGATGGACTGGCTGGACCGACGCACATACGGCGCCGAGCGCGGCAGTGCCGATTCGTACCAGCAGCGTGACGGGCACGTCTATGGCGCACCGCGATACGGATCCACCTTCCTGCCGCCGGGAAGCCTGAGCCAGCCGCTCGCCGGTCTGATGCCGTTCGGCAGCATGGCGAACGCGCAGGCGTATTCGTTGCCGATATTCGGCGAGGCCGGCCGCTACAACTTGACCGAAGGCCCTGTGCGTTCCATGCTGCCAGACTCCTACTGCAGCGGCGGACTGGCGCCCGCTTATCCGAGATGGAACGTGGCGCCGCCTGCGCCGATGGCTGCCGACGAAAACGAGTCGCGCGAGGCACACGCGCCACGACTGCACCATGACATAGGGGGCCATCATCGCGGCTGGCTCGCGCCCGGCGTAGACCACTCCCATCTCGGGCCGCGCCCGGATGCATCGTTCGTCTCATACCGGCTACGGCCCGTCACCGCGGACGAGGAAGCCGCGCAGTTGAACGAGGCGCTGCGGCGCTGCGTCATGCAGGCCGTTCCGGCGACTGCGACGGCCATGCCGCTCGCACGGCCGGCACAGGCAGCGCTTCCGCACGCGCCGTCATATCACGACTTCGAACGCGAGCGAGTCGATACCTTGTTCGCGTGCATGGACAGTCTCAACCTGGCTCATCTCCCGGATGAGCCATACGAAGCCACGCGCGACTGGTCACTCGAAAGCAGCGAGTTCGCGCATCTCTACGCTTCCGCGGAGGGCCGGCGCATCTATGAGGAAAGCGCCGCCGCGACACGCGCCGCCGGCGTACACCTGCGCGAAGCCATGCAGGCGGCCGGCATGACACCCGTTCCCAACGACGGCAAGGCGCACGACTCGACCAACAACTGCCTGCTGATCTCCCTTTTGCAGCATGCCACGCACGATTACGGCTCGGATCATGCGCAACTGGTCAGTCAGTACCGCGAAATCATGACGGAAGTACGAGATGCGCCGCTGGCCCGCAACGCGCCGATCTCTGCACTCTCGCTGGCGGCCAAGCGGCTGGTTGAGTTGATCAATGCCGATCCGGGCATGTCGCCGAAGCTGCGCGTCGCGTTCGTCAGCGAATTCGATGGCAGGATGCGCGTCGATGAGATCGGCGCGAAAGAGCCGGATGCGCGCACCGTGGTCGTCTGGGACCAGGGTGGACATTTCGAGGCGGTCGTGCCGGCGGAGATCGCGAAGCTCGCGTTCGCGGGCCACAGCGTTGCTTCGCATCAGCCGGTCAGCTGATAGGAGTATTCGTCAGAATGCCTTCAATGACGGATGCGAAGCTACCAGGCCCTTTGTGCAAACAGGACAGTTCCATGAAATATCAACTCAGCCAGAGCTTCTATTTCGACGCGGCGCACACCCTCGAACGGGAGATTCATACGGAGATCAGCCGGCGCATTCATGGACATACTTACCGGGCGTCGGTCACGGTGTCCGGCGCCCCGAACCCGGTCACGAAAATGATCGTGGATCTGGGCACGCTTCAGCAGAAGATCGAGGACGTGCGCGGCCTGCTCGATCACCGGCTGCTCGACGACGTGCCCGACCTCGGCTCGTCCACGCTTGAGAATCTGTGCAGTTTTATTCTGACGAAGCTCAGCGACTCGCTGGAAAACGTGATCCAGGTGTCGGTCGAACGTCCCCACAGCGGAGACAGATGCACGCTTAGTGTCGAGTAGCAGCGAACGCCAACGAAGGCGGAAAGTACGCGCCGGGCCGCAGTCACCCAGCGAAACGCGGCTCCGGCAAACCGCGCACACCCAGCCCCGTCACCGCGAACAATCCGCCCTTGTCGCGCTCTTTCTGCGGAATGCCCCACATCGGGCGGCCCATCGTCGTTACGTAGAGCGTGTCGAGATGCGGGCGCCGAACACAAGCGCGGACCAGACGTAGCCTTCTTCATCGACGGTTGCTCCGTCGAAGGTGCCCGCCATGTCGCGCGCCGAAGCGAACAGTCGGCGGTTGCCGGCAGCGCCGGTTTCGATGTCGTAGTCGTACACGTACATCTCCCTGCTATACGTGTCCGTGAAGTACAGCGTGCGATTGTCGAGGCTCCAGCACGGTCCGTTCGAACAGCTGATGCCCGAGTCCAGTCGTGTCAGCGTGCCGTCGATATCCAGCAGGTACAAACCGCCGCTGCGCGTGGAGCGCTGGCCGCGATCCGCATCGTAGCGGTCGAAATCGTAGGACATCGTGCCCGCGACGAAGCGGCCGCGCCGGTCCACCTTGCCGTCGTTGAAGCGGGTCTCGGGGTCGTCGCTTTCCGGGTCGGCGATGAACTGCACGGTCTGCGCATCAAAGTCGTAGAGATGCAGGCCGTTGGCAAGCGCCACCACCGCGCCGCCCTGCTCCCGCAGCGCCATCGAACCGATATGACGCGGCACGAAAAAGCGCTTTACCTCGCTGCCGTCCGCGCGGCAGCTGTAAATTTCCGCAGCGGTGCTGTCGATCCAGTACAGCCGTTCCTCCTTGACATCCCACAGCGGGCCTTCACCAAGATGATTGTTCGCATCCACGAGCAAGCGTACTTCAGGCATCGTCGTCTCCTTGTTGGCACGTTGTTGGCGCTTCGGTTCACTCCTTGTCCTTCAGCGCGCGCCGATGAGCGAGCAGCGCCATCAGACGCCGATCCCGCCAGCGGCTGCGCTCCTCGATGCGCTCGCGCGGCAGCGCGGCACGCCGTTCCGCATCGAGCCTTTCCAGCGTGGCAGCGGCCCAGTCAAAAGGCAGGCGCGTTTCGGCGATGCTGCGGTACGTGCCGCCGTAGCGCTGCGCATAGTCGGCCACGCCGCCGGGTGCGTTCAGATCGATCGTCTCGAACGGACCCATGAAGGACCAGCGCATCGCGAGACCGTCACGCATCACCGTGTCCAGATCGGCGGCGCTCGCGTAGCCCTGTTCATAGAGGCTCAGCGCCTCGTCGAGTACCGCGCCTTGCAGGCGGTTAAGCAGAAAACCCGAGATTTCGCGATTCACGGTAACCGGCTTCTGGCCAGCCTGCTCATAGAAAACGCGAGCACGTTCCAGCGTGTCCTGCGACGTCCAGGGCGCCCCGCACAACTCGACGAGCGGCACGAGCGACGGCGGGTTCACCGGATGCGCGACCAGACAGCGCGCGCGGCCTTCCAACGCTTCGGTGAACGTGGATGCCGGCAGACCCAAGGTCGAACTGGCAAGCAGCGCCTCGGGCCTTGTCAGACGGTCTAGCTGCGCAAACAGCGTGCGCTTCACGTCGACGATCTCGGCAATGTTCTCCTGCACGAGATCCGCCTCTGCGACCGCTTCGGCAAGGGTCTCGCATGCGGTAATACGCGCAACGATCGCCTCCACCGGCTCGTCGATCAGATTGAACGACGCCAGGTCCTCCACGCTTTCGCGAATGGCCGGGATGGCGTCTCTCAGCATCTGTTGCGAGGCGTCGTGTATCTTCACTTCGAGGCCGCTGCGCGCGAACACGATCGCCCACGCGCGCCCGATGCGCCCCGACCCGATTACCGCTGTCGTCTTCGTCTGCATTAATGTGTCCCAATGTTATGCGCGCCGGTCGCGCAGCGTGATGACAGCCGCCAGCACGACGAGCCCATTGATGATGTCGCGCACGGCCGGCGGCACGGTCGTGCCCGCGAGCAGCGTGCCGAGAGCGGTCAGCAGCAGCGCGCCGCCGAACACGCCGAGATAATGCCCGCGCCCGCCGGTGATCAGCGCGCCGCCGACGACGACCACCGCGATGGACGGCAGCAGATACGGATCGCCCATGCCGAGGAACGCCTGCGAGCTGAAGCCGGCGAGCAGCAAACCGACGAGCGCCGAGCACAATCCCGAGAGGCAGTAGACGGCAATCAGCGTTGTGCCGACACGCACGCCGGAGAGCTTCGCCGCGACCTGGGAATTGCCGACCGCGTACACGCGCCGCCCGAACGGCGTGCGATGCAGCAGCAACAGCGCAAGCGCGAGAAACACCGGCACGCTCCATGCGGCGAACGACAAGGGCCCGAGTCTGCCGTTGGTGAATTCGCTGATCGCGGACGGCGACCAGCCTTGCGGCGAGCCGTTGCAGTAGATCAGCGTGAGACCTTGCAGCAGGCCGTTGGCGGCAAGCGTCACGACGATCGGCGGAAGGCCGAGCATTACGACGCCCACGCCCTTGAATGCGCCGACGATCAAGCCGACGCCGAGCACGGCCGAGACCGCCCACGCCGCCGCCCCGTTCGCCCCGTGCGTGAGGCCGGTGAGAAGAACGCCGGCCAGCGTGATGAGCCAGGGCATCGAAAGGTCCAGTCCGCCGGTCAGAATCACCGCGCCCTGTCCGAGGCCGAGAATCGCGAGGAACAATGTCAGCGTCAGCAGGCTGCTATAGAAGTTCGCGCTGGTCAGCACCGCTGGGCCATACACGAAGCCGGTGATCACCACCACTGCGAAAAACAGCAGGTACGCCGGCACGACATACTTCACCCACTCGCGGTTGCGCTCGATCCAGTCCGCAATCGCGCGGCCCTTCAGCTCCGTGTTGGCGATCGGCTGGAAACCGCTCACTTCGAAGGACACGCGCCGCGCGCGAGCATCGTTCTTCACTCGCGTGCCGGTTCGCAGCGCCTTCAGCCATTGCGCCGCGTGACGCGCGCATTCATGCGCGGCCGACTGTTTGCCGATCGACGAACCGAGTACCGCGAGAATCAGGATCACCGCTTCCGCGATGGTCGTGAAGAACGCCGACACGTTCAGCACGAGCAGGATATTCACGGTGACCATCAGCGTCATGGCGGCGAACACGGTGCCGACGCAGCCGCCGCGCCCGCCGCCGAGCAGCGTTCCGCCGAGCACCACGGCGGTAAACATCGACAGCAGCGGCGGACGGCCGACCAGGGGATCGGCAGAGCCCGTCTGCGCCGACACATACAGACCCGCCGCCGCGTAGAACATGCCTGCGAGCGCGTAGGTCATGATGCGATAGCGCGTGACGGGCATGCCGTTGGCGTACGCGCTGTCCGCATCGCTGCCGAGCGCGTACAGACCGACGCTGAACCGCGTGCGCCGGATAAACGCCCATATAAGCAGCGCGGCGATCAGCACTCCGGCCGACATGGGCAGTTTCTCGGCAATCAGATCGGACGTGAGGAACGCGCCGAACTCGTCGCCGACGCTGCCGCCGGGCTTGTTCTGGATCAGCAGCGTCATACCCTGAACCATGAACATGGTCGCGAGCGTGACCACGATCGATTGCAGGCGGAACCACGCGATCAGCGCGCCATTGATCAAACCAATGCCGCCGCCTGTCGCGAGAATCAGCGCCGCGCCAATCCATTGCTGGAGTGGCGTGCCATGCACGAAGCGCACCGCGAGCACGTTGGCGAGCGACACGACTGCCGACGCGGACAGATCGAAGCCGCCCGACAGCACGACGATGGTCTGTCCGAGCACGGCGAGCGCGAGCGTCGTCGCGCTGGAAGTGACGGAGCCAATGTCGTAGGCGCCCACCGGCGTGGTCGACAGCGCGCCCCACGCAACGAGCATCGCGACGAGCGCGCCGAGCGCGATGATCAGTCCGCGATGATGATCGACTCGCGCGGCCCAACCTGCGCCCGCGCCTCTACGCACGATCCCGCTGTCGGGGGACGCAATAGCTATTTTCATGGCCAACCTCTCAGCTGGAAAGCATGTTGCGCATCACGGCTTCTTCCGTGAGCGCATCGCCGGACAATTCTCCGACGTTGCGGCCGCGATACATCACCGACACGCGGTCGCACACATTGACGAGTTCGGGAACATCGGTCGAATAAAACAGCACGGCGCCGACTGCCGCGGCGAACGCGCGCATCAGCACGAAAATCTGATGTTTGGTACCCACGTCGATGCCGCGGGTCGGATCGAACATCAGCCAGACGCGGCTTTGCGTGAGCATCCACTTGGCCATTGCGATCTTTTGCCGGTTGCCGCCCGAAAACGACAGGCACGGCTTGTAGAGTGCGCGAGGATTCACTTCCATCTGCGCGAGCGACCAGGCGATCGCGGCCTGCTCGCGCTTGCGGTCGATCAGCCCAAAGCGCGCATAACGTCCGATCACCGGCAGCGACACGTTTTCTGCCCCGGGCTGACGCAGAAACAGACCTTCGGTCTTGCGGTCTTCAGGCAGAAAACTGGTCGACACACCGGACTTCAGCGAATCGGCGGTCGAGGTCAGCGTGACCGGCTTGCCGTCGACGCGGATTTCGCCGTCGTCGATATAGGTCGCGCCGAACAGCGCCTCGAACAGTTCGCGCTGGCCCATATCCTGCAACGCCGCGATGCCGTGCACTTCGCCGGCGACCAGCGTCAGGTCGAAGTCGCTCACCACGCCGTCCACGCGGATGCGGCGCGCCTGCATTGCGGGCGGCCGGATTTGGCCCTGCGCCAGCGCTGGCGGCGCGACCTTTGGCGGATATTTAGCTTCCATGGAGCGGCCGATGACGAGGCGGATCACCTCGTCGTCCGAGATGTCGGGCGTGTCGAACGAGCCGACATCGCGGCCATTGCGATACACAGTGAGGCTGTCGCAGAACTCGCGCACTTCCTGCATGCGGTGCGAGATGAACACGAACGTGACGCCGTTTGCCTTTAACGCGTCGATCCGGCGCGAGAGCCACGCCACGTCCGCGCCCGACAGCGACGAAGTCGGCTCGTCGAGCAGCAGTACTTGCGGGCCGCGCAAGATCGCCTTCGCAATCTCGATCTTTTGCCTGACCGGCAAGGACAGGTCGCGAACATACGCGCCGGGGCGCACGTCCGGGAGATCGAGCTCTTCGAGCCATTGCGCCGGGATGCGCTGTGCCTCGCGCATTCTGATGCGCCCGAAAAGCCCGGTCGGCTCGTACGACAGGAGCAGGTTCTGCGCGACCGTGAGATCGCGCACCAGCGTCATCTCCTGAAACGCCGTCTGCACGCCGGCGCGATGGGCGTCCTGCGGGCCGCGCATCGTCAGGTCGCGGCCCATCACGCGGATGGTGCCCGCGTCCGGCTGCATCAAACCGGACAGCAGCTTGACGGTGGTGGACTTGCCCGCGCCGTTCTCGCCGAGCAACGCGTGCACGGCACCGCGCTTGACGCGAAACGACGCGCCGTCGAGCCCGACGGTCGCGCCGAAGCGCTTGGTCACGTTCGACAGGTCGATGGCGAGAGATGCGTCGTTCATGACAACGTCCTCAGTCCTGGTTGCCCGTGAGCGCCGCATTGAAGCCGACCTCTCTGGTTTCCTCGGAATAGATGTCCGCGAACCAGCCCGGCGGCACCTTGTCCAGCATGAAGTCCGTGCACCCCGCCTTCAGTTCGTCGATGCTGCCGGTCTTGCACAGCTTGAACTGCGGCGTTTCGACGAGCGGCAGCTTGAGCGTGATGCGTTGCGGGAAGTCCTTGCCGTCCAGCTTCTGCACGGCCATCTTGAGCGCCATGGCGCCGGAATAGGGCGGTGCGCCGTAGGAAATCGAACGGTAGCCGATCGAGCGATAGGCGCCCTGGCCTTTCACCTCGCCAGGCGGCAGCTTCTGCACGCGGTGACCGTTCGACGATTCACCCGCGCAGGGCTTGATCTTGTCGTCGGCGACGCCGTGCGACTCGCGCAGCGCGAGCAGCAATTCCATGATATGCGCCTGCACCGAGACGTCGAGACCGGAGACGATTTCATCGGCGACGAGCAGCCGCGGCACGTCGCACAGCGCGCGTGCAATGTTCACACGCTGCCGCTGCCCGCCCGACAACTGCGACGGGAAGCGCTGCGTTCCCAGGTTCGCCCGATCATCTCGCGTATCGTTAAGGCATCCAAAACATTCGTACCGGCTTTCGCATGACCCGTACTCTAACGGGTCATCAGCGGCAGCCTGCAAGCTGAACCATTGCAACCAATTGTCCAATCATCGTTGACTTCTGGAGTCGAAAATGAAAACCATCAACAACATTCGCCGTTTTGCCGCAGCCTTGACCATTGGCGCCAGCGCATTCGCCACGCAGTTCGCCGAAGCCGCACCTGTCAAGAACATCGTCCTGGTTCACGGCTATTTCGCCGACGGCTCGGGCTGGCAAGCCGTGTCAAAGATCCTCACGCGGGACGGCTATAAAGTCACGGTGGTTCAGGAGCCGGAGACGTCGTTCAAGGAAGACGTCGCCGCGACTACGCGTATCGTCGATGCGCAGAACGGCCCGACAATCCTCGTCGGCCATAGTTACGGCGGAGCGGTGATTACCGAGGCGGGCAACAATGCGCGCGTGACGGGCCTCGTCTACATCGCCGCGTTCGAACCGGACGTTGGAGAAAACCTCAAGGACCTGACGACGAAAATGCCGGCCGCGACAAAAGCCATCAAA
>NZ_JAQQCJ010000035.1:0-76657 GCF_046030495.1 Paraburkholderia strydomiana
GCGCGGGGGGGGGGGGGGCGGCCGGCCGCCCCCCCCCCCCCCCCCCCCCCCCCCCCCGCGACCCGAAAACCTTACAATCCACTTTCGCGGACGGCGTAAAAAGGCTTTAAACGGTTGATCGCAAAGCCGATTCGCCGCGCCGACGCGCGTCAGGCCGGTGGTAGAATAATCGGCTGATTTTTTTGATCGTTTGACTGATAACGGAGAGACCAACGTGTCGTTCATTTCCAATGCCTTTGCCCAAGGCACAGCAACAGGTGGCATTGAATCGAACCTGATGAGCTTCCTGCCGCTGATCCTGATGTTCGGCGTGCTGTACTTCATCATGATTCGCCCGCAAATGAAGCGCCAGAAGGAGCATCGCAACATGCTCGCCGCCATGGCCAAGGGCGACGAAGTGGTGACGAACGGCGGCATCGTCGGCAAGGTGACCAAGGTGGGTGAGGCTTACGTCGGCGTCGAAATCTCGGAAGGCACGGAAATCACCGTGCAGAAAGCGTCGGTCACGACGATTCTCCCGAAGGGCACGATCAAGTCGCTGTAAGGCCTGCTCTCTCGCGTCCGGCGCGGCCTCGCCGGCGATTCACGCCAACCCGTGCTGAATCACCCGCGCTCATCGCCGGACGCATCGCTTCCAAGCCAACCTTCCCGTTGGACCACTCATGAATCGCTACCCCCTCTGGAAATACGCCGTGATGCTGGTGGCTCTGGTCATCGGCCTCGTGTACACGCTGCCCAACCTGTTCGGCGAAGCGCCGGCGGTGCAGGTGTCGAGCGGCAAGGCAACGGTCAGGCTCGACTCGACCACGCTGGCTGCAGTCGAAGCCGCGCTCGCCGCCAATCAGATCAAGCCGACCGCCGTCACGTTCGACAATTCGACGACCAACACGAACATTCGCGTGCGTCTGCCGGACACCGACACGCAATTGCGCGTCAAGGACCTGCTGCAGAAAACGCTGAACAGCGATCCGACCGATCCGCAGTTCATCGTCGCGCTGAACCTGCAAAGCGCATCGCCCACCTGGCTCTCGGCACTGCACGCGTTGCCGATGTACCTCGGTCTCGATCTGCGCGGCGGTGTGCACTTCCTGCTGCAAGTGGACATGGCCGGCGCGCTCAACAAGAAGCTCGACTCGGACGCCTCGGACGTGCGCACGCTGCTGCGCGACAACAACGTGCGCGACGGCGGCGTGAATCGCGTGGGCCAGTCGGTGGTGGTCAATCTGGCCGATCAGGCTACGGCGGACGCGGCGCTCAAGCTGCTCGGCCGCGGCATCAGCGAACTCCAGTGGGCCTCGCAGGCGGGCCAGGACGGCGGTGTGCAACTGGTCGGCACGTTCACGCCGGCGGTGCAACGCGCCGTGCAGGACGCCGCGCTCAAGCAGAACATCACCACGCTGCATAACCGCGTGAACGAACTCGGCGTGGCCGAGCCGGTGATCCAGCAGCAAGGCGCGGACCGCATCGTGGTCGAGCTGCCGGGCGTGCAGGACACGGCCAAGGCGAAGGACATCATCGGCCGCACGGCGACGCTCGAAGCGCGCCTCGCCGACCCGGTCAACACGCATCCGAATCCGTCCGACCCGGTGCCGCCGGGCGACGAACTGTTCACCCAGGGCAACCAGACGCCGGTGCTGCTGCGCAAGCAGGTCATCTTCACGGGCGACCGGATCATCGATGCGTCGGCGGGCTTCGACGAACATCAGCGTCCTTCCGTCAGTCTGCGCCTCGACTCGGCCGGCGGCCGCGCGCTGCGCAGCGTGTCGCGCGACAACATCGGCAAGCCGATGGCGATGGTGCTGTTCGAACGCGGCAAGGGCGAAGTGCTGACGGTGGCGACCATCCAGTCGGAACTGGGCGACCGCTTCCAGATCACCGGTCAGCCCACTCCGCAAGCCGCCGCCGACCTCGCGCTGCTGCTGCGCGCCGGTTCGCTCGCCGCGCCGATGGAAATCATCGAAGAACGCACGATCGGCCCGAGCCTCGGCGCCGACAACATCAAGAAGGGCTTCCACTCGGTGGTGTGGGGCTTCGCAGCGATCGCCGTGTTCATGATCGCGTACTACATGCTGTTCGGCGTAATCTCGATGATCGGTCTGTCGGTCAACCTGCTGCTGCTGATCGCGGTGCTGTCGATGTTGCAGGCCACGCTCACCTTGCCGGGTATCGCCGCTATCGCGCTCGCGCTCGGTATGGCGATCGACGCGAACGTGCTGATCAACGAACGCGTGCGTGAAGAACTGCGCAACGGCGCGCCGCCGCAACTGGCGATCCAGAACGGCTACGCGCATGCATGGGCGACGATTCTCGACTCGAACGTCACCACGCTGATCGCCGGTCTCGCATTGCTCGCCTTTGGCTCCGGCCCGGTGCGCGGCTTCGCGATGGTCCACTGTATCGGCATTCTGACGTCGATGTTCTCGGCGGTGTTCTTCTCGCGCGGTATCGTCAACCTCTGGTACGGCGGCAAGAAGAAGCTGAAGTCGCTGGCGATCGGCCAGGTGTGGCGTCCGGAAACGGCGCCCGCGGGCTCGGGCGCTTACCTCGGCAACAACGACGCCGACACCGACACCGCGAAAGCCGTCGCCAAGGCAGCAGCCAAGCCGAAGGCTCCGGCAGGCGCGCAGGCGCGCACCGGCAAGCCGACTGTGCGCCGCCGCGATGCGTCGGGTTCCTCGAACACGCCGCAGAAACCGGGTTCATCCCGCTGAGTCCCGGAGAACAAGACCATGGAATTTTTCCGTTTTCGCAAAGACATTCCGTTCATGCAGCGTGCGTTGATCTTCAACGCAATCTCGCTGCTGACGTTCCTTGCCGCTGTGTTCTTCCTCGTGCATCGCGGGCTGCATCTGTCGGTGGAGTTCACCGGCGGGACCGTGATCGAAGTGCAGTATCCGGGCGCCGCGCCGCTTGATCCGGTGCGCGGCACGCTGGCCAAACTCGGCTACGCGGACGCCCAGGTGCAAAACTTCGGCACCTCGCGCGACGTGCTGATCCGTCTGCCGCTCAAGCAGGGCTACACGTCGGCGCAACAGAGCGATCAGGTGATGACCGCGCTGAAGGCCGAGACGCCGCAGGTGCAATTGCAGCGCGTCGAGTTCGTCGGCCCGCAGGTCGGCAAGGAACTCGCCACCGACGGCCTGCTCGCACTCGCCTGCGTGGTGATCGGCATCGTGATCTACCTGTCGTTCCGCTTCGAATGGAAGTACGCGGTGGCCGGCGTGATCGCGAACTTGCACGATGTGGTGATCATTCTCGGCTTCTTCGCGTTCTTCCAGTGGGAGTTCTCGTTGTCGGTGCTGGCCGCGGTGCTTGCGGTGCTCGGCTATTCGGTGAACGAGTCGGTCGTTATCTTCGACCGGATTCGCGAGACCTTCCGCCGCGAACGCAAGCTGACCGTGATCGAGGTGATCAACCACGCGATCACCAGCACGATGTCGCGAACCATCATCACGCACGGCTGTACGCAGATGATGGTGCTCTCGATGTTCCTGTTCGGCGGCCCGACGCTACACTACTTCGCGCTGGCGCTGACGGTCGGTATTCTGTTCGGTATCTATTCGTCGGTGTTCGTCGCCGCCGCGCTCGCGATGTGGCTCGGCGTGAAGCGCGAAGATCTGGTGAAGGACAAGAAGGAACGCACCGATCCGAACGACCCGAACGCGGGCGCCCAAGTCTGATCCTGTTGTAGAGGCGGACTTCGTCAACCATGCAAAAGGCCGGTTCTTCCTGAACCGGCCTTTTGCGTTTACCGCCGCATCGCCTCAGCGAAACCCGAGCTTGCGACGCGCCGCCATCAATGCCACGAGGCTCACCGCCGCGGCAAAAATCAGGTAGTAGCTCGGCGCCGCCTTCGACCCCGTCGCGCTGATCAGCCACGCGATGATGAAAGGCCCGAAACCGCCGAAGATCGTCACGGCGATGTTATACGCGAGCGACATGCCGGTCGTGCGCGTCTGCACCGGGAACATCTCCGACAGCAAACCCGGCAGCGCCGCGAAGTACCCCGTCATCAGGAAACCGAACACGATCTGCATCGCCATCAGCGTGCCGAACGTCGGGTGCGCGACCAGATACAGAAAGGCCGGATAGATCAGCACGAGCAGCAGCAGCGCCGGCACCAGCATGATCGTGGTGCGCCCATGCCGGTCCGACAGATGACCGATCAGCGGCGAGAACACCATCTGGATCACGCCGGTCAGCGCGATCGCCGAGAACGCGACCGACGGCGCCAGCCCAAGCTGCTTCACGCCATAGGTCGGCATGAACAGCACCAGATACGTCGACACGGTGCCGAGCACCACCACGCCGATCGCGATCACGAGCCGCAGCTTCTGGCTCGCGAAGGTGTCGCGCAGCGGCGTCGTGGTGGTTTCGGCCGCGAGGAATTCGGGGGTCTCGTCGAGCTTCGTGCGAATGTACCAGGCGACCGGCCCGATCAGCAGACCGAAGAAGAACGGCACGCGCCAGCCCCACGACGCCATCTGTTCCGGCGCCAGCGAACCGGTGAGCAGCACGCCGAAGCCGGCGGCCAGCAGCGTCGTGAGCCCCTGGCTCGCCACCTGCCAGCTGGCGAAGAAACCGCGCCGTCCCGGCACGTGCTCGGCGAGAAACGCGGTCGCGCTGCCGAATTCACCACCCGCCGAGAAGCCCTGCATCAGACGCGCCATCACGAGAATCAGCGGCGCGGCGAGGCCGATGCTCTGATAGGTCGGCAGGATCGCGATGATCAGCGTGCCGCCCATCATCAGCAGGATCGACAGCGTGAGCGCGGCCTTGCGCCCGGCGCGATCCGCGTACGCGCCGATCACGATCGCCCCGAGCGGGCGCATGAAGAACGACACGCCGAAGGTGCCGAGCGTCAGCAGCAGCGAGACCGTGTCGTTGCCGGCCGGGAAAAACAGCTTTGCGATGGTCACCGCGAAAAAGCCGTACACCACCAGGTCGAACCATTCCAGCGCATTGCCGATCGAGGCGGCGATCACCGCGCGCCACGAACTCTGCCGGCTCCCCGCGAGGCTTGCTGCGGTCGTTGCATTCATCCAGATCTCCAGTTCGCGCGAAATATTGTTTGATGCGGGCGCGCTGCGCCCGATGCAGCCGAATCCGATGCGCGCCTCACCGGTTCGGTGCCAGCGCTCTATTTAACTGGAAAATAAATCCGGCGCGAGCGGCAAATGGGATGCAGCGCCGCATGAGGCCTCAGGGCGGATCGCGCAAAGCGCCGACGGATAACGGACACGCAAGAAAAAACCGCTTCGTCGCAAGGCGAACGAAGCGGCTTCCTGTGTTGCGGCGCAACGGCGACGCGGGTCAAGGCGCTTACTGCTTGATACCTTCCGACTGGATATGCAGCCGCGTCTCCATGCTGAAGCCGTACTTGGCGCCGGAATCCATGCCGAAATCGGCGCGGCTGAACTGGGCGCTCGCCTCCACGCCGCATACTTCACGTTTGAGCACCGGGTGCTGCATGCACTTGAACGAATCGATCTTCAGATTGAGCGGCTTGGTCACACCGCGCATCGTCAGATTGCCGACCACTTCGACCGGCTTGTCGCCGTCAAAGCGGATCGCGGTGCCCTTGTAGGTCACCGCGGGATATTTCGCGACGTCGAAAAAATCATCCGTTTTCAGATGTTCGTCCAGCTTGCTGTTGCCGGTCTGGATCGAAGCCGGATCGACCGTCACGTCCACCGTGCCGGTCTTCGCCGCGCGGTCGAGCGTCACCGTGCCGGCGCTCTTCGTGAACTTGCCGCGCCACACCGACAGCCCGCCGAAGTGATCCGCCTCGAAGCTCGGATACGTGTGGGTCGGGTCGAGCTGATAGGTATCGGCCGCAAACGCGCCGAACGAGATAGAAGAAGCAAGTGCGCCGACGGCGATCAACATGGATGTTTTCAATTCATGCTCCTCGATTCTGGGGAAAAAAACGGTGAGAAAAACGGCCGCGCCCAACGAACGTCCAACGAGCGCAGCGGACATCACGCGCATCGCACGCTTCACTTATGCGCCGCGACGATATGAAACTTGATCACCACGTCATCGGCAACCACCGACGTGTCCTTCCACTCGCCGGTGCCGATGTCGAATTGCGAACGCTTGATCGGCAGCGAGCCGTCGAAGGTTTGCGTCGCGCCTTGCTGGCTCACCGTGACCGGCACCACCACGGTCTGCGACTTGCCCTTGATGGTCAGCTTGCCGGTCACCTTGAACTGATTGCCGCCGGCCGGCGCGATCGCGCTCGACACGAAGGTGGCGCTCGGGTAGGTTTTCGCGTCGAACCACTCCTTGCCGCGCACCTGGTCGTTGTAGCTTTCGTCGCCGAGGTCATAGCTGCCCACGTCGATGGTGAGCTGCGCGCTGCCCTCGGCCGGTTTGGCCGGATCGAAGCTGACCTGCGCGGCGAACTTGTTGAACTTGCCCTCCACCGGCACGTTCATCTGCTTCGAGGTGGCCGTCACCGAACTCTTCGCGAGGTCCACCTGCGCGAGCGCGCTGCCGGCCGCGGTCAGCGAGGCCGCGGCGAACGCGGCGAGCATGTAGCGATAAAACGAGACCTTCATGGTTGTCCTTATTTGAGGAAAGGGAGCATGCGCGACAGCAGGCCATCGCGATCCAGCCATTGATGCTTGAGCGCGGCCGCCACGTGCAGCGCGACCAGCACGAGCAACGTGTAATTCAGCGCGATATGCACGGCCTTGAGCAGTTCCTTCAGGTGCGGGTCCGGCGCGATCAGACGCGGCAGCGGGATCAGTCCGAGGTACACCACCGGCACGTTCGCCGCCAAGCTGTACAGGTAGCCGGAGGCGGGAATGGCGATCATCAGCACGTACAGCAGCACATGCACGAGATGCGCAGCGCCGCGCTGCCAGGCGGGCATGCGGCGCGGCATCGGCGGGGCCGCGTGAGTCGCGCGCCACAGGATGCGCAGGATCGCGAGCGCGAACACCGTCACGCCGATCCATTTGTGCCAGGAGAAATAACGCAGCTTGGTGGGCGTGAAGCCCGGGATGTCGGTCATCACCCAGCCGAGCGCGAAGCCGCACACGATCAGAAGCGCGATCAGCCAGTGAAAGGCGATGGCGGTCCGCGTGTACGACTCCCGGCTGCCGAATGAAGGATTGAGTGCCATGACAGGTCAACGCAAGCTAATAGAGGTTAACGGCGCAGCTTGCTCTGCTATTCCCTGCGTCGATGCGCATGGCATCGGAGTGTGCGGCCAGGGACTTGCCTGCTGCGATACACGCCAAGGCCGCCATGCTACCCCATGCAAAAGAAGCTGGCAGGGGGATTCGGATCGGACTGGTTCGGATTTTGCTGCACAGCGATCCGTCGTTCGATAATCGGGGGGCCGAAAATGCCGAATCGATACCCAAGCGATACCTGAGCGCGCGCAACTGCCCGATGCCGGCCGCCGCCCGGCTCGCGATGCGCGCCCAAGGATGGGGTCGGGGCAGCGGCAAAAAAGCCACCTTTGGTACTATGGCTGCACTCTCGCCCGGCCTGCCAATAAGAACCGGCCTTGCACGCTGCCTTTCACGTCGTTAGCCCTTTTGCCGTATGGACCATGACAACCTGATCGCGTGCCATGAATGCGATACGCTTTTCCGCAAGCCACGGCTTGTGGGGCGCACGAGCGCACGCTGTCCGCGCTGCGGCGCGACGCTCTATCGCGGCGTCTCGCGCAAGCTGGACAGCATCTGTGCGATGACGCTGGCTGCGCTGATCACCTTCGTGATCGCGCAGGGCTTTCCGATCGTCGAACTCGAAACCAACGGTATCATCTCGCAAACTACACTGTTCGGCGCGCTCATCGCGCTGTGGGACGAGGACATGCAGATCGTCGCGGTGATGGTGTTCTGCTCGACCATCCTGTTTCCGCTGACCGAACTCGTCGCGCTGCTCTACGTGCTGGTGCCGCTGCGTGCCGGCTACGTGCCCTCCGCGTTCAACCGCGTGCTGCGCGCGATCCAGTTCGTGCGCCCATGGGGGATGATCGAAGTGTTCATGCTCGGCGTGCTGATCACGATCGTGAAGATGGTCAGCCTCGCGCGCGTGATCCCCGAGGCCGCGCTGTTCGCGTTCGGCACCCTGACGCTGATGTTCGCGGTGGTCGTCACGTTCGATCCGCGCGTGCTGTGGGATCTCGCCGACGAACTCGGCGAGCGCAACCAGCGGCCGCTGCCGCGCACCGCCGCCGACAGCGCCGCCGCTGCCGTCGGCACGCAGGCCGGCCCGCCCGCACCGGCTGACTTGCCCGCCGCGCCCACCGCGCCGCCGGACGGTGCGTCTACCGCCGCGCAACCGCCGTTGCCACCCGGCGCGCCGCCCGCGCCGCATCAGGGATGAGCGCACGATGAAATACGTCACCGCGAAACGCGCGGGCCTCGTCTCCTGCCACGCATGCGGACGCGTCGAGCCGCGCATCCGCTCGGTCACGCCGCAGCACTGCGGACGCTGCGGCGCGCACCTGCACGTGCGCAACCCCGACAGCCTGATGCGCACCTGGGCGCTGCTGATCGCCGCGGCGCTGCTGTATATTCCGGCCAACCTGTTGCCGGTGATGCACACTGCGTCGCTGCTCGGCTCCGAAGACGACACCATCATGAGCGGCGTCGTGTATTTCTGGACCTCGGGCGACTGGCCGCTCGCGGTGATCGTGTTCATCGCCAGCATCATGGTGCCGATGCTCAAGCTGAGCGTGCTGGTGCTGCTCACCGTCACCGCGCAGCGCCGCTCGCGCTGGCGGCCGGAGCAGCGCACCACGCTGTACCGGATGGTCGAGCGGATCGGCCGCTGGTCGATGCTCGACGTGTTCGTCGTCACGCTCACCGTCGCGCTCGTGCGCTTCAAATCGCTTGCCGTGATCACGGCCGGACCGGGCGCGATCGCGTTCGGCTCGGTAGTGATCCTGACCATGATGGCGTCCATGCAATTCGATCCACGGCTCATCTGGGACCCCGTGGACGGTAATACTCAAAAACCTCAGGATCTCGACCATGACTAGCCCGCAAGGACCGACGCCCGCCTCCGGCGATTCGAACGGACCCAGGCTGCCGCCGCAACTCCCGGACCCCGACATCGAGCCGCGCAGCCGCTGGCTGCCGTCGCTCGTCTGGGTGATTCCGCTGATCGCCGCGCTGATCGGCATCGCGCTCGTGATCAAGTCGGTGACCGAAAAAGGTCCGGTCATCACGATCAGCTTCATCAGCGCCGAAGGCCTCGAGCCCGGCAAGACCAAGGTCAAGTACAAGGACGTCGACGTCGGGTCGGTGAAGACCATCACGCTCGCGCAGGATCTGTCGCACGTGCTGGTGCAGGTCCAGTTGACCAAGGAAGGCGAAAAATTCGCGGTCAAGGATTCGCGCTTTTGGGTGGTGCGCCCGCGCGTCGGCGCAAGTGGCGTATCGGGTCTCACCACGCTGCTCTCGGGTGCGTACATCGGCACGGATGCCGGCCGTTCGTCGGATACCGAGAAGAACTTCGTCGGCCTCGAAACGCCGCCGCCGATCACCGGCGACCAGAAGGGTCACCAGTTCGTGCTGCACGGCGACTCGCTCGGCTCGATCGACATCGGCTCGCCGATCTTCTACCGGCGCGTGCAGGTCGGCCAGGTGGTCGGCTTCTCGCTCGACAAGGACGGCACCGGCGTGACCATGCAGGTATTCGTGTCCGCGCCGTTCGACCAGTACGTCGGCACCAACTCGCGCTGGTGGCATGCGAGCGGCGTCGACTTGCGGCTCGATTCGAGCGGCTTCAAGCTGAACACGCAGTCGCTCGCGACGGTGATCGTCGGCGGCCTGTCGTTCCAGTCGCCGCCCGGCCAGGGTGTGGGCGCGCAGGCGCCGAACAACATGACGTTCCGGCTCGCGTCGGATGAAGCGGACGCGATGCGCGACCCGGACGGCGTGCCGCTGCGCGTGGTGATGAACTTCAACCAGTCGCTGCGCGGGCTGTCGATCGGCGCGCCGATCGATTTCCGCGGCATCGTGCTGGGCCAGGTGACCAATATCGGCATCGACTACGATCCGAAGACGCGCAGCTTCACGATGCCGGTGACGATGAACATCTACCCCGACCGCCTCGGCAAGCGCTTCCGCGAGACCGCCCCGGCGCCGGGCAGCCTCGCCGGTCAGAACATGCTGCAGCAACTGGTGAAGCATGGACTGCGCGGCCAGTTGCGCACCGGCAATCTGATCACGAGCCAGCTGTACGTCGCGCTGGATATCTTCCCGAAGGCGGCGCCGGCCACCGTCGACGTCGCGAGCGATCCGCTCGAGCTGCCGACCATCCCGAACACGCTCGACGAGTTGCAGCTCCAGGTCGCCGACATCGCGAAGAAGCTCGACAAGGTGCCGTTCGACCAGATCGGCACCAACCTGAACAGCGCGCTGAAAAACGCCGATCAACTGTTCACGCGCCTCGACAAGGAAGTCGTGCCGCAAGCCCGCGACACGCTCGCGGCGGCGAAGCAGACCTTCGGCTCGGCGCAGGCGACGTTGCAGCAGGACTCGCCGTTGCAGTCGGATGTTCATCAGGCGTTGCAGGAACTGACGCGCACGTTGCAGTCGTTGAACGCGCTGTCGGACTATCTGGAGCGCCATCCCGAATCGCTGTTGCGCGGTAAATCAGGAGATAAACCATGATGTTTGCCCGGCTCCCCCGCCCATCGCGCGCGCTCGTGCGCGGCGCTGCGTACGCCGGCGCGCTGGCCGCGGCTGTGACTCTGGCGGCATGCGCGTCGCCGCCGAGCCGCTTTTACACGCTGGGCGCCGATGCCGCGGCCGGCTCCGCCGCGCCGGGTGGCACGCGGACGGCCGCCGCGCAGACCTGGCTGATCGAGGTCGCGCCGGTCGACGTGCCGCCGCAAGTGGCGAAAAATCAACTCGTCGTGCAGACCGCCCCGACCCAGGTCAAGGTGCTCGAAGAGGAGCGCTGGGCGTCGCTGCCCGGCGACGAAATCCGCCGCGCGCTGTCCACGAGTCTCACGCAGCAGCTCGGCACCATCGACGTCTATGGCACCGCGCATCCGGATGCGACGCCGGTGTATCGCGTCAGCATGAATGTGCAACGCTTCGAGTCGTGGCCCGGCTCGCATGCGTTGATCGATGCGGTGTGGAGCGTGCGGGCCGTGCGCAGCAACGCGGTGATGACGTGCCGCAGCGTGGTGAACGAGGCGGTTAGCGGCGGCTATGACGCGCTCGTCGAAGGACACCGTCGCGCGTTGCAGCAGATTAGCGGGCAGATCGCGTCGGCGGTGCAGGCGATGGCTGCGGCGGCTCCGCGTAGCGCGGCGAGTGGCTCGTCGGGCAAGGAGGCCGCGGTGGTCGTGCCGGCGTGTCCTGTCGCGGGTGCCACTACGGCGGCGGCGGCTGGCGGTTGAGGGAGGTTGGGTTTAAGCGTCTCTCGCGTCTGCGCGTTTTCGCTTTGGCCGCGCTGAATACGCTGGCGAGGTTCTGACCGACGTTATCAAGGATAGCCACGGAAAGTTCACCTATCCTTTAATACGCCGCACGCATCCCGCAGGCAATCTACATGTTCGACACGCTCAAACGACTCATCAAAAAATGGCGCGCGTCGCGTGACGGCGGCCATCAGCTCGACGCGCTGCTGGCGATCGCCGATCGCGCCGCCCCCTATCCCGAGCGCAGCGAATGGCTGATCGAACTCGCGCACTGGATTCGCCGCGGCCACGCCGTGCAGGCCGATGCACTCGAACCCGACGCCTCCCGCTCGGCCCCGGCGCATACGCGCATCCGCTATCTGCTTCACGTACTCGATCGCAACCCCGCGTGGAAGGCCAACGTCGCCGGCATTCTGCGCGCGCTGCTGCGCGAAAGCGACGGCCTCTCGCTGCTCTGCGACGCCGGCATGCCCGTGCACTCCGGATTCTTCGGCGCGCTGTTCGGGCGCTTCGAAGCGTCGTTGATCCCACCCGCGCCGAACCGCCGCGACCTCACCGCGATCGTCACGCTGATGTTCAGTTCCGAGCGCGACGCCGAATGGATCGCCACGCTGCCCGCCGACCTGCTGATTCGCATCCACGCGCTGTTCGACTACGCCGCGCAAGACGAACCGCCGCGCGACAACACGCCGTTCTCGCTCGACCTGCTGGCCGCCTTGCACAACCTCACCTGCCAGATCAGCTCCACGGGTCTGTCACAAACGGTGCGCAGCCGGCTCGTTGTCGTCGACCCTGCCGACCGCGATACGGACGACCGGCACGACACCAGCGACATGCGCGTTGCGATGGAAAAGCAGCCGTTCTACCGCCTCACGCGCGCGATGCTCGCTGTCGAAGCCGCGCACAATGCGCTCATGGCCGGCGAGCCGCAAGACCGGCTGCTGCGCGAAGTCAACTATCTGCGGCTGTTGCTCGACGACTGCCGCGCCGCCACCGACAACGTCTTCGCCCATCTCTATCACAACGGCGTGAGCGTCGACATCGTGTTTCAGGTCGAGCGTATGCGCATGCGCATCGTGCGCGCCGAACATCTGCTCAACGCCTGGATGGCGCATGACGATCCGCACGCGGGCGCGCGTCTGACTGCGGAACTCGTCGAAGCGAATCACGCGAGCCAGAGCATCGCGCACCTGATGCGCAGCAATTTCTCGCTGCTCGCGCGCAAGGTCGTCGAATACAGCGCGGATACCGGCGAGCACTACATCGCCCGCGACCGCGCCGAATATCTGAAGATGATGCGCATGGCGGCCGGTGGTGGGCTCGTCACCGTCGTCACGGTCTGCGTGAAGTTCGCGATCACCGGCGCGCATCTGCAAGCCATGCTCGAAGGCCTGCTGGCCGGCATCAACTACGCGGCCAGCTTTCTGCTGATGCACTTCCTGCACTTCTCGCTCGCCACCAAGCAGCCGGCCATGACCGCGCCCACCCTCGCGCGCGAACTCGACGGCGTCAGCACGCCCGCAGGCGTCGACATTTTCGTGAGCTCGGTGACCGCGCTGATGCGCACCCAGGCCGCCGCGGTGCTCGGCAACGTGCTGCTGGTGTTTCCCGTGTGCCTCGTCGTGCAACTGCTGTGGCGCTGGCTGTTTCACGCCGACATCATCTCGGCGGACAAGGCGCTCGCCACCCTGCGCTCCTTTTCGCTACTCGGGCCGACGCCGTTCTACGCCGCGTTGACCGGCGTGCTGCTGTGGTCGTCGAGTCTGCTCGCGGGCTGGGCCGACAACTGGTTCGTGCTGCATCGCGTCGCCGATGCGCTCGCCTACAACCGCCGCCTGCGTCTGACGCTCGGCGCGGCCACTGCGGACCGCTTCGCGCACTGGTGCCGGGCGAACGTGGCGGGGGTCGTCGGCAATATCTCGCTCGGCCTGATGCTCGGACTCGTGCCGGCGATCGTCACCGCGCTCGCGTTCAGTTTCGAAGTGCGTCACGTGACGCTCAGCGCCGGTTCGATCGGCGTCGCGCTCGGTGTGCTCGGCGAGCGCGCGTTGAAGCTGCCGGAGCTCTGGTGGGCGGTGGCGGGGGTCGGCAGCATGGCGATACTCAACGTGGCCGTGAGCTTCGCGCTCGCTTTCTACATGGCGGTGAAGTCGCGCGATCTGCGGCGCAGCGCGGTGCGCTCGCTGCGCGGCGCGATCTGGCAGAGGCTGCGCCGGCATCCGCTGGAACTGGTGTGGCCGGAGAGAGCGGTGCGCAAGGCGAACTAGGCTGCGCTTCGTGCGCTTCGTGCGCTTCCTGCACTTCCTGCACTTCCTGCACTTCCCGCTCTTCCCGCTCTTCCCGCTCTTCCCGCTCTTCCCGCTCTTCCCGCTCTTCCCGCTCTTCCCGCTCTTCCCGCGCCTCCCGCTCCTCCCGCGCCTCCCGCGCCTCCCGCTCCTCCCGCGCCTCGTGCGCCTCCTGCGCCTCCTGCGCCGGCCCCGCCAGCCGCCGCGAGCGGCCCGCCCCGTAATCGCGCCGGGCGGGCCACCCCGACCGCGTACAATAGCGCCTTATCCAACGCCTTCCGGCAACCTCAATGTCCTTCGATTTCTTCCTCCCTTGCCCACGCGGCCTTGAAGCCTCGCTCGCGGCCGAACTCGCCGAAATTGCCGCGAAACACCTGAACGGCGCGCCATTCACGGCCGGCGCACAAGTGCCCGGCGGCGTGCATTTCCGCGGCGGCTGGGCTGCCGGCATGGCCGCCAACCTGCATTCGCGCCTCGCGAGCCGCGTGCTGCTGAAGATCGCGCACCGCCCGTATCGCAGCGAACAGGACATTTACGCGCTCGCGGTCGAACAGCGTTGGGAGCAATGGTTCTCGGCCAAAGAAACGCTGCGGGTGGACGTCACCGCGATCAAATCGCCGCTGCGCAGCCTCGAATTCACGACGCTGCGCGTGAAGGACGCGATCTGCGACCGTCTGCGCGAAGTCAGCGGCGCGCGACCGAGCATCGACACCGCGATGCCCGACGTGCGCGTGTTCGCGTTTCTCACCGCCACCGATTGCACGCTCTACCTCGACACGTCCGGCGATCCGCTCTTCAAGCGCGGCTGGCGTCTCGACAAGGGCGCGGCGCCGCTGCGCGAGAATCTCGCGGCGGGCATTCTGCGCTTGACCGGCTGGAGCGCCGGCACGCCGCTGTACGACCCGATGTGCGGCAGCGGCACCTTCCTCGCGGAAGCCGCCCAGGTGGCGCTGAACATCGCGCCGGGGGCGGAGCGCCGCTTCGGCTTCGAGAAGCTCAAGCAATTCGACGCGAAGACCTGGCAAACGCTGAAGGCGGCCGCGCTCGACGCGAAGCACGCCGCGCGCAGCTCGCGCGCCGATCTGCAGATCTTTGGCAGCGATATTTCCGGCGACATGCTCGACAAGGCGCGCGCAAACTTCCAGCGCGCCGGCTTGCCGTCGATTCCGCTCAAGCAGGTCGATGCGCGCGGCATGACGCCGCCCTCGTCCGAAGCGGGCATCCTCGTCGCCAATCCGCCGTATGGCGAGCGGATCGAAGTGCGCGGCCGTAATGCGCGCGGCGAGTTGCGCGAAGGCCGCGGCAATCGCGAGAACCGCGACGACGATGGTTTCCGTCGTGTGCAGGAAGAAGCGCCGGACAGCGAATTTTTCCACTCGCTCGGCGATGCGTTGAAGCAGCGCTTCACCGGCTGGCATGCGTTCATTCTCACGTCGGATCGCAAATTGCCAGGGCAGTTGCGCTTGCGTGAGTCGACCAAGACGCCGCTCTTTAACGGTGCGCTCGAATGCCGGCTGTTCCGCTTCGATCTGATCGCGGGCAGCGTGCGTCAGCGGCCGCAGAGCGATGCGTCGGCGGCTGGAAGCGAAGGGGCTTAAGGGCATTACCGCTCAGGGCAACCGCCGCTTGAGGCGCGCTGCAATGCGGCTATGAAACCGCGGACCTTTTGGGCTCCGCGGTTTTTTTTCGTCCGGCGCGCGGCGGCGGCGATGGCGGTTTTTTTCGGCGCTGCGGTTCGGCTTGCATCGCCTGCCTCCTGTCAGTAGCGGCTCAGCGTGCCTCTACTGCCATCCGTCACAGCGCCGCCGCCCGCACCAATCGCATGCGCCGCGCCTTTCCCGCGCCCGCCACATGCCGCAACGCCGCCGCTCACCACGCCCGACAATCCGCCTCCTGCCACACCCTACTGACACCACGCTGTCAGCAGCACCCCCGCACACTCCTTCTCACGCCATCCGGCGCTTTGCACGGCCTACCCGCCATCCACAGGAGAGTGTCATGTCCACGTCAGCCAAAGTTGTTGCATGGTTCGAGATTCCGTCCGTCGATTTCGATCGCGCCCGTCCGCTTTTACGAAGCCGCGCTCGACGTGCAGCTCAATCGCCAGGAAATCGGCGGGCAGCCGATTGCGATATTCGGCTACGAAGAGCCGGCCACTGGAGGCGCGATCGTCCACAGCCCGTCGATGACGCCGACCGGCGACGGCGTGCTCGTCTATCTGAGTGCGCAGCCGACCGTGGACGCCACCCTCGCGCGCGTCGAACAGGCCGGCGGCAAGACCGATGGCCCGGTGATCAAGCTGCCTCAGGACATCGGCTACATCGCGTTCTTCACGGATACGGAAGGCAACCGCCTCGGCCTGCATTCGCGCACCAACGGCTGAACGGCAGCCCACTCAGCGAAGCGGCTTGAGGCGGTTTGAGGCGCAGCAGAGCGACGCGGCTTGAGGCGGCTCCTAGCGCATCAGAGCGACGCGGCAAAACGGAGCCACACTGCCACGCGAAGCCGCAAGCCGCGGCACGGAAGCACGAAGCAAACTCTGGCAGCACCTCGCCACGCGGCGCGCGTCCCAACAGCGCGCGCCGCAGCGAACCTCGAGCGGAGCGCGGCATGCGGCGCTATCATCGCGGGACCGTTCCCGTCCTCTTCTACAAGACGCCCACGATGACGCGCCGCGCCGACCGCCTGTTCCAGATTGCCGAACTGTTGCGCGGACGGCGTCTGACCACCGCGCAGCAACTCGCCGACTGGCTGAACATTTCGCTGCGCACGGTCTATCGCGATGTCCGCGATCTCCAATTGTCGGGCGTGCCGATCGAAGGCGAAGCCGGCATCGGCTACCGGCTGAGCCGCACCGCGAGCCTGCCGCCCCTCACCTTCACCGCCGACGAACTGGCCGCGCTCGCCGCCGGCGCGCGCATGCTCGAATCGTGGGGCGGCGCGGACTTCGCGAGCGGCGCGCGCGGGGCGCTCGCCAAGATCGCGTCGGCGATGCCTGCCGACAAACGCGCGACGCTCGAAAGGCTGGCGATTTTCGCGCCGTCGTTTCACATCAAAGGGAATTTTTCGGCGCAGCTGGATGCACTGCATCGCGCGATCGATGCGCGGCACGTGGTGCGTTTCGCCTACACCGACGCGAGCGGCGCGGCCACCGAGCGCCGCGTCTGGCCGCTCGCGTTAGCGTATTGGGGCGCACGCTGGACCCTCGGCTCATGGTGCGAATTGCGCGGCGACTTCCGCAATTTCAGTCTGGAGAAGATCGTGGATATTCAGGTGCTCGAACAGTATCCGGATCGGGAAGGCCGGCGGCTCGCGGATCTGCTGCGGCACGTGAACGCGAAGCCGAAGTGAGGATCCTGGCGTGTCGCGATGCGAGCGCTGGAGGGAACCTGCTGCAACACGCGGGCGTCGGGTCGAAGCGAACTTAGGCAGGCATCGCCGGGCTGACCGTGGTGAACCTCGGCAGGCACCCGGCGCGCCCCGTTCCAACAGCCGCACGCGAACGCCACGCCGAAGCGGGAATCACGGGCCCATAAACCATGCAACCCGCGATCCCCGGATACGCACTTACTCGACCGCCTTCACCATATCCTCGATCACCTTCTTCGCGTCGCCGAACACCATCATCGTCTTGTCCATGTAGAACAGGTCGTTGTCGAGCCCGGCATAGCCCGCCGCCATCGAACGCTTGTTCACGATGACCGTACGCGCCTTATAAGCCTCGATAATCGGCATGCCCGCGATCGGCGACTTCGGATCGTTCTTCGCGGCCGGGTTCACCACGTCGTTCGCGCCGAGCACAAGCACCACGTCGACCTGGCCAAACTCGCCGTTGATGTCGTCCATTTCGTAGACCATGTCGTAGGCGACTTCGGCTTCGGCGAGCAGCACGTTCATGTGCCCCGGCATCCGGCCGGCGACCGGGTGAATCGCGTACTTCACCTCGATGCCCTTCTCGACCAGCTTGTCAGTGAGCTCCTTCAGCGCATGCTGCGCACGCGCCACGGCAAGCCCATAACCCGGCACGATCACCACGGTTTCGGCGTTGCCGAGCATGAATGCCGCATCGTCGGCCGAACCGGACTTCACCGGACGCTGCTCCGCCGCGCCGCCGGCCACCGCCGCGCCCGCCTCGTTGCCGAAGCCGCCGAGGATCACGTTGAAGAACGAGCGGTTCATCGCGCGGCACATGATGTACGACAGAATCGCGCCGGACGAGCCGACCAGCGACCCCGCGATGATCAGCATCGGATTGTTCAGCGAGAAGCCAATGCCCGCCGCCGCCCAGCCCGAGTACGAGTTCAGCATCGACACGACCACCGGCATGTCCGCCCCGCCGATCGGAATGATGATCAGCACGCCGAGCACGAACGCGATGATCGTCATGATGATGAACGGCAGCCACGCCTGCGTGAGAAAGAAGATGATGCCGAAGCCGAGCATCGCGATGGCGAGCATCAGGTTGATCAGATGCTGGCCGCCGTACACGACCGGCGCGCCCTGGAAGAGCCGGAACTTGTACTTGCCCGAGAGCTTGCCGAACGCGATCACCGAGCCGGAGAACGTGATCGCGCCGACGAACGTGCCGATGAACAGCTCGATGCGATTGCCGAACGGCAGGAAGCCCGGGATCGGATAGTCCGGATCGCCGAGCCCGAACGCGGCCGGCTCCGACACCACCGCATACGCGATACAGACCGCCGCGAGACCGATCAGCGAGTGCATCGCCGCGACCAGTTCGGGCATCTTGGTCATCTCGACGCGCGCGGCGACGAACGAGCCGACCGCGCCGCCGATCACGAGCGCGACCAGCAGCAGGCCGAGCCCGAGGCCGAGGTTCGAGCCGAGCGCCGAGGCCTGTTTCGCGATCAGCGCGATGGTCGTGAGGATCGCAATCGCCATCCCGACCATGCCGAAGGTATTGCCGACGCGCGCCGTCTTCGGATTCGACAGCCCCTTGAGCGCCTGAATGAAACAGACCGACGCGACCAGATAAAGCAGCGTGACGACGTTCAGACTCATTACGCGTTCTCCTTAGCGGCTGCGGGGAGCTTCTTCGGCTCTTTCTTGCGGAACATCTCCAGCATTCGCCGGGTGACGAGAAAGCCGCCGAACACGTTGACCGCCGCGAGCGCGACCGCGAGCGTGCCGAAGAACTTGCCGGGCGCGCCCAACGTGAGACCCGCGGCGAGCATCGCACCGACGATCACGATCGCCGAGATCGCATTGGTCACGGCCATCAGCGGCGTGTGCAGCGCGGGCGTGACGTTCCAGACCACGTGGTAGCCGACGTAGATCGCCAGCACGAAAATGATCAGGTTGATGACGGTGTGGTTGATGACTTCCATTGCCGTTCTCCTCTATGCCTTGCGCGTGACTGCGCCATCACGGGCCAGCAGCGTGGCCGCGACGATGTCGTCCGCGAGATCGATGTTCAACGCGCCTTCCTTCGTGATGATCAGCTTGAGGAAGTCGAGCAGGTTGCGCGCGTAGAGCGACGACGCGTCGGCAGGCACCATCGACGCGAGGTTCGTATAGCCGACGATCTGCACGCCATGCTTGACCACCACCTGGTCCGCTTCGGTCAGCGGACAGTTGCCGCCGCGCCGGCCTTCGTACTCCGGGCCGCGTCCGGCCGCGAGGTCGACCAGCACCGAGCCCGGTTTCATGGCCTGCACGGTGTCGACCGAGATCAGCGTGGGCGCGGCGCGGCCCGGAATCAGCGCGGTGGAGATCACTACATCCGCCTGTTTCGCCCGCTCGTGGACCAGCGCCGACTGACGCGTGAGCCACGACAGCGGCATCGGCCGCGCATAGCCGCCGACGCCTTGCGCGGCTTCGCGCTCCTCGTCGGTTTCGTAGGGCACGTCGAGAAACTTCGCGCCGAGCGATTCAATCTGCTCTTTCACGGCGGGCCGCACGTCTGACGCCTCGATCACCGCGCCGAGGCGCTTGGCGGTCGCGATCGCCTGCAGGCCGGCCACGCCCGCGCCGAGAATCAGCACGCGCGCGGCTTTCACGGTGCCGGCCGCGGTCATCAGCATCGGCATGAAGCGCGGATAGAGCGTCGCCGCCAGCAGCACCGCCTTGTAGCCCGCGATATTCGCCTGCGACGACAGCACGTCGAGGCTCTGTGCGCGCGTCGTACGCGGCGCGGCTTCGAGCGCGAACGCGGTGACGCCGGCCTCGGCGAGCTTCTGCGCGTTCTCGGCGTTAAACGGGTCGAGCATGCCGACCAGCGTCGCGCCGCGCTTCAGGAGCGGCAACTCGGCGTCGGTGGGGGACTGGACTTTGAGGAGGAGATCGGCGCCGAAGGCGGTGGCCGCATCGACGATTTCCGCGCCGGCGGCCGTGAAGGCCTCGTCAGGAAAGCTCGCGGGGACGCCCGCGCCGCTCTGGATCGTGACCCGGTGGCCCTGGGTCACGTACTTCTTGACCGTTTCGGGCGTCGCGGCGACGCGGGTTTCGTGCGCGCGCGTCTCAGCTGGCACTCCGATATGCATCGTGTTCCTCCTCGACTTCCTGTTTGACGACAGATCGGCCGACGAGGCACGCCGGCTTGCAATTGCAACGGCTAACGCCTCACTTTAACCGAAACCGGGGGGTGCACAGAAATCGGGGACAATCCGGGGTTGCCGTGCGGCCCGCCATGGGCCGCCGCTGGCCGGCTCCAGGCAGCCCAGGCCCATAAACGGTAAAATGCGCAGCCATGAAACCGGAAACCTGGCTGCCGCACGTGACCGTCGCGGCGATCGTCGAGCGTGACGGGCGCTTTCTCGTCGTCGAGGAACATACCGCCGACGGCCTGCGCCTGAATCAGCCCGCCGGCCACCTGGAGGCGGGCGAAACGCTGTTGCAGGCGGTGAGCCGCGAAACGCTCGAGGAAACCGCCCATCCGTTCACGCCCGAGGCGCTGGTCGGCCTGTACATGACCCACTTCGAGCGGCCCGGCAGCGCGGGCATCACCTACCTGCGCTTCACCTACTGCGGCGCAGGCGGCGAACCGGACCCGCAGCGCGCGCTCGATCCGGACATCGTCCGCACCTTGTGGATGAGCGCCGACGAATTGCGCGCGTGCCCCGAACGGCACCGCACGCCGCTCGTCATGCAATGCGTCGACGACTACCTCGCCGGCCGGCGTTTCCCGCTCGACTTCGTGCATACGCATTCGGTCGGGCCCACAAGATAACCCTCGCGGGCGCCGTCACGAGCGGCCGTCCCACGATCCATGCAGTCATGCAGCACCCAGTGAGCATCTTATGAGCAAGCAGAAAGTCGTAGTAGGCATGTCGGGCGGCGTCGATTCGTCGGTCACCGCATGGCTGCTGAAGGAACAGGGCTACGACGTGGTCGGCCTGTTCATGAAGAACTGGGAAGACGACGACGACAGCGAATACTGCTCGACGCGGCAGGACTGGATCGACGTGGTGTCGGTGGCGGACCTGATCGGCATCGACGTCGAAGCGGTCAACTTCGCTTCCGAATACAAGGACCGCGTGTTCGCCGAATTCCTGCGCGAATACTCGGCCGGCCGCACGCCGAACCCGGACGTGCTGTGCAACGCCGAAATCAAGTTCAAGGCTTTCCTCGACCACGCGATGTCGCTCGGCGCGGAAACCATCGCCACGGGCCACTATGCGCGCGTGCGCGAGAACGATGGCCGCTTCGAATTGCTGAAGGCGTTCGACCATACGAAGGACCAGTCGTACTTCCTGCACCGGCTGAACCAGGCGCAATTGTCGAAGACGCTGTTTCCGCTGGGCGAGATTCCGAAGACCAAGGTGCGCGAAATCGCCGAGCAGATCGCACTGCCGAATGCGAAGAAGAAGGATTCGACCGGCATCTGCTTCATCGGCGAACGGCCGTTCCGCGACTTCCTGAATCGCTATCTCCCGACCAAACCGGGCCCGATGAAAACCAACGACGGTAAAGTGGTCGGCGAACATATCGGCCTCGCGTTCTACACGTTCGGCCAGCGCAAGGGCATCGGCCTCGGCGGCAGCAAGGACGGCAGCGGCGACCCGTGGTTCGTGGCCGGTAAGGATATTGCGTCGAACTCGCTGTACGTCGCGCAGGGCCATGAGCATCCGTGGCTGCTCAGTCATACGCTGAGCGCGGGCAATACGAGCTGGGTCGCGGGCGAACCGCCGGCGGAAGGCTTCGCGTGCGGCGCGAAAACGCGTTATCGGCAAGCAGATGCGCCGTGTACGTTCAATGCGGCGAACGGTGGCGAAGGCCTCTTCGAACTGACTTTCGACACCGCGCAATGGGCCGTCACGCCGGGGCAATCAGCGGTGCTCTATGACGGCGAAGTCTGCCTTGGCGGCGGCATCATCGAACACGCGGTGACAGGACAGCCGGCTGTCCTGCCGCAAGACCAGACGCAAGAGCGGCCAAAGAAACGGCGGCAGAAAGCGGCACTGCTGGGCGCGCGCTAAGCGATGCAATGGGGCAAGCTGCGCAGGTCCGGCGCGCCCAGCGTGCCTGGCTCGCTCGCGCCGTCCGTCGCGCCGCTTCCTTCGCCATTCACACACGCTTCACCTTCGCGTGCGACGCTTGTCATTCGTTCGCATACCTCATCTTCAGATTCGGCCGGCCGCTGCATTGTGCGTGGCTTCACCCGCACGGGCCAGCACGCGAGGCTGCTCCAGGCTCACGCCCGCTTCGCGCTGATCCGCAGCCGTCAGTTTCCTTCGCGGTGGATTCCGCCTGCGCCGAACGCGCCGGCGATCCCGCCGCGACGATCTTCACTGCACTGGAGTCCCCATGTTTTCTCGACGTTATCTGGCCATGTGGTGCACCACCGCGCTGCTCGCCATTTGCGCGGCGCTGGCCGCCACTCAGGCTATTTCGTGGTTCTGGATCATCGTGCCGCTCGCGCTCGTCGCGCTCGGCCTGTTCGATTTGACGCAGCAGCGCCATGCGATTCTGCGTAACTACCCGCTATGGGGCCACTTCCGCTTCCTGTTCGAATTCATCCGCCCGGAAATCCGCCAGTATTTCGTCGAAAACGACACCGATGAAAAACCGTTCTCGCGCGCGCAGCGCAGCATCGTCTACCAGCGCGCGAAGAACGACGTCGACAGCCGTCCGTACGGAACCGAGGTCGACGTCAAAGCCGTCGCGCACGAATGGATCAGCCACTCGCTTGCGCCGACCACGCTCGAGAATCACGACTTCCGCATCGTCGTCGGCCCCGAGCGTGCGCAGCCTTATTCGATGTCGATCTTCAACGTCTCCGCGATGAGCTTCGGCTCGCTGTCCGCGAACGCGATCATGGCGCTGAACCTCGGCGCGAAGAAAGGCAACTTCGCGCACGACACCGGCGAAGGCTCGATGTCGAAGTATCACCGCGAGCATGGCGGCGACATCATCTGGGAAATCGCCTCGGGCTACTTCGGCTGCCGCAACGACGACGGCACCTTCAGCGCGGAGAAGTTCGCGAAGCAGGCCGCCGAGCCGCAAGTGAAGATGATCGAGGTGAAGCTGTCGCAAGGCGCGAAGCCGGGTCACGGCGGCGTATTGCCCGCAGCGAAGATCACGCCGGAAATCGCGGAAACGCGCGGCGTGCCGATGGGCCGCGATTGCATCTCGCCCGCCACCCACTCCGAGTTCTCGACACCGCGCGGCCTGCTCGAATTCGTCGAGCGTCTGCGCACGCTATCGGGCGGCAAGCCGACCGGCTTCAAGCTGTGCATCGGGCATCCGTGGGAGTTCTTCGGCATTGCGAAGGCGATGCTGGAAACGGGCATTGTTCCGGACTTCATCGTCGTGGACGGCGCGGAAGGCGGCACCGGCGCGGCGCCGCTCGAATTCACCGATCACGTCGGCGTGCCGTTGCAGGAAGGCCTGCTGCTGGTGCACAACACACTGGTCGGGATCGGCTTGCGGCAACGCATCCGCATCGGCGCGAGCGGCAAGATGATCACCGCGTTCGACATCACGAAGACGCTGGCGATCGGCGCCGACTGGGTCAACGCGGCGCGCGGCTTCATGTTCGCGGTGGGCTGCATCCAGGCGCAGACCTGCCACACGGGCCGCTGCCCGACCGGCGTCGCGACCCAGGACCCGGCGCGCCAGCGCGCGCTGGTGGTGCCGGACAAGGCCGACCGCGTGTTCAGCTTCCACCACAACACGCTGCATGCGCTGAAGGAAATCATTCAGGCCGCGGGGTTGAAGCATCCGGCGGAACTGCGCGCGCATCACATCGTGCGGCGCGTGTCGTCGCATGAGGTGCGGCTGATGTCGGAACTGCTGAAGTATCTCGAACCGAACGATCTGCTCACCGGCAACTATCGCTACTCGCTGTTCGAAAAGTACTGGCCTGTCGCGCAAAGCGACTCGTTCTCGCCGAGGGCGGAACTGGCGGCGACGTGAGCGCCGACGCATGACTCACGACACCGGGCCGCCAACGCGCGGCCCGCTTGTCGTTCAAAAGCCGCATCCCGCGCGCGTCCGACCCCGTAAAACGGACGCCCCCTTGCCTTTCCGTTAAAATCTACGGTTTAGCACTTCGCTCCACGGCCACCTCGCGCGCTTCGGCGCCTGGCGGGGAGCCCCATGCCCGAAAGGCACTTCATGCTCACGTTTCAGCAAATCATCCTGACACTGCAGTCCTATTGGGACAAGCAGGGTTGCGCATTGCTCCAGCCGATCGACATGGAAGTCGGCGCGGGCACGTCCCACGTTCATACGTTCCTGCGCGCAATCGGCCCCGAGCCGTGGCGCGCCGCTTATGTGCAGCCGTCGCGCCGCCCGAAAGACGGCCGCTATGGCGAAAACCCGAACCGTCTGCAGCACTATTACCAGTACCAGGTGGTGCTGAAGCCCGCGCCGGAAAACATCCTCGACCTGTACCTCGGCTCGCTCGAAGCGCTCGGCTTCGACCTGAAGCAGAACGACGTGCGCTTCGTCGAAGACGACTGGGAAAACCCGACGCTCGGCGCCTGGGGTCTGGGCTGGGAAGTGTGGCTGAACGGCATGGAAGTGACCCAGTTCACCTATTTCCAGGAAGTGGGCGGTCTGGTCTGCAAGCCGGTGCTCGGCGAAATCACGTACGGGCTCGAACGCCTCGCCATGTACTTGCAGAAGGTCGAGAACGTTTACGACCTCGTGTGGACCGAGTGGGAAGAGCAAGGCCCGAACGGCCCGGAAATGCGCCGCCTCACGTACGGCGACGTCTATCACCAGAACGAAGTCGAGCAGTCCACGTATAACTTCGAGCACGCCAACGTCGATCTGCTGTTCACGTTCTTCAACAGCTACGAAGCGGAAGCGAAGCGCATGATCGAAGCGCAGATCGCGCTGCCCGCTTACGAACTCGTGTTGAAAGCGGGCCACACGTTCAATCTGCTCGACGCGCGCGGCGCCATTTCGGTCACCGAACGCGCGGCGTACATCGGCCGGATTCGCGCGCTGTCGCGTCTGGTCGCGCAGGCTTACTACGATTCGCGCGAAAAGCTCGGCTTCCCGATGCTCGGCAATCCGGTGCACGGCGTGCCCGGCCTCACCACCGACGCGCAAGACGCCGCAATGCCCGCGTGGGCGCCGCCGCTGAAAGTCGAACGCAAGATCGACCAGGACTGACGAGAACATCACCTCATGACTCAACCCCAACAAGCTACCCTGCTCGTCGAGCTCTTGACTGAAGAACTGCCGCCGAAAGCACTCGCCCGTCTCGGCGATGCGTTCGCCGAAGGCATTGCGCAGCGCCTCGCGGCGCTCGATCTGATCGAAGGCGAACTGACGTTCGAACGTTACGCAACGCCGCGCCGCCTCGCGGTCACGATCAAGAACGTGCGCCCGGTTGCGCCGGAAAAACACGTGCGCGAAAAAGTGCTGCCGGTTTCCGTCGCGCTGGACAAAGACGGTCAGCCCACCGCGCCGCTCGCGAAGAAACTCGCTGCGCTCGGCTTCCCCGATTTTTCGGTGAACGACCTGGAGCGCGCGCAGGACGGCAAGGCCGAGGCGTTCTTCCTGCGCTATGCGGCGCCCGGCGCGACGCTCGCCGACGGCCTGCAAAGCGCGCTCGACGAAACGCTGGCCAAGCTGCCGATCCCCAAGTTCATGACCTATCAGCGCCCGGACGGCACGAATGTGAAGTTCGTGCGTCCGGCGCATCGTCTGACCGCGCTGCATAACGACCAGGTCGTGCCGGTCAGCGCGCTCGGCATCGACGCCGACGACACCACGCTCGGCCATCGCTTCCTCTCCGAAGGTTTTGTGCAGATCCAGCACGCGGACGCCTACTCCGAAACGCTGATGCACAAGGGCCGCGTGATCGCGAATTTCGCTGACCGCAAGGAAACCATCCGCACGCATCTGCTCGCGCATGCCAACGGCGACCAGGTCGTGATGCCCGAAGCGCTGCTCGACGAAGTGACGTCGCTGGTCGAATGGCCGGTGGTCTATTCGTGCCGTTTCGAGGACGAGTTCCTGCAAGTGCCGCAGGAATGCCTGATCCTCACGATGCAGACGAACCAGAAGTACTTCGCATTGACCGATGCGAACGGCAAGCTGCGCTCGCGCTTTCTGATCGTGTCGAACATCGAGACGTCGACGCCCGGCGATATCGTCGAAGGCAATGAGCGCGTGGTGCGCCCGCGTCTGGCCGACGCGAAGTTCTTCTTCGAGCAGGACAAGAAGAAGCCGCTCGCCGAGCGCGTGCCGCTGCTCGCGAACGTCGTCTATCACAACAAGCTGGGCTCGGCGCTGCAACGCGTCGAGCGTGTGGAAGCATTGGCCGGTGCGATCGCCGGGATGATCGGCGCCGATGCAACGCTCGCGAAGCGCGCCGCGCGTCTCGCCAAGGCCGACCTGATCACCGACATGGTCGGCGAATTCCCCGAGCTGCAAGGCACGATGGGTACGTACTACGCGCGCCACGACGGCGAGCCGGAAGAAGTCGCGCTCGCCTGCTCGGAACACTATCAGCCGCGCTTTTCGGGCGACGCGTTGCCCACTACCGCGACCGGCACCGTCGTCGCGCTCGCCGACAAGCTCGAAACGCTGGTCGGCATCTGGGGCATCGGCTTGCAACCCACCGGCGAAAAAGATCCGTTCGCGCTGCGCCGTCATGCGCTCGGCGTGCTGCGCATTCTGGTCGAGAAGCAACTGCCGGTCGACTTCGTCGAACTGTTGCGCACCGCTTATGCGCAATTCGCCGCAGTGCCGAACGTCGCCGATTCGACTCAAGCCATCTACGACTTCAGCATGGACCGCCTGCGCGGTTTGCTGCGCGAACGTGGCTATGCGGCCGGTGAAATCGACGCGGTGCTGGCGCTGAATCCGACGCGTCTCGCCGACATCGTCGCGCGTCTCGATGCGGTGCGCGAGTTCGCGGCGCTGACCGAAGCGGCGTCGCTCGCAGCGGCCAACAAGCGTATCTCGAACATCCTGAAGAAGTCGGAAGGCGCGGCGACCGGCGGCGTGCAAGCCGCGCTGCTCGTCGAAGCGGCGGAAAAGGCTTTGCATGCGCAGCTCGAACAGGTCGCGCCGCGCGTGCAGACGCAACTGGCCGCGCGCGACTACACGGGTGCGCTGACCGCGCTCGCCGCCCTGCGCGAACCGGTCGACACGTTCTTCAACGACGTGATGGTCAACGCCGAAGACCCTGCGCTGCGCGCCAACCGTCTGGCCTTGCTCGGCGCGCTGCATCAGCAGATGAACTGCGTCGCCGACATTTCCCGACTCGCCGCCTGAGCCCCGCGCCATGCCGAACAAGAAAGTGGTGATCCTCGACCGCGACGGCGTGATCAACGTCGACTCCGACGCGTTCATCAAGTCGCCGGACGAATGGGTCGCCCTGCCGGGTTCGCTCGAAGCGATCGCGCGCCTGAACCAGGCCGGTTATCGCGTGGCGATCGCGACCAACCAGTCGGGCATCGGCCGCGGTCTGTTCGACATGAACGCGCTCAATGCGATGCATCTGAAGATGCATCGGATGGCGGCGGCGGTCGGCGGGCGCATCGAAGCGGTGTTCTTCTGCCCGCATACGGCGGAAGATCACTGCGAATGCCGCAAGCCGAAGCCCGGCATGCTGAAGATGATCACCGAGCGTTTCGAAGTCGATCCGGCTAACACGCCGGTCGTCGGCGACGCGATGCGCGATCTGCAAGCGGGCGCGGCGCTCGGTCATCCGGTGCATCTGGTGCTGACCGGCAAGGGCAAGAAGACGCTCGCGGCCGGCGGCTTGCCCGACGGCACGATCGTGCACGACGACCTGCGCGCATTCGCGCTCGACTTCCTCGCCGACGCCCAAGAGTGACGCGCGCCATGCGCGTCCCCACCCCTCACTGACCACGCCGATGCGCTTCATCCGTTCCCTGCTGCTGCTGATCTACTTCGTTCTGTTCACGGTGCCGTACGCGACCGCGTGCTTCATCGCGTTCCCGTTCATGCGCGCCGACAACCGCTACTGGATGGCGGCAGGCTGGTGCCGTGCGACGCTCCACACGGTGCGTTGGCTCAACGGCATCCGCTACAGGATCGAAGGCTACGAGAATCTGCCCGACGGTCCGGCGGTGCTGCTCTCCAAGCATCAATCGGCGTGGGAAACGCTGGCGTTTCCGGCGCTGATGCCGCGGCCGCTGTGCTACGTGTTCAAGCGCGAGCTGCTGTACGTGCCGTTTTTCGGCTGGGCGCTCGGCATGCTGAAGATGGTTCACATCGATCGCAAGGAAGGCAAGTACGCGTTCGAATCCGTCATCAAACAAGGCAAGGCGCGGATGGCGGAAGGCGCCTGGGTCATCATGTTTCCGGAAGGCACGCGCACGCCGACCGGCAAGCAGGGCAAGTACAAGACCGGCGGCGCGCGCTTCGCGATCGCCACCGGCGCGCCGGTCGTGCCGATCGCGCACAACGCGGGACGCGTGTGGCCGCGCAACTCGTTCCTCAAATATGCGGGTATAGTCACAGTGTCGATCGGCAAGCCAATCGACACGACGGGGCTCACGCCCGACGAAGTGAACACGCGCGTCGAACAATGGATCGAAGCTGAAATGCGTCGCATCGATCCTGCCGCGTACCGCGCGGCGGACAGCAGTTCCGCCGTCGCACCAATCTGACGCGCCCACGCCCTCGAAGGCGTATTGCGCGAAGCGAATCCGATGCAGAAGTCTCCTACGTCGCAGCCCGCTGCGGCGCTCGATAACCGGCAGCTCGATCTCCCGCTCTTCGCCGAGCCGGGGTCGACGTCGTCGTCCCCTTCGCCGTCCGCACCTTCATCGGGCTCGCCCGCCGGGCAACAGCCGGCCGTGCCGCTGGCACCGGACGGCAGCAAGCTGCGCAGTGTGTCCATTGGCCCGCGCACGCTGCATTACGTGCTCAAGCGTTCGGCACGCCGTTCGATCGGTTTCGCGATCGACAGCACGGGCCTCACGATCACTGCGCCGCGCTGGGTCACGCTCGCCGATATCGAAACCGCGATTACCGAAAAACAGCGCTGGATTTTCACGAAGCTGATCGAATGGCAAACGCGTGTCGAACAGCGCGCGCTGCCGAAGGTCGACTGGAAAGACGGCGCCGAAGTGCCCTACCTCGGTCAACCGGTGCGCGTGAAGCTCGGCTCGCCGCAAGGCACGCTCGCGTTCAACGCGGACGACGCCGCCCTGCAAGTACCGTTGCCGTTGCAAGCCGATCCGCAGCAAATCAAGGACCGCGTGCAAGGCTGGCTGCAAGGCGAAGCGAAGCGTCTGTTCGGCGAGCGCCTCGCCATTTATGCGGAGAAGCTGGGCGTCAACTATCGCGCGTATGCGCTCTCGTCAGCGGCCACGCGCTGGGGCAGTTGTTCGAGCGACGGCAAGATCCGCTTGAACTGGCGGCTGATTCACTTCCCGCTGTCCATCATCGATTACGTGGTCGCGCACGAACTCGCGCATCTGCGTGAAATGAATCACAGCCCGCGCTTCTGGCAAACGGTCGAATCGATTTTTCCGGAGTTCCGCGAAGCGCGGCAAACGCTGAAGTCGCATCCGCCGGAATTGCTGCCGACGCTTTGAGCTAGCGCGTTGCGCCTCGAAGCCGGCGCTTCACGTGATGAAGCGCCGGGCGCATCGCAACCGGCAGACACTCAATCACCCTCGCCAGTTGCACCGATTCGCGCGTCACTCCGTGCAGTAGGTCTCGTGCAGATGACGCCAAGTCACCTTGCCGTGCGCGTCGAGGTCCAGCACCGCCGTCGAGCGCCGCACGTTCGCATTGCCCGCACCGTCACGCTGATATTCGCGATACTTCACCACCGCGCCCGACCCGTAGTCGGCGACGATTTCCATATCACGGATCGTGATTTGCGAGCCCGGACGCGCGCCGCGCAGCTTGCCGAAAAGCTCGTGCACGCCGGCGTGGTCGACGGCGATGCCGGACGGCATCACCATCGTGAATTGCGGCGCGAAGCGCGCCACGATCCGTTGCAGCGCACCGTCATCCGCGGAGCCGTCGAACAATGCCTGGATTTCAGCGTGGATGTCGCCGAGTTCTTTGAAGTAGGGATTATTGTTGTTCATCGTTCGCACTTGCCCCGCCGGCTACGTTACTTTTTCTTCTGGATGAATTCGATCTTGTAGCCGTCCGGGTCCGTCACGAATGCGATCACGGTGGTGCCGTGTTTCATCGGGCCGGCTTCGCGCACGACCGTGCCGCCTTGAGCCTTGATCTTGTCGCAAGCGGCATACGCGTCTTCGACTTCGACCGCGAGGTGACCGAAACCGCCGCCCAGATCGTACGACGGCGTGTCCCAGTTGTGCGTCAGTTCGATGACAGTGCCGTCGCGTTCGTCCGTATAGCCGACGAAAGCCAGCGTGAATTTACCGTCCGGATAGTCGTCGCGGCGCAGCAGTTTCATGCCGAGCAGTTCGGTATAGAAGGCAATCGAACGATCCAGGTCGCCGACCCGGAGCATGGTGTGAAGCAGGCGCATTGTGCACTCCCTGTTGCGTAGTGAAACGAGACCGTCAATGTACCCCGAATCACGCGGCGCTGCAGAGACCGGCGCGTGGGACGCGGCGTTCAGAACTGATGCCGCAGCCCCGCCATCAGGCCGAGTTGCGTGCCCTTCTGCGCGAGCCCGACGCCATTGACGCCTTGCAGCTGCGCGCCGATCAGGTCGCCCCGGTACTGCGCGAAATCGCCTTCCAGATAGACGTCGGTGCGCTTTGACAGGTTGTAGTCGGCGACCAGTTGATATTGCCACGCCGAGCCGTCCTGCTTCGCGCTCTTGCCGTCCTGCAACGTGCGCCAGATGTTCGCGGCGAAGTGCCATGCGTTGCCGACCTGCTGCGTGATGCCGCCCATGATCATGCGGCGCCGCGCGAAGTCCGTGTACTTGAGCGCGGCCAGCACGGGCGCGGTGAACGGTCCGTTGGCGAAGTTCGAAAAGCCGGCGTCGTTCTGATTGACGATGTAGCCTGCCGAAAAGCGTGTGAGATTCCATGTATACGAAGCGCCGAAGGTCCACGCTTTAGCCGCCGCGCCGTTCACCGAATCCTTCGACTCTTCGTACGCGCCGCCAATGCTGAACGGTCCGCCGACCGGTTTATAAGCGAGGGCCGCGCCGATCTGACTGCCGTACGAATTGCCCGCGTTGCCGCCAAACGCGTAGCCGGCCGCGAAGCTGAGACCGTTATATCTCGCCTGATACTGCACCTGGTTGCTGGTCCAGATGCCGCCCGTCATCGTCACTTCCGGCTGAAAGCTGAAGTCGTACGGAATCCACCAGTTACTGCCGTAGCCGCCCGCTGTGATGCCTTCGATCATCACGTTGTACTGGCGCCCCAGAATGACCTGGCCAAACGCGTTCGAGCGCACGCCCACCTGCGCTTCATTGAAGAACGGCAAGGTGGGGTCGCTGCGCCCGCTGTTGATGTTGAAACGGTTTTCGAGCTTGAAGAAAGTGGACCAGCCGCCGCCGAGATCCTCGACGCCTTTCACGCCCCAGCGGCTCTGCGTGAGGCCGCCCGGACCGAGCCCGACCGACGAGTCGCCGGCCTTGTTCACGTTGGTCAGATAGCGCACGCTCTCGTCCACCACGCCGTAGAGCGTGACACTCGATTGCGCGTGCGCGATCGGGCATCCGAGCGCTGCCATCGCCGCCACCCACCTGGTTGCGTTCTTCATTCCGTCTCCTCGTACCGGGCTCCGTATCGCGCGGATGGGGTTCGTAGGCGTGGGGCGGCGCAATTCGATCTGGCGCATTGTCAGCGCGTTCGTCGTGGCGGAACGCTGCACTTGCTGTCGTCTCGGTCCATGCAAATGGGCTGACGAAACCCATCTGTTCGAACCTTAGCGCGAAACGGCAGCGTCAAGAAAATAGTCTGACAAGGGTGTTGTTAAGTGCACAAAAAACTTGCAGCGGTAAAGAAGCACGCGTAGAAGGTAGGGGCTTCGTTTGTAGGCGCGACGGGTTTGCTATCGTACGATCCGGCAGATGAGCGAGGCGACGGCCGCACGGCGAAGCCCGGTCCATCCGGCCGATTACCGATTACCCGCGGCGTGCCGGCATCCGATACTGTGCGCCGCCCCTCCACTGCTTCGTCGACCTCACCGCCACCGCCCCATGAGCACCACCGCCCTGCCCGCACGCCGCGCCCCGGATAGCTTCGCGATCCTGCTGATGATCGGCTTGTGCGCGATCTGGGGACTCCAGCAAGTCGCGATCAAAAACACCAACTCGGCATTGCCGCCGCTCTTCCAGGCGGGCTTGCGTTCGGCGATCGCGGCGGTGCTGGTATGGGGCTGGGCGCGCGCACGCGGCACGCCGCTCTTTCGCGACGACGGCACGCTCGGCGCGGGCCTGCTCGCAGGCGTGCTGTTCGCGGCGGAGTTCGTCTGCATCTTTCTCGGCCTGACGCTGACCAGTGCGTCGCGCATGGCGGTGTTTCTGTACACGGCGCCGTGCTTCACGGCGCTCGGGCTGCACTGGTTCGTCGACGGCGAGCGGATGCGGCGGATTCAGTGGCTCGGCATTTTCGTCGCGTTCGCGGGGATGACCCTGGCTTTCGCGGACGGCTTCCTGCACGGCCCCGCCGCCCGTGGCTCGACGCTCGCGGGCGTGGCCGGCGACGCGCTCGGCGTGCTGGCCGGCATCGCATGGGCCGCGACGACCGTGGTGGTGCGCGCGACACGTCTCGCACAATCGAGCGCCAGCAAGACGCTGTTTTATCAGCTAACGGTGTCGGCGGTGGTGTTGCTCGCGCTCGCACTCGGGCTCGGCCAGGCTCACGTGGAAACCGTCACGCCGCTGGCGCTCGTGAGCCTCGCGTACCAGGCCGTGGTCGTCGCGTTCGTCAGCTATCTGGTGTGGTTCTGGTTGCTGACGCGTTATGTCGCGTCGCGCCTGTCGGTGTTCTCGTTTCTCACGCCGCTGTTCGGCGTGACCTTCGGCGTGTTGCTGCTCGGCGAGTCGTTCAGCCTGCGCTTTCTGATGGCCGCCGTGCTGGTGCTGACCGGCATTGCGCTGGTCAATGCGCCGGCGAAGCGGCGGGTGGTGTCCTAGTCCTGGCAGGATTTAGCGGCGCACGCGGGCCTCGGAGGCATCAGAGGCCTCCGCAGACCTCACGAGTCACGAAGCCTTGCCCGCCACAATCTGCGCCACACGCACGTATTCGTCCACCGGCACGTCTTCGGCGCGGCGTTGCAGATCGAAGCCGAGCGCCTCGAAATCCACCGAATCGCGGAACGCGGCCAGCGTGTTGCGCAACATCTTGCGACGCTGCGAGAACGCCGCCGTCACCACTTCGCCGAGCACGCGCTCGTCGACAGGCGCCAGTTCATGCAGTTCGTACGGGATCATCCGCACGATCGCCGAATCGACCTTCGGCGGCGGCTGGAACGCTTCGGGCGGCACATCCAGCTGCTTGTCGATCACGTAGCGGTACTGCAGCATCACCGACAGCCGGCTGAACGCCTTGGTGCCGGGCTCCGCCACCATCCGCTCGACCACCTCGTTCTGCAGCATGAAGTGCTGATCGATCACGCGATGCGCGAACGACGCCAGATGAAACAGCAGCGGGCTCGAAATGTTGTACGGCAGATTGCCGACGATGCGCAGCGACGCCTTGTCGCCCGGCGCGGCCAGCGAGCCGAAGTCGAACGCGAGCGCGTCGCCTGCGTGGAGTTCGAGCAGGTCGCCGAACCTGGTCTTCAGACGGCCGATCAGATCGCGGTCCAGTTCGACCGCGTGCAACGGCGTTTCCGGCGTCGCGAGCCGCTCGATCAGCGGTTCGGTGAGCGCGCCGAGTCCCGGCCCGATTTCGACCATGCGCTCGCCGCGTTGCGGCCGGATCACGTCGACGATCGAATCGATCACGCCCATGTCGACCAGAAAGTTCTGACCGAAACGCTTGCGCGCGAGATGACCTTGGTGCCGGCCCTGTTGCTGTCTGCTGGTGGACATCGAAGAAACGCTAAGAAAAAGAACTGCTTGAGAAAAAGGAAAACGCCGCAAACCGCGCCGTGGCGCGCGCGCAATCAGCCCGCGCGGCGATGCTGCGCCATCGACACCGCCGTGTCGATCGCGGCGATCAGGCTGCCCGCGTCGGCGCGGCCGGTGCCGGCCAGATCGAGCGCGGTGCCGTGATCGACCGAGGTGCGGATGATCGGCAAGCCGAGCGTGACATTGATGCCTTCGCCGAACGTTGCGTACTTCAACACCGGCAGACCCTGATCGTGGAACATCGCGAGCACGCAGTCGGCCTCTTCCAGATAACGCGGCTGGAACAGCGTATCGGCCGGATACGGGCCGCGCGCGTCGATGCCCTGGTCGTTCGCGAGCTTGAGCGCCGGCGTGATGACCTCGATTTCCTCGCGGCCCAGATAGCCGTTTTCGCCCGCGTGCGGGTTCAGGCCCGTCACGAGGATGCGCGGCGCCGGCAAGCCGAAGTGATGCCGCAGATCGTGATCGATGATGCGCAGCGTCTCGACGATGCTCTCGACCGACAGCGCGGCCGACACGTCCTTGAGCGGCAGATGCGTAGTCGCGAGCGCGACGCGCAACGGACGCTTGCCGGTGCCGGCCAGCATCATCACCACGCGTGGCGTGTGAGTGCGCTCGGCCAGATATTCGGTGTGGCCGGTGAACGGCACACCGGCGTCGTTGATCGTGCTTTTCTGCAGCGGCGCGGTAACGATCGCGTCGAAGGTGCCGGCCACCGCGCCGTCGATCGCGCTGTCGAGCAGATCGAGCACGTAACGGCCGTTGGCGGCGTCCAGCTTGCCCGCGCGCGACGGCGCGCCGAGCGCCTGGTGCTGCACGCGTACGCGCTGGCCATGCGCCACCAGCGCGGCCCAATCGACACCCACCGCCCGCGCGCGTTCCGCGAGCAGACCCGCGTCGCCGAGCACGGTGAACTGCGCGTTGGGCCAGTGCGCCGCCGCGCCGGCCAGCGCCTGCGCCGTCAGTTCGGGACCGACGCCGGCGGGCTCGCCGGTCGTGATCGCGATCTGCAACGGCAGGCTGGTGGACTGGGCGGCGCTAGTCATGATGGTTATTGCACGCTCGACAGCGTGGGTTTCACTTCCACGTAAGCGGTATCGCGCAGTTCGCGCAGCCAGTCGGCGTAAGCCTGTTCCGCCTTGCGCTGACCGATGGCCTGGCGCGCCAGATCCATCTGCTGCGATACCGAGCCTTCCGCTTCGCGGCGGCCCAGCACCTGGATCAGGTGGTAGCCGTACTCGCTGCGCACCGGGTCGCTGATCTGGCCGTCCTGCAGCGAGTTCATCGCACGCTCGAATTCCGGCACCGTTTCGCCCGGGCTGATCCAGCCGAGGTCGCCGCCTTGCGACGACGAACCGTCCTGCGAGTAGGTGTGCGCGAACTTCGAGAAGTCGCCGCCCGCCGCAATCTGACTCTTGATGTCGAGCAGCTTCTGACGCGCTTGCGGCTCCGACATGCCGTCGCCGACGCGCAGCAGGATGTGGCGCACGTGCGTCTGCACGAGTTTCGGCGCATCCGCGCTCGTGCCCTGACCGGCGCGGCGATCGACCAGACGCACGATCTCGAAACCGTCGTTGGTGCGGATCAGATCCGGGTTGACCTCGCCGGGGCGCAGCGTCGACGCGGCCTTGACGAATTCAGGCGGCAGCTTGGACGGCGTGAGGAAACCCAGATCGCCGCCGTTCTTTGCCGCGTCCGGCGCCTGCGAGTTGGACTTCGCGAGCTTTTCGAAATTGGCGCCGCCCTTGGCTTCGGTCAGCAGCGATTGCGCTTTCTGCTGCGCCGCCTCGATGTCCGTTTCCGGCGCGTTCAGCGGCGCCCTCACCAGAATGTGCTGCAGATGCAGGTCGCTCGTCTGGCCGGCGTTCGGGCCACGCTGACTGGCGATGTAGTTCGCCACTTCGGCGTCCGACACCGTGACCTTGCTGTCCACTTCCTTCTCGCGCAGACGCGACAGCGTCAGTTCGGTGCGCGCGTCGCCGGTGAAGGTGGTCCAGGGCACGCCCTGCGCCTCGATGCGCGCGCGGTACATTTCGAGCGACATGTTGTTCGCCTGGGCGAGCCGTTCGAGCGTTTTTTGCACGGTGGCGTCGTCGATGTTGATGCCGTCTTCCTTCGCCTTCTGCAACTGGATACGCTCCAGCACCATCTGGTTGAGCACCTGCTGGCGCAGCTGGTCCATCGGCGGGACCGGCGCGTTTTGCTGGTTCAGCCGGCGCGTGATCAGGCTCATGCGCTCGTCGAGCTCGCGCCGCGTGATGACACCGTTGTTGACCACTGCGGCGATGGTATCGACCGTCTGGCCGCTACTGCCGCCCAGCGCCTGCGCCTGAACCGGCGCGACCGACAGGAAAGACGCCGCGGCGACAAGACCGGCCGCAAGCGTTGCCAAGCGATGCTTTTTCATGATTGCCACAGATACTCCAATGATGTCGGGCACGCCTGGCCCGTCTTTTCGCATTCGATAAATGATTGGGCGCGCGTCATTCGTAATTGGTGAAGCGCGATTCCGGCGGCGGTGGCGGCGGCAACGGCGTGTAACCCGCCACGCTGTTGCGGAACGCGGTCATCAGCCCGTTGTCGACGCTCGACAGGCCCTTGAAGGTCAACTGCGCCAGGAACCGCGTGCTCGACTGATTCTGCCCCGAGGTGTTCAGGCCGTTCGCATACCGCTGGATGCCGGCGCCGAGCGTCCAGCAGTCGGCGTCGTATTGCATGCCGACCAGGCCGTCGACGATCCGGTGGCCGCCCAGGTCGTAATTGAAGCGCGCGACGCCGTACACGCGGTGCGTGAGCGGCCACTGCCCCGACACCAGTATCTGGTTGATCGGCTGGTTGTCCAGCGTGGTGTTCGCGCGCGTGTAACGGTACGCGACGTTGATCACCTTGCCGCTCGCCGGACTGAACCCGAAGCCGACACTCGTCTTCACCAGCTGATTGTTGTCGGCATTATATTGGAACGCCGTTTCCGAGGCGAAACCGGCGCCGAGCTTGAACGACGCACCCGCGATCAGGTCCGAATGCGTGGCCTGCGTGCTGGTCTGGTTCGGCTGCAGCGTGACGCGCTGGTCCTGGAAATAGTACTGCTGCGCGATCACGAAGCGCGCCCGCTCGTCGCCCGTGGCCGGGTTGATGAAGCGCGTGGTGATGCCCGCGGTCAGGCGGTTCGCGTCGGCGATCCGGTCATTGCCGACGAAGGTGTTCGGCGTGAAGATTTCCGCGAGACCGAAGTCGGAGTCGGCGGTGTCGAAGAGCGGCGCGTTGTCCTGATTGCGGTACGGCGTGTACACGTAGTACAGGCGCGGCTCCAGCGTCTGGATGTAGTCGGTGCCGAATATGCGCACCGAACGCTCGAAAGTCAGCCCCGTGTCGAAGCTCAGCGTCGGGATCGATTCGGTGAAATTCTTCGCCGAGCCGGCCGGCAGATCGGTGCCGATGTTGTTCAGGTTGTACGACGCGAAGTGCCACTGCACCTTCGGCGTGACGAAGTAGCCCGGCCCGATCACCGAATACGACACGTACGGGTTGAACAGCACCCGCTGACCTTCGGTCACGTCCGCGGTGGTGATGCGGAAGTTCGTGTAGTCGGCTTCGGCGCCGAAATCGAAGCCGCCGACGTTGTACTTCGCGTACTTCACGTTCAACTGAGGCTCACGGCCGTACGGCGCGACCGACGGCTCGAGCGTCTGCCAGTGCTGTTCGCGCGCGAGCACCGACCACGGCCCGTTGTTGTAGGTCAACCCGGCTTCCTGCTGATACAGGAGCTGGGTGCCGTTCATGAACTGATTGACCGACGACGACAGGTCTTCCGGATACGTATTGTCCGAAACCCTGTTGTAGTAGATGTAGCCGCCGAACCCGTTGCCGAAGTTCTGGTTGTGCTGGATATACAGCGCGTAGCGGTTGGTCTTGGTCAGGTGATCGTCCGGCAGGAATTCGCCGGTGATCGAGCCGGAATACGTGGGCGACAGATAACGGAACGTGCTCTGCAACTGCACACCGCGCTTGGAGATCAGACGCGGCGTGACCGTCAGATCGCGATTCGGCGCGATGTTGAAGTAATACGGTACCGAGAGTTCGACGCCATTCGACGAACTCAACGAGAACGTGGGCGGCAACAGCCCGCTGCGCCGCTCGCCCGACAACGGGAACGACAGCCAGGGCGAGGCGAACACCGGCACGCCCTGGAAGAACAGCACGCTGTTGTACGCGACGCCTTCGTCCGCGCCGGTGTCGAAGTCGAACTCGCTGCCCTTGATGTACCAGGCCGGGTTGTCCTCGCACGCGCACGCCGTGTAGGTGCCGCGCGTGAACACTGAGCGCTCGTAGTCGAGCAGGTCGACACGTTCCGCGCTGCCCGAGCCGCCCGTCAGGTTGAAGTGATACTTCGGCGCGGTCATGAAGCCTTCGGTCGAATCCACGCGCAGATGCGCTTCCGGACCGATAAAGGTATTGCCGCTGTTGATCACGTGAACCTGGCCGTATGCGTCGGCCATGTCCGTGTCCTGATCGTAATGCAGCGCGTCGGCCTTGATCACGGCCGTATTGCGGCGCAGCTCGCCCGAGCCCTTGACCGCCAGATCCTGGTCGATGGTGCCGGCGGCGCTGTCGCCGAGCACGAACGTGGCCGGGCTCTGGCCGGCTTGCAGCGGATGATCCTCGAGCTGCGGGGCAAGCCGCATGCCCCAGGGGATGTCGATGGATTGCGGCTGCGCGGCTTCCCCCACCAGCTGGGCGTGCGCGAGCGCGGGCATCAGGCCCGGAGCGGCGATCAACGCCGCGACGAGCCGCCTTTTGCGCGGCACTACGGCACAAGAGGGAGTCGTTTGGGAAAGCTTTCTAGGCGGCATGTATCGTTTGGCGAATCGGCCCGTCCGTCAGCTCCTGCAGTCACGATCCACCGCCTGCACACCCCGACCGTGACAGTCGGCTGTACATCAATATTTACAATCTGTCGAACGATGAGGCGGGCGGTAAAGCGGACCACGCGAAAGCCGGCGTGAGTCGCGTCAAAAAAGTCGTGGGGTATTATATGGCAAGACGTTGCCCCTCTGAATTTGCTGCCGGTTTTCATGACGCCCCCCTCCTCCCAAGACACGACCCAAGACTCCACCGACAGCCGTCTCGAACTGCTCAAAGCCTGGCTGCAAGGCCATGCGGCGCGTTATGCGCTCGAGCTCGACACGCTGGTGCCAGCTTCGTCCGACGCCAGTTTTCGCCGCTATTTCCGGCTCGCCGGTAAGGCGGCGGAAGGCGAAAGCGCCACTACCCTGATCGCCGTCGACGCCCCGCCGCCCGAGAAATGCCGCGAATTCGTGCAGATCGCCGGCTTGCTCGGCGACGCCGGCGTCCATGTACCGCGTGTGCTGGAGGCCAATTTCGACGCCGGGCTGATGCTCGTCACCGATCTGGGCACCGCGTCCTACCTCGCTGCGCTGACCGACGCGCAGCAGTCCGGTGATTCGCGCCGCGCTCGCACGCTGATGCGCGACGCGCTCGACGCGCTAATCCGCTGGCAGCTCAGTTCGCGCGAAAACGTGCTGCCGCCGTTCGACGAAGCGTTCCTGCGCCGCGAAATGGAGTTGATGCCGGAGTGGTTCATCGGCCGGCACCTTGCGCGCGAAGTCGACGAAAAAACCCGTGGGGTGCTCGATCGCACGTTCGCGCTGCTGATCGCGAGCGCGCGTGCGCAGCCGCAGGTGTTCATGCTGCGCGATTTCATGCCGCGCAATCTGATGATCGCCGCCGCACCGAATCCCGTGAACCCCGGCGTGCTGGACTTCCAGGACGCGGTGTTCGGCCCGATCACGTACGACGTCGCATCGCTGCTGCGCGACGCGTTCATCGGCTGGGACGAGGAGTTCGAGCTGGACTGCTTCGTGTACTACTGGGAACGGGCGAAAAAAGCCGGCCTGCCGGTCGATGCCGATTTCGGCGAGTTCTACCGGCAGATCGAATGGATGGGGCTGCAACGGCACATCAAGGTGCTGGGCCTCTTCTGCCGGATCAACTACCGGGACGGCAAGCCGCACTACATGAAGGATCTGCCGCGTTTCATCGGCTATGCGCGCAAGGTGGCCGAACGCTATGCGCCGCTGCGTCCGTTCGCGAAGCTGCTCGACGAGCTCGAAGGCCGCGCGAATGAAGTCGGCTACACGTTCTGACCGGTCACCATGTCCCTGAAGAAAGCGATGATTTTCGCCGCGGGCCGCGGCGAGCGTATGCGTCCGTTGACCGACGCGTGCCCCAAGCCTTTGCTCGAAGTGGCCGGCAAGCCGCTGATCGTCTGGCAGATCGAACGGCTCGCGCAAGCCGGCTTCCAGACCATCGTGATCAATCATGCGTGGCTCGGCGCGCAGCTCGAAGCCGCGCTCGGCGACGGTTCGCGCTGGCAGGTCGAATTGCGCTACTCGGCCGAGCACGAAGCATTGGAGACGGCAGGCGGTATCGCGCAGGCGCTGCCGCTGCTCGAAGATGACGGCGCGAGCGACGTGTTCGTCGCGGTTGCCGGCGACGTGTACGCCGATTTCGATTACGCCGCGCTCGATGCTCGCGCCCTGCAATTGAAGGCGCAGCCCGCTCCGGCCATGCATCTGGTGATGGTGCCGAATCCGCCGTTTCATCCGACCGGCGACTTTGCTCTGGTCGACGGCGTGTTGTCGCTCGACGCGCAGCCGCGCCTGACGTTCGGCAGCATCGGGCTTTACGACACGCGCATGTTCCACGATCTGCCGCGCGGCACGCGGCGCGCGCTCACGCCGTATTACCGCGAGACGATTGCGCGCGGACTCGCGAGCGGCGAGTTGTACGAAGGCTTGTGGGAGAACGTCGGTACGGCGGCTCAACTGCAGGATCTGGATCAGCGCCTGAGGATGCGCTGAGGGCGGCGAATCAGGGGCGCAGCGCAATAAAGCGTCGACGGGAGCGGCGGCGTCACGCGAAGGCCGACGTGCAATGCCGCGCAGTTCACGCGCGGGATTCGATTCGACAGTGAAGCGGACGTAGTGCGTTCACCGCTCAAACCATTCAACCGCTCCCCGCGCCGCGCACGTTGCACAAGCCACCCAGGCCCACCCAGGTGCGGCACTCACCGCCCGCCCTCTCCCGTTCCAATCGTCTCCATCGGCTCCGGCGCCTGCGCCGCACGTTGCTGCTGCAAGGCCCACATCTGCGCAAACAGGCCGTTCGCGCGCAGCAATTCCGCATGCGTGCCGCGCTCGACGATGCGCCCCTTGTCCATCACGATGATCTGCTGCGCGTGCACCACCGTCGACAGGCGGTGCGCGATGATCAGCGTCGTGCGCTCGCGGGCGATCTGATCGAGTTCGTGCTGGATCGCGCGCTCGGAGCGGGAATCGAGCGCGGAGGTCGCTTCGTCGAACAGCAGGATCGGCGGATTCTTCAGGATGGTGCGCGCAATCGCCACGCGCTGCTTTTCGCCGCCCGACAGTTTCAGGCCGCGCTCGCCGACCGGCGTGTCATAGCCGTTCGGCAGCCCTTCGATGAACTCGTGAATATGCGCCGCGCGCGCCGCCGCGATCACTTCTTCGCGGCTCGCCGACGGCCGGCCGTATGCGATGTTGTAGTAGATCGAATCGTTGAACAGCACCGTGTCCTGCGGCACGATGCCGATCGACGCGCGCAGCGAATCCTGCGTGACGTCGCGAATGTCCTGAGCGTCGATGGTGATCGCGCCGCCGGTCGCGCGGTCCAGATCGTAGAAGCGGAACATCAGCCGCGCGAGCGTGGATTTGCCCGAGCCGCTATGGCCGACCACCGCCGTAGTGGTCCCGGCGGGAATCGTAAAGCTCACGTCGTGGAGAATCTGGCGCGCCGGCTCGTACGAGAAGTTCACGTGCTCGAAGCGCACTTGCGCACCGCGCACTTGCAATGGCGGCGCATCGGGCTGGTCGGGCACTTCCTGCGCCGCACCGAGCAGCGTGAACATGCGGTCCATGTCGGTGAGACTCTGCTTCAGTTCGCGATACACGACGCCGAGAAAATTCAGTGGAATATAAAGCTGCAACATGAAGGTGTTGATCAGCACGAGGTCGCCGAGCGTGAGGCGCCCGGCCATCACGCCTTGTGTCGCGCGCCACAGAATGAACACGAGCCCCGTGCCGATGATCGCCTGCTGCCCGAAGTTCAGCGCCGACAGCGAACGCTGCGATTTGATCGCCGCCGTGCGATAGCGCTTGAGGTTTTCATCGTAGCGGCTCGCTTCCCACTCTTCGTTGCCGAAGTACTTGACGGTTTCGTAGTTGAGCAGCGAATCGATGGCGCGCGAATTCGCCTTCGAATCGAGATCGTTCATCGTGCGGCGAAAATGCGTGCGCCACTCGGTGACCTTCACCGTGAACACGATGTACACCGCGAGTGCGATGAACGTGACGATCGCGTAGTACGCCTCGTATTTGACGACGAAAAAGCCGAGCACGAGGCCGACTTCGACGAGCGTCGGCAGGATGCTGTACAGCGAATACGAGATCAGTTGCGTGATGCCGCGCGTGCCGCGTTCGATATCGCGCGACATGCCGCCCGTCTGCCGTTCCAGATGAAACCGCAACGACAGCGCATGCAGATGGCGAAACACCTTCAGCGCCAGTTGCCGCACCGCGCTCTCGGTCACTTTCGAAAACAGGATCTCGCGCAACTCGGTGAAGAGCGACGTGGACAGCCGCACCACCGCATATGCAACCACCAGCAGGCCGATGCCGCCGAGCAGCACGATGCCCGGTGCGTCGTGCGCGCGGCCGAGCGCGGTGAGATGCTGGACCGACGCGAGGCTGTCGACGATGCGCTTCATCACGATCGGCACGCCCAGATTGGCGACCTTCGCGCCGATCAGACAACTGAGCGCGAAGCCGACGCGCCATTTATAAGTAGCGAGGTAAGGCAGCAGCGACAGGATCGTCTGCCAGTCGTTGCGAGGCTGGGTGGAAATCGGCGAGGGTTCGGACGAGGGCGTGCGGCGCATGGGGATCTGCAAGGGGGAGAGTGTGGAAATGCCGGAGCTCACGCGACAATAGCGGCGCGCCGGGTGCGGCCTGCCGAGCCGGCACACCGCTTATTGACGCACGACCTCGCTGAACGCTTTCCCGTACAATTCCTGATCTTTCTATTGTCGCAGAAGCCGGCTGGCGCCGCTTTTCATGGGCTGTCCGGCCACCGGTTGCATGCTGGCCGCGCGGCCGTCCCATCTGGCTGGGTTGCCCCGCCGATGGTGCAGTCGTCGTGAAATCCCCGCCTGCCGGTCGAGCCGACCGAGCCAATACGTTTCTCAAGGGTGCCCCGATGACCGATCTTCTTCAACTCCCGCAAAAGCATTGTGCGCTGCGCGTCGTGCCGCAACCGTCGGACGCGAATGTTCACGGCGACGTGTTCGGCGGCTGGATCATGGCGCAGGTGGACATTGCCGGCTCGATCCCGGCGAGCCGCCGCGCCAACGGGCGGGTGGCGACCATCGCGGTGAATTCGTTCGTGTTCAAGCAGCCGGTGTTCGTCGGCGATCTGCTGAGCTTTTACGCGGATATCGTCAAGACGGGCAATACGTCGGTCACCGTGTCGGTCGAGGTCTACGCGCAGCGCATGAGCCTGACCGAAGATCTCGTGAAGGTCACCGAGGCCATCCTCACCTACGTCGCGACCGATAGCGACCGCCGCCCGCGCGCACTGCCGGTGCTCGACTGAGTGGCCGAACTGACTCGCTGAATCGAGCCGCTCAAGCACAAACGGAACGAGGCGCCTTGGCGCCTCGTTTCGTTTCATACCGTGAAGTTGCAGGTGCAGCGGCACGCTCGGGACCGGGCGAACCCGGTCCGGCTCCGCTACGGCTTGCCCGCTTACTGGCTCGCCGCCGCGCCAATGCCCGCTTTCTTCTGCGCGTTCTGGATGTCGTTCGGATAGTTCGGATCGTTGCGCGACGGCTGATAGCCGTGCGCCTCCAATTGTTTCAACTCCGCGTTCTTCTTCGCCCGCGCTTCTTTGCGCGCGGCCTTGCGCTCCGCCTTCGTCGTGTGCGGCTTGGTGCCGGTCGTCGCCTTGGCCGCATCCGAGCCCTCGCCCGCCGGTCCTCCTCCGCCGCCCCCGCCGCCGCTTTGCGCGAACGCCGGCGCGGCAGCCGCCACGCTCAGTACAACCGATGCCAACAACACAGCCAGTTTCTTTGCAGGTGAAGACGACATTGTTTTCTCCAGTCGGATTGGCGGATAGTCGGCAGCACAACGCCCGGCACGCGATACGAGCAGCGGGAACGACGATCGGGCGAAGCGCTGCGTGAATCGGTGCTTCTTCGGTGCTTCGTCATGCCCGGCAAGGTCCCGGATGGGAGTCGTGAATATATCCGACTGTAATTCATGCGCAAATCGCTTTGGCCCGTGCAGGCAGCGGCTAGGCCGCCCGGCTGGACACCGCGGACGCGCCGTCGCCGCGCAAATAGGCATCGACCTGCGCTTCGATCCACTGCGCGAAATGCGCCTGGCGGGCGTTGGGAATTTCGCGCTGCTGCCACACCAGCCAGTACGGATAGCGGTACGGGACGCGAATCGTGGTGATCTGCACCAGCGCACCTTGTGCCAACGCGTGCGCGACCAGACTGCGCCGCTCGAGCGCGATGCCCTGGCCCAGCAGCACCGCGCCGATCGCGATGTTCGAATCGTTCGCCGACAGGACCACGGCTTCGGGCGGCGGCGGCGCCACCTGCGCCGCGTGGCACCAGTCGGCCCACGGGGCATCGGGGCTGGCGATCAGCGGGCAGGCGACCACGTCCTCGGCGCTGACCGGAAAGCGGCCGCCCGGCGCGAGGGCGAAATGAGGCGCGGCGACGACCACCATGTCGTCGTCGAACAGCTTTTGTTGCGCGACGTCGGGCCAATGGCCTTGTCCCATGCGGATGCCGATGTCGGCCGCGCTCTGGCGAAAATCCTCGACCTGCAGACTGGTCAACAGGCGCACCCGATAGTACGGATGCGCTTCGCGAAAGCTCGCGAGCCGCGGCACGAGCCAGTGCTGCGCGAACGACGGCAGGGTCGAGATCACCAGTTCGCTTTCGTGCGGGCGCGCCTGCGCCCGGCGCGTGGCCTGGGTGATGTCGCGCAGCGCGGCGCGAATGTCCAGCGCATACAGGCGCCCTTCGTCGGTGAGGCGCAAACCGCGCGCCTCACGGATGAACAGCGCGACGCCCATCGCATCTTCCAGCACCCTGATCTGCTGGCTCACCGCCGAGTGCGTCACGTGCAGTTCGCGCGCGGCCTGGGTGACGCCGCCCAGACGGGCGACGGCTTCGAAACAGCGCAGCGCGGTAAGCGGCGGGATGGGCTTCATGTTAGAAATTCTGACGTAGATCGTCGGTAATTGTCGCTTTTTTTGCCGTGCGGAGATGCTTAATCTATCGGCTTGAGGCGCCACGCATCGCACTGACGAGAAGCGCCGCGCCGCGGTCCGCTCAGGCGCGCAATGATAGAACTTCTAACGGGAAACACATGAAACTGATCGGAATGCTCGACTCGCCCTACGTACGCCGGGTCGCCATCTGCCTCAAATTGCTGAAGCTCGACTTCGAACACGCGTCGATCTCGGTGTTTAGCACATACGACCAGTTCGCGCAGATCAACCCGGTCGTCAAGGCGCCGACGCTGATCGCCGACAACGGCAGCACGGTGATGGATTCATCGGTGATTCTGCAGTACCTGGCGACGCTGGCCGGCCCCGGGCAGCGGCTCTTCCCCACTGTGCCGGACGACGCTTTGCGCGCCGCCCGTCTCACCGGGCTCGCGCTCGCGGCGTGCGAGAAGAGCATCCAGATCGTCTACGAGCGGAATCTGCGGCCGGTGGAGAAGCAGCACGAGCCCTGGCTCGAGCGCGTGCGCGCGCAAATGCTCGCCGCTTACGCCGAACTCGAACGCGAGGTGGCGGCAGCCACGCTGCCGATCGCGCAGGACCAGTTCGACGCGGCGGACGTCACCGTGGCGGTGAGCTGGCATTTCACGCAGATGATGCTGCCGGAAATCGTCGATAAAGCCGCGTACCCGCACCTGCAGGCGTTTTCGACGCTGGCGGAGGACTTGCCGGTTTTCGTGGATACGCCGGCGGTGTGACGCCGGCGGTGCGGGAAGCGCACGCCGTCATCGAGGGTGGGGCGCGCCGGGATCACCCGGCCCGCTGTTCCTTGCGGCGCGCGGCAGCACGATTGCCGCGCGCTGCCGCGCCCGGCTCCCCACGGCCAATCAAGCCGGCTCCAACTCCCGCCCCACGCCTCCTTGCAGCAACTCGGAAATCGCATCCGTCGACAACGGCCTCGCGAAGTAGAACCCCTGCATCTCGTCGCACGCGCGCTCTTTGAGGAAGTCGAGTTGCGCCGACGTTTCCACGCCTTCCGCGATCACATGCAGCTTCAACGAGTGCGCCAGCGCGATGATCGCCGAGGTGATCGTCTCGTCGTCGCCCGACACGCCGATGTCCGAGACGAACGAGCGGTCGATCTTCAGCCGGTCCACCGGGAAGCGTTTCAGATAGCTGAGGCTCGAATAGCCGGTGCCGAAGTCGTCGATCGCGAGGCCGATGCCGAGCGCGTGCAGCTCGTTGAGCATCGACACCGCTTCTTCGGCGTTACGCATGATGGTGCTTTCGGTCAGCTCCAGTTCGAGGTAGCGCGGCTCCAGACCGGTCTCGGTCAGCACCTGCGTGACCAGCTTCGCGATATCGCGCTGCTGGAACACACGCGCCGACAGATTCACCGACACCCGCGTCGGCGGCAGGCCCTCGTCCTGCCAGGCCTTGTTCTGGCGGCACGCTTCACGCAGCACCCATTCGGACAGCGGCCCGATCAGACCGCTCTCCTCCGCCAACGGAATGAACGCCGACGGCAGCACCAGGCCGTCTTCCGGATCGTGCCAGCGCACCAGCGCCTCGATGCCGACAATTTGCCCGCTGCCGATATCCACCTGCGGCTGGTAGTGCAGCAGGAATTCATCGTCGCGCAACGCCCGGCGCAAACGCCGTTCGAGATTCAGACGCGCGCCCGCGCTCGCGTTCATCTCCGGCTGATAGAACTGGAACGTATTGCGGCCCATGTCCTTCGCGCGATACATCGCGAGGTCGGCCTTTTGCATCAGCGATTCGGCGTCGTCGCCGTCTTGCGGAAACAGGCTCGCGCCCATGCTGCAACCCACGTACAGCTCGGTGCCGTCGAGCCATACCGGCTCGGAGATCGACGAGCGCACGCGCTCCATCCACGCGATCAGCGACTGTTCGTCGACGGTGTCGGTCATCACGATCACGAACTCGTCGCCGCCGTGCCGCGCGACCGTGTCGCTGGTGCGCGAGCAGCGCGCGAGGCGCTCGGCGACCACGCGCAGCAGCCGGTCGCCGACGCTATGGCCGAGCGTGTCGTTGACGTTCTTGAACCCGTCGAGATCGAGGAACACGACCGCGACGCCGTTGTGATGCCGACGCGCGACGACCAGCGCATGTTCGAGCCGATCGCGCAGCAGGTTGCGGTTCGGCAGGCGCGTGAGGCTGTCGTAGTTGGCCTGGTATTCGAGCTGTTCCTGATAGCGGATCAGGTCGGTCACGTCGTTGATCACGCCGATGTGATGGGTGATCACGCCTTCCGCATTCGGCACGGGCGCGATGAACAGCTGATTCCAGAACAGCGCGCCGTCTTTGCGATAATTGCGCAGCACCGCGCTGACCTCGCGGTTCGCCGCGAGCGCCTGGCGGATCAGCGCCACACCTTCCTGGTCGCGGTCGTCGCGTTGCAGCACGCGGCAATCGTGGCCGATCACCTCGGCGGGATCGTAGCCGGTAATGCGCATGAACGCCGGGTTCACGTATTCGATCAGATTGCCGGTGGGCGACGGCGCCGTGATCAGAATCGCGTTGACGCTCGCGTCGAGCGCGCGGCTTTGCAGACGCAACGCGAGATCGGCGCGCTTGCGCTCGGTGATGTCCGTATAGGAACCGAGCACGCCGATCACGCGGCCCTCGCCGTCGGTGAACGGCAGCTTGCTCGTGACGGTGGTGCGGTGCACGCCGTCGATCACCAGATCGACCTCGAAGTTCATCTTCGGCACGCCGGTGCTCACCACTTCCTGGTCGTGGTCGCCCAGCAGATCGGCGAACGCGCGCCACGGCATATCGGCGTCGCTCTTGCCCACCACCTGCTCGGGATAGGCGAGCCCGGCGTCGCGCGCGAACGCCATATTGCAGCCGAGATAGCGCGACCCGAGGTCCTTCCAGAAGATGCGCTGCGGAATGTTGTCGATCACCGCTTCGAGCATCTGGTTCGAACGCTGCGCCTCGGCTTCGGCGTTGATCTGGTCGGTGACGTCGTCGGCGAGCACGAAGAGCGACGCGCGGCCCATGAAGTTCAGCGCGTGATATGAAATATCGACGCTGATGATCGAGCCGTCCTTGCGCCGGTGATGCCAGATGCCCGCCATCGTGCGGCCGTGCGGAACCGCGTCCTGGCGTTGAAGGTGCGATTCGAGCCGCGCGATCTCGGTATGGGTGCGGATCGCGCGAATCGTCATGCCGAGAAATTCGCTTTCGGTGTAGCCGTATTGCTGGATCGCGGCCGCGTTGACGGCGAGAAAGCGCATCGTCTCGCGATCGAAGATGTACATCGGCACCGGATGGTCGTCGAACAGGCCGCGAAAGCGTTCGTCGTGGCGCCCGAGCGCGCGCACGCTGCGCAGTTTTTTACGCGCGGTGTTTTCGCGGGCGCCGAACGTGAAGATGAGGAGCACGCTGCCGGCCAGCATCGTCACGATCAGCAGAAACATCGCGCGTTGGGTTTCGCTCGCCGAGACCGCGAGCGCCTTCTGCAACGCGCGGTTTTCCTCGCTGCGCAGCGCGGCCAGCGCGGCTTCCACGCGATCGAGTCCGAGCCCGAGGCGGGTATAGGTCGACGCAGCCCACGCGCGCGACGCATCCGGCTGGGCGCTGGCGCTTTTCAACAGCGCGTCGTCGATGTCGTGCTGCAACGCGTGGCTGTCCGCGTTCAGCCTCGCCAGCGCGTCGAGCATCGGCGGATCGCCGGCCAGTTCCTGCCGCAGCTCGTGCTCCAGACCGGCGAGCGTCGTGGTCATCGCGGCGGCCGCGTTGACCGGCGCGGGTTCGCCCGATGCCTCGAAGCGGCCTAGTGCGGCCAGTGCGCTGTCGAGCGCCGTGTGATACGCGTCGAGGTTCTGGCGCACGCTCGTCGAGCGCAGCATGCGCACGTCGGCGTCGCGCTGGCCGACGATCTGCGTGTAGGCGACGAACGCGTTCGCACCGACCGCGGCGACGACCACCGCTATGTTGATCAGCAGCCGCTTCGATAAGAAAAGAGTCATGGATTCCGAACGTCAATCGTTCCGAGGGCGGGAGCGCGCGATCGTTCTCGGTGCGTCGGGCTGCATCGATGCGAGTCTTTTTACGCGCCAACCCATGGATAACGGCAACTATCGGAAAGGGGTTGAGGGTGGGGAATGAAAAAAAATGGGGATGGGGGCGCAATGATGGAAAGCGCATGGCAGATCGCGCTTGTCGGATCGTGCGTGGGTGGCTGCGCCCGCTACCCGCGCCTCGGCGCGGCTACCCCGCCGCGCCGAATTCCTTCATCGCCGGGACGAAGTCGTGATTGGCTTCAGGCTTGCGCGACAGCTTGGCGAGCACGTAGCGCTTGAATGGATCGAGTTCGGCCCAGCGGGCCGCGCTCGGCGCGACGAGGCCGGCCAGCCCGGCCTGAAGCGTGACGCCATCCGGTACGCTGTCCGTGTGGCGCCACGCGGGCGACTCGTCGGGCGTGAACCACTCCGGCTCGACGTTCGCGTGCGTGCGCAGCATCTCGAACAACGCGTGATCGAAATTCGGTTCGATTTCCGCGTCGTCCTCGACCGGGAAACGCGCCAGCAGCTTGCGGTCTTCGAGCGGCAGCAACTGCCACTGCGCCAGCGTGATGCGCAGCCCGAAACGGTCGAGATTGAAGCGCACCGACATCGGGATGTAGGTGAAATTCTCCGAAGACGCGACTTCGAAGTTGAACAGAAGCGGTGCTTCGTTGAGTCCCATAACAAGGCTCCTCCTGATGGCGCACAGCGTGCAAGCGCAGCTTGAGGTATTTTAGAACCTTATTCGCGCAACGGCGGCATGGCCAGGAGCCGCCCGGCGGCGCCGGGCAACCTTGGGGACCGCTACGCGCGCGCAGCATCGCACAGGAGTCGAGCATTGAACGAACAGGAAACAGCCGGACAGCCGGGCGCAGTGGAGCGCCAGGTGCACCGGCATCGCGGCGCGGCGGTCGAAACCGTCACCGATCACGTCGGTCAGGAATGGCCGGTCGCGCTCGTCTTCAACGGCATTTCACACGCGGTGATGATGTGTACGCCGCGCGATCTCGAAGCATTCGCGGTCGGCTTTGCGATTTCGGAAGGCATCGTCGAGCGCGGCAGCGATATTCAGGACATCGAGGTCGAACTGCATGACGACGATGAATTGCCGCATGCCGAAGTGCAATTGCAGGTCGTCCAGCAGGCGTTCGTCGCGCTGAAGGAGAAGCGCCGCGCGCTCGCCGGGCGCACCGGCTGCGGGGTCTGCGGCATCGAAAGCATCGATCTGCTCGATCTGAAACCGGAGCGGGTGCCCGACACCGGCTTTCTGCAACGGCTCGCGCCGGACGCGATCGCCCGCGCGGCCCGCGAACTGCCTGGACATCAGGCGCTCACGCGCTTGACCGGCGGCCTGCACGCGGCCGCATGGTGCGACGCGGCGGGCGCGATCCGCTACGCGTTCGAGGACGTCGGCCGCCACAACGCGCTCGACAAGCTGATCGGCCAGCTCGTGCTCGATCGCGCGGACACCCGCGACGGCTTCGTGTTTCTGTCGAGCCGCGCGAGCTACGAACTGGTGCGCAAGGCCGCGCGCGTCGATGTGCCGATGCTCGCGACGATCTCCGCGCCGTCGTCGCTGGCGATTGCGATTGCCCGCAAGGCGGGCGTGCGCCTGGTCAGTTTCTGCCGCGAAGGCAGCTACGTCGATTACGACACGTGGCAACCGGCGCAGGTTTGAGGGCTGAAGGGTGCGGGTGGGGGGAATTTGAGGGCCTGGGCGTGTGAGCACCCGAGTGCCCGAGCGCCAAATCCCCCAGCGCTCAGGCATCCCGCATCAATCGAACTGCCGGAAATCCGGCTTGCGCTTCTCGAAAAACGCCTGGAACGCCTCGCGCGCTTCCGGCGCGAGCAGCATCTTGCCGAAGTGCAAGGCTTCTTCCGACATCTGTGTTTGCAGTTCCTGTCGGCTCGCGCGCTTCATCAAACTCTTCGTCACGCGCAGCGACGACGCCGGCAACGCGGCCAGCTTCGCGGCCTGCCCGGCAGCGAACGCATCGACTTCAGCGGCCGGCAGCACGCGATTCACGAAGCCCATGCGCTGCGCTTCGGCGGCGTCGAACGCTTCACCGAGCAGCAGCTTTTCCGCCGCCGCCTGATAGCCGCCCACGCGCTGCAACAATAGGCTCGACGCCGCTTCCGGACACAGGCCGAGCTGTGTGAACGGCAGCGAGAAGCTCGCCGTGTCGGCCGCGTAGACGAGGTCGCAATGCAGCAGCAAGGTCGTGCCGATGCCCACCGCCGGCCCTGCCACCGACGCCACCACCGGCTTTTCCGCCGAGCTGATCGCGCGCAGGAACTGGAACACCGGCGCGTTTTCGCCCATCGGCGGCGTCTTCATGAAATCTTCGAGATCGTTGCCGGCACTGAAAATGTCGGCGCTGCCGCGAATCAGGATCGCGCGCACGGACGTGTCGCCGTGCGCTTGAACCATCGCGTCGGCCATCGTCTGATACATCGCGGCCGTAATCGCGTTCTTCTTGCCGGGCCGGTTGAAGGCAATCGTCAGCACGCCGTCGGCGCGCTCGACCAGGATATCTATCGTCATCTCCTTCCTCTCCTCGTACTGTTGCTGAGAATGTAAAAACGGTTCGCAAGCCAGGCGGCCTGCGAACCGTTCTGCGGTTCTTAACGGACAAGCGCGGCCGTCATCTCGCCGATGACCGCGCGGACCGGGGCGTACACGCGCTCACCCGGTTACAGGCGCTCGATGATGCCCGCCGCGCCCATGCCGGTGCCGACGCACATCGTCACCATGCCGTACTTGTAGTTGCGGCGGCGCAGGCCGTGCACCACCGTCGACGCACGAATCGCGCCCGTCGCGCCGAGCGGATGGCCGAGGGCGATCGCACCGCCGAGCGGGTTGATCTTCGACGGGTCCAGCCCGAGGTCCTGAATCACCGCCAGCGATTGCGCGGCGAACGCTTCGTTCAGTTCGATCCAGTCGAGGTCGTCCTGCTTCAGGCCCGCGGCCTTCAGCGCGGCCGGAATCGCTTCCTTCGGACCGATGCCCATGATTTCCGGCGGCACGCCGCGCACCGCGAAGCTCACGAAGCGCGCGAGCGGCGTCAGGTTGAACTGCTTGAGCATCTTCTCCGACACGACGATCAACGCGCCCGCGCCGTCCGACGTCTGCGAGCTGTTGCCCGCCGTCACCGAACCCTTGTTCGCGAACACGGCGCGCAGCTTCGCCAGACCTTCGAGCGACGTTTCCGCGCGCGGACCTTCGTCGAGCGACACTTCGCGCGTCTGCACACGCACTTCGCCGGTCGCGAGATCGGGGAAGCGTTCGGTGATCGTGTAGGCGGCGATTTCGTCGTTGAACTCGCCGGCCTGTTGTGCGGCGATCGCGCGGCGGTGCGATTCGACCGAGAAGGCGTCCTGCGCTTCGCGGCTGATCTTCCAGCGCTCGGCGACCTTCTCCGCGGTCAGGCCCATGCCGTACGCGATGCCGATGTCTTCGTTGCGATCGAAAATATGCGGCGAGAGCGAGGGCTTGTTGCCCATCATCGGCACCATGCTCATCGATTCACAGCCGCCCGCGATCATCGCATCCGATTCACCGACGCGGATGCGATCGGCGGCCATCGCCAGCGCGGTCAGGCCCGACGCGCAGAAGCGGTTCACCGTGACGCCGCCGACCGTGTTCGGCAGGCCGGCCAGCAGCGCGCCGATGCGCGCGACGTTCAGCCCCTGTTCGGCTTCGGGAATCGCGCAGCCGATGATCGCGTCTTCGATCACCTTGGTGTCGAGACCGGGCACTTGCGCCACGGCCGATTTGATCGCGTGCACCAGCAGTTCGTCGGGGCGCGTGTTCTTGAACATCCCGCGCGGCGCCTTGCCGATCGGCGTACGGCTCGCTGCGACGATGTATGCGTCTTGCAATTGCTTTGCCATTTGAGACTCCTTTGTCGGCGGGAGTTAGCGCTTTAGCGCTTACTCCCGCCCCATGCAACCCGTTGCGGTCGGCGGGAGTAAGCGCTTTAGCGCTTACTCCCGCCCCATGCAACCTGTTGCGGTCGGCCAGCGTTAGCGCTTTAGCGCTTACGCTGGCCCCATGCATATGTATGCGATTGCTCGTCGCTTCAGTTGCGCACCGGCTTACCGGTCTGCAGCATGCCCATGATCCGCTCCTGCGTCTTCTGCGTGCCGAGCAGATCGACGAACGCACGACGCTCGAGTTGCAGCAGCCATTCTTCATCGACGAGACTGCCCGCTTCCACGTCGCCGCCACACACCGCTTCCGCGATGCGGCTGGCGATCAGGAAATCATGCTCGCTGATAAAGCGCCCATCGCGCATGTTGACGAGTGACGCCTTGATGGTCGAGATCGCCGAGCGGCCCGCGACCGGCACCTGCGTCACCCGCAGCGGCGGACGATAACCCGCCGCCGCCAGCGCGCGCGCTTCCTTCTTCGCGACGTCGAGCAACTCGAACACGTTGAAGACGATCGTATCGGACGGCTTCAGATAACCCATCGTGCGGGCATCGAGCGCGGACGCCGAGACCTTCGCCATCGCCGCGTTCTCGAACGACTTCTGCACAAACTTCAGCAGATCGGTGGTCGCGCCGACCTGGGTAGCAGCTTCCGCCGCGCGCAGCGCCGCTTCTTTCAGGCCGCCGCCCGCCGGCACGAGACCCACGCCGACTTCCACGAGACCCATATAGCTTTCGATGTGCGCAACCCGCTTCGCGCTGTGCAGCGCCAGCTCACACCCGCCGCCGAGCGCGATGCCCGACACCGCCGAGATCACCGGCACGCTTGCATACTTCACGCGCAGCATGCCTTGCTGGAACTTCTGCACGAACGGCTCGATGCCCTTCGCGCCGCCCATCATGAACGCGGGCAGCGCCTCTTCGAGGTTGGCGCCCGCCGAGAACGGGCCGCCCGGCGTGCCGAGCTTCAGCGACGTCGGCTGCCACACCACGAGGCCCTTGTAGTCCTTTTCCGCCAGTTCGATCGCCTGCGTCAGACCGTCGATTACCGACGGTCCAATCGTGTTCATCTTGCTCTTGAACGACACGATCAACACGTCGTTCTCGCCCGCGCGATCGTCGACCCATGCGCGCACGGCATCGGTTTCGAACAGCGTCTTGCCGTAGGTCTTCGGATCGGCCGTCGTGTCGCCGACCAGCGGTGCACGGAACACCTGCCTGTCATACACGGACAGCGACGAGCGCGGCACAAAGGTCTTCGAAGCCGGCGACCACGAACCTTCGTTCGTATGCACGCCGCCCTTCTCCGTGACCACGCCTTCCAGCACCCACGACGGCAGCGGCACGTTCGACAACGCCTTGCCCGCCGCGATGTCTTCCTGCACCCACTCGGCGACCTGCTTCCAGCCGGCGGTCTGCCAGCCTTCGAACGGGCCTTCGTTCCAGCCGAAGCCCCAGCGGATGGCCAGATCGACGTCGCGCGCGTTGTCGGCGATCGACTCCAGATGCACGCCGATGTAGTGATACACATCGCGGAAAATCGCCCACAGGAACTGCGCCTGCGGATGCTCCGATTCGCGCAGCAGCTTCAGACGCTCGGCCGCCGGGCGCTTCAGGATGCGGCCGACCAGTTCGTCCGCCTTCGCGCCGCCGTCGACGTACTCGCCCGTCTTCGGGTCGAGCACCTTGATCGCCTTGCCTTCCTTCCTGTAGAAGCCGCCGCCCGTCTTCTGACCCAGCGCGCCCTTCTTCACCAGTTCGGCCAGCACGGCCGGCGTTTCGTAGACCGGGAAGAACGGGTCGTCCTTCAGCGTGTCCTGCATCGTCTTGATGACGTGCGCCATCGTGTCGAGTCCGACCACGTCGGCGGTGCGGAACGTGGCCGACTTCGCGCGGCCCAGACGCGCGCCGGTCAGGTCGTCCACTTCGTCGAAACGCAGGCCGAACTTCGCGGCTTCCGTGATGACGGCGAGGATCGAGAAAATGCCGACGCGGTTGGCGATGAAGTTCGGCGTGTCTTTCGCGCGCACGACGCCCTTGCCGACCACGCTCGTCAGGAACGTTTCGAGCTGGTCGAGAATTTCCGGACGCGTCGTCGCGGTCGGGATCAGTTCGACCAGATGCATGTAGCGCGGCGGATTGAAGAAGTGCACGCCACAGAAGCGCGCCTTCAGTTCAGCCGGGAAACCTTCCGATAAAGCCGTGATCGACAGACCCGACGTATTGGTCGCGAAGATCGCGTTCGGCCCGATGTGCGGCGCGACCTTCTTGTACAGGTCGTGCTTCCAGTCCATGCGTTCGGCGATCGCTTCGATCACGACGTCGCATTCGGCGAGCTTGGCGATGTCGTCGTCGTAATTGGCGGGCTGGATGTACTGCGCGTCGTCCTTCACGCCGAACGGCGCCGGCGACAGCTTCTTCAGATTCTCGATCGCCTTCAGCGCGATCGCGTTCTTCGGGCCTTCCCTGGCCGGCAGATCAAAAAGAAGCACAGGCACCTTGGCGTTGATCAGGTGCGCTGCGATCTGCGCGCCCATCACGCCGGCGCCGAGCACGGCTACCTTGCGAATGATCAGATTGCTCACGTCGTTCCTCCGGAGAGTTGTGCGGATGTCGCGAAGCGTCGAGGATGCTTCGCGATGTATGGCTTGAGCCAGGCGGGAATCAGGCGCCGCGGTTTCGATACGCGCGGCGCCTGTACCTCGATGTGTGTTTGCGTTGGGCTTAGAACAGCGCTTCTTCGACGTCCATCAGCGACTTCGAACCGGCGCGCGCCTGACGGATCGTCATCGCCGTTTCCGGCAGCAGCTTCGCGAAGTAGAAGCGCGCGGTGGCGAGCTTCGCCTTGTAGAACGGATCGCCCGACGCTTCCTTGTCGAGTGCGATACGCGCCATGCGCGCCCAGAAGTACGAGAACACCAGATGGCCGACGGTGCGCAGATACGGCACGGCCGCGGCGCCGACTTCGTCCGGGTTTTGCATCGCCTTCATGCCGATTTCCATCGTCAGCTTCTGCACCTTGTCGCCGATGTCGGCAAGCGGGTTCACGAACTCCTGCATCTCCGGCTTGATGCCTTCGGCTTCGACGAACTCCGTGACCAGCTTGCCGAACTTCTTCATCTTCGCGCCCATGTCGCCGAGAATCTTGCGGCCCAGCAGGTCGAGCGCCTGAATCGCATTGGTGCCTTCGTAGATCATGTTGATGCGCGCGTCGCGCACGTACTGCTCCATGCCCCACTCGGTGATGAAGCCGTGGCCGCCGTAGATCTGCATGGCGTGATTGGTGCCTTCGAACGCGTTGTCCGACAGGAACGCCTTCAGGATCGGCGTGAGCAACGCGACGAGGTCGGCTGCTTCCTTGCGCACCGCTTCGTCACCGTGCGACAGTTCCTTGTCGATATGCAGCGCGGACCAGTACGAGAACGCACGCGCGCCTTCGGCGTAGGCCTTCTGCGTGAGCAGCATGCGGCGCACGTCCGGGTGCACGATAATCGGGTCCGCCGCTTTTTCAGGCGCCTTCGGGCCGGTCAGCGAACGCATCTGCAGACGCTCTTTCGCGTACGTGAGCGAGTTCTGATAGGCGATTTCGGTCAAGCCGAGGCTCTGCATGCCGACGCCCAGGCGCGCGGCGTTCATCATCACGAACATCGCGTTGAGACCCTTGTTCGGCTCGCCGACGAGCCAGCCCTTCGCGTTGTCGAGATTGATCACGCAGGTCGCATTGCCGTGAATGCCCATCTTGTGCTCGATCGAACCGCACTTCACGCCGTTGCGCTCGCCGGGCTCGCCCGCTTCGTTCGGCACGAACTTCGGCACGATGAAGAGCGATATGCCCTTGGTGCCCTTCGGCGCATCCGGCAGACGCGCGAGCACAAGGTGAACGATGTTTTCCGCGAGATCGTGTTCGCCGCTGGAAATGAAGATTTTCGTGCCGCTGATCGCGTACGAGCCGTCGCTATTCGGTTCGGCCTTGGTGCGCAGGATGCCGAGGTCGGTGCCGCAATGCGGCTCGGTCAGACACATCGTGCCGGTCCACACGCCGGCAACCAGCTTCGGCAGATAACGCTGCTGCAACTCGGGCGTACCGTGCGCGTGCAGGCATTCGTACGCGCCGTGCGAGAGACCCGGATACATCGTCCACGCCTGATTCGCCGAGTTCAGCATTTCGTAGAGCGCGTTGTTGACGAATGCGGGCAGCCCCTGCCCGCCGTATTCCGGATCACAGCCCAGTGCCGGCCAGCCGGCCTCGACATACTGTTGATAGGCTTCCTTGAAACCCTTCGGCGTGGTCACGACGCCGTCGCCGGCATACGTGCAGCCTTCCTGATCGCCGCTATGGTTGAGCGGGAACAGCACTTCGGAGCAGAACTTGCCGGCCTCTTCGAGCACGGCGTTGATCGTGTCGGCATCGAGATCCGCGTGCTTCGGCATCTGCTTGATCTCGGCTTCCACGTTGAGCAGTTCGTGCAACACGAATTGCATGTCGCGCAGCGGCGCGGCGTACTGTCCCATGACTCTCTCCAAAGTTTGACAAGAAGCCAGGCCGTTAGCTGAGTCCGTGGACCGGAACCTTCTGCGCCGCTGAATCCGGTTGGTACCCGACGACGTTGCTAACGGCTTTCGCTTTGATACGAAACAATCAATTTTTCCAGCGCGGCCCACGTGAGAGGCACCGCATCCGGCAGGTGCAGGAAGCGCGCATCGTGATGCAGGCCGAGCGTGAAGCTGTACAGTTCGAAAAGCATCAGTTGCGGATCGGTGTCGGCACGCAGATGCCCTTCCTCCATTGCCTGCGAAATCGCGCGAGTGAGCGCGGCACGCCAGATGGTCACGCTCGACACCAGTTGCTCGCGCACCGGGTTGTCCGCGCGGTCGTCGTATTCGACGGCGCCGCTGATGTAGATGCACCCGGTGGTGACTTCCTGAATGCGCTTCTCGATCCAGCGGGAAATCATCGCGCGCAAGCGCGGCAAGCCGCGAGGCTCGCGCAAGCTCGGGAAAAACACCTCGTCTTCGAAACGATGGTGATATTCGCGCACGACTTCGACCTGCAAATCCTCGCGCGACCCGAAATGCGCGAACACTCCGCTTTTGCTCATCTGCATGCGCTCAGCCAGCAGGCCGATCGTCAGACCTTCCAGTCCGTCGCGGCTTGCCAGATCGAGTGCTGCGTCGAGAATTGCGACGCGCGTTTGTTCGCCTTTTCGCATAGCTGTTTTTTACCGTTCTAATGTGACCGAAAGAAAATCGAACGGCCGTACTATTATTGAGTGCCGCCGTCCGCGAAACAAGGACTTTATTAGAAACCGGTTTCTAACCTGGTTTCAATTCTGCGACATCCGTCCATCAGAGGAATCAGATTTTTTAGAGGCGTTTGCCTTGAGACAGGTATTGCCATGCAGAATGCTTGCGTCTCCGTGATTGTCGCAGCCGGCCGACATGATGCCGCAGATCGGCGCGAATCCAGGAGGGTTTGATGGGTGTGGGGCGGGTGGCGGTTGTCGCTGCGCAACGGGCGCGGTGGTTGGAGGAATGGCGGTGTGTCTGGCGCCGATCAGAATAGCCCGACGGCGGGAGCCCCGCGCCGATGCGGACATGCTCGCGCGGAAGCCGTCATTCGTCCAATGGGAATCTCTGCTGCAACGCAATGGCGACCCGCGTCAGCACTTCGTCCCAATCGCCGCGCTGCGTCTGCGTGAAAAGACGCAAGCCGGGATACCACGGACTGTCGTCGCGGCCGCGTAGCCAGCGCCAGCAGCCCGCGAATCGGTTCAGCAACCAGACCGGCTTGCCCATCGCGGCGGCAAGATGCGCGACCGAGGTGTCGACGGAAATCACCAGATCGAGATTGTCGATCAGCGCCGCGGTCTCCGCAAAGTCGGCGAGTTCATCGGTCCAGTCGGTCAGACGTGCCCTGCTGGCAGCGTCGGCGAGCTTCGCGGGGTCATCGGTCTTTTGCAGACTGACCCAGCGCACCTGCCGCAGCGCGAGCAGCGGCGCGATCTGCGCGACCACGAGGCTGCGCCGCCGGTCCACCGCAATGCCCGAATGGCCGCCCGCCCACACGACGCCGACACGCGGCAAATGCGCGGCGGGCAGCGCTTCCAGGCGCGCGCGCCAGTGGGCGGCGCGCGCGGCGTCGGCATGCAGATACGGCAGCGCGCTCGGGATCGTGGCGAGCCGTGTGCCGAACGCCATCGGCAGGGACATCAGTGGGCAGTAGCAATCCCAGCGGCTCAGATCGGAAGGCACGCCATCGAACAGCTGGAGGTCCGGCCAGCGCTCGCGCAACGACCGCTCGTACAGGCGGCGCAACGGCGGCGGGCACACGTAGCCCACCTGGGAAAAACGCTCGAGCGCCATCGGCAGGTAGCGTACGAACTGCAGACTGTCGCCATAGCCCTGTTCGTCGAGGACGAGCAGGTGTTCGTTGGACTGCAGCCCGTTACGTCGAATTTGAATCGCAGCCGATGGGCGCTCGCCGGACCATCGCGGCAAAGCCACTTGCACAGGCTTCTGCGCGGGTCGTCCGTCGGACAGTTTGAAGCTGACCCAGCGGTCTTCGAAATACGGCCACGCCTCTTCGTAGCGACCTGCGGCGAGCAGCACGATCGCCAGATTGTTGCGGGCGACGAGGTTCGCAGGCGCCAGTTCGAGGGCGCGCCGGTAGTGCCGCTCGGCCTCTTCCAGTGCGCCGAGATCCGCATGGATGCGCCCCAGATTGTTGTGCGCGGCCGAGTGTTCAGGGTCAATCTCGAGCGTGCGCCGGTAGCTGAGCGCGGCGTCTTCGAGACGTTCGAGATGTTGCAGCGTCAACGCGAGGTTGTAGTGCAGCGCCGAGAAATCCGCCTGCAGCGCGAGCCCTTGCCGCAGGCTCTCGAGCGCGCCCGGATAGTCGCCGAGTTTGAGCCGGATCGCGTAGAGCGTGTTGTACAGGATCGGTTCGGGACGAATCCGGATTGCGCGTTCGAGCAAGTGCTGCGCGCTTTGCGTATCACCGCCAGCAAGTGCGAGCAGTCCTTGCAAATGAATTGCGCCGACATGCTCGCCGTTCTCGCCGAGGATTCGATCGACGAGCGTGCGCACCGCATCGAAGCGGCCGGCCTGATAGGCGGCTATGGCCTCGTCGTGAAGGCTCGATGTGTCGACGGATTCGGCTGGCTGGCGAACAGACATGATTGACGAACGAGCGAGCGCGCGTGATGCACGGGCCGGTCGCTATAAACGACGCAGGTGAACCGGCAAACACCGCTTGATCAGGGAAAGTGTCAGCGGTGCATCTCATACACGAGGCCGCTCGACTCTATCGAACGAAGATTATGTTTGAGCAGCGGCAGGGAGTCTTTAGGAGCGCTCTGAAACGCGTTATGCACCGTGCTTTGCATTGGTGTGGCGCACGGCACGACGGGGTTGCATCTGAGCGATGCGACGGTCGGCCTTGCGGAGTGCGTGCGAGATTGCCGCCCCGTGCATTGCCGTGTTCGGAAATGGCGGCGCTTCGCCGCTTACGCTTGAATTCGCCATCCGCGTTTGCGCCTGCCGGACCGGGCCCTGTCCCGCCGCAGCCGGCCCTTGCGCCGCTACCGCCTAATCGTACCCACCCACCGTCAACAGCTTCATCGCCACCCGATAGCTCGTGTAAGCCAGCCAGTTGAGCGCCCGCTCGACGACCGGACGCGATTCGTAATGCGCCTTGTCGATACGGCGCGAATCCTTGAACGCATCGAGTATCGCCTCGCGCAGCGCCTGGGTCGACACGTCGTTCACCAGCACCACATTCGCTTCGTTGTTGAGCATCAAACTCAGCGCATCGAGGTTCGACGAACCCACGGTCCCCCAGTTCGAATCGACCACCGCGACCTTGCCGTGCAGCAGCGTCTTCTCGTACTCGGCGATCTGCACGCCGGACCTGAGCAACGCGTGATAAAGAAACGGCACGGCGTAGTCCAGCGCCTTGAACTCCTTACGCCCAATGATCAGCTTCACCACGACGCCGCGGCGCGCGGCGAACACCAGCGCACGCCGCAGCTTGCGCCCCGGCATGAAGTACGGATTGGCGAGCAGGATCTCGTGCCGCGCCTGGCCGATTGCGGCCAGATACGCCTTCTCGATCGCGCGTCGGTTGATCAGGTTGTCGCGCGCGACGAACGCCACACACGGCTGCCCGCCTGCCCACAACTGCTCGTTGCGGCGACGTCGGCGCCGCCGCAAACTGCCGAGCGACGCGGACGTGTGCGTGCCGAGGTCCGGTTCCAGGGCCTCGATCGGCCGATGCCCGAGTTGAATCCGGCGCCACTGCACCTCGAACGCCTGACGGACGTCGGCGACGACCGGTCCGTGCAGCTCGACCGCGAAGTCCCAGCGCCGGTAAGGCAGGGTCTCGCCGTTGTTCTCGTAGTCGTCGACGATGTTGATGCCGCCGCAATACGCAAATTGATCGTCGATGACCGCGAGCTTGCGGTGCGTGCGCGAAAAGCCGAACCGGCCGAACAGATGCGGGTTGTAGATGCGATGATCGATGCCGGCCGGCGTCCATTCGTTGAACATCGGCAGACGCGCGGTGCCGATGCCGTCGGTGATCACGCGCACTCTCACGCCGCGCGAGGCCGCGCGCAGCAACGCCGCGCTGACTTCCTGGCCGGCGGCGTCGTCACAGAAGATATAGGTTTCCAGAACGACGTCGCGCTGCGCGGCATCGACACGCTCGATCAGCGCGTCGAAAAAATCGTCGCCCGAGCGCAGCAGCCTGACGTCGTTGTCACTGGTGAAGCGATAACGCTGCCAATAGCGCCGGCCAAGCAGCGTGTGCCGCAGCCGCGAGAAACGGCCGCCTGCGCTCATCGGCCACGCTCCGCGGCAGGAACGCCTGGCGCGCGGGCGGCAAGCCGCCTTGGCAACTGCAGAATGGCGTCCGCATTCGACGACGAGAAGCAGCGCGAGGCCGCCTCTTCATGCGGCAGCCACAGAAACGCGGTGTGCTCGCGCGGCGCCAGCGTCACCTCGAGCTGCTCCGGCACCTGCACGCTGAACCAGTGCTCGGTGTTGTGGATCACGCCTTCGGCATAACGATGGCGGAACTCCGGGTAGATCTCGTATTCGATCGAATACTGCCAGTCGAACAATGCGCTGTCAGGCACCTGCGCGCCGCCGATCACGATGCCGGTCTCCTCGGCCACTTCGCGCACCGCCGTTTCGACGAGCGGTTCATCGAGCCGATCCTTGGAACCCGTCACCGATTGCCAGAACCCCGCATGATCGGCGCGCTCGATCAGCAGCACGTCGAGCGCGGGCGTATGGATGATGACGAGGACGGATTGAGGAATTTTCGGCGGTTTCGGCATGGTGTGAAAACTGGGCGCAACGCTTGCGCGGTACATGTCGGCACAGAGTGCAATGAGCGGTCGAAAGCGGTTGCTTCGACTGTAACGCAAAAAATGAAAAAGGCGCATGCGCGCCTTTTTCGTTTGCTCCTGCTGTCGTTTTCAGACAGCACTCACTTGCACTTGCCTCAAGCCTTCGGCTCAGGCGTACGCAGACGGATGTGCAGCTCGCGCAACTGGCGCTCGTCCACTTCGCTCGGCGCCTGCGTGAGCAGACACTGTGCGCGTTGCGTCTTCGGGAACGCGATCACGTCGCGGATCGAATCGGCGCCGGCCATCATCGTGACGATGCGGTCCAGACCGAACGCGATACCGCCGTGCGGCGGCGCGCCGTATTGCAGCGCGTCGAGCAGGAAGCCGAACTTGGCTTGCGCTTCTTCCGCGTTGATCTTCAATGCGCGGAACACCTTGCTCTGCACTTCTTCACGGTGGATACGCACCGAACCGCCGCCGATTTCCCAGCCGTTCAGCACCATGTCGTAGGCTTTCGCGAGGCAGCGCGCCGGGTCCGTTTCGAGGTACTCGAGGTGCTCGTCCTTCGGGCTCGTGAACGGGTGATGCGCGGCGACGTAGCGGTTGTCTTCCTCGTCGTATTCGAACATCGGGAAGTCGATCACCCACAGCGGCTTCCAGCCGGATTCGACGAGACCGTTGGCCTTGCCGAATTCCGAATGGCCGATCTTCAGACGCAGCGCGCCCAGGCTGTCGTTCACCACCTTCGCGCGATCCGCCGCGAAGAAGATGATGTCGCCGTCTTGCGCGCCGGTGCGCTCGATGATCGCCTTGACCGCTTCGTCGTGCAGGTTCTTGACGATCGGGCTCTGCAGACCGTCACGGCCCTTCGCCACTTCGTTGACCTTGATCCACGCGAGACCCTTCGCGCCGTAAATGCGCACGAATTCCGTGTAGCTGTCGATGTCGCCGCGCGAGAGTTCGCCGCCCTTCGGCACGCGGATCGCCGCAACGCGGCCGTCCTTCGTGTTGGCCGGCGTGCTGAACACCTTGAAGTCGACGTCCTTGACCGCGTCCGTCAGGTCGGTGAATTCGAGCTTCACGCGCAGGTCCGGCTTGTCCGAGCCGAAGCGGCGCATCGCTTCCGAATACAGCATGACCGGGAATTTTTCGTCGAGCGAGACGCCGATCGTTTCCTTGAACACGTGACGGATCATCGCTTCGAACAGATCGCGGATTTCCTGTTCCGACAGGAACGAGGTTTCGCAGTCGATCTGCGTGAATTCCGGCTGACGGTCGGCGCGCAGGTCTTCGTCGCGGAAGCACTTGACGATCTGGTAGTAGCGATCGAAGTTCGCCACCATCAGCAGCTGCTTGAACAGCTGCGGCGACTGCGGCAGCGCGAAGAACTGGCCCGGGTTCGTACGCGACGGCACGAGGTAGTCGCGCGCGCCTTCCGGCGTGCTCTTCGTGAGCATCGGCGTTTCGATGTCGATGAAGCCTTGCGCGTCGAGGTACTTGCGCACTTCGATCGCGACGCGGTAACGCAGACGCAGGTTGTGCTGCATCTGCGGACGACGCAGGTCGAGCACGCGGTGCGTGAGACGCGTGGTTTCCGACAGGTTGTCGTCGTCGAGCTGGAACGGCGGCGTGATCGAGGCGTTCAGCACGATCAGCTCGTGGCACAGCACTTCGATCTTGCCGCTCTTCAACGCGGCGTTGGTCGTGCCTTCCGGACGGCTGCGCACGACACCCTTGATCTGCAGGCAGAACTCGTTGCGCACGCCTTCGGCGGCCTTGAACATCTCCGCGCGATCCGGGTCGCAGACGACCTGAACGAGCCCTTCGCGATCGCGCAGGTCGATGAAGATGACGCCACCATGGTCGCGGCGGCGGCTCACCCAGCCACACAGCGAAACGGTTTGGCCCAGCCGTTCTTCGGTCACCAGACCGCAGTATTCAGTTCTCATCGACATGATGTTTGTCTTTCGTTTTGCATTGGTTGAACGGCGCGCGGCAGTTTGAAACTGCGTGAAACCTTGCGCACCGGCATTACAGCGGAGGCTCGACGGTCGTGCGGCGCACCGGCGCCGGCGGCGCGGACGGCGCCACGACGCCCATCGAGACGATGTACTTGAGCGCGGCGTCGACCGTCATGTCGAGTTCGATCACTTCGCTCCTGGGCACCATCAGGAAGAAGCCGGACGTCGGGTTCGGCGTAGTCGGCACATAGACGCTGACGTAGTCTTCTTTCAGGTGGTTGACCACGTCGCCACCCGGAATCCCGGTCAAAAATCCGATCGTATAGGAGCCGCGGCGCGGGTACTCGATCAGCAGCGCCTTGCGGAACGCATTGCCGCTGCTCGACAACAACGTGTCGGACACCTGCTTGACACTGGTGTAAAGCGGGCCGACCACCGGAATGTGAGCGACCAGCAGTTCCCACCACTTCACGAGCTTCTGCCCAATGAAGTTCTGCGTCAACAGCCCGACGACAAAGATGAACGCGAGCGTGAGCACTGCCCCGAGGCCGGGCAGGCGATAGCCGATTGCGCGCTCCGGCTGCCACGAGGTCGGCAGCAGCAACAGCGTCTGGTCCATCGTGCCGATGATCAGGCCGAGCACCCACAGTGTGATGGCCAGAGGCACCAGCACCAGCAGGCCGGTCAGAAACACCGATTTGAGCGTCGTCTTTTTCGTCGTCATGTGTACCGCCAGAAGACCGCGCGGGCCGAGGCACGACGCGCGGTGTGTGCGCCGCCCATCAGGGCGGCAGTCCCACTAGGCGCTGCCGGCACCGCTCGAGCTTGCCGAGGCGGCCGGTGCGGCAGCAGGCGCGGCCGGTGTAGCGGCTGCGCTCGATGAACCGGTTGCGGCCGTACCGTTGGCCGAGCCCGTATCGGATTTGGCGGCGCCGTTACCGGCGGCCACCGTGTTCTCGCTCGCGCCATTCGACGCGCCGTTCGCGTCGGACGTGGCCGGCGCGCTCGCGCCGCTGTTGCCACCGCGGAAATCGGTCACGTACCACCCGGAGCCCTTCAACTGGAACCCGGCGGCAGTGACCTGCTTGCGAAAGGTGTCTTTCCCGCATTCGGGACACTGCGTCAGCTGAGCGTCGCTCATCTTCTGAAGCACGTCTTTCCCGAAGCCGCATGACTCGCAACGATAAGCGTAGATCGGCATGAACTTTTCCTACTGAAATCGTGTAAACGCTTGCAAAGCCTTGAATTATAGCCGCAAACGATATCCGTTCCGTGGATTTCGGGAACCGATGCTCGACGCGACCGCCGTTGCGGTAAATTGGGGCGGCCGCGTTCGAATCAAGTGCGCCGGGCCGTGGCCGGGCATGACGGCGCACCCTTACGGACGTCGGCGCCAGGTGAGCCAGCGCTCACGTCCGGCGAAAACGGCAATCGAATCGGTCACGGCGTCGTCTTCGATCAGCTCGAAGTACGGCGTGAGCAGCGCATCGAGTTCGGTGCGATCGATACCGAACGGCGGCCCCTTGGGCGTCGCGCCGATGAAATAGAAACCCGCGAGCAGCGCGCCGCCGGGCAGCAGCTCCGCCATCCGGCAAGCGTAGTCGGTGCGGCGTGCAGGCGGCAGCGCACAGAGGAACGCGCGCTCGTAAATCCAGGCGGGCGTAAAAGGCGGCTCATAGGTGAAGAAATCCGCCTGCTCCACCAGTTGCGCGTGTTGCGCGCCCAGTTGCTCGTGCGCCGCCGCGACGGCGGCCGGCGAGAAGTCGATTGCGCGGACCGGGTTGCCGTGCCCAGCTAGCCAAACGGCTTCGTAGGCGCTGCCGCAGCCCGGAATCAGCACCGCGGCACCGCTGTGCCGCGCGGCGAACGCGCGAAACGCGGTGGGCACGCCCGCCTGATCCCACGGCATGAAACCGCGCTCGAAGCGCTCGTCCCAGAACGCGGGCGAGTTGGGGTCGCGCGTCGAGAAGTCGGGTGCGGTGGGTTGGGTCGGATCGCTCATCGGATGCCTCGCATGGGTCTTAATTACCCGCCATAAGCCAGCGCCAGAAACGCCCGCGCCAGCACCGCGCCGACGCCTACCGCCACGCCGAACAGCAAGAGCCCTTGCAGCAGCCGGTTGGTGCGCTTCTGCTCGAGCAGGATCTGGCGAATCATGTCGTCGTTCGCGCCGCGCGTGTTGTCGTGCCGCTCGGCGAGCACGTGATGGATCAGGCGCGGCAACTGCGGCAGCGTCTTGCTCCACTGCGGCGCCTCGATCTTCAGGCGCTCGTACCAGCCGCGCACGCCGATCTGCTCGTTCATCCAGCGTTCCAGATAGGGCTTGGCGGTCTTCCACAGGTCCAGCTCCGGATCGAGCGAGCGGCCGAGCCCTTCCACGTTCAGCATGGTTTTTTGCAGCAACACCAGTTGAGGCTGGATTTCGACGTTGAAGCGGCGCGAGGTCGAGAACAGGCGCATCAGCACCTGGCCAAGCGAAATGTCCTTCAGCGCGCGGTCGAAATACGGCTCGCACACCGCGCGGATCGCGCTTTCGAGTTCTTCGACGCGGGTAGTCGGCGGCACCCAGCCCGACTCCAGATGCAGCGTGGCGACGCGGTGATAGTCGCGCTTGAAGAACGCGAGAAAGTTCTGCGCGAGGTAGTTCTTATCGAAATCCGACAGCGCGCCGATGATCCCGAAGTCAAGCGCGATATAGCGGCCGAAGTGCGCGGGATCGAGACTCACCTGAATGTTGCCCGGGTGCATGTCGGCGTGGAAGAAACCGTCGCGGAACACCTGGGTGAAGAAAATCTCGACGCCTTCGCGCGCCAGCTTTGGAATGTCGACGCCCGCCGCGCGCAGCGTCTCGACCTGGCTGATCGGCACGCCGACCATGCGCTCCATCACCAGCACCGTGGGCGTGCAGAACTCCCAGTACATCTCCGGCACCAGCAGCAGGTCGAGACCGACGAAGTTGCGTCGCAACTGGCTGCCGTTGGCCGCCTCGCGCATCAGGTCGAGTTCGTCGTGCAGGTATTTGTCGAATTCGGCGACCACCTCGCGCGGCTTCAAACGCTTGCCGTCGGCCCATAGTCGCTCGGCCCATACGGCGATGTCACGCAGCAATGCGAGATCGGAGTCGATCACGGGCAGCATGTTCGGGCGCAGCACCTTGACTGCAACCGCCTTGCCCGCATGCTGGCCGGCCTTCACCTTCGCGAAGTGCACCTGCGCGATCGACGCGCTCGCCACCGGCACCCGCTCGAAATCGTCGAACAGTACGTCGACCGGCGCGCCGAGCGACTTCTCGACCAGCCCGATCGCCACCGCCGAATCGAACGGCGGCACCTGATCCTGGAGCTTCGCCAGTTCGTTGGCGATGTCCACTGGCAGCAGATCGCGCCGGGTGGACAGCACCTGGCCGAACTTGACGAAGATCGGCCCGAGGCTTTCGAGCGCGAGCCGCAAGCGCACGCCCGGCGGCGCGTCGAACTTGCGGCCGATCGTGGTGACACGCAGCAGCAGACGCACGCGCCGGTCGTTGATGCGACCGAGCATCATCTCATCGAGACCGAAACGGATGACCGTGAAAAATATCTTGAGGAAACGCAGAAAACGCATAGTTGTGCCCGGTGACTAGCGCGTGCCGCGCGACATGGCGGCGCCGCCCGGCGCATTCGCGCCGCGGGCTTCGACCTTCTGTTCAAGACGCTCGATGCGTTTTTCCACGCGCGCCAACGCGTCGCGCGCGCGGGCCAGTTCGACGTTGAAATCTTCGAGCGCGGTACGGCGCACCAGTTGCGGATTTTCATCGAGCAGATATTCGGCGGCCGTGTCGAGCAGGTTGCGGCCGGTGCGTTGCACATGCTGGCCGACCGTGCGCACCACCGACGCAACCCGCCACGCCGGACCGTCGCCAATCAGCTTTGCCAGATCTTCTTCCGGCTCCCAGCGCAGATGCTCGGCGAGTTTCGCGATCACGGTGGCGAACTCGGCGTCGCCTTCGATCTTCACGTGCTTCATGACGGCGGCCTGGCCGCCTTGCACGAAGGCAGGCAATGCGTCGGACGGCACCGAGACGGTCACGTCGAACTGGTGCGTTTCGGTTTCGCCGACCGCGCCCAGATAGCCGTCGGGTTGCACCAGCAGCGTCAACACGACCGGTGGACACGATAGGCGCGCGATCTTGCCGGCGTAAGGGGCGAGGCGCTCACGAGCCCACGATTCGCGGGCGAGCAGATGATTGACAGCAGCAGCGAAGGGCTTGGCGGCGAGGGTCATCGAAAGTGGCAAGAAAAAACCCGCGCGAACGAGGTGCTCGCGCGGGTTCCTATTGTAACGTCCGTTCGCTTCGCGGCCTGCTATGCCGAACGGCCAACGCTATGCGCAAAATCAGGAAGAGCCGCACCTCCCGGCTCTATCCAGCTCACGGTTCAGTGCTGCGCCACCTGCTGGATGCCGGCCAGCAGCCACCCTTCGCCGGCGCGGTTCGCCTTGGACAGATTCCAGACTTCGACGAACGGCTCGGCTGCCGCGCCCGGTGCTTCGCGAAGCAGGCCGGAGAAGCGCACGCTGGCGAAGTATTCATTCGCGCGCTCTTCGACGCCCAGCAACTCGGCGTTCAGTTGCACCACGTCCGTCTGGTTGGACTCCGTGCCGCGCGAAGCGAGGTCGACCCGCACTTCGGCGAACATTTCCGGCGTGGTGAATTCGCGGATGTCCTCGACGTTGCCGACGTCCCATGCGGCTTGCAGGCGCACGAAGTACACCTTGGCATTACGCAGGAACGCGTCCGAATCGAAACCGGCGGGCACCATGGGCATCGGGTTGATGGTCGGCGTGCTCAGCGGGTTGCCCTGCGGCTCAAGATACGAGCCGGTGGGCGGCGCGCTGTAGCGCGGCTCCTGGCTATAGCCGGTGCCGCCCGCGTTCAGCGACGGCGAAGCGCCCGCGTACGCCGCTTGCGCCGTATCGCGCTTGCGGCCCGTGAAGCGGCGGATCAGCCAGATGACGACCATCGCGATCAACGCGATGATGATGACGTTGGCCATCATGCCGGCAAACGCTTCACCCATGCCGAAGTGCGACAGCAACGCGGCGATGCCGAGACCGGCGGCGAGACCCGCGATCGGCCCGAGCCAGCGGTTGCGGTTAGGCGCGGCAGGCGGCGTCGGCGTCGGTTGCGCGCGCTGCTGCTGCATGGCCTGATTGTTTTGGGCAGGTTGCGACGGCGTCGCCTGCTGCTGAACCGTGTTCGACTGACGGCCGATGCTACGGCCACCGCCCATGCGGCGAGCTTCCGCATCGAGCGAAGCGAGCGTGCCGGCCATGATCAGACCGACCATCGCGATCAGTCCGATTCTTCTCGCCAGCGAACGCCCAACCTTACGAGTAGATAACACACCTGAATCGGACATTTTCGTACTTTCCTTTAAAAATCGATGGGTTAGGAACCCTAGTATTTGGTCCCCACATGTAAAGCTACCACGCCAGCTGACAAATTGTAATATTTGACGCCGTCGAGACCTGCTTGTTCCATCATTGTTTTTAAAGTTTCCTGATCCGGATGCATCCGGATCGATTCCGCAAGGTACTGATAACTCTCGGCATCTTTAGCAAAGCGCTCACCCAGCCACGGCAGCACCTTAAAAGAATAGACGTCGTAGACCTTTTTGAGCGGATCCCACACCTTCGAAAATTCCAGCACCAGCAGACGGCCCGCCGGCTTCAGCACGCGGCGCATCTCAGCCAGCGCGACATCCTTATGCGTCATGTTGCGCAAGCCGAATGCCACGGTCACTACATCGAAGTAGTTGTCGGGAAAGGGAATTTTCTCGGCGTCGCAAAGCAGCGCCGGGGTGATGACGCCCTTGTCCAGCAGCCGGTCGCGGCCCACGCGCAGCATCGATTCGTTGATGTCGGTGTGCCAGACTTCGCCGGTCTCGCCGGCCTGTTTCGCGAAAGCCTTCGACAGATCGCCCGTGCCGCCCGCGATGTCGAGCACCTTATAGCCCGGCCGCACGTGCGCCTGGGCGATCGTGAACATCTTCCACGCCCGGTGCAACCCGCCCGACATCAGGTCGTTCATCAAGTCGTAGTTAGCGGCAACCGAGTGGAACACGCCCGCCACCTTCTGCGCTTTTTCCTGTTCGTCGACCGATTGAAAGCCGAAGTGGGTTTTGCTCATCGCGCTCGTCCTTTCGCGTATTCTGAAATGTTGCGCCGCATCGGTGCGGCGATCGGGGCGAATCGTATCAGTGACAGTGGCCGTGCGCAGCGCCTGACGGCACCATCGGCGTATCGCGGTCGACACCCGCCGCTTGCAGTTTGGCGAGATAGTCGCGCCAGAGTTCATCCTGGCGGACCGCCATGTCGTACAGCAGGTCCCACGAATAGATGCCGGTAGCGTGCCCGTCCGAGAACGTCGGCTGCAGCGCATAGTTGCCGACACCTTCGATCATCGTGATCGTGACCTCGCGCTTGCCGGTCTGCAGCGTTTCCTGGCCGGGCCCGTGGCCCTGCACTTCCGCCGACGGCGAATACACACGCAGCAGCTCGAACGGCAGGCGATACGATTCGCCGTTTGCGTACTGCAATTCGAGCACACGCGATTTCGAATGCACGACGACGCCGGTCGGCACGGGGGTTTCGGGAGTCAGTCCGCTCATGATGGACTCGCAAGAAAACGCAGGGCCGCCTCAGGTTTTCGCCCCTAGGGGCTTGGGGCGCGCGACGCGATGGGTTAGGGGCGCTCAGCTAAGAGCTTGTTCGATTTCCTGCCGCACGGCTTCGCGCAGCAGGGTGGCTTGCGCGCGGCGCGACGACAGCATGGCTTCGGACACCGTGCGCTGGCGCGGCGCCCAGATGGCCAGTGGAAAGTGAGCGTCGTTCGAAAAACGCGGAATCACGTGCCAGTGCACGTGTGGCACCTGGTTGCCGAGGCTCGCCAGATTCACCTTGACCGGCTGCATGACACGCCGGATCGCGCGTTCGACCGCATACACGGCCTTCATCACGCGATCGCGGTCGTTCACGGCGAGATCGGAGAACTCGGCCACGTGGGTGTTCCAGATCACCCGGCAAAAGCCCGGGTAATCAGGTTCGTCGGCCAGGACGACACGCAAGGTATCGTCCTGCCACAGCACATCGCCGCCTTCTTCGCGGCAAAAAACGCAGTCCATCGTCGTCCTCAGGCAAAAATCGTCAGTCGTGCCATTAAACCAGCACGCGCTCGATTCCGCCATTGTTCGCCCGTTGGACGTAATCCGCCATCCAGTCTTCGCCCAGCACGTGGCGCGCCATCTCGACGACGATGTAGTCCGCCTCGGTGCCCGCATCCTCGTTGTAGCGCGACAGGCCTTGCAGGCACGACGGGCAGCTCGTGAGGATCTTGACGTCGGTGACGCCGTTCGGCTGCGGACCGTCGCCGGCCTTCAACACCGAGCCGTTCGGCGCACCCGCCGCACCGGCCGAAGCATTGGCCGGATTGATCGCGTTCGCACCTGCTTCGGCCACGAGCGGAATGCCGCGCAGCTTGGCCGCGCCCTTACGCATCTCTTCTTCCTTGCGGAAGCGCACCTGTGTCGAAATGTCAGGGCGTGTGACCGCGAGTGTGCCGGATTCGCCGCAGCAACGATCGTTCTTCTCGATCTTGTAGCCGTCCTTCTCCGAACCCATCAGCTGGTTGACCAGCTTGACCGGGTCCATCGTCTTGATCGGCGAGTGGCACGGGTCGTGATACATGTAGCGCACGCCGTTCACGCCTTCGAGCTTGATGCCCTTCTCCAGCAGGAACTCATGGATGTCGATGATCCGGCAGCCCGGGAAAATCTTCTCGAATTCGTAACCGGCGAGCTGGTCGTAACACGTGCCGCACGACACCACGACCGTCTTGATGTCGAGATAGTTCAGCGTATTGGCGACGCGGTGGAACAGCACGCGGTTATCCGTGACGATCTGTTCAGCCTTGTCGTACTGGCCCGAGCCGCGCTGCGGATAGCCGCAGCACAGGTAGCCCGGCGGCAGCACGGTTTGCACGCCCGCTTCCCACAGCATGGCTTGCGTAGCCAGTCCCACCTGCGAGAACAGGCGCTCGGAGCCGCAGCCCGGGAAGTAGAACACCGCTTCCGTGTCGGCCGTGGTCGTCTTCGGATTGCGGATGATCGGGACGATCTTGTTGTCCTCGATATCGAGCAGCGCGCGCGCGGTTTTCTTCGGCAGATTGCCCGGCATCTTCTTGTTCATGAAGTGGATCACCTGCTGCGTGACCGCCGGCTTGCCGACCGTGGCCGGCGGATGCGCCGTCTGCTTCTTCGCGAACTTCTTCAGCACTTCGTTGCCGAGCCGCTGCGCCTTGTAGCCGACGCCCATCATCGCGGTGCGCGCGAGGTTGATGGTCTGCGGGTTGGTCGCATTCAGGAAGAACATGCCTGCCGCGTTGCCCGGGTTGAACTTCTTCTTGCCCATCTTGCGCAGCAGGTTGCGCATGTTCATGGTCACGTCGCCGAAGTCGATCTTCACCGGGCACGGCGTCACGCATTTGTGACAGACGGTGCAGTGATCGGCGACGTCGTTGAACTCGTCCCAGTGCTTGATCGACACACCGCGGCGCGTCTGCTCTTCGTACAGGAACGCCTCGACCAGCAGCGACGTAGCGAGAATCTTGTTGCGCGGGCTGTACAGCAGGTTCGCGCGCGGCACGTGGGTCGCGCACACCGGCTTGCACTTGCCGCAGCGCAAGCAGTCCTTGATCGACTCGGAAATCGCGCCGATGTCGGACTGCTGCATGATCAGCGATTCATAGCCCATCAGGCCGAAACTCGGCGTGTAGGCGTTGCGCAGGTCGGCGCCTTCGAGCAGCTTGCCCGCATTGAAGCGGCCATGCGGATCGACGCGCTGCTTGTACGCGCGGAATTCGCCGATCTCATCCTCGGTCAGGAATTCGAGCTTGGTGATGCCGATGCCGTGCTCGCCGGAAATTACGCCGTCGAGCGAACGCGCGAGCTTCATGATGCGTGCGACCGCGGTGTGCGCGTCCTGGAGCATCTCGTAGTTGTCGGAGTTGACCGGCAGGTTCGTGTGCACGTTGCCGTCGCCCGCGTGCATGTGCAGCGCGACGAACACGCGGCCGCGCAGCACCTGCTTGTGGATCGCCTGGGCTTCGTCGAGGATCGGCTTGAACTCGCCGCCGTTGAAGATCTGCCGCAATTCGGCGCGGATCTCCTGCTTCCACGACACGCGGATCGTGCGGTCCTGCGTGATGTGGAACACGGTCGCGTCGGGTTGCTGGTCGGCGCGGTCGGCGAATTTTTCCGCGAGGCCCTCGTAGCCGAGGCCGACCAGATAGTGCTGCGCCTCGCGCACCGACAGGTCGAGCTTGTCGCGCAGGAACTCCCAGCGAGTGCGCACACGCGTGAGCAGATCGAGCGCCTGCTGCACGCGGTCTTCGAGCAGTTCGGCGCTGGGGATTTCGTTGGCGTCGTCGCTCTTGCCGAGCGGCAGCTTGCCGCCCTTGAAGAACGCTTCGAGCGCGTCGACCAGTTGCAGCTTGTTCTTGATCGACAGCTCGATGTTGATGCGCTCGATGCCGTCGGTGTACTCGCCCATGCGGTCGAGCGGGATCACCACGTCTTCGTTGATCTTGAACGCGTTGGTGTGCTTCGCGATCGCGGCGGTACGGCTGCGGTCGAGCCAGAAGCGCTTGCGTGCCTCGGCGTTGACCGCGACGAAGCCTTCGCCGCTCTTGCCGTTGGCCATCCGCACGACTTCCGAGGTGGCTTGCGCCACTGCGTCCGCGTCATCGCCGACGATGTCGCCGATCAGCACCATCTTCGGAAACGCGTTGCGCTTGCTCTTGGTCGCGTAGCCGACCGCGCGCAAATAGCGCTCGTCCAGATGCTCGAGGCCCGCGAGAATCGCGCCGCCCTGGCGCGACGTCTCGAACAGGTAGTCCTTGATCTCGACGATGCTCGGAATCGCTTCGCGCGCCTGGCCGAAGAATTCGAGGCAGACGGTGCGCGTATGCGCGGGCATCTTGTGCAGCACCCAGCGCGCGGACGTGATCAGGCCATCGCAGCCTTCCTTCTGCACGCCCGGCAGTCCGGCGAGGAATTTGTCGGTGACGTCCTTGCCTAGACCTTCCTTGCGGAACACGCGGCCCTTGATGTCGAGCGCTTCGGTTCGCAGCAGCTTTTCGCCCGGCGCGTAGTTGCCGTCGAACCACTTGAGCTCGAAACGCGCGACTTCGATGTCGTGAATCTTGCCCATGTTGTGGTCGAGGCGCGTGACTTCGAGCCAGTTCCCTTCCGGGTCGACCATGCGCCACCACGCGAGGTTGTCGAGCGCCGTGCCCCACAACACCGCTTTCTTGCCGCCCGCGTTCATCGCGACGTTGCCGCCGACGCAAGACGCATCCAGCGAGGTCGGATCGACCGCGAACACGAAGCCGGCCTGCTCGGCCGCTTCGGTCACGCGGCGCGTCACGACGCCCGCGCCGGAGAAGATCGTCGCGACCTTGCGGTCGACGCCCGGCAGCTGGGTCATCTCGACCGCGCCGAGCTGTTCGAGCTTTTCGGTATTGATGACGGCCGAGAACGGCGTGAGCGGCACCGCGCCGCCCGTGTAGCCGGTGCCGCCGCCACGCGGAATCACGGTCAGCCCGAGCTCGAAACACGCCTTGATCATGCCGGCAATTTCGGCTTCGGTATCCGGCGTGAGCACGACAAAGGGGTATTCGACGCGCCAGTCGGTCGCGTCGGTCACGTGCGACACACGGGACAAACCGTCGAACTTGATGTTGTCTTTTTCCGTGACTTTGCCCAGCACCTTCGTCGCGCGACGGCGCAGATCGTAGGTCTTCTGGAACTCGCTCGCGAAGTCGTCGACCGCGCGGCGCGCGGCCTGGACCAGCGTTTCGACGCGCGCGGCGCGATCCACGCCGGCCTCGTCCCCGTGTTCCGTCAGATCGGCGCGGCGGCGCTTCTCGATCTCCGACAGACGGTGATGCAGCGCTTCGATCAACTGCGCGCGGCGCTTCGGATTGTCGAGCAGGTCGTCCTGCAGGTAAGGATTGCGGCGTACGACCCAGATGTCGCCGAGCACTTCGTACAGCATCCGCGCCGAACGGCCGGTGCGGCGTTCCGCGCGCAGTTCGGCGAGGACCGCCCACGCGTCGTCGCCAAGCAGGCGGATGACGATTTCGCGGTCGGAAAACGACGTGTAGTTATAGGGAATTTCGCGCAGGCGCGCTTCGGGATCGGCGGCCACCGTAGCGGCGGCCCCGTGCGGATCGAAAACTTGAGGTGCGTTCATGTTCGGACGACTCGGTAGATCAACCGGGCGCGCTCTTCGGGAGGCGTCGGCTGACGGTGCGCGTGGGGCGCAATGCCTGAAATCTTTCTATAGGGGAGCGAAGCACGACCGACGGCCTACCCACATCGGTCGCTTCGCGGCGCTCAGATATAACTACACGATCGTGCGTGGCGGACGTGACGCTCCGCCGCGGGACAAGACTCACGCGGGACGGGCATCAAGTGGTCGATCCGAGGCTGCCAGTGCATCTTCCGATCCTTATTCCAAAATGGAATTCTACCGCATGATTCCGCCACGCGTTGACGGCTGCAATCGGAGCAGCAGCGGGGCTTCAGGCGTTTTCACACTGGGAGCGCATGAAGTCGATTTGCCGACCGGTCGGTCGGGTGGCCCCGCGCGAACGCACCCGACGCGCTTGCGAGACCGTCGCGGCGCTGCCGGGCGGATCGGGCGGAAAGGCCTGAGCGGGCACCGTTGGCGCTATCATTGACCCTTTCCCGTCTCACAACGCGCACCGCGCCACCCGCATGGCTTCCCACGACTACCTGAAAAAAACCCTGACCGCACGCGTCTACGACGTGGCCCGCGAAACCGAACTGGAACGCGCGCCGAATCTGTCGGCCCGGCTGC
>NZ_JAQQCJ010000036.1:0-69684 GCF_046030495.1 Paraburkholderia strydomiana
AGACCGAAAACCTATCGGTCAACCCACTTTGTGAAATATTTTTGAAGCTCTCGACGGCGCGCTAAAGAAACGAGCAATGCCATGCCTGTCGATTGCTCTCGTCGCAAAGACACCATCGTCTTATGGCCGTGACGCGCACACGTTTCATCCGTCGTCGTCGGCGTGACGTTCAACGCGCCACATTCGCTTCAATCGCTACGACCGAGTGTGAACGTAACCCGTAGAGCGCTCATCAACGATGAGTGCTCAGCTCGAGCACTCCTGTGCATAGCGTCATTCTTCAGACGTTTCCCCCACCGCGGCGCGCCGCCACAGCACGACCCTCGCTCATCCATTTGTACCTGGCACGCACGACTGTTTGTCCATGACGGGTATTCGAGTTTGGCTCCAATGCGCCTAGATTTCGTACCCATCGGAGCACGTGGTCCGATCAGCATCTGATCCAAGTAACTTATCTGGAGCCTCAATCATGAGCACGTCACAAAAAGTCGTCGTCGTTACCGGTGCATCGCAAGGCATTGGCGGCGAACTGGTCAACGCGTTTCGCAAACTCGACTATCGCGTGGTCGCAACAGCACGCTCGGTCAAGCCTTCGGATGACCCCAGCATCCTGACCGTGGCTGGCGACATCGCCGATCCGGCTACTGCGCAGCGGGTGATTTCCGAAGCCGTCGCCCGTTTTGGCCGCATCGACACGCTGGTCAACAACGCCGGCATCTTCATCGCCAAGCCCTTCACCCGCTATACCGCGGAAGACTACGCGACCTTCATCGCCGTCAACGTATCGGGCTTCTTCCATATCACGCAACTCGCCATCGCCGAAATGGAAAAGCATGGCAGCGGCCACGTGGTCAGCATCACGACCAGTCTCGCGGACCACGCCATCGACGGCGTGCCATCGGTGCTGGCCTCGCTGACCAAGGGCGGCCTGAACGCAGCCACGAAGTCGCTCGCGATCGAATACGCGAAGAAAGGCATTCGCGCCAATGCCGTTTCACCGGGCGTCATCAAGTCGCCGATGCACGCGAAAGAAACCCACGAGGCGCTCGGCGCATTGCATCCGGTCGGCCACATGGGCGAGATGAGCGATGTCGTAGGCGCCGTCCTGTATCTTGACGCTGCACCGTTCGTGACCGGCGAGATCCTGCACGTCGATGGCGGCCAGAGCGCCGGCCACTGATCACACGCGGGCGCCGCCGGCCGGCGCCCTTCAAGTCAACCGAGATTTACGGAGGATCAACATGCCTATCGTCACAATTCAGGTGACCCGTGAGGGCTCCCAGCCCGGCAACAACGCGGTCACCGCGGACGAAAAAGCCGCGCTCATCGGGGGCGTCAGTCAGTTGCTGCTCGACGTACTGAACAAGCCGCTCGAATCGACCTTCGTCGTCATTCAGGAGGTGGAGACCGAGAACTGGGGCTGGGGCGGGTTGCCGGTCGAGGCTTATCGCAAGCAGCGTGGTTCGAGGCCGGATTGAACGTTAGCGCGCCTCCTTTGCTTCAGGCGCCAGCAGTCCGCATTGCAGCCGGGGCACACGTCAAGGATGGCTGATTATCCTTGACGTGTACCCTCATCCAGCCGCAACGCACGTCCACAATCGATCGCTCCCGCACGAACTGCTAGCCCGCGAACCGCCGCAGTTGCCCGATGCTTTCCTTCAATTCACGCTCCAGCTGCGCAACCAGCTCTGCGGCAGGCAACGATCTGGCGAGCGCGGCTGCCTGCCCCGCCCACTGTGCCCCGTAACCGAACTCGCCCGTCGCCTTCGCCGCAGCATGCAGCGCTTTGCCGGCATCGTACGCGATCGGATACGCGGGCGGCTTCGGAGCGCGCGCGTCGCTGCCGAGTGTCGTGAACCGGTTCACCATGCTTCTCGCCACGCGACCGGAAATCGCCGTGGTAAAGGTCGTGTGGCGCGCCGCGTCCGCGAGAATCGCGCGGCGATAACCCTCGTCGATCGACGTCTCCGGGCAAGCAACAAACGCCGTCCCTAACTGCGCGGCTTGCGCGCCGAGCGCAAGCGCCGCTGCGATCCCGGCGCCGTCCATGATGCCGCCGGCAGCGATCACCGGCAACTGGCATTCCCTGACCAGCAGGCGCGTCAGCGCAAACACGCCCAACCCGTCATCGGTTGCGTCCGGTTCGAAGATGCCGCGATGACCGCCCGCCTCGATACCTTGTGCGACGATCGCATCGACGCCCGCCTCGGCAACCCGCGCTGCCTCATCCAGGCTCGTTGCAGTCGCGATTAGTTTGATGCCGGCCTTTCTCAGTTCGGCGATCACATCGGCAGAAGGCAAACCGAAATGGAAACTGACGATCGCAGGCTTCTCTTCGAGAAAAACATCCAGCATGGCCGGGTCCGCCACGAAGCTCGTATAGATCTCCGACAGCGACGTGGGCCGTGTGGCGTCGTATTTTTCGAAATATGGCGCGAGCCAGTTCAACCATTGCCGATCGAGCGCCTCGTCCGCTTGCGCCGGTCGATGACAGAAGACGTTGATATTGAACGGCTTGCCCGTTAGCGCGCGGGTCTCCTTGATGACCTTGCGGGCTCCTGCGGCGTTCATCGCTCCGACACCCAACGAACCGAGACCACCTGCATTGGAAACGGCTGCGGCCAGCGCGGGTGTGCTGACACCGGCCATGGGCGCCTGGATGATCGGCTTCTCGATGCCCAACAATGACAGCAACATCCGCTTGTCAATCCGCTCGTTCATGTCTATCCCCCATCGAAGCTCTCTACAATATAGCCCTGATATCGTATAGCACCCGCGCTTCGCGCCGAAGGCGACCACACCGTCCGGTGTGTACGCTCGCGTTCACACTGCGCTTTCCTGGCGTGCCCTTCTGTCCGACCAGAAAAACGCGACAAAAGCAGGTCATCGAAACCATGCAGCGTCAATTCGAAGATGTTCTTCTGGGCGGTATCGAACTGTTCTGTCTCGCCGCCGAACTGGAGAGCTTCACGCTTGCCGCGACGGCCGCGAGCGTCACGCCGGCTGCCGTCAGCCGTTCGGTCGCACGTCTGGAAACGCGCCTGGATGTCCGGTTGTTCGTGCGGACCACAAGACAGATCCGGTTGACCGATGCAGGCCGGCGATACTTCGAACAGTGCCGGCAAGCGCTGAATCAGCTTGCGGAAGCCGAGCGCGAAGCGACCGGCCAGCAGACGACTCCCACTGGCGTGTTGCGGATCAGCATGCCGACGCCCTACGGTCACTATCGTGTGCTGCCGCTGCTCGCGGAATTTCGAGCGCGGTATCCCGGCGTCACGATCGAAACGCACCTGAGCAACCGCAACATCGACTTTGCGGAAGAGGGCTTCGACCTCGCCATTCGTGGACGCGCCCCGGGCGATTCCGGCCTGATTGCGCGAAAGATCGAAGATGCCGAACTGGTGGTCGTCGCTTCGCCCGCGTATCTGCGCAAAGCCGGCAAACTGAAAACGCCGGACGACCTGCCTCACCACGACTGCATCCAGTATGCGTTGCCTAGCAGCGGCCGCAATCTCCCCTGGCTGTTCAAGCATAAAAACGAGGTGACGGAGACGATGACGCGAGGCGGCTACGGATCTTCGGGTGACGTCCTGTCCGGAGTGACCTTGGCGCGTCATGATGCGGGCGTTTTCCAGACGTATCGGTTTATCGTCGAGAAAGATCTTGCCGACGGGACGCTCAAGGAGTTGCTGATTCCTTATGGCGGTTGTTCGCGGCCATTCGTGCTGCTTTATCCGCATGCGCGGCACCTCTCGTCGCGCGTGCGTAGCTTCGTCGACTTTCTGATAGAGAAACTGGGCCCATAGCGGTAAGGCAGGCCGCAATACCTCAGAATCCCAATATTTGCACTTATTGCATCAGCATGAGCTTCCGCAGGGCGTTCACCACCCAATTGTTTTGATTTGTGAAACAGTGATTTCGTGAATTAGGTATTTACCCTAACACTTCACGCTTCTAGACTGTCTTCATCGCTGCAGACAAACGAGTTTGCAGTCCAAACAAGACAAATCTCTGGAGGTCGTACCATGAAGTCGCTCGTTCAAGCCGTCGTTATCGCCGCTACCCTTGCCGCCCCGGTTGCCGTTTTCGCCCAATCGAACCAGCCGCTCACCCGTGCGCAAGTTCGCGCAGAACTGGTTCAGATCGAAAAGGCTGGCTACAACCCCGCGCGCTCGAACCCGAACGAATATCCGGCCAACATCCAGGCTGCTGAAGCGCGCGTTGCCGCTCAGAACAGCGCAGTTGGCGGCGTCGCCAGCGGTTCGTCGGAACAAGGCCAGGCAGTCGCCAAGTAAGTTTTCCGCCAGAAAGCAAAGCTGCTGTCGCTTTGCCGTAGCGTGTACTCACACTACGGCTCGCGCGTTTAACGAAACTGGCCCGCTTTCGCGGGCCAGTTTCGTTTCAGAACCTCCGCCTCCGGATTCCCGGCGGCATCTCCTGGTCTTCGGTGGCCACGTACATTGCCCCGCGCACTCCCACTCTCACGCCGTCCACGCCGAATGCGTCGCCATTCGCCATCGAATCGTCGTGCAGATTCTTCGTTCGACAACGGCAGGCAACACCACCACTCGCATTCATCCGCAAACGGCTCGATCGATGAACGTCAGACGGCGCCCGGACTCACATACGCGGTCTTGACCGTCGTATAGAACTCGCGGGCATAACTGCCCTGCTCGCGCGGACCGTAGCTCGAACCCTTGCGCCCGCCGAACGGCACGTGATAATCCACACCCGCAGTCGCCGTGTTCACCATCACCATGCCGGCCTGCACGTGACGGCGGAAGTGGCTCGCGTACTTCAGCGAGGTCGTGCAGATGCCCGCGGAGAGGCCGAATTCCGTGTCGTTGGCGACCTTAAGCGCCTCGTCGTAGTCCTTGACCTTGATGACCGAGGCCACCGGGCCGAACACTTCTTCCCGGTTGATGCGCATGGCCGGCGTCGTGTCGGTGACGAGCGCCGGTGCGAGGAAGTAACCGCGCGTGTCGCGCTCGACCCGCTCACCGCCGAAGACTGTGCCGCCTTCTTCGCGTGCAATGGCCATATAGCGCTCGTCCTGCTGCAACTGCTTGTCGTCGACGACCGGACCGATGTGCGTGCCGTCGGCCAACGCGTCGCCCACCTTCAGAGCCTGCATGCGCGCTTTCATGCCGTCGATGAACCGGTCGTAAATACCTTCGGTCACGATAAAGCGGCTCGACGCCGTGCAGCGTTGGCCCGTCGAGTAGAACGCACCGTTAATGCATGCTTCGACCGCGACGTTGAGGTCAGCATCGTCGAGCACCACCATCGGGTTCTTGCCGCCCATTTCAAGCTGGAATTTCTTGCCCGACGCAAAGCATTTCGCGCCGATTGCACGGCCCGTCGCGACAGAACCGGTGAAGCTCAAGGCATCGACATCGGGTGAAGAAACCAGCGCTTCGCCCACCACCGAGCCCCGTCCCATGACGAGGTTGATGACGCCAGCCGGCGCGCCCGCCTCGGCGATGATCTTCACGAGCTCCCACGTGCTGCCAGGAACGAGGTCCGCCGGCTTGACGACGACGGTGTTGCCATACGCCAGCGCCGGCGCGATCTTCCAGGCCGGAATTGCGATGGGGAAATTCCACGGCGTAATGAGGCCGATCACGCCGAGCGGCTCGCGGGTCACTTCCACCGTCATACCGGGGCGCACGGACGGCACGATTTCGCCGCCAATGCGCAGCGCCTCGCCCGCAAAGAACTTGAAGATCTGCCCCGCGCGGCCCACTTCGCCGATCGCCTCGGGCAGCGTCTTGCCCTCTTCGCGCGCGAGCAGTCGACCCAGTTCGGCCTTGCGCGCGAGGATCGTGCTGCCCACCTGATCGAGCAGATCGAAACGCTGCTGCGGCGTGGATAGCGACCATTGCACAAACGCCTTGCGCGCGGCGCTGATCGCGCGTTGCGTCTGTTCGGCGTCGGCCTGCGCGAACTCGCCGATCACGTCGTCGAGGTTGGACGGGTTGACGTTGCGCGATACGCTCGCGCCATCCACCCATTGTCCGTCGATGTAGTTTGCAAACTGGCTCATGTCTCTTTCTCCCGTCGATACGGAATAAAGCCCCCGCACGAAAGACCTGATCGTCAGGTCCGGGCGGAGGCGACTCGAAATACACCTGGGCCGCGCGCGAGGCGCCGGCCCCTCGTACGTTCTTCGATACGGCTCAGGCCGCGCCGAGCAGCCCGCGCGCCGCCAGACTCTGATAAAGCGCGCGCACGCCGAACGTCCACGGTTCGATGTCGGTGCTCAGGCGGACCGTGTTGGTCAGCGCGCCCAGTTGCGGCGTCGAAATCGTCACGAGGTCGCCCAGGTGATGCGTGAATCCGCCGCCGGCCGCATCGCGATCCTTGATCGGCGAGAACATGGTGCCGAGGAACAGCATGAAGCCGTCCGGGTACTGGTGATGCCGGCCCCACGTTTGCGTGACCAGGTCCGCCGGATCGCGGCTGATTTCGCTCATGTGGCTCACGCCTTCGAGCACGAAGTCGTCATCGGCGCCTTCCACGCGCAGCGCGACGCTGGCCGTGCGCACCGAGTCGAGCGAGAAGCTTTCGTCGAAGAGGCGCACGAATGGGCCGATCGCGCACGAGCCGTTGTTGTCCTTGCACTTGCCGAGCAACAGCGCCGAGCGGCCTTCGATATCGCGCAGGTTGACGTCGTTGCCGAGCGTCGCGCCGACGATCTCGCCACGGCTATTCACCGCCAGCACGATCTCGGGTTCCGGGTTGTTCCAGGTCGAAGCCGCGAGCAGCCCCACGTCGGCGCCGAAGCCGACCGACGACATCGGCTGCGACTTCGAGAATACTTCGGCGTCCGGACCAATGCCCACTTCCATGTATTGCGACCACGCGCCACGCCGCTCGAGTTCGGCCTTCAGCTTCATCGCGGCGTCCGAGCCCGGCTTGATTTTCGACAGGTCCGTGCCGATCGTCGACGCGATGGTCTCGCGGACCTCCTTCGCCTTTGCCGGATCGCCGCCCGCCTGCTCTTCGATCACGCGTTCGATCAGGCTGACCGCGAACGTCACACCGCACGCCTTGATGGCCTGCACGTCGCACGGGGCGAGCAGCTGCACGGCCGGCGCGACCGCGCCCGGCAGGTTGGCCGCGATCAGTTGCGCCGCGCTGCCGAGCGACACGCCCGGTGCGGTCCGCGCGATGCGCGCGGCGTTTTCGCGGTCGAACAGATCGGCCGTGGTCGGCACGGTGGCGGTGATATCGAACACTTCGCCGCCGCGCACGACGACCACGCACGGACCTTCATGCTGATCGGTCTTGCGCCACACACGACCCACGAGCAGCGCCTGATCGAGGTCAACCGGAAGGAAACTGGATTGAGAAGTTGCGGACATGGGAATGGATTTCTTCAGGAAAGTTGGAAGACGGGCAGAGCCGGGCTCGAATCCGAGCCCGGCTCTGCAACCTGCATTTCAATGCGAATGCCGCGGATTGCCACGCTCGGCAATCACCTTCAGATACAGCGTCGCGGGTTCGAGACAGCCGCCGGTCGAGAGTTGGCCCACCGTCTGGCGGTACAGTTCCTGCCAGGGTGTCTGCGCCGGCGGAATCGAGAACGTCGCCGTTTCCCGGCGCCGCGCGAGTTCGTCCTCGTCGACCAGCACGTTGACGCTGCGCGAATTCAGGTCCACGCGGATGCGGTCGTTCGTGCGCAGCAGCGAGAGTCCACCGCCCACTGCCGCTTCTGGCGACATGTTGAGAATCGACGGGCTCGCGGACGTGCCGCTTTGCCGGCCGTCGCCGAGCGTCGGCAACGAGGTGATGCCCTGACGCACGAGTTCCACCGGCGGCGCCATGTTCACCACTTCGGCGCTGCCCGGATATCCCACGGTCCCGGCACCGCGAATCACCAGAATGCAGTGCTGGTCGATTTCGAGCGACGGGTCGTTGATGCGCGCGTGGTAGTCCTCAGGACCGTCGAACACGATTGCTCGCGCTTCGAACATGTTCTCCTTGCCGGGCTCGCTCAGATAGGTCTTCTGGAAAGCCTCGCCGACCACCGACATCTTCATGATCGCGCTGTCGAAGAAGTTGCCCGACAGCACGATGAACCCTGCGCCATGCTTGAGCGGCTCTTCAGTCGTCTTGATGACGTCGCGGTCCCCGGTCTGCGCACCCGCAGCGATTTCGCCGATGGTCCGGCCCGCTACGGTCAGACAGTCGCCGTGGACGAGGTTCGCCTTCGCAAGCTCGTGGAATACGGCGGGCACGCCGCCCGCGCGATGGAAGCTCTCGCCGAGATACTCGCCCGCCGGCATGCAGTTCACGATCAGCGGCACCTGCTCGCCCACTCGCTGCCAGTCGTCGAGACTCAGTTCGACGCCGATGTGCCGCGCAATCGCGATCAGATGCGGCGGACAGTTGCTAGACGCACCCAGCGCCGACGCCACCACGATCGCGTTTTCGAACGCTTCTTTCGTCATGATGTGCGACGGCCGCACGTCTTCACGCACGAGGTCGACAATGCGCTTGCCGGTCGCGTATGCCATCTGGCCGCGCTCGCGATACGCCGCCGGAATGCTCGCGCAACCGGGCAACGACATGCCGAGCGCCTCGGCGAGGCTGTTCATCGACAGCGCGGTGCCCATCGTGTTGCAGTGTCCGATCGACGGCGACGACGCGGTCGTCAGCTGCATGAAACCTTCGTAGTCGATTTCGCCCGTGGCGAGCAGATTGCGCGCATGCCAGATCACCGTGCCCGAGCCGACGCGCTTGCCTTCGTGCCAGCCGTCGAGCATCGGGCCGCCCGACAGCACGATCGCGGGCATGTCGACGGTGGCCGCCGCCATCAGACAGGCGGGCGTGGTCTTGTCGCAGCCGGTGGTCAGCACGACGCCGTCGAGCGGAAAGCCGTGCAGGATTTCGACCAGGCCGAGATAGGCAAGATTTCGGTCGAGCGCGGCGGTCGGCCGGCGGCTCTGTTCGGCGAGCGGATGAACCGGGAACTCCATCGGAATACCGCCCGCGTCACGGATGCCTGCTTTCGTGCGCGCCGCAAGTTCGATGTGATGCCGGTTGCACGGCGCGAGGTCGCTGCCCGTCTGCGCGATGCCGATGATCGGCCGGCCAGACTGGAGTTCTTCGCGCGTCAGGCCGTAGTTCATGAAGCGCTCGACGTAGAGCGCAGTCATATCCGCGTGCGATGGGTCGTCGAACCATTCCTGGCTTCTCAGCCGGCGCGGTGTGGATGCTGACATGTTGCTTGTCTCTCTGTCTTGAGGAAGTTAAACCGCTTGCGTGCTGCCCGGCGCGTCCGCCTGAGCGGCGGCTTTGCCGTCCCCGGCGGGCGCCGCCCGTGTCAGCATGCTGCGCGGCACGAGCAGGATCAGCATACAGCTGACCAGCAGACACGCGCCCAGCGCATACGTACCGTTGTTGATATCGCCGGTCAGGTTCTTGGCGACGGCGGTGATCATCGAGCCCGTGAAGCCTGACAGGTTACCGATCGCGTTGATCATCGCGATACCCGCAGCCGCTGCCGCCCCCGACAGCAACTGGCCGGGGAACGTCCAGTAGATCGGCATCAACGCGAGAATCCCCGCCGTGGCGATCGTGAGAAACGTGATCGCCAATACGATGTGATGCGCGAACGCCGCGCTCAGAATCAGTCCGAGACCGCCGATCAGCGCCGGAATCGCCGCGTGCATGCGCCGTTCACCGGTTTTCTTCGAATGCGCCGCGTTGGCGAGCGTCGCGATGATCGCCACACCATAAGGAATAGCCGTCAGCAAGCCGATATGCAAGGGGTCCTGCACACCGGTCGCCTTGATGATCGACGGCAGCCAGAACGCGAGGCCGTAGAAGCCCGTGTTGAAGGTCAGCAGAATCGCCACCAGCAGCCACACGCGCGGATCGCGCACCGCCGATCCGAAGCGCGCCGTTTTGTGCGTGCTCTCGCGCTGCAGATTCGCCGCGAGCAGGCTCTTTTCTTGCGGCGTGAGCCAGCGTGCGCGCTCGATGCCGTCATCGAGCGAGAAGTACACGACGAACGCGGTCAACAGCGACGGCACGCCTTCGATCAGCAGCATCCACTGCCAGCCCTGGTAGCCGAACAGGCCCGCGGTGTGGTCCATCAACCAGCCGGACACCACGCCGCCCAGCATCAGGCTGACCGGCATCGCGATCAGGAAGCCCGACATGACGCGGCTCTGCCGATGTGCCGGGAACCAGTAATTCAGATAAAGAATGACGCCGGGGAAGAAACCGGCCTCGCAGATCCCGAGCAGGAAGCGCAGCGTGTAGAACATCGTCGCGGTTTCGACATGCGCGAGACGCGCGAGCGGCTCAACGAACGCGAGCGCCATCGACACGAGACCCCACGTGAACATGATCCGCGCGATCCAGAAGCGTGCGCCGTAGCGATGCAGGAACACGTTGCTCGGAATTTCGAAGATGAAGTAGCCCCAGAAGAAAACGCTGGCGCCGATCGCGTACATGGTGTCGGACAAACCGAGGTCGTCGAGCATCTGCAGCTTCGCGAAGCCGACGTTCACCCGATCCAGATAAGCCACGACGTAACACAGCAACAGCACCGGCAACAGACGGCGCACGACCTTGCGATAGGTCTTTTCTTCAAACTCGCTGCTCCCCGCGGAAGTCGCGGCGACGGCGGACGGCACAGTGGTCATTCAAATCTCCATCAGCGTATTTTTCTGGGAAATGTCCCGGGCGCCACAGCCGCGTGCCACGTAGGCCGCTGTATCGTCCCCGATCTAAGTTACCGGTAACATTTCTGAATCCGGATATTACGCGTGGCTCATCATCTGAACAACCAAGGGATATCCCTGACTTTCTGCGTGAAATACGGCCTGGGGAGTCAGCCGCGGCTGGCGCCGAGCCGGTGGCTCAGGCGCTGTCCCGAGCAATTACCTCAAAGTCGATCTTGACCGCTTTCGTGCGCGACGTCTGCCCCGCCTCGCGCGCCGCCAGTGCCGCGAGCAAGGTCTCGCCGGCCCGCAAGCCGATTCCGTAGGCATCGACCGACACCGTGGTGATGCTCGGCTGACAACACCACGACACCTCGAAGTTGCCGAAACCGGCAATCGCGATGTCGCCAGGCACCGACAACCCGCGCCGGTGACACTCCATGATCGCGCCGAACGCCGACATATCGCTCACGCACATCACGGCGTCGGTATCGGGCCACGCCTCGAGCAGCGCCCCGATGGCAGGTGCGCCGTGACTCATCGTGATCGGCGATTCGCCAAGGCGGATCACGCGCGGCTCGCCGAGCCCGAGCGCCTTGATTTCGGCGACATAGCCGCGCATCCGGTCGAGACCGCGCCGATCGCGCTCGCTCGCCCCGGCGATAAAACCGATCCGCCGATAGCCGCACTCATGCAGATGCCGAACCATCGCGCGCGCCGCCGTGGCATTCGAAAAGCCCACTGCGGTGTCGATCGGATCGGCAGGCAGGTCCCACATTTCGACGACCGGGATACCCGCGCGCCGCAACAGCGTGCGGGTCGCCTCGGTGTGCCGGCCGCCCGTCAACGCGACGCAGCGCGGCTGGTGGCGCAGCATCGAGCGCACGAGCAGCTCTTCCTGCTCGTGCCGGTAGTCGGTATCGCCGAGCAGCAATTGCAGACCATGCGGACTAAACGCGGCGGTGAGGCCGCGCACCGTGTCGGAGAAGTTGGAGCTGGACAGCGACGGCACCAGCACCGCGACGAACTCAGAGCGCCCCGACGACAATGCGCCGGCGGCCGCATCGGCCACATACCCCAGTTCGTCGATGACCTTCTGCACCTTCTCGCGCGTGGCCTGCGACACACTGCGTCCAGCCAGCACGCGCGACACGGTCATCTTCGACACGCCGGCGCGTTCGGCAACATCGGACATGCGGGGCGGGACAGGCGGCCTGGACGTCATGGTAGGGATCACTGCGAGTGCGCGGAAGTCACGGAACGCACATGATACCTGGCGGCACCCGGCACGGGGCGAGGTTTCACCCTCGCCCGCACATTGCGTCGGATGCCGGGCTCACGCGCGTTCCGCTTTCTGGTCTATTGCGAAAAGCCCCGTGTGCACTGCGCCTGAGGCTGGCCGGGCACCGGCGCGCGAAACGAAAACAGGCCACCGGCCAACGGTTGCCGCTCGCGCTCTGCCGGCGACAATCCCTTCCACGCGGTCGTTGCATAGACAGTCTGCAGATCGTCGCCGCCGAAAGCGAGTTTCGTCACGTTGGCGCACGGAAACGGCACCTGCTCGACCAGCTTGCCATCGGGCGAGAAACGCTCGATACGCCAGCCGCCGAACAGCGCCACCCACACGAAGCCGTCGGCGTCGACGGCCATGCCGTCGGGGTGGCCGTCGCCGGAAATCGCGGCGAAGATGCGTTTGCCCGACAACGTCCCGTCTTCGTTCACATCGAACGCATACACCACGCGCCGCATGGTGTCGTTGTGATAGAGCGTGCGGCCGTCCGGGCTCATGGCCGGGCCGTTGGTGATCACGTAGTCGTTGTCCTGAGCCGCCACTTCGCCGGCGTCGCTGACGCGGTACAGCGTGCCGCTCGGCTGTTCTTCACCGTCGTCCATCGAGCCGAACCACAGGTGGCCGCCGGCATCGACGAAGCCGTCGTTCAGGCGGTTGTCCGGCAGGTGCGGCTCGACGTCCTTGAGCTTGCTGAACTGTCCGCTGCCCGCATCGAAACGATAGAGGCCGTCCGGCAGCCCGCAGACAAAGGCCTGATCAGCGAGCGGTACGATGAAACCCGGCTGGTTCGGCGCCCGCCACGTCTGCGTTTCTCCGGTGTCGACCGTCAGACGATGGATATGGCGGCCCTTGATATCGACGAAGTAGACCGCGTTTTCCGCGGCCTGCCACAGCGGGCCTTCGCCAAGTTCGGCATTGACCGGCCAGAGGCACTCAGGGAGACGGACTTTCATTCTCCATACCACCCGGCATCGACGAAATAATCGCGGCCGGAGCAGCGCGATGCATCGTCGGATGCAAGGAACAAGGCCATGCGCGCGACGTGCTCGGGCTCGATGCGCAAGCGCAGGCATTGGCTCGCGACGACCTTCGCCTCGCTCTCGGGCGACTGCCACAGCTGCATCTGACGCGGCGTGCGAACCGCGCCGGGAATGATGCAGTTCACGCGGACGCCGGCATCGCCGAGATCGCGCGCGAGGCCGCGCGTCAGCCCTTCGATTGCCGCCTTCGCGCTCATGTAGATCGCGAGATTCGGCAACGCGAGGTGCCAGGAGACCGAGCCCAGATTCAGGATCACGCCCCGCCCGATCTTGCGCATGCCGGCTGCTGCCGCCTGCGCGCAGAAGAACTGGTGCCGCAGATTCACGGCCATGCGCTCGTCCCAATAGGTCGACGTGACGGCCTCGATTTCGTGCCGGTCGTCATTGCCCGCGTTGTTGACGAGCACCTCGATCGGCCCGGCGAGTTCCATAATCTCGGCGAACGTGCTCTGGATCGCGTCGACGCTGCGCAGATCGCAGCGGCGGAACAGCGGCGGATGGGGCGCGTCGCGCAGCGCTTCCTGCAACGCGAGCGAGTCGCCCTCCGCGACGTCGAGGAAGAACACGCGCGCGCCCTGCTGTGCGAATGCTTCGACCATCGCGGCGCCGATGCCGCTGCCGCCACCGGTGATGACAACCGTCTTGCCTGAGAGACTGGGATAGATTGCGTACGACATCTGATATTCCACTTGTTCCGAGTATGACAACGAATACATGGCGTCCAGCCGCCCCCGGCCGGACGCATCTTCGACATGCCGCCGGTTAAGCCAGGACCTCGACCTCGCTCACCATGCGCCAGTCACGTTCGAGCGTTCGCACCGCGTTGCCCGCGACCGTCACCGTGTCGCTCAGCAGAATATCGCGGCTCGAGCTTCCGACCATCAGATCGAAGTCGCCCGGCTCGACGATACGCTCTCCGCGCCCATCGGTGAAGTTCAGCATGTCGACAGGAATGCGCACGCGAACCTGGGCCGAGGCGCCTGCGGCCAGCGGCACACGGGCGAAGGCCTTCAATTCGCGCACCGGCCGCGCCGACGACGCCAGCCGGTCGCGCACATAAATCTGCACGACTTCGGTGCCTTCGCTCGAACCGGTGTTCTCGACCGTGAAGCCGAGTTCGACCGTGCCGTCGCCGATCGGCACTTCGCGTTGCGCAACCACAAGATTGCCATAACGGAACTGCGTGTAGCTGAGTCCGAAGCCGAACGGGTAGCGGCAGCCGAAATGATAGGCGACCGGCGTACCGGCGCTCTTGAGCCGATGGTTGTACGTGTACGGCACGGCTCCGGCGCTCTTCGGCACCGACAACGGCAGGCGGCCCGTGAAATTCGCGCGGCCCACCAGCAGATCGGCGAGCGCTTCGGCGCCGCGCTCGCCCGGCGCGAAGGCCATGATCTGCGCGGCGATCCGGTCTTCCAGACCGCCGAGATTGTACGGCCGCCCGCCCGTCATCACGACGACCGTCGGCGTGCCGCTATCGACCACCGCCGCCAGCAACGCCTGCTGCACGCCCGGCAGATCGAGGCTGTCCGTGTCGGAGCCTTCGCCCACCGTACCGGACTGGAACAGCCCGGCCAGATCGCCGACGAACACGATCGCGACCCCCGCCTGCCGTGCGGCTTCGACCGCTGCGGCGATGCGCCCGGTGTCCTGGCTGATCAGCTCGTCCCGGTTCGCGTCGGCCATCGTGTCCAGCGATACGTCGCCGGGGAACACCGGCGCACCCGCACGGCGCTCCGCGATGATGTCGCAGCCGCGTGCGTGAATCACCCGCTCGTCGCCGAGCAGGGCGCGCAGCGCCTTCAGCGGCGTGCTGATCGATGCGACCGACTGCTCGCCGGAGTTGATCAGGTGGACCGGGAAACTGTAGCCGGCCAGCAGCGCCAACGGGTCGTCCGCGGTCGGGCCGATCACCGCGACCTTCGCCGCGCCTTTCGCGTCCAGCGGCAACACGCCGCCTTCGTTGCGCAGGAGCACCGCCGATTCGAGCGCCACCTGGTATGCCGTGTCGCCGGCCGATTCGCTTTTCACATCCACGCTCTCCGGATCGGCATACGGATTTTCGAACAGGCCGAGACGGAACTTCGCGCGCAGCACGCGCGAAACGGCAGTATCGATCGTCGCTTCGCTGATCTCGCCGCGCGCGAGCGCTTCCTTCAGATGCAGCGCGCACTCGTGGCCGGGCAACTCGACGTCGAGTCCCGCGTTGAACGCGAGCGCGGCGGCCGCCGCGCTGTCGCGTGCGACTGCATGGTGGCTGTAGAGCAGATCGACCGCCGCATAGTCCGCGACGACGAGGCCGTCGAAGCCCCACTTGTCGCGCAACGTGTCCTGCAGCAACGTGCGGTCCGCATGACACGGCACGCCGTCGATGTCGTGATACGCGGGCATGATCGAGCCGGCGTCCGCGAGCTTGACCGCCATTTCGAACGGCAGCATGAACACGTCGTTGAGTTCGCGCGGACCGACATGCACGGGCGCATGATTACGGCCGCCCTCGCTCGCCGAATGGCCGACGAAATGCTTGAGCGTCGCGAGCAGATCGCGGCGTTCGCCTTGCAGCCCCTTCACGTAATGACACGCGAGCACGCCGACCAGATACGGGTCTTCGCCGAGCGTTTCCTCGGTGCGGCCCCAGCGTGGATCGCGCGACACGTCGAGCACCGGCGCGAGTCCTTGATGGCAACCGATCGAGCGCGCCTGCTCGCCGATGATCTCGCCCACCTGCCCGACCAGACGCGGGTTCCACGTCGCCGCATAGTTCAGCGGCGACGGAAACAGCGTCGCGTCCTTGATCATCAGGCCGACCAGACATTCCTCGTGGGACATCACCGGGATACCGAGGCGGGTGTCCTCCACCATCTGCCGCTGCAACGCATTGAGCGCGCGCACGCCTTCTTTCGGATCGACCGTGTGCGTGCCGAGCGGGCGCGTGATCTGACCCAGGCCGTGCTGAAGGATCGTTTCCACCGTGATGGCGCCGTCGCCGTGCGCGAAATCCACCGTACGCGCTTCGTGATTGCCGTCGGACGACAGCTTCAGCCACGCGGCGTGAAGCTGGGCAATTTTTTCGTCCAGAGTCATGCGCGCGAGCAAATCGGAAACGCGCTCCTCGATGGCAGCCCCGGGATTGCGGTAGAGCGGAACTTCACTTTGGCGAAGCAACATCAAGAAACTCCTTTTAATGATTCTGGTGTACAGAGCGCGCGAGGCGCCGACAAATCCGTTTTTCATCGCAAATGCAGAGGCGGTGTTGCTTCAGATGAATCCTCGCCTCGCAATTTCACATTCCTTGCAGAAATTCGTAGTCCTCTGAATAAATTCAGTATCAAGAGACTCGAAATCCGTTACCTCGATCTCGTGACGAAGCAGCTTGACTGCACCGCCGGAGGCTGCGTCGCCGACGCGGCCTCGTCGCCTGGAAGGCGATGCTCAGTGCAGACGCGGCAGCGCGAAATCCTGGTCGTCGAACACGTGGCATGCGTCCGGTGCGAGCGTGAGCTCGATGCGTTCATCGTGCGTCACGCCGCCGTCGCCCGGCAACTTGGCGATCATTGCGTTGCCATCCCGGCTGCCGCCGTCGATATGAACGTAGCTGTGCTCGCCCATGCGCTCCACGAGGCGTACCGCGCAACGGATCGTTTGAGCACCGGGCTGGCCTGACGGCAGACCGAGGTGTTCGGGCCGGATGCCCAGCGTGACGTGCGTGCCGACGCGCACTTTACGGCCGTCCACGTGCGTGCGCACCCGCTCGCCGGTCGTCAGTTCCACTTCGAGACCTTTGTCGTCGATCGCCGTGACTACGCCCGGCAGGAAATTCATCTTCGGCGAGCCGATGAAGCCGGCCACGAAGCGGCTCTTCGGCCGGTGATACAGATCCAGCGGCGCGCCGATCTGCGCGATGCTGCCGTGCTTCTCCATTTCCGCGCCGGCGTGCAGCAGCACGATCTTGTCGGCGAGCGCCATCGCTTCGATCTGGTCGTGCGTGACGTAAATCGCGCTCGCGCGGCGGAATTCGCGGTGCAGGCGCGCAATTTCGATGCGGGTCTGCACGCGCAACGCCGCGTCCAGATTCGACAGCGGTTCGTCGAACAGGAACACGCCCGGCTCGCGCACGATCGCCCGGCCGATCGCCACACGCTGGCGCTGCCCGCCCGACAACGCGGCAGGACGGCGCTCCAGCAAGCCGTCGAGTTGCAGCGCGGCGGCGGTGCGGCGCACCTTGCTGTCGATCGTCGCCTTGTCCATCTTCGCCTGACGCAGCCCGAACGCCATGTTCTCGTAGACGCTCATGTGCGGATACAACGCGTAGTTCTGGAACACCATCGCGACACGGCGCTCCGACGGGTGCACGTTGTTCATCAACTGTCCGTCGATGCGCAACTCGCCCTCGGTGATCGATTCGAGTCCGGCGACCATGCGCAACAGCGTCGACTTCCCGCATCCCGACGGCCCGAGAAACACGCAGAATTCGTTCTCGCCGACTTCGAGATGGACGTTGCGAATGATCGGCGAATTGCCTTCGTACGCCTTCTGTACTTTTGTCAGGGTAATGCTTGCCATAGCTCGTTGTGTTCTTCGCAGTTAAATTGCCGGGCGTTCTTCAGCCCGACTGGTCCTGCCGTCCATGCAGGCCGGCGTGACCCGGTTCGTCATCGGCCCGTCAGCCCTTCAGGGAGCCGGCCATCATGCCCTTGATCAAACGCTCCTGGCCGAATGCGTAGGCCACGATGAGCGGTAACGACGTCATCGTGACGACCGCCAGCATCGCCGGAATGTTCGACGAGTAATGCCCCTGGAAATCCCACACGGCGAGCGGCAGCGTGCGATGCGGCGGAGTCGAGGTCAGCATGTACGCGAAGATGAACTCGTTCCACAGCGCGATGCCGTTGTAGATGGCGACCGTCGCGAGTCCCGGCGTCGAGAGCGGAAAGAAGATGCGCCAGAAGATCTTGAACGGACCACAGCCGTCGAGTTGCGCGGCTTCTTCGAGCTCGTGCGGAATCTGGCGCATGAACTCCGTCAGGATGAAGATCGAGATCGGCAAACTGAGCGCCACGTACGGCCCGATCAACGCGAACTGGGTGTCGTACAGACCGAGGTTGCGGGTCAACAGGTAGATCGGCACGAGCGTGGCGTGCAGCGGCACGATCATTCCCGCAATCACCAGCCCGAACAGCAGCTTGTTCAAACGGAAGCGCAAGCGTGCGAACACGTAGGCCGCCATTGCGCTCAGCAGCACGATCAGCAGAACGGAGACACCGACCACAAAAACGCTATTGGCGAAATACGTGAGGTACGGGCCGCGCAACACGGCCAGGTAGTTGCCGAAGTACCAGTGGATCGGCAGCGCCCAGACCGGCTCCGAGAAGGTTTCTTCCTGCGTCTTCAGACTCGTCACCACGACGAAGATGAACGGCAGCGTCGTCACCGCGAGCCAGATCAGCGCCAGCAACGGCACGCCGATGCGGATCTTTGGAAAATGAAGGCGATTCGTTTCAGTGGCCATGCTTCAAACTTCCGTTTCGTAACGACGCGTCATGCGTAATGCAATGGCCGCAACCAGTGAGACGATGATGAACATCGCAGACCCGATCGTGCTGCCGTAGCCCAGCTGGAAAGAACTGAACACGGTCCGGTACATGTAAGTGGCCATCAGTTCCGACGAGCCTTCCGGACCACCACCCGTCATCACGTAGATCAGATCGAAATAACGCAGCGAACCGAGCACCGACAGCAGCACCGCCGTGCGGATCGCGCCTTGCAGATGGGGCAGCTTGATGCGCCAGAAGATGGTCCATTCGGAGGCGCCATCGAGACGCGCCGCCTCGTTCAACTCGGCCGGCATCGACGACAGCCCGGCGAGGAACAGGATCATGTAGAACGGCACGTTCTGCCAGCAGATCACCGCGATCGTCGAGGCGAGCGAGAAGCGCGTGTCGCCGAGCCAGTCCTGCGCGAGCGAATCGAGGCCGATCGCGTGCAGCGCGGCGTTCAGCGGCCCGAAGTTCGGGTCGTAGACGTTCTTGAACAGCACGCCGATCGCGACGCTCGACATCAGCAGCGGCAGGAAATAAAGAATCTTGAGCATGCGCGAGCCACGTCCCGCCTTGTCCAGCAGCACGGCCAGCGCGAGTGAAATGGGCAGCTCGATCACGATCGACGCGAGCGCGAGAATCACGTTGTTCCAGAGCGAGCGCCAGAAAACCGTGTCCTGAGCGAGCTGAATCCAGTTGGCGAGCCCGACGAAGCGTGAATGCGTACCGAGCCCGGTCCAGTCGACCAGCGAAAGCCGCAGACTGGAGAGCAACGGGTACAGCAGGAAGATCGCCAGCAGCAGCACAGCGGGGGCGAGAAACACTGTGATGACCAGCCACTGCGACGAAATACGCGCCCGCTCGGCGGGCGCAGTGGAAATTGCAATATTCACAGATCGTGTGTCCGGCCCGCGTCGAACGACGCGAGCCGGGCTCCTCTTCAGACTACGGGTTAGCTTCCCGCCTTCGCGGCGGCTTCCATTTGTTGCGCAGCCGCTTCAGGCGTCAGCGACAGGCCGAACAGCGCCTGCGACGTATCCTTGTGCAGCTCGCCCAGCTTCGGCGGCAACTCCTGGTCGTACCAGAGCTGTACGTTCGGCGCGTCGGCGATCAAGGTTTGCAGACGCTTCAGGAACGGATCGCTGATGCTGATGTTGTTGACCGGCGGAATCTTCTTGTCGAGCACGCGGCCGTGCATCGAGGTGTCGTCGGTCATCGTCTGGATCAGCTTGAACGCCGCTGCCGGGTCCTTGCACTCGGTCGAGATGCTCATGAAGCCGTCGCCGACCGTGCCGATCACGTCGCGCGGATCGCCCTTGCCGCCCGGCACGCTCGGGAACGGGAAGAAATCGAGCTTGCTCGCAAACGCCGGATTTTCGTTCTGGATCGTCGATGCTTCCCAGCCGCCCATCAGTTCCATCGCGGCGCGGCCCGAATACAGCAGACGACGCGATGCGCCGACGTCATAGTCGAGGCCGTTGTAGCCCTGCGCGAAAGCGCCCGCCTTCACGAGTTGCTGGATGTACTTGCCCGCTTCGACGAAAGCCGGGTCCGCGAAGCTGCCGCCCGGCGCGCGATCCACTGCCTTGCGGAAGACTTCGGGGCCGCCGATCCGGTCGACGAGGTACATGTAGTACATCGAGCCGGTCCACTTGTTCTTGTTGCTCAGCGCGAACGGCGCGATACCGTGCGAGGTCAGCACCTGCACGACGTGCATCAACTGATCCCACGTTTGCGGCGGCGTCAGGTTGTATTGCTTGAACAGATCCTTGTTGTAGAAGATCACGGCCGCGGACGCATTTTCCGCCGCCACGCCATATGTCTTGTCGCCGAACGTCACCGCATGCCAGGAGGTCGGCATGAAGCGGTTGCGATAAGCCGGGTCTTTCTGCAGATACGGCGTCAGGTCGACCACCTGGCCGGCCTTCACATATTCATGCAGCGGACCGCCGCCCCACGATTCGAACACGCACGGCGGCTCGCCGGCGCCGAAAGCCACCTTCAGCTTGGTCTTGTAGGCTTCGTTCAGGACGTGCGAGTCCTCGACCTTGTAGCCGGGATTCTGATGCTCGAAGCGGTCTGCCGCATCCCGAAGCACCTTGCTCGACGTGACGTTGGTTTGCTGATCCCACTCCGTAATCGTCTTGCCCGATTGTGCGAATGCGGCTGTCGATACGACTGCTGACAGCGAGCATACGAGCGCCGTGGCGCCGACAATTGACCGCGCTTTAAAAAAAGCCGGGTACGCCATGTTTGTGTCCCCTCATGAATATTGGAATATCAACCACACCACGTAACGTTAGCCTTAACGTTAGCGAATGTTAGGCCGCCGTGCGAACGACCGCTATGCGGGATTTTACCTGGTCGCCGCCCGCACGGCTTGCATGCTACAAGAAGATTGACTGCCGAAGGGTCGGCGCGCGCAACCTATTCTGGTAGAATAGTTAGAATATAAACGGTATCGCTAACGTTAAAAGCGAGTCCAATTCGACATGACCTCTCGTACGCCTTCATCACGCATGGCAAGACAGACCCCCACGCTCGAGCATGTCGCCAAGCTCGCCGGTGTCTCGCAGATGACCGCTTCGCGCGCGCTCAACGGCCGCCCGGGCGTGTCGCGGGAAACTCGCGACGAAGTGCTGCGAATCGCGTCGGATATCGGTTACGTCGTCAATCGCACTGCGCAGAAACTCTCGGGTGGCCGCAACGGCATCATCGGCATCATCACGCCGACACTGGACACCCAGTTCTCCAGCGAGCTGATTCTCGGCGCTGGCCGTGCGGCACGCGGCGCGGGTTGCGAGATGCTCGTCTACACGGTATTCGACGAAGACCGCGATACGCATCACGACCTGCTCGGCCTGATCCAGCAATTCTCGGATGGGATTCTCGCCATTCTGCCGCGCGAATCGCTCTGTCTCGAAGCGCTCGCAACCGCCAAGGTGCCGGTCGTCGTCGTCGATCAGCGCGGCACGCTGACCGGTTTTCCGTCGGTGTCGGTCGATAACTATGGCGGCGCCTGTCTCGCGGTCGAGCATCTCGCGGAACTCGGTCACAAGCGGATCGCGTTCCTCGCAGGCGACGAAACGATCGAAGGGGTGCGCGACCGTCAGCGCGGCTATCACGACACGCTGGCCCGGCTCGGGCTGCCGCGTGAAGACGCGCTGGTCGCCGCCGGTGATCTGTCGCAAATGATGGCGTTCGACGTCACGTTCGATCTGCTCAACCTCGCCGATCCGCCCACCGCCATCTTCACCGCGAACGATCAAAGCGCGTTTGGCGTGATCGCCGCGATCAGGGAAGCGGGCTTGCGCGTGCCGGACGATATTTCGGTGATCGGCTTCGACGACATCCCAATGTCGGAGCAATTTCATCCGGCGCTCACGACGATCCGGCAACCTTTCCAGCAGATGGCGCGCTCGGCGGTCAATACGCTGCTCGCGCGGATCGCCGGTATCGACGCGGCCTCGCAGCGCATCACGCTGCCGGCGGAACTGGTCGTGCGCGACTCCACCGGACCAGTCCGCACGAAGCCGCGCCGCCGCGCACGTCACCAGATGGTTTCCACGTAAGTCGAGGCGCGCACCTTCGCGTCCGACGTGACGAGCGCGCCGCCGAACGTGCGGGCAGTGGCGACGATCAGGCGCTGATGGGACGTGAGCGCGGACGACAGCCGCGCCGCGCGCAAGGCGATTTCGGTGTCCACTGGAACCATCCGCACGCCTTCCATCGAGACGAACGTCGACAGCCAGCTGCGCGCGTCCATCGACAACCCGAGCCGGCCTTCGTTGACGAATTCCGCGATTTCGAGCGCACTGATCGCCGAAATCAGGATTTCACCGCCGTCCAGTTCGCGATCGATCGCATCGTGTGCTGCCTGACTCAACGCCTTCTGTCTGCTCAGCCAGCACACCAGTGCAAGCGTATCGAGCGTGATCATCGATCTTCCTGCTCCGCCGCGACGGGAAGGGGCGAGTGCTGCATGTTGAAATGCACGATCGAAGCACGCAATAGTTCGAGCGGGTTCTCCTGCTTGTTCCGGTAGGGCCTGATTTCGATGGTGGGCTGCCCACGATCCGTGACGACAACGGTCTCCCCGAGCATTTCCACCTGCCTGAACAGTTCACATGCCCGGGACTTGAAAATAGCCTTCGATACTCTCTTTTCCATTGCGCTCTCCACCCAGATAATTCGACCAGCTATTTTTTGGATCGGGCCGCAACGATCGTGGTTGACGGCCGGATATTTGTTATCGATTTTCAACCTGCTACGAGGAAGCTCTCTCCGGCTCCCCTACTTCCAACAACGCTCGTGCGACGGTCCGGCAACATGAAGCGTCGCACAGGTGGAGCGGCGCTCCGATCTGGCCGATAGCTGCCTTTGTCGTGATAGTGAAACCAGGAACAGATTTAACGTTATCCCTAACGTTAGATTATGTTAGTAGCACGATTCCGCGACCGCCATGCGGAGTTTACCTGGTCTCGTGAGGACCGCTCCGGAGACTCGCCTACGGCACCGCCCAGCGCTTGTTGTCGGGTGAAAGGCAGCTGCAAGGTTGCAGATCATACTCGGCGAATGCATGACCGTTAGCGATAACGTTAGAAACGCCTGATACCCGATCAAATGAACCTCGTTGTCGCCGCAGCATCGAGGGTATTCATTGCGCTTCCTCTATCGGGTCCGGCGGCGACGCCTGCGTAGCATCGAAATGAACGATCGAAGCGCGCAACAGTTCGAGCGGATTGCCGAGCTTGCTGCGATAGGGGCGAATCTCGATGGTCGGTTGCCCACGATCCGTGACCACCACGGTTTCCCCCAGCGACTCGACCTGCCGGAACAGTTCGCATGCCCTGGACTTGAATATGGCTTTCGATACTCGCTTTTCCATTGCGCTCTCCACCCGGCCGGTTGTTTGTTGTCGACGCGATCAAATCAGCGCGTGGACATGCCCTTCGACTTCGCTACGCTCAAACGGCACCGCAACACCGTCCGCATCGAACAGCGTGACCGCCGACGCCGCGACCTTGATGCCGACGCGTGCGCCGACCGCATGCTGCGCGTCCTTCTTGTCGAGCTTCAGTGAAATCGCCTGCCCCGCGCCGTCGAGGTGCGCATGCAGCAACGATACGTCGCCCAGATGCTCGACCAGTTCGACGCGCGCGCCGAGTCCTTCGCCCGTCGCGCCGATGTCGAGATGCTCGGCCCGCACCCCGAGTGTCAGCTTGCCGCCGAGCGCCCGGCCCGGACGGCCAGGCAACACGATCTGTTCAGTCGCGCCGGCAAGCGTGATGACGGTTTGCGTATCTCCTTGCGACACGAGCGTGGCGGGCAGCATGTTCATCTGCGGCGAGCCGAGAAAGCCGCCGACGAAACGGTTAGCCGGCCGGTCATACAGATCGAGCGGCGCACCGATCTGCTCGATATGTCCTTTGTTGAAGACGACGATTTTCTCGCCCAGCGTCATGGCCTCGACCTGATCGTGCGTGACGTAGATCATCGTCGTGCCGAGTTCACGATGCAGCTTCGCGAGCTCGATGCGCATCTGCACGCGCAGCGCCGCGTCGAGATTCGATAGCGGTTCGTCGAACAGGAACACGCGCGGCTTGCGCACGATCGCCCGTCCTATCGCGACGCGTTGCCGCTGACCACCCGAGAGCGCCTTCGGTTTGCGTTCGAGCAGATGGCTGATCTGCAAAATCTCCGCTGCCCGCCCGACCGCTTCACGGACTTCCTGCTTCGACTTGCCCGACAGCTTCAGCGAAAAGCCCATGTTTTCCGCGACCGTCATGTGCGGGTAGAGCGCGTAGCTCTGGAACACCATCGAGATGCCCCGATCCGCGGGCTGCAGATCGTTGACCCGTACGCCGTCGATCAGAATGTCACCGCCGCTCACCGATTCGAGCCCGGCGATCATGCGCAGCATGGTCGACTTGCCGCACCCGGACGGCCCGACGAAAACCGTGAACTGGCCATCCGGAATGTGAAGATCGATGCCTTGAATGACCTGTGGCCCTTCACCATACGTCTTCGCTACGTTGCGCAATACGAGTTCGCCCATGTCTAGCTTCTCCTGAATCCTTGACCTTGCTTTCCCACGCGACGCCGCCTTTGCGGCGCCGTCACGCGGGTTGTGATGCCGGTGTCCCCGCTTTAGCGCGGCAACGCCGCGCCGGCGTGCTGCGCGATCACGTCCCGATACCAGTGCGCGCTGTCCTTCGGCGTGCGCTGTTGGCTTGCGTAGTCGACGTACACCATGCCGAAGCGCTTGTCGTAGCCGGACGCCCATTCGAAGTTGTCCAGCAGGCTCCACGCGAAATAGCCGGCCACGTCGACACCTTTTTGTGCAGCATCCGACAATGCGGCCAGATGCAGGTCGTAGAACTTGATGCGGTCGGTGTCGCGCACGCGCCCGTTGTCCAGCACGTCTCTCGCCGCGCAGCCGTTCTCGGTGATGTAGATGGGCGGCAGCTTGTAGTTCGCGTTCAGGCCGGTCAGCAGTTCGGTCAAGCCTTGCGGATAGACTTCCCAGTCCATGTCCGTGAAGCCGAGTGCACCCGGCGGCCGCTTTTCACCGGATGCGCTCGCGAAAATGCGGGTGTAGTAGTTGATACCCAGAAAGTCCATCGGCGTGCCGATGATGTCGAAGTCGCCGTCGCGAATCACTTCTTGTGGGCCATTCTCGCCGTACCATTGCAACGCTTCGGCCGGATACTCGCCCTTGAACAGCGGGTCCATGTACCAGCTGACGAACTTCGAATATTCGAGCGATGCGGCAGCCTGGTCCTCGGGCGAATCGGTCGCGCCGTGCGCCGGCGACTGGTTGAGCACGATGCCCAGCGGCGCCTTCACGCCGTCGGCACGCAGCGCCTGCAGCGCGAGGCCATGCGAGAGCAGCAGATGGTGCGATACGTTGGCCGCTTTTTTCAGGTCTGCGTTGCCCGGCGCGAAATAGCCGGTCGCGTTGCCGAGCCACGCGGTGCACCACGGTTCGTTGTGAGTCGCAATCGACGCCACCCGGTCGCCGAGTACGCTGCCGATCTTGCGCGCGTAGTCGGCGAAGCGATAGGCGGTGTCACGGTTTTCCCAGCCGTTTTGCGCTTCCTGCAACGCGAGCGGCAGGTCCCAGTGATACAGCGTCGCGAACGGCTGAATGCCGCGCTCGAGCAACCCGTCGACGAGACGCTCGTAAAAGCCGAGGCCTTTCTCGTTGAACGTGCCACGGCCGTCGGGTTGCACGCGCGGCCACGCGATCGAGAAACGATAGGCCTGCATCCCCAGTTCGGCCATCAGGTCGAGATCCTGCTCGAGACGATGATAGTGATCGCACGCGACATCGCCGTTCTCGCCGTTCACGACCTTGCCCGGCACGTTGCAGAACGCGTCCCAGATCGACGGGCCGCGGCCGTCTTCATGCGCTGCGCCTTCGATCTGATAGGAACTGGTGGCGACGCCCCAAACGAAGTCTTCCTTGAACCGATATGTCGACATAAATAATGTTGTCCTGGATAGTCATGCCCGGTGAGGGCTCGAAGTAAGCCGGATGAAACCGGATCAGGCCTTGACCGCGCCGGTCGTCAGACCGTCGATCAACCGGCGTGAAGTGAACGCGAACAGCATGAGCAGCGGGAGTACCGCAACCGCCGAGCCCGCCATCACCGCGCCCCAATCCGAATTGGTCGGGCTTTGCAGAATGCGCAGCGCGAGGGGCAGCGTGTACATCGACGGCGAGCGCAGCACGACGAGCGCCGACAGGAAGTTATTCCATGCCTGGATGAAGCTGATGAGCCCAAGCGTGCCCAATGCCGGTCCCAGGAGCGGCAGCACCACGCTCCAGTAAATGCGGAATTCGCCGCAACCGTCGATGCGCGCCGCCTCGATCAGCTCGGACGGAATCGCCGACGCAACGTACTGGCGCATCAGGAACACGCCGAGCGCGGCAGCCGCGCCGGGCACGTACAGCGCGCGAGGCTCGTTGATCCAGCCGAGCAGGTTCATCGTCATGAAGGTCGGAATCATGCCGAGGAACGGCGGCACCAGCATCGCCGTCAGCGCGACCGCGAACAGCGTCTTCTTGAAGCGGAACTCGTACATCGCGAACGCGTAGCCCGCCATCGACGTGACGAGCAGCGTCAGCAGCGTCTGCATCGTGGCTGTGTAGAAGCTCCAGCCGAGATTGCGCCAGAACGGGATGTGCCGCATCAGCGAGGCCATGTTGTCCAGAAACGCACTGCCGAACCACAACGGCGGCGGCATCGAAAAGATTTCTGAACTGGTGTGCGTCGCGAATACGAACATGAAATAGAACGGCGAGAACATCAGCAGCGCGCCCGTCAGCACGATTGCATAGCCGGTATAGCGAGCCTTGTTATTGGACAGTGGCGACAGTTTCATCGCTGGTTCTCCTCGTTCATGCCGCTGCGGTGAAAGATGCGCGTGTTGAGCCACATCAGCGCGGCGATGGTGATGAACAGCAGCCATGCAATCGAGCTCGCGGTGCCGAAATCGCCGTCGTGGAAAGCCGTGCGGTACATGTAGACGGCCGTGGTCAAGCCCGATTGGCTCGTGCCCATGCCTTCGTTCGGCAGCAGGATGAACGGCTCTTCGAACAGCTGCAGACCGCCGATGATGGACAGCGTCACCGCGAAGAAAATCATCGGCTTGATGAGAGGGATCGTGATGCGGGTGAATTGCTGCCAGCCGTTCGCGCCGTCGATCTTCGCGGCTTCGTACAGATCCTTTGGAATGGTTTGCAGCGCCGACAGATAAAGCACCGTATTCCAGCCGACATAACGCCAGAAAATCACCACCGACACCGCCGGCTTGACGCTAGCTGGCTTGTACAGCCATTCGATCGGATGAGCGGGCACGATCCAGTGCAGGCCCGGCAATTTGCCGATCTCGGCAATCGCGAGATTGATCATGCCGAAGTCCGTCGAGTACAGCGACGAGAAGATCAGTGCGATCGCCACGCTCGACGTGATGAACGGCAGGAAATACAGACCGACGACGAAATTGCGCCAGCGGCGAAACGCGGTCTGCAGGAAAAACGCGAGCGGCAGCGCAATCAGATGTTGCGGCAAGCCGGACATGATGGCCATCGACGCCGTGTTGTAGAGCGACTTCCAGTACCACGGGTCGGTCAGCGTGAAGGTGAAGTTCGACAGGCCCACCCACTTCATGCTGGCGAGTCCCGCCGTCGCGTCCCAACTCTGGAACGACAGATACAGCGAGAACAGCAGCGGAAAAGCGATGAACAACGCGAACAGCGCGAAAAAAGGAGTGAGAAACAGGTAAGGCGCGATCTTCACCGGATCAATCAGCGACTTCTTGCGCGGCGCGCTCAGCGGCAGGCGCACGTCGGCGATGCGCCCGTCAGGGGCGGCCGGTTCGGGGGTGGGCAGCGAAAGGCTCATCGGTAGTTCCGTCCATCCAGTCTGGCGAGGCCGGCGAACGACGCCGGCCACGCTATTGCAAACTTCAGCACGGCGCGCGCGGCGCCGCGCCGCTTCCTCAACGCCGGACGCGGTGTGCGATCTGGTCCTGCGCTTCCTTCAGTGCCGTGCCAATGTCTTCGTTGCCGTCGACGACCTTGTCGAGCGCCGAGTGCACCGCTTCTTCGGCCACCTGGTCATACTTGCTGCGCTGGATCGACGGAATATGCCCGGCCGCATCGCGCCAGATCAGACGCGCCTTTTCGTTGCCGAGGAACGCGACCGGCTCGGCGAAGAAGCCGTCGTTCTGCGCGGCGAGCAGTGCCGGGAAAGCGTCGATCGAACGGAACGATGCGAGCTGCGTGTCCTGGCGCGTCGTCAGGAACTTGATGAATTCCCACGACATCGGCTTCTGGGTCGCCTTCACCGGAATCGCGTAGAACGTGCCGCCGAACGACGCGTACGCGTTGTTCGGAAGATTGGCCGCGCGCCACAGGCCCTTCGTATCCGGCGCGATCCACGACGACAGGTGGCCGCCGAGCCACGCGCCCATCATCTGCGTGGCGACGGTGCCGCGCTTGAAGCTTTCGGCCCATTCGTTCGACCACGGCGTGATCTTCGCGTCGAGGCCCAGATCGCGCGCCTTCTTCGCGAGTTTGAATGCGTTGACGAAGCGCTCCGACGTGACGACCGGATTGCCGGCCTTGTCGAAGTACACGCCGTCGCCTTCCTTCAGGTCGGCGCGAATGTAGATGTCCTCGATATCACGCGACGATGCCATCAGGTACGCGCCGGTGGCCTTCTTGATCTTCTGCCCGGCGGCGAGATACGAGTCCCATGACTTGTTCAGATCAGCTTCGGTGACGCCGGCCTTCTCGAGGATGTCCTTGCGATAGAACAGCGTGCCCGGGCCGATATCGGCCGGCATGCCGACGATCGCGCCGTCCTGCGTGGTGGCCTGCGCGAACGTGTAGCGGATGAACTGGTTCTTGTACTGGCCCGCGTTGTAGGGTGCCTTCGACAGGTCTTCGAGGCCGCCGCCCGCCGCGAACCGGCCGATGAAGCCGACTTCGACCGCCATCACGTCGGGCAGATCGGAGCTGGTCGCGAGCGCGGTGGTCATCGCGTTGTGGTGGTCGGCGATCGCCAGCGACGACACCTTGATATCGACGTCCGGATGGAGCTTCTTCCATGCGGGCAGCGCGTCCTTGATCTCCTGATCCAGCTTCGGGAAGACCGCGACCGTCAACGTGGTGTTGGCTTGCGCGCCGACTGCCGCGAGGCTGAGCAGCACGGCGGCGGCAGGACCTGAAAAGCGAAATTTCATTACTCGTCTCCTTTTGAACCGTTTTGTTGATTGCGTTCGGTTGCTTATTGCTTCTTCTTTTTGCTTCGTTTGCTTCTTTGTGCTTGCTTGCGTTTTACCTGAGAATTGTTAGCGGTAACTTAAAAACCCGACAGTTTTGAAAGCGCTTTCATGACGTTGCAAAAAAAAATGCCCCTCGGGGTGCTGCAGCCTGATGGCTGCGAGATGTGCTAACTTCGCGCCGCTTTTCGCTTCGATGGAGGCGCGAGCCGGCAAGTGGTTTCCCGCGTCACGAGCGTGAGCGGAATCGGGTTCAGCGCAATGGGCTGCTTGCGGATCATCTGCACGATCCCCTGAGCCGCGAGGCGCCCGATTTCATAGGTGGGCTGGCGGACCGTCGTCAATGGCGGCGTCATATACGACGAGGTAGGCAAATCGTCGAAGCCGACCAGCGAGACGTCTTCCGGCACGCGCAGACCACGATGAAAAATCGTGAGCCGCGCGCCATAGGCGGTCTGGTCGTTCGCGCAGAAGACCGCACTGAACACGGGGCCGCGTGCGAACAATCGCGCCATCGCCGCCACGCCGCCCGTCTCCAGATAGTCGCCCTGTTCGACGAGTTCGGCGTCGAAGCCGATGCCCGCTTCTTCGAGCGCCATCCGGTAACCGTCGAGGCGCTCGATCGCATCCTCGTGATTGGACGGCCCAGCGATGAACGCGATCCTGCGATGGCCCTGCTCGATCAGATGACGGGTTGCGTCGCGCGCGCCCTGCACGTTGTCGAGCGGCAAGCTCGCGAGCGTCGCGCTGTTTTGCAGCGAACGTCCCAGCACGAGCAAGGGCGCATGCCTGGAGTATTCGTTGAGCGAGGGCTCGTCGAGTTGGGCATGCAACAGAATCATTCCGTCGACGCGGCGCGCGATGAATTGCTCGAGGCGCGCCATCTCGTCCTTGACGTTCCAGCGACTGCTGACGAAGAGCGCGGTGAAGCCCGTCTCCGACAGACCGTCTTCGATACCGCGCAGCCACTCCGCGTAAAACGGACTGGACACGGTTTGTGTGAGCACACCGATCGTGTCGGTCCTGCCGCTCGCGAGGCTGCGCGCCAGCACGTTCGGCCGGTAGTTGAATCTCGCGATAGCCTGCTCCACCGCCTTCTGCTTGGCCGGCAATACGCGCGCCGTGCCGTTCAGGATGCGCGACACCGTGCTGGGGGAAACGCCGGCTGCCCGCGCAATTTCCTCGAGTGTCACATTGGGTGGATTAGGGCTGTCGTCGATCATGTCCACAGCATACGATTTTTTGAAAGCGCTTTCAAACGTGAGTAAACCCTACCCGGTTGTGCATAAGCGCTGGGCGGGCGACCCAAAAAACAGCCAGTGCGACGAGGGTGGAGGATTGCGTCGCACCGGCCTCTCTAGTGAAGAGATATAAGCAGTACTTTAAAACCCGGAGATCACTACACTACGCACTACTCACTACTTGCCCGTTAAGGCAGGTCCAGCTTAGAACGTCGTCATGATGCCCGCGAACACGCCGGTCTGGCTCTGGCCGTAGTTCGGGTTGCTGTTGGACGACGTGTTGGTCGCCGCATCGAAGTTGTTGTTGCCGTACGGCCCGTTGCCCAGGTTCAGGTTCGACGTCGAGCTGTTGTGGACGTAGCCGGCTTCCGTGTAGAGGAAGGTGCGCTTGGACAGGGCGTACGTCGCGGCGAGCGTGAACAGCGTCGCGTTGCCGTTGCCGTTGTTCGCGTTCGCGTGGAACACCGCGCCCGTAATCGCCGTGGCATTGGTCACCTGCCACGCTGCGCCGACCCATTCGTGATTGACGCTGGTCGGTGCGCTCACGCCGATCGGCTGCGACGCGTCGCTCACGCCCATGCTCGAATTGGTTGCGTCGGGTGCGCTCAGATGCTGGTAGCCAGCGTACAGCTTCACCGGGCCGAAGACATACGTACCCCCCGCGAGGATGGAGCGCGAAGCCGAGTAGACGTTGTTGAACGAACCGTTCGCGCCGCGGACTTCGTCGTAAATCACGCGGAAGTCGCCGCTGCCGAACGTGTAGACACCTTCGACGGCGTTGGTGCGGCCCTGACCGGTCGGAACACCTTGCGCGTTATTCGGCGCCGAGTTCCAGCTCGTGTTGTTGGTCAGCGAATACTGTCCTTTGAGGACGAGGCCGCCAAGCAGCACCGGCGAGTTGTATTCCGCGCCGTTGTTGGCGCTTGCCCAGTTACGGCCGCGCACCAGCGTCGAGATGGCGTAGCGCTGCATCAGCTGTGGGTCCGTGCCCCAGCTGTCCTGCGACAGTTCGCCGGCGCCGAGGTTACCCATCTTGAACAGACCGAAACGGTCGTTGGTGAAGCCGACCGTGGCGTGGCGGCCGAACAGATTGCCTGCGGACGCGCCGGTCATCGTGTTCAGCTGGCCTTCCAACTGGAAGACCGCCTTGGTGCCGCCGCCCAGATCTTCGGCGCCTTCCAGGCCGAACCACGAGCAGCCCCAGTTACCGCTCTGAGCGGCCCATGCGTGACCACCCGGCAGGCCGGTCTCGTATTGAATACCGTTGTCGATACGGCCATACAGCGTGACGCTGCTCTGCGCGTGGGCCACCGTCGCAGCTGCCATCATGGACAAAGCAAGAACTTCTTTTTTCATTAGATATCCTATATACATTTTGGCGTCTCCAAGCCGCTCGGGATGTGCTGATTCACCGCACTCCCCGCTTTGCTGAAATGTCCGATACACATTTCGAGGCGATTATAGGTAGCGCCAATGCGCTGCGTATCGATCTTCCGTGTCAGGGAAAACGCTGTTGCACATAGCGGTTGCGCGCAATTCAATGACGAAGTAGCACGCGCTTCGTGACCATGACGCCGTGGTCATGTGCCTGGCAAATCCGTTTGAATCCATGCAACGAAAAGCCGCCAGAAGGACGTGCGCTGCCTGCCGGGCTGTTCGCGGGACGCCAGGAAACGTTCGAACACGCACGTGCGCCGATCTTGATGTTGTGCAAATGCAACGACGAACTGCGCGCCGCTTGCAGATTTCGAGGTACCGGTAACAAAAAATGTCGCCGTCACCCTCCTTCACACTCCCGGCAGTGACACGCGAGTCACCTGGCTGACGAACCTTCGAACCGCCGCTCTGGCCGCCGTCAGCAGGCCCCGGCTTTCGGGACTATGATCAACAGATACGACGCTGAGCCACGACTCGTGCTCCGTGTTGGCAGATCGCGAAGTGCGATCTCGTCGACGCATCCACGAGGGCTCGCCGCGCCATGCGGAAATCGCTCAATGGGTCTTCACGAGTGTGCTCCGGCGGCTTGGCGTCACGCCGTCAATCCAACGCCGCGTTCCCCACGATGAACGCGCAAGCTATTCGCCGGGCGAGAACAAAACCCCAAACGACCCGACAGACAAAACCCCTGATCGCGCCATCCATAGAGGCAGGCATGGTGCGCACGGGGATTTTTGTCATCGCCTTCCGCGGCCCCTCCCGTAGTGGACCGGAAGACCTGCTGCCGGAGTTCGCCGGCACAGTTGCCTCTCGTTAAGGAGCTATCGTGAAAATAGCCATTGCTTCCACTCTCGCATTGTTGATTTCCAGCGCTATCGCACCGGCGGTCCATGCCGAAGGCGATTCGTCGGCCGCCGACCGGCAACTCGCCCATAACGTTCGCGTCAGCTTTGCGCATAGCGGCGTCAGCCTGTCTCACGTATTCGTCTTTGCGCGATCGGGACAGGTCACACTGGTCGGATGGGTGCCCGAGGGCACGCAGGTCGCGCTGGCCGAGCAGAGCGCCCGCACCGTTGACGGCGTCACCTCGGTGAACAATCTGCTCTCGCGATCGGGGGGACGGTTGAATTGACGTTGAAATCAAACGATATCGCTGCGCGGACGACAAGCCAAACCGTCCGCGCGCTAAATAGTGGTCTGCTTCGGCAGCTTTGATCGCCCGGGAAATGGAACTGCGCTGGAACACCTGAACGACAGCGAGATCATGTCAGTGACTACACCAATCGCCCAACTTAAGCGGCAGCGCCCGCGGTGAGCACGGCGCCCGCAAGCGTTGCGCGGAACGTCAGTTCCTCGCGCGCAACGCCCGGCTCGACAGGACGGAGCCATCAAACGCGCACCGTCACCTCGCCCTCGCCCTCGCCCTCGCCCTCGCCCATCGGCAGTGTGATGCTTACGCCAGATTCCCCCGCCTGCATCGGCAAGCTGCCCGCATCCCGCACGCTATGCCGCCGACGTAGCACCAGACGCAACGGGGCTTGCACGCCTTCGTGCCGGACCCGCAGCATGTCGCCCTGACGGGTCACCCTCACATGCGTCACCGCCGTGCCGTCCAGATCGCGCAGGGTCACGGTGGCCGTTGCACCATCGCCCAGCTCGAACAGGTGCAGCTCGCTGCGTCTCGCGTAGTCGTAGTCGGGACGCTGATCCTCGGTGCCAAGCGCGAGCAGCGTATTGGGCCGCATGTAGAGCGGCAGGCTCGTGAAACCGTGCGACTCACGCATCCAGCGGCCGCCATCGAGTTGCTTGCCGCTGAATAGGTGCGTCCGGCGTCCCGCGGGCAGATAGAAGTCCACGTCGCCCTCGGCGTTGAACACCGGCGCCACCAGCAACGCATCGCCGAGCAGGTACTGGCGGTCGAGGTAATCGCAAGCGGGATCGTCGAGGAATTCCAGCAGCATCGCGCGCAGCATCGGCGTGCCATGATCGACCGCCTGTCTTGAAGCAATCCACCCCCATCTCCAGCAGGCGGCGCAAATGTCCCGCATACCAGCCGGCGGCGGCCGGATTGGTAAAGTCGACGATGCCCTGACCGGGCTGCCAGCGGTTCCACTGCCAGACGTCGCCGTTCGGCTTGCGCAGCAGGTAGCCCTTCGCCATGCCTTCGGCAAAGAGCGGCGACGGCGCGGCGGTAACGAGTGGCAATAAAGCCTGTACCGGTGACAACAAACTGTGGCCGACCTTCGAGTAACTTTGAAATTTATGCGTTATCGATGGGTTGCCACGCCGCTCTTCGCGCAGTGGCATGGCCGCGCGAGTTGTGACGTTACCCGCAACGGAAGCCAGCAATTTAGAGTGGTATGTTTGCACTCAATCCTCGTGATGCGGAGCGTCTCATGAATAGATTTGGAGAATTGACGGAACGCAGATTGACGCAGGCGCGTCGGCTGTTGGCAATCGCGCAAACCGGACTGCATTACGCGACGGAGGCATTCGACCGCGAACGCTACGAAGAGATACTACGCATTGCCCACGCCCAGCTAGCCGAACTCGCTAACATGCAAACAGAGGAGGTTGCGCAACTTTTTGCTCGCGAAGAAGGCTACGCCAATCCGAAGCTCGACGTCCGATGCGCGGTATTCACCGGCACTGGTGAAGTTCTGCTCGTGCGCGAAGCGGCCGATGGTCGCTGGTCCCTCCCTGGGGGATGGGCTGACGTCGGTGCCTCGCCGGCTGAGAACGCTGTACGTGAAGTTCGCGAGGAAAGCGGGTACGCCGTAACCATCAAGCGACTCCTCGCACTTTGGGACATGCCAAAACACGGGCACCCCCCATCTGTCTTTCACATCTGGAAACTTGTGTTCCTCGGAGAGATTGGCGCTTTGAGCGAGATTTCCGGCGTTGAAACGAACGCCGCCGGTTTCTTTCACATTGACGCACTGCCTCCGTTGTCGCTGGGTCGCATTTTGCCTCAACAGGTCCGGAAACTTTACCAACTCCAATGTAATGGGGGTGTGGAGTTTGACTGATTCAACTTTGCCACGATAGTTGGCGGCCGCTCGCGCCCACAACGGCGACATCGCATAATCTCTCCGAATGTGGATGCGATGTGTGTATCCTCCCAAGGTTGCCTCCTGGGGAAGCGCCTGTGAAATATCCACTGATTCTGGGATTCGGTATCGTCGCTATCGACGTCATCGTGTGGCGTTTCCGACTTCCTGCTCACGAGTTCTCGCGGCTCCTGATACGCCTTGCGCTTTTTTCCGTGCTGAGTTGGGTACTCTTTGGGTCCGGCCTGAGTCCATTCACACAAGCACCCGACCTGGGCGCGGTCGAACAGCACTGGTTAGGCCAGGTGCTGGAAATAATCTGGTGGTTGATGGCGGCGCGACTGCTCACCCTCTCCCTTGATACGCTGTTACTTCCAAGTGCGTGGCGACGGCAGCGGTTATTCTCGGATGTTTTCGGTGCTGTCGTATTTCTTGCCGCGATCGTGGCAGCTCTCGGTTTCGTGCTTGAGTTGCCGGTGCGTGGGCTCGTCGCCACATCGGGCGCCCTCGCCATCGTACTTGGCCTGGCAATCCAGAGCACACTCAGCGACGTCTTCGCAGGCATCGTGCTTAACACCACTGAACCTTACTCGGTTGGCGACTGGGTGATGATTGATGACGTTGAAGGCAAGGTGGTCGAGATGAACTGGCGCGCCACGCATTTGCTTACCGGTCAGGGAAACACGCTTATTGTTCCCAATGCTGTCGCCGCAAAGGCAAAGATTTCCAACAACAGCAGGCCGGCGAATGTTCATGGCCTGTCGCTGGTCCTGGAGATTGAGCCAGAGGCACGGCCTAAGACGGTGCTCGATGCCTTAGGCCAGGCGCTGACCGGTTGCAACGCTATCCTTGCCGCCCCTGCTCCCTCGGCCCGCATGAAGCGCACCACGCTGAACTCGGTGCAATACGAGGTGGTTGGATTCGTCGACGATATGAACAAAAAGCTCAGCGCATCCAACGAGCTTTTCGACCTCTGTTATCGACATCTCGCCGCATCGGGCGTGGCACTGCGTGCCTTGGGGATGCCTGCGCCAACCCCTACCGCGCATGACGCCAAGGAAGCACTTCTAAAACGGGTCAGCCTGTTCGAAAGCCTGACAGGCGATGAAGTCACACGGCTTGCAGCGCGGCTTTCGAGACACGAATACCAAGCCAATCAACAGATTCTGACGTCTGAAGCAGTCCCGGACAGTCTTTCAATTGTCCACTCCGGCGTCCTTGCCGTTACCTTTGCTGAATCGTCCGGCAGCCGTGAAATTGCTCGTATTGGGCCGGACGAAACATTTGGCGAAACCGGGCTACTCGCTGGACTTCCCATGCATGTTTCCATTGCGACTCTTACCCCTTGCGTGCTTTATCAGGTAAGCAAGGACGATATGACTTCGTTCCTGAAAGAGCATCCCCAGGTGGCGAAGCAGATGTGCCGATTGCTGGCCTATCGTCAGGATGCGATTGGCAAACTAATGACAGCTATTCCTGCAGCGAAGGACACCGACCATTCGGTCTTCCAGTGGCTCTTCGACAAAGTTCGGCAACTGCACTCGCTGCGCGACGATTCGTGAATTTCTTGCGGATGCAGACGCTTGTCGTGCTTCTCCCAATGCAGCAACTCGCACGATGACCAGGTCGTGGTGGTGCGACGCTTGCCACCACGTCTGTATTATTGCGGTCCAACTTCATGAATCTTTAATGCTTCGATACCCAGGAGGCAAAGCCGCAGAAGGGCTTGAATTCAGCGGGAGCAGTACAGCGCTCTCCGGGAGGGCCTTACCGCCAGGTCGCCTGCCCGGTGTTGGTGGGCATCAGTGCTACGGTTTTGGCCGTCCTCGAACCCATGGCTTGCTGAGTGCGTCATGTTTCAGGCGCGGGGTCGTCACTTTCGGTTTGGGCAGCGAACCCATCCTTCATGGCGTAGTCTTACTTGCCAACGGTGAAGTGTTTCACCCGAAATCAATCTGAATCAGGCCCCGATGCGCTCGACTTTCACCAAATGGTTGTTCATCGTCTACCTTCTCGGTAGCGGGACGCTGTATTCGATGGTCATACTGCTCCTGTTTCCTTTCGTCGGCAGGGCTGGACGATACTGGCTGGCAAAACAATGGTGCCGGGCACTGGTGATTGTGATGCGCGTGCTGCCGGGAGTCTCATGTACGGTTGATGGGCTCGAACATATTCCTGAAGGGCCAGCGATACTACTGTGCCGTCACGAATCGACCTGGGAAACTCTCGCATTTCTTGCACTTTTCCCACGGCGGATCAGTTTCGTTTTCAAGGAAGAGCTTCTTCGTATTCCCTTTTTTGGATGGGTGCTGCGCGGCCTCGATATGGTCAGTCTGAACCGCGGCTCCGCTCGACAAGCTCACCAGGCTGTCACGCAAGAAAGCGCTGAGCGACTGGCGAAGGGAGACGTCGTGGTCATTTTCCCGGAGGGCACCCGAGTGCCCCATGATGCGCCGTTAAGGATGACATCGGGAGGCGTGCGATTGGCTTGCGCGACAGGCGTACCTGCTGTCCCGGTGGTCCTCAACGCGGGCAAGGTCTGGCCGGCGAAAGGCTGGCCCAGCGGCCGTGGGCGAATTCGTGTAGTTGTTGGGCCGGCCTTCTCCCCTCGAGACCTGTCACAGCAGGAACTGGGGCGAGCCGTTCACGAGTGGATGAGAGAAGAACTGCAGCGGCTTTGATACGTCATAAACCGGAATGGATTTTGACGGTGCGCACGGTCGATAGCACACGACTTCTGTCAACTTGAATGGCGTCGACACCTGCGTGCGGGAGGCGTTCGCCCGCCGCACAAAGAAGTCGCCGAATCGTTCAGCCTCTATCCCGCGACCATCTCCCGATCCTGTAAGTGACGAGATGTAGTTAGGTACAGACTTTGTTTTTCGCTAGCGTGGGGCTATGCCACTAAAAATCATAGATTCAGCGTAAGCGTCTGGTCAGCGGCCCTGGGACGGGAACGGGATGGCGTCACTGTCGCGCTCACGCAGCGTCAGCGGCCACACGCATGGCTCGCGCGCTGCACCGTAGGCCGCGGCGAGGTCGGGAAATTGCGCGAGCAGCGCCTGCGCGAGGCGCTGCCCCAACGAATAGGCGTCGAGCATGAAGCCGGTCAGACGCGGTGCCAGGTATTCCGGCAGATCGCCCGCCAGCACGCCGCCCGAGATCGCGAGATCGCGTCCCGGTGTCTTGTCCAGTTCGTAAAGCTTGCGATAGGCGCCGATCGCCATGCAGTCGCTCTGGAACATGAGGGCGCCTGGCGGTTGCGCGAGTTGCAGCAACTGCTCCGTGATCAGATAGCCGCCACGCTCGGACAACTCGTTGCGCTGTATGTAGTCGGCGGGCACCTTCACCATGCCGCTTCATCGCTTTCTGCCGTGCGCGGCGATAGACATGCGCATGCATTGCGTCGTTATCGGGGACACCCAGCGCGATGCACCGATGCGCCGATGCCCGAGCGCCACGAGCCGCGCGACACCCGCGTCAGCCGCCGCTTCGAAATCGAGGTCGACCCACGCGTGCTCGCCGCCCGATTCGCTGCGGCCCAACGCAACGAACGGGAAATTGCGGCTCATCACGTAATCGAGCCGCTCGTCGTGCTGCCGCGTGCCGGCGAGGATCACGCCGTCGACGTGGCGCCGCTCGACAATGCGCCGCAAGCGGGCGAACTCGTCGTCCCATGACTCGCTCGCATACATGACGAGGTCCATGCCATGCTGGGCCAGCACCGATTGCAGTCCATCGGCCAGCGTCATGAAGACGCCGAGCGTGTATTTCTCTTCTTCGCGCCGCATCGGCAGCATCAGTCCGATGATGTCCAGGCGGCCCTTGCACAAACTCTCCGCCGACTTGCTCGGCGCGTAACCGTGGGCAAGCGCCGCGGCGCGCACGCGCTCGCGGGTCTCGGCGCTGACTTCGTCGCTGTCGTTCAATGCGCGCGAGATCGTGGAAACAGAAAGATTGAGCTCGCTGGCGAGCTGTCGAATGCCCATGCGCTGGTCTGGCCAAGGTTGTAATCCGGCGAAGCTTATTAAACTGACGCCGCGCTGCCCTACGAGTTTGTAGGCACCGCGAAGGTTCGGCGTGCCGATGACGATGAAGCGTCGCGCGGTTGCTGCGCGCCGTGTCGGCTGCGCCGGATCAGTCAGGTTAACCCCGCATAGCGAGGGTCCGTGCCGCTACTTAACATCGCCGAGAACAAGATGAAGCCGGGCACGATCGGTGTCGGCGAGGGCAAGTACAACTTCGCGCCGGCCGACGAGATCATCGCATTCGCCCAAGCCCACGGCATCGCGGTGCGCGGGCACACGCTCGTTTGGCACTTCAGGAGCGGCGACTGGAAAGAAGCGCCGGACTGGTTCTTTGCCGGCGACCCCAACGACCCGCATCAGGTCTATCGCGAAGACAGTCCGTGGTATCGCGCGCTCGACAAGGACTACATTGCGATCGCGTTCCGTGCGGCGCGGGCGGCCGATCCGAACGTCAAGCTCTATATCAACGACTACAACACCGACGATGCAGGCAAGCGCGCGAAACTGCTCTCCGTGATTCGCGAGTTACGCGCCGAGGGCGTGCCGATCGACGGCGTCGGGCATCAGATGCACATCAGCGTCAACTGGCCGCCACTGCCGAACATCAAGCAGGCTGTCGACGACGTCGCCGCGCTCGGACTCGAGAACCAGGTGACGGAGCTCGACGTGAGCCTCTATACCGACTCTGGCGAATGCTGGAGCAACCCGCATGCGTGCCTGCCCGACCTCGGCCGTCCGGTGCCGAACGACGTGATGCGCGCCCAGGCTCAGCGCTATCGTGCCGTGTTCGACCTGTTCGAACAGGAGTCGAGCATCAAGGCGGTGACGCTGTGGGGTTATACCGACAAGCACACGTGGCTGACGTCGACGCCAGTGCCGCGCAACAATCTGCCGCTGCTGTTCGCGGCCAACCTGCAGCCGAAAGCGGCGTTCTGGACGATCGTCGATCCGTCCTATCAGCCGTAACTTTCGCGTGATTCAAGAGACTGCGATGAGCGGGCGCAGTCTCTCGTCGATCGTCGACTACAGCGGCATCGGCTTGTCACGGCTCATAAGACCCGACCTCGTTGAGTTCCGGCAGCTCGTCAGCCGTTGCGTCCGGCTGCCCCGCGGCGGTTTCGTGAGAGCGCTCGGGCGACTTGACCACGGGATTCGGCAGCTTGCCGATGCCCTCGTCGATGCGCTCCAGCAGATACGGGAAGAACGGATTCGATGCGATCCGGAACATGGAGTCGAGCGTCAGAATCAACGTACCGCGTTCGCCGCGTGGGGCGAGCGTGCCCAGATTTTCGTTGAAATTTTCCTCGTCGTTCGGCGCGATGCCATAGAGCGCGTCCGTCACCGGGAACGGAATCGCGACGTGCGACAACGAAAAAATATCCTGCGGATACTCGATGTCCAAAGGCGTGACATGGGTCTCCACCTGGCCCGCATCGACACTGCGCGCGACGGTGTGGCTCGAGTCCGGCGATGCGTTCGCGATGACCGTGGTGCGATAGTTTTGCGGGCCGGTGCGCAGCAATCGTGAGAGCGCGGTATAGGACGCCACGCGCAGAAAGGTTCTGAATCTCACGCTGCGGTTCACGTCGAACAGCACGACTTCACTGCCGTTCTCGGGAAGCTGATCGTAAAGCGACGACATGACCGCAGGCGTGCTGACGGTGAAATCGGTCACGGACTGGAAGGTCAACACCGGCGGCAAGGCAACCAGCCTGTTCTCACGATGCAGCCGGTTGATCTGATCCTGAATCGTACTCGTGAGCAGATAGGATTGGCGCGCGCCGTTGACCGGGAATGAATTGTATTTGAATGGATTGAATTCCGGCACGATGCCGAGCCAGGCGGCCCGCGCGAATGCCGGGAATACCGCAGGCAAGCCGGCCAGGCCGGCAAAGCGGGCATAGCGGGTCACACCGATCATCGGCGAGATCAGCACGACACGCGTCGGACGCGAGAGCGCAGGATTCTCGATGGAGTCGAGCGCATATTGCAGCGCCAGCGCGCCGCCGTTCGAGAAGCCGACCAATTCCAGCGGCTTGTCCGGACCGATACGCCGGCGCGCTTCACGCACCGCGAGCCGCGTCGCGGCGGCCCATTCACGCCATTCGACGCGCGTCAGCCCGGCCGGCACCGTACCATGTCCCGGCAGACGGATGCCGATTGCGACAAAGCCCCGGTCCCGGTAGCGGCGCGCGATATGGCGCAAGCTGAAAGGCGAATCCGTCAGGCCATGCAGCATCACCACGGCCCCCACGGGCGGCCCAGACGGTTCGAGGATGTACGAGCGGTTCCAGTTCTCCGCGAACTGCTCTGGATAGATCGGCGAGCCTTTGTAATAGCGGTTCGACGGCACGCGCTCGGCTGGCTTCAGTTTCTCGACGACATTGACGCGCACGTCGTTAAAAATCCGCGCCTCCGCCTTCATGTAGGCATTCCAGTCGCCGGCGTCCATTTCCTCGATCGTCATTTCGCGCGGCACATAGGTATGCCAGACCGACAGGTCCGGAGCACGCTGTGCGTACCATGCGCGCATCCCTAGCGCGGCGATGATCAGCAGAACCAGAATCAATGCACTTATCTTTATTACCTTCAGCGACGTGCGTAGCATTCGTGCTCTCTTAGTGAGGATTGCACACTCTCGCAGACAGGCGTCTGCGCCGTGTGCTCATGCCGCCACCTCGACGGCGTTCAGGGGCTCGGGCGCGGGGCCTCGGCTCGCGGTTGTCCATCGTCCGATCATACGCGCTGGCCGGGCCTTGCAACGGCCTGCAAGGCGAAGGCCGTTCATCGAGCCGACGGAGCGAGGCTATTAAAGAGCGCCGTCATGGTTTTCCCAGTTTGGCTGCGATCACGGCGCGCGTTCGTTGCCTGTTCCCGCCTGGATATCCTAAGGTTTTTTATCCATCCGTTCAAACTCTTGTGTCGATCGGTGAATCGCTTCGGCGCTCGCCATGACCATTTGACATTTGCCCAGGAGGCCATGAAGTGCGATGGACTGGGCTACGAAGGGCGCAGGCGCCGCAATGGGCGGTGCTCGAAAGATGAATGGGGTGATCGGTGGCGCCGCACCTTGAATGCGAAACGCGACGTGAACACAATGGAAGGCTTTCACATTGCTTCGGCTTGCGGCAACTCGCCGGCGACGCGCAGAATCGGATTGCTGTTTGTAATGCGGCAGTAGGCACTCAGGCCCATGCCGTTAGATGGCCGGACGACTCGACAGCCGAACCGCCCGGCGTGATGCAAAGCGCGTCGACGCGCACTACGAACGCTGACGGGGCGTGGCGCACTGACCACTCCGCGTCCCGTCCGTCCTGGCGTCTTACTGTCGCCCGCCCCTGATATTGCCAGCCACCCCACCCGCCGCACCGCCAATGAGCGCGCCGGTCCATGCGTCGCCGCCCGAGATCGCCGCAATGCCCGCGCCGCCGGCCGCGCCGATCGCCGCGCCGCTCATCGTTCCCTGTTGTTGCGCGCTCATGTCCGTACATCCGACCACGGCCGCGAAAACGCCAATGCTCATGATCCATCCAAGTCGTTTCATGATCGTCTTCCTCATTGGTTTTTCTTCAGGCCGGGCATGACCATTTCAAACCACAGGGTCTCAATCACCGGGTGCTGGATTCTCGTCGGATTCGCGGCGTACCAGTTGTCGAGCCCCTGGCGCACGCTATCGAGAGTTTGACCTTGCATGCCTTTGGCGAAGCGCGGCGCGATATCGTTGCTATGGGCGGCCGTATTGCCGGCGTAGGCGCGCTCGATTTCAAGCACATTGGCGACGCCGACGAGATACGCCTTCTTGGCCTCCGGCGACGACGCGACCCATTGCTCGCCCGTCACAATCGGAATGCTTTCTGCGCGGGCGGCATTGCCCATCAGGACGAACGACAGACAACCCAGAGATAACAGCGTTCGCCATTGTGGTTTAGTTGCCATCACGTACTCCATGGAAGTTATGTTCTCCAGCAGCTTGCTGCCGACCGTCTCCGGCGGCGTCGATCGAATTGTGTCGAGAAATGGTCTGGGGGCTGTTTGGGTCTCCTTTTCAGACTCGACTTACGCAGTGAAGGCATCCGCTCCGGCGTTACCGGAGAGCTATTCCAACGATGCGCAGAATGACAGATGTCTACCCGGATCACTGGAATTGATTGCGGATACGACCGGTCGGCCGGCACAGTCAGCCAACCTGAACAACCGGCTCGATATAGAGTCTAGGGCCGTTTTCTATAATTTCCAAGCTCATTTCCACGCGGTCGAAACCACAGGGAACGATGATTGCCGCGCGTCGCAATGCAATACAATGGACCCGAAAGAAAGCGGCGCCGGTCACCGGGGGAAAAGAAACTGTCATTCGGCCATAGCGCGTTGAATTCAGTTCCAGTAGTAGTGCAAGCCGCTGATGACAGAAAATCTGTAAAGCTGCAAGAACTCCGATTGCGGGTTGCCGACATTCCATTGGCCGAATGCAAACAACTCGGCGGATGGACTCAATTTGTAGGTCAGTGACAATGCCAGATTTCCTCCATATGGCGTATCGAATGCCTGGATATAGCTCAGTGTCACATCGAGTCTATTGAACAGCTCCGTGCGGCCCCGCTGTACCAATACATAACGTTGTCCGAGCAAACTCTGCTGCGCCTGCCCCAACAAACCGGCGGCCGCCGCATCGCCCATAGCAAGTGCGGTGTTGCCGGAGCGGATCGCGTTCTGATACGCACGCCTCTCGCCGCTCGCGGCTCGTGTAGCCGTCGCCGTTATAGAGCAGTTCCAGCGTCTGGGTCCATCGGGACAGCAGCGTGTAGCTTGCGCCCAGCAGCGCACTCACGCGCCATGTGCCGTCGTGTGTCTGATTCTGCGAGAGCGTCCAGCCGGCCGACGCCGTTGCCTGCTGTTCGGCAAATAGCGCGTTGCGCCCCTGCCCGACCGACCCATCTCCGTACAGCAACAAGCGCGACATTCACTGGATGGCAGGCATAGCTGTTCCTCCCGAATAAACATGACGAACATGATCTAGTCGTGCGTCATGTACCTCGCCTTGCAATTTGAAGCGCCATTTAGCAATTCCTACTTCGAGAAATTCTTTATATTGGCTCGCGGGATAGGTCTCAACAGCACGTTGCGTGAAGTTCTGGGCGGCCTCGAAGGTTTGGCAAGTCAGGAAATAGGACATAGCATTTGTGAGACCTATGAGATTCTTCAGGACACCGACATTCTGCGTCTCGCAAACAACTATTTCTCATTAACCATCTGGTGCAACGGATTCAGCCTTTTATTCATCGACTCTCGTACCCATATCTGCCAGCGTCAGAACAATTCCCAGCCTATCCAATAAGCATTGGGAAAATCCCGAAATAAGATGCGGAATCAGAAGATGTATCGTTCCGGTCAGGCGCCATCATTGATCGCGCCGGTTCCTCGTGATGGCGGGATGGAGCAGTGGAGCAGCTTGGCGGTCGGCAAACCGGCTTGGCCGTTAGTTGCGTTATAAATTCGGATCGGCAGCCACACACGGCATCGGCGCCGTGCCTGTCTTGCCGCGCATCTACTATTAACAGTCTTTAGCTTGTATTTTTGAAATACAGCGTATAGACTGTATAAACAATTTACAGGCTTTAGCCTGTCATGGTGCCAACGCACCTGCCGGAGAATCGCCGTGGACTATCCCATCAAAACACTGAGCCAGTTGCGGCCAATCCTGCAGGGCTACAGAAAGACCGCCGGTCTCACCCAAGCCGCGATGGCGAGTCATCTCGGCGTGACGCAGCAGACTTACGCACAACTCGAAGCCAATCCGGCGGCGGTCAGCGTGGAGCGGCTCTTCAAGGTCCTGCGGGTGCTCCAGGTCGATCTGAAACTCACTCAATCCGCTGGCGACTCAGCCGAAAACGCCGCTGCGGAAAATCCAGCATCCGCTCCCGCCGCCGCGCCTGTAGCAACTCGCACCACGTCCGCACGCCTCGTACAGAAAGCATCGGCCGTAGCAACGGGCGACGTAAAACGCAAAGCCCAATCGACGCGCAAGCAGACAACGTCCGCCGAAACGCCGGCGCGCATCAAAAGCCCGGCGAAACCCCGCGCGCGGACAAGCACGCGGGAAGTCGTCGGCCATGCCGCGTCTGAAGCCCAACGCGCCGCCGCGAAGGCGAGGCGCGTCAGCAAGAAACGGGAGAACTGGTAAGCATGGCGCGAAGCACGCAACCCAGCCGGCTAAACCTCTGGATGAACGGCCTGCAGGTCGGCTATTGGGAAACGACGCGTCACGGCGAACGTCTTGCATACCGGGACGACTGGCTCGACGATCCGCAAGGACGCCCGCTGTCGCTGTCGCTGCCATTCACGCCGGGCAACCAGCCGTATCGCGGCCAGGTCGTCGCGGACTACTTCGACAACCTGCTTCCCGACAGCGAACCGATCCGCCGCCGGATCGCCACACGCTACCGGACCGGCAGCACCGCGCCTTTCGCGCTGCTCGCCACGCTCGGCCGCGACTGCGTTGGCGCGCTGCAGATGCTGCCGCCGGACGAATCCCCCACCGACCTCACAAGCATCCACGGACGCGAACTCAGCGACAGCGAGATCGCCCAGCTGCTGCGCGGCACGACCTCGACGTCACCGCTGGGACAACACGATCCCCTGGAAGATCTGCGTCTGTCGATCGCGGGCGCGCAGGAAAAGACCGCCCTGCTCCGGCATCGCGACCGCTGGCTGCTGCCTGAAGGCAGCACGCCGACCACGCATATCTTCAAGTTGCCGCTCGGACTGGTCGGCAATATGCGAGCGGACATGCGCACCTCCGTCGAGAACGAGTGGCTCTGCTCGCAAATAGTCGCGGCTTATGGATTGCCCGTCGCCCGTTGCGACATCGCCGGATTCGAGGATCAGAAGGTGTTGATCGTCGAGCGATTCGACCGCCGTCCGTCCAGCGACGCGACATGGATCGTGCGGCTCCCGCAAGAAGACATGTGCCAGGCGACGGCCACCTCGGCGCTCCACAAGTACGAGTCCGATGGCGGCCCAGGGATCGAGGCCATCATGGAAGTGCTCTCCGGCTCCGCGCGCGCGGCGCTCGACCGGCGCAACTTCTTCATCACGCAGATGGTCTTCTGGCTACTCGCCGCGACCGACGGCCACGCAAAGAACTTCAGCATCGCGCACCTGCCCGGCAACCGGTACGAATCCACGCCGCTCTACGACGTGCTGTCCGCTCATCCGATCATCGGTGCGGGCGCCGGCAGATTGCCCGCGCAGAAGGTCAAGCTGGCGATGGCCGTACATGGCAAGAACGTTCACTATCTGCTCAATCAGATCCAGCGGCGGCATTGGATTGCCGAGGGGCAACGCGTCGGATTTTCCGCGGCGACCGTAGAGGCGATGATCGGCGAGCTGACGGCACGCACCGACGCGGTGATCGACGAAGTGTCGTCGCGCTTGCCTGCGGACTTCCCGATGGACGTGGCCGATGCGGTCTTCGACGGTATGCGCCGGTTGAACAGGAAGCTTGCGCAATCGAGGTAGCCGTCTAGCGACGCAACTCCCTCGGCCCCTTACCCGTCCAACGCTTCAGCGCGCGCCGGAAGTTCGCCGGGTCGCTGAATCCCAGCAGCATCGCGATGTCGTCGGTGCTCATCCTGGTGGTCTTCAGGTACTCGGTCGCGAGCGAACAACGTACGTCGTCGACAATCGCCACGAACGACGTGCCCTCGCTTTCCAGCCGACGCCGCAGCGTTCGGCTCGTCATCCGCAACGCTTTCGCGACCACTTCCATGCCCGGAAACTCGCCGGGTTGACGCATCAAAATCTGATACACCTCGCCGGATACGCCTACCGACGTCTTCGCCTCGCCGATGAGCCTGTCACACGTTTCCTGCAATAACGTGGCCGTCAAGCGGTGCGCGAGTTGCGGCTTCTGCTCGAGAATCGCGCTGTCGTAGTGAAGCTCGCATTGCGGCTGATCGAAGTAACACGGACACCCCAGGTACTCGGAATAAATCGCGGCATGCGCGGGCGCCGGATACGAAAAGCACGCCTTGGTTGGCGGGCAGGTTCGCCCAGCGACGTCCTGAAGATGGGTCACGTGCTGGGTGAACTGCTGCTCGATCAAAAACTCGCGCAGCTCGCTCGAAGGACTGGAGATGAACGCATCCGGAAACGTCCAGATGCCCTCGTTGGGATACTCGGTCCACTCGATCGTCAGCGTGGGCGTCGCGAGCTGGTGATACTTCACGCCGAGCCGGAAATAGTCCCGCAGCGAGAGACACGACATCAGCGCATAGCCATACATCCCGTACGCGGACAGATGCAAGCGCGAGCCGACAATGAACGGCGTGGCGGGAGAGCACGACAGCAGGATCGCGTTTCTGCAGACGGCGGCGTATTGCCGGACCGAGGTCAATGCCGCCGCGTCGTAGATCCTGTCGACGTCGACACCGCTGCCCTTGAGGCTGTCTTCCGGCGCAATGCCCTGCTCGCTGAGCACCTCGACCAGCGCGGCGATCTTATAGGGCGCGTAGATGCGCTCGTTCTGCAATGGCAACTTCGTGATCCTTCGCAATAAAGATGAAATCTGCAAACGTATTGAGACAAGAACCATATCAGATTGCAGGATAGCAGCACTCATCCGCCGACGGCGTCATGCACTGACGCCGCACCTTCGCCAGGCCGCTCCCGGCAGGAAGTTCAATCATCGTTCTCGCGTGCCGGCAGCCGTTGCGGGATTCTTACGATTGGTGATCGCCAGGCAGCCCGAGTCGCACGAGGCTTTCAGCACTGGCGACGATTGCCTCATCGCTTGATCGCGGCCTCCAGCCAAGCAGCCGGATGGCCTTTGCGCTCGAAGCGTTCATGTTGATGTCCAGCAATGGAGCAGATGCCTTCATCGCTGCTGAATAGCAGCGATACCCCGCTCAACCGATTGCGTTGCTGCTGGTTCCGATCATTCCTGCTGAGGCATCGACTGGCCGATCCTCGCCACACTCAGCCAGATGATGAGCGCCGCAGGTCGCCCCCCAGCGGCCGTTTGATTTTCCCCAACGTAGCCGTTCACCCGTGAGGATGCTCTGCGGAGCAGAAACGGTCATGACAAACCGGTCTCTCCCTGACGAAACGCAGGATCAGGGCGTCCAGCGATAAACGGTAATGCTGGAACCTTTGACGTTGTTCTTCGTGACCACGTACTCGCCCGTCGACCGACGAAATGCCCTGACGCCGTACATCGAATCGATGGCGCTGCTGGCGTCAACGGTACCGGTACTGGTGTTGACGAGTGTGGTGTCGAGATTGCCTGTAGCGAGATTGATGGCGTCGATGTTCGGCAAAGCTTGCCCGCTGCCGAACCAGTAGCCGACAAATAGATAGCTGCCCGCCGCGTCAATCGACTTGGCGCCAGCGTGGGTGAGGTTGATCACCGGATTGGGTGTCGTGGTGTTGCCCGCGCTCCAGCCGTGATACACCTCAATCCGCGTACCTATCGACGTCCAGTCCGTACTCCCAACGATCCCCTGCGCGAGAATCATGGTGTCGCTGTCCGCGAGGTAGACGATGCGCGTCAACGGCTTGATGCTCTCGGGAATGCGAATGGGGACACCGGGCCCCCATGTCGGCTTGCCGCTGGCATCGAAGCCGATCAGCGGATAGTGGTAGATGTACCCGGTCTTGTCCAGGCCGGCCCATACGCCCCCCTTGCTGTCGATGCAGAATCCATCCCTGACCGCGGCGGTCGTTTTGAACGCCGGACCGGGAAGCGTGGCGTCCGGTATTGCGATGTAGCCATTCGCCGCATTGAAGTGAAAGAAGTAGTAGATATCGGGATTCTGGCCCGATGCCACGAGGATGCGGTTTGCGCCGACGGTGGCAAGCTGACCGAAATGCTCGTCCCGTGAGCGATCGTTGATGTTGATGCGTGGATCGGATGGATAGTCGAACGGATCGACAGTGTTCGCTACGAAGGCTCCCCCTGCTGTGCCGCTATAGATGTTGGTGCCTCCATAGAAGTCGACACCGTCAGTGCCAGGGTCCGCAGCGGCGATCCCCTCAAAGTTGAGAGACTGAAGCTTCCATTGCAGGCGACCAGAATTGTTGTAAGCGTGAATGTCGGTGCCGCCGTCGCGGCCGAGATCCCAGCTTCCGCCCCATGGATTGTTGAGCACATAGAGGTTGCCTGCGGTGTCCTTGCCGATGCCAGTGACGCGGGTAAAGCGCTTGTCGCCAACCTGCCCTTTGATGCCCGTCGTGGTATCGAGATAACCGCCCTGAATACCGAACGTACCGACCAGCGCCGGCGTGCCCGAGAGCTTGTAGCGCTTGATGTTCATGTCGGGGCCTTCGTCCCCGACCATGAGCTGCCCCGATGACGCATCGAAATAAAGCGCCGATGGCCGCGCCCCACTCGGCATCTGGATGGTGTTCAACAACGCGCCGCTTGGACTGAACTCGACGACCGAGCCCTCACCCTTCTGGGCGACCCAGACGTCGCCCGCGCCATCCACTGCGAGGGCACCCGGGCCCGTGACGTCGATGTCGCGCTTCCAGACACCGTCGGCGGTGAATATCCGGACGCGGTTGCCATAGAAGTCGCTCGCATAGAGGAGCGAGGCCGCCGTGGCCAGTCCAGTGACGACGTCGACCCGGGGCAGGTTGTTAAATGCACTGACCTGTATCAAAAGATCGCGAGTCCTGGTGGTGCGGTTGTATCGGCCCACCGCACCACTTCCGTATGTCCCGCCAGGCTGCAGTGCCACGAAGATCGACGTCGCGCTGCCCGTGATCGCGCCGCCCTGAAACTCTCCGTGCGCCCCGATCGAGCCGAGGCTCTTGCCGGCCTGGTAGACAGCGACGCCACCCTCGTACTCGTCCCACATCGAGGCCGTGTAGATAACGCCTTCGGGCGCGACCCACATGGAACGCGCGGTGTTACCGACGTGGGCGGCGAGGGTGCCATAGGTGTTCGCCAGCCAGTCCGTGGTGTTTTCCGACTGACTGGCTGGCGCAATCGAGGCGATCACTGCAGCGAGAATCGCAGCATGAATGCGCTTTTGCTCGACCATGACCGATGCTCTCCAAGGGTAGTGATCATTCACGTGAATGATCGGCCAGCGAGATTCCAGATTCGTGATCGGTGGCTTACGTATGAACATATGCAACTCTTTGCGCCTTTGCAAGCCGCACCGCGACTTTGCATACGGACACGAATTGCTATCTCGAACGAATCTCGACCTCCTTTCTGTCGGCCGCCTGCTGTCTCATGCACAGGGCATTCTTTCTTATTGCGCGTAATGCGGCGATCGGCAGCAAGCGACCTCATGGCAGCAGTCCTGCGACAGAGGGGATCAGCTGAGTTCCGGTGAATTGCAGACGTTTCGGCGCTCGGCAACAATGATCAGGTGGCGCAAGGACGCATGTCGATCGGTCACAATCGGACACCTGTCATCGCTTCGCTCAGAGCCCACAACTGCTCTGCCATGGTTAGATCGATTGCCCAGGGCAGCACGCCGTCAGGCGTCGCATGATCCGCAGGCACACTAGCCGCAATATCCGCGTTCTCGCAATAGACTCCGCCGATTCCATCAAGCGCAGAATTCGTCGCACACCATACGGTCGTCGCCGCGCCCTGCTGCACGGTCTTGTACAACCCGCGCTGCGCTTCGGGTATCTCGCCATCCTTGTTCCGGTAACCGAGCGCCTGGAGTTCTTTCATCGTGATGAATCGCTGCAAGTTTGTCTCGATCCGGCCCGGGTGTACCGCGAACGCCCGTACACCGTGCGGCTCACCGCGGCGGTCGAGTGCGATGGCAAACAGCACGCTGGCGGTTTTGGACTGCGCGTACGCACGCCACTTGTCGTAGTCGCGGCGTTCGAAGTTCGGATCGTCGAAGTCGAACGCGGCACGCCGGTGTGCGCCGGACGACAACGTCACGACACGCGCATGGCAGGTGCGCGTGAGCGCAGGCCAGAGCCTTGCCGTAAGCTGAAAATGCCCCAGATGATTGGCGGAGAACTGGGACTCGTAACCGCGGGCGTCGCGTGCGAGCGGCACGGCCATGATGCCGGCGTTATTGACGAGCAGATCGAGCGAACGTCCGCTGGCGACGAAATTCACGGAGAAGGCATCGATCGAAGCCGGATCGAGCAGATCGATCCGAGCCACCTCGGTGCCCGCGATATCGCTCAGTGCTTCGCGTGCTTTATCCGGCGCTCGCGCGGGAACGATCACCGTTGCGCCCGCCTGTGCGAGTGCACGCGTCGTTTCGAGTCCGATGCCCGAGTGCCCGCCGGTCACCACCGCGGTCTTGCCGTGTAGATCGATGCCGTTGATTACTTGTGCGGCGGTGCTGGTCGAACCGAAGCCGGAGTGAAGGGGCGTTTGTCTGGCTGTCATCTGCTCTTCCTGAAGTTAAAAGGTGTGCAACGCCGCCCGGCGTCAAACGGGCTGGTCCGCTTGGTAATACTCAACGACGAGCCCGTCAGGATGCCGCACGGTGAAATTCCGGCCGCCCGCCGCGGCGCGCGGTTCATGCAGAATCTCCGCACCCTGGGCACGCAGCTGCGGCAGGAACTCGTCAAGCGCGTCGACGATGAATACCGCCTGCGCGTCACGCACAGGGGCGAGTGCTTCCGGACTACCGGCCAGAACGATCACTGCGCCGATCACTGCGATTTCGATACCGACGGAGTCGAGCCGGATACGTCGTTCGCACGATTGTCCCAGGACCGCTTCGTAGAACGCGACAGTGCGTTCTAGTGCTTGTGGCATGACGTAAAGACGAAAGGCTTTGTGCAGGATCTGCATGGGTCTATGCCTCGTGATGATCGATGACGACACATTCGAAATTGTTCGCCCGGGCTGCAGCCGCCATGGCTTCGGGCAACGCGGCGAGTGGAGAGATGCGTGAGCGCGGCAGGTCGATGTCGAGCGGACCGCTACCAGTCAGATCGAGCAAACGTCGCTGCGGTGCCATGGGCATCGGGGCCAACCGCCCAGACGTTCGAGTTGCCATGCTTTCATAGCGTGTCCTTGACGGCGTTTGGGATCGCGCGCCGGTTATCAAAAGATGCTGGCCGCAAGTCCCCAGGCCAAGTAAATCGATCTCGACCAATGTTCACCGGAAGTGGCAAAAGGATCTCGTGCAGGTTTTCTCGCCGCTTCAGTGGCGACAATGATCGCGCGGGAGATTGACCGCGGCTATAATCAATAAGGCTGAGTTCTTATTCGATCGTACATTTGTGGACGCGTTATTAGACGTACTGTCGATGTTGCGGGTCGGCAGCCGATCGATTCGCCGTAGTGACGGCGTGGTCCGATATCAGGGCGACGGCGACGAGGAACGCGTCAGTCTTGCGAGCGGCCGCTTTACTTGAAAGCGACGTCACTGACTTGTTGCTTAAGCACTTGACCCCGCTGATCCATCTACGCGCAGCCGACCTCGATGCGCACGCGTTATCCAGCGTGCTGGATTTGCTGATCTGAGAGGGATTTTCGTGCGCGAATCGACGGCTGCTTTCCAACGCAGCCTGGATGATCAATTGCCGGTCAGCGAAGCGCAGTGACGGCCTACGATACCTGGCGTTAAATCACACTGGCCGAATCGTATTGGAAATCGAAAAAACGTTCTCGCCGGCGTATACGAAATCACGCTGCATTTCGACATGCCACTTCAAGAAGTTCCGACTGTTCGATTTCCGTGGAAGCATCCAATCATGCAGTTCAATGATCACCAGCGGAAATCTGTTTAATTCCTCGGAGTGGCGTGAAAAGAGGTCCGACTCTGCGCCCTCGATGTCAATCTTCAGGATGAACGGCGTTCCGCTCGATTTCGCTATCACCTGTTCCAGCGTCATCGCTTCAACGGCGTACGAGTGATCGGTGGGCTGCTCAGCCGTACGATATCCGCAGGCGCCTCGTCCCGGATCGTCCAGATAAAGCGTACCACTGGTCGCTGCAATGGCGGCGTTCAGCGGCACCACAGATGGGAACGAGATCGAGTTGCTCTTGAGGAGTTCGTAGTTCGATACGTCCGGCTCAATAGCCAGGATCTTCGCTTTCGGATACGTGAGCGCAAACCAAACCGCACTGGCCCCGATGTTGGCCCCGGCGTCGACGATGATCGGATCCGGACAGGCCCGGTAAAAGTCGACTATCTCTTGCGCCCGGCTAAGATGGTCCGTTGCATACACCCGTCGAAAAAAAATCTGCTTGCACACCGTTCGGTCCGGTATTGAAGGCCGGAAATTGAAGCGCCTTCCGCCGGGAAGCCTCAACCCGTGCAGACCGTATCGAGCGGTTCCCCAAGCATCGGGAGACTGATCTTTGGGTCGCAGCAATCGCACGAGCCCTGGTGGCAACATGTCCTTCAGGGTGGACTTTACAAGGTCGTGCATGTTGGTTCTCCGCGTGATCGTATCGCTGGTTGGGACAGCAGCTGCATCGACAGGAATCTGCCGATACTCAAAAGGCACGCACCCCTGCTAGGGTAGTCTACGGATTTCAGCAATTCACCTCGGGCCTCTCCCTATTTCCGGTATACGCGCCAACCTTGTTTAGTTCAAAGTCCCAGCTGCGGCGGACGGCGCTGGATCGGTGATGAGTGGCGTGCCGCGAAAGCCGCTTCCCCGGAGCAACGGCCGCTACTATTTATGTTGTTATGTGATGGCCGACCGACGCGGGTCGTTATAGTAGGCATCGGTCCAGGGGACTCTCCCGAAAGACACGGCCTGCGCGCCTGCGCGACACAGCGCGCCTGAGCCAAAGGGGATCCGTACGATTCAGGGAAGGGTTCATGCCCTCCAGAAGCGCAAGAAACTTCGCCGGTGAGTACGGCTTTCGAAGAAATGCAGTGGGACGAGCGTCTGCCGGCACCCTGTCAACTGCCGATTGCAGCAGGAACGGGACCGAAAAGTAGACGGGGTGTGATGCGACCGACCGCTACAATTGAACACCGCTCATCAACGGCAGCATATTGTCAGCAACGATGGCGCATGAAACCTTCGTGCGGGCATCGTTGTGAGCGTCTGCCCCAATGGTCGCGTATTGCTGGAGCGGATATTTCCTGGCCCGCTCACAGCGCCTATCCAACCTCGACGCGATTACGGCCGGATTTCTTCGCCCGATAGAGCGCACGGTCCGCGCGCTTCATCAACGCGTCAACGTTGACCTCGCCTGCTTCACGTGTGACCACGCCGATGCTGACGGTGAACGGAATCGGCTTAAGGCCCCACACGTGCTCGAAATCCTGTCGTTCGTAGCGCTGCCGAAGGTCGTCCGCGATCATATGCGCAAGATCTGCGTCCGCGCCCGGCAGGGCCGCTACGAACTCCTCGCCTCCCCAGCGAGCGAACAAACTCGGCCTGTCTGTCATTGATGCCCCGACCTTCGCCAGCACGCGCAAAACCTCATCGCCGGCATCGTGGCCATGTTGATCGTTGATCTTCTTGAAAAAATCGATGTCGAGAATGAACACCGACAAATCGTCTCCGGTGACAAGCATTTTCTCTATGCATTCGACAAACTCACGGCGATTTGGCAGACCTGTCAACGCGTCAGTCGTGGCCTGCTTTTTTAGCAGGTCCATTAATCGGGCGCGATCGGTTATGTCGCGCACGACTGCCATGAATTCGATCCCTCCGTTCAGGTCGATTTTGGAGACCGCGATTTCGACTGGTATCACCGATCCGTCGCGATGCCGACCGTACACACTATTACTCTCGTCCATGCGCGGCGGCGTCGCCTGCCGCGCGCCCGGATCGTACGCGTCCGCGAACTGCTGCACCTTGCGCGGATGGTTCGCGCGAAACCTCTCGGGCAACAAGGTGACGATTGGCCGCCCGAGCACCTCGGCTGACGAATAGCCAAAGAGATTTTCCGCTGCGCGATTGAACAGCGTGATGTTGTGCTGATCGTCCATTGCCACGATAGCGTCGTAGGCCAAGTCGACCAAGGCGCGATAGCGCGAGGCATCAACATCCGGCTGCTGCGTCAGATTTAACTTCGCAGCCATGTCGAAACCGGTCACAAGAATCTCGCGAACGCTAACGTCGGCGCTTGTATGCCCGATCAGTTTGAGCGATAGGCGCCACCACCGTTTCCCGTCGCGGAAATCGTAAGTTTGCGCCGGCTCCTGTGCTCGGTCGGACGCAAAGCAAGCGAGGAGTTTCTCGCCAAGCCCGCGCGACGCCGAATCCGTAGTCAGCGCTCCGAATGGAATGGGGAATGCCTGCGAAACTGCACCCGCTCCGCCTGTCAACTGGAAGAACGGGTCGTTGCAGGCGGTGAGGACAAGATTCCCGCGCTCATTGAGCCCGATCATGGCGACGCATACGGCGACGTCATCCATGCCCTGGCTCGGCTCCTTGGACCAATCAGACAAAATCTCACCTTGCAAAAGCTTTATTCAATACCGGGTTTCCGAGCAAGCCCACCTGCGAGCCGCGCGAGCGCCCCGTTGTGCCGCCGTTCGCCATCGATGGCGGCGCATCCTTGATGCTCGGCGGCTACCTATAATCCATGTCGGGCCTGAGCGTAATTCCACGTGCACATCCATCCCCGGCGCCCTTGCACAACAAGCAGCGACTGAAGCCATCGTGCGGCAGGGGTCGGCCTCGTCCGCCACTACACGCGCGTCCGGACTTCATACTCGGATCGCAGCGGACTTTTCGCACTTCCGGCGTTCCCTGAGATGAGCTGAGACCTGATCTACCGACATAGGCTTACCGAACAAGTACCCTTGCGCAAAATCGCAGCGCCGCGACGAAAGCCAGCGTGCAATGTCCTGTCGCTCGACACCCTCGGCGGTCGCTTTGATCCGCAGGCTATTCGCGAGGCCTAACACCGCGGAAACAACTTTCTCGTGCCCTGGCACGCCAAGGTCAAGGAACGAGCGGTCTATTTTTATTTTGTCGATCGCAAGCTGCGTCAGATGGTAAATCCCGGAATAACCCGTACCGAAATCGTCGAGTGCGATACTTATACCGCGCGCGCGAAGCTTCGCCAGACTTTCACGAACTGCCGCGATGTTAGTGACAAGTGCCTGCTCGGTGATTTCCACTTCGAGTCTGCCGGGAGAAAAGTCATGCTCGACCAGCGTATCGTGCAATTGGCCCGCAAAGCCGGTGTCCTCCAGCATCGACGCAGTCACGTTGATCGCTAATATCAAGTCGCGCGGCCAGAGCTTTGCATAGTCGATCGACTTTCTCAGCAATGAGAAAGTCATACACGGAATCATGCCCAAACGATCCAGAATCGGAATGAAGGTCGAGGGCATCTGCATGCCGCGATGGGGATTCTGCCAGCGGGCCAATATTTCGAATCCCACAATTTCTTCGTCCGGCAGACTGACAATTGGTTGAAAGAACGGTTCGATTTGATCCTGTGCGACAGCGCATATCAGATCGAATTCCAACTGCTTTGCTATTTGCTGCTCGCTTTCATATCCCGGGTCGTAAAAATTAAATGTAGCGCGTCCGGTACTTTTCCCACGATACATTGCGTGGTCTGCGCAGTGCAAAAGTGCATCGGGCAGGATCGCATCAACGTATGCGATGCTCATCCCGATTGTCGCGCTGATCGATATGGCGCCCTGCAACGAAACGAGGGGTGCACCTATTTCCCGCAAGATGCCTCTTGCAAGACTCGCAAGCGACTCCTTGTCGGCATCGTCGACGATCATCGCAAACTCGTCGCCGCTGAGTCGGGCGAGGCTCGACGCGGGCCGGTCAGTAAAACGCCTAAGGCGCTCGGCGATCTCGCACAACACCTTATCCCCGATCGCATGACCATACGAGTCATTGATTGACTTGAACATGTCGAGGTTGATCAGAAGAACCGCAGCCTTCTTCCGGTCGTCCGCAAGCATGACTCCCAGCTGGTCACTGAACACACGACGGTTAAAAAGCCCTGTCAGCGCGTCATGGCGCGCCAGTGATTCGCTCAGCGCCTGCTCGCGTCTCAGTGCGATGTAGCTCTCGTGCTGGTTACGTAACAGTCGACCCAGCCATACTGCGGGGACGATAAGCGCAAGGAGCGCAAAGCTGGTGGACGTCAAAATAAAGCGCCAGCGCTGTGCCGTCTCGAATGATGGTTCGTAGGCCAACCCGATCGCGCGCATGGTCCAGCCTTCCAGTTCAACTTCCCAGAAACAGGATAATGCGAAGACAGTTGCAAGCACCGTCGCCGCGAGACCGATGACCTGCCGGATTGTCTGATAGGGAAAAGCGCGCATAACCTGAGCGAAGCTGTGGGACCGTTATCGCGTTATCGGCATAAGGAAGACGAACTGAAGTGCCAGAGCGGGTTCATTCATCTCCGGAAATCGGGGCACAATGCGATCCTTTGGCGCGCCCCCGTCGTGCCGGTAATTTTGTCTTCTTCTACCAGGCCTGGCGCAAGGTCTGCGTATGTGGAATCAGGTCAGGATCCGGATCCATCGGAGCGAAGTCGGACAGAGGTGTGAGGAGAATGTGTCCTTCCGCGATCCGCAGGGCTGTGTAGCGTGGATTGTCGATGTTGCGCATCGCAAGGTTGAGCAAATCCCGCCTGATGAATGGCAACATTGCGGCAGCAGGACCGGTCACGGCTTGCGAACCCTCGCAAGGACCTCTAAAGATATGTCTATGGTCAAAGCCGGTTAGTCCCAGATTAGACGCCACACTTTCGCCATGGGCCGCACGGCTTGTCCGTCGCGCGCGATCCGGTCGAAGCGGGGAATCAGCGCAACGTCCCTGCGGGGTGTGCAAGTCTCACTGGGTACGAATGAATCGAAACGCGGCGAATACCCGCATGGATGAAGCTCAAACTGGTTTTCAACTTTATTGGTCGCCTGAACTCGCAAGTTGGCAGATTGATTGTTCAGTGCGTCACTTTATTGTGACCGGCCATTCGAAGACACCGCTTCACCTCAGAATGTCCGTAGACAACATCCAGCTGGCCGAAAATGACCTTACTGACGCAATCGTATCCCACTAGTATCGATACCACAACCGGCCAGTCCGTCGACTGGCCAGCCAACGATACTGGAGACAACGCTTGCTCAATCGCAAAGTCATCATTTCCTGCGCGATCACCGGCGCAACCCATACGCCGTCGATGTCCGAATACCTGCCGTTGACGCCGTCGCAGATCGCCGGGCAATCCATCGAAGCCGCGCAAGCGGGCGCCGCGATTCTCCATCTGCATGCGCGCAACCCGGCCAACGGCCAACCGACGCCATCGCCCGATGTGTTCAGGCAGTTCGTTCCCGCGATTGTCGAAGCAACCGATGCGGTCATCAACATCACGACCGGCGGCAGCACAAGGATGACGCTGGCGGACCGGCTGGCTTACCCGCGCCTCGCCAAACCGGAGATGTGTTCGCTGAACATGGGCTCGATGAACTTCTCGATTCACCCGATCGCCGCACGGATGTCTTCGTGGCGTTACGACTGGGAGAAGGACTTCATCGAAGGCATGGAAGACACGATCTTCCGCAATACCTTCAGGGACATCAAAAGCATCCTGCTCGAACTGGGCGAGCATGGCACGCGCTTCGAGTTCGAGTGCTACGACGTCGGCCATCTGTACAACCTCGCGCATTTCGTCGATCAGGGCTTGATCAAGCCGCCGTTCTTCATCCAGTCGGTATTCGGCATTCTCGGCGGACTGGGCGCCGAACCGGAGAACATGACGGTCATGCGCGCGACCGCCGACCGCCTGTTCGGCCGCGAGAACTATCATTTTTCGATTCTCGGTGCGGGACGCCATCAGATGTCGTTCGTGACGATGGGCGCCATCATGGGCGGCAACGTGCGGGTCGGTCTGGAAGACAGCGTCTTTCTTTCGAAGGGCGTGAAGGCCGAAACGAATGCCCAGCAGGTGCGCAAGATTCGCCACATTCTGGAGGAGCTTTCGTTCGAGATCGCAACGCCGGCCGAGGCGCGGCAAATGCTCGGCCTGAAGGGCGCGGACAAGGTCAACTTCTGACCGCGGTCTTCGGACCCGGCAAAAAATAACAATGCACCAACTTTGGCGGAGACATCATGACAACTCAACTGGCCGGCGACGGCAGTAACGAACTGCATCGCCTGGCGACACATAAGGCGATGCTGCGGCTCATCCCGTTGATGTGCGCGATCTATTTCATGTCGTACCTGGACCGCACCAACGTATCGCTTGCCAAGGCGCGCCTTGCCGTCGACCTCGGAATCAGCGCGAGTGCGTACGGACTCGGCGCGGGCATTTTCTTTCTCGGCTATGCACTGCTCGAAGTGCCGAGCAATCTCGCGGCGCATCGCTTCGGCCCGCGCCGCTGGATTGCGCGCATCGCCGTGACGTGGGGCGCGCTTTCTGCCGCGATGATGTTCGTCACCGGAGAATGGTCGTTCTACATCATCCGGGTTCTGCTCGGGGTCGCCGAAGCGGGGTTGTTCCCGGCACTCATGTACATGGTGACCTTGTGGTTTGCACCGAAAGACCGCTCGGTCGCGGTGGGCTGGATCTACACCGCGCCCGCTCTCGCACTCGTGATCGGCAATCCGCTGGGCGCCGCGTTCATGCAGATGGACGGCCTCGCTGGCCTGCACGGATGGCAATGGCTCTTTCTGCTCGAAGGGCTGCCGACGGTTGTGGTCGGCGTGGTGCTCTGGTTCAAGCTGCCGGAAAAGCCGGCCGACGCGCGCTGGTTGTCGAACGACGAGGCCCGCGTGCTCGAAGCGCGCGCCGTGCCCGATGCCGCGCATGCCCGCATCTTCTCGCAGGACTGGGTCGCCGCGTTGAAGCAGCCTGCCACGATCCTGATCGGGCTCATCTATTTTCTGAATCAGGTGGCGTTCGTCGGCCTCGTGTTCTTTACGCCGGCGATGATCCAGCAAATGCACGTCAAGTCTTCGCTGATGGTGGGCGTGTTGTCGAGCAGTGTCGGCATCGGCTTTCTGCTCGGCGTTCTGGTGCTGCCGCGCATTCACCGTCGCGTGACCAATGACTGCGTCTATCTCGGCGTGCTGACTGCGGGTCTTGTCGTCAGCGCGATTGCATTCATCTCGTCGACGCATCTGCTGGCGCAGCTGGCGCTCTTCGTCGCGACCGCCTTCTTTGCGGGCGGTGTGTTGCCGCTCTATTGGGCGATTGCGATGAAACGGCTACACGGCATTCAGGCCGCCGCGGGCCTCGCGCTCATCAACACGATCGGACTGATCGGCGGATTCGTCGGCCCGTATCTGTTCGGCCTTGCGGAGAGCGCGTCGGGCAAAAGCGCGGCAGGATTTTCGGTCGTCGTCGCGGCATCGGTCCTTGGGCTCATCCTAGTTCCGTTGCTCGCGAAAGCGATTCGCTCGGAAAGTCGCGCGGCGGCCAGTCTCAACGAACTGCGTTTGAATATCGAACCATGAGTCTGAGGAGGCGCGCCGCATCGAGTCGAATTGAATCGAATCGATAAAGCACGCTCTTCGTATCCAGACTCTTATTCTCCGGGGATGAGTAGAAGCAATGAGATTGAATGGAAAGGTAGCCATTATTACGGGAGCCGGCCAGGGCATTGGCGCGGCCACCTCACTTAAATTCGCCAGGGAAGGCGCAATCGTCGTGGTGTGCGACGTGAATCCCACCGCGATATCCGATGTCGTCGCTTCGTGTCGCGAAGCGGGGGCGCAAGCGCTCGGCTTCAGCATCGACGTTGCGGACCGCGCGGCGGTCGACCGGATGGTGGCCGACGTTGTCGAGCAGTACCGCAGGATCGATGTGCTGGTCAACAACGCGGGGATCACACGTGACGCACGTCTTCAGAAGATGACGCTCAAGCAGTTCGACGATGTCATCGACGTGAATCTGCGAGGCGTGTTCCATGCGTCACAGGCTGTTGCCGACAGGATGGTCGCACAGGGAGCGGGCGTCATTCTCAATGCGAGCTCGGTCGTCGGTATCTATGGAAACTACGGCCAGACCAACTATGCGGCCGCGAAGTTCGGCGTGATCGGCTTCACGAAGACGTGGAGCAGAGAGCTCGGCCCTAAGGGAATACGTGTCAACGCAGTGGCGCCCGGCTTCATCGATACGCCTATCCTTTCGACGGTGCCCGACGACGTACTGGCGAAGATGCGCGAACAGGTCCCACTGCGCAGGCTCGGCAAGCCGGAGGAAATCGCGAACCTTTACGCATTTCTCGCCAGTGACGAAGCGAGTTATATCAACGGCGCCGTGATCGAAGCATCCGGCGGCATGACGCTGTAGGCCGACACGACACGCCCATTCAAGGAACCGTATGAACACCATCGATCTTCTCAAGCCCGCGCCCGGATTGCGCGTATTGATTTCGGGCGCGGCCGCCGGCATCGGCGCCGCGATTGCGCAAGCGTTTCTCGAAGTCGGCGCGCACGTCTACATTTGCGACGTCGATCCCGTTGCCGTCGACAAGGCGGCAAGGCGGCATCCGCGACTCCATACCGGTATCGCTGACGTCGCCGACCGTGAGCAGGTAGAGCGCATCATCGACGACGCACGGACGAAACTCGGCGGTCTGGACATCCTCGTCAATAACGCGGGTATCGCCGGCCCGACCGGCGCCGTCGAAGACATCGACGCCGAACAGTGGGAACGCACCATCTCCACGAACCTCAACAGCCAATACTATTTCCTCAGAAGGGCTGTGCCGGTGTTGAAGGAGACTTCCGATAATCCATGCATCATCGCCATGGCTTCGGTAGCGGGACGGCTGGGATATCCGTTTCGCACGCCCTATGCGGCGACCAAATGGGCCATCGTCGGTCTGGTCAAATCGCTCGCGATCGAGCTCGGACCGAGCAACGTCCGCGTGAATGCGATCCTGCCGGACGTCGTCGGAGGAGAGCGCATGGACCGTGTGATCTCCGCCCGCGCAGAGGCTTTGGGAATCAGCTTCGACCAGATGAAGGAAGAATATCTGGAGAAGATCTCGCTACGACGAATGGTGACGGTCCACGATGTCGCCGCGATGACGCTGTTCCTTGCATCGCCGGCTGGCCGGAACATTTCCGGTCAGGCGATCAGCGTGGACGGAAACGTCGAGTACCTGTAACGCGCGCTATGACGCTAATGCGCTGCTCGCGGCGCAGACGGTCGAGTAGCCGGTTCCACAACTAGCCGGCCACGCGCGCTGAAATCCGTGTGAACGATCGGGCCGAGCATAGCTGCATGGACTGTGCCTGGCAACGCGCGGCGACCAGCGAAAAATCCGCCATAGTCGTCAACGCACGTCGGCGTCTCCCCGGCCCGATCTTGCAGCACGCGTGCGCAAGCGGCACGTGTGCTGCATTGCCTCCTTTGCGCCGCGTCAGGGCGTGCCGGAGACGATGTTGGAGATAGTCCAGTTGCTGGTCGAGACCAGCACGTAGTCTCCGTTGACGCCTAGCCACTTCTGTCCACGCGGCGGAGCGTTGAGCCCATGGCCACGCCAGTCGTCCATGATGAAGTTGTAAGTACGGTACTCAGTGGGAATGCGTTGCCCCTTCTTCCAGTCCCGATGGGGAATCGTCGGCATGACCTGCTGGCGGCCCATTGACGGATTGGCCATCGGCGCGCCCCCTCCCGGCGGCGGACCGGCCGCGATCGCAACCAGAGACATGCCGGAAAGAGAAAGGGCGACGAGTTGCACAATGATCCGCTTGTTCATGATCAAACCCCCCTGCTGTGGAAGAAAGGTTAAGGTGTCACAGCGTTCAATGCCTTTTCGAAGTCACCATGCCCGTTCATCTCCACGCACTGCCTGACTCATGTGAAGGTAATCGTGCATCGTTGCGACACCCGCATTCATGCCATGGATAGACTGCCTGGTTATGCAATGCAAGGTTCGAAGGGTATCTGAGACCGATACCGCAACCCATCGAATGACTCGATGTTCATTGCATTCGGCGATACTCATTGCGAATGCAATTACCCGATATGCACAGGAAATAAACGTTGATTCGGGTTTTAGTCGTAGTCGATCTGAGTATAGTAAAAGGGCGTTCGACTTCAAGCCGGGATGCCCGTTGGCAGCCAATATGCCGCGGGATCAAGTCGACAATCGCCGGCGCTTTTGAAATGGCAGGCAACATTTCGGCCAATGTAAATCGTGCGCCAGCAGCCCTCACTTATCGCCAGGTGGTGGGGCGGTCGCAGTTGCAGTTTCGATCTGCGCGGTGGGAAGGCGCCACATCCTGATGCCCGCATACGCAATCGCTACGGTCAACAGCGGACTCGCGAAGCAGAACACCGCAAAAGGCGCGTAACTCAGCGTGGATACCCCCAACGTCGCCGCCATATAGGCGCCGCAACTATTCCATGGAATCAGCGCGCCGGTCGGCGTGGCCGCATCGCCGACTGCGCGCGACAGCACCACTGGCTCGAACCTGCGCCGCGCAAACGCGGTCTTGAACATGCGCGCGGGAAGCACCACGGCGATGTACTGGTCGGCGGTGACCACGTTGGTGGCGACGATCGCCGCCACCAGTGAAGCGACCAGCGCACCGCCCGATTTCGCTTTCTCGATGACCGGCGCAATCAAGCGTTCGAGCACGCCGCACTTTTCGACCACGCCGCCGAACCCCAACGCCGTGATGATCAGCCAGATCGTGTTCAGCATGCTGTCCATGCCGCCGCGCGTCACGAGTATGTCGAGCGCGGCATTACCCGTTGACGCCTTGTAGCCGCTCGCCAACGCGAGCCATACGCCTTTGAAAAGTGCGAGCCAGGCCGGCACGCCCTCTCTCGCCGACGCAAACGCGATCACGCGTTCGGGGGCCACGCACACGGCGAGCACGCCGCCCGCCAGCGCGCCGAGAAAGATTGCCGTGAATGGCGGCATTCTGAAGATCGCCAGCAAGATCACGAGAAGGAGCGGCACGAACAGCCACAACGAGATGTGGTAGGCGCCGCGCATGGCTTCGATTTCGCCGCTCGCGTCGAAATCGCCGGGCTGGCCCAACAGATAGAAGACGCCGAGCGCAATGGCCATCGACACGGCCGACGTCAGAAACATCTCGCGAATGTGCCGGTACAGGTCGACGCCGGCCGCAGCAGCAGCGAGATTGGCGGAGTCGGAGAGTGGCGAAGACTTGTCGCCGAAATACGCGCCCGAGATGATCGCACCAGCCGCAATCGCGGGATTCAATCCCATGCCGTGAGCAATGCCCATCAGGCCAATGCCGATCGTGCCGGTCACCGTCCACGAACTGCCAATGCTGACCGAAACGACCGCGCAAATGGCTGCCGCGGTGACGTAGAAGTAGTTGGGACTGAGCAGTCGGAGGCCGTAATAGACCATCGCCACGAGCGTCCCGCTGAGCGCCCAGGTGCCGATCAGCGCGCCGACCGCAAACAGGATGAAGATCGCACCGATACCCGTACTGACACTCGCGACCGCCGCTTCGCCGAGCGAGGCCAGCGAATGTCCGCGACGCCAGCCGATGAACACCGCGATCATCGTCGCGGCGACGAGACCCACCTGATTCGGGCCGCTCGCACCCGCATCGCCGAACAGATAGTACGACAGACTCACCAGCACGATCAGGCTGGCGACGGGGACGATCGCCTCGATCATCGTCACCGGTTCAGGTGATTCGGGCCTCTTCATTTAAGCTTGTCCCCATGTCGGCAACAACTGTGGCCCATCTGATATTGCGTCGATGAAGTCCCATTGCAGCGCGAGCACGCTGCCTGCTCGCCGCGATACCGGCGGGCAGGCAACACAGCCCCAGCGGCTCGCCCGATTAGTAGTCCACCGGATCGCGCTGGATCGGGCACGTCATGCAGTGGCCGCCGCCACGGCCCCGACCGAGTTCCGCGCCGACGATCGTGATCACCTCGATGCCCTGCTTGCGCAGCAACGTGTTGGTGTAAGTGTTGCGGTCGTAGGCATAGACCACACCCGGCGACGCACACACGAGGTTCGCACCGCTGTCCCATTGCGTGCGTTCGCGCTGATAGTCGCTGCCGCCCGCCTCCACCACGCGCAGCTTCTTGAGCCCCAGGGCTTCGGCCACTACATCGACAAACGGCTTGTCCTCACGATGCAGTTCCACACCGCTCGGATGGCTGCTCGGCCGGTACGAGAACGTGCGTGTCTTGTTCATGAAGTCCGGTGCGAGCAATACGCAGTCGCGGTCGGCGAACGTGAACACCGTATCGAGGTGCATGGCCGCGCGAATCTTCGGCATGGCCGCCACGATGACGCGCTCGGCCGCGCCCTTCTGGAACAGCGTCGCCGCCAACTGGCTGATTGCCTGACGCGAAGTGCGCTCGCTCATACCGATCAGCACGACGCCTTTGCCGATCGGCATCACGTCGCCGCCCTCGAGCGTCGCGAGACCGTGGTCCTGAGTCGGGTCGCCCCACCACACGTTGACCTTGCCCGCGAAGTCGGGGTGGAACTTGTAGATCGACGTCGTGAGGATCGTTTCCTCATGACGCGCCGGCCAGTACAACGGATTCAGCGTCACCCCGCCGTAAATCCAGCAGGTCGTGTCGCGCGTGTAAAGTGTGTTCGGCAGCGGCGGCAGCAGGTACTCGGTGGCCCCTGCCGCTTCTCGCGCGATCTCCAGCGCCTTGCCGCCATGCGCTTCCGGGAAGTCGTGAGTCGACAGGCCGCCGATCAGCGTCTCGGCTAGCTTGCGATTGTCGAGGCCTTCAAGAAAGCTGCGCAACTCGTCGATGAAACCGAGTCCCACCTGATTGGGGACGACCTGGTTATCGAGAATCCATTTCTTGCCTTCGGGCACCGCCACGGTTTCCGCCAGCAGGTTGTGCATCTCCAGCACTTCGACACCGCGGTCCCGCATCTTGGTGACGAAGTCGAAGTGATCGCGCTTGGCGTTCTCGACCCATAACACGTCGTCGAACAGCAGTTCATCGCAGTTGCTCGGGGTCAGCCGCTGATGGGCTACCCCTGGCGCGCACACCATCACTTTGCGCAGTTGCCCGACTTCGGAATAGACACCAAACCCGTCCGTTTTCGCATCCGTACTCGCCATGATGATCTCCTGAATGCCGGCCTTCGACCGGCGATGTTCAACCCGGTGCCATTAGATCGTGATCATGCCTGTTGCCAGGCCGTAGATGCCGATGACCGCGCCAATGACGGCAACGATGAAAATGATCCAGTCCGACGTGGTGAAGACCGTCTTGCCTTGCTCTCGCCGGGCCCAGATATAGAGCGCCGTTCCAGGCGCGTACAGCACGGCGGACAGGAGGATGAATTTCACCCCCCCTGCATAGATCATGAAGACCGTGTAGATCACGGCAATGCCGGCCATGATCAGGTCTCGCCGGCGTTCCTGCGGACGCATCTCGTAGCTTTCGCCGCGATTCGAAAGCATGAATCCGTATGCCGCCACGAACAGGTAGGGAATCAACGACATCGCGCTCGTCAGATTGAGCATCAGCGCGAATGCGTCCCGCGAGAAGAAGGTGCTAATGACGAAGAGCTGGACGACGATGTTGGTCAGCCACAGCGCATTGGCCGGCACCTTGTTGGCATTCTCCTTCGCGAAGATCGCGGGCATGTCTTTGGTCTTCGCGGCGGTGAACAGCACTTCGGCGCAGATCAGCGACCACGCGAGATAGGCGCCCAACACCGAAACGATCAAACCCAGGCTGACGAAGATCGCACCCCAGTGCCCGACCACCGCTTCGAGCACGGTCGCCATCGAAGGCTGGCGCATGCCCGCGACGTCCGCGCGCTGCAGCACCGCATAGGGGAGCATCGTCACGAGCACCATCAGCGAGGTCACGATGATGAAGCCCATGATGGTGGCCTTGCCGACGTCGGTACGCTCCTTGGCATAGCGTGAATAAACACTGGCCCCCTCGATCCCGAGGAACACGAACACCGTGACCAGCATGGTTGCACGAACCTGCTCGAAAAGATTCCCTTCGAGCCCTCCGCCGTAGAAATTCGCGCGGAACAGATCCATTCTGAAGCCGACGGCCAGGATGACGAGGAACACCAGGATCGGGATGATCTTGGCGACCGTCACCACGCTATTGATAAAGGCGGCCTGCTGCACGCCTTTCAGAATCATGAAGTGGAAGAGCCATATCCCGATCGACGCAACGACGATCGCCACGACCGTATTGCCGTCGCCGAACACCGGAAAGAACGCGCCCAGTGTCGACTTGATCAGCACCCAGTAGGAAACATTGCCGATACAGCTACCAATCCAGTAGCCGAAGGCGGAAAGAAAGCCGGGGTAGTCGCCGAAACCTGCCTTGGCGTAGGCGAACACACCGGCATCGAGTTCAGGTTTTCGTTCAGCGAGAGACTGGAACACGCGCGCCAGCATGTACATCCCGGTGCCGGCAATCAGCCACGCAATGACGGCGCCCAGTGGGCCAGTGGCATTTGCAAAAGTTCGAGGTAAGGAGAAAATCCCCGCTCCGACCATTCCGCCCACCACCATGGCGGTGAGCTGCATTTTTGACATTTTCTGCGCTGTGGATGCCATTCGGATTCCTTTTTAGTTACCTTGTTAACTAGGGTGGCATTAGTTTCGAACGTAACGTATCTTTCACAGCTTCATCATGTCCAGCCCGGCCGCACTACTCTGCAACCGCCACATGAAAAGAATGGTACGTCCGCACGCTTTTGTCAATTGATCGGGAGCCAATATCCCCGCCGTCTCTGCGCACGCACGACATTACCTGGTATCTGCCCCGGCTTAGGTCAACGCATATCGACATGCATGATGCTTATATGTGGCCAAGGCTAATTCGAAAATCCGGGCCAATCTGATTGTTAGCTGGCTCGATTCGTTCGCACAATGAAAATTGGAGAGAATCGCCGATGGGTCGATCACTCGACATCAGCATGTTGAGCATCGACAATCGATATGAGGTATCGATAGGAGGAGGAGTTTGAAGCGTACCGTCGCTTTGCTGCAGTGCGAGCACAGTGACCCGATTGAAAACTGTTAAATCGAAGCGAATGGTTCAGATCGGCTGCGAGTTACGAAGCAATGCTATTCATCACCGGCAGTGGGATGTTCATTGATGCCGGCTGTCCCGCCGTGCTGCTTGCGAAGGATTTCGCAGAAATGAGCGCATTAGCGACCACCAGATAGCGCACATAGAAAAACGAAAGCCGCGTTCGTCAACAACCAGTCATAAAATTTTGTCTGCGCGTACTCGAAGTATCACATCGAACACGAACGATAAACTGAAGTTGGCATCGTGAAGCGTGACGATCGAATCATGGCGAGACCTTGCTTCGTTCCACTCAGCACCACCGATTTTATGCCGTGCGAATGTACCGGAGTCATTCTTCTTTATGAACAGCGATGGCCGGGAAAGATGTGAATCAGGCAACGCCGAGTCAACGGAAAATCACACAACGTTCTTGTGCCGACTAATCGCATGCTCTTAATCGGCGAATTTGTCTGGGCGCGAGCCTTCGACGAAATGAGGCGATCCGCATTTGAATCGCGGCCGCCATCTCACGCTTCATTGCGCTGCACCATTCCGTTCAACGGCCCGCGCCTAAAGCAGCTTCCTCAACGTCAGCCGCGCCTCCAGACCACCACCCTGACGGTTCTGCAACGTCAACGTCGCATCCATCGCCAGCGCGAGTTGCCGTGCGATGGCAAGACCGAGCCCCGTGCCGCCCGTATGGCGATTGCGCGATGTTTCCACCCGGTAGAACGGCTCGAACACCGCTTCCAGCGACTCGGCCGGTATGCCGGGGCCACTGTCGAGCACACTGATCGTCGTCTGGCCATCGTGTACCGCCGCAATCCTGATCTCGGCCGCGCCGCCAAACTTCAACGCATTGTCGACGAGGTTGCCGACGATGCGGCGCAATGCCTGCGGCCGCGTCGTCACCGACGTGCCGAAGCGGCCTTCCAACGACACATCCTGACCAGCATCGACGTAGTCGAAGACGAGGCTGTCGAACAGCGCATCCGGATCGATGCGGCACGGCACTTCGGTCGTGCCGTGCATGGTCCGCGCGTATGTCACGCCTTCTTTGACCAGCGTCTCCATCTCCTGCAAATCCTGCCTGAGCTTCGCGCCTTGTGCGTCGTCGTCCATCACGTCGACGCGCAAGCGCATGCGCGTGATCGGCGTTTGCAGGTCGTGCGAAATTGCCGCGAGAATCTGCATGCGTTCGGTCATATACGTCGCGATCCGGTCCTGCATCGCGTTGAACGCACGCGCGGCGCGCGCCACTTCGGAAGGTCCGTCTTCCGGCAGGCGGTCCGCTTTCAGATCGGGGCCGAGCGTGTCGGCGGCCTGCGCCAGCTGATGCAGCGGACGCGTCGCGAGCCGCACCGCGAGCCAGCAGCACGCAGCAAGCACCACCAGTTGCAATAGCAGCACCAGCAGCAGCCAGCGTGACAATGGCGCGCCCGGCATCGGACGCATATCGATCGTCAGCGGCGTGCCGTCGCTCAACTTCAGATGCACCTGCAGGCGTTCGCGGTCGCCGGGGACCGCGTTCACCGTCAGCGGATAGCGGCTGCCGATGCCGTCGTCAATCGAGCGCGCGACACGCTCCGAGAGACTCGCATCGACGGGCGCGCCTGAAATGCCCGGTCCGAGGACGAACTCGTAGCTGCGCCGCGCGAGACGCGGCAGCCACTGGGCCCGCTCATCGGGCGGCAAATGATCGAGCAGCGCG
>NZ_JAQQCJ010000037.1:0-57441 GCF_046030495.1 Paraburkholderia strydomiana
CGCGACAGAAAGAACGACTCAGCGAAGTCGCGCGTGCTCCTGTATCCGGTTCGGATACGGGCGGAGACAAAGACGTCACGGTGCAATGGAATGGATCAGTTCATTTTTCACGAGAGTCGCCTATCAAAAAGCGCACTGTCGATAGATGATCAGCGCTCGTTTTGCGAGGGGTGACCAGATGTGCACAATCGACGCCGCGTCGAGCGAAGAAAAATGGCGTTTTTTTCCGTAGCGTCGTCTGGAATAAGGAAGAAGGCATCAAAACGGCTGATCCGTTCGGCTTCCAACGGCGCGCTCTTTGCTCGGGGCTCTGGTCGGTTACCTCGCCAGGCACGTCAACCCATCCCCGTGAGCCGTGTTTCCCGACAGCGCAGCGTCGGATGGGGCCGAAAAGCATCGATCGGGTGTTCAATGGCCCGTACACCGATTGCGGCAGCCAGATGTGTTTTGTCAGTTCCTGGGCCACCAGCTATAACGGCGTGCCGAGTCGATGAACTCACAGCGATAACAGCCGTCGCACGAGAACCTCATTGACTTGGCTGCAACATTGCAGGACTGCCAGGTAGTGACTCCGGTCGCCAATGGTTCGCCCCGCTTATGGCTTCGGTTGAAACACCGGACGTGGTCTGCGATCGTCTGACCTTCGGTCGCGATCACGATCACGAGGCGGTTGCCGCATCCCGCAGGCTGACCGGGCGATTGGCGAAAGGAGCTGGCACGCTAGCGGTTACGACAAGGCCGATCAGGCAGGCAGGAACCATTGGGTAGGGTATGTGCAACGAAACCATCAAACGGCCTGGCGGCGTCAGATGGGAACCGGCAGCAGCGTGAGCGCCCAGCGATGCGCAGTCGGATGATCGAGCGTAATCCCACGTTCGGCCATCATTTCTATATGAACGCGTTCCTTTTGCGTCAGCTTTTCGTGTGACGGGCAGGAGGGGTTGCTGCGCTATATGCGGTCTGGTTGCAGCCACATAGACTGCGGCCTTCTATGAAATCCGCTGGCCCGCGCCTCATTCCTCAAACATCGTAAGGCTGTAGAAATGATTCAGGTTTGGCGGGCCCCGGTCCGACCTGATTTGAAAATCATCTGGCGGGTTCTCACCGTCGTCATGGAGGCGACGGGGGTTAAGCGAGGTTGCTAACTGCTTTAGCCGGCGGGAGGTTCTGCAGAGCCCAGGGAACGGCTTACCCTCTATCGGTCAATCCGGTTGCGCGCCGCGCGCACAACCGGATCATGGCCCTGCTTATTGCGCCGCTGCTGCGACGGCTTGTTTGATGGCGGTATAAATCGGCTTCTGCCCGGCGCTGCTCGTCAGAATGCCGTAATCGCCGGTTGGGTCATCGTACAGTTCGTACCAGTTGAAGCCGATCACGTTGTACGTGGCTTTGGCCGCGACGAGTTCAGGAATCGTCTTGGCGATGTACTCCTGTGCCTGCGCTGTGGTGAAGTCGGTGTTGACGCCGATCTCCGTGAACATGATCGGGAGGTTGTATGCGTCGTGCAAGGACTTCAGAACGTTGTAGTTCGTGCCCGTCACGCCCCACGTATTCTCAGGATCACCACCGTCAGAGTACCAATGCAACTGAATGATGTCGGTCTTCACCACCGGGTGGCCGGTCGAGCCGTCCGGCTGGACGCCGGTCAGCATGCCTTTGTACCAGCCCAGATGGAGGAAGCCCAATGACGCGGTGGCGATAATTTTCGTCGAGCCTGCGGTGTCAACCGAACGCCAGCCGTCGTACGAACCACGCAGCGCGCCGCGATAGATTGGCCACGTGCTGTTGTCGTAGTCGGAGACATTGGCGCCGTCGTTGGCCACCGGCATATCGAGGTCGTACTCGTTGCCGAATTCCACCACCGGTACGCCTTTGAGCTTGGTCGCAGCATAAGCCGCCATCGAGTAGGCGTATGCGTAGGCGCTCGCCTCGGTCGGCGTCTGCCCATTCAGCGAGGGGTCATCGTACGGATAGGCATCGATCATCGGCATGATCGTGATCTTCGAGCCCATGCCTGGAATAAGGGTATCGGCCACAGCGTCAATCTGATCGTAGCTGTGAATATCCTGCCGGTTCGCTGTCAGGCCAAGGTCGGACAGCGTTGCGGCCTGAGTAGCGAGCGGGACCGAAGTATAAACGCCGCCGTAGTTGTAATGCTCATTGACGCCGAAGAACGGGATGGCTGGCGCAGTAGCGGAGGTTGCGGCTGCCGACGTGGGCGTGGCCGTGGGCGTGGTGGCCGTGCCCGTGGTGGTAGTGGCCGTGGGCGTAGTGGTGGTCGTCGTCGCCGGAGCGCTGGCAGCAGGACGCGGATCGGCGGACGCCGCCCAATTGCTCTTTTGCCACACCCACCAGCTGTTGTCGCTGCCTTGCTGATACATTTTGCCGGCGTACCAGAGCAACAGCTTGACGCCCGCCGTCGACCCAGCTGTCCGACCAGCCCGATAGACCACGCCGTTCTTCACCGACCAGACTGCACCCCATTCATCATTGATCGAGGTGGCAGGTGGAATTGTGGTGCCGCTTACCGAAGGGGGATGCTTGGCGGCATCGACTACAGCTACCGGATCGACAGCGTTGGCGGCGACGGCTGTTGAGTCACTTTTGCCATCACCCCCGCCACCACACGCTGCAACAATTGGGAGTGCTAAATAGATCGAAAGATTACGTAAGGTTTGAAATTTCATTAGAGCTACGAGTGAGTTTTTTTTGACGGTCCTGAACCAAGAAAACGCTCGCCCCAAGTCCCTTCGAGGAAGCCGACAGCGACTGGACACCGATGAAAGGCAGGCGGAACGGCCCATGCGCCCGATATAACCAGAGATGACTAACTACGTACGTTCTACCTTGATTAGAACGTTCGCTCCCTGCCCAGGCAATGAAGCGGCGATGTTACGCGGATGAAACATTTTTAACGAGTATTTCGTCGTAACAATCTGTATCATCTGATAATAAATCGCCAAAACGCATATTGGTATTATTAATACTAATAGGCTTCGTTATTTGGCCCTTTGGGCGACCTTAAATTTGAAAGCGGTGAAAAATATAGATAGAAACCAGAGTGGGCGGCGGGGACGGCCTTCGGGGGCGACATTGTTCGAATATTTGAGTAGATTTCCACCGTACTCTGACTTCGTATTCGCCCCATTTTCTCGCCGACGCGCTACATGCGTCAGTTTTAAGTAAAAGTTCCGATTTATCTAAACAACTGAGGAATACGTTTCTCGGGTTTTTCCTGCCCGTCAAAACGTTGGCGGTAATTTCTGCCATTAGGCGGCGAGATTAACTGCGGCAAAGAGCGGGCTGAAATGGACGGGCCTGCATAAGCGTGTGATGCCGCGTCCGGCTGATGCGCTACGGTTGGTTGACTCATCGGAGAACTCCCCAAACGAAGGTTGATCTGGCAAAGAGTCTGGGAGTTTCATAGTGGTCATCGATGAGGAAACCTGATTTCTTTTGTGGTCGTTTGGACGCGATGAATGAACGGTCGGCGCCACCCGCTCAGATGTCCACGCATAGTATCGGGAGGGTCACTGCGTGACATCGAACGTAATCTGCCCATGACATCGGACGAACGGCAGACACAACTGCGCGCCAACCTCAGTGACTGGAACAGGTTGTACCCGCCTACAGGCGCCTGAGGTCCAGTGCATCGGAAAAGGAAACGCGCGGCAATCCAACGAGTCGGGCGTCAAGGTAAGCCTCGCGATCACGGGAACGCAAGGGCGGAGCAACTCGGACAGAACGCCATTCAGTTGCAGGATCTCGCGGGGACGCCGCAACCGAACACCACGCCGGTCGATTTCGGGTTTTGTGGCGTCGACACCGAAGTGTCGTCAGTCAAGCTTGTTCATCGTAGCAAACACAGGCCACTGACCGGCACGCAGCGACGCTGGCTCAAGCGACGGCAGGTGATCGAACCGATCATCGGCCATGCACTGCTTACTCGTGGGTGAGAATTAGTACCACAGGCTTGTCGAACTTCTTGTCGAGCTTGATCATTTCATCGGCAAACTCCTCGCCGACAAAACTCCTGACGAAGTGTCCGCGCACGTGGAGGCACCACATGTCCGCGCAAGAGATCGTGCCCCGCCAAGTCCGTTGAATTCCGCAACGACGACCACTCGCACCATTTGATCAGTACCGTATGCGCCCGCCTTGACATTCTCCAAGTTTGCTGGGGCTATGACGTTTGGGATAAGCCGGCAGAGCCGCCCCGGCACGAATGTAACGCCTGACTCTATTGCGCGATACACCAAGTCGCTTTTCGATCTCGCGCAACGAGAGCTGATCGCGAAGTGCCAGCGTCGAATGATGGCCAATATAGCCATGTCGATCACTTCGTTATCCTGCGCGTTGCGGGAAGAATTATGTTCTGCGTGGGTCGATATGCGATGCAAATTAGCGCTTTTCGTGGATCCCGTTACTGTGCAAAACAACACATCGCGGGTGTGCCGTCCATAACGACAGCGAGCCGGAACGACGGCTTGTAATGCCAAAGTATCATTAAACAAATGACATGCATGCTCTCGCGAAATATCAACGAAACATCGAGAATACGTTCCAAAGCGGCATCTGCCGTCATCGAGGAGCGAAGATCATGTTTGCAATTACCGGTGTGACAGGACAGGTGGGCGGCGCGGCGGCGCGCGCGCTGCTGGATGCGGGACATGCGGTGCGCGCGGTGTTGCGCGACGAGAGCAAGGCGGCGCAGTGGGCGCAGCGGGGTGCCGAAGTGGCCATCGCGTCGTTCGAAGACGCCGACGCACTCGCCGCCGCGTTCCGTGGCGCGGCGGGCGTCTTCGTGATGATCGCGCCGAACTTCGCGCCGCAACCGGGCTATCCGAATGCGCACGCCGCAGCCGCGGTGTTGAAGGCGGCGTTGACGAAGGCGAAGCCCGAGCGGGTGGTGGCGCTATCGTCGGTCGGCGGGCAGCGCGAGGCCGGCCTCGGGCTCATCACACAGGTGCACATTCTCGAACGGGCGCTGGCCGATCTGCCGATTCCGACCGCGTTCATGCGGCCCGCGTGGTTCATGGAAAACTCGCTGTGGGACATCGCGCCGGCTCGCGAAACCGGTGTGATGCCGAGCTTTCTGCAGCCGCTCGATCGTGCGTATCCGATGGTCGCGACGACGGATATCGGCTGTGTGATCGCGGACACGCTCGCGCAGTCGTGGCAGGGGCGGCGCGTGGTCGAGATCGAAGGTCCGCAGCGTTATACACAGCATGAGATTGCCGCGCTGCTCGGCGGCGTGCTGGGGCGCCGGGTGGAGGCGTGGGCGGTGCCGCGCGATGAGTGGGAAGCGCGGTTCCAGTCGCAGGGCACGGCGTGGCCCGTGCCGCGCATCGAAATGCTCGACGGCTTCAACTCGGGCTGGATCGACTTCGCGGACGGGCCGAACGAGCGGGCGATTGGCACGACGTCTTTTCAGCGGGTTTTGGCGGAGTTGGTGGAACGAGCGGGATGAGCGGCGGGGCGGTCAATCCTTCAGCAGATTCGACCGCCCGCCGATTAAGAGAAACGCCGATACACGCATAAACCAACGGTTTCAAATTGCCGCCGGTCTTCGAGGTGGAATGAAACGAAAATTTTAACGACCGCGAAGCGCCGAAGGCCACCGCTATTCGGTAAAAATATCGCTCGACAACCGAGTAAAGGTTTGCAGGCGCGCGATTAAAATCGAGGTATATTTTCCACGCACCAGAGGTAATCGGCTTCTGGCTTGAGGCGATTGAAGCGAACGTGCAGCGAACCCCCGAGAAGCACGCCAGTCAGCATTGCATGGCGCCAGCCGCCATGCCCGATACAGCCCGCGCGGGCTACGCCTGCGCAATAGGAGCAAGATCCCTTAATAAGTATCTCTACGCGTAAGGGCTTAAGTTTTTAAAATTCCAGCCGATTGCGTACACGTATAGCATCACGACTGTTTCTTAAGTTTCGATGAGAAACCACAAACGCGCTTAAACCCAGATTGCTACGGTTTGTATTCCATCTGCAAATCTCGTGAGCCGTGTAAACTGCCAGACAGTCAGTAGCAGTCGACCCTACTGGAGCAATACCCGCAGGTTCGGCGTTCGATGCGATCGGCGCCTGGTTTCCATCCAGTTTTGCGCTGTTTCATGACTGCTTCGATTCCTCACAGTATGCTTGCTGCGCCGGCAAGCGAGACCGCTTCCGCCGTTCGCCCGATACCCGCGGGCACCGCGCCCAAACCACCGTTCCCGCCGCCCGCGCGCGCGCAAGCAGCAAGCCCTGAAAGGTGTGCGCGTCGACTTCAACGACGGTAGCCGCGTGGTGTTGCCCACTGGCGAGTGGCATGTCGTACTGCGCGACTACGAAACCGACAACGGTTCGAGCAGGAAGGCGTCGCGCATTGAGCGTAGACCGCCGAAGCCGCGATTCCCTTCTTGCCTCCCCACAAAGTCCTCCGCGCGAGCCGTGCTAATCTTGCTGCCTTCGTGGAAGCAACGCGGCAACCCGGACCCCCAGATGGAAGCCTTCGATCCGAACGGCGTCGACCAGACGGTCTTCGTGGTCGGCGAACGCCATGACACGCTTGACGAGCCGTGGCGAGCCTATCGTCACGCACGGCTGATTCACGTAAGCGACGGCGTGCTGACCGTGCGCACCGAAACCGGCCGCTGGGTCGTGCCGCCCGGGCACGCGGTCTGGATCGTGCCGAACGTGTTGCACTGCCTGCACGCGACGCGTCCCGTGCAACTCTATTCGCTCTATGCCACCCCGGACGCGGCGCCCTTGCCCGCGCAAAGCGGCGCGCTCGTGCCGGACGCCCTCGTGCAGGCGCTGCTGGGCGCCGCGGCCGCTCTGCCGTACGACCAACCGTTCGACGAACCCGCCAACCGTCTCATGCAGGTGCTGCTGGATCGCCTGCCGGGCTTGCGCTCCGCGCCACTGGGCCTGAACTGGCCGGGCGACCCGCGCATCGAGCGGATCGCCGCCGCGCTCAGCGACGACCCCGCGCAACCCGCGGTACTCGAAGAGCTCGCGGCGGCCGCCGGTGTCACGGCGCGCACGGCGGCGCGTCTGTTCGTTAAGGAAACCGGGCAGACCTTCGGTCAATGGCGCCAGCAATTGCGCCTGCTGGTCGCACTCGAACATCTGGGCGGCGGCGCGAGCGTCACCCAGGTGGCGCTCGACGTGGGCTACAACGACGTGTCGTCGTTCATCGCGGTGTTCCGCGAGGCGTTCGGCGATACCCCCGCGCGCTATTTCCGCTGACACGCTACCGGCGCGACGCGAGCGCCACTGCGTCACCGCACGCGAGCAGCCCGGCGAAAGCGAACCCTCAGGCCCGCGCGCACGGAATGCAACACCCCGCCATCCCCCTCAATGTGCGCCCGCCGCGCCAGGACCGCCGCCGCCCTTGGCCGGCCGTGTAATCCAGATCAATGGAATGATCAGAATGAAGATGATCGCCGACACGAAGAAAATGTCGTTCAGGCCCATCATCGCGGCCTGCGTGTTCACGGTGAAATCGAACAGTGCGTGCGCCGATTGCTGATTCAGATGCAGCAGCGACTGGGTCGTGTCGATCTGCTGGTTGAACGCCGGGTTGTTGATGCTGGCCTGTTCGGTGAGCCGCGCATGATGGAGCACGGTGCGGTTATTCCACGCCGAGCCCGCGATCGACGTGCCCACCGCGCCGCAAAACACCCGCGCGAAATTCGACAGGCCCGCGGCTGCCGGAATCTTGCTCGGCGGCTGGCCGGACAGGATGATCGAGGTCAGCGGCACGAAGAACAGCGCCATCGGAATGCCTTGCAGCAGTGTGGGCAACACGAGATGCCAGGTGTCGATTTCGATCACGTATTTCGAGCGCATGTAGAACACGAGCGCAAAGCCGACGAACGCCAGCGTCGAGATCACGCGCGCGTCCGAGCGCGGCAGCACCCGGCCCATCACCGGCGCGAGTATCACCGCGAAGATGCCGAGCGGCGCGGTGACGAGACCAGCATCCACGGAGCGGTAGTTCAGATACTCCTGCATCCATTGCGGCAGCAGCACGAGGTTGCCGAAGAACACGCCGTACGCGACCGAAATCGCAATCGTGCCGCCGAGAAAATTGCGCTGCTGGAAGAGCCGTAAATCGACGATCGGATTCTCTTCGGTCAGCTCCCACACGAGGAAGAACGCGAAGCTGATCAGCGCGGTGATGCCGAGAATCACGATGACCGGCGACGAGAACCAGTCGAGGTCCTTGCCCTTGTCGAGCATGATCTGCAGCGACGCGACCCAGGTGATCAGCAGGCCGAGCCCGACCACGTCGATCGGCGGCTTGCGGGTCGGCGACTCACGGGTGCGATAGATCATCCACGTGACGCCCGCCGCGAACAGGCCGACCGGAATGTTGATGTAGAAGATCCACGACCAGCTGTAACTATCCGTGATCCAGCCGCCGAGCGCGGGGCCCGCGATCGGGCCGACGGTCGCGGTCATCGCCCAGAGCGCGAGCGCGGTCGAGGATTTCTCCTTCGGATACGAGCCGAGCAGAATCGCTTGCGACAGCGGAATCAGCGGGCCGGCCACCGCGCCCTGGAAGATCCGCGCGAGCAGCAGGATCGGCAGCGTCGGCGCAATGCCGCACAGCCACGAGGCCAGCACGAACATCAGGATCGCGCCGACGAACAGCTTCACCTGGCCGATGCGCTGCGTGAGCCAGCCGGTCAGCGGAATCGACACCGCATTGGCTGCGGCGAACACGGTGATGACCCACGTGCCTTCATCGACCGAGACGCCGAGGTTTCCCGAAATGGTCGGAATCGCGACGTTCGCGATCGACGTGTCGAGCACGTTCATGAACGTCGCGAGCGCGACGGCGACAGTGGCCAGAACCAGTTTGCCGCCTTCGAGCGGCGGTGGCGGGGCAGGCGGCGCGGAAGCGGGCGCGGCGGTGGGCTGGCTCAATGGGTTCTCCGGAACGGGGTGCTGCGCACGGTGTGGACGGATGGGCTATTCACCGCGAGCGAAAGGCGCCCGTCGGCGGGTCCGTCGAATGATCGCAAAAGCATACCTGTATTCGGATTTTGACGTCGTCGGAGATGCGCGCCGGGCGGCGCGAAGAGGGCGCTCAGCGTATGCTCGCGGCTAGGGCTGCCGATGGCCTGCATGACATCGTGGTCACGCATGCCGTTCAGGCGTATAAAGCCGGCGAAAGATGCGCAAGGCAGGCGCTTGCCGCGCGTGCGCGCACCGCACACGAACCACGAATCGACCAACAGAAAAGGAAACGCATATGGCCTGGGAGCAATTCGAACACGGCTGGCGGCGCGCACCGGTGAGCGCGCCTGCCAAAGGGCTCGTCGTGCTGATGCACGGCGTCGGCAGCAATGCGCGCGATCTGATGCCGCTCGCGGACATCTGGAGCGAGGCGCTGCCGGACGTCGCGTTCACCTCGCTCGACGGCACCGACGCGTTCGACGGCGGCTTTGGCGGCCGTCAATGGTTCAGCCTGCGCGACGTCAACGAAGCGAATCGGGAGGCGCGGGTGAGCGCCGCTTATCCGGCGCTGCGCAGGGTGCTCGAAGCAGAACTCGCCCATTGGCAGGTGGCTTTCGGTCGCCTTGCGCTCGTCGGCTTTTCGCAAGGTTCGATCATGGCGCTGCACCACGTGGCGGCCAGCGCCGAAGGCGCAGCCGGCGTCGTCGCGTATTCGGGGCGGCTCGCGTCGCCCATCGTCGCGAACAACGGCACGCCGCTCACGCTGATCCACGGCGAGGACGACGAAGTGATCCCGGTGCGCGAACTGGAGTACGCCGCCGACGCGTTCAGCAACGCCGGCTACACGGTCGACGCGTACGTGCTGCCCGGCATCGGCCATACGATCGACGCCGACGGCGTCGCGCTCGGCCGCGAGGCGCTGGAGCGCTCACTGGGGGCACTGTCGCGCGGTTGACACGGCCCCGATTGAAAGTCGCCCTAAAGATATTGATCTGCTTGCCGTTAAGCGGTCATTAGCTTGAAAATCACCCCGCCGTGCGGACCGCGCCATGCCCGACGGGGCGTGCCGAGCGGCTCGGGGAACCGGGGGCGCATTTTCAAACTGCCCGGCACCACGGGTGGACAACGACTTATCAGAGCCTTCCTATGGCCAGACCGACGCCGCATTACCCGCTCTTCGAGCGACTGTTCCGCCCTTCCGTGGCGGTGGACCTCGGCACGGCCAATACCCTTATCTATACCGACGACGGCGGCATCGTGCTGAACCAGCCGTCTGTCGTGTGTTTCCAGAAAGAGCCTGCAGCCGGACCCATGCGCGTCGCCGCGGTGGGCACCGAAGCGCGCCAGCTGCTGGGCCGCACGCCGCGCAACCTCGAAACGGTGCGGCCGATGCGCCACGGCGTGATCGCCAATTTCTCCGCCGCCGAGCACATGATTCGCCAGTTCGTCGACATGGCGCGTCCGCGGCCGCTGTTCAGCCGCCGCGCGGCGTTCACGCTGTGCGTGCCGGCGGGCGCGACCCACGTCGAGCGGCGCGCGATCAAGGAGGCGGCCGTCGCGGCCGGTGCGTGGAAGGTCAGCTTCATCGGCGAATCGCTGGCGTCGGCGCTTGGCGCGGGCATGCCGGTGGCGGACGCGACCGGGTCGATGGTGGTCGATATCGGCGGCGGCACCACCGAAGTCGGCGTGATCGCGCTCGGCGGCACCGCGTATAGCGGCTCGGTGCGCGTGGGCGGCGACAACTTCGACGCGGCGATCGTGAGCTATGTGCGCAATCTGTACGGCGTGCTGATCGGCGAGCAAACCGCCGAGCATGTGAAGAAGAACATCGGTTCGGCGGTGCGTGACGTGCCGTTCGAGCAGATGAACGCGACCGGCCGCAGCGTCGACGACGGCTTGCCGCGCACGGTGCAGTTGAGCAATCACGATATCGCCGAGGCGATCGAAGGGCCGCTGCGTCAGGTGATCGGTGCGGTCAAGCGCGGGCTCGAAAGCGCGCCGGCCGAACTGGTGACGGACATCGCGCACCACGGCATCGTGCTGACCGGCGGCGGCGCGCTGCTCGGCAACCTCGGGCGCCGCCTGACCTGTGAACTCGGACTCGAAGTGCGGGTGGCCGATGAACCGCTGACCTGCGCGGTGCGTGGGGCGGGGGCGGCGGCCGCGTCCGGTTTGCTCGAAGAAGCCGGGTACGAATGACGATGGGCGCGGGAAGGGCTGCTGATGTTTTTCGGCGAAGTGTTTTAACGCGCCCACGCTGTGGTCTCGCGCTGCCTGTGCCGTGCGGACCTGCGTGGCCAATCGGGGGCTCGCGCGTGCGGGTCCTGGTTGAGTCAATGTGCGCCGCGGTTATCAGCGGCTCGCACCGGTCGGAGCCGGGTCCGTACGTTGGACGAGCCGCCACACGCTTCTGTGTGACAGCTTCGTTTGTACGGTAGCGCCGCGCTGCGTTCGACGGTTCGGGCGTACGAGTCCTGCTTATCCGTCTGGCCGATGCCGCGTCGCGAACGAGCGCCCGCATGCTTTTCGGAAGCTATGTGACAATACGCGTCCGCGTCCCAATTTCAGGGACGTAGAGGCATTTTCTTCATTCCATTTCTCGCCGGCGCCGCTGAATTGGCGTGCTGCCGCGCTGTCTGTGAACCATCCGTGAATCAATCTGTTTCTGCTTCGTTGTCTTCGCCATCTTTCATCGAACTGCAAAGCGGTCTGCGCATGCCCTACGTGGAAGCGGGCGAGGGCGAACTGCTGCTGTTCGTGCATGGCTCGCTGTGCGATTACCGCTACTGGCAACCGCAACTCGCCGGTCTTTCAAAGCAGTATCGCTGTGTCGCGGTGAGTCTCACGCACTACTGGCCGGTGACCGATACCGAGCCCGGTCTGCCGTTCAGCTGGAGCAGGCATGCGGATGAAGTCGCCGAATTCATCGACCGCTTCGGTGCGGGACCAGCGCATGTGGCGGGGCATTCGCGCGGCGGCTGTGTGGCGTTTCATTTCGCTCGGCGACATCCTGAACGTGTGCGCACGTTGACGCTTGCCGACCCCGGCGGTCCCCTGCAGATCGCCGGGCGTCCGCCCGCGCGTTTGCCGGAGACGGTCAACGCGTTGCGCGCGAAAGCGGCGCAACTGATCGAAGCAGGGGAAGTGGAAGCGGGCTTGCAATTGTTCGTCGATTCGGTCAGCCGGCCCGGGTTCTGGGCGATGAGCACGCCCGGCTTTCGCAGGATGGCGACCGATAACGCGCACACGCTCGCGCGGCAATTCCAGGATCCGTTGCCGCCCTATGTGCCTGAAGAAGCCGCCGACGTGCGCTGCCCGGTGTTGCTGATCGACGGCGAGAAGAGTCCCGACATGTTCCGGCGTACCGCCGCCGCGTTGCAATCGTGGCTGCCCGATGCGCGCCGCGAGACGGTGCGCGGGGCATCGCATGGGATGAACCTCGCGCATCCGGGCGCGTTCAATCGCTACGTCGACGAGTTCATTCGCGCGATGGGCGTGTAGTGAGCGACATGGGCGCGCAGTGCGGCCATTGCGCCACCGCGCCGGGCCGCTCGCGGCGCTTCACATGCGGCAGCCCGGCACGGCTCTCCAATCAGACAGCCGGGTTCAAACCTTGCGATGCGCGTCTTTATCGAGCGCACGTTCCGCCGCTTCGCCGACGAGGCCGTGGTAGTACAGATGCACGCCGATCGCGAGCGAGTCGTTGCGAATTTCGTGGAAGGCTTTCCACGCTTTCACAGGATCTTTGAACAGCAGATAGTGCGCTTCCTGAGCGATCAGGTCCGCCACTTCATGCAGGCCGTGGCCGTGCAATACATTCACGAGCGTATCGAGACTGCGATGCGTGCGCGCGTCGGTGCGCGGATAAAGCATGTGCAGCACCGCCACGTCCTGCGTTTTCAGCGCCGCCGATAATGCGACGACGATGTCCTGATGATTCAGCGCGGTGACGCTGTTCTCTTCCGTGTGAACATGATCCGGAAATAGCGTTTCGAGAGAGGCGTTCATCGGGTCCTTCCTGTTCTTCTGGCTGATTAAAAAAGCCCGCCGTGACGCGGCGGGCCAAAGACAGCGATGTGTTAGCAGGGGAAGCAAAACACGAATCCAGTATCGCAGATGCGCTGAGCCTGCGCAGCCCGACTGGAGCAAAACATTGTTGCGGCGAGCGCGCTAACTTTCATTTGGCTGGGCAGTGCCGTGCAGCGCGCGGGGAATCTTTCGCGCGGTATATTCGCGCGTTTCACGTGCCCTTCACAGGGGCTTCACAGGCAACGAATGTTGCGTGAGCCGAGATTGATTGTTGCCGTCAATCGTCGCAATCAACGACCCTGTGGCCCGTAGAATGCGAGGCGGAGCCTGAGCATGCCAACGCGTCCGGAAGAAGCGAAGGTCGGGCATGCCGGCATGTGTGCGATGTGAAAGTATAAGGAACGTGTAGATGAACTCGAAGACACACGCAACGCTGAGCTTTTCCGACAGCGACCAGACGATTGAACTGCCGATCTATCAAGGCTCGCTCGGGCCGGACGTGATCGACATTCGCAAGTTGTACGGCCAGACCGGCAAGTTCACGTACGACCCGGGCTTCATGTCGACGGCGGCGTGCAATTCCGAAATCACGTATATCGACGGCGACAAGGGCGAGCTGCTGTACCGCGGTTATCCGATCGACAATCTCGCGCAAAACGCCGACTTTCTCGAAACCTGTTATTTGCTGTTGAAGGGCGAACTGCCGAACGCGCAGCAGAAAGAAGAGTTCGTGAACACTGTCACGAAGCACACGATGGTGCACGAGCAGATGCACTTCTTCTTCCGTGGTTTCCGCCGCGACGCGCACCCGATGGCGATTCTGGTCGCCGCGGTCGGCGCATTGTCGGCGTTCTATCACGACTCGCTCGACATCAATAACGCGCAGCACCGCGAGGTCTCCGCGATCCGCATGATCGCAAAGCTGCCGACGCTGGTCGCGATGGCGTACAAGTACACCGTGGGTCAACCGTTCGTTTATCCGAAGAACGACCTGTCGTATAGCGCGAACTTCATGCGCATGATGTTCGCCAATCCGGCGGAAGAGTACGAGGTCAACGACGTGCTGGTGCGCGCGCTCGACCGCATCCTGATCCTGCACGCGGACCATGAACAGAACGCATCGACCTCGACCGTGCGCCTTGCCGGTTCGTCGGGTGCGAATCCGTTCGCGTGTATCGCGGCGGGTATCGCGTGTCTGTGGGGCCCGGCGCACGGCGGCGCGAACGAAGCCGCGTTGAACATGCTGGAAGAAATCGGCTCGGTCGACAACATCCCCGAGTTCATCGCGAAGGTAAAGGACAAGAACTCGGGCGTGAAGCTGATGGGCTTCGGTCACCGCGTCTACAAGAACTACGATCCGCGCGCGAAGCTGATGCGCGAAACCTGCCACGAAGTGCTCGAAGAACTGGGCCTGCACGACGACCCGCTGTTCAAGCTCGCTATGGCGCTGGAAAAGATCGCACTCGAAGACGATTACTTCGTGTCGCGCAAGCTGTACCCGAACGTCGACTTCTACTCGGGTATCGTGCAACGCGCACTCGGCATTCCGACCGCGATGTTCACGTGTATCTTCGCGATGGCACGCACGGTCGGCTGGATTGCACAGTGGAACGAAATGATTGCCGATCCTGAGCAGAAGATCGGCCGCCCGCGTCAGTTGTTCGTGGGTGAGACGCAGCGCGAAGCCAAAGCGGTGACGCAGCGTTAATGTGTCGAGGCCGTCGGCAGTCCGATGACTGCGCGACGGCTTTTTTTGCGCTGAAGTCCTGATTGAAGGCGCATGCTTGCGGCAACTTCCCCACGAAAGAAAGCCGACCTCGCTTGCGTCGCGTGAAAGCCCAACCCTCTGCACGTCCTGTGCCACGGAAAATCACGCAACAAACACGCAACAAACCTTGCAAAAAAACCGAAACTCCCCTGTGATAAGTTCGTCTGACGCGGACAGACCCTCTACAATCGGAAGCAACCGGCCGGCACGAAGCGGGGACCGAATGTGAAACTGAAAGCCGAAGCGAACCCATAGGAGTGACCCTGATGCAGCAGCCAGAAACCCTCGGTGGTGTGTCCCTCTCGGGCGGTGTCGATCACCGCGAGCCCGAGCCGGACGGCGTATTCATCCCGACGGAAAACCTCAATGTCGCGAGTGCCACCCAGCACGTGCTGAAGTCGGGCGACACCTTCATCGTCAACGACCCGCTCGGCGATATCACGGGCCACGACGACGGCCTGTTCGTCAACGACACCCGCGTTCTTTCGCAACTGCGCCTGACTTTCGGCGGCCGTGCGCCGTCGCTGCTATCGGGCAGCGTCAGCAGCGACAACACCTCGTTCACCGCGCACCTGACCAATCGTCCGCTGCCGCCGCTCGGCGGCGACAGCACGCCCGAAGGCGTGATCCACGTCGAGCGCGTGCGCGTGCTGTCGGGTACCGTGCTCAACGAGGCCATCGAACTCACCAACTACGGCACGCGCGACGCCGTGGTGCCGCTGTCCATTTCGTTCGCGAGCGACTTCCGCGACATGTTCGAAGTGCGCGGGCTGAAGCGCGACAAGCAAGGCCGTATCGAACCGGCGCGCGTGGAGAATCGTGAAGTACTGCTCGGCTATATCGGTCTCGACGACGTCGCGCGCAATGTGCAGATTGCGTTCGCGCCGGAGCCGGACAAGCTGTTCGCCGACCGCGCCGACTACACCGTCAAACTGCCGGCGCAAGCGTGCGTGTCGATTTATCTGTCGGTCGCGGTGCAGGTCGTCGCGCAGTCGGACAAGCCGGGCGCCGACGTCTCGCAACCGGTGCATGCGCTGAGCGAAATCCATCTGTCACAAATCGATGCGGAGCGTCCGCGCGTCGGCCGCGCGGCGGTGCGCGCCGCGTTGGTCGATGCCCACCTCGTGATGCGCGAACGCCGCCGTGCGACCGCGCGCGTGCGTTCGAGCAATCCGCTTTTCAATGCATGGATCGACCGCTCGTTCGCCGACCTCGGCCTCCTGACCACCGATCTCGCGACCGGCCCGTATCCGTATGCGGGCATCCCGTGGTTCTCGACGCCGTTCGGCCGCGACGCCGTCATCACGTCGTTGCAGACGCTGTGGCTGCAACCGCAACTGGCCGCGGGCGTGCTGCGCTTTCTTGCCGAGCATCAGGCGCGCGAGAATTCGCCGTTTCGCGATGCCGCGCCAGGCAAGATCATGCACGAGATGCGCAAGGGCGAAATGGCCGCCGCCGGTGAAGTGCCGTTCGCGCTTTACTACGGCGGCGTCGATACCACGCCGCTGTTCATCGTGCTGGCCGGCGCCTATGCGGCGCGCACCGGCGACCTCGCGCTGATCGACGAATTGTGGCCGGCGCTCGAACGTGCCGCGCAGTGGGTTGCGGGCGTGTGCGACAAGAACCGTTACGGCCTGCTCGACTATCAGCGCGAGTCGGACGGCGGGCTGGCGAACCAGGGGTGGAAGGACAGTCACGACTCGGTGTTTCATGCCGACGGCCGCTTTCCCGATGGGCCGATCGCGCTCGTCGAAGTGCAGGCGTATGCGAGCGCCGCGTTCGACACGATGGCGCGCTTCGCAAAACTGCGCGGCCTGCGCGAACCGGCTGCCCAATACAGCGAGCGCGCGAAGAAAATCCGTCAATGTGTCGAAGAAAAGTACTGGATGGAAGAGTCCGGCTTCTACGGTATCGCGCTCGACGGCCATGGCGAACTGTGCCGCGTGATGGCATCGAATGCGGGCCACCTGCTGGCCTTCGGGCTGCCGACGCGCGAGCGCGGCGAAGCGGTGGTGCGCGCGCTCGACTCCACGCTGTTCCACACGGGCTGGGGCGTGCGCACGCTGGCCGCGAGCCAGGCACGCTTCAATCCGATGGCTTATCACAACGGTTCGGTCTGGCCGCACGACAACGCGCTGTGCGCACGCGGCCTGTCGCATTACGGCGGCAAGGCCGCGGCCGTGCGCCTGTTGCAGGCGCTGTTCCAGGCGGCGGTCAACTTCGACATGCGTTTGCCCGAGCTGTTCTGCGGCTTTCCGCGGCGGCGCGGCGAACCGCCCACCGCGTACCCGGTCGCGTGTCTGCCGCAGGCGTGGGCGGCGGGTTCGCCGTTCATGATGCTCGAAGCCTGTCTGGGCATCACGATCGACGCCGAGCGGCGCGAAGTGGTGATCGAGCAGCCGATGCTGCCCGAAGGCATCGACTGGCTCGAAATCGGCGATCTGCGGGTCGGCGATTCGTCGGTGTCGATCACGTTCCGCCGTATCGGCGAGAAGGTGGTCGCCTCGGCCGAGCAGGGCGATGTGCGGGTGGTGGCGTTGCTTTAGCCTGGAGCGTGACTGCCTGCCTCATGACTGATACGCCCGCCGGGGATTGCAGAAGAATGTCGTGAAGGAGGTGGGTCACCTTCCCATCATTTTCACTTTGACCAACGTAATGCCACCTCGGCCACCTCGGCCACCTCGGCCACCTCGGGCCACCCTCGATGCTTGCTGCATGCTGAGAGTGGCCAGATAGATAGTCCTCCGCGCGAAAGGGCGCTTCCACGACCGAAAGACCGTGGGAGCGCGCCTTCTCATCGAATGCCGCCAGACGCTCGACGAGCGTCTGTCCGCCGGCCGCCTTCAGATTCCTCCCCCCAGATGCGCGCAGACTCGCATAAATACGACACGAAAAGGCGCAAAACGCTGTGGTTCATTTGATTCGCTTTCTGATGACATCTGTTACGCTCGATTGGCATAAAACACGTAATTTTAAGTAATGTGAAGTAATTTCTTAAGCATGTATTGGCATCCGGATCCCAGCGATTTGCACGCGTCGAGCACTCGCGGGACCCGCGACTGTGCGCAGTCCCGGTCGAACGATATGTTTCTGGCGAGGCGCTTGGTCCTGAAGTGATCTGCTGTACCCATTCCTCTTGTAACGACCTGGGCGGAGTACGACATGTTGACAGGATCGAGTTCACGATTGCTCGCGATTGGCGTCTTCCTGGTATTGACCGGTTGCGGCGGAGGCGGCGGGGGAGACGGTTCGACGGGTGCCTCCAGCGGTGCGGGCGCCGCCGGCGCGACGGGCGCAGCCAGTGCTCCGGCCGCCGCCAGTGCTCCGGGCGGAGCCAGTGCCCCAGCTTCCGCCAGCACGCCGGCAGCGGCCACCCCCGCGTCAGGCGCATCGACCCCCAGCGCGACGACGCCGACGCTGGCCGCCGCGACACCGGTGATCGACGGCACGACGCTCGGCGATGCCTACTGGCCCGCGGGCTCCACGTCATCGGGCGGACGAGGTCAAGCCGTGGCCGGGCTCAACTGCACCGTGCGCAGCAATGCCTACACTTACGCGCATCTATCCATCTATCAGAACGGGCGCCTGCTTGCGCTGCCGGGTAATGTCGGCATGGTCGAGCCGACCATGGCTGCCCAGACTGGCTGCGCATATCCGCTGCACACGGTGGATTCAACCGGCAAAATCCACATGGACGCGAGCACTCAAGCGTCTTACACCCTGGGCCAGTTCTTCTCGATCTGGGGACAAACGATCGACGCGTCCAGCGTCGCCGGTGTGACCGGCTCGCCCATCACCATCTACGTGAACGATGGCGGCGCGCTCACGCAATACACAGGCGATCCTGCGAGCCTCGTGCTGCCCGCGCATGGCGAGGTGACGATTGAAATCGGCACGCCATTGGCCCAGATTCCGACGTACGCATGGACCGATCCGCCGCCATTCGATCCAAACCCGATCACGCTCACGTTCCTCGGCGTGGTGGGGAACAACTTCTGGCCGCCCGGCAACACCGCGACGGGGGGCAAAGGTGCGACCGTGGATGGTCTGATCTGCGCGGCCAACATGAGCGAGCTGTATCACGTCCATGCCCACCTCGCTATTTTCAAGGACGGCCAGTGGCTCGCGATGCCCGCCAACGTCGGCATTCTGTCCCAGTGCAACTATGAAATGCACACGCACGACCAGACCGGCATCATCCATATTGAAACGCCGACTTTCAAGACCTTCACGCTCGGCCAGTTCTTCGATATCTGGGGCCAACCGCTAAGCAGCACGAACGTGGCCGGTGTGACCGGGAACGTCGTCGCATATATCAACGACAATGGCGACTCGCGGCGCTACATGGGCGATTTGCGCAACATCGAGTTGACCTCGCTGCGTGACATCACCTTGCAGATCGGCACGCCGATTAGCACGCTCGCCACCTACTCGTGGTACGAGCCGCAGTGATTGTCCGGGACGCAGCGGACGCGTGATCGTCCGCTGCGTCGCTCTTCGGAGGCCTCGCGCTGTTTATCAATGCCTAGTTGACCGGGATACCCGCGCCGCCATGGCCATGAAAGCGGGCAAGAAACTGCCGTGCGCGCAGCGACTCCGGGCTGCCGAAAAACTGCTGCGGCGGCGCGGTTTCGACGACCTGCCCACCATCCATGAACACGATGCGATCGGCGACCTGGCGCGCGAACTCCATTTCGTGCGTGACGATCACCATCGTCGCGCCTTCGTTTGCCAGCGAGCGCATCACGCTGAGCACTTCGCCGACCAGCATCGGATCGAGCGCGCTGGTGGGTTCGTCGAATAGCAGCACGTCGGGTTTCATCGCAAGTGCGCGCGCAATGCCGACGCGTTGCTTCTGGCCGCCCGACAGACGCGACGGAAACTGGTCATGCTTGTCGGCGAGGCCCACGCGATCGAGCAGTTCGATCGCTTCCGCCCGCACCGTCGCACGATCGCGTTTGAGTACGTGCAGCGGTGCCTCCATCACATTGTCGATCACGCTCAGATGCGGCCACAGTGCGAAATGCTGAAAGACCATGCCGATCTTCGCGCGTATCTTCGCGAGGTCGGCGTCGCTCATGCGGATGCGCGTGTTGTCGCGCACACCCATGCGCTGGCCTGACACATGCACGCTGCCCGCGTCGGGCACTTCGAGCCAGTTGATGCAGCGTAGCAAGGTCGACTTGCCGCAGCCGGACGGGCCAAGCAGGCAGACCGTCTCGCCTTGGGCGACCTTCAGCGATACATCGCGCAGCACCTGATTGTCGCCGAACGACTTCGAGATGCCGACGAGATTCAGCACGTTGGCGCGCGGGGTCGCGGCATCGGCCGGTCCGGTTTCCGGCAGGGTTAAAGGCATGGCAGGAGTCACGCTCGACGCTCCTCGGCGAATTTGTTCAGCATGCCGGTGCCTGCCTCGATCGCGAGGCAGATGCACCAGTAAAGGAGAACCGCCGCGACGAAGGCCGCGAACGGAATGAAGTAGGTGGCCTGGATGCCCGTCATTTCATGCGTCAGTTCGCTGACCGCGATAACCGTCAGAAACGCGCTGTCCTTGACGATCTGGATCAGCTGATTGCCCACGAGCGGCGTCGCGCGGAGCATGACGGGTGGCAGGATGATGCGCCGCAGGAGCGTGAAGCCGCGAAAGCCGAACGCCTTGCCGGATTCGATCAGCGACGCGGGCAGTTCGACCCATGCGCCGCGCAACAGCTCGCCCATATAGGCCGCGTTATAGAGAATCAGTGCGAGCGCGCCCGCTGACCAGTTCGACATGCGGATGCCGAGTGTCGGCAGGCCAAAGTAGATCAGATAGACGAACAGCAGGAACGGCGCGCAGCGCATCGCGTCGACATAGACGGCGGCCACGCGGCTCACTGCCTTGTTCTGCGACATGAGCATCGGCGTGAGCAGCGTGCCGAGCACGAGCGACGCGACGCCCGAGACGGCGAGCAGGATCACCGTATTGAGCAGTCCCGCGAGTACGGCGTCGCGCTGCTGCCAGATGATCAGGAAGTTGGCGATCAAGCGAGGCCTCCGGTGCGAAGACGTTTCTCGACCATGCGTTTCAACCGGATCAGCGCGAACACGATCAGGCTGTACAGCACGAGCGCGAAAATGAAGGGAGGCAGCGGCTCATAGGTATTCGAGCCGACCCGCAGCGCGGCGCGTGTGATCTCGACAATGCCGATCACCGCGACGGCGGGCGTCGACTTGATCTGCAGCGTCATTTCGTTGACGAGCCCGGGCAGGCTCGCGCGATAGACCTGCGGCAAAACGATGCGCCGGATGCGCGTGAAGCGGGGCATCGCGAATGACAGCGCCGCATCGTACTGGTCGCGCGGAAATTCGACGAACGCACTGCGCCAGATCTCGCAGTTGAACGCCGACGTGCTGATGGTCAACGCGGCGATCGCAGCGGGAACCGGGTCGAGCGAGAGTCCGAGTTGCGGCAGCGCGAAGAACACCAGCAAGGTCAGCGTGACGGTCGGGCACGAACGCACGATGCTCACATACGAATACACGATGCGATCGAGCACCGGCACCTTTGCCCAGCGGATCAGTGCGAGCCCGAGCCCGAGCGGCACGCCGAGTACGATGCTGATGAGCGATAGCGATATGGTCGCCAGCGCACCCTGTGTAATGCTCCAGTAGTCGTAAGCGGTCATCAGGCGGGCTCGGCGGCGGGATCAGTTAATGGATTGCGGCATCGATTCGAAGCTCGCGCCGAACCACTTCTTCTGCATCTGATACATCTCGCCGCTCTTGCGCAGATCGAGCAGGACGCCGTTCACCATTTGCAACGCGGCCGTGTCCCCCTTCTTGACGGCCCATGCGATATACACCGGGTTGCCGATCTTCTCGCCGATCACGAACGTATCGGGGCGCGTCCTGATCAGCGAATTGAGGTTGATCTGCGTATTCGCCGCGACGTCGAGCCGGCCCAGCGCGACATCCTGATAGATCTCCGGGTACGACTGATACTCGACGATCTGCTTGAGGCCCTTGCCGCCGTGGGTTTTCTTCAACTGCTCGTCGAACGTCTTCACGTCGGCCAGCATCGCGCTGCCGGTCTGCACGCCGATGATCTTGCCGACCAGATCGTCAGCCGATTTGATCGGCGAGCCTTTCTTGACCACGTAGAACGTTGTCGATTCCGCGAGCGGCGCCGTGAAATCGAACGTGCCTTTGCGTTCGGGCGTAACGAGCACCGCCGTCACCGCCATGTCGTATTTGCCGGTCGTGACGCCGGGCAGGATGCCCGACCACGGCATGATCTGCTGGCGAATCTGCACGGGTAGTTTCTTCTTCACGAGCGCGAGCATTTCGTTGTCGTAGCCGGTGGGCGTGCCGTTGTCCACGAATTCGAACGGTTTGAAATCGTCTTCCGTCGCCACCGAGATATAGCCACGCGACTTGATTTCATCCGCGCTCGCCGCACTCGCGACGTGCGCGGCACCTGCAAACGCGGCGATCGCGAACAGCGTACGCAACGAAGTGTGCGCGAGACGGCGGAGGCCGGAGCGGCGGGTGGCGCCCGCTTCGGCGCGCTGGATGATGAGAGACGACATTGAGTACCCCTCTTTTAGCTGATGTGACGCGGTTGTCGCGCGGAGAGTGCGCTTTCTTGGCCAGACGGCCGCCTCATTCATGTGCCGGGCGAAATTCGTATGCACACTTACAAGTTTGCGTCTTAATTGCAAATTGCATGCCAGTACGCAGGATGCCCGTTGACGCGGGCGCCGGCAGTTCCGGGTTCGACGAGATGCGCCGTGAGCGGGCGACGTGCGCACCAAACCAAGACCAAAAGCCCGTGTAAAGCGCGGTCGATGCACTTCTTTGGACCGCGTTGCGTGCTGTGCTAGCGATGCGCATGAGCTGCGATGGCAAGCCGCAGGTGGATCGCCAGATAATCCGGCAAGTGCTTATTTTGCTGATACGATGTGTACTGACGAATTTTTGAAAACCCGGATTTGCGCGCCCAAACAAGGAGGCTTGACGCGATGGAACAGCACAGCGAACTCGCAACGCGGGAACCGGCTTCACGCGAAGTCATCGAGCCGGGCGGCCGCTGGTCGAACAGGCTCGAAATCGGCGACCAGTTGCGTATCGTCGATCTGGAAGGTCAGCAGGCAGTCGATTTCCTTTGCTATGGCGGCGACATGCCGCTTGACCGGCTGAACGTGCCGAACACGGTGAAGCTCAACCGCTCGTTGTATGTGAGCAAGGGCTCGACGATCTATTCCGATCGGGCGCGGAAAATGTTCTCGGTGCTCGAAGACACCTGCGGATTTCACGACACGCTTGCGGGATGCTGCAGCCACGAGATGGATCTGCTCCGCTATGGCGTGCACAACACGCTCAGCTGCCGCCACAACTTCGTGCAGGAGCTGGCGAAGTGGTCGCTCGGTCCGTCCGAGATCGTCTCGAACATCAACTTCTTCATGCGCGTGACGGTCGGCGAGCAAGGCGAAGTCGAAATCGCGCCGGGTTCGTCGAAAGCGGGGGACTATGTGGTGCTGCGCGCGGAGATGCCGGTGATCGCGATGCTGTCGAACTGTCCGCAGCAGAACAATCCGTCCTCGGGCTTCAAGCCTACGCCGATCGAGGTAACGGTGTGGCGCGCCTGATCATCCGCACGCCAATCCCAGCAACCGACTAGAGCACTTCATGGCCGCGAGCCCGAAAAAAGAAAAACCTGCCAGGGAGCCCGGGAGCGACGACACGCTCAAGGACTGGCGTCATACCGCGCTGGAGGCGCGCCCCGGCTTCCTGATCCGCCGGCTGCATCAGATCCACGTCGCACTGTTCGTCGAAGAGTGCGCGCCGGAGGGCATCACGCCCGTGCAGTACAGCATTCTCACGGCGCTCGAACAGATGGGGCCGTCCGAGCAGATCGCCCTGTCGCGTGCGGTCGGCCTCGATCGTGCGAATACGGCCGATGTAATCGGGCGGCTGGTCGAGCGGCGCTTCATTCAACGCCGCGTGTCGAAGACCGACAAGCGCAAGAAGGTGGCGGAACTCACCGATGTCGGGCGGGCGTTGCTCGGCCGTCTCGAACAGGGCGTCGCACGCGCGCATGAGCGCACGATAGCCGCGCTCGCGCCGGAAGATCGCAAGCGCTTCATGGCGTATCTGGCCTTGCTCGTCGAAACGAATAACGAGCTCAGCAGAACACCCGTCGGAGGGGGCGCGAAAAAGAGCGACGAAGACGCCTGAGGTCGCCGCCTCTCATTGTGTTTGCCGTGCCGATACCGGCGCGTGAACCGCGCGCGCGAGCGCCTCGACTTTCGGTGCGATTGAAAAAGCAGCGCGACGAAGCCGTGCACGACGAACGGGCCGTTCATTCCCGCTGCGAGGGAATCGCGCGCGTCATGCTTCCGCGAGCTCATGGAGCGCCGTGGCAAACAGGCCGACGTGCGCGGCGAAAAGTCCCCGGCCGAGCAGACCCGCGCGGCCGTCTGCACCGATCATCGCGATCGCCGCGAGCGGTGCGACGCCGTGCCGGATCACGCGTGTGGCATCGAGACCGGCGTGCAGATCGGCAAAGGCCGGGTGTGTCCCCGCATACAACTGGGCCTGCTCGCGCTGCCATCCGGGGGAAAGCCACGGTGCGAAGGCGCCTGCCGGTTCGGGCGCGAGCATGAGCGCCTGCGCGCCGAAGCCGGCGGCGTCGATCACGCCGCTATCGCCGGTCAGCGGCGCGGCGGCTGCGTCGAGTGCGGGATTCATGCGCGGTCCTTGCGGCGCGGCCGCGCGCGCAGTGGTCCAGTGTGACGGGCGACCCGCCAGCCGGATGCCGACGTCGACGCCATTACCCGCGAGCGCGACGACTAGTGTCGATGCAGGGTCGGCATCCTGCGCGGCCGCCGACGTCATCAGGCAACAGGCCGCCATCCAGAGCGTGAGAAAGAAGAGCGGCGTCTGCTGGAGCATCGCATGCACCGATGCATCCGTGAGCCGGGGCGACAGCAACGCGTGAAGCGCCGCGCTCGCGGCCGTGGTGCGGGCATGCAGATCGTCGCCGTTATCGAGGCCGTGGCGGGCGAGGGCGATCAGGTCGACGTGCCCGCTCGACAGCGCGTCGTCGAGCACTGGTGCGAGCACCGTGTCGCGCCATGTCATGCGTTCGAGAATGGCAGGGTCGCGTGAACCGAAGCGCAGCTGCGGCCCCGCGCCGCTGCCCAGCAGCGACCATGCAGCGCCTGTCCGATCGACGACTTCGACCAGCGCCGTGCTGCCGGAAATCACGGCGGCAAGCGGCGTCACCACGCCATACGATTGTGCCGGAACGAGCGTCACGCGGCCGCTGACAATCAGCCGCTCGGCGTCCTGCTCGCTCGCCGCCCAGCCTTCGTACAGACAACACAGCACCGCCGAGGACAACACCGGTGCGGGCGGACTGCATGGATCCGCGTAGGGCGGCCCGGCGTGCAGCAACGTGAAATCGGGCAGCCCGACGGCGTCGCGTGCACGGCGAACGGCGCGCCATTGCGGGCGGACGGCGTACAGGCGTTGCAGGGCGGCGTCGTTGGCCGGCGAGGTCATCGGCGTGCCCCGAAGCCGAACACGCCGCAGAGACGCGACCACAGGATCTTCCAGAACATGCTGCCGAGGTTCAGCGGCGCGGTGGCAGGCGGGTTCGCACGATGAAGCGGCGCTGCGCTGGGGGCGGTCGGTGGGACGGGCGCATCGGCGGGCTGAATAGCGGGCTGATCAGCGGGCCGGATTGCCGGCTCAACGGCGGCGTTATCGAGCGGCGTATCCACAGGCCCGGCCATCGTCATCGCCGGAGGTTGTGCGTCCGCCACAGCGGCCGCGCCCGCTTGCGCATCCCGCTCGACGAGTGCCGCCTGCGCAACCGACTCGTCCAGCCGCATCTTCAGATTTGCGGCAAACGCATCGGTCATCCGCGTCGCGAGTTCCTTGACGATCCCGCCGCGCGAGAACTGCGCGAGGCTGCCGGCAATCGAATAGTCCACTTTCACATCGACGCGAGTTTCGCCCGGCGTCGAGTCGTCGAGCGAAAACGCGGCTTCGCCCTTCACCCGCGACGCGCTTTTGCGATCCACTCCGCCGCCGGTGACGCTGCCGCGCCAGGCGGTATCGTCGAGTTTCATCTCGCCGTCGCCAGCAAAACTCGCGACGATCGGCCCGAGCTTCACGGTCATCGCGAGTTTCAGCCGCCCTTCATCCGGCGGCGCGCTCAGCGACGCGCCCGGCAGACACGCGACGATGCCGGCTGTGTCGTGAAAGGAAGCCCACACTACGTCACGCGGGTACGGCACGGTAAAGCTTTGCTCTATTTCCATGAGAGGTCCGTTGGTTCGACGCGTGGAAGCGGAATCAGACGACAGCAGCCGCAGCGAGCGGCGCGGTCTGGCTCGCGTGGCGCGCGTCCAGCACGCGGCGGATCGCGCGCACGATGCCGACGTAGCCGGTGCAGCGGCAGAGATTGCCCGACAGTTCGAGCCGCACGCGTTCGTCGTCGGCATCGGGCAGGCGCGTGACGATGTCGCGTGCGCTCATCAGCATGCCCGGCGTACAGTAGCCGCATTGCAGCGCGTGTTCGGCCGTGAAGGCGGCGCGCAGCGCGTTCATCACGGCGTCGTCGTCGAAGCCTTCGATGCTCTGAACCTCCGCGCCCGCGCACGACACCGCCGACGTAATGCACGAGCGCGTCGGCATGCCGTCGACCAGCAACGTGCAGGCTCCGCACACGCCCTGTTCGCAGCCTATGTTGGTGCCGCACAGCATCTGCTGCTCGCGCAGAAAATCGGCGAGGCTCGTGCGCGGCTCGACCGCCGCCGACACGTCTTCGCGATTGACCCGCAGTTCGATGCGCTGGGTGACGCAAGTAACGATATCGGTCATGTCTGCTTCCTGTTGTCGCGAACCATCGCGCTTGCGCGTTCGAGCGCCACGCGATGCACCTGGTATTCGTAGCTTCCCGCTTCGAGGCCGGCTGCATCGAGATGCGGATCGAGCAATGCGGCGTCCGCGCTATCGAGCAACGCGCGGGCGTTCGCTATCAGATACGGCGGACCGTCGATAGCGCCGATCACCGCGCGGCAGATGCCGGCCGGCGCATCGTCGACGACGATCGCAATGGCCTCCGCGAACTCGCCGGGCTTGCGGTTGAACTTGTAGTACGCCCAGCGTGCCGCCGATGACAGACGCCGCACGCGCACGCCGGTGAGAATCTCGTCGGGCTCGAGTGCGGTGGTGAACGCGCCGCTCATCCAGTCGCCGGCTGCCAGCGAACGTGACCCGTTAGGGCCCGCGACGAGCAGTTCGGCGTCGAGCGCGACCATCGTGTTGATCCAGTCGGCGGCGGGGTCAGCATGCGCGAGACTGCCGCCGAGCGTGCCGCGATTGCGCACCGCGCGATACGCGATGCCGCGCGCCACATAGGGCATCAATCCCTGCGTGCCGTCGTCCCATTTGCGATCCTCGATCTCCGCGTGCGTGATGCACGCACCGAAGAAGGTCGTGTCGCCTTCGATCCGGCATTCGCGCAACGCGGCAATGCCGCGCAGGTCGACCAGCATGTCGGGCTGCGCGAGGCGCAGGTTCATCATCGGACCCAGCGACTGGCCGCCGGCGACGAACTTGGCCATGCCTTCGGTCGGACTGACGATGGCGACTGCGCTGTCGCACGTCGCGGGTTTCGCATAGTCGTAAATGGCGGCTTTCATGCGGGCATTTCCTTCGTCGCGCGGACCTGGGTCGCCGCTCGCATCGCGTCGACGATCACGCGCGGCGCGATCGGCAGCTGATTGACCTGCACCCCGAGCGGGCGCAGCGCATCGTTGACGGCATTGGCAATCGCGGCGGGCGAGCCGATCGCGCCGCTCTCGCCGATGCCTTTCTGGCCGAATTCGGTGTACGGCGCGGGCGTTTCCATATGTTCGATACGGATCGCGGGCACTTCGGTCGCGCCCGGCAACAGGTAGTCGGCGAGCGTCGAGGCGAGCGGCTGGCCGTCGTCGCTGTACGGCATCGCTTCGTAGAGCGCGGTGCCGATGCCTTGCGCGGCACCGCCATACACCTGCCCGTCAACGACCATCGGATTGATCAGCACGCCGCCGTCTTCGACGATCACATAATCGAGGATGTCGGTCTTGCCGAGTTGCGTATCGACCGCGACGACCACCGCGTGGCACGCATAACTGAACGTGCCGGTGTCGCGCTTCGCCTGATACGACGTCGACACTTCGAGTCCGCGCGGATCGACGTCGGGCGGCAGCAGTTGCGGGGCGAGATACCAGGTGTGCGCGATCTCCGCGATCGTGCGGCGCGCGTCGGCACCGCACACCGCACCGCACACCGCGCCGTTTTCCCAGCGCACGGCATCGAGCGGCTCCTTCAGCAGCCACGCGCCAATTTTCAGCAGGCGCTGTTTGAGTTCTTTCGCGGCCTGGCCCAATGCGCCACCCGCCATCACGATCGAGCGCGAGCCCCACGTGCCCGTCGAGTAGGGTGTGACGCCGGTGTCGCCGAGCACGATGCGCACGCGCTCCGTATCGATGCCGAGCACTTCGTGCGCGATCTGCGCGAGCGTCGTCTCCATGCCCTGGCCATGCGAATGCACGCCGGCGCGTACTTCGAGAATGCCGTCGGGCGTGAGGCGGATCACGGCCGGCTCGTAGCCCGGCACCATCGGAATGCCCCAGCCGTGGTACACGGAGGTGCCGTGCGCGCCCTGTTCGCAGAATACCGCCATGCCGAAGCCGAGCCGCCGGCCATCGGGCTCGCCGCGCTGCTGACGCGCGCGAACCGCCGGCAGATCGATCGCGGCAATCGCGCGCCGCACGGCTTGGGGATAGTCGCCGCTGTCGAAGTGCTTGTTCGTGATGTTGTCGTAGGGCATCTCGTGCGGCTCGACGAGGTTGCACAGGCGCACCTCGTACGGCTCCAGGCCGGCTTCGACGGCGATCGCGTCCATCACCGATTCGATCGCGTAGCACACGCCCGTGCGCGCGACGCCGCGATAGGGCAGGATCGGCGGCTTGTTCGTCGCCACCGACCAGGTCCGGCAGCGGTAGCGGTCCATCTTGTACGGGCCGGGCAGAATGCTGCCGACCTGCGCCGCTTCGAGGCAGGCGGAGAACGGATACGACGAGTACGCGCCCGAATCGACGCTGGCTTCGCAATCGACCGCGAGCAGGCGTCCGTCGCGGGTGGCGTAGGCCGTGATGTCGTAGTCGTGTTCGCGGCAGTTCGCGTTGGCGGTCAGTTGTTCGCGACGGTCTTCGATCCAGCGCACCGGTTTGTCCAGATGCATCGCGAGCCAGCCGCAGCACACTTCCTCGGGCAGCAAGATGCCCTTGTAGCCGAAGCCGCCGCCGACGTCCGGCGCGATCACGCGCACCTGGCCTTCATCGAGACCGAGACAGTGCGCGAGGCCCGTGCGCGTGATGTGCGGCATTTGAGCCGACGTGTGGACGATCAGTTGCGACAGACGCCGGTCCCAATGCGCGACCACGCCGCGGCCTTCCATCGGCGCCATGCTCTGGCGCGCGGTGCGCAGCTTGCGGTGCACCTTGATCGGCGCGTCGCGGCGGATCGCGTCGAGGTCGACATCCGGCTTCGCGTCGACAAAGGTTTCGAGAAAGACGTTGTCGCCCCATTCTTCGTGAACCAGCGCCGAACTGTCGCGGCGCGCATCGAGCATATCGACGACGGCCGGCAGCTCTTCGAAGTCGACGAACACCTGCGCGGCGATATCTTCCGCGGCGGCGCGGGTCGCGGCCACGCACATGGCGATCGTTTCGCCGACCTGGCGCACCTTGCCGCGCGCCAGCACGGGCTGTTCGGAAGGCTTGAAACCCGGCAGCCCCGAATTCGCGACGATCGGCTTCACGCCGTCCAGATCGGCGAGCGTGTAGACGAACTTTTCCAGACCCGCGGGCTTTTCGATGCCGACGATATGGCCGTGCGCGATCGGACTGCGTACGAACGCGACATCGACCATGCCGACCATCCGGATGTTGCCGACATACTCGCCGCGTCCGTGCATAAAGCGGTCGTCTTCCTTGCGCGGCAGCGACGCGCCGATGCCTTGCGGCCGCTCCGGCGACTTCGTGGTGGCTGCACGTTTCATCGTGTCTCCTGTGAATGCCGTGTCAGGCGGCGCGGGCGAGCGGCAGTTGCGGCGCATCGGCGTCGTAACGGACGCCGTCGCGCAGACAGAAGCGCGGCGCGAGCATGCGATCGGTGACGACCTGAGTGCCTTCGTTGTCTTCGAGCACCCAGCGGCCGCGCTTGTCGTCCAGCACGCTGATATCGGCGATACCGCCTACCTTCAACGTGCCGAGTTTGCCTTCCATGCCGATCATCTTCGCGGCGTTGCCGGTGGCCATCGCGACGACATGATCGAGCGGCAGCCCGAGCGCCAGCATGCTCGTCATCGCGCTGACGAGACTGAACTGCGTGCGGCCGAGAAACGAATGCTCTTCGTCGGGGTGACTGTCAGGCGTGCCGGCAGGCGAGGGCACATGGGTGTTGTAGCCGTGCATGTCCGCGCCGAGCGTATCGGGTATCACGCCGCTGTCGAGCACCACGCGCGCCGTCTTGAAGCTGAAGTGCGAGCCATGGCCCACATCGATCTTCAGTCCACGCGCGACCGCTTCGTGCACGAGCGGATGCAGCTTGCCGTTTTCTTCGACAAAGCCGCCGGGGTGCCGGCTGAACGGATGGGCGAGGATGTCGCCCGGCTTCAGCGTGTCGACCACCTGATTGAAGATCGAATCCGGATTCACGGCCAGGCCGCCGCTTTCGGGCTTCGGCCATAGTTGCCCGAAGTGGATATAGACGGGCAGGCTGGCATCGCGTCCGATCTTCGACGCAATCTTCATGACATCGAGTCCCCAGCGCGCAAAGCCGCCGATCTCCGCGTGCGCCTTCACGCCCTTGACGAGATCCGCATTGGCGAGCGCGGACTTCACCGTCGCCCCGGCATCGAGGCAGTCCGGGCGATAGAGGTCAGGATAGTAATGGCCTTCGAGGCCGCCCACGAGGTAGGCCGAAATATAGGCGAACACGCGGGTTGCCGCGGGCTCGGCGACGAAATGGCGAAAACCCGGAATCGTGATGCAGCTTGCACCACCCTGGTCGACGATGGTCGTCACGCCGGAGCGCACGCCGCATTGATCCGCGTTCAGGCCGAAGCGGCCCGTCACGTATTGATAGACGTGGCCGTGCGTGTCGATGAGGCCGGGCAGCACCAGCATGTCACGGCAATCGATCACCTCGGCCGTCGGCGCGGTGGTGCGGAGTGCGGGGCCGATCGCGGCGATCGCGTTACCTTCCACGAGAATGTCGAGCGTGGCGTCGAGGCCGGCAGCCGGATCGATCACGCGGCCGCCTTTGAGAAGAAGCTGGGACATATTCCTGTGCAGTTCCGGAGACGAGATGCGTGGTGTACCGCAAATAGTGTGCCGGTTTGGATGGGTTGCTTAGGAAGTCTGGTAAACGCCTTTGTATCAAATACTTGCAATGCTTTCATAGAATAGATGCGTGCCGTACCACGGATTTTCGCCGTAAGCTCCGCACCAACATGACGACTTCCGTTCGGCGCTGCACCGAAAGCTGGCCCAATGCTTCGCGGTGGTGAATTGCATGGTATGCCACGCAATTTCCGCAAGGCCGCCGAATCGCATAGAATTCAGCGATTCGTCCCATATCGGCCCGTGTTCTCCCGCTCTCTCGAAGGCAGCCCATGTCGACCCTGACCCCTCCGGAAACGGACCTCGAAACGACCCGCGCCGAACTCGAACGGTTGCAGGCCAGATCGCCCTTATTCGAGCGCCCCGGTTTTCTGATCCGGCGCCTGCACCAGATTCATGGCTCGCTATTCGCGGAAGAGACGAGCGAGTTCAATATCACGCCCGTGCAATACAGCCTGCTGACGACGCTCGAAGCACTCGGCGAGATCGACCAGAACACGCTCGCCGTCGAGATTGGCCTCGAACGCTCCAGCGTCGCCGAAGTCATCCCGCGACTGCATGCGCGCGGTCTCGTCAATCGCAAGCAGGCTGCGCACGACAAGCGCCTGCGGCTCGTCAGGCTCTCCGCGCAAGGGCGGCGACTGGTGGCGAAAATGGCGCCGGCCGTGCAACGCGCGCACGATCGCACCATCGAACATCTATCGCCCGCCGAGCGCGATGTCTTCATGTTGCAGATGATCCGTCTCGTCGAGGCCAACAATGAACGGACCGTGGTGCCGTTGCGATTGCCCGAGGCGACGGCAAGCGACGGCGCTGATGACACGCCCTAAAACGGTTGCTGCTGCACTGCCGCTGGGCAGACATGCTCGATCATGCGTCGCGACGTCGAGCGCGTCATGGCTTTCAACTTTGCGCAAAGCGCCGTCGTGCATGACGTTGAGAAAAAGGGCGCGCTGTTGGCAGGCTTTGTGCTTAGAACGCTGCGTCACGGGATGAGCGTCAAGCTCAGCAACTGATAGGAAAGCTAGGGTTCCGGTCCGCGGTGTCATGCGGATGTCTGGTCCGAGAGCATTCCGGCTCCGGTTACGTTCGGGGCTCCACGGAGGGATAAAAGCCCGGGAGATGCGCATGAAGCGCTCTCCCGTACATTTTTTCTTCCCTCAGCTCAGGAGCCTTCCGTATGCCGTTCTCGTCGATGAAGACGTTGCGCACGTTGTCGCTCGCTGCAAGCATGCTTGCTTGCCTGTCGTTCTCCACTCCCGCCGCCCAGGCTGCCCAGCCCCTGAAAATCGGCACCGTCGTGTGGATCGGCTATGGTCCGTTCTATGTCGCGGAAGCCCTCGATCTCTACAAGAAGTACGGGCTGTCGGTCAAACTCCAGTTCTTCAACGACCCCGGCCTGCTGCCGGCCGCGCTAACGAGCCATTCGGTCGACGGCGCGATGCTGACCTACGACCAGGTGATCGGCTCCGACGCGAAGGGGATGAAGCAGAAGGTCGTCATGCCGATCGACTTCTCGAACGGCGGCGATGCGATCGTGGCGACGGCCGATGTCAGGAAAGTCGCCGATTTCAAGGGCAAGAAGATTGCGTTCAACCCGCTTTCGCCATCCGACTTTCTGCTGGCCTACGCATTGCAAACCAATGGCTTGAGCGACAAGGACATCACGGCCGTCAACATGACGCCGGAGGCGATTCCCGGCGCGATGGTGTCGGGCAGTCTGCCGGTCGGCGTCACGTATGAGCCGAACGTTTCGCAGATTCTGTCGGCGGACAAGAACAAGTTCCATGTGGTGTATTCGTCGCGCAATGCGCCCGGTCTGATCGCCGATGTGCTGGTGTTCGAACAGTCGTATATCGACGCCCATCCCACCGAGGTGAAAGGCATTCTTCAGGCTTACGCCGACGGCATGGCCTATATGAAGAGTCATCCGGACGAGGCGAACAGGATCATCGGCAAGGCGCTCGGCATATCGGCGGACGAAGTGAAAAGCCAACTCGACGGCGTGTACAACATTCCGACGAAGGAAATGCCGCAGAGCTTCGTCAAGGGGCCGACGACACGTTCGTATTTCACGAGCGGCGCGGTGATCGGAGGACTGCTGCAAAAGAAAGGGCAGATCAGCGCGCCGCCGGCGATCGAAACGACGATCGACGCGCAATTCGTCAATCAACTCGTGAAGTGATCGCCATGCGCAGCCTCTATCGATACCGCGACGGTGCGGTCCCGAACACGCTGGCGATCGCCTATTCGTTCGGCGGCTTCGCGTTGGGCATTGCGATGCTGCTGACGGCGAAGCCATGGCTCAGCGCGCCCGGCACGCTGCTGCTCGCGCACGCGATGATCGTCAGCGCCTATCTGCTGCATGACGCCGCGCACGGCGCGGTGTTTCGCACTGCTGAAGCGAATGCACGGCTCGGCGCCGCGCTCGCGTGGCTCAACGGCAGTTGCTACGCGTCGTTCGCGGATCTCAGACGCAAGCACATGCGGCACCATGTCGATCGCGCGGACGTGCTGACGTTCGATGCGAAGGCGTTCCTGCTGGGCTTGCCGCAGTGGGTGCGCAGAGTCGTGCTGGCGCTCGAATGGGCCTATTTTCCGGCCGTCGAACTGATCATGCATGGCTATGTGATCGCAATGCCGTTCATGCGCGAGGGCAAACGCTCGCAGCGCCGACGTGTGGCGACGGTGCTGGTCGTGCGGGCCGCGCTGTTCGCGGGGCTGGCGTGGATTTCGTGGCAAGCGGCCGTGCTGTATCTGGTGGCATGGCTCATCTGCCTGATCGTGCTGCGCTTTGCCGACGCCTATCAGCACACCTATGACGCCTTCGCCGTACTGGAAGAAGGCGGCGCGATTCCCGCCGACAAGATCAGGGACCACGCCTACGAGCAACGCAACACGTATTCGAACCTCGTCTCGGTCCGCTATCCCGCGCTCAACCTGCTGCTGCTGAATTTTTCGTATCACAACGCCCATCACGACCGGCCCGTCGAGCCGTGGTACAGGCTGCCCGCCGCGCACGCCAGGCTTTACGGCGACGACGACAGCCAGGTCATTCCGATGGCGCGCCTTGTGACTAGCTTTCATCGGCATCGTGTCAAGCGGATTCTCGCCAGCGATTATGGCGTGATGGACATCACGAAGAAGCAGGCCGACGACTTCTATGGCGCAGTCGGCGTATCGTTTCTGACCGCGGTATAGGTGCGCGGATATGCAGATTGCTCTCGACGGCAAGGTTGCTCTCGTCACCGGCGCGGCCACGGGCATTGGACGCGCGACGGCTCGCATGCTGGCTTCGGCCGGCGCGCGGGTTGCGGTGGGACACTTCAATCAGCATGAAGCCGCGAGCGAGGTGTGCGGCGATATCGAAGCGGCGGGCGGCATCGCGCAAGCGTACGACTTCGACGTGACGGACAGCGCGGCGTTTCAGGCGACAGTGGCGCAACTCGGCGAACGCTGGGGCCGCATCGACGTGCTCGTGAACAACGCGGGCGTGCTGCTCGACAAGCCGTTTCTCGAGACCTCGGAGGCCGACTGGCGTCGCGTGGTCGATGTCGATCTGACGGGGGTGTTCATCGGCTGTCGTGCCGTGCTGCCATCTATGCTGGACGCGCGGCAAGGCGTGATCGTCAACATCGCTTCCGAACTCGGCATGCTCGGCCGCGCGCACTTCGCACCTTATTGCGCGGCGAAGGCCGGCGTCATCGCACTGACACGTTCGCTTGCGCGCGAGTTTGCGCCGATCGTGCGTATCAATGCGGTCGCGCCCGGGCCGGTTGCGACCGCGATGCTGTCCGCGGACCACATGAGCGCCGCAGCGCTGGCGCTCGAAGCGGCGATTCCGGCGGGCCGCGTCGGCTTGCCCGACGAAATCGCCGCCACGATCGTGTTCCTTGCTTCCGACCATGCCTCGTTCTACCACGGACAGACGATCAGTCCGAATGGCGGAGCGTGGATGGGCTGAACTCACCTGAGCGCCTCGCGCGATTCGCTTGAAAAACGCGCGCAAGCGCTTGACAGATTCCGGAGAAGTCATCGATGAACGAAGTCCTGATGCAGCGCTTGAACTGGGTGAACTATCGCAACCGTGTGCTGAACGACCAGGCGGTCGTGTTGTTGCCGTGCGGCGCGCTCGAACAGCACGGTCCGCATTTGCCGCTCGGCACCGATGCGTTGCTGTCGACGGCGGTTGCGACCGACGTGGCGCGCCAGCTCGGCGGCATCGTCGCACCGGCTTTCAACTACGGCTACAAGTCGCAGCCGAAGTGCGGCGGCGGCCAGCATTTTTGCGGCACGACGAGCGTGGATGGCAACAACCTGTCCCAGATGACGCGCGACGTCGTCCGCGAATTCGCGCGGCACGGCGTGCGCCGGCTCGCGCTGATCGACGGCCACTATGAGAACCAGTGGTTTCTCACCGAAGGGATCGAACTCGCGATGCGCGATCTGTCGCTCAACGGGACGCGTACACCGTCGCTGCGCGTGGTCCGCCTCGAGTACTGGGACTTCTGCACCGAGCCGACGCTGGCGAAAGTGTTCCCCGATGGCTTTCCGGGCTATGCGCTCGAACACGCGGCGGTGATGGAGACCTCGATGATGTTGCACTATCACCCGGACCTGGTCTCGCTCGACGACATTCCCGACGAAGCGCCGGCGGACTTCCCCGAATACGACAGCTATCCGACGCGCACGTCGTGGGTGCCGCTCTCGGGTGTATTGTCGTCGGCACGGGGAGCGAGCGCGGAGAAGGGCGCGTGGCTCGCCGACGAGGTGTCGAGCCGAATCGCGGCTGCCCTGAAGGCCGAATTCAACGACGCCTAGCTTCGAACGCATATCGTCAACAGGAGACACAGGCAAATGACGCAAGTTTTGAGAGTGTGGCCCTTGCTCACCGCGATGCACCGATACGACAAATCGGTATCGACGCGCAATCGCGGCGCAGGCACCGATATCGACGCACCGATCCTCGCGTATCTGATCGAGACGCGTCAGGGTCGCATCCTGTACGACGTCGGCTGCGACTATCGCAAGATCGCGGATCCCGCGTTGCGCGAACGTTACTACACGCAACGGGCAAGGCCGCTGCCCGTGCCGCAGATGACCGACGAGCAGCGCATTCCGGGCCATCTGGCGAGGCTCGGCCTGCTGCCTTCGGATGTGGACGTCGTCATGATCGGCCATCTGCATTTCGATCACGCGGGCGGCCTGTGCGACGTGTGCGGCTCGGACATTCACGTGCACGCGGACGAACTCGATGCGGCGCGCGCGCAGGCGGACCTCGGCTATTTCCAGGACGACTTCGCGGGCGACTATCGCTGGCGCGTGCAACGGGACGAGTACGATCTCGCGCCTGGCGTGCGCGCGATCAACACGCCCGGACACACGGCAGGACATATGTCGTTGTGGATCGAACTCCCGCAGGGCAAGCCCATTGTGCTCGCGGGCGATGCCGCCGACCTCACCGAAAACATCGACGAAGAGATCGCGCCCGGGCTGTGCTGGAACGACCATGAAGACATGGCGCTTGCCAGCATCCGCAAGCTCAAGGCGCTCGCACGCGAAACGGATGCCGCCATCTGGCCGAACCACGACATTGCGTTCTGGCGAACGCTGAGCGGAGGAACCGCATGGCACGCATGACTTTGCTGCCGTACGACGTTCAGCCCGATACCGCACCGCCCGTGCCGCAGAGCTATCGCGGACTATGGCGCCGCACGCTGCTGACGACGGGAGACGGACGGATCGATCGCGAGACACGTGTGTTCTGGATGCAGACCGCGCGCTTGCACATCGATATCCGGGTGCCCGCTACACGCGGTACGTTCGGCACAGCATCGGCGCTTGCCGAACTCACATGCGAGCAATTGATCGACCTGGCCGCGCAAATGGGCTTCGCGGGCGCGACGACGGTCGACGAGGCCGCCGTCGCGATCGATGCCGGCGACGACCGGCTCGACCGTTGCACGTGGCATCGGCAGATCGATTTCAGCCCGCCGAGCAACGCGCGCGATCTGGGGACCATGCGCTTCGAGACGCCGCATGTCGTGCTCGAAGACGGCATCGAAGCCGTGTATCACGAACGCTGGGAGCGCGATCCGGCTTCGCTCGGGGCGACGTGGGCGGTGCGGCTCTCGCGCGAGTCCGCGCATGCGGCGGGCGTGCTGGCCGATGATCCGGATGGCGCGGCGCGCGACGATGCGCCGTCGGTGTTCATCGCGCGCTGCGGCGATTTCTTCATGCTCGCGCGCAGCCGCTCGCCGCGAGCGCAGGCCGTGCTGGCGTCATGCCGGGGCAAGCGGCTCGTTGAAGTCGTCCGCGACCCGGCGCTTGCTATCGACGATGTACGGGCTTTGCTCGATTTTGAAATCTCGCTCGGCCGGGTACGCGGCAATGACGGCGCGCGCTGGACGATCGAACTTTCGACGTTGCCCTGGCGCGAAGGTCAGCCTGCATTCACCGACTCCGTCAGCGCGGCCCTCGATCAACTTCAGGCCGCGCGCGGATACGGCGCCGATCCGACCTGACGCATCACGCACTACTCAACACGGCCAGACAGGAGCTACGATGTCCACCACCGAACACGTGCTGAACCGGAAAATGCCGGCGGCAGAGAAGCCGCAGAAGCGCAAGGCGCCTTCGTTATGGGCTGTGCGCGGCGAGATCAGCCGCTCCGCCTATCTGATGTTCGCGCTCGCGGGCCTGCTGGTGCCGTTGCTCTCGTGGTGGGCGCTGGCGTCGGCCGGGCTGGTCGCGAAGGTGTTCATGCCGGGACCGCTCGACGTCGTTCATCGGCTGTCGATCTGGTGGACCGACGACGGCCTGCTGACCGACATCGGCATCAGCATGTATCGCGTCTGCGCCGGGTGGGCGCTGTCGGCGCTCGTCGCGGTGCCGCTCGGCCTCCTGATCGGCACGTTCAAGCCGATGCAGGCGCTGCTCGAACCGCTGACCGACTTCATCCGCTATATGCCCGCAGTCGCGTTCATTCCGCTCGTGATGCTGTGGGTCGGCATCGACGAAGGCTCGAAGATCGCGATCATCTTTATCGGCACGTTCTTTCAGATGGTGCTGATGATCGCGGAGAACGTGCGGTTCGTGCCGCTTGCGCAGGTCGAAGCCGCGCAGACGATGGGCGCTTCACGTGAGGAACTGGTGCGGCTCGTGATCTTCCCGTCGGCTAAGCCCGCGGTGCTCGATACGCTGCGTATCACGATGGGCTGGGCATGGACGTATCTGGTGGTCGCCGAACTGGTGGCGGCGAACACGGGGCTCGGGTATTCGATCCTCAAAGCGCAGCGCTATCTGCAGACCGACAAGATCTTCGCGGGCATTCTGCTGATCGGGCTGATCGGTCTCGTGATCGACCAGGCGTTTCGGCTTTCACACCGCCTGCTGTTCAGCAAATGGATGGCCAAACGATGAAATCCCCCATGAAAAAGATTGTCGTCGAAGGGCTGTGCAAGCAGTTCGGGCGCGGTGCGAACGAGGTGCGGGCGCTGGCCGATATCGACCTGACCGTCCGCGAAAACGAGTTCGTCACGCTGGTCGGCGCGTCGGGTTGCGGCAAGTCGACACTGTTGCGCATTCTGGGCGGGCTGGAAACGATCGACAGCGGCTCGATACGCGTCGACGACCGCGAGATTGAAGGGCCGGGGGGCGATCGCGCGATGGTCTTTCAGAACTACAGTCTCTATGCATGGCTGACGGTCAGGCAGAACATCCGCTTTTCGCGCCTGCTGAAGGTCAACGGGCGCAACCGGACGGAGGCGGAAGTCGAGACGGCGAGCGGACGCGCCGATGCGCTGCTGCACTCGATGGGCCTCGCGCACGTCGCCGACGCGTATCCGAACCAGTTGTCGGGCGGCATGCAGCAACGCGTCGCGATTGCACGCGCGCTGATGGGCAAGCCGTCGATCCTGCTGATGGACGAGCCGTTCGGCGCGCTCGACGCGCAGACGCGTGAAGTCATGCACGACCTGATTCTGCATGTTCATGCGCTCGAAAAAACGACGCTCTTGTTCGTTACGCACGACGTCGAAGAAGCGATCTATCTCGGGCACCGGGTCGTCCTGATGGCGCCACGACCCGGACGTGTCGATTCGATCTACGACGTGCCGTTGTCCGCGAGGCGCGATCCGGAGATGAAGCTGTCGCCGGAGTTCATCGCGCTCAAGCGTGAGATCCTCGCGCGGATACGGGAGACGTCCGGCATGAAGACGGACCTGGAGAGGCTGGAGCAGTTGACGCGGCAATGACGGCTCGCCATGCCCCGGTATAGCCGAAGTGCGAGTTTCGATTGTTCGGAGAAGGTTGGGCTATTCGCTTTCGACGGCTTTGTCTGACTAGTTCGTCGACGCGCCGGGCTCGCCATCTTCCAGCTGCGGTTCAAGGCGCGGATCAGGATCGTTGCGCCGAACGTCGACCTGCATGTCGACTAGCGGTGTTGCGGTCATGGCGGCGGCCACCCTGTCGGAATTTGGCAGTAGCCCAGCAAATGCCGCGATACCGGTCAGGCATAGCGCCACAAGAGCAACAGCGGCAACGGCAACGATTGCGTTGGTTCCAACCGACTTCGTTTCGGCTGCGTCGGAATAGCGGCATGTCATGACTTTCTCCTCGAATGCCTCGCTAAATGCAACGTCCATGCCGACGGAGAAAATTGGCCCGAACCGCCCGGAGGGCGGGGCTTTGCGCCGCTGCTGCCTGCATCGAGGGGAAGGGGGGAGGGTGAGATGTTGGGTTCGGACGAACACATTGGAGTCATGCAGGCGGCGAGACCAACACTGGCTCGGCGGCGCGAGTCCGCCCTGCTGCGAGTCCCTGTCGAGGTTCATCGGAAACGGATAACCTTCGGCGCACGACGCTATGACCGCATCAGCGTCTTCAGGTGTGATGCTCGCCATATGCCCTCGCTTCAGCAGGACCGGATATAGCGCTTCGCCCATCTTCGTGCGATTGAGCGACTCCATCGCACGTCCGTAGGCAGAGGAAATCTGCAGGAGGTTGGCCATGCGCTGAACAGAGGTTGTGCGGCTGGAGCCGGCTGCATGAAAAAGCGCGGGATTGAAGAACAGCGCGTCGCCTTTTTCGAGCGGAAGCTGGACGTCCTGCCTTGGCGAAATGGTCCGCGGCGGCGCCGGCTTCACGCTCATCCCGGCTGACGGACTCAAAGACCCGGGGCGCTTCATCGAACGGTACCGTGTCGGCATAAACGCGCCTCAACACGAGCACACCCGCGCCCACGTTCAATACGTTCGCCCACTCGGCCTGCAGGTCTGCGCGCTGCGTTGCATCACCACGGGTATCGGCAACGAATAGGTAAGTCCTCTACGCGACCTGATGCATCCTGAAAGAAGTTGGGACAGTCGAAAGAATAAAGCTGGCGAATAAGGCTGGCCGAGCTTGGCGTCATGCTGGATGCAACGAGGGCAGACCATGCGGCTTTGCTAATGCTAATATCCAACTCGGCCCGCACGAGGCTAGTGCTCGCCTCGTGCGTTTTCCGGGCGGCCCGTTGTCGGCTCTCCATGCAGTGAGATTTCGATTGAGAGCCAGCTATCTCGTTTGTCCTTCCTGCAAGAACGTTGAAGCTTGCGCAGAAAGTTTCTCTGCGCGTGCATCCTGCTCCAAAACATTTAACGAGTGAGGATTATCATGCCGTTCGTCACAACCAAAGATAACGTCGAGATTTTCTACAAAGACTGGGGTCCAAAAGACGCGCAGCCCATCGTTTTTCATCATGGCTGGCCGCTGTCCTCGGACGACTGGGATGCGCAGATGTTGTTCTTCGTTCAGAAGGGGTATCGCGTCGTCGCGCACGACCGGCGCGGTCATGGGCGTTCCAGTCAGGTCTCAGACGGCCACGACATGGACCACTACGCCGCTGACGCGTTTGCGGTTGTTGAAGCGCTCGACCTGAAGAACGCAATCCACATCGGACACTCGACTGGCGGCGGGGAGGTTGCCAGGTACGTTGCGAAACACGGCGAGCCTGCAGGAAGGGTTGCAAAGGCGGTGCTCGTCAGTGCGGTGCCCCCGCTGATGCTGAAGACCGAGACAAATCCGGAGGGCTTACCCCTTGAGGTTTTCGACGGCTTGCGTAGTGCGCTGGCGGCTAGCCGTTCGCAATTCTTCGTCGATTTGCCGACGGGCCCGTTTTATGGATTTAACCGGGAAGGCGCGACGGTGCATCAAGGCGTCATTCAGAATTGGTGGCGTCAGGGCATGATGGGCAGCGCCAAAGCTCACTACGAGGGAATCAAGGCATTCTCGGAGACGGACCAGACCGACGACTTGAAGTCGATTACAGTGCCGACGCTTGTTCTGCACGGCGAGGACGACCAGATTGTTCCTATCGCCGATGCAGCGTTGAAGTCCATCAAGTTACTTAAGAACGGTACGCTGAAGACGTATCCCGGTTTTTCGCACGGCATGCTGACAGTTAGCGCGGACGTCCTCAACGCGGACCTGCTTGCATTCGTTCAGGCGTAAACGTAGCGACCCGAGCGAGCCGGGAACAATCCCGGTTCGCTTCTTCAATCATTGCGTTATCGGGCCGCCGGGCGTCCTACACGATTTTCTCGATTGCAATGCGATTCTTCCGACCATTAAGGTCGCCAATTGTCGATTCGGCACTCCTGTTTGCAACTGATTTTCATAAGTGGTTGATTTTCAAAGGGTGGTATCTCCGATTTGTGCCGTGACTGCGACGAAACCACTTTGGTAACTTTCTTCAATGGCGCAAAACCCGTTAATGGCGAAGTGAAGCACTAACCGCTATCCCTGGCGAATATCAGGCGTCACACGCGGCCATATTCGCGACAGGCCAGAAGTCGTTTGCAACCCACCCACCCGCAGACAGCCCTGTTGACCCCCTCGGCCCCGGTGGTAACATTTGTTGTCATCCCTACCGGCGGCTCGTCCGATCATCGCATGCCAGACAGTTTCGACCAACTCGCTGCCCTGATCCGGGCGCGGTTCTCCGAACTGAGTCCACAGTTCCAGATGGGAGCAGGTTTTCTGCTCGATCATCCCGACGAAGTCGCGGTCTCGTCGATGCGCAAAGTGGCTGAGCGCGCCCAGGTGCAGCCGGCTTCGCTGGTGCGCCTGTCGCAGCAACTCGGTTTCCCCGGCTGGAACGAACTGCGCAATCTGTTCGTCGCGCGCGTGCGCACGCGGCCCGAGCCGCTTACGAGCCGCGCGCGTTCGCTAGTCAAATCGAAAGATGCGCTGGCGAACGATCTGCTGATCGCGCAACAGCACAACCTCGATGTCACCGCCGCGCATAACGGCCGCGTGATCGTCGAAGCCGCGCGGCTGTTGCGGCGCGCGCCGCACGTGCACGTGGCGGGCTTTCGCTCCTGTTACGCGGTGGCGTTCGGCCTCGTGTACGGCTACCGGTTGTTCCGGTCATCGGTGTCGCTGCTCAACGGCGAGGCCGGCACGCTCGAAATGCAGTTGCGCACGGTCGAGCGCGACAGTGCGACCATCGTCATCAGTTTCGCGCCGTATTCGGTCGAAGCGGCGCGCGTGGCCGAGGCCGCGCTGGAAAAAGGCAGCAAGCTGATTGCGATCACCGACAGCGCGGTTTCGCCGATCGCGCTGAACGCCGACAAGGCGCTGATCTTTTCGCACGAGAGCCCGTCGTTCTTTCCGTCACTGGTGGCGGCCACCGCGATTGCGGAATCGCTGGTCGCGCATCTACTCGCGCTCGAAGGCGCGGGCGCCGTCGAGCAGCTCGCGATCGCCGAGCAGTCCCTGCACGCGAAGGGCGCGTACGTGCCTTGAGCGTTTCCGTCTGAAACGAACCCGGACTTTTGGCGGAGCACGACCGCTTCATCTGAATCAGCATCGGTTCGTTTGACAACAAATGTTGTTTGGAAGTATAAATGCGTACCGATTGTTGAATGGGTGCGAGCCGTGGCGTCGAAACAGGGGATGGGTCTTTTTCAGGTGAGCGGGGAGCCGTATGACATCGGCTATCGGCTGGGTGAAATCGCGAGGCCGGTGTTCGCCGGGTACATGGAGCAGAGCACCGCGTGGCACGCGGTCCGGCACTGGCGCGGCGAGCCGTTCGTGCAGACGCTACGTGATGCGGCCCGCGCGCACTATCCGGCGTTGCTGGCCGAACTCGACGGCATGGCGGCGGCGCTGGACTGGCCCGCGCAAGACCTGTTTCTCTGGAACTGCCGCGGCGAACTGATCCATCACGCACCGGACGGTTGCACCACGCTGGCGGCTGTAGCGGGCGACCAGCGTTTCATCGCGCATAACGAAGACGGCGACCCCTTTCTGCGCGAGCGCTGTGCACTGGTCGAGGTCCGGCCTGCCGGCAAGCCCGGCTTCGTGAGCTTCTATTACCCTGGGTCGCTGCCCGGACACACCTTCGCTGCGAGCCGCGCTGGTATCGCGCAGGCAATCAATAATCTGCGCATTCGCGAGCCCGCTGCCGGCGTGCCCCGGATGATCCTCGCCCGAGCCGTGCTCGACGCCGGTTCGCTCGACGAAGCGTTGCACATGCTGCGCACCGTGCCGGCGGCGAGCGGTTTTCATCACACGCTCGCTTGTGCGGGCGACGCGCGGCTCTTCAGCGTCGAAGCTAGCGCGCGGCGCTGCTCAGTACAAAGCGTGTCCGGACTCGCCGGCCACGCAAATCACATGATTCATACGGGCTGCGAAGCCGAAGCGCAAATCGTCACGGATTCATCGCGTGATAGGCAATTGCGTGTCGATGCCTTGCTGCCCACGCTCGTCACGCCCATGCAACCCGCCGCGTTGCTCGACGTGCTGCATGATCGCGCGCCATCGGGTCTGCCAATCTACCGCGACGATCCGCGCGATCCCGACGACGAAAACACGCTTGCCACTGCGCTCTTCGAGATCGGTGACGCGGGTGTGTCGATGAAAGTCTATCGGCAGGCGCACTGCGCATTCGACACCTTCATCGCTCGCGCAATTACGAGGAACTGAAAATCATGTCAACCGTCTTTCATCGTTCACCGAAGCAATCTCTGCCGGTCGCTGTCGCGGGCGACGGCATCGAAATCGTCGATTCAGCCGGCAAGCGTTATATCGACGCGTCCGGCGGCGCAGCCGTGTCCTGTCTCGGCCACAGCAATCAGCGGGTAATCGACGCAATCAAACGCCAGTCGCAACAGCTGCCGTACGCACACACGTCGTTCTTCACCACCGAGCCCGCTGAGGAGCTTGCCGACTATCTGGTGGCGCGCGCACCGGCCGGGCTCGAACATGTGTACTTCGTGTCGGGCGGGTCGGAGGCGATCGAGGCGGCGCTGAAACTGGCGCGTCAGTACTTCGTCGAGAAGGGCGAAACGCAGCGCCGCCATTTCATCGCGCGTCGCCAGAGCTATCACGGTAATACGCTGGGGGCGCTCGCGATCGGCGGCAATGCATGGCGGCGCGAGCCGTTTCTGCCGATCCTGATCGAAGCGCATCACGTGAGCCCCTGTTACGCGTACCGCGAGCAGCGCGCCGACGAAACCGAAGCGGCCTTCGCACAACGGCTTGCCGACGAACTCGAGCAGAAGATTCTCGAACTCGGCGCCGATACGGTGGCCGCGTTCGTCGCGGAAACGGTGGTGGGCGCGACCGCCGGCGCAGTGCCGCCGGTGCGCGAGTACTTCCGCAAGATTCGCGCGGTGTGCGATCGTTATGGGGTCCTGCTGATTCTCGACGAGATCATGTCGGGCATGGGCCGCACCGGTTTCCTGTACGCGTGCGAAGAGGACGGCGTCGCACCGGATCTGCTGACTATCGCGAAGGGGCTCGGCGCCGGGTATCAGCCGATCGGCGCGACGCTCGTGAGCGAGCGGATCTATCAGACGATCGTCGGCGGCTCGGGCTTCTTTCAGCATGGTCACACGTATATCGGCCACGCCACCGCGTGCGCGGCGGCGCTCGAAGTGCAGCGCGTGATCGCCGAAGATGGGCTATTGCCCAACGTGCAGGCGCGCGGCGAGCAGTTGCGCGGCCGGCTGCGCGAGCACTACGCGCAGCACGCGCATATCGGCGACGTGCGCGGGCGAGGGCTGTTCGTCGGTGTCGAACTGGTCAGGGACCGCGCGAGCAAAACGCCATTCGACGCCGGGCTGAAACTGCACGCGGCGATCCGGCGTGAAGCGTTCACGCGGGGGTTGATGGTGTATCCGATGGGCGGCACCGTCGACGGCAAGATCGGCGATCATGTGCTGCTGGCGCCGCCGTTCATCTGCACCGAGCGCGACATCGACGAGATCGTCAGCCGGCTGGCCGACGCGATCGACGGCGCATTGTCCACTGTCTGAGCCTTTCGACTACACCGCCACCCGCGAGAACGATGATGACCGAGCGTTTGCCTCACTTCGACCAGTCCACCGCCACGCCTGAACAGAAGAGCGTGCTGGATGAAATTCTGTCCGGCCCGCGCGGCAATCTGAACGGGCCGTTTCTCGGCTGGATCCATAGCCCGGAACTCGCGCAGCAGGCGCAGCGCCTTGGCGCGTTCTGCCGCTACCGGACCGGCTTGCCGTTGCGTCTGTCGGAACTGGCGATTCTGGTGACCGCCGCACGTTGGCAGGCGCAGGCCGAGTGGTATATCCACTATCCGATCGCGCTCGAAGCAGGCGTGGCCGACGCGGACGCCGACGCGATCCGTCAAGGACGCCGCCCGGATTTCGCGGACGCCGACGACGCGCTGATTCACGACTTCGCGAGCGAGCTGTACGACACGAAGCGGGTGTCGGACGCGACCTATGTGAAGGCGGTCGACAGATTCGGGCATCAGGTGGTGATCAACCTGGTGGGCCTGCTCGGCTACTACGCGCTCGTTGCGATGACGCTGAACGTGTTCGGCATGCGGGCACTGGGGCAGGAGAGTTTGCCGTTCGCCGAGTAGGCGGCGCAGAGAGGGAGCTGGCGCGAGAGGCTTCTCACGCGACAACTTGGGTTAATCCTGCCAGCTGCGCTGGCGCCACACGCCACACAGCACACAATACGAAACGCCCCGGCTGCGAATTTCGCAACCGGGGCGTTTCTCCGCCTACCGCTACAACCTTACCTGCCGTGCCACTGCGTGACGCCACGGCCCTCGCGGCCCTGCGCCTTACTGCCCGCGATACGTCGAAAACAGACGTTGCTGCACCGAAGACGGCGCGCCGGCTGCGGACGAGCCGCCGCTCACCCCGCCGACGTCCTTCGAACCTTGTGCCGAGGCAAGCGTTGCTGCGTCACCTTGCGGCACCGTCTTCGGATACTCGGTGTCGTTCTGATACACCAGGCCCGCTTTTTGCGCTGCGACGAGTTCGCTGCGCACCTGCGCGCGCGTAACCGGACCGTTGGACTGCTGGGCGAAAGAAACAGCCGGGACGATGAGAGCGGATGCAATGACCACTGCGGAAAGAAGCGATTTCATGATGACCTCCAAGATATTCGATTGTTGAGAGATCGGTTTGGAATCACCAGGCCCGATCCGTTGAAACAAGTCTATTTCTTACGAGGTCGGCAAAAAAGAGCGTTTGCCAGGAAAAATTATTACGGATTTTGATGTAATGCAGAACATGGTTTCCGCGCGCTCGACCGGTGGATCGTCACGACGCTGGCACACGTAAGCGCCTATGATGAAGTTCGGTCCACGCCCGCGCCTGCAGCGCCGCGCGACACGCCCGAAGGAAGTCTCCCAGGAGACGACCGATGCCTGAGCCGCGAAACATCCGGGCGAGACCGTCGCGGCGGGCATCATCTTCGGTCGGCAAGCGCGCGAAGCAGGGCACCCAACAGGAGAGAGCAATGAAGCGCAAGGCATCGGCAGTCTGGCAAGGCGGCCTGCAAGACGGCAAAGGCTCGATTTCCACCGACAGCGGCGTCCTCAAGGAGACCCAGTACTCGTTTTCGACGCGCTTCGCGGACGGCATCGGCACGAATCCGGAAGAGCTGATCGCGGCTGCGCATGCGGGTTGTTTCTCGATGGCGTTGTCGGCTGAACTGGGCAAGGCCGGCATCACACCCGAACGCATCGGCACCACGGCAACCGTCACGCTCGACAAGGACGGCGGCGGCTTTACGATCACCGCGGTGCATCTCGACGTGGCGGTGAAAATTCCCGGTGGCGATAAAGCCGCGTTCGAAAAGGCCACCGCGGATGCGAAGGCGGGTTGTCCGGTGTCCAAGGTGTTGAACGCGACGATCACCATGGACGCGAAGCTCGAAACCTGAGTTCTCGCGCCCGTTTCTGCCGGTTTCCGGCAGGCGCCGCGTGACGAAGCCGGTGAGCGGGCCAAGCCCGCCGCCGGCTTTTTTGCGCGCCGCCCGGCATCCCGTCTAGCTGCCCTTGCCGCTTCTTACGAAAACGCGGCCTTGATTTGTTGAACGGTTAGTCATAATATCCAGCCCATGAAGCAATCGGGCCATCTCAAGCAATCCGCGAAAAAAGGCGGCGACGTGTGTACGCGGGGCCGGCCGCGCGAGTTCGACACGGACACCGTGCTAAAGAGCGCGAGCCAGGTGTTCTGGAACCACGGCTACCATGCGACGTCGATCGACGACCTCTGTAAAGCCACGGGCCTCTTGCGCGGCAGTCTGTACGGCGTGTTCGGCGACAAGCACGGCATCATGCTCGCCGCGCTGGATCACTACGCGGAAGGTTCGGTCGCGCGGCTCGCCGAGCGGCTGAACGCGCCGGTACCGGCCGAAGAGGCGCTGCGCAACGCCTTACTGCATTACGCGCGGGTCGCGTGCGCGCTGACGGGCGAACGCAGTTGCTTCATCACCAACACCACCCTGGAAATGCAGCCGGGCGACGAGGAACTGCGCACCCGCGTCGCGGCGATTCAGCGCCGTATGGCGACGCTGCTGGCAGCGTCCGTGATTCGCGGCCAGGCGAGCGGCGCATTCAACTCGACGCTCGATGAAAAAGCCGTCGGCGATTTTCTGCTGTGCGTGATGCAAGGTCTGCGCGTGTTGGGGCGGGTCGCCCACAAGGAAGACGCGCTCCTCGGAATAGTGGACGTCGCGATGCGCGCACTCGTCTAAATTTTTTTGCCAAATTATTGAACGGTCAGTCATGAATAGAGATGCGATCAAGTCTGCTCCAACGGCACTCGTCGGATGCGCCAGCGGCGGCACGGGCGTCGTGACGTGCCCCGGTGCGGTGGCGGCCGGCATGGCGGCCGCCACCGGATCGGCTGCGGCTGCGGCATCGGCGTCGGCTGCGGAAAAAGCCGCGCCGCGCTTCGAGCGCCAGGGCCTCGCGCTGGCCGTGCTGTTCGTCGGCGCTTTCCTTGCGCCACTCGACTATTTCATCGTCAACCTCGCGCTGCCGTCGATCCACACCGGCCTGAACGCCAGCGACGCGCAATTGCAACTGGTGGTGTCCGCCTACGCGTCCGCGTACGCCGTACTGCTGATCACCGGCGGACGCCTCGGCGATCTGTACGGGCGCCGCCGCATGTTCATGACGGGCATGGCGGCCTTCGTGATCGCGTCGGCATTGTGCGGCTTTGCGACCAGCGGCCATATGCTGGTGATCGCGCGGATCGTGCAGGGCATCGCGGCGGCGGTGATGGCACCGCAAGTGCTCGCGACCATTCGCGCGGTCGTGCCGCTGCATCAGCAGACCAAGGTGATGAGTCTGTATGGCTTCGTATTCGGGCTGTCGTCGATCGTCGGGCAGCTAGGCGGCGGCGCGCTGATCACGTATCACCCGTTTGGGCTCGACTGGCGCATCATCTTCCTGATCAATATTCCGATCGGGATTGCGGCGTTTCTCGGCACGTGGAAGTTCGTGCCGGAGAATCAACCGGCCACGCGCACCGGCATCGACGTGAAGGGTGTCGCGCTGTTGTCCGCGGTGCTGCTGCTGATCATCTACCCGATGACGCATGGCCGCGAAGCCGGCTGGCCCGCATGGACCTTCGCGATGTTCGCGCTCGCGGTTCCCGCGTTCGCGCTGTTCGTGGCGACCGAGCGCCGCGTGGAGCGCGGCGGGGGCCATCCGCTGGTGGATCTGCAACTGTTCCGCAATCGGGCCTTCGCACTGGGGCTCGTGCTCGCGTTCCTGTTCTACTGCAATAGCGCGTTCTTCCTCACCTACGGCATTTTCCTGCAGACAGGTTTGCATTGGACGCCGCTCGCCTCCGGCATGGCGATCATGCCGTTCGCGCTCGGCTTCGTGGTCGGGCCGCTGACGTCGCCCGCCGTGGTCAAGCGCATCGGCGGCCATGTGCTGACGCTCGGTTTTTCGATGATGACGGTCGGCTTCACGGTCACCGGCTGGTCGGCCACGCAATCGGCCACACCGGACCTGCTGTTCTATTGCGGGCTCGTATGCGCCGGCGTCGGTCACGGCTTGCTGCTGCCGTCGATCATGCGCATCGTGCTGCTCGAAGTCGTGCCGGAGAAGGCGGGGCTGGCCTCAGGCGTGGTGTCGTCGACGCTGCAGATCGGTTCGGCGTTCGGCACGGCGGCCATCAGCGGCGCGTTCTTCGGCGCGATCGGCGGCAGCGCGGCGCCCGCCGCGTACGCGCAGGCGTTTCAGATCAGCCTGGCGATCAATGCGCTGCTGATGTTCGTCTGCATCGGTTTGAGCGTGCTTCTGGTGCGCCATCAGCAACTGGCGCTATACCGTTCGGTGCAACCGGTTTGAAAATCCGCGACTGGTAATCGTTTTCAACGGGTGGTTTACCGGCATTATCGTGCACGTTTAAACAAAAACATAAATAGAAGCCGGCTTATTTACCGGTGAGTTACCCGTTCACAGGTAACTCTTATTTCCGTGAAACTGGTGCGACATTTGGCAGCGCTTTAGATATGAAGAATGCGAGGCGCATTTTCTACTGCGCCCGGGTTCGCCCGCGGTAAATGGTGCCATCGTGCGGTGCCGCATGGGGTCGGGGTTGCGGCGATGTTCAGGGATTTTCCTGGTTTCGAAGCGCGCAGGTCAGGATGGAAGGACATTTCAGCGACGCTGAAAACGGTATGTCTAAAAAGAACTTGCCGCAGTTAATTTCGATTGTTAATCTTGGCACACTTTAGAGACTTCCCTCAGTAGGTCTAATGTCGAGAATCCCGGCGCAATGACTTAATCACGCTCAACGGTTCCGTAGGGGAAACAAAATGCTAACCGCTACCATTGACGCACTCCAGACACCACCCACCGCGAGTTACGGCGTGGGCGATGTCGTGACGTTGAAGGACGGGGGTCCACGCATGACCGTGACCTATTCAGGTCCGGTCGCGCTGAATCCCGGCGACTGGCTGATCTGCGAGTGGTTCGACGAATACGGCGAACTGCGCCGCGAGATGTTCGCGCCCGCGAACGTCCGTGCCGAACCTCGCTCGATTCCGGCCGGCTCCGTGCGCTGGCAACAGATTGGCCGCGCGGCTTGAATCCAGCTGAATGAAGCACGCGGCGGCCGTCATGCGGCCGCCTGTTCGGCTATCCACGTCCGGCCGCCGTTGGCTATCCAGCCTGGCAGGCTGGGCGCATCGAAAGAATCAACTCTCTGCATCGTCTCGCACCGAGGCGCGTTTGTGCACGCGCAGCATCAGCGCTGACGAGAACGCTCGCATCCGCATGGTTTTGCGCGTCTGCAGCACTTCCCCCGCGAGGTTTTTCGGCGGGTTCGGCTGCAACGACCAGTAGAGCGCAAGCAGCCAGCCCAGCACGGTCCAGCCCAGACAGGCGTTGAACAGCGCCAGCGTCAGGGCGTCGTGACGCTTGCGCCGGTCCGCGAGAACCGCCGGCAGAAAGTACAGCGCCAGCGCGAACCCCGCGGCGATGATCTGGACGAGCATGTTGCCAGCCACGAACAACTCCGATGCGCGATGCATGCCACGATTGTCGCGCGAATGTTTCGTTTGCGCAGCGGGGTTACTCGGGAGGTGCAGCGCGGGACGCCGTGTGGTCGTCAAAGGGTTCAGCCGATCGTGCATCAGGATTATCATGGTCGTTTCGACCGAACGGAACCGCCAGGACCGCCATCATGATCTCCGACGATACGACCCAGCAGGCTCAACGCATCAATCCCGACACGCTTCGCGAATTCGTGGACCGCAAGTGGAACGACGAGATCGTCCCCGCGTTGACGGACTACATCGCGGTGCCGGCCAAGAGCCCGGCCTTCGATCCTGATTGGGCCAAACACGGTTACCTGGAACGCGTGATCACCGACGCCGCGCAATGGGCCGAGCAGCAGCCGGTGCGCGGTCTGAAGCTCGAAGTCATCCGCCTGCCCGGGCGCACGCCGGTCATTTTCTTCGAATCCGCCGCGACCCGCTCGGGCAGCGAAGAAACCATCGTGCTGTACGGCCACCTCGACAAGCAGCCCGAGTTCGACGGCTGGCGCAACGACCTCGGCCCCTGGACGCCGAAGTTCGAGAACGGCAAGCTCTACGGCCGTGGCGGCGCCGACGACGGCTACGCGATCTACGCGAGCATCACGGCGCTCGCCGCTCTCGACGCGCAAGGCATCGAGCGTCCGCGTTGCGTCGGTCTGATCGAAACCTGCGAGGAATCGGGCAGCTACGATCTGCTGCCGTACGTCGACGCGCTGCGCGAGCGGCTCGGCAAGGTCGGCCTCGTCGTGTGCCTGGACTCGGGCGCGGGCAATTACGATCAACTGTGGCTCACTACGTCGCTGCGAGGCCTTGTCGCCGGTGACCTCGAAGTGCAGGTGCTCGACGAAGGCATTCACTCGGGCGGTTACGGCGGCATCGCGCCGTCGAGCTTTCGCATCATGCGGCAACTGTTCGACCGGCTCGAAGATGCCGCCAACGGCACGCTGCTGCCGAAGGGTTTCCATAGTCCGATCCCTGCGGACCGTCTGCGTGAAGCGGAAGCCACCGCGCAAATTCTCGGCGACGATGTCTGGAAGAAACTGCCGTGGGCCTGCGGCCAGGACGGCCGCCAGGTGCTGCCCACCACTACCGATCCGCAAGAGGCCTTGCTCAATTCGACGTGGCGCCCTTCGCTGTCGGTGACGGGCGCGGCCGGCTTGCCCGCGCTCGCCGACGCGGGCAATGTGCTGCGTCCGCGCACCGCGTTCAAGCTGTCGCTGCGTCTGCCGCCGCTGATCGAAGCGGAAAAGGCCGTCGCCGAATTGAAGGCGCTGCTTGAACTCGATCCGCCGTACAACGCGAAAGTGACGTTCAAGCCCGACGCCGGTGCGGCGAGCGGCTGGAACGCGCCGGACCTCGCGCCGTGGCTGGCCACGGCGCTCAACGACGCGTCGCGCCGGCACTACGGCGCGGACGTTGCGTACATGGGGCAGGGCGGCACCATTCCGCTGATGAACGTGCTGAAGGCGGGTTTCCCCAAGTCGCAGTTCATGGTGTGCGGCGTGCTCGGGCCGAAGTCGAACGCGCATGGCCCGAACGAGTTCCTGCACGTGCCGTACGGCAAGAAGCTCACGGCCGCGGTGGCGGAAGTGATTGCCGCTGCGCCCTGAGCGCGGTCCGGCCGCTTGCTCGACTCGTCGAAAGAGAGTGAGCGGCATCCCATCGCTTGCGATTTTCCTGAACCGACTCATTGATGACCGATAACCAGACTGCCCGTCCCGCCACCCTCCGGATTCCGGCCGATCAATTGCATGCCTACGTGACGGCGATCTGGGTGCAGGCGGGCAGCACGCCGCGCGAAGCGGCGCTCGTCGCGGATCATCTGGTGGCGGCGAATCTGACCGGACACGACTCGCATGGCGTCGGCATGATCCCGCGCTATGTCGCGTCGCTCGCCGACGCGCAACTGCAACTGAACCTGCATGCCGAAGTGGTGAAGGATGCGGGCGCGGTGCTGACCGTCGAAGGCGGCAAGGGCTTCGGCCAGGTGGTTGCGTTCGAGGCGATGGAGTGGGGCATCGAGCGCGCCAAACGTCTCGGCATCTGCGCTATCGGCTTGCGCGGCGCGCATCACATCGGCCGCATCGGTCATTGGGCCGAACAGTGCGCGCGCGCCGGGCTCGTGTCGTTCCACTTCGTCAACGTCGCGGGCGATCCGCTCGTCGCGCCGTTCGGCGGCGCGGACCGGCGCATCGGCACGAATCCGTTCTGCGCGGCTTATCCGCGGCCCGGCAAGCCGCCGCTCGTGCTCGACTTCGCGACGAGCACGGTGGCCTACGGCAAGACGCGCGTCGCGTACAACCAGGGCAAGCATGTGCCGCCCGGCGCGTTGATCGATCACGCAGGGTTTCCCACGCTCGAACCGAAGGTCATGCACGAAGAACCGTTCGGCTCGCTGACGCCGTTCGGCGGTCACAAGGGCTTTGGGCTCGCGGCGATGTGCGAGATTTTCGGCGGCGCGCTGTCCGGCGGCTTCACGACGCACACGGAAACGCTCGGCACGACCAACGCGATCATCAACTGCATGCTGTCGGTGATCATCGATCCCGCCGCCTTCGACGCCCCCGACGCGCAAGCCGAAGCCGATGCGTTCATCGAGTGGGTGAAGGCCTCGCCGCTGGCGGCGGGCACCGATCGTATCTACGAACCTGGCGAGCCCGAGCGCGTGACACGCGCACAACGCGAAGCCGAAGGCATCCCGGTCGACCCCGCCACGTGGACACAGATTCACGAGGCGGCGCTGGCGGTCGGCATGAGCGAAGAAAAGGCGGGGCGCTGGTCTACCTGCTTGCGGTAAAGGGGAGGCGGCATGCGCCGACCCGGCATCGTGCGCATGAGGCGGTTGTGGCTCATTGCAGCGGCTCTCTATCCCTGCCGTTCATGTTTGAATATGCATATTGGCTATAGAAACCGACATGCAAAAAATAATAAAGAGCAAACATGACAGAGCTTTAATATCGATTGCATTTTCCCATCGACCCGTATTTATTTTTATTCACCTGACTCAGCAAAAAATGCCGATTTGTTTGCTCGCTAATTAACTGGCGCAGCACGCCGTTTTCCACAGTTTTTTTGCCCATTTACGGTGCGCAAGCGTTTGCGCGTGCCGGTATTTCACAATCGCGCTGTCCACCCGTCTAGTCGCTGCCGGCGCGGCTTCTACACCGGTTTGCATCCATCTGTTAGTTACCCCGCTCCCATCCGATTCCGGTCTGTTTTAGGCTCGCATTGCAATGCCCGTGTTTAACCCTAAAGGACCGATCAAAATGAATCTGCATAACCACCACGCCTGTCGTCCGTTCCTCGAAGCGGGCAATCTTTCGCAAATCTCCGCTTACTACGAAGAAGGCCGCAACGTCATGTGGATGATGCTGCGCGCCCAACCGCGTCCCTGTTTCAATCTCGATCTGGTGCACGATATTCTGGGGCTCGCGCAGGAGGCGCGAGACTCCGGTTTGCCGATCGATTTCTGGGTCACCGGTTCGTTGATTCCGACCATGTACAACGTCGGCGGCGATCTCGACTTCTTCGCCGAGACGATTCGCGCCGGCAAGCGCCAGGCGCTGATGGCCTATGCGCGGTCCTGCGTCGATTGCGTGCACGCGGCGGCGAGAGGTTTCGATACCGGGGCGATTTCGATTGCGATGGTGGAGGGCTCGGCGCTCGGTGGGGGCTTCGAGGCCGCGCTGGCGCATCATTTCCTGCTTGCGCAGAAAGACGCGCGCATGGGCTTTCCGGAGATCGCATTCAATCTGTTCCCGGGCATGGGCGGTTATTCGCTGGTCGCGCGCAAGGCAGGTATGCGTCTCGCCGAGGAACTGATCGGCGTCGGCGAATCCCATACGGCGGAATGGCACTTCGGCAAGGGCCTGGTCGACCAGTTGTTCGAGCCGGGTGAAGCCTATCTGGCCACGCGCACCTTCATCGACACCTTGAAGCCGAAGATGAACGGCATCCGCGCGATGCTGCGGACGCGTCAGCGCGTGCTGCAACTCTCGCGTGCCGAGCTGATGGAAATTACCGAGGATTGGGTCAACGCCGCCTTCACGATCGACGAGAAGGACCTCGCGTTCATGGAGCGGCTGGTGATGCTGCAGAACCGCCGCCGTACGTCGAATCTCCGTCAGGCGGCGCCGAGCGCGGCCGATTTCGCCTGAACCGACCCGGCTCGTCATTGCGTCGAGCCGGCGCGGAAGCTCAGGCGATCAGTCTGAGTTTCTGCCTGTCCTGCAACCAGCGTTCGAATTCGGCGGCGGGCATGGCCTGCCCATACAGGAAGCCCTGCACGTAATCGACGCCGAGCCCCTTCATGAACATTTCTTCGGATTCGGTCTCGATGCCTTCGGCGACCACCTTGAAGTCCAGCTCCTGCGCGACCGCCACCATCGAGCGCACCAGCGCCTGCGCTTTGGTGTCGGCATTGATCGAGCGCACGAAGCTGCGGTCGAGCTTGATGACGTCGAGCGGAATGCGGCCCAGTTGCGACAGCGACGAATAGCCGGTGCCGAAGTCGTCCAGATGCACCTGCGCGCCGAGCTGGCGGAACTGCTTGATCAGATCGATCGCGGCCGCTTCGTCCTCGATCAGGCAGCTCTCGGTGAGTTCGAGGTCGATCAGGCAGGGATCGAGATTCGCATGCTGCAACGCCTCGGTGAAATGCCGGACGACGGCGGTGTCGACCAGTTGCCGCGCCGACACGTTGATCGCGATGCGCAGGTTGTAGCCAGCCGCTTTCCAGCGGGCGGCCTGCTTCGCGGCGGTTTCCATGACCCAGCGACCCAGCACGCCGATCAGCCCGGACTCTTCAGCATAACGGATGAATTCAGCGGGCATGATCTGCCCGCGCTCCGGCGAATTCCAGCGCACCAGTGCCTCGGCGCCCTGCACGATGCCGGTGGCGAGCGACAGCTTGGGCTGGTAATGCAGCGTCAGCTGGCCTTCATCGAGTCCGCGCCGCAGGTTGGTGTCGAGCCACATGTACTCGGCGACCCGGCGGTTCATGTCCGCCGAAAACACGCGGTGGGTGCGCTTGCCTTCGTCCTTGGCGACGTACATGGCGGTGTCGGCCGAACGGATCAGCGACTCGAGACTGTCGCCGTGTTCCGGATAGCGCGCGATGCCGATCGAGCAGCCGGTGTACACCTCGACGAGCCCGACCGCGAACGGCGTGCGCATGCGTTCGAGAATGCGTTGCGCAGTGGCTTCGAGCCCGTGCGCGGTGCCTTTGGCGGCGAGCACGATGAATTCGTCGCCGCCCAGGCGCGCGAGCGCGTCGCCTTCGTTCAGGCAGGTGCTGATGGCCGCCGATACGTCGCTGATCAGGCGGTCGCCGAACACGTGGCCATAGTGATCGTTGACCTTCTTGAAGTTGTCGAGATCGAGGAACAGCACGCCGATCGCTTCGTTCGGGCCGGCTTCTTCGATGGCCGCGCGGATCTTGTCCTGGATCGCGTTGCGATTGGCCAGGCCGGTGAGCGAGTCGGTATTGGCGAGTTCGGTGAGCCGGTCCTGCGCGAGCCGTTGCTCGGTGATATCCGTGCCGGAGCAGATCAGGAACTGTTCTTCGACGCCGCTGCCGCTCTGGACGAATTTATTGCGGAACAGAAACAGCCGTTCGCCATGCACCGTTTTAATGCGCCGTTCGACTTCGTACGACACGCCGCGATTGAAGAAGCCCGCGATGTTCTGACTGGACGCCACGCCGTCTTCGGACGACATGAACAGCGCCCACACGTTACGGCCGATGATGTTCTCTTCCTTGACCCCGGTGAGTTCTTCGGCGAGGCGGTTAAAGCGCTGTATCCGGCCGTGCCGGTCGACGATGACCACGACCGAATTGACTTCGGAGACCACCTGCTCGGCGAATGAGAGGCTGTGAACCAGGTCGCGGGCGACGGATTCGGTGTCGTCGTAGGCCGAGGCGGTGCCGCCCCACGTGTTGCCGCTGAGCTTTTTCCCGACGAGATGCAGGCGCAACGGTTCGCCGAACATGCGCACGTCGACGACAATGTGCGAGGTTGCGCCGGTGAGGCAGCGGATTTGCGACGCCTGTTGAGGATTCAGCGCAATGGCGACGTTCGCAGGCGCATCGCCGTTGACGGGCGTGAGTTCGAGTGCGTTGCTGTCGGTCGACAGACGCCAGCAAGGGCTGCTTGTGCCGAACTGGGCATAAAGCACCTGGTCGTGTTGGTCGTCGTTCATGAGATCCCCGGGCGATGTCTGCCGGTTGTCCCCGTCAAGGCGCGAGGGGGCAGACAGTCTTTAACGTGCTTAAGACTGGCCACATTGTAGCGAAGCGGCGGAATTCGGGCTTATAAACATTAACGGTCGGGTGATCGTGTGCTTTAAGTTTGCTTTGGCGTGACTGGGGGCGCACGTGCACCTGCCCCCCCCCCCCCCCCC
>NZ_JAQQCJ010000038.1:0-55520 GCF_046030495.1 Paraburkholderia strydomiana
GAATGACTATGCGGGCATCGAAAACGATGCCCGCATAGTCATTAAAATGAAGACGTGCCGCGTGTCACGAGAAGTCGTTCTCGTGACACGCGGCACTGTCATTGGGAAGTTCGGTAGAAGCCCGAAAAGATGTACCGCCTGTTGAGCTTGCAGTGTTCGTCGCGCGAGAGCTGCAGGCAGAGACCACAACGGCCGGCGATAAAGCAAGCCATGTGGTCTTCGGCGATAGTATTGCCACTGACCCTCAACACATGTGCACAGCGCATGTAGCCGCCATGAGCGGCGGTATCTGCGAAGCAGCGCCGGCACGGACCGTGAACCACCCATGCAGCCGGACTCGAGGTTCTCTCCGGAGAAAGCCCGTTCGGATTTCGACACAGACAGTCGGGATCGACGCGGCCGCCCGGCGCGCTCCGCGTCGACTACAGCAGGTCACATACCGCCAAACGGCTTCTCCACGGTCAACTTGTTGGTGACCGAAGTAACTCCGGGAACCCCCCTCGCGATCTCCACGACCCTGCCCACCTGGGAAGCGTCCTCGACCGTACCACTCAGCGTCACCGCGCCGTCCTTGGCGACCACGCTGATGTTGCCGGCGCTGATGTCCTTCTGCTTCGCGATCGCGTTATAAACCTGCCGGCGCAGCGCGCGATTCGCCTTCCGTCCTACGGGCGCGGTTGCCGAACCCGATGCCGCCGTCACAGACGCGCTGGCCGGTGCGCTGCTTTGGGACCATGCGCTCATGCACGTCGCCATGACGGCGAGTCCAACAGCCAGCTTGAAAGTCTGAATGCTCTTCATTGAATACTCCGGTTGTGGATGGCGGAATCAGAAGGTATGGCGAATGCCGATCATGGCCGCCGTGGTCGAGACGCCTGGCGCAACCGGAACCCCATAGATGATCGTCTGGTTCATGGTCCCCTTGTTGTCGACGTAGCCGACTTGCGCGTACGCCCGGGTCCGCTGGGACAGGTTGTATTCCGCACCCACCGCGATTTCGCTCGAGTGATTGTCCGAATGGTTCCGGTCCTTCAGGTAGTAGAAGCCGGAAGTGATCTTGAAGCGCGTATTGAACTGATAGCCGAGACCGGCCGAAATCATTTCGAAGTCCGCAGTATCGCTGTGCGCCGGGTTCTTGCCCACGCCGTACGAGCCGGATAGCGAGAATCCGGCGATCGTGTACATCGCGCCGAAATAGTAGAAGCGGTTATTGGCCTGGCCCGTCGCGGGCACGGCAGGCGCTGCCGGATAGTTCAGCGGATAAGGATTGGTGTCGTGTCCGTTGTAATACACGGCCGCAAGATTCAAACCATAGTTCGAGTACTTGAGCACCGCCGACTCGCGTGTACCGCCCTGAAAGTGGCCGGCCACACCACCCGGCGCGTATTCGAGCGCGAGCGACGCGCCATAGAATTTCGGCGAGTTGTACACCAGCGCATTGCTGTCGTACAGCGCGCCGATCGGGGCATTCGTGCTGGTGCCGGGCCAACCGGCCGCCTGATTGACCCCAAGCCACGCAGTCAGAATACTGCCGAAGTATTGAGCGCCACGGACATCGGTTTCCGACATCGCGTAGATCATCGGAATGATCTGCCGCCCGGCGTCGAACGTGCCGAACGGACCCGATGCGCCGATCGTCGCGAACTGGTTGAAGATCGCGACCGCGCCCGGCGTGTCGGACAGACCGGCCTTGCCGGTCGTCGTGTTGAACGAGCTCTGCAGCTTGAAATTGATCTTGTAGCCGCCGCCGATATCCTCGCTTCCCTTCATGCCCCAGAAGCTGGAATAGATGCCGCCGTCCTTGAGCTGATAGACGTGCCCCAGGTTGCGGGCGGTGGGCTGGAACGTCGCCGCCGAGGTGCTCTGATACAGAAATCCGGTATCAAGCACGCCATAGAGGGTGACTGTCGACTGGGCCTGGGCGGCGCTGACGAACATCAGCAGCGCCGCAGCGCTGCTCAACTTCAACTTCGATTTCATTCTGTCTCCTTTGGTTTTTAGGTTTATCGTTTGAATTCATCCGCGATGTATTCAGGTGGGCGCGAGAGCCGACAGGTAGTAGTTCCCGTACTGCTCGCGCAACTGGTGCTTAAGCACCTTGCCGGTCGCACCGAGCGGGACCGTTTCGAGGAAAATCACGGCGTCCGGCTTCCACCACTTCGCAATCTTGCCGTCGAGGAAGGCGAGCAAGTCGCCTCCGGTGAGCATGCTTCCAGGCTGTCTCACGACCAGCAGCAACGGCCGTTCATCCCACTTCGGATGACGCGCGGCGATACAGGACGCCATCGCCACTTGCGGATGCAGGCACGCGACGTTTTCGATGTCGGCCGAGCTGATCCATTCGCCGCCGGACTTGATGACGTCCTTGCTGCGATCCGTGATCTGCATGAAGCCGTCGGCATCGATCTTCGCCACGTCGCCGGTCGGAAACCAGCCGTCTCGCAGCGGTGACACGTCGTCGCTGCGAAAGTATTGCCGCGCCACCCACTGACCGCGCACCAGCAGGTCGCCGGTCGCCTTGCCGTCCCACGGCAGCTCGTCGCCCTGCGGATCGACGATCTTCATGTCGATGCCGAACACGGAGCGGCCCTGCTTGGCCTGAAGCGCGTAGCGATCATTGCCGGACAGCGCGCACTGATGCGCCTTGAAGCTGCATACCGTGCCGACCGGGCTCAATTCCGTCATGCCCCACGCGTGCAGCACGTCGACGTGATAGCGCTCCTGAAACTGCACGGTCATCGCCGTCGGACACGGCGCACCGCCGATGATCGTACGGCGCATCGACGAGAAAGCGCCGTCGCGTTCGGCGACATGGGAAAGCAGTCCCTGCCAGACCGTCGGCACGCCGGCCGACAGCGTGACCTGTTCCGTCTCGATCAGTTCGTAGAGCGACTGACCGTCGAGCGCCGGCCCCGGAAACACCAGCTTCGCGCCGACCATGCAGGCGATGTAAGGCAGCCCCCACGCATTCACATGGAACATCGGGACCACGGGAAGAATCACATCGCGTGCGGAACAGTTCAGCGAGTCGGGCAGCGCCGCCGCGTACGTGTGCAGCAATGTCGAGCGATGGCTGTAGAGCACGCCCTTCGGATTGCCGGTCGTGCCCGAGGTGTAGCAGAGCGACGACGCACTGTTCTCGTCGAGCAGCGGCCAGTCGAACTCATCGCTCTGAAGATCGATCAGGTCCTCGTAGCACATCAGCATGCTGGACTGGCTACACGTCTGCTGCATGTGCTCGCGATCGGTCATCGCCACGAAAACCTTCGGGCTTTTGACGCGAGACGCAATGCTCTCGATCAAGGGCAGAAAAGTCAGATCGAAAAACACCACGCGGTCTTCCGCGTGCTCGATGATGTAGGCCAGCTGGTCGACGTGCAGCCGGGGATTGAGCGTATGCAACACGGCGCCGGACCCCGACACCGCGAAGTACAACTCCATATGCCGGTAGCCATTCCACGCCAGCGTCCCGACGCGCTCGCCCGGCTCGATGCCGAGCGCCGCGAGGGCATTGGCCATGCGGCGGGCGCGTTGCGCAAGATCCCGATAGCGGTAACGGTGAATGTCTCCTTCGACACGCCGCGAAACGATTTCCTGATCGCCGTGATGGCGATCGGCGTGTACGAGCAGCGAAGCCACCAATAGCGGTTGCTGCATCATCAAACCTTGCATCCTTGTTCTCCTGAATATTCGTGTGGCCCCGCGCTGGGTCCGTCGCTACGGCCCCGCGCCCGTCATTGCGGCGCGTGCCGATCGGCGATGACCACGTGCGCAATCCGTCGCAGCAAGCCTGCCGCGGTTCTACCGGATCGGCGTGTGTAGCGGGTTCATTGACCGCCGGTGCGAAGCCCCGCCGATCAGACCCAAATCGTTGAAAAGCAGTGCGGAACCGTTGTTTAGCGGGCGGCCCGGTCGCGCAGTGCGTCCAAGCGGTCCAGATCGGCGGAGTAGTTGCGCTTGCCGATAAAAAACGCGACCGCGGCAATGAGCGACGCAAACGGAACCAGTTGCAACGCGCCGAGCAGCCCGATCCGGTCGGCGACGACGCCCGTCAGAATCGCGGCGGGCGCGAGGCCGAGCAGATTGTTCGCCAGCGTCAGCGTGGCGAACGCGGACGAATGAATCGACGGCGGCGTGAGATTCGCCACCATGGCGCCCGAGGGACCGCTCGCGCCCGCGCTGCAGAACATGCCGGCGCCGATCAGCACGAGTTGCAGCGGACCCGCCGGCAGGTGAATACCGATCGCGAGCAGCGTGAAGCTCGCGAGGCAGATCGCGATCGCGGTGCCCCACTTTCTTTCCCGTGACTGCTTGCCGAGCCGGTCGGCCAGATTGCCGCACACCACCATGCCGAGGCCCGTCACCAGCACGAACACTGCGGCGCCCATGGCAGCCTTGCCGGTCTGCATCCCGTAGTAGCGGTTCAGGAAGCTCGGCATCCACGCCCACAGCGCAGCAGGCACGAGCAGATGAACACCGCTGCCGAGGTAGGCGCATACGACCGACTTCGTCGAAAAGAGCCCCTTCATCAGCGCGCGAAAACTCATGCGCACACCGAGACCCTGATTACCCATGCTCGCAACCTGGAGCGGCGCAAGACGCTTTTCGGTGACGACGAGCCAGTAAATGATGACCAGCACGATTCCCACGGCCGCCATCGCGCCGAATGCGGGACGCCAGCCCATCTGAGCGGCGACCGCGCCGCCGAGCGCCATGCCCAGCACCGAACCGAACGCGCCGCCCGCCATGAAGGTGCCGGTGAGCGTGGCGCGCAGCCGCACCGGAAAGATGCTCAGGACAACCGCGATGCCGACGCTGCCGTAAGCCGCTTCGCCGATGCCGACGAAGGCGCGCGCAAGCAGCATTTCGCCGTAGTTCGTCGCGATCGCGCAGCCCAGCGTCGCGAGACTCCACATGGCCGCCATCAGGACGATGCTTTTCACGCGGCCCCAGCGGTCAGCCAGTACCGACAGCGGGAACGTGAGCACGCCGACCATCAGCGCGACCACACTGCTGAGCGAACCCAGCCGCGTGTCGGAAAGACCCCAGGCGGCCTTGAGCAGCGGGAACACCGCATTCAACACTTGCCGCGACATGTAGTCGGAAAGCAGCAAGCCGACCGTCAAGGCGAATACCACCCAGGCATAGGGGCGTACATCGGCTTGTGTTGCTGAAACTTCTCCCGTGGTGGGCTCAACGTGCTGCATGAGCATCATTCGTCTCCTTCGCGTCTATCTCGTGTTTATCTGGTTGGCTGCCGTGCTGCCACGCAGCAGACGATGGCCGATTCTGAATATCCAGTCGCCCTCGCGGCGCACCGGCAGGCATCCACTTCGTCGTCATGCGGCTTCGTTGAAACGGTCTTGCCGGTGACAGTCCCGCGCCGGGGTTCACGCGCGAAACGCCTGAAAACTTTCCGGAGCGAAACTCACATCCTGCTCGCACAATACGACCATCGCGCATTACACTTTTATGATCAGGCGCCATCCTTTTAGCGGGCGATGCCACTGCGCGTAAACACCGGTATTCGTTGCCGCGGGCATCTCACGTCGGAAGGCAAAGCGCTCCCATTGGGATCTACGGAGGCAATGCGATGGAAACGATGTTGCGCTCGGTAGCGATGAGCGGCTATTTCGATGTGACGCGGCGGCTCGGACTGAATCCGATCGAACTCATCCAGCAGGTGGGGATCGATCCCGCGGCGCTCGCGAATCCGGATGATCGTGTCCCGGCCGCCGCGTGCTGCTGGCTACTCGAAATCACGGCCGACAAGGCCTCGTGCCCGACGTTCGCGCTGCAGATGGCGGAAACCCGGCAAAAGTTCGGCACCGGCGTAGTCAATGTGTTGCTCGCGCACAAACGCACGCTGCGCGAGGTGCTGCGGGCGGCCGCAGAATTCCGGCACCTGCTCAACGAAGCGCTGGCCGTCTACATCGAAGACTCGGGGGAAACGGTCACCATCCGGGAGGAACTGGCCGTCACCCCGGGTACGCCGACGAAGCAGGCGATCGAACTGGCGATTGGGGTCCTCGCGCGCCACTCCAGCGCGCTGCTCGGCAATTACTGGAAACCGCGCGCCGTGCATTTCACTCATCGGGGGCCGGCTGATCTGACGTTTCATCGACGCTTTTTCGGCTGTCCGCTCGAATTCGGCAGCGACTTCAACGGGCTCGTGTGCGCGGCCGCCGAGCTCGACTACCCGAATCCGGCCGCCGACCTCGAACTGGTTCGGTATGCCGAAAGCCTCGCTACACCGCTGAACGCAGCAGCCGCGGATTCGATCGAGCAGGAAGTGCGCAAGGCGATCTATCTGCTGCTGCCCGTCGAGCAGGCTACGGTCGAGCTGGTGGCTCGGCATTTGCATCTGAGCGTGCGCACCATGCAGCGGCAACTTGGATCGGCCGACACATGCTTCTCGACGCTTGTCGAGGAAGTTCGGCGGGAACTGGCGATACGCTATATGAGCAACGCCCGCTACCCGATCGGGCGGGTCGCAGCGCTGCTCGGCTACACCCAGCAGGGTTCTTTTACGAACTGGTTCACCGCGCAATTCGGTATGACGCCGCGTGATTGGCGTAGTGGCCAGGCGAAATGAACGGACGTTCCGTGGCGTGCTCGAGTGTGCGTGCGCGATGCCTGTCAGGCTGCGGCGCAGGCCGGCGAATGCGCTGACTTTTGCCCTTCCGCGTTGCGCGAACGGGGTACTCTACTCGTCCGATCCGGCTGGGGATGGGAAAAGCGCCTGGCGATTGCACGTCGGCCTTATCGGCCATCAGAGGCTTGCGCGGACCGAGGAGACTACCCCGCTCGATCCGCGCCTTTCGCGGGCGTGCAACACGCCCGCCGGGCTCACGTGTTCAAACGACCTTGCGCAGGAAGCCCTGCGTGCCACCGTTGCGGTTGGGCGCGAAACCGTTGGCAAGCAGAGTCTCTTCCACCGTGTCGTAGAACACGCCGATCTTGCTGATCTCGCGCGCCTCCTGGGCGGTGGCCACCTTGCGGCCAAACTCGCGTGAGATGCGCACCAGCTGCTCGATCTGCTCGACCGTGCTCATCTTTCTCGTACGCGACTGGTTCCAGAGGTTGTCCTCGATGCCGCAGCGCACGTGCAGGCCCATGGCAATGCCCATCATGTTGACCGGCAGCACGTTGCGCATCGAGCTCTCCACCGTCAGCACCGCGCCATCCGGCGTGGCGCGCACGAAGTTGGCCAGGTTGTAGATATTCGGTGCATCCATGCCGCCGCCGATCGCCACCCAGTTCATCACCAGCGGACCCTTGTAGATGCCGCGCCGGATCAGACGCTCGACCGACTCGAAGCTATTGATGTTGTAGCACTGGAACGCGCTCTGAATGCCCGCCGCGTTCAGGCGACGGATGTGTTCCTCCGCCCAGCCCGGCTGCGCCGGCACCGTCATCTCCTTGTACGCGTTGTAGACTTCGGGGTCCGCCATGGAGGTGCCCTTGACGTCGGCATCTTCCCAGTGCTCAACGACGTTCATCTGCGAGGTATTGATCGTCACCGTCACCTGGTCGGGCTTGGGGTCGAGTTCGGCCAGCATGTGGCGCGTGTCGTCGCTCAACCATTTGGCCGCGGCGCCTTCGCTCTCGGGTGCGAAGCTGATCGAGCCACCTACCTGGATGATCATCTCGGGCACGGCATTGCGCACGCCGGCGATCAACTCGTTGAACTTCGACAGACGCTTGCTGCCCTTGCCGTCGAGTTCGCGCACGTGCAGGTGCAGCACCGTGGCGCCGGCGTTGTAGCAATCCACCGCCTTCTGGATCTGCTGGTCCATCGTGACGGGGATGTCCTCGGGAAAGTCGGAGGGCACCCACGACGGCGCGTAAGGCGCGGCGGTGATGATCAAAGGTTGCTGGTTTTCGGTGTAGAGGGAACCGTCGAGAAAGTTCATGGCATGGTCTCCAGGCGCGGGTTGAGGGGAAGGAAACAATCAGGGGGTGCTAATAAAGTCCTGTCGTCAACGGAGCGTCGAGCAACAGAAAACTTCGCACCCTTCCCCCGTAAATGACGGATGTATCAGCTCCGCATCGGGCACGTTCAGGCGCGACGGGAGATTGATCAGTTCGGCGAAGATACGGCAATCCGCCGAAGCGATTTACGTTTTGGCTGCCATATTTTTATGATTTAACGCCACTACGTGTTAACACCCAGTCCAACGTCGAGAGATCTCGAGGCCATACGGCTCTGAAGGCCGAATGCCGGGCTGTGCTGCCCGGTTTTCTGAAGCGTCGCTCGGGCAGGCGTGCGAATTCCGTAGGCAGGAATGCGAGCGGCCCGGGTCTATCCGCAGATAGACCCGCAGAGGACCGCTCCTCTCGCAGGCACTGGTCGATGAGTTGGTTCAGCACTCGTATTCGACCGCCCTCAGGGCCTCCTGCCCGGCGCGGGCAACGTTGATCTCACCCCTGTCGTTCGACTCTTTCATAGCTTAGCTATTCTTAATACTGGAGCGATACTGCCCTATCACTGCAAGTTTTCAACAGCGTGCGAGACGTCGATCGAATGAGCTTATCTGTCGAAACTCAGCGTTCCCTTTGTGCAAGCCAGCGTCGGTACTCTTTTGACCGCGTCTTCGTTCGGATTTGTTCAGCGACTAATGTAAACAGCAGCGAGGCAGTCGACTTTGGTGAAAGACCATCCCCCATTCTTCGCAATTGCAGCTTTGCAAGCGCCATGCTGGCGACATTGTTGAGAGCCTTTTTCTTGAAACTTACCGATGGCAACTCAACAGCTAGTTCTCCATGCAGCCATTTCGCAGGAAGGTCTGGGTCATAGGCGAGTGCCCGGCCAATCCCGACAATAGCGACGCCTGGACGACCGTCTTCAGCTGTAAGGGCGGCCTCCGTCACTGCCCGTCTGCGTATCCCGCCCGTGACCATCACCGGCATTCGAGCAGCCGCGACAATGTCTCGGGCGAAGTCAATGAAATAAGCCTCACGCTCGCGAGTTCTCGCGCTTTCCGGACTGCCCTGCATGGCGGGGCTTTCGTAACTACCGCCCGATATCTCAGCGAGATCAACAGCGTATTCATTAAGCCAGCGCACGACTTTTATTGCGTCGTCCGGCCCAAAGCCAACAAACCAGTGCAAACAACCGCCGAATGGGAAAGGCCCGTGGATAAGCGAATGTGTCTTCGCGCGGCTCTGTCAAGTTAGCGCGCGTGGAGTACCTGTGTGGCCTACGGCTAGTTATCCTTATTAAATAACCTTATCGCCTGCTGCAGTGATAGTCCGATCATGCCATGTGGCGAAACGTTCCTGAAGTACGGCACGATGACATGCCGCGTTCAATCCGATGTCTGGGTAACCCGAAGTGCTGCCGGATCGGGCCCAGGCAAGAGAGAAACGCCTGCGTACGACGCGCCTTGCGAAAGCCGCGCGTCTGGCGTTCGCGTCTGCGGGTTGGCGGGTGGCCGAGGCGCCGTCGGCAGCCACGTGTCCTCGAATGGCTGCGATCTTGAAGCTGCCATTGAACTCATGGCGCAGCGAAGGGCCGCTGTGGGTCCGCCCGACACCCTCGGCGCAATACCGGTCGGATGCTCATTTAGAGGCACTCCGCCCGGCCTGAACATCAAAGAACGCGCGTGCGCACCAGCCCGGCATCCTGGCCGCCCGTCACCGTCAGCACGGGCGGATCGGTCACGATCGACTTGAGTTCGCTTACCGTAGACGAAAGCGCGCGAAGATCGGGGAGCGGACGGTTCAGTGCCGCGTTATTGCGCAGCGCGGTTTCAAGCGACTCGGCCATGTCGAGCAGCCGCGCGTCGCCGCGAAACGGACCGACGAGTTGCAGGCCGAAAGGCATGCCCGCGTGATCGGTACCACAAGGTAGCGACAGGGCCGGGTTCGTGAGCAGCGTGACGACGTAGGTGAGCGCGACCCAGCGGTAATAATTGTCGAGCGGGCGGCCATTGACCTCGGCGAGATGCCAGTGGGACCAGGGAAACGGTGAGATCGACGAGGTAGGCGAGACGATCAGGTCGTAGTCGTCGAACTTCGCCTGGAAGCGGCGGAAAATCTTCGTCTGTTCCGCATGCGCCCACACTGCGTCGCGAAGCGACATCGCCTGCGCCATTTCGTAATTGGCGCGCGTGTTCGGGCCGAGCAGAGATGGGTCGCGCTCGTAGGTCTCCCTGAAACTGGCGAGGAAGTTCTGCGCGCGAATCACGTCGAATGTACGGTCGGCCTCGCCCATGTCGAGATCCACCGGCTCGCACAGCTTGACGTAGCCCGCGATCGCCGCCATCTTCGCGCGGAAGGTCGCGCGCGTCGCGTCGTCGACAGCGCACATGCCGAAGTCTTCGGTATAGCCGATACGCAGCTTGCTGACGTCGAGTGGCGCGCCATGCCCGAATGCTGACCCGGCGATGGGATACCCGAGCGGATCGGCGTGATGCAAGCCGGCCTGGGCGGCCAGTTGCAGCCGGGTGTCCGCGACGTTGCGCCCCATGGGCCCACTCACGTCGATCGGCGTCCAGCCGAGCACCTTGCGGTCGATCGGCACGAGGCCCGGCGAGGGCCGGAATCCCACCACGCCGCAAAGCGCCGCGGGAATACGCAGCGAGCCACCCGTATCCGTGCCCGTGCAGAGCGGCAGCATACCGGTGGCGAGCGCGACGGCCGAGCCGCCCGAAGAGCCGCCAGCGTTCAACAACGGATTGAACGGATTGCCGGTAGCGCCCCAGACCACGTTGCGCGTGTTGGCCCCCGCGCCCATCTCGGGTGTGTTGGTCTTGGCGGTCACGATCGCGCCCGCGGCGCGCAGGCGAGCCACGAACGCGTTATCGCGCGCCGGCACGTGGGCGCGAAAAAGCGGCGAACCGTAGGTGGTCAAAAGGCCTGCCGTTTCCTCCAGATCCTTGACACCGAGCGGCAGCCCGTGCAGCGGGCCGAGCGGCTCGCCGCGCGCAACGGCCGACTCCGCGCGCCGCGCTTCCTCGCGCGCTCGCTCGAAGCAGGTCGCCGCCACGGCGTTGACGGCCGGGTTGATCGCCTCGATCTGAGCGATGCAGGCGTCGAGCAGTTCAACCGGAGAAAGCTCGCGCCGCCCGATGAGTTCACGGGCTGTCACCGCCGACAGGGAAACCAGCGAATTGTCCATATCTTGTGTGTTCCTGGAATAAGCGTTGGCTTAGCTGGGCGTCCCGTTCACGGCGACAGCAACGGCCTACGCGCCGCGGCCAACCGGTTAGTCCCACCTGCGCCCCCAAGCGAGCGCACGCCAGGCGCACCGCCTGGGTCGCTTTAGCCGTGGGCGACCTCCGTCGGCGCCCACTGCGTGACACAGGCGACGATCGCGTTGCGCGTGTTTTCGAGGTGTATCCGACTCTGCTCGCGTACGGACAGCGCATCGCCCGCCCGGAAGGCGTCCAACAGCTGCGCGTGCTCGCGGTTGTTACTCTCCATGAGGTCTTCCTTGACGTGCATCGCCAGCGACACATAGGGACGCGCGACACCCGAGAGGCTCTCGACGATCTCGAACAGGCGTGTTTTCTCCTGACTCCCTATCAGGTGCCGGTGGAATTCCACGTTGAGCAACGCCCATTTTTCGGACGACGGGGTCGCGCGCATGGTTGCGTGACACACCGTGGCCGCCGCGAGATCGGCAGGCGCGAGTTGCCGGCAGGCCCGCTCCGCGAGCATGGGCTCGAGCAGCATGCGCAGTTCGTAAATCTCGCTCACGTCTTCCGCAGTGAGACCGCGTATGACGACGCCCCGGTTCGGGTCGATCGACACCAGCCCCTCGGCACGCAGATCGCGAAACGCCTCGCGCACAGGCGTCGTGCTGACGTCCAGGCGCTTGGCCACCTCTTCCTGTCTGAGACGAGTATTCGGCGGATACACTCCCTTCAGAATCTCCGCCCTCAATGTTCCGAGCACGTATTCCTGGATGGTTCGATAGGGCCTGCTCAACGTCTCCTCCTTTGTGCCGCGTCGCCGTGTTAGTGCATGCCGAGCACTATAACCGACAGTGGCGCACTCGCGACCCGTCAGGCGGATGCCGCTTCGGGATGCCCAGCCGATACGGACGAGTCCGGCCATTGCGCCTGCAGCTGGCTTTCGACCCAGGCCGCGATCTGCAGCGTGCGTAGATCGGCCCCGAACTCGCCGACCACCTGGAACGCAAGCGGCAAGCCATTTGCGGTGCGGCCTGACGGCACGGTCACGGCTGGGCTGCCTGTCAGGCTCCATGGTGCGCAGAAGATCCCGTCGCCTGTGTCCGAGAGCCCTGCGGGTGCCTCACCGGGCGCCGACAGGGTCACGAGCGCGTCGCATCCGGCAAGCAGCGGCTTCGATTCGCGACGCAACCGCGCCTGCAGCGCAATGGCAGCCTCGTACTCAGCGGCAGGCGTTGCCGCGCCAGCCGCAATCAGCGTATGCATGTGCCCACTGACGAGCTCAGGATGCCTGACGGCGGTAGGGCCGATCGAGCGCTGCGCCTCGACGCACGCAATGACCTGCACCGAGTCGACCATAGCCTGCATATCCGCGCCATATTCAAGTTCGACGAGGGTGGCGCCGGCGGTGCGCAGACGCTCGAGCGAGGCCTCGAAGTTCTCCTTCTGTGCCGGCTGCACCCGGTCCCAGAAGGGCGTGCGCAACACGCCCAGTTTGGCTGGAGGATTGGCTGGAAACCATGCAGCCCATGCATCGAGGCTCGCCAACACCTCCGGCCGGTGCTCGACGAAGAGTGCATGCGCGAGCGCCGCACCCTCCACCGTCTGCGCGAAAAAGCCGACATGATCGAGCGAGCCGGACAGCGGATGCACACCGTCGCGGGACACCTTGCCGAAACTGGGCTTGTAGCCGACGACTCCGCAGTAAGCGGCCGGCCGGATGACCGAGCCGACGGTCTGCGTACCGAGCGCAAGCGGCACGATGCCGGCGGCCACGGCGGCCGCTGAGCCGCTCGACGACCCGCCCGGCGTGTGCAGTCGGTTCCACGGATTGACCGTGGGTCCTGGCTCACGCCAGGCGAACTCGGTCGTCACCGTCTTCCCGAAGATCACCCCGCCCGCCTGTCGGATGGACCCGACGATACGCGCGTCCGCCGAAGGCTGGTGTCCGCGATAGACCGGCGACCCGTAGGCGGTCGGCATGTCGCGTGTATCGATCAGATCCTTGATACCGACCGGCAGGCCGGCGAGCGGTCCGTTGACTGCGGCAGCCACGTCATAGGTGTCGGCTCGCGATGTGAACGCGCGGAGCCAGGGCTCGAGCTCGTCAGCACGCGCCTTTGCGGCAGAGAGCCGCGCGCGGGCAGCCTGGACGTCGCCGCGGCTGGCAAGGAGGGTATTCAGCAACGATTGTTTTTGCATTCTGGTGATAGCTTTACCGTTGATTGCGCGAATTGCGCGAGGAATCCGGATCGATTCGAGCGGGCGCCGGCTTTGCGCGAGCGCCCTCTCCCGTCCCCGTGCCTATTTGCGCGCTGCTGCCGCCGCAAACGAATTGTCCACCGCGCCCGCATATGTCACGCTGCCCGGCTTGATGTTGCCGAGGGACTCCTGCAGGGCCAGCGCGTTACGGAACGCCGGCTCGGAAATCTCGGGCGTCGCTGCGTAGATCTCCTGATCGATCAGGCGCTGTACGGCGCTGTCGACCACCTTCGGGTCAAGCGTCGGAAACTCGGTCCGCGCAACAGCCTTCGCCGTGTCGGGCGAGTGCTGGATCAGCGCCTCGGCCTCGCCGATCGATTTCACGAACGCAGCGACCATCTGCGGCTTGGCTTTGATCGTGGACGCGAGCGTGTCCATGCTGGAGAACACATAGCCGCCCGGATAGGCCCTGGGGAACCCGTAGACGATCCGGTAACCCTGTGACAGCCCGGTATCGACCTGCGGCTCGTAAAGCGCCGCCGCTTCGTCGCGCCCCGCGCTGACCGGTGCGAGCTCCGTGCCGATCTGCACGGTGTCGAGCTTCACGTTAGCGAGCTTTCGCTCGCTGACGAGGCGCTGCAGAAGATAGGTACTCGTCGTCGGCGGCAGCGCAGTGGCCACGCTCTTGCCGGCGAGATCGGACACTTCCTTAACCGACGAGTCCGGCGGCGCGATGATCCAGACGGGCACGCCTGCAACCACGTTCGCCACATTGACGAGCGACGCGCCCTTGAGGTTGGCAAGCATCGCCGTCATCGGGTCCTGCAGCGAAAAGTCCGCGTGACCGCCGATCACCGCAGCCACTCCGGCTGCGCCGCCGCCGGCCGTCACTTTCTGCACCGTGAGACCGTTCTTTGCAAACAAACCTTTGTCGAGTGCTACGTAAAGCGGCAGATACTGAATCGACTGAAAGGCCTGATAGACGACTACCGGCTCGGCAGCAACCGCCATGCGGGCCCCGGAAGCGGCGAGCGCCGCCACAAGGCAAGTGCCCAGAAACTTCACCGTTTTCTTTTCCATGTAATCACCTTTGCTTCCGTGAATTGAACAATCCAGCTCAGAATCGATGCCATCAACGTGAGAACGATAATGCCCAGCCAAACCGTATTGAGGTCAAACAAAGAGCCCGCGACGAACACTTCATGACCCACTCCCGCCTGCGAAGCGATGTATTCGCCCACCACCGCGCCGATCAGTGCGAAGCCGATGTTCACGCGCAGCGTCGAGAAGATCCACGGCAGTGCGCCAGGCACGATCAGTTTGCTGAAGATCATGCCCGGCTTCGCCTTGAACGAGCGGAACAGATTCAGCAGGTCCTGATCCACCTCGCGCGCCGCGGCGCACGCGGAAATCATCGCGACCGCGAACGTGGAGATGCCGGCCAGCCAGACCTTCGAGGCCATATCCGAGCCGAACCAGATGACAATCAGCGGACCGAGCGCAATCTTCGGAATGCTGTTCAGAATGACCGACAGACCTTCGGCCACGCCAGAGACCCTCGGCACAAACCAGAGCAGCAGCCCGAGGCCGATACCGAGTCCGCTGCCGACCACGAGACCCATCAGCGTTTCGAAAAGCGTCGCCAGCGTGTCTGGGACGAGTGTGCCCTGCGGCGAAAGGCCCAGCACCGCAGCCCGATAGATTCCCTGGGGCGAGCCGAAAAGGCGGCCGTTGACCCAGCCAAGCGTAACCGCCAATTGCCAGCCAGCCACAATCGCGACGACGATCGTGACGACAATGCCGGTCGTGCCAAGCGTTTTGGAACGCCCACTTGCTGCGCGCTTGCGTGTGACCGTTTGTGAGATCGCGACGTCGCTCATGCCGAGGCTCCCGCGTGCTGGATTGAGTGCCCGCGCAATCCGCTCCAGATGCGCGAATGGTAGGCACGGAACTCGGGCGCTTCGCGCGCCGATACCGCGGTGCGGGGCCCCGAAGTGGAGAGTCGAACGTCGATGTTGTCCTCGATGCACGCCGGCCGTCCGCCGAGGAGAATGACGCGGTCGCTCATCGCGATTGCCTCCTCGATGTCATGCGTCACGAGAATTACGCTCGTGCCGTTTTGCTTGCGCAATTCCATGACGTCGTCCTCCAGCGTCAGGCGGGTTTCGTAGTCGAGCGCCGAAAACGGCTCATCGAGGAGCACGAGCGTCGGATCGACGAGCAGCGTGCGGGTGAGCGCTACGCGCTGGCGCATGCCGCCCGAAAGCGCGTGCGGATGCGCGTCGGCGAAGGAATCGAGGCCGTAGCGCGCCAGCATCTGTCTCGCGCGCTCGATGTCCTCGCGCCGAACCTTGCGGTAAAGCTCGATGCCCAGCACCGCGTTTTCCAGCACCGTGCGCCATGGCAGCAGCAAGTCCTTTTGCAGCATGTAGGCGATGCGCCCCTCGCCGCCATCGGCGCGTCGACCGACTTCCACGCGCCCGGATTGCGGCGTGAGCAGCCCCGAAATGAGATTGAAGAGCGTGCTCTTGCCGGCCCCGCTGCGCCCGACGATCGACACGATTTCGCCACTGCCGACGCTGAAATCCAGCCTGTCGAAAATGGGCACGCTGTCGCCGTCGGCGGTCTGGAACGCATGACTCAGCTCGCAAACCCGCAAGCGATCACTGGGCTTGGCTACAGGCGCCGAGACCTCCGCCCGGTGCGATGAAGAACAATTAGGTGAACTCATGGACATCCTTAGAAGAACGCAATTGCAAGCGTGACGCAGCAAGACCACCCTCCTTCCCGGCCCTCGCCGTTGCGGTCCCCATAGACCGATGCGTCGCCAACACTGAAAACTGTGCATCGCACATAATGCATAATGCACATTCAAAAAAAAGGCGCCAACGAATCAAAAAAAGCGGGACGCCTTGCCGGTCGCAAGGGAGACAACGTGGCGCAGGCAAGCAGTTTCGCGGGAGCAAGGACCTGACAAGGCTCTGTCAGGTTGATGCTGAGGCGGCGGTAGGATGCCGTGATGAAGAAGAGAAAATCCTTTTATCACGGCCACCGCTTTCCCGCCGGCGTCATCAGCTGCGCGGTTCGCTGGTATCTCCGGTTCAGCCTGAGCCTGCGCGACATTGAGGCGTTGTTGCTTGAGCGTGGTGTCGTGGTCACGTACGAAACGATTCGCTGCTGGTGCGACAAGTTCGGCGCTGGATTCGCTCAGTGCGCGAAAGCGGCGCGGCGCAAGCCCGGCAGCACATGGCATCTGGACGACATGTTCGTGACGCTGCGCGGTGAGCCGTATCTATTGTGGCGATCTGTCGATGAGCATGGCGCTGAACGCGACGTGCGGGTGCAGAAGCGGCGCGACAATGCCGCGGCAAAGCACTTCTTCCGGAGGGTGCTGCGTTCAAACCCGGTGCCGCGCAAGATCGTTACCGACCCGCTGCGCAGCTAGCCGGCGGCGAAGGCTGACATTCCCGAGCTTGCACATGTGAAGCACGTTTTCGTCAAAGCGGCTGCACGTGTGAACAACCGTGCCGAGAACAGCCACCCGCCAACCCGCAGACGCGAACGCCAGATGTGCGGCTTTCGCGAGGCGCGTCGTACGCAGGCGTTTCTCTCTTGCTTTGGCCCGGTCCGGCAGCACTTCGCGTTGCCCAGACATCGGATGAACGCGGCATGTCATCGCGCCGTACTTCAGGAGCGTTTCGCCACATGGCATGATTGGACTATCACTGCCGCAGGCGATAAGGTTATCTAATAAGGATAACTAGCCGTAGGGCATACAAGTACTCCACGCGCGTCAACTTGACAGAGCCGATTCTCGACTTTCGCACGTGACGGGATTTCGCCGCGTTGGATTGCTCCGTACGCATGATCGCGTAGAAGCCGGGCTTCCGGGAGGCTAATAGCCATTCCGAATTCGGGTTCGTCTGGCCTGCGTGGCTTCCGTGCGGAAAGTGATGGATCGTAGCGGCCGATAACCAGAGTTTCCCGGCGACCGTTCACCCGGTAGTCGTACCGGAAGCTCACCGCGCCTGAAGGCGTCACTGCCGCATATAGCCCGCGCTGATCGGCAACCTTATAGATCTTCTGAGCCGGCTTCAGCGCTCGCAACTGCATGTCTGTGAGCATAGGGACTCCTCGAACGTATACCGTCGACCGATACCGTCAGACTGATTTGACGGTATCGGACAAGGCCGTCCGAGGAAGAAATGTCGGTACCGTCACCGATATCGACATTTCTTCCTGGCATTGCCCGGATTACAGCAGACCACACCGGACAATAACTCCATGTTTTTAAACATAAAAACATGGAAAACCGGCCCTCCCGGAACGACAGGGAGCAGTTTAAATCACTCCCACTCGATCGTCGCCGGCGGCTTCCCCGAGATGTCATATACCACCCGGTTGATCCCGCGCACTTCATTGATGATCCGATTCGACACATGCCCCAGCAACTCGTGCGGCAGATGCGCCCAATGCGCGGTCATGAAGTCCAGCGTCTGCACCGCACGCAGTGCGACGACATACTCGTAGGTCCGGCCGTCACCCATCACGCCGACGCTCTTCACCGGCAGGAACACCGCGAACGCCTGGCTCGTCAGGTCGTACCACGACTTGCCGGTTTCCTTGTCGATGAACGTACGCAGCGTCTCGATGAAGATCGCGTCCGCGCGGCGCAGCAGGTCCGCGAAATCGCGCCGCACTTCACCCAGAATCCGCACGCCCAGGCCCGGGCCCGGGAACGGATGGCGATAGACCATCGCCGGCGGCAAACCGAGCTTCACGCCGAGTTCGCGCACTTCGTCCTTGAACAGTTCGCGCAGCGGTTCGAGCAGCTTCAGATTCAGCGTCTCGGGCAGGCCGCCGACGTTGTGGTGGCTCTTGATGGTCTGCGCACCCTTCTTGCCCTTGCCGGCCGATTCGATCACGTCCGGATAGATCGTGCCTTGCGCCAGCCACTTCGCGTCGGTCAGCTTGCCGGCTTCGGTCTGGAACACCTCGACGAACTCCGCGCCGATGATCTTGCGTTTCGCTTCCGGATCGGTCACCCCGGCGAGCTTGCGCAGGAACACGTCGCTTGCGTCGACGTGAATCACCTTCACGCCGAGGTGGTCGGCGAAGGTCGCCATCACCTGCTCGGCTTCGTTCAGGCGCAGCAGGCCGTGATCGACGAACACGCAGGTCAGCTGGTCGCCGATCGCGCGATGCAGCAGCGCCGCCGCCACCGACGAGTCCACGCCGCCCGACAGCCCCAGGATCACGTGCTCGTTACCGACCTGCTCGCGAATCTTCGCGACGGCTTCGTCGATGTAGTTGCCCATTTCCCAGTCGGCCCGCGCGCCGCAGATCTGCAGCACGAAGCGTTCGAGCATCGCGCGGCCCTGCACGGTATGCGTGACTTCCGGATGCCATTGCAGGCCATAGAAGCGGCGCTGTTCGTCGGCCATCGCCGCGATCGGGCAGGATTCCGTCGATGCCATCAGCGCGAAGCCCGGCGGCATTTCGAGTACCTTGTCGCCGTGGCTCATCCACACCTTCAGCATGCCGTGACCTTCCGGCGTGGTGAAGTCGCTGATGCCTTCGAGCAGGCTCGTATGATTGCGCGCGCGCACTTCGGCATAACCGAATTCGCGCAGATGGCCGATGTCGACCTTGCCGCCCAGCTGCTCGGCCATCGCCTGCATGCCGTAGCAGATGCCGAGCACCGGCACGCCGAGTTCGAATACCGCTTGCGGCACGCGCGGCGTATCCGTTTCAGTGACCGAACTCGGGCCGCCGGAGAGGATCACGCCCTTCGGCGCGAAGTCGCGAATGAACGACGCATCGACGTCGTACGGGTGAATTTCCGAATACACGTTGGCTTCGCGAACGCGACGTGCAATCAGTTGGGTGACTTGCGAACCGAAGTCGAGGATCAGGATCTTGTCATGCATGGCAGCGGACGGAGTCAAAAGTGAGCAAATACGGAATGCCGCGCACGAAGCGCGGCGTTGAATTCAAAGCGGTCCACGTGGGAACGATCGAGCATGAAACATAACGATGAAGCGTACTGGCGTATGCACCGCCGCGGCCATCGGCCTGCGGCGCGCGCGAATAAACGCGCGAACGGAATCCGGTAGCTTCGGCGGACGGCGTGACGCGCAGCGCGTCAGCCATGAAGCGGCGGCCGGGGTCCGCCAGAGGCATCGGCAGCGGCGTTGCGGGCGTCTTCGCGCGCGGCCCGGGCCGCGCGTTCGGACTCCGTAAGGCCGGCTTCGCCCGTCACAGGATGCACCGGCGTGGTCGAAACGGAACTGACGGGATTCACCGGGATGTCCGGGTTGACGGGCCGTGTGACCGGCATGACAGGTTCGACGACCGGCTCGGCGCGATAGACCGGAAAGCCCGCGCTGACGCGGGGCTCGCGCTCCCGTTCACGGCGTTTTGCGGCTTCTTTTGCCGCCCCAGCCTCGGCTTCCCTGGCAGCCCGCTTTTCGGCGCGGCTGGAAGAGCCTTTGACGACGATCCCCTTCTCGCGCCGGCGCACCGCACCCGACAAACGCACCCCGCCGAGACCGACCACCACCAGCACCACGCCCGCCAGCACCGCGACGATCTGCCCGAAGCCGGTGAGCGCCGGTGTATGCAAACCAAGCAGCCAGACCAGCATCAGCACACCGGTCAGCCAGTTCACATGACCGACGACCTTGGCGACCGCCGACGTCAGCGCCCCGTCGAACGATGCATGCAAGGCCAGCCACGCGAGCCCGATCAGCGCCACGCCAAATCCCTGGCCGACCAGCGCCGGCTGGGTTTGCACCAACTGCAGCGCGTCGTACAACGAAGTCCAGGGCGTCAGCAGAAACAGCAGGCCGAACGCAAGCAACAACAAGGCATCAAGGATGAGTACAACACGCAGCAGTGGCTTCATTGGCGTTTAGTCCACGTGGTAGTTGGGCGCTTCCTTGGTGATCTGCACATCATGCACGTGCGATTCGCGCAGGCCCGCGCCGGTGATCTGCACGAACTCGGCCTTGTCGTTCATCTCCGAGATCGTGCGGCAGCCGCAATAGCCCATGCTCGCGCGCACGCCGCCGATCAGCTGGAACAGGATCGCGTTGACCGAGCCCTTGTAGGCGACGCGGCCTTCGATACCTTCCGGCACCAGCTTGTCGATGTTCGCGGAGTTGTCCTGGAAGTAGCGGTCCGCCGCGCCGTCCTTCATCGCGCCGACCGAACCCATGCCGCGGTACGACTTGTACTGACGGCCCTGATACAGGAACACGTCGCCCGGCGCTTCTTCGGTGCCGGCGAACATGCTGCCCATCATCACGGCGTTCGCGCCCGCTGCCAGTGCCTTGCTGACGTCGCCCGAGAAGCGCACGCCGCCGTCGGCGATGACCGGCACGCCCGTGCCCTTGAGCGCTTCGGACACGTTGGAGATCGCGGTGACCTGCGGCACGCCCACGCCGGCGACGATGCGCGTCGTGCAGATCGAGCCCGGGCCGATACCGACCTTCACGCCGTCCGCGCCGTACTCGACGAGCGCCTTGGCGGCCGCCGCGGTGGCGATGTTGCCGCCGATCACTTCGACGTGCGGGAAGTTCTGCTTGACCCACTTGACGCGCTCGAGCACGCCCTTGCTGTGGCCGTGCGCGGTATCGACGACGATCACGTCGACGCCCGCCTGCACCAGCAGCTCGACGCGCTCTTCGTTGTCCGCGCCGACGCCGACCGCCGCGCCCGCGCGCAGCTTGCCGTGTTCGTCTTTACAGGCGTCCGGGTGTTCGGTCTGCTTGGTGATGTCCTTGACGGTCATCAGGCCGCGCAGTTCGAACGCATCGTTTATCACCAGCACGCGCTCGAGGCGGTGGCTGTGCATCAGCGCCTTCGCTTCGGCGAGCGGCGTGCCTTCCTTGACCGTGACGAGGCGCTCGCGCGGCGTCATGATGGTGCGCACCGGCTCATCCAGACGCTCTTCGAAGCGCAGGTCGCGGTTCGTGACGATGCCGATCAGCTGCGCGCCTTCGACGACCGGGAAGCCCGAAATGCCATGCTGCTGCGACAGTGCGATCACGTCGCGCACTTTCATCTGCGGCGGCACCGTGATCGGATCGCGCACGACGCCCGACTCAAAACGCTTGACCTTGGCAACTTCACGCGCCTGCTCGGCCGGCGTGAGGTTCTTGTGGATGATGCCCACGCCACCCATTTGCGCCATCGCGATGGCGAGGCGTGCTTCGGTGACGGTGTCCATGGCGGCGGACACGAGCGGCATATTCAGGGAGATGTTGCGGGTCAGCCGGGTCTTGAGGCTGGTGTCGCGCGGCAGAACATCGGAGAAAGCCGGGACGAGGAGCACGTCATCGAACGTGAGTGCTGTTTGGATCAGACGCATGGCAAATCCTATAGGCGCAAAAGCGAATTATACGCGATACCTCCCCGGTTTTCACTGCACGAACAGCAGCTTAGCGAATTTCGGGCGGTTTTTTTCATGACTTCCGGCCACTCGATTTCGCTTCGCTGTTCGCGCCGGGTTCGATCGGGTTTCGTTTGCGCGTTCGGAGGCAACGGAACGCGGGCGGCCCGACCGGGGACCTTTTCGCCGGGTGCAGGGCGGTGGCAGCGTGCGCCGCGCGCCCCGCCGAAGCCCTGCAACGCCGCGGGAAACGACGGCTCGGCACACCGAAACCGCCGAAAAACCGCCCCAATGCAGAATCGAACAAGACGCGCGGCCCGGCGAACGGCTATCCTGCGGACCATTCCAGTTTTCTTGCAAGGGGCGGTCGATGCAACGCGGTGTGGCATATGGGGTAATGGCCGGGGCCTTATGGGGCATGGTTTTTCTGGTGCCGCGCGTGCTGCCCGACTTTTCGCCGCTGCTGCTGAGCGCCGGGCGCTACACGATGTACGGCATCGTCTCGCTGGCCGCCGCGCTGCCGATGGCGCGCTCGCTCGTCAAACGGCTGACCCGCGAGGACCTCGGCGCGCTGGTGAAACTGGCGCTGGCCGGCAATCTGATCTATTACCTGCTGCTGACGGCGGCCGTGCATCTGATCGGCATCGCGCCGGCGTCGCTGATCGTCGGCGTGCTGCCGGTCACGGTCACACTGCTCGGGCGGCGCGATCACGGCGCGGTGCCGCTCGCCCGTCTCGCGTGGCCGCTGGCGGTGGTGATGGCGGGCATCGTCTGCATCAACATCGACGTGTTCACGGTGGCCGACAGCACGCCGGTGAGCATCGCCACGAAGCTGCTCGGGCTCGCCTGCGCGGTCGGCGCGCTGGGCTGCTGGACTTGGTTCGCAGTCGAAAATGCCCGCTATCTGCAGCGCCAGACGCATTTCAGCGGCAATGAATGGTCCGTGCTATGGGGCGTGGTGACGGGTGCACTCGGCGCGGGGCTGTGGCTCGTGATCGCGGTGCTGCCGTCGGGCGGCCCGCAGGGCGAACTGGCCGACGCGCGCTGGCACACGTTCTGGATGCTGAATCTCGGCCTCGCAATCGGCGCGTCGTGGCTCGGCAACGGGCTGTGGAATGCCGCGTCGAAGCGGCTGCCGTTGACGCTGTCCGGCCAGATGATCGTGTTCGAGACGCTCTTCGCGCTGCTCTATGCGTTCATTTACGACCAGCGCCTGCCGCGTCCGCTGGAGCTGGCGGCGATCCTGCTGCTGGTGGCGGGAGTGTGCTGGTCGGTGCGCCAGCATGCGGACGATGATTCGTCGGGGCTCGCGCCCATCAAGGAAAAGGCGCAGGTTTCCGCGCCTTGAGGACAGCACGACGATTCGCAACGTTTTTTTGCGCGAGCGCGCCGCCTAACGCGAATCCCGATTCTGCCAACGGCGCCCTTCGATCGATCCCGCCTTGCGGGTCTTCTCGACGCGGCGTTGACGCGACAGCTTCGGATCGACCAGCAGCGGACGATAGATCTCGACGCGATCATGGTCGGCGAGCACCGTGTCGAGCGGCTTGAGCTTGCCGAACACCCCCACCTTCTGCGTATTCAGATCGATGCCCGGAAAGCGCTGCAGGATGCCGCTCGCGTCGAGCGCCTGTCGCAGGGTGGCGCCTTCGGGCAAGTCCACGGCGATCAGCGCCTGCCCGTCGGGCGACGCGTAGCAGACTTCAATCGACAGGCGCGCGCTCATGCCTTACCGTAGCGCTGATCGGCGCGCTTCACGAATGACTCGACGAACGTGTTCGCGATGTGATTGAACACCGGCCCAATGATCTTCTCGAGAATGATGTTGGTGAATTCGTAGTGCAGCGCGAATTCGATCTTGCAGGCATCCGCGCGCAGCGGCGTGAAACGCCAGAAACCGGTGAACTTGCGAAACGGGCCGTCCGCGAACTCCATATCGATGCGCGTGGGCCGCTCCATGCTGTTGCGCGTGGCGAAGTGCTGCTTGATGCCCTTGAAGTTGATGTCGATCTTCGCCTCCATGCTGGTTTCGTCCCGGCGGCGGATTTCGACACCCCCGCACCAAGGCAGGAAGTTGGGGTAGTCGGCGACATCGGTGACGAGGTCGAACATCTGTTCCGCCGAATGGCGGATCAACACGGTTTTCTGGACATCTGCCATAAATTGAACAGCGCGTGGCAAGGGTGGACAAGCGGGTTGAAAAGCGCCGCGGGCTTTCCTTGCCCCGCTTTGCTAAAATCGTGATTTTAAACGAGTTGGGCACTTTCCATTCATGAGCATCATCGACAACAGAAAAGCCTTCTACGACTACTCGGTCGAAGAACGCTATGAGGCAGGGCTCGTGCTCGAAGGATGGGAGGTCAAGGCGCTGCGCGCCGGGCGCGGCCAGATCAAGGAAGGTTACGTCGTTATCAAGAATAACGAACTGTTCCTGATCGGCACGCACATCAGCCCGCTGCCCGAAGCCTCGACCCATATCAACCCCGACCCGGTCCGCACGCGCAAGCTGCTGCTGCATAGCGAAGAGATCAGCAAACTGATCGGCAAGGTCGAGCAGCGCGGCTACACGCTCGTGCCGCTGAACTTCCACTACAAGGGCGGCCGCGTCAAATGTGAGATCGGTCTCGCCAAGGGCAAGAAGCAGCACGACAAGCGCGAAACCGAGAAGAAGCGCGATTGGGAACGCGAGAAGGCGCGGTTGATGCGCTCGCCGACCTGATCGACGATACGTTTCAGGTCGCGCCACACCGCAAGCGCTCGGCGCTCAATGAAAAATGGCCCGCACGATCTGCGGGCCATCTGTTTTTCGCGGCGGACAAATCGGCCCACCGCCTGTCTCAGCGCGCCTCGGTCACGCCCTTGTCCTTGCCTTTGCTCACGATCGTCAACGCCGACGCGATCATCGAACTCATATCCGCGAGATTGCCCGGCACGATCAGCGTGGTGCCCTGCTTCGCCAGATTGCCGAACGCGTTTACGTACTGTTCGGCTACCTTCAGATTCACCGCTTCCATGCCGCCGGTCGACTGGATCGCGGCCGCGATCTTCTGGATCGCCTGCGAATTGGCCTCGGCCACCGCCAGAATCGCCGACGCCTGGCCCTGCGCCTGGTTGATCGCCGCCTGCCGCTCGCCCTCCGACTTCTGGATCGCCGCTTCGCGCCCGCCGGACGCGATATTGATCTGCTCCTGCTTGCGCCCTTCCGACGCCGCGATCAGCGCGCGCTTCTCGCGCTCGGCGGTGATCTGTGCCTGCATCGCGTGCAGGATTTCCTTGGGCGGCGTCAGGTCCTTGATCTCGTAGCGCAGCACCTTCACGCCCCAGTTCGACGCCGCCTCATCGAGCGACGATACGATGCTGTGGTTGATGAAATCGCGCTCCTCGAAAGTCTTGTCGAGTTCCAGCTTGCCGATCACCGAGCGCAGCGTGGTCTGCGACAGCTGCGTGATCGCGAACACGAAGTTGCTCGAACCGTACGATGCCTTCATCGGATCGGTGACCTGAAAGTACAGCACGCCGTCCACCTGCAACTGCGTGTTGTCGCGCGTGATGCAGACCTGGCTCGGCACTTCGAGCGGAATTTCCTTGAGAATGTGCTTGTACGCGATGCGGTCGACGAACGGGAAAGCGAAGCTCAGGCCCGGCGTCAGCGTACTGTGATAACGGCCGAGACGCTCCAGCACCCACGCGTGCTGCTGCGGCACGATCTTGATGGTTTGTGCCGCGAGCACGATCACGATAATCAGCAGCACGGCCCCGACGATGGTTGAATCCATATTGGCTCTCCGGTCCCTCTGGTTCGAATAGTTGTACGTGTTTGACGCAAACGCGGCTGAAAGCACGGCTGCAAGCGCAGAGCGCAAGCCTGCCAGGCACTCAGGCCGTGCTTGCCTTGGTCTTCGGCTGCCGGCTCGCCACGACCACGAGACAACTGCCGCGCAATTCCGTGATTTCGTAGACCTGCGCATCTTCTGGCTCGCCCGCGGCCAGCTCGACGTCCCACGCCGCGCCGCGATAATTCGCGCGCGCCCGGCGCTCGCGCCACGCCGGCACGCTCAGCGTCTGACCAATGTCGAGATTGACGTCCGGGTTACGCGACGCGTGCGCGCGCTTGCGACGGCCAAAGCGCGAGCGTCTGAGCAGCACGACCGCCGCCAGCGCGACCACGGCGGCCACCGCGAACTGCACGTCGGCGGCAGCGCCGGCAATGTGCGCGAGTGCCGCCGCCACGAAGCCCACCGCGATCATCAACAGATAGAAGGTGCCGCTCGTCAACTCCAGCACGACCAGCACGCCCGCCCCGATCCACCAGAACAATCCACCTGGCACCACGTCGACCTCCGCAAAGCAAAACACCCCGGATCTACCGGGGTGTTTATAGCACGAAGCGCCTGCGTTTTAACGGGCGATGCGGTGCGCTTCAACTCACGCTTGAGGTACCGCATCTCACGTTATGCATGCCGCCTGGGTTCTTCACCATCAAACGGCATGCCGCGCGCTTTACTTGCTCGCCGACTTCGCCAGTTGCTGCCACGTCTCGATGATCGTGTCCGGGTTCAGCGAGATCGACGCGATGCCTTCGTCCGTGAGCCATTGCGCGAAGTCCGGATGATCCGACGGGCCCTGGCCGCAGATACCGACGTACTTGTTCAGACGCAGGCAGGTTTCGATTGCACGCTTGAGCATGAACTTGACCGCCGGATCGCGTTCATCGAAGTCGACCGCCAGCAGCTCCATGCCGGAGTCGCGGTCGAGGCCGAGCGTGAGCTGCGTCAGGTCGTTCGAACCGATCGAGAAGCCGTCGAAGAATTGCAGGAATTCTTCGGCGAGAATCGCGTTCGACGGTACTTCGCACATCATGATCAGGCGCAGGCCCTTCTCGCCGCGCTTCAGGCCGAACTTCTCCAGCAGCCCGACCACGCGCTCCGCCTGCTTCAGCGTACGCACGAACGGCACCATGATCTCGACGTTGTCGAGGCCCATCTCTTCACGCACCCGCTTCAGCGCGATGCATTCCATCTGGAACGCTTCGGCGAAGTCTTCGGCGATGTAGCGCGATGCGCCACGGAAACCCAGCATCGGGTTTTCTTCGTCCGGCTCGTAACGCGAACCGCCGATCAGCTTCTTGTACTCGTTCGACTTGAAGTCCGACAGACGAACGATGACGGGCTTCGGATAGAACGCCGCGGCGATCGTCGCGATCCCTTCGGTCAGCTTGTCGACGTAGAACGCGCGCGGCGATGCATGACCGCGAGCGACGCTCTCAACCGCCTTCTTCAGGTCCTGATCGATGTTCGGGTATTCGAGAATCGCCTTCGGGTGAACGCCGATGTTGTTGTTGATGATGAACTCGAGCCGCGCGAGACCCACGCCTGCGTTCGGCAATTGCGAGAAGTCGAACGCGAGTTGCGGGTTGCCGACGTTCATCATGATCTTCACCGGAATCGGCGGCAGTTCGCCGCGCTGCACTTCGGTGATTTCGGTTTCGAGCAGGCCGTCGTAGATCTTGCCTTCGTCGCCTTCCGAGCACGACACGGTGACGAGCGCGCCTTCCTTCAGCACGTCGGTCGCGTCGCCGCAGCCGACCACCGCCGGCACGCCCAGCTCACGCGCGATGATCGCCGCGTGGCAGGTCCGGCCGCCACGGTTCGTGACGATCGCCGATGCGCGCTTCATCACCGGCTCCCAGTTCGGGTCGGTCATGTCGGCGACCAGCACGTCGCCCGGCTGCACACGGTCCATTTCCGACGGATCGTGGATCACGCGCACCGGACCCGCGCCGATCTTCTGGCCGATCGCGCGGCCGGTGGCCAGCACGTTCGACTGGCCCTTCAGCTTGAAGCGCTGCTCGGCCTTGCCCGATGCCTGGCTCTTCACCGTTTCCGGACGCGCCTGCAGGATGAAGATCTTGCCGTCGCGGCCGTCCTTGCCCCACTCGATGTCCATCGGACGCTCGTAGTGCTTTTCGATGATGACCGCGTACTTCGCCAGTTCGATCACGTCTTCGTCGGTGATCGAGAAGCGGTTGCGCTGCTCGTGCGGGACGTCGACGGTCTTTACACGGCCCTGCTCGCCGGCCTTCGTGAATTCCATCTTGATCAGCTTCGAGCCGATCGAGCGGCGGATGATCGGGTACTTGCCCTGCGCGAGCGTGGTCTTGAAGACGTAGAACTCGTCCGGATTCACCGCGCCTTGCACGACGGTTTCACCGAGGCCATAGCTCGACGTGATGAAAACAGCGTCCTTGAAGCCCGATTCGGTGTCCAGCGTGAACATCACGCCGGCCGCGCCGACATCCGAGCGCACCATGCGCTGCACGCCCGCCGACAAGGCGACTTCAGCATGCGTGAAGCCCTTGTGGACGCGATAGGAAATAGCGCGGTCGTTGTACAGCGACGCGAACACGTGCTTCATGCGATCGAGCACGTCGTCGATGCCGACCACGTTGAGGTAGCTTTCCTGCTGGCCCGCGAACGATGCGTCCGGCAAGTCTTCGGCCGTAGCCGACGAGCGCACGGCAAACGACAGCTCTTCAGGCGAGCTGTTCTGCAGCGTGTCGAAACCCGCACGGATATCGGCCTCGAGCTGCGGCTGCAGCGGCGCGTCGACGATCCATTGACGGATTTCCTTGCCCGCTTCGGCGAGCGCCTTCACGTCGTCGACGTCGAGCGTTTCGAGACGTTTGGCGATGCGGTCGGTCAGATTGTTGTGATGCAGGAAGTCGCGGAACGCCAGCGCCGTGGTGGCGAAACCGGTCGGCACTCGCACGCCGGCTTCGGCGAGCTGACTGATCATCTCGCCCAACGACGCGTTCTTGCCGCCGACGATTTCCACGTCGGTCATCCGCAACTGCTCGAACGGAACTACATACGCCTTGTCCTTTGCGACGGTAACTGCGTTAGTCATACAAGCCCCTAAGTGTGAAAGAAATTCACGGCTGTGCAAGTGGGCTTGAACACGGAACGCCCATTGGGAGCGTGAGCCGTGTCTTGCACAACCTGTTGGAGAAACAATCGCGGCAAGGGCCGACGGTGGCCGCTACGCCAGAAGCGCGACGAAAGGAGCGAATGGCCGAATTTACCGGTCGATCCACCGCATTGAGCACCAGTTACCGAACAAAAGCGCCGCGTTGAGCGGCCGTTCGCGGTAAGTTAGACGCCAATCGCCTGCAATTGCTTATCCAACAGGTTGCCGCTATTCTACCGTGCCGACTCCTAAAATGTGGCAGTCGGACGAGAATTGCGCCTCGAATCGCGCCCCGGACCGGCCGACGGGCTTTTGCGAGGCTCCTCCGCCATCCGGGTGCGGTTGTGTGGTGCCCACGGCGCGCTGCATCGACGCCGCTGCCCTCGACGGTTAGCCGCCGGGCAGCGTGCTCACCGCAGCGATGTTTGATTCGAGCGCTTTTTGCCGCTCACGTTCCCCAGCTCCACTGATGCCGCCCACCGTATTCATCGTCTCCGACGGTACCGGGATTACTGCCGAAACCTTCGCGCATTCGATCCTGTCCCAGTTCGACCAGAAATTCCGCCTGGTTCGCGTGCCCTTCGTCGACTCGACGGAAAAAGCCTACGCGACGCTCGAAAAGATCAACGAAGCGATCGTGCAGGACGGTCGCCGCCCGATCGTCTTCACCACGCTGGTGGACAGCGCGTCGAATCAGATCGTCAAAGGCTCGAATGCGCTCGTGCTGGACATGTTTCAGACCTTCGTCGAGCCGCTCGAACAGGAGCTGGAGCTGAAGTCGAGTCACGCGATGGGCCGCGGCCACCAGAACGCGGACACCGAGGAGTACAAGAACCGGATCGAGGCGATCAACTTCTCGCTCGCCCACGACGACGGCCAGTCGAACCGCAATCTCGCCGACGCCGACGTGATCCTGGTTGGCGTGTCGCGCAGCGGCAAAACGCCGACGAGCCTCTATCTGGCGATGCAGTACGGCGTCAAGGCGGCCAACTATCCGCTGATTCCGGAAGACTTCGAACGCGGCAAGCTGCCGACGCCACTGCTCGCGCATCGGCAGAAGATGTTTGGTTTGTCGATCGATCCGCAGCGTTTGTCTGAAATTCGTAACGAGCGTCGTCCGGGCAGCAAGTACGCGGCGCCGGAGAATTGCCGCTACGAAATCAACGAAGCCGAAGCGATGATGCGGCGTGAGGGGATCAAGTGGCTGTCGTCGACGCACAAGTCGATCGAGGAGATCGCCACGACGATCCTGCAGGAGATCAAGCTGGACCGGCCGGCTTATTGAGCACCGGTTGAGGTTGCAATGACGCGGGCTGCGTGTGGTGCGCAGCCGCGTCAGCGAGGGCTACACGGCGTAGCGTAGCGGCGTAGCATGTGCAAGCCGCCCTGCGAAACACCCCCCGGCGCAGTGCGCGCCGCGTTCAGTTCTGTCACAGCCGCCCGCGCTGCTGACGACACTGCTCGAACACGCAGACGGCCGCCGCAGCCGCCACGTTCAGCGACTCCATCCCGCCCGGCTGCGGAATCGTCACCCGCAACGAAACCGCATCGCGCCAGATTGGCGACACACCCGCCCCTTCGTTGCCGAACACCCACGCGAGCGGCCCGCTCAGATCGCAATCGTAAATCGCCTCGGCGCCGTGCGAATCGGTGATGACGATCGGCACCGCCAGGCGCTCGATCAACGCCTGCGCGTCGACATCCTCGTGAATCTGCAACAGGAAGTGCGCGCCCATGCCCGAGCGCAGCACCTTCGACGACCACGCGTACGCCGTCCCTGGCGCACAGAACACCTGCTGAATCCCGGCTGCGGCCGCGCTGCGCAGAATCGAGCCGACGTTGCCCGCGTCCTGCACGCCGTCGAGCACGAGGCAGGTTTGCGCGACGGTCTCGGGCAGCGGCGTATCGAGCTTCTCGACCAGCAGCAGAATCCCGACACCGTGCACGACATTCGACAACTGCCCGAACAGCGCGTCCGGCAAGGTCACGACGCGATGATCTTCGATGCGCGACACGATCGCCTGCGCCTCGTCGTGACGCAGCGCGCCATCGGTGACGACGCACATTTCCGGCTGCCCGGCGACGTCGAGATACGCGCTCGCGAGATGGAATCCTTCGAGCAGCGCGTGGCCGCTGCGGCGCTGTTGATGCGTCGAGCCGGCCAATGCCTTCAGGCGTTTGTAGAGCGGATTGTCCCGCGAGGTGATGGCTTTCACAGGCAGCGAAGACGGTGAGAATGGGAGAAGAACGAGCGGCGCGCGAGCAAGCGCGCGTCGCTCAGAGGGTATTCAGATGCCGCTGCGTTCGCCGAAGGCGTCGTCGTCGAGCATCGCGTCGCTCAGCGCGCCCGGCACGATGACGACTTGCGCTGCCGGCAACGGCACGCCCGTGCCGAATCGCAGATGCGCTTCGCGCACCGGCGCGAACGAGCGCCGATGGTGCTCGCACGGCCCATGCTCGCGCAGCGCCGCGAGGTGCTGCGGCGTGCCATAACCGGCATGCGCATTGAAACCGTATACCGGATGGCGCTGATGCAGTTCGAGCAGCATCCGGTCGCGCGTGACTTTGGCAAGAATCGACGCCGCCGAAATGCTCTTCACGAGCGCATCGCCGCCAATCACCGCTTCGCTGCGAATGCTCAGCGTCGGACAACGATTGCCGTCGACCTTGACGAGCGTGGGCACGACCGGGAGGCCTTCCACGGCGCGCTTCATCGCCAGCATCGTGGCGTGCAGGATGTTCAGCGAGTCGATTTCTTCGACCGTCGCCGACGCGATGCAGTACGCGAGCGCGCGCTCGACGATCTTGTCGTACAGCTCGTCGCGTTTCTTCGCGCTGAGCGCTTTCGAATCGTCGAGCCCGCGAATCATCGGCCTGGCCGGATCGAAAATCACCGCAGCCGCGACGACGGGGCCAGCCAGCGGACCGCGCCCTGCTTCGTCGACGCCGCAGACGATGTCGTCGGCCGTCTCGAAGTTCAGGCCGACCTGCGCTGCCGCTCCTGCGACGGACGCAGCCTTACGGCGGGGTGCGCGTGTGATGGTCACAGCCGCCCCGTGCGCTTTTCGATGACGCTCGCCACGACTTCCGCCGCACGCTGCGCGGTGTTCTGCTTCAGCACGTGATGCATCTCCGTGAAGATTTCCGTCAGCGTGCGCCGGTTGGCTTCGTCGCGCAACTGTTTCAGTGTGGCTTCGGCGAGCGCCTGCGGCGTCGCGAAGTGCTGCAGGATTTCCGGCACTACGAAGCGTCCGGCCAGAATGTTCGGCAGGCCAACGTACGGCAGATAGCCTTGGCGGCGCATGATCTGGCCGGTCAGCCAGGGCACCTTGTACGAAATGACCATCGGCTTCTTCAGCAGCGCGGCTTCGAGCGTCACCGTGCCGCTCTTCACGAGGATCGCGTCGGCGGCGGTCATGGCGAGTTGCGACTGACCGTCGGTAATCGTCAGCGCGAGGCCCGGATGCGCATCGACCAGCGGTCGCAGCATGTCTCGCAAGGTCGGCGTGGCCGCCGGCATCACGAAACGCAGACCGGGCTCCTGGTGCTGCATCATTTCCATCGCGGCGAAAAAAGTCGGGCCGATCAGATCGATTTCCGAGCGCCGGCTGCCTGGCAGCACCGCGATGATCGGGCCGCTTTCCGCGAGGCCCAGCGCACGGCGCGCGCCGAGCGTGTCGGGTTCGAGCGGAATGTCGTCGGCAAGCGGATGGCCCACGTACGAGGCCGCGACACCCGCCTTTTCCAGCAGTGCCGTCTCGAACGGGAACACGCACAGCATATGATCGACCGCTTTGGCGATCTTCTTGATGCGCCCGCCGCGCCACGCCCAGATCGACGGGCAGACGAAGTGAACGGTCGGAATGCCCGCGTCGCGCAGCGCGTGCTCGAGGCCGAAATTGAAATCGGGCGCATCCACGCCGACGAACACCGACGGCGGCTCGGCCAGCAACTGGCGCTTCAACTCGTTGCGAATGCCGAGAATCTCGGGGATGTGCCGCAGCGCCTCGACATAGCCGCGCACCGTGAGCTTTTCCATTGGCCAATGGGCGTCGAAGCCCGTGGCGATCATGCGCGGACCGCCGATCCCGTAGTACTGGGTGCCGGCGGGCAGACGGCTCGCGAGACCGTCGAGCAGCGACGCCGCCAACAGGTCGCCGGACGGCTCGCCGGCCACCATCGCGACGCGTAGCGGACTGGGTTGTAATGCCATCGGTTAGCGGATGATGCCGCGTTGCGACGCTTCGACAAACGCGAGCAGCGTCTGCACCGGCGCGTCGCCGTCACCGCCGGCGGATGCGAGTTCGCGCAATTGCACCTTCGCCTCTTCCAGCGACAGACCGTTCTTGTACAGCACACGATATGCCGTACGCAGCGCCGAAATCGCATCCGGCGAGAAGCCGCGGCGGCGCAGGCCTTCGACGTTGATGCCGTGCGGCTCGGCCTTGTTGCCGGCGGCGATCACGAACGGCGGGATGTCCTGCACCAGCGCCGATGCGCCGCCCAGCATCGAATGCGCGCCGATACGCACGAACTGGTGCACGCCCGACATGCCGCCGATGATCGCGTGGTCGCCGATCGTCACGTGGCCGGCCATCTGCGCGTTGCTCGACAGAATGACGCTGCTGCCGACGTGGCAATCGTGCCCGATGTGCACGTAGGCCATGATCCAGTTGTCGTCGCCGAGCGTGGTGACGCCGGCGTCCTGCGTCGTGCCGGTGTGGATCGTCGTGAACTCGCGGATCGTGTTGCGGTTGCCGATCACGAGCCGGGTCGGCTCGTCCTTGTACTTCATGTCTTGCGGACGGCCGCCGACCGATGCGTAGTGGCCGATCCGGTTGTCTTCGCCGATCGTCGTGTAGCCTTCGATCACGCTATGCGAACCGACCGTGCTCCGTGCGCCGATCGTCACATGTGCGCCGATCACGGCGTACGGACCGACTTCGACGGATTCGTCGAGTTGTGCGCCCGGTTCGACGATCGCAGTGGGATGAATCCTGCTCATGCGTCCTCGCTTCTGATTCTGTTGCGTTGTGTGGATGGGCTTCTGGCGGGACCGGCCGCGCCGGTGTCAGAACACCCGCCGCCCGCGCCCTCGCTGCCTTGACGCTCGCTTAAGCGTCTTTGTCCGTGTGCCGCACCGCGCACATCAGGTCGGCTTCCGCCGCCACGACGCCATCCACTTCGGCACGCGCCTTGAACTTCCAGATGCCGCGCATATGACGCTCAAACGTGCAGTTCAGGATCAGCTGATCGCCCGGCTCCACCACGCGCTTGAAGCGCGCATTGTCGATACCCACGAACAGATACAGCGTGTTCGACGGATCGCTCGGCTCTTCCGAAAACGTCAGCAACGCTGCGGTTTGCGCGAGCGCTTCGAGAATCAGCACGCCGGGCATCACCGGGCGGGTCGGGAAGTGCCCCTGGAAATACGGCTCGTTGATCGACACGTTCTTCAACGCTTTGATGCACTTGTGCGGCTCGAGTTCGAGCACCCGGTCGACCAGCAGGATCGGGTAACGATGGGGCAGCAGCGTGAGAATCTTATGAATGTCGAGATTGATTTTTTCGGTGCTCATGGTGTTTCTGCTCACGCATTGACTGCGCGATGATGACTGCGGATGCTGGTGCAGGTGGGTTGAAAACGCGTGCTGCAGGCGCCCGCCATGATCCGGCGGCCGTGCCACCCGGTCACGGCAACCGACTTTGCTTCGTGATGCTTGCCCGCTATTTTACGCGGTGCCGGCAAGCTTACGCGAGGCCGACGAACCGCCCTGATATCTCAAGGCTTATCTCAAGCCTTCTCGCCTGCGGAATTGCTTGCCGCGTTGCCCGCCGCATGGGGCTCCGCGTTGCCCGAACCGTCGGCCGCGGCGCTTTCGAGCGCCCGGATACGATCGCGAAGCTTATCGATATTGCGCAGCAGGGCCGCGCTTTTGTTCCAGTCCGCATGGTTCACGGCCGGGAACGCGCTGGTGTATATACCGGGCTTCAGGAGAGACTTCGACACGCCCGACTTCGCGGTGACGATTACATAATCGGCCAGCGTGACGTGCCCGGCAATGCCAACCGCCCCGCCGATCATGCAATGACGGCCGATCGTCGTGCTGCCCGCGATGCCCGCGCAACCGGCGATCACCGTGTACGCGCCGACCTTGCAGTTGTGGCCGATCTGCACGAGGTTGTCGATCTTCACGCATTCTTCGATGATCGTATCGGCCATCGCGCCACGGTCGATCGTGGTGTTCGCGCCGATTTCGACATCCGCCGCGATCGACACGCCGCCGACCTGCGGAATCTTGACCCAGCTACCGGTACGCGCGTCGCCCTCGCCGACGAAATCCGGCGCAAAGCCGAACCCGTCCGAGCCGATCACCGCGCCCGCGTGCACGATCACGCGCTCACCGAGTTCGCAGCCGTGGTACACGGCGACATTCGGGTACAGGTGCGAATCCGCGCCAATGCGCGTGCCCCGGCCGATCACGACATTGGCGCCCAGCCGGACGTTTTCGCCGATCACGGCGCCCGCTTCCACCGTGACGTGCGGGCCGATCACCGCGCTTGCTGCCACCTGCGCCGACGGATCGATGGTGGCGCTCGGATGCACGCCGGGCGCGGCCTTCGGCGCGGCGAGGTCGATGAAGGTTTGCGCCATGCGCGCAAAGTAAGCGTACGGGTTCGGCGTGACGATGAAGTTACGGCCCTCACGCGAAGCCAGCTTCGCGAGGTCGTCGGCGTTGATCAACACCGCGCCCGCGCGGGTGCTTTCAACCTGCGACAGGTACTTCGGATTGGCGAGGAACGCCAGTTGGTTCGGGCCTGCCTGGTCGAGCGGCGCCAGACTGCCGACGCACTGCGAACCGTTTCCGACTACCGTACCGCCGAACCGCTGGACGATGTCCTCGAGCGTAAATGCCATGCCTGTCCTGTCTCCTGCTGTTCAATCCAACCTGTTATTGCGTCCGCGCGCGGCGGCGTGCCGGTGTGGGCGTGTGTACACGGCCACACACCGGGCGACCCTCAGTTGCCCGACGCCGCCAGCGCCTTGAGCACCTGGTCGGTGATATCGATGCGCGGGCTCACGTACACCGCCTCCTGCACGATCAGATCGTAGTGCTGTGCCTCGGCGATCTGCTTGATGACCTTGTTGGCGCGGTCGAGCACCGCCGCCAGTTCCTCGTTGCGGCGCTGATTCAGATCTTCGCGAAATTCGCGTTGCTTGCGCTGGAAGTCCGTGTCCAGTTGCGACAGATCGCGCTGTTTCTGCGCACGATCGGCGGCCGACATCGACGCGCCGTTCTTGTCGAGCGAATCCGACATCGACTTCAGCTTCTGCGCCATGTCGGCGAGATCCTTGTCACGCTTCGCGAATTCGGCCTCGAGCTTGACCTGGGCGGCTTTCGCCGCCGCCGATTCGCGCAGGATGCGGTCGGAATTCACCGCGGCGATCTTCGCCTCCTGCGCGTGCGCTACCCCGACGCCCAAGGTCATTGCCAGCGCCATCGCGCACGCTACACGTTTCGAAAACATACCGGTTAGCAAAGTCATCCTCTCGATACTGTAGTTTGGCTGGCCGCCTGCGGCCGTGATCAGAACGCCGTCCCGATCTGGAACTGGAATTTCTGATACTGGTCGCCGGTGTGCTTCGTCAGCGGGAAGCCCAGGCTGAGCTTGAGCGGGCCGATCGGCGAAATCCACGCGAGACCGACACCGTAACCGTAACGCAGGCCGTTCGCGCCAACGCTGTTGCCTTCCGTGCCCCAGACGTTACCGGCGTCGAGGAAGGTGAACACGCGCAGCGTGCGGTCATAACCCGTACCCGGCAGCGGGAACGTCAACTCGACGTTACCCACCAGCAGCTTCGAGCCGCCGATCGGGTCGCCCGTCTTCGCGTCGCGCGGACCCAGCGAACTCGGCTCGTAGCCACGCACCGAACCGATACCGCCCGCGTAGTAGTTCTTGAAAATCGGATAAGGCTTGCCACCCAGGCCGTTACCGTAGCCACCCTGGAAGTTGAAGCCCAGCACGAACCCACGCGCGAACGAATAATAGTACTGCGCGTTGATGTCGGCCTTGTAGTACTGCGTGCCGCCGATCGGCGTGCCGTATTCGGCGTTCGCCTGCGTGAAGTAGCCGCGGCTCGGCACCAGCGCACTGTCACGCGCGTCGCGCGACCAGCCAACCGTGATCGGCACGTTGTTCGACACGCGGCCGAACTCATGCACGTAGTCGATGTAGCTTTGCGGCGTGTTCGAGTCGATGTCCAGCTGGTTCTGCTCAAGACCCGCGCCGAAATACACCGTGTCGACTTCGGAGAACGGAATACCGAACTTCAGGTCGCCACCGATCGTGACGATCTTGAAGCTCGAATCCGTCGAGTAGTACAGCGGCTGGTACGTGCGGTAGTAGACGTCGGTAATACGCTTGATGCCGTCGACCGTGAAGTACGGATCAACCTGCGTGACCGTCAACGTGCGGTACGTCTTCGCGGTATTGATGTTCACCGCGAGACTCGTGCCCGAGCCGAACACGTTGTCCTGGGACACACCGGCCGACAGCACCACCTTGTCGGTCGACGAGAAACCCGCGCCCAGCGTAATCGCGCCGGTCGGCTTTTCGGCCACCTTGACGTCCACATCGACCTGGTCCGGCGTGCCCTCGACCGGCACCGTGGTCACGTCGACGTCGGTGAAGTAGCCCAGACGGTTGATCCGGTCTTTCGACAGCGCGAGGCGGTTCGAGTCGAACCACGAGCTTTCGAGCTGACGCATTTCACGGCGCACTACTTCGTCGCGGGTGCGCGTGTTGCCGACCACATTGATGCGGCGCACGTAGACGCGCCGGCTCGGGTCCACCTGCAGCGTCAGGTCGACCTTGTGGTTGGTCTGATCGATCTGCGGCTGCGCGTTGACGGTCGCGAACGCATAGCCGTATTCGCCGAGCTTGTCGACGATCGCCTTCGTGGTGGCCTGCAACTTTTCAGCCGAGAAACGGTCGCCCGGTTTGATCTTGATCAGCCTGGTCAGCTCCGCTTCGCGATCGAGCAGATTGCCGGCCAGCTTGATGTTCGAAATCGTGTACGGCTCGCCTTCGTGCAGCGTGACCGTCAGATACATGTCCTTCTTGTCCGGCGTGATCGACACCTGGGTCGACTCGATGTTGAACTCGAGATAGCCGCGATTCAGGTAATACGAGCGGACGTTTTCGAGGTCGCCGGTGAGCTTGTCTTTCGCGTACAGGTCGTTCTTCGTGTACCACGAGAACCAGTTCGGCGTGGACAGCTGCATTTCGTCGCGCAGCGTACCCGTGCTGAACGCCTTGTTGCCGATGAAGTTGATCTGGCGGATCTTCGCGCTCGGACCTTCGGCGACCGAGAACAGCACCGACACGCGATTGCGGTCGATCGGCGTCACGGTGGTGGTCACTTCGGCGGCGTAATAACCGCGCGTCAGGTACTGGCGTTTCAGTTCCTGCTCGGCGCGATCGACCAACGCCTTGTCGTAGTAACGGCCTTGCGACAAACCGACCGCGCGCAACGCCTTGGTCAGGTTTTCCTTGTCGAATTCATGAATGCCGGCGAAGTCGATCGTGCCGATGGCCGGACGTTCCAGCACTTGCACGATGACGACGTTGCCTTCGGTCGCGATCTTGACGTCGTTGAAGAAGCCCGTGGCATACAGCGCGCGAATCGCTTCGGACGCCTTGTCGTCGCTAAACGTGTCGCCTTGCTTGATCGGCAGATACGCGAACACGGTACCGGGTTCGACGCGTTGCAATCCCTCAATGCGGATGTCTTGCACCACGAAGGGCGACGTTGCGTGAGCAACCAGCCCATGCGCGGCGAAGGCCGCGGCTATAACCGTTTTTGGAACAAAGCGATGAGGTTTAAACAACGTGCTTCCCCAGTGTATATAGCTGCATCAGGTCAGGCGGTCGCCATCGTGAACGCCGCCGGACACTTTAAAAATGGATTAAACGAGCCAGATCGTTGAACAGCGCGATCGCCGACAATGCGACGATGCAGGCGAGACCCGCCCTCTGAAAAACGAGTTGCCAGCGATCGGAGACAACTTTACCGGTCACAGCTTCAACCAAATAATATAACAGATGACCCCCGTCCAATACCGGAATTGGTAGCAGGTTCAGTACGCCAAGGCTAATACTGACAAGGGCCAGGAACGACAGGAATGCAGAAGGACCCAGACGTGCGCTCTTTCCTGCGTAGTCGGCGATCGTCACCGGACCGGAAAGATTTTTCAGCGATGCTTCGCCGACGATCATCCTGCCGAACATGCGCACCGAATAAACCGCCAGATCCCACGTACGGCGCGCGCCCAGTTGCACACTCTCGATCGGCCCGTAGCGCACGTCGATCGACGGCACCTGGGTCGCCAGTTCGGCGCCGATGCGGCCGATCTGCTGACCGGTCGCGGGATCGCGCTGCGATTGCGGCACGATGCTGATGTCTTCGAGCTTGCCCGCCGCCTGAGCGCCCCGGCCGCCGCGCTCCACCTGCAACGTCACCGGCTGGCCGGCGTGCGATTTTACATAAGCGATGAAGGTCGTGGCATTGTCGGTCGGCGTGCCATTGATGGCGCGCAAACGATCGCCCGCGACGAGGCCCGCTCGCTGCGCCGCGCTGCCCGGCTGCACGCCGGCCACGATCAGCTTGCCGCCGCCCGGCTCGAATCCGAGGCGCGACATGAAGTCGTCGTCGACGTCTTTCTCGCTGATACCGCGCAAGTCGAGCGGGAAATCGGAGACGCCGTGCGCGTCTTTCGCGCTCAGCACGATGTGCTTCTGATCGAATGCCGCGCCCAGCAATTTCCAGCGCAGATCCGACCATGAGCGCACCGGGTCCGAATCGTCGGCCGTGCCGGTCCGCACTGCGACAATGGTCTCGCCACCCTCGAATCCGGCCACGGCCGCCGGTGTATTCGGTGCGGGCGCCGCGACCACCGCCGCCGGCTCCGTCACGCCACTGGCGAATACGAGCGCGAACAGGACGATGGCCAGCAGGAAGTTCGCGACCGGGCCGGCCGCGACGATCGCAAAGCGCCGCCACACCGACTGCCGGTTGAACGCATGCGGCAACTCGTCGGCGGGAATCGGCGCGGTGCCGGTTTCACGCTCGTCGAGCATCTTCACGTAGCCGCCGAGCGGCAACGCGGCAATGGTCCATTCGGTGCCCGTCTCCGGGCTCACCCACTGGAACAGCGGTTTGCCGAAGCCGATCGAAAAGCGCAGCACCTTCACGCCGCACAGACGCGCGACACTGTAATGCCCGTACTCGTGGACGACCACGAGTACGCCAATCGCGACCGCGAAGGCGAGCAGTTCGATCAGCAGATTCATAAGCGCCTCACTGGACGGCGCGTTCCGTACGACGGGCGCCGTCGGGCAGACGCGCGATGAATTCGGCAGCGGCGCGACGCGCGGCGGCATCCGCTTCGATCACGTCTTCGAGCGCGTGCGCGCTGCGGTTCGGCAAAGCGTTGAGCACCGAGTCGACCACCCGCGCGATCGTCATGAAACCGATCCGGCGCGACAGGAACGCCTCCACTGCGATTTCGTTCGCGGCGTTCAGGGCCGCGCTCGCGATACCGCCCTCGGCCAGCGCCTTCATCGCCAGCGCGAGACACGGGAAGCGCGCGTAGTCCGGCTTCTCGAACGACAGCGAGGCGATCTCTGCGAGATCGAGCTGGGCGACGCCCGAATCCACGCGATCCGGGAACGCCAGCGCGTGTGCGATCGGCGTGCGCATGTCGGGATTGCCGAGCTGTGCGAGCACCGAGCCGTCGGCGTACGAAACCAGCGAGTGGATCACGCTTTGCGGGTGAATCAGTACGTCGATACGCTCGCCCGGCAAACCGAACAGCCAGTGCGCCTCGATCACTTCGAGGCCCTTGTTCATCATCGTCGCGGAGTCGACCGAAATCTTACGGCCCATGACCCAGTTCGGATGTTTGCAGGCTTCGTCCGGCGTGACGTCGACGAGCGTGGCCGGTTCGCGGGTGCGGAACGGGCCGCCCGACGCGGTCAGGATGATCTTGGAGACGCCGCCGTGCAGCGCGGCTTCGCGCGGCAGGCATTGGAAAATCGCGTTGTGTTCGCTGTCGACCGGCAGCAGCACCGCGCCGTTGTCGCGCACCGCGTCCATGAAGATCGCACCGGACATCACCAGCGCTTCCTTGTTGGCGAGCAGGATGCGTTTGCCGGCGCGTGCGGCCGCGAGGCTCGGCGCGAGGCCGGCTGCGCCGACGATCGCGGCCACCACCGTATCGCAGCCGTCACTCTTCGATACGTCGACGAGCGCTTGCGGCCCGTACGTGACCTCGGTCTTGCTACCCGCATCGCGCAGTTTCGCCGCGACGCGCGCGGCGGTGTCGGCGTCGCCGACCACCGCGACTACGGGTTTGAAGCGCAGGCATTGCTCGACGAGCTTGTCGCCGTTGCGATGCGCGGAGAGCGCATAAACCGAAAAGCGCTCGGGATGACGCGCGACGACGTCGAGCGTGCTGTCTCCAATCGAGCCCGTGGAACCGAGCAATGTCAGACGTTTTTGCATATCTCTTTCTCTAGCCGAGCAGCAGCATGGCAAGCGGCAGCACCGGCAATAATGCGTCGATGCGGTCGAGCACGCCGCCGTGCCCCGGCAACAGGCCGCTTGAATCTTTCACCCCGGCCTGGCGTTTCATCATCGATTCGAACAGGTCGCCCACCACGCTGAAGGCCACCAGCAAGGTCAGTGCGAGCAGTGTGCGCACGGCGCCCCATTGCGCCAGCAGCGCAGAATACAGGGTCGGCTCGAACGCGTGCAAAAAGACCGCCGCCGCGGCGACGATCATCACCACCAGCCAGCCGCCGATCGCGCCCTCCCAAGTCTTGCCCGGACTGATGGCAGGCGCCAGCTTGTGTTTTCCGAACGCTTTTCCGGAGAAGTATGCGCCGATATCGGCCAGCCATACCAATAGGAGCAGCGACAGCACGAAGGGTACGCCCTGCATGCGCGCGGCGACGAGAGCATGCCAGCACGCGACGAATACCACAATGCCGGCAAGAAACAGAAAGATACGCCATGCGCCCTGCGCGAGCGTTGGCTTGCGCAGTAGCACGAACGGCCCGGCGATGACCCAGAAGATGGCCGCCGCCTTGAAGAGCGACCGGCCCTCCACGACGCCCGTGCCGAGCCGCGTGCTCGCGACCAGCGCGACCGCCGCCACCAGCGCGTAGATGACCGGACCGGCGCCGCCCAGCTTGAGCAGGCGCGCCCACTCCCATGCGGCGAACACGACGACGAAAGCGATCAGCGCACCGAACGCGCCAACCGGCGCGAACAGCGTGACCGGCAGGAACACGGCCAGCAGGATGATCGCCGTGATGACACGGGTTTTTAGCATGGAAGCGAATCGACGTTTTGCGATTGCGGCTCGAGTTGAGCACTGGTGCGGCCGAAGCGGCGTTCACGCTCCGCGTACGAAGCGATCGCGTGGCCAAGCGCGTCGGCATCGAAATCCGGCCAGAAGGTGTCGGTGAAGTAGAACTCGGTGTACGCGAGCTGCCACAGCAGGAAGTTGCTGACGCGGCGCTCGCCGCCGGTACGGATGAACAGGTCCGGCTCCGGCGCATAAGCCATGGACAGGTGCTCCGCGAACGAATCCTCGTTGACCTCGACTGCCTTGCCCGCTGCCGCCGACTGCTCGGCGAGCTTGCGGGTGGCCTGCATGATGTCCCAGCGGCCGCCGTAATTCGCGGCGATCGTCAGCGTGAGACGGGTATTGCGTGCGGTTTTGGTTTCCGCTCGCTTGATCAGGTCGCGGATGCGCGTATCGAAACGGTCCAGATCGCCGACCACGCGCAAACGGATGCCGTTTGCGTGCAGCTTGCCGATCTCGCGCTCCAGCGCGGTGACGAACAGGCGCATCAGGAACGACACTTCCTCGTTCGGACGGCGCCAGTTCTCGGAACTGAAGGCAAACAGCGTCAGGTATTCGACGCCTTGCCGGGCGCACGCCTCGACGGCCGCACGCACCGCGTCGACGCCGCGCGTATGGCCCGCCACGCGCGGCAAGCGCCGCTGGGTGGCCCAACGGCCGTTGCCATCCATGATGATCGCGATATGTCGCGGCACCGCGGCGACATCAGGCACGCGCACGGTTGAGCTGGTATAGGTCATGGCCGTTGGACAGTGACTGCAAATAAAGAAGTGAAAATCGTGAAGGTGCTGAGTGGCTCCCCGCCCGGCTTTCGAGCCGAGCCCCCCGAGGGACCGGGAAAACGTCGGGCAACCCGCGTTTTCCCAAGAGCCGGCCGATCTCAGACCGTCATGATCTCGGCTTCTTTCGTCACGACGAGCTTGTCGATTTCAGCGACGAACTTGTCTGTCAGCTTCTGAACGTCGTCGCCTGCGCGACGCTCGTCGTCTTCCGAAATTTCCTTGTCTTTCACGAGCTTCTTCAATTGCTCGTTAGCGTCGCGACGCAGGTTGCGGACCGCAACCTTGGCCGTTTCCGCTTCGCTCTTGACCACCTTGGTCAGTTCGCGGCGGCGTTCTTCGGTCAGCGCGGGCATCGGCACGCGGATCACGTCGCCTTGCGTGGCCGGGTTCAAACCGAGGTCCGACTCGCGGATCGCCTTTTCGACGACCTGGACCATCTTCTTTTCCCACGGCTGCACGCCGATCGTGCGTGCGTCGATCAGCGTCAGGTTCGCGACCTGCGAAATCGGCACCGGCGAACCGTAGTAATCGCACTGGATGTGATCGAGCAGGCCCGTGTGCGCACGGCCCGTGCGGATCTTCGACAGGTCGTTCTTGAACGCGTCGATGGAGCGCTGCATTTTTTGTTCAGCGCCCTTCCTGATATCAGCCACAGACATTTTTAAACCTCCGAACCTTCAAAACGGTGCGAGCCGGCCTGCGCGCGCGATAGGCGGCGACCTGGGGCCCGCGTCAAAGCCCACGTTATGTGAACGAGAGTTTACACGTGGACGAGCGTGCCTTCGTCCTCGCCTTGCACGATGCGCTTGAGCGCCCCCGCCTTGACGATCGAAAAAACGCGGATCGGCAGCTTCTGGTCGCGGCACAGCGCGAACGCCGTGGCGTCCATCACCTGCAGATTGCGGCCGATTGCTTCGTCGAAGCTGATCGTCGTGTAGCGGGTCGCGCTCGGATCTTTCTTGGGATCGGCCGAATAGACGCCGTCCACCTTGGTTGCTTTCAGCACGACTTCCGCGCCGATTTCCGAGCCGCGCAGTGCGGCGGCCGTGTCGGTCGTGAAAAACGGATTGCCGGTGCCGGCCGCGAAAATCACGACTTTGCCTTCTTCGAGCTGGCGAATCGCGCGGGGCCGGATGTACGGCTCGACCACCTGGTCCATACGCAGCGCCGATTGCACGCGCGCTTCGATACCGGCGTGGCGCATCGCGTCCTGCAGCGCCAGCGCGTTCATCATCGTGGCCAGCATGCCCATGTAGTCAGCCGTGGCGCGATCCATACCGGCCGCACCGCCCGCGACGCCGCGGAAAATATTGCCGCCGCCGATCACCACGGCCAGCTGCGTTCCGAGACGGACCACTTCGGCCACGTCCGCCACCATTCGTTCGATGGTCGCGCGATTGATGCCGAAGGCATCGTCGCCCATCAGAGCTTCACCGGAGAGTTTGAGCAGGACGCGTTTGTAGGCAGTGGGCATAGGGGTATCCAGATCGCGCAGAACAGGGCAACAACAAGGGACTAATGTAGGGGTGAAATGCTGATTCGGGCAAGCGCCGCCAAATTGACGAACCTTCAGGTCCGCCCGCGGCTGCGCTGCGAGGGTCAACCCGCGCGCAGCCTTGCGGCGCTGCCGACCGCGGCAAAGTCTTGCTCCGCCGCGGGTCCAACAATACTACTGTGAAGCTTCGGTGAGACTTATTGTTGCTTTGCAGCAGCGACTTGCGCGGCCACTTCTGCTGCGAAGTCGTCCTGCTTCTTCTCGATACCTTCGCCGACCACGAACAGCGCGAACTTCTGCACGCTCGCGTTGCCAGCCTTCAGCATCTGTTCGATCGTCTGCTTGTCGTTCTTAACGAACGCCTGGTTCAGCAGCGACACTTCCTTCAGGTACTTCTGCACGCTGCCGTCGACCATCTTGGCGACGATTTCAGCCGGCTTGCCCGATTCGGCGGCTTTCTGTTCAGCGATGCTGCGTTCCTTGGCGATCAGCTCCGCCGGCACGTCGTCCGACGACAGCGAAACCGGCTTCATTGCGGCAATGTGCATCGCCACGTCCTTGCCGACCTGCTCGTCCGCGCCGGTGTACTCGACCAGCACGCCGATACGCGTGCCGTGCAGGTACGCTGCCAGCTTGTTAGCCGTATCGAAGCGCACGAAACGGCGGATCGACAGGTTTTCGCCGATCTTGCCGACCAGTGCGAGGCGCACCGCGTCGACGGTCGAGCCGTCCAGCGGCAGTGCCGACAGAGCAGCGACGTCAGCCGGGTTTTGCGTAGCGACCAGTTCGGCGATCTGCTTCGAGAAAGCCAGGAAGTCGTCGTTCTTCGAAACGAAGTCGGTTTCGCAGTTCAGTTCGACCAGCGAACCTGCATTGCCGCCGATAAACGATGCAACCACGCCTTCAGCCGTCACGCGCGACGCTGCCTTGCTGGCCTTGTTGCCCAGCTTCACGCGCAGCAGCTCTTCAGCGCGCGCCATGTCGCCGTCGGCTTCCGTCAACGCCTTCTTGCATTCCATCATCGGCGCGTCGGTCTTTGCGCGCAGTTCTGCAACCATGCTTGCGGTAATTGCCGCCATCATTTGCTCCTTGAGTTCCGTCTGTCACACACCGCCCGCACTTCGATACCGGCGGCAAGAATTCGTTTCAGCGTTCCACGTAATTTTTTACGAACAACGCGTTGGGCACCGCCTGCAGCGCCCCACTACAATGTCGCGGCTTAAAAAAAGGGGGCCTGTAGAAAGCCCCCTTTTTTGCCGGACACGGGGCAGCTTTACGCTTCCGAGTTGACCTCGACGAACTCGTCGCCGTTGTCGCCGCGTGCAGCCTGCACCACTTCGTTGACCGCGTTCGCACGGCCTTCGAGGATCGCGTCGGCCACGCCAGCCGTGTACAGAGCGACCGCCTTCGAGGCGTCGTCGTTACCCGGGATCACGTAGTCGATGCCTTCCGGCGAGTGGTTCGTGTCGACCACTGCGATGACCGGAATACCGAGCTTGTTCGCTTCGGTGACGGCAATCTTGTGGTAGCCGACGTCGACCACGAAGATCGCGTCCGGAATGCCGCCCATGTCTTTCACGCCGCCGATCGACTTCTGCAGCTTGGCCATTTCGCGTTCGAACAGCAGCGCTTCTTTCTTGCTCATGCGTTCGGTTTCGCCTGCTTCCAGCGCCGCTTCCATGTCCTTCAGGCGCTTGATCGAAACCTTCAGCGTCTTGAAGTTGGTCAGCATGCCGCCGAGCCAGCGTGCGTTGACGAACGGCATACCAGCGCGCTGCGCTTCTTCAGCGATCGTGTCGCGCGATTGACGCTTCGTGCCGACGAACAGGATCGTGCCGCGGTTCGCTGCCAGTTGACGCGCGTACTTCAGCGCGTCGTTGTACATCGGCAGCGTCTTTTCGAGGTTGATGATGTGAATCTTGTTGCGATGGCCGAAAATGAAGGGGGCCATCTTCGGGTTCCAGAAGCGCGTTTGGTGACCGAAGTGGACACCGGCTTCCAGCATTTGACGCATGGTAACTGCCATGAAAATCTCCGCGAGGGTTGGGTCTTAAGCCGGCTGCCGTATCGGCCGCGCCCGCCTTCTTCTTTGGCTGGAACGCGACGGACACCCTGGGTGCGCCGGCTTGCGAGTTTGCTGCCTGGTACCGCCTTACCTCATAGCGCAGGCAACCGGCGTTATGAGAAGCCTCCCTGCCTTTGCTCCCTATGAGACACTCATACTGAGCAATTAAAGAGGACATGGATCGACTTAGCCAAAGATTATAGCACGCGCCTATGAACTGACTCAACCCGCCTGGTCGCTCCCCTTTGCCGCGGCCGGGTTGCACCGCGAGTTTGCCATCGCCGCAACGCGTGCGGCGCGGACGCGGGCGTCTCCTCAGTACGGCGTGGCGCTCGTCAAAGTCCCGGCAGTTTGCCCGGACCACTATCCGCAGACCCGCCAGACTGCTGCTCGGGCAGCCGGCAAAAGCGCCCGTCAAACGCGCCAGCCCCGCCGCAAAAGCCTGCGGCAGCGAGAATATGGTGCGATAATCTCGCAATAAATCGCATTTCAGGCCCGACTCATGGCTATTACGCTCAAAAACGAACACGATATCGCGCAGATGCGCGTCGCCTGCAAACTTGCGAGCGAAGTGCTCGACTACATTACCCCGTTCGTCAAGGCCGGCGTCACGACCGGCGAACTCGACCGTCTGTGTCACGAATACATGCTGAAGGAACAGGGCACGGTTCCGGCGCCGCTGAATTATCAGCCGCCCGGCTACCCGCCCTACCCGAAAGCCACCTGCATTTCCGTCAACGACGTGATCTGCCACGGCATCCCCGGCGACAAGACCCTGAAGAACGGCGATGCGCTGAACATCGACATCACCGTCATCAAGGAAGGCTATTTCGGCGACACGAGCCGCATGTTCATCGTCGGCGAAGGCTCGATTCTGGCCAAACGGCTCGTGCAGACCACCTTCGAATGCATGTGGCTCGGCATCGACCAGGTGCGCCCCGGCGCGCATCTCGGCGACATCGGCCATGCGATCCAGAAGCATGCGGAAGGCCAGGGCTACAGCGTGGTGCGCGAATATTGCGGCCACGGCATCGGCACGGTATTCCACGAAGACCCGCAAATCCTGCACTACGGCCGCCCCGGTACCGGGCTCGAACTGCAGGCCGGCATGATCTTCACGATCGAGCCGATGATCAACGCCGGCCGCCGCGACATCCGCACCATGCCGGACCAGTGGACCGTCAAGACCAAGGACCGCAGCCTGTCGGCGCAGTGGGAACACACGGTGCTCGTCACGGAAACCGGTTACGACGTCCTGACCGTTTCCGCGGGCACGCCGGCGCGTCCGCCGATCGTCGCCGCCACCGCCTGACCGACCTCCGACCTTACCGTCCACCTGCCAATGAGTAGTGTTCCAGTCGTCGCCCCATCCCATGCCACGTCGCTGAAGGCGGACTACAAAGTGGCCAAAGCCCAATTGCTGGAACGCTTCAGAACGGCCACCAACGTGGATGCGTTGATGGCCGCCCTCGCGCGCACGACGGACGACTCCTTGTGCGCCGCCTGGGACACGTGCGAACTGCCGGACGAACTGGCGCTGCTGGCCGTCGGCGGCTACGGGCGGGGTGAGCTGGCGCCGCACTCCGACATCGACATCCTCGTGCTGCTGCCGGATGCGCCGATCGAGCATCTGGAAGCGCGCATCGAGCGTTTTATCAGCCTCGCGTGGGATTTGGGGCTGGAACTCGGCAGCAGCGTGCGCAGCGTGTCGCAATGTCTCGAAGAAGCCGCCAACGACGTCACCGTGCGCACCTCGCTGCTGGAAGCGCGGCGTATCACGGGCAGCGCCGCGCTGTTCGACGACTTTGCAAAGCGCTACCGCGCGGCGCTCGACCCGAAAGCCTTCTTTCAGGCGAAAGTGCTGGAAATGCGCCAGCGCCACGCCAAGTTTCAGGACACGCCGTACGCGCTCGAACCCAACATCAAGGAAAGCCCGGGCGGCCTGCGCGACCTCCAGCTGATTCTCTGGATCACCCAGGCGGCCGGTTTCGGCAGCAGCTGGCGCGAACTCGAGGCGCGCGAGCTGATCACCGAGCGCGAAGCGCGCGAACTGCGCCACAACGAAGGTTTCCTGAAGTCGCTGCGCGCGCGGTTGCATGTGACCGCCGGGCGTCGTCAGGACATCATGGTGTTCGACCTGCAGACGCCCGTGGCCGAGAGCTTCGGCTACAAGCCGACCGTCACCAAGCGCGCCAGCGAACAGCTGATGCGCCGCTACTACTGGGCCGCCAAGGCCGTCACGCAGCTCGCCACGATCCTGATCCAGAACATCGAGGCGCAACTCTTTCCCAGCACGAGCGGCATTACGCGCGTGCTGTCGGCGCGCTTCGTCGAAAAGCAGGGGATGCTGGAAATCGCCAGCGACGACGTGTTCCAGCGCGAGCCGAACGCGATCCTCGAAGCCTTCCTGCTGTACGAGCAGACGCCGGGCGTCAAAGGCCTGTCGGCACGCACGCTGCGCGCGATCTACAACGCGCGCGATGTGATGGACCAGCACTGGCGGCGCGATCCGGAAAACCGGCGCCTGTTCATGGACATCCTGAAGCAGCCGGCGGGCATCACGCACGCTTTGCGGCTGATGAACCAGACGAGCGTGCTCGGGCGCTACCTGCTGAATTTCCGGCGCATCGTTGGGCAGATGCAGCACGACCTGTATCACGTCTACACCGTCGACCAGCACATCCTGATGGTGCTGCGCAATCTGCGCCGCTTTGCCGTAGCCGAACACGCGCACGAGTATCCATTCTGCAGCCAGTTGATCGCCAACCTCGAACGGCCGTGGGTACTGTACGTGGCGGCGCTGTTTCACGATATCGCCAAGGGCCGCGGCGGCGATCATTCCACGCTGGGCATGGTCGACGCGCGGCGCTTTTGCCGCCATCACGGCATCGAAGGCGAGGACGGCGACCTGGTCGTCTGGCTGGTGCAGCAGCATCTGACGATGAGCCAGGTCGCGCAGAAGCAGGATACGAGCGATCCGGAAGTTATCAAGCGCTTTGCCGAACTCGTCGGCACCGAGCGCCGCCTCACCGCACTTTATCTGCTGACCGTGGCCGACATTCGCGGCACCAGCCCGAAAGTCTGGAACACGTGGAAAGGCAAGCTGCTCGAAGATCTGTACCGCGCCACGCTGGCTGTCCTCGGCGGCGCGCGGCCGGACGCGCATTCGGAACTGAAGTCCCGCCAGGAAGAGGCGCTCGCGCTGCTGCGTCTCGAAACCGTGCCGGAAGGCGCGCAAAAGGCGCTCTGGGACAAGCTCGACATCGGCTACTTCCTGCGCCACGACGCGGCGGACATCGCGTGGCAAACGCGCGTGCTGTATCGCCATGTCGAAGCGCCGACGCCGATCGTGCGGGCTCGCCCGTCGCCGATAGGCGAAGCGTTGCAGGTGCTCGTGTACGTGAAGGATCAGCCCGATCTGTTCGCAGGGATTTGCGCGTATTTCGACCGCAACGGCCTGTCGGTGCTGGATGCGCGGGTCAGCACGACCCGCCACGGCTATGCGCTTGATAATTTCCTCGTCGCGCATACCGAAGAAGACGTGCATTATCGCGATATTGCCAATCTGGTCGAACAGGAACTGACCGCACGCCTCACCGGCCACGGAACCCTTTTGCCGGGGCCGTCGAAAGGCCGTTTGTCGCGGCTGTCGCGGACCTTCCCTGTCACGCCGCGCGTCGATCTTCGGGCCGACGAGCGCGGCCAATACTACATCCTGTCCGTGTCGGCGAACGACCGGCCAGGCCTTCTTTATTCGATCGCGCGCGTGCTGGCTGAGCACCGGGTCGGCGTCGCGTCGGCGCGGATCAATACGCTCGGCGAACGCGTCGAAGACGTGTTCCTGCTGGATGGACACGGTCTGTCGGACAACCGCCTGCAAATTCAGGTCGAGACCGAACTGCTGCGCGCGATTGCAGTGTGAGATTTCATGCGAGTCAAATTAACAGCCAAGCACCCGCGGCCGGCTTCGTCCGAACGCGCCCCTGTCCGTACCGGTAGCACGTCGGCACGTAAGCCGACGCGTCCGGCGGCACCGAAGCCATCGATGGCGGGTTCCAGCGGGGCGCGGGGTGAAGGCGCTGGCGCAGCGGGTGGCGGCAAGCGGCCCGTGGGTGGTAAGCCGACGGGTGGCGGTGCGCGTGGGCCGCGTGCGGAAGGGTCGTTTGCGCGCTCGCGGGACGCGGGTGCCGAAGGTGCGCCGCGCAGGACGACATCGGATCGGCCGCCGCGCCGTGAAGGCGCAGGGGGTGATCGCGGTGAACGCGCACCCCGCCGCTTTGAAGGTGCAGGTGATCGTGGTGAACGCGCGCCTCGCCGTTTCGAAGGTGCTGGTGATCGTGGTGAACGCGCGCCTCGCCGTTTCGAAGGTGCGGGTGACCGCGGTGAACGCGCACCGCGCCGTTTCGAAGGTGCTGGTGATCGTGGTGAACGCGCGCCTCGCCGCTTCGAAGGTGCAGGTGACCGTGGTGAACGCGCACCCCGCCGCTTCGAAGGTGCTGGTGATCGTGGCGAACGCGCACCTCGCCGTTTCGAAGGTGCAGGTGACCGCGGCGAACGCGCACCCCGCCGCTTCGAAGGCGCCGGTGACCGCAGCGAACGTGCACCCCGGCGCTCCGAAGGCACGGGTGATCGCGGCGAACGCGCCCCGCGCAATTTTGGCGACCGGCCCCCGCGCCGTGACGACGGCGAACGCCGTCCGTTCAGCGGTTCGCGCCCGGGCGCAGACCGACCGTCGAATGCTGGCCCGCGCGCCGAACGTCCGGAGCGCCGCGAGCGTGACGCATCCGATCGCCCCCGTTTCGGCAACGACCGTGGCGCTCCGCAAGAGCGCCGCAACAGCGACCGGAGCGACCGGGGACCGCGTAGCGACAGCGCGCCGCGTCGCTTCGAAGGCGAGCGCGGCTCATCCGGACGCAGCTTCGCCAGCCCCGTAAAAAGCGGCTACGCTGACCGCTCGGACCGTCCGGCACGCGCACCGCGCGATGACCGCAACGACCGCGGCGACCGCACCGAGCGGGCGCCGGCCAAACGCGAATTCAGCGACCGCCCGCCGCGCAATGGTGAGCGCAGCGAACGCCCGGCACGCAGCGTCGACAAAACCCTGCCGTCCGCGCCCCGCCGTTTCGGCGACGACCGCCCTGCACGCGCCGACAAGCCACGCGGCCCGGCGTCAGCGGCACGCGCCGAGCGCCGTGACGCCGAGAGCGGCGCCGATGCGGCCCCGCGCACCCCGCGTCGCGATTACGAAGACGCGCCGGGCATGCTGCGTCTGTCGAAACTGATGTCCGAACTCGGCCTGTGCTCGCGCCGCGAAGCCGACGAGTGGATCGAAAAAGGCTGGGTGCTGGTGGATGGCGAGCGCGTCGACACGCTCGGCACCAAGGTTCGTCCGGATCAGCGCATCGAGATCGACCCCGCCGCCGAAGCCGCGCAAGCGAGCCAGGTGACGGTGCTGATTCACAAGCCTGTCGGTCTGGTCTCGGGCCAGGCGGAAGACGGCTATCAGCCGGCCATCACGCTGGTCACGCCGGAGAATCGCTGGGACGGCGACCATTCGGAGATCCACTTCTCGGTCGCGCATCTGCGCCAGCTCGCGCCTGCCGGCCGCCTCGACATCGACTCGACAGGCCTGCTGGTGTTGACGCAGGACGGCCGCGTCGCCAAGCAGTTGATCGGCGGCCATTCGGAGATCGACAAGGAGTATCTGGTGCGCGTGGCTTACGGCGAGCACACTGTCGACGTCGAAAGCCACTTCCCGCCCGAAAGCCTCGAACTGCTGCGCCACGGCCTGTCGCTCGACGACGTGCCGCTGAAACCGGCGCAGGTGGAGTGGCAAAACGGCGAGCAGTTGCGTTTCGTGCTGCGCGAAGGCAAGAAGCGCCAGATTCGCCGGATGTGCGAACTGGTCGGCCTCGAAGTGATCGGCCTGAAGCGCGTGCGGATGGGTCGCGTGATGCTTGGCGCGCTGCCGCCGGGACAGTGGCGCTATCTGTCGGCGGACGAGTCGTTCTGATGATGCCGCGAGCGCCTGTCTGAGCGAGGAGCGAAGAGTCAGGACCGGCGCGATCCCAATAAAAAACCCACGCAGATGCGTGGGTTTTTTATTGCCGGCGCCGATGCGGCTCACCGCGGCCGCAGTGCGTTGCGCGCACCCACCGCGCAACGCACATCGCCACCACGTCAATCGTCGCTATTCGGATCCATATCCGGGAACAGCACTTCGGTGAAACCGAACTTCGCGAAATCGTTGATCCGCATCGGATACAGCTTGCCGATCAGGTGATCGCATTCATGCTGCACGACGCGCGCGTGAAAGCCCTCTGCCACCCGGTCGATCGGCTTACCGTACTGATCGAAGCCGTGATACTTGATCATCGAAAAGCGGCTCACCGCGCCGCGCAGGCCCGGCACCGACAAACAGCCTTCCCAGCCTTCCTCCATATCGAGCGAGACAGGCGTGATGGTCGGATTGATCAGCACCGTTTCCGGCACCGGCGGCGCATCCGGATAACGCTCGTTCTTGCCGAAGCCGAAGATCACCACCTGCAGATTGACGCCGATCTGCGGCGCGGCGAGGCCCGCGCCGTCTGCGTCATGCATGGTCTCGAACATGTCCTTGACGAGTTCATGCAGTTCGGGCGTGTCGAAGTGATCGACCGGATCGGCAATACGCAGCAGACGCGGATCGCCCATCTTGAGAATTTCGCGGATCATAACTGCCCCTCCAGGAGCTGATGCATACCATCTTCGTCGAGTACGGGGATGCCGAGTTCCTCGGCTTTCGCCAACTTGCTGCCGGCGTCGGCTCCCGCGACCACATAATCCGTTTTCTTCGACACGGACCCCGCCACTTTAGCGCCGGCGGCTTCGAGCATTTCCTTCGCCGTTTCGCGCGACAGGTTCGGCAGCGTGCCGGTCAACACCACGGTCTTGCCGGCCAGCACGCCTTGCGGCGCCTTCGGCGCGGGCGGACCTTCCGCCCATGTGACCTTGCCCGGCGCGCGCAGTTGCTCGATCACCGTGCGGTTGTGCTCTTCAGCGAAGAACTGATGCAGCGACTCGGCGACCACCGGCCCCACGTCGTTGACTTCCAGCAGCGCCTCGACCGACGCGTCCATGATCGGCGTCAGCGAACCGAAATGTTTGGCCAGATCTTTCGCCGTCGATTCGCCCACATGACGGATGCCGAGCGCGTAAATAAAGCGCGCCAGCGTGGTGTGCTTGGCCTTTTCAAGCGAATCGAGCAGGTTCTGCGCGGACTTGTCGGCGAAGCGGTCGAGTTCCGCGAGCGTCGCGAAGCCGAGGTTGAACAGATCGGCCGGCGTGCGCACCAGATTCTGTTCGACCAGTTGATCGATGATTTTTTCGCCGAGCCCGTCGATATCGAGCGCGCGCCGCTGCGCGAAGTGCCACAGCGCCTGCTTGCGCTGCGCCGGACAAAAAAGCCCGCCGGTACAGCGTGCAATCGCCTCGTCGGGCAGCCGCTCGATGTTCGAGCCGCACACCGGGCACTGGGTCGGCATCACGAACTCGCGGGCGTCGGCCGGGCGGCGCTCGAGCAGCGCGCTCACCACTTCGGGAATCACGTCGCCGGCGCGCCGCACGATCACCGTGTCGCCGATGCGGATGTCCTTGCGGCGCACTTCGTCTTCGTTATGCAGTGTGGCATTGGTGACCGTCGCGCCGCCGACGAACACCGGCTCGAGGCGCGCCACCGGCGTGATCGCGCCGGTGCGGCCGACCTGCACGTCGATCGCGACGAGCCGGGTCAACGCTTCCTGCGCGGGAAACTTGTGCGCGAGCGCAAAACGCGGCGCGCGCGACACGAAGCCGAGCGCGTCCTGCTCGTCGCGCCGGTTGACCTTGTAGACCACGCCATCGATATCGTACGGCAGCGTGTCGCGCTTCTCGCCGACCGCGTGGAAGAAACCCAGCAAGCCGTCCGCGCCCTGCACCACCGCCCGCTCGCCGTTCACCGGCAAGCCGAGCTCCTTGTACCAGTCGAGCAGTTCGCTATGCGTGGCCGGCATTTCGATCCCGTCGAGCACGCCGATGCCATAGGCGAAAAACGACAGCGGCCGCTGCGCGGTGATCTTCGAATCGAGCTGCCGCAAACTGCCCGCCGCCGCGTTACGCGGATTGGCGAATTCCTTCTGCTCGGCCGCGCGCTGGCGCTCGTTCAGGCGTTCGAAATCGCGTTTGAACATCAGCACTTCGCCACGTACGTCGAGCACGTGCGGCACGCGCTTGCCTTTGAGCTTGAGCGGAATGGAGCGGATCGTGCGGACGTTTTCGGTAACGTTCTCGCCGGTGGTGCCATCGCCGCGTGTGGACGCCTGCACGAACACGCCGTCGACGTAACGCAACGAGATGGCGAGGCCGTCGAATTTCAACTCTGCCGCGTAATCGACCGGGACCGGCGGCTCGCTCGCGTTCTTGCCGAGCGCGTCGCCGACGCGTTTGTCGAACGCGACGATGTCTTCATCGGCGAAACCGTTGTTCAGCGACAGCATGGGCTGGTCGTGCACGACCTGCTCGAAGCCGCTCGCCGCCTCGCCGCCCACGCGCTGGGTGGGCGAATCCGGCACGATCAGATCCGGATGCTCCGTCTCGATGCGCTCCAGTTCCTTGAACAGCTTGTCGTATTCGGCGTCGGGAAGCTCCGGCTGGTCGAGCACGTAGTACGCGTAGTTCGCGCGTTCGAGTTCTGCGCGCAGCCATACGGCGCGCTCGGCCGGAGCGCTGGTTGCTGAGGGGGAGACGGAAGTTCTGGCCATGCTCTCTGACGGTTCTTGATGAAATTCGGACATTCGATTATCGCAGGAAGCGTGCCCCTTTACATCGGCCGAATGGGCTGCATACGGGGCTTGTTTTAGCGTGGCGGCGGGATGATAGCGGGGGTTCACTGCGGGGTTGACTGCGGGTTCGCTGGGCGCCGGTTCCGGCAGGCTCTCGCGCGCTGCGTCGCGCCACGCGGACGCCGCGCGCCAAAACACCACCGCCCCCCCAACGGGGGGCCGGGGGGGGAGTGGGTTTTT
>NZ_JAQQCJ010000039.1:0-53408 GCF_046030495.1 Paraburkholderia strydomiana
TGGTCAGGGCCAAATGCGGTGACCCGACCAGCAGGATCGCGAAGGGCCGCATGCGCCCACATCGCGTGCCCATTGCGACTGCGTATCCTGAACGCCATCAGGGCCGAGCCGTCAGCGAGGTTCGCCCCCAGCCAATCCCATCCAACGGCATTGGCGTCGAGTAGCGTACTCGACCACTCGTGATCCAGCCACGCCATGCCGGTCACGGCGATATTCCCGCGCGCCGAACCCGCCAACCCATTTGGACGCACTACGCTGCCAGTCACGCGCAGTTGCGGCTCGCTGTAGTAATAGCTCGCCTGTTCCGGTCGTGGACCTTTGCGCGAATATCCGCGATCACCCTGAATCAACGGAGCTTGCGTCGGGGTCAGTGCGAGATGCAGCGAGAACCCGTTAGCGTCGACATTGACGTCATAGCGGCCCTCTGCAGTGCGAATGATTTTCCATGCATCGAGCCTGACGTCGGTATTGGCCGGCTGCGCATAGGCGAGTCCGAAGCCTTGACGCGCGATGCGCTGATCATGGGCCAGGTGTCCAAGTGCAGGATCGCTTAACGCGGCATGCGCAATGATCAACTGCGACGGCGCGAAAGTACTCGGATCGGCTGCGTCGTGATCCGTCGCCGAGCGGAAAAACGTGATCTGAAAACCAAGCGGCTGATTGTCCGGTGTGGTGAGCCAACCCGTCGCATACCACCATTCGGTGCGAAACGCCGGGTGAGCGCCGCTGTCCTGCGGCAAGGAAACCGGATGGTCCGGCGTGACAGCGGCGAATTCAGCAGGTGCGCCGAACGCGGACGACGCAGCGAGCAAGCCAAGGCAAAGCAGGCCGCGAAGGCGAGGGCGCAATCGCGGCGGAGTTGTCCCCGAAGGGGAAGAAGCAGGCGCTGCGCATGGCATCTCGCGCGGCGAGGCCGCCTCAATAACATGAGATGCGAAAATCTTCCGTATGGCCAGCGCAATCCAGGGCGTAACTCGAGACGCGATTCTGTGCGAAGTGAAGCAAGAACCGCCGGTTACATCAAAGCGGGCTGCTCCCTCAGGCATCGCCCCACGCGCTGAATTCCACTCCGAATTACAGGCCGGATCCCGTACCAAACCGCGCGCCAAATCCCTCGCCAAATCCCTCGCCGAATCCCTCGCCGAATCCCTCGCCGAATCCCTCGCCGAATCCCTCGCCGAATCCCTCGCCGAATCCCTCGCCGAATCCCTCGCCAAATCCCTCGCCAACACCCCCATCACCAATCCTCCTTCACCGCGCGCACCGCGTCCACCGAGACCGCGCTGCGTCCCGAGATCACCGCCGTCGAGCATGACGAAGCCAGCATGACTAGTGCGACCGTCCCCAGCACCGTCCAAGGCACATGCAGCGACATGCTCCAATGAAACGACTGCGGATTGACGACGAACACGAGAATCAGGCTGATCGCAAAGCCGAGCACGAAGCCCATCGCGATGCCGCAAGCCGTGAGCATGCCGCTTTCGAGCGCGAGAATTGCGAGAATCTGCGCGCGTGTCACGCCGACGTGCCGCAGCATGCCGAACTCACGGGCCCGTGCGAGCGCCTGCGCAGAAAACGTCGCCGCGACGCCGAACAGGCCGATCACGATAGCGACCGCTTCAAGCAGATAAGTGACCGCAAAACTCCGATCGAAGATCACCAGCGTATGCGCGCGAATCTCGTCCGGTCGCGACAGGTCGAGCGACGCGCCGAACGGCAATGCGCGCAGTCCGGCCATTACGCTGTCAACGCGCACTCCCGGTTGAACGGTAACGGCAATATCGGTCGCACTCGTATCCTCGGTGAGATGCCGGTAGTCGGCAAGCCGTATCTGGATCGCGCCGTTCTGCCGCACGTAATCGCGCCATACGCCCGCCACGACGAACACATGGCCGTTGCCGCCGAGCGGCAACTTCACTCGCTGACCGAGCCTGTATCCATAGAGATCGACCATTGCTTCGGACACCCAAACAGGCGTTTCGCCGCTGCGCAATTCGGAGGGCGGCAATATTGCGCCGGTCATCTGCAGATTCGCGCCAGGCTCCGCAGCGTCGATTTCACGTGCGAGTACGGCGACGTCCGGTCGCGCTGGATCGAGCGTGAGACGCGAGGTGCGGGCAAACGCGGCGCTCCTGATGCCGGGCACGTTCGCGAGCAGATTCTGCTCGTCGGGGCGTAACCCGCCGGTGTCGCCGTTCGGTGCCACCCGCACGTAGAGATCGGCGGAGAGCAGATGAACCAGCCAGTCTTCGACGGACACGCGAAAGCTCGCCACCATGATCGCCATTGCGACGATCAGCGCGAAGCTCGACAACACGCCGCCCATTGCGATCGACGCGTGGCCCGGCGCATTCGCGAGACGCGCCAGCGCGAGCGTGCTCGCTGCGCCCACGCGGCGGCGCCTCGCGAACACGCGGCCCGCCGCGCCGAATATCAGCGCGGTAACGCGCGGCATCAGCGCGATCCCGCCGACTAGCAGCAGCGCGACGGCGACATAGCCGCCAATCGGCGCATCGAACCATGGCGGCAATTGCGTAAGACATGCAGCGGCCACGAGGCAGAGCAGCGCGGGCCATGGCGTGGCGAGCCGGGCCAACGCGCCTTCCTCTGCGCCTGCCTTGAGCGCCGCCGCGGGCCGCGCGCGCGCCGCCTCCAGCGCAGGCGCGAGGCTGCCCAATACCGACACTGCGATGCCGAGAATCAGAAACAATGCGCTGGCCAACGGTTCGAAACCGACCTGCGGCTGCACGCCTGGAAAGTAGCCCCCACCGAGATCGCTGCCGAAAAAATGCAACGCGCCGCGTGCCATTGCATAACCCAGCGTAAGCCCCGACAGCGAACCCAGCAGCCCCAGTAGCGCGCCTTCCAGCAGGATCTGACGCAGCAGTTGAGCGCGCGTCAGTCCGAGCACGCGTAGCATGGCGAACTGCGCGCGACGCCGCACGACGCTCAGCGCCTGTGTCGAAAATACGAGGAAAGCGCCGGTGAAGAGTGCCACCAGCGCGAGCACGTTCATGTTGATCCGGTAAGCGCGGGACAGACGATCGGTGCGGCTTTCGGCGTCGCGCGTTTCGGCGACCACCCACTGATTGCCAAGTCGCGCCTGCAGATCGCGCTTGAAGCGTTGCCGATCGACGCCACGCTCCAGCTGCACGTCGACACGCGACAGCTTGCCGAGCTTGCCGAACTTCCACTGAGCGGCGGCGATGTCCATCACCGCGATCCGCTGACCGGGGCGGGTCCTCACGAGGCCGCCTGCAACGCGAAAATGCATGATCGACGTGCCGCTTTGCAGCGCCACGTCGTCGCCGGTTTTTACGTGCAGCCACTGCTGAGCGGCCGACGAGAGAAACATGGTATCGGACGCGAGCGTATCGAACGGCCGGTCCGGCGACGGCACGCCGGTCAGATCGGGCGCGATCCTGCTCGCCTTGAAGACGTCGGTGCCGAGCACCTGCAACGCCGTACTCTGACCGGGTACGCTGACATCGAGGGCGAGCACCGGGCTCGCTAGCGCTACTCCGGTTTCGTTCGACAGACGCGGATAGAGCGACTCCTCGAAGAAAGGCTGCGCACCGCGCACTTGCAGATCCGCTTCGCCCGACAGGCTGCGGGCGGCCGCCGAGAATTCGTTGAAGGCCGCACTGTTGATCAGTTGCACCGCGTAACCTAGCGCGACACCGAGCGCGATCGTCGCGACGGCAACCAGGGCGCGTCCGCGATGACTGCGCCATTCGGCGCCCAGCAGCCAGCGTGCGAGAAGGCGGTGTCCCCGCGTGCGCAGCAGGGGCTGGAAATCAGCGCGCATCGTCGGCAGAACGCGCAGGGGATTCGTTTGGGAAAGCGTGGCCGAAAAGCGCGTGCCCGGCCGAGGGCCCGTGCAAGCCGCCTTCGCTCAGAATCACGATGCGGTCGGCCACCGCCGCCGCGGCTTCCGAGTGCGTCACCATGATCGTGGCCGCGCCGGTCGCCTTGCTTTGCGCGCGGAACAGGCCGAGCACCTCGTGTGCGGTATCGGGGTCGAGATTGCCTGTCGGCTCATCGGCGAGAATCAGCTTCGGACGATGCACGAGAGCCCGCGCAATCGCGACGCGCTGCAGTTCGCCACCGGAGAGTTGTCGCGGAAAATCGTCGCCTCGGCCGTTCAGGCCGACCGCCGCGAGCATGTCGAGCGCGCCGGTAGCAGGAAGCTCGTTGAGCAGTAGCGGCAGAGCGACGTTCTGCGCGAGCGTCAGATGCGGCAGTACGTGAAACGCCTGGAATACGAAGCCGAGTTTTTGCCGGCGCAGACGGGTCGCCGCGTTGTCGTCCAGCCGCGCGACGGGAGTGCCGTCGATGATGACGTCGCCGCTATCCGCGCTGTCCAGTCCCGCGATCAGATTGAGCAGCGTCGATTTTCCAACCCCGGAGTCGCCCATGATCGCGACAAATTCTCCGGGACGCAGTGTGAAGTCGAGGCGCGCGAGGACGATGCGGCCCGTGCCGTACTGCTTGCTCAGCCCGCGGCACTCGAGTGCGGGAACGACAGCTTCGTCACGAAACGCCATGCGGGATCCGGAAAGTTGACGGGCGAAGGGCGGTGTCCGGGCAGGGGACCGATTATGCGTCGTCGGATGCCGATTCGCCTGCAGACCGCCGAAGTATATTCGGCATCTGTAAGTCATGCGCAAGCAGAAAGCATCGCCTGGGACTGTGCACGGGCATGAACCGTTGCCCTGATTTCAGCGCCTTTTTTCAGATGGAGTTCGATGCGGATTTAGAGTGCCGGACCAAAAATTTTTTTCGTTCGTAAACGGGCGAATTTTTTGCCGAAGGCCCAAAATCGGCGTCCAGCAGGCGCTGCAAAACAGCACGATCCGTTCCAGCTTTGTCCATCCTCGGAATCGATTCTGCAAGAGCGGCTAATTTGCTGCCAATTTGTTATCTTCTGTTTATAAAATCCGCCGCTCACTTCAGGCTCAAGCGAGCTTGTGCAGGCGCACATTTCTATGCGTTTCGCAAGCGCTTGTGGGGCAATAATCTATTGTGGAGGGCATTGCAGCGTTGTTGCGCTGCAAAAGTTTTCTTATCTTGGTAATCTCCCACCCTTGGTCATTCGACTGCGGGTAAACGTGTAGCGGACGCCACCGCTTCCACGTCAATTTCAGCGAAATCCAGCTTACATATCCATTTCAATGCTTTCCGTTTTGAAGGCGTTGATGCGGCGTTTTGTACTTCAAGTTTTTGACAGAGCACATGCCATTGCCTCTTCTTAGCCTTCTCATCTGGATCCCTATTGTCGCCGGGCTCGTCGTTTTGCGTGCCGGATCTGACGCGGCACGTAGCCGCACCCGTTGGCTCGCGCTCGCTGGCGCGGTCGCAGGTTTTCTGCCGGTGATTCCGCTGGTCGCGAATTTCCGCAACGACGTCACGTCGATGCAGTTCGTCGAGAACGCCCGCTGGTCGCCGACGTTCGATATCGCCTGGCATGTGGGCGTGGATGGGATCTCGCTGTGGCTCGTCGCGCTGACCGCGCTCACCACGATCATCATCGTGGTCGCGTCGTGGGAGTCGATCACCGAGCGGACCGCGCAGTACTTCGGCGCGTTCCTGATGCTGTCGGGCTTCATGCAGGGCGTCTTCACGGCGATGGACGGCATGCTGTTCTTCATCTCGTTCGAAGCGACGCTGATTCCGCTGTATCTGCTGATCGGCACGTGGGGACATTCGAACCGCTCGTACGCGGCGGTGAAGTTCTTCTTCGTGTCGTTCCTCGGTTCGCTGATGATGCTGATGTCGATGCTCTACCTGTACAGCCAGACGCACAGCTTCGACCTCGCGCTGTGGCGTGAAACGCAACTCGGCACGGTGCCGCAGATGCTGATCTTCCTCGGCTTCCTCGCCGCCTTCGGCGTGAAGGTGCCGATGTGGCCGGTGCATACGTGGCTGCCCGACGTCCACCTCGACGGCCCGACCGGCGCGGCGGTGATGATCGGCATGCTGAAGCTGGGCGGCTATGGCCTGCTGCGTTTCGCGCTGCCGATCGCGCCGCAAGCGAGCCACTTCTTCGCGCCGATGATGATCACGCTGTCGCTGATCGCGGTGATCTACTCGAGCCTTCTGGCGCTCGTGCAAACCGACATGCGCCGCCTGCTCGCGTATTCGACGATTGCACACATGGGCCTCGTGACGCTCGGTCTGTTCGTGTTCAACCGCATCGGCCAGGCCGGCGCGATCGTGCAGATGTTGTCGTACGGCGTGGTGTCCGGCGCGATGCTGCTGTGCACGGGCATGCTCTACGACCGCACGAAGACCGCATCGATAGCCGAGTACGGCGGCGTCGCCAACACCATGCCGCGTTTTGCCGCGTTCGTGATGCTGTTCTCGATGGCCAACATCGGTCTGCCGGGCACGTCGGGTTTCGTCGGCGAATTCATGGTGCTGATGGGCGCGATCCGCTTCAACTTCTGGATCGGCGCGATCGCCGCTTCGACGCTGGTGCTTAGCGCCGCCTACACGCTGTGGATGTACAAGCGCGTGATCTTCGGCGCGATCGCCAATGCGCGCGTCGCGAAACTGAAGGACCTCGGCAATCGCGAGTTCGTGCTGCTCGGCGCGATGGCCGTGCTGGTGCTGGCCATCGGTCTCTACCCGAAGCCGTTTACCGATGCGATCGATCCGTCGGTCGGCACGCTGCTCGCTCAGTCGGAGCGCTCGGCTCATCCCGCGGACGACACCGCGCCTGACGGTGGCGAGCATCTGCAAGCCGCGGCGCCGGCGCCGGTGGCCGCCACGGTCCGCACGCCGGGCTGATGTCAAGAGGTGTGGTGCGATTGCAGCATGCGTATTCGCGGATGCTGCTTCGCATACGCAGCTTCACGCATCGGCAGAAATCCCCGGCGCACCTCTCGCGCGGAGCGGCCATTAGGCCGCGCTACGTTTTTAGGGCTTTTTTCAGGGGACTTTTTGTGATGCGTCAACTTTTCAGTGCTTTGCAGTAGAGCATTGCAACCCCCGCTTGCGCACAGGTGTGCGGCAACGTGTCGCACTGTGGCGCGACGCAATAGATCGTTGCGAAATCGAGGCTTTATCGCCGATCGACGCGCCCCTATTATGCGAGCGCTTATTAATGGAGAGCGGTCGAATGACGTTCGTTGAAGTCGTAAAAGAGAGGCAAACGATATGAAAGGAAAGACTCTACGCGGGTCGTTAAGTTTCCTTTCCGCCGGCCTCGTGTTGTTGCTCTCGGGTTGCAGCAACCTCGATATCCTGAATCCGAAGGGGAGTGTGGGACTGGCGGAACGTGATCTGATCGCGACCTCCACCTGGGCCATGCTTATTGTTGTCGTTCCGGTGATCTTCCTCACGCTGCTGTTTGCATGGCGTTATCGCGCATCGAATAGAAGCGCTGAATACCGTCCGAAGTGGGTTCACTCAACAGGTATCGAAATCGCCATCTGGACGATTCCGACGCTGATCATTCTGTTCCTGGCCGTGTTGACGTGGAAGAGCACGCATGAGCTCGATCCGTACCGTCCGCTCGAGTCGCAGGTCAAGCCGATCAACGTCGAAGTCGTCGCGCTCGACTGGAAATGGCTGTTCATTTATCCCGACCTCGGTATTGCGTCGGTGAACCAGCTCGCGATCCCGGTCGGCACGCCGGTGAACTTCGTGATCACCTCCGACACGGTGATGAACTCGTTCTTCATCCCGCAGCTCGGCGGCCAGATCTACGCGATGGCAGGCATGCAAACGCGCCTGCATCTGATCGCGGACGAGGCCGGTGACTACGCCGGTACCGCGGCCAACTTCAGCGGCAAGGGCTTCTCGGACATGAAGTTCCGTACGCTCGCCAAGTCGCCGGAAGAGTTCAACGCATGGGTTGCGAAAGTGCGCGCGTCGTCGGATAACCTCAGCATGGACCGCTACCACGCGGTATCGGCGCCGAGCGAGAAGGATCCGGTGCGCTACTTCTCGTCGGTCGATCCGAAGCTCTTTCACAACATCATTGCCCGATACAACAACGGTAACGTCATGGACAACATGAAGGACGCCAACTGCGGGCCGAAGGGATAAGCATGTTCGGAAAACTCTCACTAGACTCGATCCCGTACCACGAGCCGATCATCATGGTGACGGCTGCCGGGATTGCCCTCGGCGGTGCGCTGGTTCTGGGTCTGATCACCTATTTTGGCAAGTGGCGTTACCTGTGGACCGAATGGCTCACGTCGGTCGACCACAAGAAGCTGGGCGTGATGTACATCGTGGTTGCGCTCATCATGCTGTTCCGCGGCTTTGCGGACGCAATCATGATGCGTACCCAGCTAGCACTGTCGTATAACGCGCCAGGCTTCCTGCCACCGCACCATTACGACCAGATCTTTACCGCGCACGGCGTCATCATGATTTTCTTCATGGCGATGGCGTTCATGGTCGGCCTGATGAACATCATCGTGCCGTTGCAGATCGGTGCCCGCGACGTTGCATTCCCGTTCCTGAACTCGTTGAGCTTCTGGATGACCGCGATCAGCGCGATTCTGATCAACATTTCGCTGGTGATCGGTGAATTCGCGCAAACGGGCTGGCTCGCTTATCCGCCGTTGTCCGAATTGCAGTTCAGTCCGGGTGTCGGGGTCGACTATTACCTGTGGAGTCTGCAGCTCTCCGGTATCGGCACGTTGCTGACGGGTGTGAACTTCTTCGTGACTATCGTGAAGATGCGCGCGCCGGGCATGACGTTCATGAAGATGCCGGTGTTCACGTGGACCGCGCTGTGCACGAACGTGCTGATCATGGCGGCGTTCCCGATCCTGACCGTCACGCTCGCGCTGCTCGGTCTGGACCGTTACCTCGGCATGCACTTCTTCACGAACGATGCCGGCGGCAACGCGATGATGTACCTGAACCTGATCTGGGCATGGGGTCACCCTGAGGTGTACATCCTGATCCTGCCGGCGTTCGGTATTTTCTCGGAAGTCGTGGCGACCTTCGCGAAGAAGCCGCTGTTCGGCTACAAGACGATGGTGTGGGCGACCTGCGCGATCATGGTGCTGTCGTTCCTCGTGTGGCTGCACCACTTCTTCACGATGGGTTCGGGCGCTGACGTCAACGCGTTCTTCGGTATCGCGACGATGGTCATTGCCATCCCGACCGGCGTGAAAGTGTTCAACTGGCTGTTCACGATCTATAAGGGCCGTCTGCAATTCACGACGCCGATTTTGTGGACCCTCGGCTTCATGGTCACCTTCACAATCGGCGGTATGACCGGCGTGATGATGGCGATTCCGGGCGCGGACTTCGTGCTGCACAACAGCCTGTTCCTGATCGCTCACTTCCACAACGTGATTATCGGTGGCGTGCTGTTTGGCTACCTCGCCGGTTTCAACTACTGGTTCCCGAAGGCTTTTGGCTTCAAGCTGAATGAGGCGTGGGGCAAGGCATCGTTCTGGTTCTGGCAGATCGGTTTCTGGGTTGCGTTCACGCCGCTGTACGTGCTGGGCTTCATGGGCATGACGCGTCGTCTGAATCACTATGACAATCCGGATTGGCATCCGTGGCTGATGTTCGCGTGGGTCGGTGCGGTTCTGATCGCAATCGGTATCGCTTGTCAGGTGGTGCAGCTGGTGGTTAGCCTGCGCGATCGCAACAAGCCGGAAAACCGCGACCTGTCGGGCGATCCGTGGGACGGTCACACGCTGGAATGGGCAACGAGCTCGCCGCCGGCGTCGTACAACTTCGCGATCATTCCGGACGTGCGTGAACTGGATGCATTCGCTGAAATGAAGTCGCGCAAGGATCAGCCGAAGCCGGTGTATCGCGACATTCACATGCCGTCGAATACGTCCGCGGGTCTGGTCGTGGCCATATTCTCGCTGGTGCTGGGTTTTGCCGCTGTGTGGCACATCTGGTGGCTCGCCATTGTCGGTCTGGTCGGCTCGATCGCTACTGTGATCGTCTACAGCTGGCAGAAGAACGAAGGCTTTTACATCCCGGCCGCCACGGTTGCGGCGATTGAAGAGAAACGCTCCGGTGCCGGTGCGCCGGTCGCGTTGGAGGTGGATTGATGTCAAACAATACGCTTACGGCCGACTCGCATCACCACGATGCGCATCACGCCGATCACCCGCCGTCGCATTCGGTATTCGGCTTCTGGTTGTACCTGATGACCGACTGCATCATCTTCGCGTCGCTGTTCGCAGTGTTCGCGGTGATGAGCCACCAGTTCGCCGGCGGCCCGACCGGTAAGGATCTGTTCGAGATTCCGGGCGTGGCGCTGGAAACGACGATGCTGCTGCTGAGCAGTATCACGTACGGTTTCGCGATGCTGGGCGCGCACAAGAACCGCAAGGGCGCATTGCTCTTCTGGCTCGGCGTGACGTTCCTGCTGGGCCTCGCGTTCCTCGTGCTGGAAATGCGCGAGTTCTCGCACCTGATCGCCGAAGGCGCGGGTCCGAGCCGCAGCGCGTTCCTGTCGTCGTTCTTCACGCTGGTCGGCACGCACGGTCTGCACGTCACGTTCGGCCTGATCTGGATGGTGGTGCTTGCCGTTCAGGTGCTGGGTCACCGCGACCTGACCGAACGCGACATGATCCGTCTGACGTGCCTGAGCCTTTTCTGGCACTTTCTGGACGTCGTGTGGATCGGCGTCTTCACCTTTGTCTATCTTGCGAGCGTGATCTAAATGGACCATAGCCATAACGCACACTCGGGTGGAAGCCACGGCAGCTTCGGCAGCTATATGACGGGCTTTGTACTGTCCGTCATTCTGACTGTCGCGGCATTTGGCCTCGTGATGACGGGGACGTTGACGGGCCAGAACGCGTTGTTCGCGATCGCGGCCCTCGCGCTCGTGCAGATCGTCGTGCACCTGGTGTTCTTCCTGCACATGAATACGTCCTCGGAGCAGCGCTGGAATGTGACGGCGTTTGCTTTTACTGCGTTGACCGCTGTTATTGTGATTGGCGGGACGTTGTGGGTCATGCATAACGTCAGCATGAACATGATGTCGCGGTAAGCCGTAGAACGCTTTGGCGTGAAAGAAAGCCCCGCAGGACGGAAGTCTTGCGGGGCTTTTTCGTTGGAAGCGAATTAGCCAGCAGTACCTATTGCCGGATCGATACGCAAACGTTAGCTGGACATCGGGGTAGGGTTGGCGAGCCCGCATTCATTGACATTGTGGTGGTAGCGCGCGGTTGCAGGTTTTCACACATGACCCGTCCCGCGATATCTATCTCCGATTCCTGCAGTTGACCGACGCATTGCGCTGCTTGCCATCGCTGCCGGCGCTCGCCCCGCGCGACGAGCGGATCCTCGCGCGGGGCGAGCGCACGAGTCAGTCGAGCGAACGCCTGGCTGTGCGGGAGATGATGACCAGGAGCGAACTCTGCAAGCACGTCTGAAGTCGATGCGTGAAAAGGGTTAGCTCGTGTTGTCCGACACGCAAGATGCGCGGCGTAAGCAGATCTAGTTGACGCCAGCAGCGTTGCGGCACTTCGGTCAGTTGTCCGAGTGCCTCGTTAATGCGGCGAAAAGCGGGTAGTGGGGTGGGCGTGGGGGCTGGTGGCCGCTTGCCGTTGATAGACCTGAAATAAAAGCGGGGCCCTCGTTGGGCCCTGTTGTTTTATCTGCTCGGCTTATTTGGCCAGCGTTGTGTCGGGCTATTTGCAGGGCGATGCGCGTGTCGATGGCGCCACATTAATGGATGACTGTCTTCCACGTGGGAGACACGCGCAGCTAAGGAGATTCACGCGCGCATCAAGGCGAGCCGATCGAGGGCGGGCGGCAACGGCCGTTCGGGCTCGGATGCTAGCAGTGGAGTAAGGAGTAGGCAGGGAGGTCAGCATCGCGGCTACACTGACGCCAGTGAAATTTGGAACCGCGGGATGTTGGTACAAGGAGGACCTCCCAATGACTGCTCTGCTTGACTGGTTCGCGGCGGCGAGGTGGCGCATGTCGCTGTCTCACTGCCTCGAGGGATTGCTGGTTCAGGTACCGATCGGGCTTTTGTTCAACTTTCGAATTGGAGCGCTTGCGGTAATCGTCTGGTATTGGTCACGCAAGAAGATCGAGTGTGAGTTCGAAACCCTGAATGTTGAAGAATCGCTCGCTTTCGAGACGCATGCGTATACCTGGTCGATCGGCTGGTTTCCATGGCGCTGGGATGCGTACAAAGTATTGGATGTGGTCCTGCCAGCGTTGTCCGCGATGTTGATCGCAATGGCCATGCGCAATTACAGAGGGCTGCTATCGCTAGTTTAGTGAGGGTCCGGACTGCTGATGTCGACGAGGAGATTCGTGTCGAAACAGGAATGCGTGACGGAGCTACGTAGCCCGCGTCCGTATCAGCTGGAGCGCCATATTGATTGTTGAACTCGTTGCTTTTGTGGACGTGACCGCATGGCGTTGCCGACACGAAGAAATCCCGATGCGCGGACAGGGTAACCCATCGGTGTTCCGGTAAAAATCGAGGATTGAAATATTTTCCCATCGTCGATGGGTGATCCGGATCGCGCAAACGTTTGGGCTAAAAATATCGGGTATTACTTCGACGATAATCTTCGCCACTTTTTAAGATAATCAAGTGATTTGCAATATAAAAGGGTTGCGAATGAGCTTGCCCTCGAAGCTGGATCGTTGAGATGTTTGCGGTTTGAATAGTGGAACGAAGGTGGAAAATCCTTTTTAATCAACGAATTAGCCGTGATTTTAGTTATAACAGTTGGTAACTCGAACCTGTTGAAAAGCCGCGATTTTGTGAAAATTTGTTGATTGTAATGGCAGGGAAGAATTATCTTGTTGTATGATTGCGCCCGGCGCGCTAACAGCTTGCCATTTCGCCTCTTTTAGTGGCTGTTGGCTCGGTGTAGCCGGGTTGCGCTTCATTTTCGTTCCCCATCTCAAGCGGAGACAGCGAAGGAGCTGCGCTGCAAGCGTTAGCTTTACCGCTTCAAAACTTTTGATCAGCGCAAATCGATGTTAGCGGTACCATCATCAGGCGCTCTAAGAGCCGCTAACACAACCTGGACATCCGGTCATGAAAGCCATATCCTGGCGGCATGGCCAGACGAAAAATAAGTAACGAGTTATGGACGGCACTGGAGCCGCTGATTCCGGTGTTCACGCCTTCACCGAAAGGCGGCCGACGTCGAACGGTGGATGACCGCGCAGCCTTGGACGGCATCCTGTATGTGCTGCAAACGGGCATTCCATGGGAAGAGCTGCCGCAGGAGCTTGGCTTCGGCAGTGGCATGACGTGCTGGCGACGGCTACGGGACTTGCAGGCCGCAGGCGTGTGGGAGCAACTGCATCTCGCGCTGCTTCGCCGCTTACGTGAACATGACCAGATTGATTGGGAGCGGGCCAGTATTGACGGCGCCAGCGTATCCAGCCCCCGGGGGGCCAGGAAACCGGCCGCAACCCGACAGACAGGGGGAAGCTCGGGTCGAAACGGCACATCGTCGTAGACGCACGAGGTATTCCCCTGGCCATCACGGTCACCGGCGCCAACCGGCACGACTCGGTGGCATTCGAGTCCACGCTCGATGCAATTCCGGCGGTGGCGGGCCTGAACGGCCAGCCCCGCAAACGTCCAGGCAAGTTGCATGCAGACAAGGGCTATGACTTTGCCCGCTGTCGGCATTACTTGAGGAAGCGTGGCATCAAGGCCCGTATCGCGCGGCGCGGCGTAGAAAGTAAAGAGAAGCTCGGACGGCATCGCTGGGTGGTCGAGCGCACGCATGCCTGGTTTGCCGGTTTCGGCAAACTGCGCATTCGTTTCGAGCGTCGTCTCGACATTCATGTTGCGTTACTTTCCCTGGCTGCTGCTGTTATCTGTTCGCGCGACTACGCGGTACCGGTGTGTTCGGCGCGCTGTTCGCCGATGCGATGCGGGCGAGCGCAGCGGCAAGGCAGCGCCAAGCCACGGCGAGTGGTACGCTCGTGCAGCAGCGACTCGTACTCGACGTACTGGTGAGCAATACTCGCGCATACGATCTATACCGGCGTCTCGGCTTCGTCGAGTTGCCGCGCCGCGCGGCGCTTTCGCCGCGGTTGCCGCGCGAGCTCGAATCGGTGCGGATGGAGTGGGTCGGTACGCAGTGACCCGTTTGAGCATCAGGTTTTCCCCCACCAGGAAAAGGAGAACGCATGTCCCAGTCCAAACCGGTTGACTACACCAACGCGCCGCCCGAGGTGAAAGCCGTCTACGACGACATCAAGCAAACCCGCCAGGTCGACGACGTCAACAACTTCTGGAAGTACATCGCGCAGCACCCGCCGACCCTCGTGCGCACATGGGAGAGCCTGAAAGACGTGATGACGCCCGGCGCACTCGATCCGCTGATCAAGGAGCTGCTCTACGTCGCGGTGAGCGTGACGAATAACTGCGGCTATTGCGTCGCGAGCCACACGGCCGCGGCACGCCGCGCCGGCATGACCGACGAAATGTTCGGCGAGCTGATGGCGGTAGTTGGCATGGCTAACGAAACCAACCGCCTGGCCGTCGGATATCGCGTGCCGATCGACCCGGCGTTCGAATGACCCGCAGCGGTCATCGCTAATCGCGCAACCATGCGCGAACCGCACGCGCCACGCCGTGACGCGTGCAAAGCAGGCAACCCGCTCATGCCCTGCGAGACGTGAGCCGTGCCTGTTTCGTCGTTTCGCCTGTCGATACGATCCGCTCACAGCGGCGTGACCACCCGCTCCGGCTGCGGCATGTTCCAGTACGGCATCACTGTCGGTTCGCAGCCGAGATGGATTGGCGCACCGCCGCCCCAGCCGGGCCGAACGACGATGGGCGGCTTGTAGCCGCCGTGACAACCGACAGGTGGTTCGTATCCGCCGTGGCAACCCGGCGGTTCGCGCCGCAGGCATGCATTGCCGCCGTGCAGGGATTGCGATGCCGCTTGGTCGAGTTCGTCGGTGCGGGACAGGTCGTTGAGAGTCAAGGTGGTCATGATGGATCTCCGGCAAGGTTGGATTGACGTCGAGCCCGGATTGCCGCGCTCATGCATTGCCGTGCACACACCATGCCATACGCCGTCGAGCGGTGCGAGAGCCTGACCATAGCCGCACTGCGCGCGCGAAATGATCGCTATGGACCAACTGGCGGCCCACAGGTGTCGCCGCGCCGCCGACATGTCAGGGCACCGCACGCGCGCCCGAACGCATCTGCGATCAGCGCGCGCCGTTGCGCCATTGCGCGAGCAAACCCTGCAACTCGGCCATGTCCCGGAACACATGCACCGCGCCCGCGCCATGCAGCGCAGTCGCGCTGCTATGCCCGAATTCCGCCGGGCAATAACCGAACACGGTAGCGCCGGACGCAACACCGGCAGTCGCACCGGTCACCGTGTCTTCCACGACGGCGCAACGCTTCGGGTCCACGCCCAAGCCGGCGGCGGCAGCGAGGTACACATCGGGAAACGGCTTGCTGCGCGGCGTTTCGTGACCGCTGAAGATGCGTCCTTCGAAGCAGTCGAGAATGCCGGCCTTGGCCAGCTGCAATTCCACCTTGATGCGGTCGGCGCCCGAGGCGACCGCAATGCGCCCATTCAACGCCGTATGAAGCGAGCGTACCGCGGACGCCGCGCCGGGAATCGCCTGCAACTCGCTATCGAGCGCCGTATTACGGCGCGCGCGAAACTGCATGAGCCAGTCGGCGTCGATCGCGAAGCCGGTGCGCGCTTCGATCAGCGTGGCTTCGTCCTTGACGGCTTTGCCGACGAAAATGCGCATCGTCTCTTCGACGCTCAATTGCCAACCCAGCTCGCCGAGCATGTCGGTGAGCACGCGGTTGGTGATGGGTTCGGAGTCGACGAGCACGCCGTCGCAGTCGAAGAGTACGGCGTCGAAGGGAAAATCGGCCATCGGGCAGGATCGGAGTGGAGGTCGAGGAACCGGCAAGGATACCTCACCGGCTCGCGCACCGCAGCGCGAAAGCCATGCGCTCACGATGCCCGCGTTGCGCGAGTGCCGCAAAAGCCGCGCGAAGGTATGGCAATGACGACATCACCGGCCTTCACGCGAGGCTCGCTCCCTCATTCCTTATACCCGTCACTCAGCGTCTTCATGAACGCGATGATGTCCTGAATGTCCTGATCGGTCATCGCGGGTTTGTCGCCGAACTTGCGATCCAACGGTGCGTCGGCTTCATCCACATTCGCGTGATATTGCGGCGGCAGATCGTTGTACTTCTGCACCTTGCCCGACGCATCGCGCGGATAGATTTTCTCCGGCGACGTATTGCGCAGATTGTAGAAGTCCATCACCTGCTTGAGGTCGTGATACACGCCGTTATGGAAGAAGACCTTGCGTTCGGCGACATTGCGCAGTGTCGGCGTAAGGAACATTCCGCAGTACTGTGTCTGCTTCGCGAGGTCGTCGCGGAACGGGCCGCACACGCCCATATCGAAGTACTTCGGATCCTTATTGGCCGGAATCGCCGGATTACGCGGCACGCCGAGCGCTTCGTATTGCGTATCGGTGAAGACCGGCGGGAGGCCGTCGCGGCTCGGCTGGCTCAAATGACAGCCCGCGCAATTCGCCTTGTCCTTGTCGTTGAACAACTGCAGGCCGTGCAGCTCGGCGTGCGTGAGCCGCGCCTTGCCTTCGAGCCAGTAGTCATATTTGCTGGTGAAAGCATGAAACGATTGATCCTCGATCTGATAGCGGCCAACCGCGAACATCGCCTCCGAAATCAGCAGACTCGGATTGCTGACGATAGATGGGCCGAAGATCTGCTTGAACTGATCCACATACTTCGTTTGCAGCAGCTTGTGCGCGACGTCTTCGTCGCTCGCGTTGGCCATCTCGACCGGATTGGTCAGCGGGCCAATCGCCTGGATCTGCAGCGTATCGGCGCGGCCGTCCCAGAACAGTCCGCCTTGCGGCACCATCGCCGGGGCGGCGGGCGCGGCGAGCGCAGACTTCTGCGCGCGTTGCACGCCCGCGGCCTGCGTCGCGAGTTGCGTCATGTCGACGGGCACGTCGGTATCGCCCTGATCCGGGCCGATGCTGAACGGCGCCTGGCGATACAGATAGGCGAGCGATGGCGGCGGACGGTAGCCCGCCTGGGACATGTGCGCGCCGCCGAGTTGAATCGGGAACGCGTTGTCCGGTGCATAGGAATGCTGTGGCGAGTGGCACGACGCGCACGACTGCATACCCGAAGCCGACAGCGACGGGTCGAAGAAAATCTGTTTGCCGAGTACGGCAACCGCGCTCAGCGGCGCGTTTTGCGGACGCATCAACGTCACGGGGTGAGGATTCGCGCCGGTGATCTCCTCGACGATCTCGCCGATGGCGGGCGGCATTTGCTCCGGATGCACGAGCGCATACGCGCTCACCGCGGCGAACGCGAGCACGATGCCGGCCGCGCTCCACGCGAGCAGCCTGAGCCACGCGCGGCGGGTGATGACAGGACCCGGCTCGCCGCCGGCGGGCAGGGTCGGCCGCATGACGGCGTCTGAGGGATGGTTCATGGCGTTGACAGGTAATTCGTTGCGGATGCGGTAAACGGGAAAATCGAGCCAGCGCATCGGCACTGGCTCGATCTCGACTACAGTTCGTCGGGCTCTGAGCCCTTCGTCGCGCCCTTCACCGCGCGGGCTTCATCCCGCGATGCACGCCAATGGCTCGTACAACGCGAGGACAAGCAGAAGAGAAGGACGCTCGCCACGTTTGCCGCTTAGATGGCCGGCGCTGCTGACAACTTGATGCCGAGGTTCGGATCCAGATACAGCGGCGGATTGTTGCCCGAGCCCGTGAAGTCGAACATGTTCATGATGCTGCCTGCGCTGGCGTCGAACGAACCGCCGCCGATGCGTTGGCCACCGAGCCAGTTGTCTTCGATGAACTTCACGACGGACGCCTGGGTGATCGGCGTGTCGTCGACGAAGTTGACCTTCGCCCACGGCGACACCACGATGAACGGGGTGCGCGTACCCGGACCGCAACGGCCGTTCACCGCGCCGCCGTTCACGCCTTGCGGCTGCACTGCGCCGGTTGCCGTGCACTGGCCGGGGCCGCTCAGGTTGTCGCTGCCCGCCACCGTCTTGCCGCCGGCCGATTGCGCCGTGGTTGAGTCGAACGACGAGCTGGTCGGCGCCTTGAAGCGATGGTCGTACCAGCCGTCCGAATCGTCGTAGGCGATGATCACGGCAGTGTTCTTCCAGTCAGGCTGTTGCTGCAGGAAGTTGACCACCTTCGTGACGAACGCCTGTTCGTCGATCGGGTCGGAGTTGCCCGGGTGGCCGTCGCTGACTGCCGGCGCCTTCAGGAAGCTCACCGACGGATAGTTGCCCGCCTTCACCGCGGTGAAGAAGTCGTCGGTGTCGTACTGGTGGTGCACCGGCGTCGCGGTGTTGTCGAGCGGATCGGTCGTGCCGATCACAGCGGCCGACGACGGCCGCGTATGCGCGAGGTTGGCCGTGCTCGGGTAGTACTGGAACCACGCATGATGCTGCACGTAGTCGGACTTGGTCGCGTTCAGCACTTGCGAGAAGGTCGAGCGCGCGCAACCGGTCGTGCCGTTCGCGTTGACGGTCTGCAGGTTGAAGCCGCCCATGAAGCCGCCCCACGTGATGTTCTTGCCGTTGAGCAGGTCGCCGATGTTCCTGTTGTTCGCCGACATCGCACCGGTCGTTGCGCTGCCCGCCGCGATCGTGCAGACGTCGCCGGTCGGGTCGAGGTCGCCGACCATCGTGAAGCCGCCGGTCGAGTCGGGAATCGCGTTGACCGAGCTGCTGCCCGTCACGACCACGCCGTTGTTCTGACCGGACACCACTTCGAGCGCACCCGGCGTCGACGGACCGAACGTGTCGGTGTACGCGTTCTGGTTCATCGCGAAGTTCTGCGCGTAGTTCCACATGGCCGTGACCGTGTTGCCGTCGAAGTAACCGAGCACCTGGCCTTTCGTCGCAAACGCGCCGGTGCTGCCGGCGATGGTCGAACCCGCCGCCGTGAACAACGGGAACGAGTCCATCGCGCCGTTGTTGTAGGCGAGCTGTTCGGCGGCGTATGCGTGGTTCTGGCTCGACGTGTTGGCCTGGGAGCGGTCCAGACGGAACGGCAGCAGGTCCGCGGCCAGCAGGCCGAGGCCAGGGATCGCCACCGCGCCAACCGTGCGGCCGGCCGTATTGGGCGACGTGGCCAGCGCGTTCGGGTTCGCCGTGATCAGGTTGGCGCTGCTCAGGTTGTTGACCGTCGGCGTGCCGGCGGCGGCCGCGAATTGCGGTTCGCCCACCGGGTTGGACGCTTGCGGGTAGGTCGCGAAGTAGTGATCGAACGAGACGTTCTCGCCGAAGATCACGACGACGTGTTTGATCGGCGTGGCCGTCGTGAGCGCGTCCTGCGAGGACACCGTGGCGGCCGGCGCCGATGCGCCGGTCGGCGCCGACGCGCCCGTCGGCGGCGATGCCGACGAACTATCGTTATTGCTGCCGCATGCGGCGAGGGTCAGCAACGCGGCAAACGGAATGGGTAAGAGGGTTCTACGGAACATTTGACTGGCTCCAGATTCGACTTCGCCGTTCAGCGTTTCCATCGACAACACGTGTGGAGATTCGCTGGGGATATTGTTAGAAATACCGCTAATGGTCTTACCGCTTAAAACTGCGCGCATTGGACCATTCGATAATTAAGATTTCGGGGCGCGAACATTACGTTGGCTCTCGATCGCCATTCATTTGCATAACGATTGCTGTCGTTACGCTGACGATCCAGTGGTTTTAGAGGGACTGCCGGCGGGATGCGGCGAGGGCGCGCGTGCGTTTTATCCCTTCCGTTTGCCGCTGTTCCCGTTCAACGCGAATTCAATCTCTGTGGATTTTCATGCTGCTGCATGTGGCAGAAAACGGGGCCGCTTGGGGATGCGGCGGACCAGTGCATGCGGCTCAGGCTAACGTCGCACGTCATAGCGGACCACCTTACTGCAACAGAATCCGTGCGGTGCATTCCCGCTAAAAAATAAACGCGTGTGTCTGATACATAACGGTGATCGAGGGGATTTTGAGTTCAGATGGTGATAACCCGGGGCAAAGCCGATCGTCCCTGACCGGGATGACCCGGCCGCTTCGTTCGGCCCAACCTGACATAGGTGCACCATGAGCAATGATGGTCTTATGGTTTTTACTGGCAACGCGAATCCCGCACTTGCGCAGGACGTCGTCAAATTCCTCGAAATCCCGCTCGGCAAGGCAATGGTCAGCCGCTTTTCCGACGGCGAGATTCAGGTCGAGATTCAGGAAAACGTACGCGGCAAGGACGTCTTCGTTCTTCAGTCCACCTGCCCCCCGACCAACGACAGCCTGATGGAACTGATGATCATGGTCGATGCGCTCAAGCGCGCATCCGCCGGCCGGATCACGGCAGCCATCCCGTACTTCGGCTATGCCCGCCAGGACCGCCGCCCGCGTTCGGCGCGCGTGGCGATCTCGGCGAAGGTCGTGGCGAACATGCTGGAAATCGCCGGCGTCGAGCGGATCATCACGATGGATCTGCACGCCGACCAGATCCAGGGCTTCTTCGACATCCCCGTCGACAACATCTATGCAACGCCCATTTTGCTTGGCGACCTGCGCAAGCGGAGTTACGACGACCTGCTGATCGTGTCGCCCGACGTGGGCGGCGTGGTGCGTGCGCGCGCCCTGGCGAAGCAGCTGAATACAGATCTTGCGATCATCGACAAGCGTCGCCCGAAGGCGAACGTCGCTGAAGTGATGAACGTCATCGGTGAAGTCGAAGGCCGTACCTGCGTCATCATGGACGATATGGTCGACACGGCCGGCACGCTGTGCAAGGCAGCCGAAACGTTGAAACAGTGCGGTGCGAAGCGGGTTTTTGCCTACGCGACTCATCCCGTCCTGTCGGGCGGCGCAGCCGACCGTATCGCGGCATCGGAACTCGACGAACTTGTCGTCACCGACACGATTCCGCTCTCTCCTGAATCGCTCGCGTGCGAGAAGATCCGGCCGCTCTCGAGCGCGAGCCTGCTCGCCGAGACCTTCTTGCGGATTCGGCGTGGCGACTCCGTGATGTCGCTATTTGCCGACAGTTACTCCCATTCCTGAATGGTCAAAAATGATAAACAAAGACTGATGAGGCGCTTTCGAGCTTGTTGAGAACGATGCCGGTTCCGACTTTAGCTGACCTCTGTGTGCAAACGAACATATGCCGGGCGCGTTATCGCGATACCGTGCTTCGCAGGCTTCGCGTCCTGCGGCTAATTTGCGCGTCCGATATGTATGAACCGTGGAGCCACATCGTATGCATTGGTTACCGGAATCATCTGATTTTTCTGTTCAGCTGAGCTCCCTCAACGCCGCACATTCACAAGAGACACGCTGGCATGATTTCGTGAGGCTGGCGAACAGTCGACTCGATTTTGTTCAAACGAATCGTCTTGACCGGGCATGTCGGAAGGCGTTTCCGGAGGTTCCGAGGGAAACTACCGGCAAGCCGGTTCGCCTCGCCGTGTTCAGCGGTTCGACCACCGATCATCTGGTGGCTGCTTTGCGTGTCGGATGCCTGCGCCGCGGCATGTGGTGCGAGGTCCATGCGGGCGAATATGGTCAATACATGCAGGAGCTCAACGAACCCGAGTCAGCGTTTCACGCGTTCGGCGCAAATGTGGTCCTGTTTTCGTTCGACGCACGCACGCTGCTCGGACAACCCGACGCCGCGATGGACGCGGCCGCCGCCGACGGTCTGGTCGAGCATACGATCGACATGCTGCGCGGGCTTTGGCGCAGGGCCGCGCATTCAAGCGGCGTGCACGTGATCCAGCAGGCCATCCTGCCCATCGCGTTGCCGCTCATTGGCAACAACGAGCATCGGCTGCCGGGCTCAATGCGCGCGCTCATCGATCGGCTCAACCAGCGCATGCGGGCCGCTGCGGACGAGGACGGCGTCGATATTCTCGCGCTCGACGCGCGAATTGCGGTTGATGGTCTCGCTGCATGGCACGACCCGATGCTGTGGCATCGCGCGAAGCAGGAGATCTCGCCGGCCGCCGGGCCGTTCTATGGCGAACTGGTCGCACGGCTAATCGCGGCGCGGCGCGGCCGTTCGTACAAATGCCTGGTACTCGACCTCGACAACACACTCTGGGGCGGCGTGATCGGCGATGACGGCCTCGCCGGCATAGTCATCGGCCAGGGCAGCGCGCTCGGCGAAGCGTACGCGTCGTTCCAGGGCTACGCGAAGGATCTGTCACGGCGCGGGATCATCCTGGCCGTATGTTCGAAAAACGATGAAGCCAACGCGTGGGAACCCTTCGACCAACATCCCGAGATGGTGTTGAAGCGCTCCGACGTGGCGTGTCTCGTCGCCAATTGGGAAGACAAGGCGTCGAACCTGCGCCGTATCGCGCAAGCGTTGAACATCGGTCTCGACGCGCTGGTGTTTGCGGATGACAACCCGTTCGAGCGCAATATCGTGCGGCGTGAGCTGCCGATGGTTGCTGTACCCGAACTGCCCGCCGACCCGGCGCTCTATGGCCGCTGCATCGCGGACGCCGGCTATTTCGAATCCATCGGGATCACCTCGGAGGACCGCGAGCGTACCGCGCAGTATCAGGGCAACCTGCAGCGTGAAGCGTTACGCTCCGCGGCGACCGATCTGGCCGGGTATCTGGCGTCGCTGGAGATGCGGCTCGAATGGCAGCCGTTCGATCTCATCGGCCTGCAGCGAATCACGCAACTGATCAACAAGACCAATCAATTCAACCTGACCACGCGACGCTACACCGACGCGGAAGTGAGCGCCGCGATGCAGGACAAAGGCGTGGTGACCCTGCAATTGCGACTGACCGATCGATACGGCGACAACGGGATCATCGGGATCGTCATCGCGCGGCCGCGCGAACCTGGCGGCCCTGAGTTGTTCATCGATACCTGGCTGATGAGTTGCAGGGTGCTGGGCCGACAGGTCGAGCAGGCGACGATGAATCTGCTGGTCGCGCGCGCGCGGGACGCGGGCGCACGGACGCTGATCGGGGAGTACCGGGCCACCGCCAAAAACGGCATGGTTCGGGAGCATTACCAGAAACTCGGCTTCACACGAATCGCCGAACACGAAGACGAAAGGACGACGTGGCGATGCATCACCACTGAATTCACGCCTTTCCAGACACACATCGAACCCGTAAGGACTGGATCATGACTGACACTATCAGCACTGACGACATTCTCGGCAAAGTGACGGAGATCTTCCGCGAGATCTTCGACGAGGACGATCTGGTCCTGACAATGGACAGTACCGCTGACGACATCGACAAATGGGATTCCCTGAATCACATCAGCATCATCATCGCTTGCGAAATGCGCTTCAAGGTCAAGTTTCAGACGGCTGAAATCGAAAGTCTGAAAGATGTCGGCGAGTTAGTCGATCTGATCCGCAGCAAGCAGTCGCAATAAACATTCGAATAACGACGCGCAAACTTCTATGACAGGCCGACATGCTATTCAACTCGTATATCTTCCTGTTTGCGTTCCTGCCGATCAGCGTCGTCGGCTACTATGCGCTCGCCCGCGTCACGGTTCGCGCAGCGGCGGCCTGGATTGCCGTCACGTCGATTGTTTTCTACGCGTGGTGGAACGTCAGTTTTGTGTTCCTGCTGCTCGCCTCGATCGCGTTCAACTTCGGCTGCGGGCTTGCGCTACAACGGCTCGCCAACCGGCCGCGCATGCAGCTTGCGGCGCTGACGGCCGGCATCGCGGCAAACCTCGGGCTGCTGTTCTTCTACAAGTATCTGTTCCCGCTGCTGGACTGGCTGTCGGAAATCGGCATCGCACCGCATCTGTCCACGACCAGTGTGATCCTCCCGCTCGGCATTTCGTTTTTCACGTTCACGCAGATCGGCTATCTGGTCGATTGCAAGTCCGGCATTGCCAAAGGCAAGAACCTGCTTGAATACGTGATGTTCGTCACGTTCTTTCCGCATCTGATCGCCGGGCCGATCCTGCACCACCGCGAAATGATGCCGCAGTTCGAAAACCGCGAGACCTACCGGCTGAACCAGGAGAACCTCGCTGTCGGACTCAGCATCTTCACGATCGGTCTGGCGAAGAAGTTGATCATCGCCGACGGACTGTCGGAGACGGTCCAGTTCGCATTCGGCTTCCGCGACGCATTGCCGGCACAGGCGGCGTGGTGCGGCGCGCTGGCCTATTCGATGCAGCTCTATTTCGACTTTTCGGGCTATTCGGACATGGCCGTCGGGCTCGCGCGGATGTTCGGAATCCGCTTCCCAGCCAATTTCAACTCGCCCTACAAGGCGACATGCATCATCGATTTCTGGCAGCGCTGGCACATGACGCTGACTCGCTACCTGAACCTGTACCTCTACAACCCGATCGCGCTCCTGATCATGCGGCGGCGCGCGGCGCGCGGCGCGCCGGTCTCCCGCAAGGCGACGGCGACACCGGCCGGCTTTGCGACGATGGTCGCGCTGCCGCTCTTTTTCACGATGACCCTCGCCGGCATCTGGCATGGTGCGGGACTCCAGTTTCTGGTATTCGGGTTGCTGCATTCGGCCTATCTGACGATCAACCACGCATGGCGGATTTTCGGACCCAGGCAACCGGCTGAGCCGCGCCCGTGGTTGCGCAGGGCAAGCGTCGTCGTGGCGCAGTGGCTCATCACCTATCTTGCCGTGCTGCTCGCGCAGATCATGTTTCGCTCGGCATCGGTGCACGATGCGATGCACCTGATCACGGGCATGTTGGGACTGCATCATGTGACGGCCGCACCCACTTACGAGCTCGAGTCACTGCTCGCCTTCAAAAACTGGGTGAAGATCGGGATCGCCTTCTTCATTGCGCTGCTGATGCCCAACTCGAACGAGATCATGGCGCGCTATTCGCCCGTGCTCGACAAAGTCCGCACCAGCCTGCCTGCGGCGCTGCAGTGGCGGCCGCAAGCAGGATGGGGCGTCGCGATCGGCGTGCTTGCAGCGGCCGCGCTGCTGCATCTGGCCGGCGCAACTGAGTTCCTGTACTTCCAGTTCTAAATGCAAGGGATCGTGACCCGTGAAAACGTCGGAGTTTGGCAGTTTCTTCCGTGCAGTCGGGCTGGTGTTCGTGCTCCTCGTCGGCGCTTCATGGGTGTGGGCCGCGCGCGGACCCATGTGGTTTCTCGACCCGGAATACCCAATGTGGGTGGCGAAGAACGAAATGATCAGCGAATGCCGCAAGGACGCGACCGTGATCATCGGCGACTCGCGTGCCGTCGCCGGCCTGATACCGGCGCATCTCGACCCATCGACCGTCAATCTCGCGCTCGGCGGCGCCACGCCCGTCGAGACCTACTATGTCGCGCAGCGCATTCTGAAGTGCCCGGACCTGCCGCGCAAGGTCATCCTGTCGATCTCGCCGTATCACTTCGCTACGGCCGATTCGTACTGGACCCGTGCTGCGCTGTTCAGCTTCCTGAGCTTCAGTGAGATGGAGGAAGTCCGCAAGCTGTCGGAATCGCTTCATGACAAATCGCTTTACTCGGTCTCGCGCACGGGATCGATCGAGGACCGCCTGACCAATTTCCTGTATGCGTCGCATTTTCCGGCGTTCTATACGGGTAGCATGAAGGCGGGGATGGTGTACCGGCGCAAGCACACCAATGACGAATGGCTCGACGAGGTGAAGCGCCAGCGCGGCTACCACAGCTTCGGTACCGACGACGGTTCGACCGCACTGAGCTTCGAAGTCACCGCGATGTCGGGCTTTCACAGCAGACCCATCTTTGACGCCTACTTCGATCGCTTGCTGACACTGTTTGCGGACAAAGGGATCGAGGTGAATTTCGTCCCGATGCCGATGAGTGATCTGAGCTACAAGGGACTGCCCGCAGGCTTCCGGCAAGACTACACCGCCTATATCGATGGCTTCAGGCAAAGGCATCCGAATTTCCATGTGACAGGTGACCTGATTCCTGTGCTGCCATGGAAGTACTTTGGCGACCGCAACCACCTGAACCGGGCCGGTGCGGAAGTATGGACGGGCACGGTCGCGCGAACGCTCGGCATCAACGTTCAGGTCGCGACCCAGTAGTGCATTACGGGGTGCAATGTGCTGCGGCGCGCGCCGGTCGGCAGGGTGGACTGCCGCTGTATGTACGCTCGGCATGAGCGTGACGCCACCCAATTCTTTCGGAAAGCGCGCTGAGAAATTGCAGGAATCGGCACTTCGATGATCCAAAAATGGATGAGAGTGAGGGCTCCATGAATCAGACAGGTTCGTTGCGGCGAACAGTGTTGGCCACACTGTTCTTTATCGTCATCAGCGCGGTCGTGTTGAGCGTGCTTCAGTCGCGTCTCGGCTTTCAGAATACGTTGACCACGATGCGCCAGATGCTGGTCATCAGCGATGGCCACGATTGGTACGGCAAGGATTCCTGGCAATTCATGCTGAAAGGCTATTTGCAGGTTCATCATCATCCGGGCCAGGATCTTTACGAGGCCGTGTTCTTTACGCAGCACGAAAAATTCCAGTATCCGCCGACGTCGTTGCTGTTCTTCGAGCTTTTTGACAAGCTGCACATGCTCGACTATTGGCACCTCAACCTGTTCAATCACCTGATCGTTCTGCTCACCGCGTTGGGCATGGCTCGCCTGTCCGTCGTGATGGCGAGCGAACTCGGCCTCGAATCGATTACCGCAGACGCGCGCTCGCGCCTTGCATTGATGGCGCTCGGCTTCGTGTCCACGTGGTTCTTCTATCCGGTGATCTGGACACTGTACCTGGGGCAGATTCAGGCCTGGATAACCTGCGCGACGGTCTTCGCGTGCATTGCCTATGCCAGCGGCCAGCGTGGATGGGCTGGCGTGCTGATGGGCGTTTGCGCATTGATCAAGCCGCAGTTCGGGCTGTTTCTCATATGGGGCCTGTTCCGGCGCGACATGCGTTTCGTGGCGACATGGCTCGGCGTCGTCGTGCCGGCCACGCTGCTCGCGATCTCGACGTACGGCTTCGAGCAGTTCATTGGCTACCGGCACGCGCTTGCCTACATGGGCGCTCGAGGCGAAGCGTACTTCGGCAACACGTCGATCAACGGCGTCATGCATCGACTCTTCCTGAACGGCAATGACCAGGTTTTCTTCGAGGACCACTTCGCCGACTATCGGCCGATCGTCGAGCAGGTAACGGTCGTCTCCGCACTGGTATTGATCGCGATCGGGCTGTGGTGGAGTTTCCGCACCAGAAAAGAACCACCGCTGCCGTCGTTCCTGCTCGCCCAGCTATGCTTCACGGCAGCGTCGCCGATCGTCTGGGTGCATCACTTCGGCGGACTTCTGCCGTTGTTCATGCTGACGTTTCTGACGATGCTCCGAAACGCGGAAAAATATGGCGGCCAGGTGATATCGAAACCGTTGATCGTCCTTGCACTCGCGTACCTGGTCGTCGCGAACGACAATCGCATCCTCAATCTTGCGCAAGGGCCCGTCAACCCGATCCAGGTCTGCTTCCTCGTGGCCGCGGCCGTCGTCGCGTGGCTGCTGGTTCGCGAGACAACCCGCGCGGAACCCGCAGTCAGCACCGAGCCGGGAACGCGGAGCCGGCGCTGGTTCGGCATGTCACGCGGTTGACCTGTGTGAGCGCTTTGCGCCATGCCGGGGACGACAGGCGACATCACCGCGCCTGTTTGCGGGACTGCGGGTCAACGGCTTGACGATTATGGGGAGTTCTAGCATGCCTGCATCGCGACGTTTCAGGATCGAAGACCAGAATGCTTTTGCCCTCCTGTCGGGCGACAGCAATCCTGTGCATGTAGACGCATTGAAAGCCCGGCGTTCGCAATTCGGTCGTCCCATTGTGCATGGAATGCATCTGTTGCTATGGGCGATCGAAGAAGGGTTGGCGAATACATCCAAAACAGCCTTGGCCAAAGTGTCATGCGTATTCCGCAACCCCGTCCGGGTCGATGAAGAAGTACTCTTACGTTTAGTGCAGGACCAGGACCAGCATAAAAAAATTGTTCTTGAATGCAATGGCGCGGAATGCGCAACCGTTCATGTCGAACTTTCTGCAAATGAGATGGACGTAGCTTTCATAGACCGGTCTCCCGCCTCAAGCGATTGTCATGAGCGAAGCGAAGCCTCGCTAGATAATGCCCAGGGAAGCATTCCGCTTGAGTTGGACAGCTCGGCTGTGCGAGAGCGATTCCCTGTTCTTACGCAGAAGATACCCTTGGGACAGATCGCCTTCATTCTTGCAACCACGCGGTTGGTAGGAATGGAATGTCCGGGATTGCACTCAATTTACTCCGCGCTATCCGTCAGTTTTTCGCCTTCGTCCAGCACAGCGGAGAACGGAGGAAGATTGGACTGGAAGGTTGTCAATTACGATGACCGCTTCCGCCGTTTGTCTGTCGACATCGTTGCGGACGGCGCAACGGGCGTCATTCAAGCGATATTGCGTCCCGCACCCCATAAGCAAAAAACTAGTGCGGAGCTAAAGACGTTGATTCCGGACGCTGAAATGTTCGCTGGGCAGCGCGCGCTCGTAATAGGTGGATCGCGAGGACTCGGTGAATTGTGCGCGAAGATTCTGGCGGTGGGCGGAGCCGACGTGCGTCTCACCTATCATCGCGGCAAGGACGATGCGGAAGCGGTCGTTGCGGATATCAACAATGGCGGAGGAAAGTCGGCCAGTCTCGCTTACGATATGTTCGATCCGCCAGAGGATCTTCAGACGGGTCTTGGCGATGGATGGGCGCCCACCCACGTCTACTATTTTGCAACGCCGCCGATTTTTGTTGCGGCCCGCGGCAAATTTTCTAGTGACCTGTTCGCGCGGTTTTCCCGGTACTACGTCGAAGGCTTCTATACGTGCTGGCAATCCATACGCCAGATCACGCCCGAAAAATTCACCATGTTTTATCCGTCTTCGGTGGCTGTCGAAACGGCATATCCAAATATGGGCGAATATGCAGCCGCCAAAGCAGCCGGGGAAAATCTCTGCAACTATCTTTGCGTGTGCGACAAAAAGCTGGCGATCAAAGTTGTACGTTTACCTCGACTGCCATCCGATCAGACGCTCAGCATTGTCGAGGTCAAAACACATGATCCGGTGGAAACTATTTTAGGTGTGCTGGGCGAATTCAGGAGCGAGCAGGTCGCGTGACGCAGAGCAGGCGGTCCTCGCGAAGCGGCCGCGCAGAACGCCTGCGGCGTGACAAAACGAATCGACGTGACCACTTTCAGTCGTGGTTCGGAAAGCCTATGCATGCGCCATCGCGATCAGGCGCGTTGACACGGCTCGATCAGCACTGCCTTAGCGCGCCGGAACAGCCGCGTTCGCATCCGCCTCGGGCCGATGCGCCGCATGCACCGAGCGCTCACCAACCCGGTGATACCGGCGCCCGTAGTAAATCAGCGCATCCCCCGCGACATGCGTACGCGCGTCCTTCACTGCGCAGAAGAACACCGTGTGCGTGCCGACCTCGGTTACCGATTCGATCTCGCAGTCCAACGATGCCAGCGCGCCTTGCAACACCGGCGCGCCGGTGACGAGCCGTTCCCATTGCGCGGCGGCGAAGCGCTCCGCGATCGGCAGCGCACTGGTCGCGAAATGCGCGGCGAGCGTTTGCTGTTCCGCGCTCAGCACGTTCACGCAGAGCTTGCCGTTGCGGCGGAACGCCGCATTGTTGCGGCTGCTGCGATTGATGCAGACGAGCAGGGTAGGCGGCTCGTCCGTCACGCCGCACACCGCCGACGCGGTGCAGCCCGCGAGCCCCGCGGCGCCATCGCTCGTGATGATGTTGACGGCCGTGCCGAGTCCGGCCATGGCGTCGCGGAAGATGCTCCTGTCAAGCATGGGGACCTCTGCTGATAGATCGGCGTGTCATGAATGCGGCGGCACGCATGACACAAAGTACAACGCGCCGCGACGGTCTCAGTTCGATACGTCGCTGGCGGTGGCGGCGGCCACGGCGCAGGCGGGTGAGCGAAACCGTGCCGCCGTATGAGTCGACGGCAGGCGGGCATGACCGAACAGCTTCTCGCGCAACGTGCCGTCGCGATACGCGCGCTTGTACGCGCCGCGTTCCTGCAGGATCGGCACCACCAGGTCGATGAAGTCCCCGAAACATTCCGGCGCCACGGTGCGCGACAGATTGAAACCGTCCACACCGGTTTCCTCGGTCCACGCGATTAGCTCGCTCGCGATCCGTTCGGCCGAACCGACGAGCGGCGTCTGCCGGCTGCCGAGCACCATCTGTTCGAGCAGCTTGCGTTTGGTCCATTGCGGACCGGCGGCGCGCGTCATCGCTTCGACGTTCGACACGATCGCCTGGCTCTTGCCGGTGTCGATCGGCTCGTCGAGGTCGTAGCGCGCGAAGTCGATACCGAGCGACGCCGCCGCATGCACGAGCGCCGCCTCCGAACTGACGTAGCGCCGGTACTCTTCGTACTTCTCCTGCGCGTCGCGCTCGGTGCGGCCCGTGATGACGGTTTGTCCGAGCAGCACCTTGATGTCGTCCGCCTCGCGGCCGCCCGCGACGGCATGCGCGCGAATGTCGTCGACGATCGCTTTCACCGCGGGCTTCGCCTGGCCGTTGACGAACACGCACTCCGCGTGCGCCGCCGCGAAGCGTTTGCCGCGCGCCGACGAGCCAGCCTGATAGAGCACCGGCGTGCGCTGTGGCGACGGCTCGCTCAGATGCATCGCATCGACGCGATATTGCTTGCCGTGGTGATGTATCACATGCACTTTCGCCGGGTCCGCATAGACGCCGCGCGCTTTGTCACGCAGCACCGCGCCGTCTTCCCAACTGCATTCCCACAGTTTGTAGACCAGTTCCATGTATTCGTCGGCGAGGTCGTAGCGGTCGTCGTGCGCCATTTGTCCGGCGAGCCCGATCGCGCGCGACGCACTGTCCAGATAACCGGTGACGATATTCCAGCCGACCCGGCCGCGCGTCAGATGATCGAGCGTCGACATGCGCCGCGCGAACAGATACGGTTGCTCGACCGACAGATTCGACGTGACGCCGAACGACAGATGTCGCGTGACCGCCGCCATCCCGGGAATCAGCAGCGTCGGGTCGTTGACCGGAACCTGCACGGCGCCGCGAATCGCCGCCTCCGGATTGCCGCCGTAGACGTCATAGACGCCCACGACGTCGGCGAAAAAGATGCCGTCGAACAGACCCGCTTCCAGCGTGCGAGCGTAGTCGGTCCAGTACTGGAGATCGGTGTAGCGGCTGGACTGATCGCGCGGATGCGTCCACATACCTTGCTGGATGTGACCGACGCAGTTCATGTCAAACGCGTTGAGAACGATTTCCTTCGGCATGGTGTCTTCCGGCTGAGATGGACGAACGCTTACAGAAGCCTTTCGAGCAGTAGCGCCTGCCGAACCAGCGGCGGGCGCCGCGTTCGTGCGGCTAACACAGTCGTGTTTAATATAGTGGACGAAAAATTACTATGCAAGACATTGCGTTTGACTTTTAATAGACCGACAGGGTGGGCGTGGCAGGCAGCCGCGCCTCGATATAATTTTGCGGTACTCACTTCACCCACGACGGTCCTTCCATGTCCGAATCCGCCTCCATCGATCTGACCCAGGCCATCTCCGCGCGCGTGAAGACCGAGCGCGAAGCGCGCAACTGGTCGCTGAGCGAACTGGCGGAGCGCTCGGGTGTATCGAAGGCGATGATCAGCAAGATCGAACGCGGCGAGGCGAGCCCGACCGCGACGGTGCTCGGGCGGTTGTCGGGCGCGTTCGGACTGACCTTGTCGACCTTGCTCGCGCTCGCCGAACAGACCGTCGAGCGGCTCGTGCGTCATGCGGACCAGGCGCTTTGGCAGGACCCCGAAACGGGCTATACGCGGCGGCGGATTTCACCGCCTACCGGCGGCGTGCTGGAGCTGCTCGAGATCGAGTTGCCGGCGGGTGTGAGGGTGCCTTATCCGTCGGATGCGTTCGTGTTTCAGCATCAGCAGATCTGGGTCACGCAAGGCGTGTTGACGTTCCGCGAGGGCAGTCAGTCTTACCGGCTCGAAGCGGGAGACTGTCTGCAACTCGGCGCACCGGTCGAGTGCGAGTTCTTCAATGCGGGCGACGAGGTGTGCCGCTATGTGGTCGGTCTCGTTCGACGCTAGGTTGGCATCGAGCCGACGCTAAGGATTCCATATACCAGGACAACGGGCAGCGCCCCGTGTGCGGTGTTCGCGGCAGACGGCGCCGCCCGTCGTCATCCGGTCAGGCTCGGGGCGTTCAGCTCCCGCCACCGCCGCCGCTGCGCACGCCAAGGGTGATCTTGTTGCTCACCGAGGTCACGCCGGGAACATCCTTCGCGACATCCCCCGCCTGCTGGATCTGAGGGCCTTGGGGCACGGATCCAGTCAAGGTCACCGCGCCGCCGCGAGCGCGCACGAACACGTTCGACACGTTGAAGCCCGGCGCTTTGGCCAGCGCGCGCCGGACGTCACGGCCCAGCTTGCGGTCCATCTGGCGAGTCGATTTGGTATTGGCGGCCGGGGCCGGCGCGGTGGCGGCCGGCGCCGCGGCGTCGCTGGCCTGGGCATAGGCGCTGGACGCGGTTGCTACACACAATGCAATACCGAGCGCCTTCAAAAGATTGACTTTTTTCACGTTTTCTCCATCCTCGATAAGTTGATGTCGCTTCGTTGTATGCAAAAAACCGCGCGCTGGCGAGCCTGTCCTGACCCGCGGGGAGCACCTGTATTCTGGAAAATTGCCGTGCCGCGCTCCCGGCGCGCTTAAACAATACTCCAGCCCACGCGCTCATGCTGGAAAAACTGGTGCCGGTGTTGCTTCGCGTGACACGACTGTTGCCACGGACTTGACTCGTCGACAGTCCGCGTTAAATGCGCCTCATATTTCAGACTATAATTTCGCCGCCCGGATCAGCCTCGATCCGGGCTCACGGTTAGTCCTTCAGATACAGCCGTTTCGCGGGATTGCATTCCGTTTGAGCAAAACCCATGACAGCCCGATCGATCATGCGATCGGGGTCTCGAGCGTCGACGATGCGGCGCAGCACACGGCTTCAGCGGCGCGGGCGCCCGCGGTCCTCGCAAGCCGCACCGCGCACGAAGCGCACAAGGACGACCGGCACTTCGTCACGGCGCTCGCACGGGGGCTTGAAGTGCTGGCGTGTTTCCGTTCCGGCGACAAATCGTTGAGCAACCAGGAACTGGCGTTGCGTTGCCGGTTGCCGAAATCGACGATATCGCGCCTCACTCATACGCTGACGCTGCTCGGCTATCTGATCCATCTGAAAGAGAGCGGCAAGTACCGGCTCGGCACGGCATCGCTCGCACTCGGCAGTGCGATGCTCGCGCGCCTCGACGTGCGCAAGATTGCGCGGCCCGTGATGCAGGAGCTGGCCGATATCTCCGGCGCCACGGTTTCGCTCGGCACGCGTGACCGCCTCTCGATGATCTACGTGGAAAATTGCCGGGGCTCGGTGGCGCTCACGCTGACGCTCGAAGTCGGCTCGCGCATTCCGGTGGCGACCTCGGCGATCGGCCGCGCATGGCTCGCGGCGATTCCCGAGCACGATCGCCTCAGCTTCATGGAGCAGGTACGCGAACTCGATCACGTCGCGTGGCCGAAGACGCGTCGCGGCATCGAGAAAGCGCTCGACGATTACCGCACGCTCGGTGTGACGACGTCGTTCGGCGACTGGCAGAAAGACGTGAACGGCATCGCGCGCGCGTTTCAGCCGGGCGGCGAATTGCCGGTCATGGCGATCAACGTGGGCGGGCCGTCGTTCAAACTGTCGAAGGAATTTCTACTGGAAGAAGTGCGGCCACGTCTGATCGACGTGGTCACGCAACTCGAAATCGCGCTGTCGCATTGAGCGGTAGCGCGTTTTTTGGCCGGAACGGTGCTGGCTAGAACCATTGCGGCGCCATGCCGAGCGTGGTGTCGTCGAGACTGCGCAGCGTGGCGAGCATCAACGCGACGCGCGGCAACTCCCAACGGAAGAACCACTGGCACGCGTGCAGTTTGCCGCGATAGAAGTCCGCGTCTGTCTCGGCTTCGCTGCGCGCATCGGCTAGCGCGGCGCTCGCGACGACCGCCTGCCTCAGCCACGTCCACGCGATCACGATATGGCCGAATGCTTCGAGAAACGCATTCGCGTTGGCGAGCGCGCGTTCGGTTTCTTGAGCGAGCGTGGGCAGCAGTGCTTCGAGCGTCGCGTTCAGGTCGCGCCATGCATCGCCGAGCGCGTTTGCGTGTGCATGCAGGCGTTCGTGAGTCAGCGCGGCGTCGATCGTGCGCTGGATCTCATGGCCAAGCAGCGCGAGCGCGGCCCCCTGTTTCATCACGACTTTGCGACCCAGCAGATCGATCGCCTGAATGCCGTGCGTGCCTTCGTGAATCATGTTGAGCCGGTTGTCGCGATAGAACTGCTCGACCGGGTACTCGCGCGTATAGCCGTAGCCGCCGTGAATCTGGATCGCGAGGCTGTTCGCTTCCAGACACCACTGCGACGGCCACGATTTCACCACCGGCGTCAGCAGATCGAGCAGCAAGCCCGCCTCGGCGCGTGCGGCATCGCTCTCACCGGTGTGCTGTTCGTCGACGAGGCGCGCCGCATACAGGCATAACGCGTATGCGCCTTCCACATAGGCCTTTTGGGCGAGCAGCATGCGGCGCACGTCGGCATGTTCGATCAGCGGCAACTGCGGGTCGAGCGGATTCTTGTTGTCGGGCCGGCGACCTTGTGGCCGCTCGCGCGCATAGTCGAGCGAGGCCAGATAGCCGCGATAGCCGAGCATCACGGCGCCGAGGCCGACACCGATGCGTGCCTCGTTCATCATGTGGAACATGGTGGCGAGGCCGTGATGCGGTTCTCCCACCAGCTCGCCGATACATGTGCCGTGTTCGCCGAACGACAGCATCGTCGACGTCGTGCCGCGCCAACCCATCTTGTGAATCAGTCCCGCCAGGGCGACGTCGTTGCGCGCGCCGAGGCTGCCGTCGTCGTTGACGTGGTACTTCGGCACCGTGAACAGCGAGATGCCTTTGACGCCCGGCGGCCCGCCCGGAATGCGCGCGAGCACGAGATGAACGATGTTCTCGCTCAATTCGTGATCGCCGCCCGAGATGAAAATTTTGTTGCCGCGAATCGAATAGGTGCCGTCTTCGTTCGGCGTCGCCGTGGTGACGAGATCGGAGAGGCTGGAGCCCGCTTGCGGTTCGGTGAGCGCCATCGTGCCGAACGCGCGGCCTTCGAACAGCGCCTGCAGATACTTACGCTTTTGCGCTTCGCTGCCGAAGCGTTCGATCACGTTCGCATTCGCGGTGGTCAGCATCGCGTAGGAGGACGTGGCGATGTTGGCGCTCTTGAAGAGCGACAGGCACGCGAAAGCAATCAGCGACGGCAACTGCATGCCGCCCCACTCGTAGTCTTTGCCCGCGGCGAGAAAGCCGGTGGCGCGCAACGCGTCGAGGGCGTCTTTCACTTCGACGGGCAGCGTGACCCGTTGACCATCGAATTGCGGTTCATGCTCGTCGAGCAGTCGGTTGTGGGGCGCGAATTTTTCGACGGCCACCGCATGTGCGGTATCGAGCGCCGCGCGGAAAGTCTCGCGGCTGTGATCGGCATGGCGCGTGCGTCGCGTGAGCGTCTCGGCCTCGAGTACTTCGAATAGCTGGAAATCCAGATCACGCGTGTTGATGATCAACGCATCTTGCATGAAAGAAGCCCCGTCCAAAGATAAGCCGCTATGCAGAACAACGACGCGACGCACGCAAGAAGAGCGGCTTTGCGCATCCGCATAGATCAGTCGAAACGCGCGTTATGCGGGTAAGTCCTGATGATCCGCACATCGGCGATGCGTGTCAGTCTATAACGAAAGTGAATGAGCGTGCTTTTATTTACACGTCGAATTTCGGCACGTATGATGGTCAGAAAATATGGAATCCAAATCTGCATATCGGAACACGTGGAGGAGCGAGACGATGGCTGTGAAGGAACTGTTTCAACTGGACGGCAAGGTTGCGTTGATCACCGGCGGCTCGCGCGGCCTCGGCCTGCAAATGGCCGAAGCGCTCGGCGAGATGGGTTGCCGCGTCGCGATCACCGCGCGCAAGGCCGATGAACTCGCCGAAGCGAAGACACACCTGCAAGGCCGCGGCATCGAGGTGCTGACCGTGGTGAACGATCTGCAACGCTTCGAGGGCATCCCCGGTCTCGTCGATGAAGTGCTGGGGCTGCATGGCCGCATCGATATCCTCGTGAACAACGCGGGCGCGACGTGGGGTGCACCCGCTGAAGACTATCCCGACGAAGCGTGGCACAAGGTGATGAACCTGAACGTCAACGCGCCGTTCTTCGTCGCGCGTGAAGTCGGCAAGCGCAGCATGATCCCGCGGCGCGCGGGCAAGATCATCAACATCGCGTCGGTGGCGGGACTCAAGGGTTCGCCGCCCGGCATGAATACGATTGCGTACAACACGTCGAAGGCCGCTGCGATCAATTTCACGCGCGCGCTGGCCGCGGAATGGGGCAAGTACAACATCAACGTCAACGCCATCTGCCCGGGCTTTTTCCCGTCGAAGATGTCGGCGGGGCTGCTCGACAAGCTCGAAGACACGATCGTGTCGCGCACGCCGTTGCAACGTCTTGGCGGCGACGAAGACCTCAAGGGGCCCGTCGTGTTTCTCGCGAGCGAAGCGTCGCGGCACATCACCGGCCAACACTTCGCGGTGGACGGCGGGGCGATCATCGTCTGAGTCATCGTCCGGGGACGGACATACCGTTTCGTTTCAGAACGCAGCGCGCTCGCATGGCCGTGCCAGCGCGCTGCGCGTACGTATTAATCCAGGAGACGCTGCATGGATTTTCAGCACTCGGACAAGGTCAAGAGTTTGCAGAAGCGCCTGAATGCTTTCATGGACGAGCACGTCTATCCGGCCGAAGCCGTTTTCGACGCGCAGATGGATGCCGCGCGCGAATCCGGCAATCGCTGGCAACCGGCGCCGGTGATCGAGCAACTGAAAGAGAAGGCGAAGGCCGCTGGTTTGTGGAATCTGTTTCTGCCCGAGTCGAAATACGGCGCCGGGCTCACGAACCTCGAATACGCGCCGTTGTGTGAAATCATGGGGCGCTCGCACATCGGTGCGGAGCCGTTCAACTGTTCCGCGCCGGACACCGGCAACATGGAAACGCTGGTGCGTTACGCGAGCGTCGAGCAGCAACAGCAATGGCTGCTGCCGCTGCTCGACGGCACGATCCGCTCGGCATTCGCGATGACGGAGCCGGAGGTGGCGTCGTCGGATGCGACCAACATCGAGGCGCGCATCGTGCGCGACGGCGATCACTACGTGATCGATGGCCGCAAATGGTGGACCTCGGGCGCCAACGATCCGCGCTGCCAGATCCTGATCTTCATGGGCAAGTCGAATCCCGATCATCCGAACCGGCATCAGCAACAGTCGATGATCCTGGTGCCGATGGCCACGCCCGGCGTCAAGGTGCTGCGTCACTTGCCGGTGTTCGGCTACGACGACGCGCCGCACGGTCACGCCGAAGTCGCGTTCGAGAACGTGCGCGTGCCCGCGAGCAACATGCTGCTCGGCGAAGGGCGCGGCTTCGAAATCGCGCAGGGCCGGCTCGGACCGGGGCGCATCCATCACTGCATGCGCCTGATCGGACGCGCCGAACGCGCGCTCGAAGCGATGTGCCGCCGTTCGCTCGATCGCGTCGCGTTCGGCAAACCGATCGCTGAGCAAGGTGTGACGCGCGAACGGATCGCCAACGCGCGCATCATGATCGACCAGACGCGCTTTCTCGTGCTCAATGCCGCGCACAAAATGGACACGGTCGGCAACAAGGCGGCGCGCCAGGAGATCGCGATGATCAAGGTGGCCGCGCCGAACATGGCCTGCCAGGTGATCGACTGGGCGATGCAGGCGCACGGCGGCGGCGCGCTCAGCGACGACTTCGGCCTCGCGCGCGCCTATGCGAGCTCGCGCACGCTGCGTTTCGCCGACGGCCCGGACGAGGTGCATCGCAATGCGATTGCCAGGATGGAGCTTGGGCGTTATCTCACGCGTTGAAGACACGCATGAAATCCAGCCGTGCCGTGCATCGCGACGCATTGGCCGGCTCACTAACGGAAGCACGAGCGCAGTCGCACGCGCCGCAAGGCGCATCCGCCGCGCGGCGAACATGAACGAAGCGCGCAGCAACAGTGTGAAGCGCGCGCCGACAGTCAAGCAGGAGACGCCCATGAACGAACGCCATCACCCGCATTGGCCGCCGCAAGTGCCACTGCATCTGACGCTGCCCGAGACCAATATTTTTTACAACGCCGAGGTCTCGGCGGCGCGCTTTCCCGACAAGCCGTTTATTGTTTTCTACGACACGCCGGTGTCATTCGCCGAGTTCAAGGACGAGGCCGAGCGCATCGCGGGCTTCCTGCAGAACGAGTGCCACGTGAAAGCGGGCGACCGTGTGCTGCTCTACATGCAGAACAGCCCGCAATGGATCATTGCTTACTACGGCATTCTGCGGGCCAACGCGGTGGTCGTGCCGGTCAATCCGATGAACATGAGCGCCGAACTCGCGCACTACGTCGAGGACAGCGGCGCGACCACGATCATCGCGCCGCAATGCCTGTTCGCGAACGTCGAGCCGCTGATCGGCAAAGGACCAGGCCAGGGACTCGAACACGCAATCGTCGCGACGTATAGCGATTATCTGAAGCGGCCTTCGCCGATCGCCGTGCCGGAATTCGTCGCGGCGCCGCGCAAGCACTTCAATATCAACGGCGTGACTTCGTGGCAAGCCGTGCTCGATCGCCACATCGCGCCGGGCCCGCTCACCACCGGCGCCGACGATCTGTGCGTGATGCCGTACACGTCCGGCACCACCGGCAAGCCGAAGGGCTGCATGCACACGCATCGCAGCGTGATGAGCACGCTGCTCGGCGGCTGCGTGTGGTTCGCGGCGCCCGCCGACGGCGTTTATCTGTCGGTGCTGCCGTTCTTCCACGTGACCGGCATGCAGGGCGGCATGAACAGCGCGGTGTTTTCCGGCGCGACCATCGTCGTTCTGCCGCGCTGGGATCGAGACGCGGCCGCGCTATGCATGCAGAAATATCGCGTCACCGCGTGGCAGTCGATCTCGACGATGATGGTCGACTTCCTGTCGAACCCGAGGCTCGGGGAATACGATCTGTCGAGCCTGAGCGGCGCGCGCGGCGGCGGCGCGGCGATGCCGGACGCGATCGCCCGCAAGCTCAAGGCGCTCACCGGTCTCGATTACGTCGAAGGCTACGGCATGTCGGAGACGATTGCCGGCACGCACATCAATCCGCCGCATCGTCCGAAGCCGCAGTGCCTCGGCATTCCCGTGTTCGACGTGGACTCGCGCGTGATCGACCCGCTCACGTTGCAGGAACTGCCGCAAGGCGAGACCGGCGAGATCGTCGTCAACGCGCCGCAGGTGATGCAAGGCTACTGGCGCAATCCGAAAGCAACCGCCGAGGCGTTCGTCGAACTCGACGGCAAGCGGTTTCTGCGTACCGGCGACCTCGGGCATATCGACGAGGACGGCTACTTCTTCATGACCGACCGCCTCAAACGGATGATCAACGCATCCGGCTACAAGGTCTGGCCGGCCGAGGTCGAAGCGCTGATGTACCGGCATCCGGCGATTCACGAGGTGTGCGTGATCGGCGTCAAGGACGAGAAGCGCGGCGAGACCGTGAAGGCGCTGGTAGTGCCCGACGCGGCGCATGCAGGGAAGATTGCCGCGCAGGAGATCATCGACTGGGCACACGAGCAGATGGCGGCGTACAAGGCGCCGCGCATCGTCGAATTCGTCACGTCGCTGCCGAAATCGGGCAGCGGCAAGATTCTATGGCGCGTGTTGCAGGAAGAGGACGCCGCGCGTACAGCCGCGGCGGGTGGCGGCAAGGCGGACAACGGCGGTGGTGGCGCGGCGCGATGACATGGCTCAATATTCTGCAGGACGAACCATTCGTGTGTATTACCGATATGTTGCGCCGCTTTGGTAAGGAGCGCGGCGAGCATCCGGCATTGATCTGTGGTGACGAAGTGGTCAGCTACGCGGCGCTCGATGCGCGCGTCGACCGCTTTGCCGCCGCGTTGCAGCGCGAGGGCATCCAGCCGCGCGATGCGATTGCGTTGTGCGCGGCCGCGTCGGTGGACTACGTGGTGGCGTTTCTCGGCGGCTTGCGGGCGGGGGCGGTGGTCGCGCCGCTCGCGCCGTCGTCGAGCGCGGCGAGTCTCGTCGGCATGATCGGCAACTCGGGCGCGCGGCTGCTGTTCGTCGACGCGGAGGTCAAGCGTCTGCTCGAACCGGTCGCCGCACAAATCGACGCGACACCGATTGCGCTCGACGCTCACGTTGGCAGCACCGCGCTCGGCACATGGCTCGCGCCGCAGCGCGCGACGCCCGCGGCGGTGACAATCGATCCGGCGTGGCCGTTCAACATCATCTACTCGTCCGGCACCACGGGTACGCCGAAGGGCATCGTGCAATCGCACGGCATGCGCTGGGCGTACGCGGTGCGCAGCATTGAGCGCGGCTACGGACCCGACGCGATCACGCTGATCTCCACACCGTTGTATTCGAACACGACGCTCGTGAGCTTCATGCCGACGCTGACTTTCGGCGGCACCGTCGTGCTGATGCCGAAGTTCGAGACCACGCGCTATCTGGAACTCGCGCAACGGCATCGCGTGACGCACACGATGCTCGTGCCGGTGCAGTATCAGCGCCTGATGGCGCATCCGGATTTCGACCGTTACGACCTGTCCAGCTTCCAGGCCAAGTTCTGCACCAGCGCGCCGTTCGCGGCGAGCATCAAGGCGGACGTGGTGCGCCGCTGGCCCGGCAGGCTGACCGAGTACTACGGGATGACCGAAGGCGGCGGCTCGTGCCAGCTGGAAGCCGACGAATGGCCGGGCAAGCTGCACTCGGTCGGACGACCGATGGAAGGGCACGACATCCGGCTGATCGACGAACTAGGCAACGAGGTGCCGGCGGGCGAGGTGGGCGAGATCGTCGGCCATTCGCCCGCGATGATGACCGGCTACTACCGGCAGCCCGACAAGACGGCGCAAGCGGAGTGGTACGACCCAGGCGGCAAGCGCTTCATTCGCACCGGCGACATGGGCCGTTTCGATGAGGACGGCTTTCTGACGCTGCTCGATCGCAAGAAGGACATGATCATTTCGGGGGGCTTCAACGTGTATCCGAGCGATCTGGAAGCTGAAGTGAGCCGGCATCCGGATGTCGCGGAAGTGGCCGTGGTCGGTGCGCAATCGGAGCAATGGGGCGAAACGCCGGTTGCGTTTGTGGTGCGCGCGCCGCATGCACGGATCGATGCGGATACGCTGCTGGGCTGGGTCAATGCGCGGCTCGGCAAGATGCAGCGGCTCTCGGCGCTGCGCTTTGTCGACAGCTTGCCGCGCAGTGCGATCGGCAAGGTGCTCAAGCGTGAGTTGCGTGATCGGTTTTATCTTGCTGGGCGTTAGGGCAGGGTGGCTGCGTGCAGGCGCTTTATCAACCGATATCAGCTGGCAATGGGATAACGCATGGACAATTTCGCAGACAAGGTCGCGGTGATTACCGGCGCGGGCTCCGGCTTCGGTCGTGAGTTCGCGAGGCTCGGCACCAAACTCGGCATGCGGCTCGTGCTGGCCGACGTGCAACAGGACGCGCTCGACGAAACCTTCGCCGAAGTGAGCGCGGCCGGCGCGCAGGCCATCGCGCGTCGCGTCGATGTGGCGAAGGGCGACGAGGTGGACGAACTCGCGCGCGCCACGCTCGACGCGTTCGGCGGCGTGCATCTGGTGTTCAACAACGCGGGCGTGGGCGGCAGCGGCGGACTCGTGTGGGAGAACACCGAGCGCGACTGGCAATGGTTGCTCGGCGTCAATCTGTGGGGCGTGATTCACGGTGTGCGCGCGTTCACGCCGCTGATGCTCGAGGCCGCGCAACGCGATGCCGGTTATCGCGGGCACATCGTCAATACCGCGTCGATGGCGGGGCTGGTCAATCCACCGATGGTGGGGCCGTACAACGTGTCGAAACACGCAGTGGTCTCGCTGACGGAATCGCTGTATCAGGATCTTTCGCTGGTCACGCGGCAGGCGGCGTGCTCGGTGCTGTGTCCGTACTTCGTGCCGACGGGGATTGCGCACGCGCAGCGTAATCGGCCGGCGGAACTTGCTAACGATGCGCCGCTGACTTTGTCGCAACGTGTGTCGCGTGCGTTGAGCGAGAAGGCGGTGAGTTCGGGGAAGATCAGCGCTGGGCAAGTTGCTGCGATGGTGTTCGATGCGATTCGTGAGAAGCAGTTTTATATCTATTCGCATCCGAATGCGCTGGGTGCGGTGAAGACGCGTGGGGAGGATATTGTGACGGCGCGTAATCCGACGGATCCGTTTGCTGAAAGGCCACAGGTGCGGGAGCAGATTGTGGGGGCGTTGAGGGGGTGAGGGGGCGTTGTTTTACGCTTTAAGGAACGTCCATACCAAAGACTTGTGTTTCCGCCAACAGATGAGTCAGCGGGGGGCGTGAACGCTTGGTGGAGGAAGCGCAAATACAAAGGGGCAGGAGATCGCCCCGTTTTGCCTCTCGGTCACTCGTGGTTGGACGCAGCCTCGACGGCCATTCAGAATAACTCGAATTACGACAAGCACGCTCCATGCCGCCCTTGCGCGGCCCTATCAAGGTGAGCAGGGTGCTGTGCCATCCTCCAATTTTGTCTGCACAAGTAATTCCTGGTCACCTAATCTTTATCAAGATCGATCTGGATTTAAAAGTCGATATCAGGAAATAGAAATAAAATAACTGTTGCTGGCAAAAATATAGGCGCACGTCTACGTAAAATTGCTTGCGGGGTGAATGCCATGAATACGAAAACAACGGGTAAGTCTGGTTTGGATAAAGACGGCCCACTTATTGCGAAGGGACGGGTGACAGACGGAGCGCACGGAATACAGCGCCTGAGCGACAACGAAGCCGCGCAATCCCCTGTGTTCCAGAAACGATCGACCGTCGCCGTCAATTCGTCAACTACAGGTGTAACCGGGCCCACTACGCTGGGCCTGATTCCTGTCGATTGATTTCTTTGGTCCTGCTCGCCTGTGCATTGCCTTGGTGCTTGCCTCTGAGCCAGGCTCGATAAGCCGCATAACGCAGGCCTCTACGGCCGTAGCGGAGTTATTTCATCAGCATTCCGTTGCTGGAGACGATATTTAATAAATCAAAATAATTAATGGTGGTTACCAGGACGAAATTACTTTTTTCCGGAAATTTATTTCCGGAAAATCAGCGGGCGCACGCCTACTTTAAATCGCTTACGGAGCGAATATCATGGCAATGACAAAAATAGGTAAGTTTACTCTGCACAACGGTGGGGGTTTTGTTGCCAGGGGGGAGGTAGCATACCTGGATGACAATGGAGAAAAGCATCTCTCCGGCAATTCGGGCGACATATTGCTGGGTCAGACAAAGGACGTCGATCCGGACAAGCTAGGCGTTCCGGACGGAAGCATCATTTCACTCTACGTCTTTGTCGTGTGGGGAACCGACAATGAAGCCAGGCAATCCTTCATATTTCAGAAAGGATCCCCGGTCACCGCCAACTACACGATCACCGGCACGACCTTGAGCAATACGCTGGGCCTGATCTCGGTCGAGTGATTGTTTCGATGCCGTTCGCCGGAGCAGTGCCCCGGCGCCTGCTCTGGCCAATGCGCAACCCACAACACGAGGCGCGGACCTTCACGGCCGCTGACGAGACGTATCATGAACATTCCAGATGATAGCGGCGATGGTAACGAGAACCGTTGGACCAACTGGGCGGGCAACCTGAGCTCCGTGCCGGACGCGATCGAGCGTCCCGCCAGCGTGGCCGACGTCCAGGCGCTGGTGGCGCGCTCGCGCGGGACCACGCTGCGTATGATCGGCACGGGGCATTCCTTCAGTCCGCTGATCGTAAACAATGGCGAGACGCTGGTCGATATGTCGAATTTCGCCAAAGGGTCGCGAAAGGCATGGCGCTGGCAGGACAAGGGACTCGATCTAGTCAGCTTTCTGCCTTCCGCGAGTTGGGCGGAAGTGCGCGACGCCCTCACGGCACCCGACCCAACCCTGCCGCAGATGTATCTGTCGACGACCGGTGCGCTGGCGTCCATCAATGCCACTGGCTTCATCGCCGCCGGTTGTCACGGCACGGGATGGCATCAGAGGACAGTCTCCGATTTTGTCCATGCGATCGAGTTCGTCGCCGCCGACGGCCAACTCCATGTCTTTTCCGACGACACCGCACCCAATGAAATGGCAGCCGCGCGCGTCAGCCTCGGCACCCTCGGCGTCATCACCAAAGTGACCCTGCAGGTCGAGCCGCTCTACAACCTGCACGACGAGGAGATCGTCACGGCCACCGAAAGTGTCATGGGACCGAATCCGCAAAGTACGGGCGGGGAGATCAGGCCGCAGAACCTGCACAAGCTCGTGACCGGCAACGAATACGTCGAGTTGTTCTGGTTTCCGGGCAGCGGCTACAACAACGGTCAGATCTGGATCAAGAAGTTCAATCGGACGACGGACGAACCTCGGGACATCCCGCTGCGCCCGGACGGCTGGATCGACAAGATGGCCACTGCCGTGATGGGCTGGACGGCGACTCATCCGCTGTTATGGCCGCCCATACTGTCCATGGCCTGGGACACCATCAGCGACCGGGCCAAGGCCATCGAAGCAAAGGGCGGCTTCGTTGCACCAGCGCCGCGTGTGCTGTTCTACGCCGACCAGGCGTTCCCGATCCTCGACCTCGAGGTCGCCATTCCTATTCCCGCGACGGGACCCGGGACGTGGAACGTCGGCAATGTGGTCCGCGCGTGGTATGCGGCGCTGAACTATGCCTATAAGTTCCAGGGCGACTTCCCCCTGACTACGTGTCTCCATGCGCGCTTCACCCGAACCAGCCCGGCCCTGTTGTCGCCCGCCTTTTCGACGGCGGCCGACGATCGCGTGTGCTGGATGGAAATCCTGAGCGCCTATCCGAAATCAGAGCCGGACGCGAACAAGCGGGCGCAGGCCATGGCGTCTCATCTGGCCATGATCAACGCCGTCATGTCGGACTGGATCGGCGCGCGGCACGGTCGGCCGCACTGGGCCAAAAACTGGCAGTACATCACGCCTCATGTCGACGTGAAGGCGCTCTATCCGCAAGATAATCTCTCCAGGTTCAATACATTGCGGCGCCAGCTTGATCCGGGCGGTATGTTCCTGAACCACTTCCTTTCACAACAGGGTCTGTTCTCCTGAGCGGTTACGTTCGACCAGTGCCACCCACATCACCGCGAGCGCGGCGAAGTCCACGCGGCCTTTCGGTGATGTGGGTGGCGCGCACCGCCATCGGATGGCGAGCTCGATAGAGCAGGCACATCCACCAGGTGCCGCTGTTTGTCACGCAATCCTTCCAGATTTTCACTCCACCTAATTTTTTTCAGATATTTATTGTCTGACGAATGCTTTTTTTTCTCCGATACTCAGCATTCCATCCCGCGCTTCCATGTGACTGACGTATCACCGTCAGGGCACATCACCCATGATCAATAAACGAATCCATGCGGCATTTCTGGCCGCCGTGACAACGCTGCTCGCACTCATTACGCCAGCATCTCAGGCGCAATACACCACCGACTGGCTCGCCAACACCGGCGGAACCCTTGCCACCCACGTAGGCAACGCGGCTCGCTCGATGTGGGTCGCGCCCGAAGGCGTCATCTATACGGCATCGCTGTGGGACGAAAACGAAGGGGGCGTCGCGATCTATCAGAACGGCAAGGCCATCGGTTCCATCGGAATCAACAGCGAGTTTCAGGGCGGTGCCATTACCGGCAATGCCACCTCGATCTTCACGCCCTTGCAATTCGGCACTTCAGCCGGTACAGGATCGGTAGGGCGATACAACCGCGTGACCGGCCAGCGCGACCTCGTCATCTCCGTCAGCGTGTGGAACGCCGTCGCTCGGGGCGACGTGATCACCGGACTCGCGACCTCGGGTTCGCTCCTTTATGCAAGCGACATATTCAGCAATCGCGTCCGGGTCTTCACGACCGACGGCGTCTGGCAGCGGGACATCAGCGTGTCGAGCCCCGGCGCACTCGCCGTCGATGGCGCGGGCAATCTCTGGGTGGCCCGCAAGAGCGCGGGCACGGTGGTCGAATTCGGTCCGACCGGCACCTTGTTGAACACCATTCAGATGGGCACGGCCTCGCGGCCGTCCGCGCTCTATTTCGATGCATGGTCCGGGCAACTGATGGTCGGCGATGAAGGCCCCGACATGAACATCAAGCTGTACAACATCGCGGGGAAGCCAACGCAGGTCGGCACGTTCGGCGTGCAGGGCGGCTACCTCGACACCACCACCGGCATCAAAGGCCAGGTCGGCGACAAGCGTTTCACGCGCGTGGCCGGCATCGGCCGGGACGCCGCCGGCAATCTGTACGTGCTCAACAATCCATGGGGCGGCGGCTGGGACTTGGGCCGCAATGGCGCCACCGACCTGCATGCCTACGACAGCGCCGGCAATTTGCAGTGGAAGCTTCAGTCCCTCAACTTCGAGGGAGTCGGCGCGCCGGACCCGCTCACCGACGGCGCCTACTTCTATGGCGGCAGCCACATCTACACCGGCATCGCGGGCGGCACCTTCGTCGCCAACACCATCGACCCGTTCACCTATCCGTCCGATCCGCGCCTCAACATGAACGACACCCAGCGCGACGAGCATTTCGGTCAGATCGTCACGGTCGGCGGAAACCGGATTCTCGTGGCGTCAGGCCAGAACCCCGGCATCTTCTACTTCTTCCACTTCAACGCGGCGAACGGCTACATCGCCATACCGGACGCATCGATTCCGGGGCCCGCGTTCAATACGAATCTGCAGGTCACGGGCGGATTCTGCATCGACAGCCGGGGAGACGTGTGGGCGGGTCTCGACCGCACGAACCACATCTACCATTACCCGCTGACCGGTTTCGACGCCAATGGCAAGCCCACCTGGGGACCCGCCGTCACGATCTCCACGCCGCAGAGCATCCGGCCGCTGACACGCATCATCTATCTGCCGGAAAGCGACACCATGATCCTTGCGCAAGGCATAGCCGGCAGCTGGGACTGGACGGCCATCCAGACGAGAATCGAGGTGTATCACGGCTGGAGCGCGGGCAACACGACGAAACCGGACCCGGTGATCAACATCCCGAGCGCCAATCCCAAGTCGATGACGGCGGCCGGCAACTATCTCTTCCTCGGCTACGTGCATACCGTGCCGAACATCGACGTTTTCAATCTCACGACGGGCAGCCTCGCCACCACGCTGATCAATACGAGCCCGGGTACGGTGGATGTCGGTAACGACGTGGATTCGATGTACGGCCTACGGGCGTACCTCAGATCGACCGGCGAGTATGTGATCACGAAAGACAACTACAACGGCTCCAGCATCGTGGTTTATCGCTGGACGCCTTGAGCGCGTTTTCAGATGTCGAGCCGCAGCGATTCGGTCTTCAAATACAGGCAGGCGCCCTGTTTCACACGGCGCCTGTCTCGCACATCACCAGTAGACCCTCACTTCGTCGCCGTCAGCGAACTGAACGCCGCCGACTTCAACTGCCCACCCTGAACCACCGCCGCCAGCGGATTTCCGATCACGAATCCACCCTGAGCATCGACCCCGGTCACGCTCTGCGGATTGTTCTGCGGCGGCAGCGCCTTCACGGCCTTGTCGAACTGGTTGCGGATCGCGCTCGCGTCGGTGACGGTGCCGGCCATTTTCATCGCAAGCGCCGGTTTTTTAAGCGGCTCGCCCTTTTTGTCGATGATTCGATGCAACATGCACGAATGCTTCGGGAGGCAAGCTGTGGCTTGTATCCGGTGCGGATCGAGGGTTCGCGAAACTTGTAGCATGCCGCTCGAATGTGAAAGCGAGGGAAGCCCGCTTGACATCGATTTCTCCGCACCATTATTCTGCAATGCAGAAATGCCGGCGTCCGCCCACCCCGCGCCCCTGTTCCCATGAAGGTCAGTCATGAATCCAACACTCGACATTCCCAGCGTTCGTCACATGGTGTCGCCCGAAGAATGGCAAGTCCGCGTCGATCTGGCGGCCGCGTATCGGTTGGTCGCGCTGTTCGGTTGGGACGATCTGGTGTTCACGCATATTTCGGCACGCGTGCCGGGGCATGAGCATGAGTTTCTGATCAACCCGTATGGCCTTTTCTTCGATGAGATCACCGCGTCGAGCCTGGTCAAAGTGGATCACGAGGGGCACCCGGTCATGCCGACGAGCTTCGATGTGAATCCCGCCGGCTTCGTCATTCATAGCGCCGTGCACGAGGCGCGGCCCAACGTGAATTGCGTGCTGCACACGCATACCGCGTATGGCGTTGCCGTCGCCGCGCAGCAGGACGGTCTGCTGCCGCTGTCGCAGCAATCGGGCTTCGTGCTGACTAACCTCGCGTATCACGACTACGAAGGCGTCGCGTTGCGGGATGCCGAAAAGGCGAGGCTCGTCGCCGACCTCGGCAGCGCCAATTACATGATGTTGCGCAATCACGGCTTGCTGACCTGCGGTCGTTCGGTCGCCGAAGCATTTCAGGCGATGTATCTGTTCGAAACGTCGTGCCGGATACAGATCCTCGCGCAGGCAGGCGGCAAGCTGATCGAGGTGCCGCAGTCGATCATCGCGACGATGGGCGAGCAGGCGCGCGAAGTGAGTAAAGGCAAGGGCGCCGATCTGGTGTGGCCTGGCTTGCTGCGTCGTCTGACGCGGCGTAATCCGGGTTTCGACCAGTAGCCGCCGACGCGTAGGCGCGTGCGGGCGCACATGACGCAAAGCGCCGCTCACGCGGCGCGTCGGTCAGGTGCGTTCGGTCTCGAGAGAGCGCCTCGGCCGCCAGGCCTTTGCCAGAACGTGTGGCGGATGCCGACATTTACACGGGCCGTCGTGCCCGTCGGCAGGTTCAGCGCGTTGTTGACCGACAGCCCCGTGTGCATGCCGCCGTGATGGGGCACGAAGCCGACCTGCCCATAGGCCACGGTCGCCTTCGACGGCGAATACGTCAGCCCCGTCGACGCCAGCACCGGGTTGTTCGACGATTCATTCGCGTCGCGCGGACCCATGCGCCGGCGTCGACATTCGACGCCGGCGTGATCCGATAGCTCGCGCCGCCTGAACGAACTAATCCGGAATACATCGAACGAGGATGGCCCGCTATCATTTCCTCTCCCATCTGACAACTGCGCACTGACGCTGCGATGCGACATTCGCCAGATGCAATCGCGCCGTTTGCCTGTAAGCTTTAACCGGCGAGCCCATACCGAACGAAGATCGCGTGCGACTCGCCGTCGTGAACGAAAACTCGCAGACAGCCTTCAATGCTATTGCCAACTTTCCGGAGGAATATCCGTTATGAAGAGCATTGCCATTAAACGAATCGCGCTTGGGGTTTCGGTCGTCGCCATGATGGCAGGCGGCATTCCGCTCGCCTCGGCACAGAACACCGGCGCCGCGTCGGTTGCGCCGGCCGATGCGGCCACGCCGCCGGCAAAGCCGACCAAAGCCGAGCGCAAGGCGGCACACAAGGAGGCCCGCGCGAAGAAGAACGCCGAGTTGAAGAAACTCGAAGACGCGGGCTATCAACCGGCCGCGAACGATCCGAACTATCCGGCCAAGCTGCAGCAGGCCGAGAAGAAGGCCGCCGGCGCGAGCCAGTAAGCGGTCAAGGCAGACGCCCGGCGCGACACAGCCCGTTCAGCGCGCGCCGAGCGTCTCGACCAGCATGTCGACGAAGGCTTTCACCCGCGCCGTCATTTGCAACTGCTGCGGATACACCGCGTAGATATCGGCGCCCGGCGTGCGGTAGTCGGGCAGCACATGAACGAGCCGGCCATCGGCGAGATACTCCGCGATATCCCACTCCGCCCGCATCAGAATCCCCAGTCCATCCAGCGCCCACTTCACCGCGATTTCGCCGTCGTTGGTGGTGAGATTGCCGCGCACGCGCACCGTCTCCGTTCTTTCGTTCGCGCCGCGTCCGCTCGTCAGACGCCATAGGCCGTAGCCGTCGTCGCCCTGGCGAATGCCGATGCAGTTGTGCTGCGCCAGCTCCACCGGACTGCGCGGCGCACGCCGCCCCGCAAGATAGGCCGGCGACGCACACAGCAAGCGCCGGTTCGGCGCGACGCGGCGCGCGATCACGCGCGCATCCGGCGGCTCGCCGAAACGCACGCATACGTCGAAGGCATCCTCGCTGATCGGCGGCGGATCGACGGAGAGTTGCAACTGCACGTCCACCTCGGGAAAGCGCCGCACGAACTTCGAGATCAGCGGGGCGACGTGACTGCGCCCGAAGCCGAGCGTCGCGTTCACGCGCAGCAGGCCTTTGGGCGCCGCCTGCGAGCCGCCGAGCAGTTGCGCGAGATCGTCCATTTCGCCGAGGATGCGGCGCGCGCGCGTCAGGTACAGATCGCCCTCGGGCGTGAGGCTCATGCGTCGCGTCGTGCGGTTGACGAGCGACACACCCGCGCGCGCTTCCATTTGCGCGAGGTGCTTGCTGACGGCCGCCGTGCTCAGGCCGAGTTCGCGCGCCGCCGCCGTGAGACTGCCGCTGGCGGCGAGGGTGGAGAAGAACGCGAGGTCGTCCGGTTGTATCGACGCACTCATCGAAGCGGGTCCATTGTTAACCTAGGGTTAAGGATGCTTTGAGTTTAGCAGCGTTTTCGCGGGCGCTCGCCGTTCTACGATGCAGCCATGCATTCAACACAATGGAGACATCCAGTGAAGACCTACCGCATTGCAACCATTCCCGGCGACGGCATCGGCAAGGAGGTCGTGCCCGCCGGCCAGCGTGTGCTCGAAGCGATCGCCGCGCGCAGCGACGCTTTCAGATTCGAGTTCGAGGATTTCGGCTGGGGCGGCGACTACTACCGCGAGCATGGCGTGATGATGCCGGCCGACGGACTCGACGCGCTCCGCAACAAGGACGCGATCCTGTTCGGCTCTGCGGGTGACCCGCACATTCCCGATCACGTGACGCTGTGGGGCCTGCGCCTGAAGATCTGCCAGGGCTTCGATCAGTATGCGAACGTGCGGCCTACGCGCATTCTGCCCGGCATCGACGCGCCGTTGAAACGCTGCACGCCGAAGGACCTCGACTGGGTCATCGTGCGCGAGAACTCGGAGGGCGAGTATGCGGGCGTCGGCGGCCGCGCGCATCAGGGCCATCCGATCGAAGTCGCGACCGACGTCTCGATGATGACCCGCGCGGGCGTCGAACGGATTCTGCGATTCGCGTTTCGCCTCGCGCAATCGCGTCCCCGCAAGCTGCTCACGGTGATCACCAAGAGCAATGCGCAACGCCACGCAATGGTCATGTGGGACGAGATCGCACTGCAGATCTCGAAGGAGTTTCCGGACGTGCGCTGGGACAAGGAGCTGGTCGACGCCGCCACCGCGCGCATGGTGAACCGGCCCGCCACACTCGACACGATCGTGGCCACCAACCTGCACGCGGATATTCTCAGCGATCTCGCGGCGGCACTCGCGGGCAGCCTCGGCATCGCGCCGACGGCGAACCTCGATCCCGAGCGCCGCTATCCGTCGATGTTCGAGCCGATTCACGGCTCCGCATTCGACATCATGGGCAAGGGGCTCGCGAATCCGGTCGGCACGTTCTGGTCGGCGGTGATGATGCTCGATCATCTCGGCGAGCACGCCGCGGCCCGTCAGTTGATGGCGGCGATCGAACGCGTGACGGCGGACCCGTCGCTGCATACCGGCGACCTCGGCGGCACAGCCACCACCGTGCAGGTGACCGATGCGGTGTGCGCGCTGCTCGCATCGCAGGCATCGGCGGAAGCCAAGGCGGCCTGACGCGCCGCGCAGCTCACACAAAAACATAACGCCCGGGCGCACCCGCCACGGGCGATCTCACTGCACCCATGCAGAGATTGAGTGGAGACAGGCATGAACAACGAATTGCAAGCCCGAGTGGTTCGCAAGCTGACCTGGCGCATTTTGCCTTTCGTGATGCTGCTGTATTTCGTCAGCTTTCTCGATCGCGTGAACGTAGGCTTCGCGGCGATGACGATGAACCAGGACCTCGGTCTCACGCCGACCATGTTCGGCCTCGGCGGCGGCATTTTCTTTCTCGGGTACTTTCTGTTCGAAGTACCGTCGAACCTGATTCTGCACAAGGTCGGCGCGCGCATCTGGATCGCCCGCGTGATGGTGACGTGGGGACTTGTCTCCGCGGCCTCGGCGTTCGTGACCGGCCCGAACTCGTTCTATACGCTGCGCTTTCTGCTCGGCGTCGCCGAAGCCGGTTTCTTTCCCGGCATCATTCTCTATCTGAGCCTGTGGTTTCCGGCGCGTCAGCGCGCGGTCGCCGCTGCCGCGTTCATGGCGGCGGCGCCGTTGTCGACGGCGATCGGCTCGCCGATTTCCGGCGCGATCATGCAGATGCCCGCGCTGTTCGGTCTGAAGGACTGGCAGTGGCTGTTCATTCTCGAAGCGATTCCGGCGGTGCTGCTCGGCTTTGTCGTGCTGAAAGCGCTCACCGATTCGCCCGACAAGGCAAAGTGGCTCGCCGATGATGAAAAAGCGTGGCTCATCGCCACCTTGCGCGACGAGCGCAGAGGGCGCGAGTCGCAGGCAGGGCATGCGGAAGGGGCGCTCGCCGCACTGCGCGATCTGCGCGTATGGATTCTCGCGATGATCTACTTCGGCACGTCGGCGGGGCTCTACACGTTGGGCCTGTGGGCGCCGCTGATCATCCGGCAGTTCGGCTTCAGCGCATTCGGCACCGGCGCGTTGAATGCGATTCCGAGCATGCTGGCGGTGATCGGCATGGTGTGGTGGGCGCGCCGTTCGGACCGCCGTGGGGAGCGCACCTGGCACGTGGTGATTCCGTGCGTGGCGGCGGCGTTCGGGCTCGCGTGGGCCGGTGTCGCGGACACGGCGGTCGCTGTCGTGATGGCGCTGGTGGTGGTGAACGTGGGCATCAGCGCGGCGAAGGCGCCGCTGTGGGCGATGCCGAGCACGTTCCTGTCCGGCGCGGGCGCGGCGGCTGGGATTGCGATGATCAACTCGATCGGTAACCTCGGTGGTTTCGTGGGGCCGTTTGCGATTGGCTGGTTGAAGAGCGTGACGGGTGGGTATGCGGCTGGGCTTTATGTGGTGGCGGCGAGTCTTGCAGTGTCCGCTGTGTTGACGCTGGCGATTGGGCGGCGGGGCTATCGGGCGGCTCATGCGCCGCAGTGAGCGGGTGGGGGCGTAGGCGGTGGGCTTTAACCCTTGCGTTTTACGCTGCAGTTGCGTCGCGGTGATGCGGCGCAACTGTGGTGAGGCACGGAAATTATGATGGATTGCTAACCATGATGGCTAAATGTAAAAG
>NZ_JAQQCJ010000040.1:0-48534 GCF_046030495.1 Paraburkholderia strydomiana
CCGCTCCCCGGGTTGGGCCCTCTTCCCCCCCCCCAAACGCCAACTCGAAGCCGTACGCTTACGCCGAGAAGCGAACCGGCTCACCAGCCTGCTGCGTCGCGTACTCCGACAACGCGGCGAAAAACTCGGCGCCGCTGCGCGTGTCGCGCCATTCGCCATCGACGAAACGGAAGTGAAAACCACCCGCTTTCGCGGCGATCCAGATCTCGCTCATCGGCGGTTGCAGGTTGACGATAATCTTCGTGCGATTCTCAAATTCGAGCGTCAGCACGTTGCCGCTGCGCTCGAGTTCGATGTCGGCGTCGGTGTCGTCCAGCGCGCGTTCGATGGCGGCTAGCGCGGCTTCCGCACGGGTCAGGTAATCACTATCGGACATGCTAAACTCCATCGATTATTTATTCAGGGACAGTCATGCGAGTTGTATCTCGGATGCGCGCGGCGGCGCCCGGCCGCGCGATTGTAGCGGGTTTAGCCATTCTCGCAGGTTGCGCGCTCGGTGGTTGCGGACAACGCGGTTCCCTCTATTTGCCGACCGTGCCGCCGCTTCCGGCTCCGCCGGCATCCCGCACGCAAACCCCGCCGCCGGAGAGCGCGCAACCCGCCTCGGCAAGCGCGGCTGACCTGAGCACCGTGCCGGATACCTCGGGTACACCGCTCTCGCTGGCGCCGGAAACCGAACTCGCCACGCCGCCCGCTTCCGCTGCATCCGGTACCGCCGCTCCGCTGCCTGCCTCCGCCGTCACCCCCGTTCAATAGACTTTCGCATGACTCGATCCGCATTTGACTATGTCGACGGCGTATTGCACGCCGAAGGCGTGTCCGCCGTCTCTCTCGCCGAACAGTTCGGCACGCCGCTGTACGTCTATTCGCGCGCCGCGCTCACCGAAGCGTGGAACGCGTATGCGGGCGCTTGCGCCGGCCGTCGCGCGAGCGTGCACGTGGCCGTCAAGGCCAATAGCAATCTCGCGGTGCTGAACGTGTTCGCGCGTCTCGGCGCCGGCTTCGACATCGTGTCGGGTGGCGAACTGGCGCGCGTGCTCGCGGCCGGCGGCAAAGCGGAGAACACCGTGTTTTCCGGCGTGGGCAAGAACGCACAAGAGATGCGCGACGCGCTCGCGGCGGGCGTCAAATGCTTCAACGTCGAATCGATTCCCGAACTCGATCGCCTGAACGCGGTTGCGGCGGAAATGGGCAAGAAGGCGCCGGTGTCGTTGCGCGTGAATCCCGACGTCGATGCGAAAACGCATCCGTATATCTCCACCGGGCTGAAGTCGAACAAGTTCGGCGTCGCCTTCGAAGATGCGCGCGCCACGTATCGCGCCGCCGCGGCGATGGCGAATCTGGACGTGATCGGTATCGACTGCCACATCGGCTCGCAGATCACCGAAGTCGCGCCTTATCTCGACGCGGTCGACAAGGTGCTGGAACTGGTCGAGCAGATCGAGCAGGACGGCGTGAAGATTCGCCACATCGACGTAGGCGGCGGCCTCGGCATCACGTACGACGACGAAACACCGCCGGAGATCGGCGAGTTCGTGCGCACCGTGCTCGATCGCATCGAAGCGCGCGGTCACGGCCATCGTGAAGTGTATTTCGAGCCGGGCCGTTCGCTGGTCGGCAATGCGGGTGTGCTGCTCACGCGTCTCGAGTTTCTGAAGCCCGGCGCTGAAAAGAACTTCGCCATCGTCGACGCGGCGATGACCGATCTCGCGCGCCCCGCGATGTACGAGGCGTATCACGCCATCGAGCCCGTCGTGAAGCGCGACGTGCCTGCTCATGTCTACGACGTGGTCGGCCCGGTTTGCGAAAGCGGCGACTGGCTCGGCCGCGAACGCCTGCTGGCGGTCGAACCGGGCGATCTGCTCGCGATCCGCTCGGCCGGCGCTTACGGCTTCGTGATGAGCTCGAACTACAACACGCGTCCGCGTGCGGCCGAGGTGATGGTCGATGGTACACAGGTCCATGTGGCTCGCGCACGTGAAGAGGTCAAACAGCTGTTTGCGGGTGAAGCCATCCTGCCGGCGTAAACGGTCGCATCAGCGCAACAAGATAAAAAAAGGCGATGCCGGTGCGGCATCGCCTTTTTCTATTTGCGCGCCGTCGCCGCGCACGCCGCGCGATCGTCAACGCGCCATTGACCTTCGCTCACGCAGCCAGACAATCAACCGCCATCCCAGCAGCACGACCATGATCGCGCCGTAGATCTTCGGCAGCAGCAGATCGTGCTTGCCCGCCTTCATCCACCAGAAATGCAGAATCGCGAGCGCGCCGATCGCATAGATCGCGCGATGCAGGGTCTGCCAGCGGCGTCCGAGTTTGCGCACCATCGCGCGTGGCGACGTCACAGCCAGCGCGATCAGCAACACGAAGGCGGCAAAGCCCACGGTGATGAACGGCCGCTTGCCGATGTCCTTGAAAATGGCGGCCACGTCGAACCACTTGTCGAACCAGAGGTAAGTGGTGAAATGCAGTGTCGCATAGAAGAACGTGTAGAGGCCGAGCATGCGCCGAAACCGCACCAATGCCGCGACGCCGGTGAGACGGCGCAATGGTGTCGCGGCCAGCGTGATGCAGAGGAAGACGAGCGTCCAGAGGCCCGTCGAGCGCGTGATGAATTCGATCGGATTCGCGCCGAGCCGGTCGGTCATGCCGAACAGCACGATGCGCGCGAGCGGATACCACGCCGCGATAAATACCGCGATTTTGGCCGGCACGATCCAGCGCGCGCCGCCGGCGGGCCGCTGCTTCGCCGTCGCTGCCGTCTTTGCCGCCGCGGCGGGCGTGGCCGCCGGCGCACGCGATGCGTTGCGTTCGGCGGGGACAACGGGTTGTGTATCGGAAGCCATCGTCGCGCCTCAGAAATTCTTCTTCAGGTCCATGCCTTGATACAGCGACGCGACCTGATCCCCGTAGCCGTTGAACATCAGCGTCTTGCGCTTCGGCGTGAAGAAACCGTCTTCACCGATGCGCCGTTCGGTCGCCTGACTCCAGCGCGGATGATCGACATTCGGATTCACGTTCGAATAAAAACCGTACTCGCTCGATGCGTACGTGTTCCAGCTGGTAGGCGGCTGCTTGTCGAGAAAGCGGATCTTCACCAGCGACTTCGCGCTCTTGAACCCATACTTCCACGGCACCACGATGCGCACCGGCGCGCCGTTCTGATTCGGCAGAACCTGGCCGTAGAGACCCATCGTCAGCAGCGTGAGCGGGTTCATCGCTTCGTCCATGCGCAGGCCTTCGGAATACGGCCAGTCGAGCACGGGCGTCGAGAGCCCCGGCATTTGCGACGGATCGGCCAGCGTGATGAACTGCACGTATTTGGCATTGCCGGTCGGCTGCACACGTTTGATCAACTCCGCCAGCGGCACGCCGATCCACGGAATCACCATCGACCAGCCTTCGACGCAACGCAGCCGGTACACGCGCTCTTCGAGCGGCGCGAGCTTGAGCAATTCGTCGATGTCGTACACCTTCGGGTTCCTGATTTCACCCTCGACGCTGACCTTCCACGGATGCGGCCGCAGCGTCCCGGCGTTGTGCGCGGGATCGGCTTTGTCGGTGCCGAACTCGTAGAAGTTGTTGTATGTGGTGATGTCCTTGTACGGCGTGATGCGGTCGAGCGCGACGAACCGGATATTGGTCTTCGTCGCCAGTTTCTGCGCCTTCGGATCCGGCGACGTGTAGGCGGCCTGCGCCTCGCCGCTCCCGCCGATCAGACCACCGAGCGCTACCGCGCCGGCCGCCTGCAACACGCGCCGCCGGTTCTCGAAGACACGCTGCGGCGTGATTTCGCTGCGCGCGATGTCGTCACCGACGAGTTGCCTTCTGTCGCTTCGTTTGATCCACATCGTGCTGCTCCTTGGCGCCCCTTCGGTCTGTGCATCTTACGGGGCCATATTGATGATCGCTCGTCCGGACCTGCGTCCGCTCACCCGTAGGTACTGTGAGGACGAACACATTGGATGCAGCAAATATTCCGCCAGTCGCAAAAAAACCGCCGATGCGAAAGCACGCGGCGGTTTCTGGTCCATCCGAAGCGACGAATTTTACAGCTTGCCGTAGCTATGCAGCCCCGACAGAAACATGTTGACGCCGAGAAACGCGAACGTCGTCACCAGCAGGCCGGTCAGCGCCCACCAGGCCGCGACCGCGCCGCGCAGGCCCTTCATCAGACGCATGTGCAGCCAGGCCGCGTAGTTCAGCCAGACGATCAGCGCCCACGTTTCCTTCGGGTCCCAGCTCCAGTAGCCGCCCCACGCTTCCGCGGCCCACAGCGCGCCGAGAATCGTCGCGATCGTGAAGAACGCGAAGCCGACGGCGATCGACTTGTACATCACGTCGTCGAGCACGTCGAGCGCCGGCAGGCGGTCCGCCAGCACGCCGCGCTCTTTCGCCAGATACGCGACGGCGACCATCGCCGACAGCGCGAAACTGCCGTAGCCGATGAAGTTGGCCGGCACGTGAATCTTCATCCACCAGCTTTGCAGGGCGGGGACCAGCGGCTGGATCTGCTGCGCGTCGCGCGCGACCGAGTACCACATCAGGAAACCGACGGCGGCGCTGATCACCAGCAGCACGAATGCGCCGAGCGCGCGGGTGTTGTAGTGCTGCTCGTAGTACAGATAGAACAGCGCGGTGATCAGGCTGAACAGCACGAACACTTCGTACAGGTTCGAAATGGGAATATGGCCGACGTCCGCACCAATCAGATACGACTCGTACCAGCGCACCATCAGGCCGACGAAGCCCATCACCACGGCAGCCCAGGTCATCTTCGAGCCGATCGCCGCGCCGGTCGCCGAGCGCGACAGCAGACCGATCCAGTAGAACACGGTGGCGAACACGAAGAGCGCGCTCATCCACAGAATCGCGGACTGGCTCGACAGGAAATACTTGAGGAAGAACGCGTTGTCCGCACGGCTCAGATCGCCCTGGTAAATCTGGATCGCCAGCAGTGACAGCGCCGCGATCCCCACCATCAACGGACGCACCGGCTTCCAGCGCCAGCCGAGCACGACGAAGACCGGCACCGCGCACACCAGCACCAGTTTGTCGTAGTAATTCATGAACGGGTAATAGCGCGACAGCGCGAACCCGGCACCCGCGACCATCGCGACGGCGAACAGCCAGTCGACGATACCGAGTCGCTTCAGAAACGGCCGCTCGTCATACTGCGCGACGTTGAGCGTCTCGCCCGCGAACACCTTGTCGGGCCGCGACGCTGAAGAAGAGGAAGAGGAAACCTGAGTCAAGTCCATGATCTTACCGGGTCGAATCTTGTGAGCTGGCGGACGGCGGGTCGGCGTCGCGAGGCTTGCCGGCGGCGTCGGATGTTTCGCTGAGCTTCGCGCCCAGCGCCGCGCCTACGGCGTCGCGCGTCTGCACGAACTCTTTTTCGAAGTCGAGCGTTTTACGCGCGCTCGACATCGCCATCACGACATTCGTGCCGTGATCGGTATCTTTGAGCCAGAACCAGAGGCGCCGTTCGCGGACGTAGAACATCGAAAAGATGCCTAACACGAGGAGCAGGCTGCCAAGATACACGACTTTTTTGCCCGGCGCGCGCGTCAACTGAAATACCGAAGCTTGCACCTGCTTGAAGGAGTCAAGCTGCAAGTAGACCGGCGATCCATACAGAAAGCTGTCGGATATCGCGTTGATCGAGCTCTGGACGAAGCGGCTCGCCTCCGCGCTGGCCTGCACCTCGGGCTCGCCGAGCTGCTCGCGGGACAGTTGCCACAGGTCCCACGTCGCGCCTTCCAGCATGCGCAGCAGCAGGCCCGCGGCCTTTTCCTGCTCCCCCTTCGGCACCGAATGGTCGATAAAGCCGGCAATCGCCTGGAAGCCGCCGACCGGCTGGCCGTTCGGCAGCTTGATGGCGCTGTCCGCGCCGGCAAAAAGGGTCAGCACACGTGACGCGCTTTCTTCGAGATGCTGCTGCAGTTCGGCGTTCGAACCCGGCACCGAGCGCAGCGCAAAACGGTGCGCGGCCTTGGCGCGCATGGCCGGATCCGCGAGCGTCGCGCGCAGGTTCATCCATTCCTTGACCGTGCCGCCAGTGTCGGCGGGAATGCGCAGGTAGCGGAACGGATCGTCCGGATTCAGGCGCATGCCGGCGAGGAACATTTTCTCGCCCGCGACGTCCACCGGCAGCATGTAGTTGTTGTACTCGCGCGCCTGGCCGTCCTTGTCGCGCACCTTGTACTGCACCGACGGGCCGACGTTATGCAGATCCAGCGGCTTGGAGGTCTTCGCGCCGGAGCCGAGACGCTCGTCGAACGCCTCTTTCAGCGAGCGATGCGCGGCGACGCCGCGAGCATCGTTCTGGCCGCTGCCGTTCGAGATGTTTTCGACATTGATCGCGCGGAAATCGGTGAACTCGACCGTCTGGCCGTCGGCGAGCGGCGTAGCCGTGTTGAGCGGCGCATTGCCGCCAATCGTGCCGCCGAACGGCGCGGTCTTCGCGCTCGTGCCGGACATCGGATAGGCCGTCATCTGCATCTGCGAGCCGCCGTCCTGGAAGCTCGACTGGTAGATCGACACGCCGTCATAGGTGAACGGCTTGTTCACCTCGATGCGCGCCGGCACGCGCGCGCCCGTTTTGTGATCGACCACGACGATGTCGCTCGCGAACAGCTTTGGCATACCGGTCGAGTAATAATCGACGATGAACTTGTTCAGCTCGATCGAGAACGGCAGGTCCTGGATCAGCGAGCCGTCCGGCTGGTTCAGGATAGCGGTCGACACGTGCTGCCCTTCCGGCACCCACGCGTAGCCACGGAACGTCGGGTTCGATTCGGAAAGACGATGTTCCGGCGGGATGTCGTTGATCACCGTGTTCGCGCGGATCGGCGATTTGTCGAACAGCCACATTTGCAGCTTGATCGGCAGATTGCTGTCGAGCAGGCCGCCGAGGCAGATCACGACGATCGCGATGTGAGCGGAGATGTAGCCGAACCTGGTCAATGCGCCGCGCTTGGCGGCGATCAGCGTCGCGCCCTCGGACTCACGCGTGACGAATTTGTAGCCAAGTCGCGCCGACAGTTGGGCGAGCACCGCCGAGGTCTGCGCGCGCGTGCCGTGTACCGCGAACTCGCCCTTGTGATGGAACGCGCGCAGGCTGCCTTCGCGGACTTTATCTTTCCAGCTCTTCGCGTCGGCGAGCATCTTGGGCGCGTTGCGGATCACGCACAGCGACACCGACACCATCAGGAAGCCGAGAATCAGCATGAACCACCACGAGCTGTACACCGTGTACAGGCTCAGCGAGCGGAAGATGTCCGCCCAGAACGGGCCGAACTGATTGACGTAGTTAGGATACGGATCGTCCTGCGTGAGGACGGTGCCGATGATGCTGGCGATCGACAGAATCACGAGCAGCGCAATGGCGAAACGCATCGAACTCAAGACTTCGATGACGCTGCGCAAGACCCGATTGCCCGACTTCGACTGCAAACCCGACGTGGTGACGCTCATTCAAACTCCGACTGAACAGCAAAAAAGGGTGAACGGCTGTCGTACGCGCGACGCCCTCACCCTTTTCTTGTTTGTACCGGCCTCGCCGGGCCGGTTGCGCTTGCGAGCGGACTTCTTAACGCAAGCCCGCGATGTAATCGGCTACAGCCTTGATCTCGCTGTCCGACAGACGCGATGCAATAGTGTGCATCGCCTCGTTGTTGTTGCGTGCGCCAGGCCCTTGCGTGAACGCGGCCAACTGCGCCACTGAGTATTCCGCCCATTGTCCCGACATGCGCGGGAATTGCGACGGGATCCCTTGACCGGTCGGCCCATGGCAGCTTGCGCATGCCGGCACGCCCTTGTCGGCGATCCCGCCTCGATAAATTCTCTGACCGAGCGCGACCGTGTTCTTGTTATGCGCGTAGCCGGGCTTCGGGGTCTGCGACGCGAAATAAGCGGCGACGTTGACCATGTCCTGTTCGGAGAGCGCCGCGGCCATGCCCGCCATGATCGCATTGTTGCGCGCGGGCTGCTTCGCGCCCGGCTGAATCTTGAAATCCTGCAGTTGCTTGACGAGATACTCGGGATGCTGGCCCGCCAGCTTCGGATAGGCACCGCCGGCACTGTTGCCGTCCGCGCCGTGACACGACGCGCATACCTGCACTGCGATTGCCTGCCCCCGATTGACGTCCGGCTTCGCCGGATCTGCTGCTCGTGCCTGAATTGCCAAACCAGAAAGACCTGCCGCTACATGAAGCACCATCAGAGTCTTGCTCAGTCGATTCATTCGCACACCCTGTCTCGTCTTGTGGGATTTTAGAGGTTTTGCAAAATACGACGGCGACCGAGTGACCGCCAGGAGCCGCCAAGGCACGCGGGCTGGCCCCCTCAGGTTTTCAGTAAACCATCGTATTGTACAATAACTCGCTAATCGCTAAGACGCCAGTCGGGCTTGACCCGTCCCCACTCCGGGTTCCCCGGCGTCTCGAATCCTGGCCTGATCATGTCCTTCCTGCTCCACCAATCCCGCTTTTTCACGACCGTCAATCACCTGCGCGATTTGCCGGCCACCTCGCAACCCGAGATTGCCTTCGCGGGACGCTCGAACGCGGGCAAGTCGACGGCCATCAATATCCTGTGCAATCAGAAGCGCCTCGCCTTCGCCAGCAAGACGCCGGGACGCACGCAGCACATCAATTACTTTTCGGTGGGCAAAGCGGACGAGCCGACCGCGCATCTGGTCGACCTGCCGGGTTACGGCTATGCGGAAGTGCCGGGCGCGGCCAAGGCGCACTGGGAAGCGCTGCTGTCCACGTATCTGCAATCACGCTCGCAATTGCGCGGCATGATCCTGATGATGGACTCGCGCCGCCCGCTGACCGAACTGGACCGCCGCATGATCGAGTGGTTCGCGCCGACCGGCAAGCCGATCCACACGTTGCTCACCAAATGCGACAAATTGACGCGCCAGGAAAGCGTGAACGCCTTGCGTGCCACGCAGAAAGGCTTGGCGGAATATCGCACCGCCGGCTATCAGGGCGAGTTGACCGCGCAACTGTTCTCGGCGCTCAAGCGCGTCGGGATCGACGAAGCGCACGCGCTGATCGAAAGCTGGCTGATCCCCGATGCGAAGGGCGAAACGGACGGCGCGCAGTAAGTTCCGTCACCGGCTCGGATAGGACAAAAGTGCCAAATCCGGCCGCGCATAAAAAAACCCGCCGCTTAAACGGCGGGTCAAACAGCCTAATCGAAAAAACGACAGGCACCCGCTCAGGGAGGAGAAGCGGGGAGGTCAGCGCAAGGCGCCTTGCTCGATCGGTATGATATACCATTGTCTCGAAAAGTTTCCGGGAGCGGAGGCAGGCGTTACTTGTCCACTCCACACATCCACGACCTTCGATCCGATATGAGCTTCTACCCGCACTACCGTCCGCGCCGTATGCGCCGTGACGACTTCTCGCGTCGCATGATGCGCGAAAACATCCTCACCACCAACGATCTGATCTACCCCGTGTTCATCGTCGAAGGCACCAACGTGCGGCAAGCCGTACCGTCGATGCCGGGCGTCGAGCGCGTGTCGGTCGATCTGCTGATGGGTGTCGCCGAGCAATGCGTCGAACTGGGCGTGCCGGTGCTGTCGCTGTTCCCCGCGATCGAGCCGTCGCTGAAAACGCCCGATGGCCGCGAGGCGACCAATCCGGCCGGCCTGATCCCGCGCGCGGTTCGTGAACTGAAGAAGAATTTCCCGGAGCTCGGCGTGCTCACCGACGTCGCGCTCGATCCGTACACGAGCCACGGCCAGGACGGCGTGCTCGACGAAGCCGGTTACGTGATCAACGACGAGACCGTCGAGATTCTCGTCGAGCAGGCACGCGCGCAGGCTGAGGCGGGCGTCGACATCGTCGCGCCGTCGGACATGATGGACGGCCGCATCGGCGCGATCCGCGAAATGCTCGAGAGCGAGGACCACATCCATACGCGCATCATGGCTTACGCGGCCAAGTTCGCGTCGGCGTTCTACGGCCCGTTTCGCGACGCCGTCGGTTCCGCGACGAACCTCGGCAAGAGCAACAAGATGACGTACCAGATGGACCCGGCCAATTCGAATGAAGCGCTGCGCGAAGTGCAAGCGGACATCAACGAAGGCGCGGACATGGTGATGGTCAAGCCGGGCATGCCGTATCTGGATATCGTGCGTCGCGTGAAGGATGAGTTCCAGTTCCCGACGTACGTGTACCAGGTCAGCGGCGAATACGCGATGTTGAAGGCGGCCGCGCAGAACGGCTGGCTCGATCACGACAAGGCCATGATGGAATCGCTGCTGGCGTTCAAACGGGCCGGCGCGGATGGCGTGCTGACGTATTTCGCGCTGGATGCCGCGCGGATTCTGCGTTCGCAGAAGTAAGCTGATGGGCCGCCTGTTGGCGGCGGCCTGGGTTGTTCAGGCGTTATGCGAAACGGAGACAGGCCTTTACGGGCGTGCCTCCGTTTTTTTTATGCCGGGATGCCGACTGCGGCAGTTCGGCTGTTCTGGAGCCATGTCGGCGCTTTCATTCGCCGATGTCACGGCGCGTTACGCTCCCGACGCACCCGCGCGATCCAGCGTGCGCAAGAATTTATCCGCCGACTCATACCCCACGACGCGCAACACTTCCTTGCCGCCCTGATCGAAGAAGATGATCCCCGGCGGTCCAAACAGGCTAAAACGCCTGAGCAAAGCCTGATCGTCGACGTTGTTTGCAGTGACGTCGGCACGCAGCAGGTTCATCTGCTTTAATTTCGCCTGAACACGCGGGTCGCTGAAGGTGAATTTCTCCATCTCCTTGCAACTCACGCACCAGTCTGCATAAAAATCGAGCATAGCGGGCTGTGCAGCCGTTTTGACGGCCTGATCGAGTTCACTCGATGATCGGACCGCGGCAAACGTCAGAGCGCTTTGCGACGCCGCGCCCACCTGGCTGGAGGCATTCGCGGCGCCGACCTCTCCGCCACGCGCGGCCAACACGGCGAGCGGCCGCAGCGGATCTGACGATCCAGCAGCCAGACCGACCAGCAGCACCGCCGCCCACACTGCCAGCGCCGCGCCGATTCCGCGGCCCAACCGCTGCCAAACGGACCCGCCGACAACCGGCCCGGAAAACAACCCAAGCGAAGCCGCCGCGATGAGCAACCAGAGCGCGCTCAACAGCATCGTCGCAGCCGCGCCGAGCACCGGCCAAACGATCCACAGCGCCGCCGCAAGCAGCACGACGCCGAAGAAGACCTTGACGCCGTCCATCCATGCGCCCGCACGCGGCAGCAGAGTGCCGGCTCCAAGTCCGACGATCAGGAGCGGCACACCGAGCCCGAGTCCCATCGAAAACAGCGCGGCGCCGCCAAGCACGGCGTCGCCGGTATGTGCAATGAATGCCAGTACGGCAAAAAGCGGCGCGGTCATACACGCACCGACCACCAGTGCAGACAGCGCGCCCATTATGGCGACGGCGGCGAATTTGCCGCCAGAGCGCCCGCGCGATGCACGCGACACCCCCTCCTGCCAGCGCTGCGGCACCGCGATGTCGACACCGGCGATCAGCGTCAGCGCGAAAATCGTCAGCAGGACGCCGAATACGCCAAGTACCCACGGGCTCTGAAGCCATGCTCCGAGGCTCTGTCCGATGAGTGCCGCCGCCACGCCCAGCGCGGTGTACACAAGTGCCATGCCGATCACGTAGGACAGCGATAACGCGAAGCCGCGCGCACGCGTCACCCGCGCGCCTTCACCTATGATGATCGCCGACAGGATCGGGATCATCGGATACGAGCACGGCAGCAGGCTGAGTACGGCGCCCGCGACGAAATAGAGTCCGGCGATCGCCAGCAGGCCGCCGCGCTGCAGCAGCGACTGCGCGTAGTCGGCGCTGGTGGCGCGCTCGTACCAAGGCTCGTCGGCTGCCGCGGATTGCTGCGTGGCCGTCGTGGCGGCCGCCGCGCTGCCGGCGGGCTGCAAGGCTTCGCCGCTCACGCGGTACACACGCTCCATCGGCGGATAGCAAATGCCGGCATCAGCACAGCCCTGCGACGTTACCGCCAGTTCGAACGGCCCCGTCGCCTGTTTGACGGGGATGCGGATCGTAAGCTCGTTGCGGTAAGTCTCCACGTCCTTGTTGAACGTCTGATCGAACTTCACGTGGCCGGCCGGCAACTGCGGCTCGCCAATCGTGGCCGCGCCGTCCCGGGTCGCAAACGCGAAGCGCTCGCGGTACATGTAATAGCCGTCAGCGATCTTGTATGTCACGACGACTTCACCCGGCTTCTCGCTCGCGCTGAATTTGAACGCGACGGCAGGATCCAGAAAGTCGTCAGCGGCGTGGGCGAGCGTGGTGAACTGCGCGAGGATTACGCAACCGAGCAGGAAAAATGCGGTGCGCAGCGCATGACGCGCGCGCCGGTCGAGACCGTTAAACATGGAGAGGACGTTGGGTTTCAGCAGTGATCCACTGGCCGTACGCGGCCGATGCCGTCGCTTGCCACGAGAGGATTTCCGGCGTGTCGTAGGGATGGTGAGCCTGTATGTACTGCTCGAGTTCGAGCGCACGTGCGGCGCTCGTCTTGAACAGCAATTGGATCTCCTGCGCGGTTTCGATTTTGCCCTGCCAGTGATAACTCGACTGCACGCTGCCTAACTGCGTGACGCACGCACATAAATGCGCGGCCAGCGCATCCGCGGCGAGCTTCTGAGCGACGGCCGCATCCGGCACCGTGGTCAGAATCAGGATCACATTCACACTCACAAAAGGCTCCAGCGACGCACGAATCATGTGTCGATATCGTATCACCTAGCCCTATGGCGCCGCTGATGGCCCCGCAGCGGACACGCAGCATTTGGCCAGCGGTGAATGGACACCTCAATGGCAAATGAGCCGGCAAAAAAAAAGCCAGGCTATGCGCCTGGCTTTCTATCGAAGCTAAAAAAGCTTACTCAGCTTCTTGCACTTCAACTTCTTCAACTTCCGGACGGTCCAGCAGTTCGACCAGTGCCATCGGTGCGTTGTCGCCGACGCGGAAGCCGAACTTCAGGACGCGCAGGTAGCCGCCCGGACGGGTAGCGTAACGCGGGCCAAGAACTTCGAACAGCTTCGTGACCGAGTCACGATCACGCAGGCGGTTGAACGCCAGACGACGATTTGCCAGCGACGGCTTCTTGCCGAGCGTGATCAGCGGCTCGACGACTTTACGGAGCTCTTTCGCCTTCGGCAGCGTGGTCTTGATGACTTCGTGCTCGATCAGCGAGTTGGACATATTACGGAGCATTGCCAGACGGTGGCTGCTCGTGCGGTTCAGTTTCCGCAGACCATGACGGTGACGCATGTTAATTCCTTCGATTCAAAGTTTTGGTCCAGCTCTTCTATCGCGCTCGATCTACCCGAAAGTAGCGAGTGCACGGGCCGGTAGTGAAAAAAGACAAGACGCGGATTTTAAAGGAAAATCCGCGTCTTTGCCAGTGCAGCGGTGGGGTCTGTCCCGGGATTGCTACTCGAATTACTTGTCCAGCCCTGCGGGCGGCCAGTTTTCGAGCTTCATGCCGAGCGTCAAACCACGCGACGCCAATACTTCCTTGATTTCGTTCAGCGACTTGCGGCCCAGATTCGGCGTCTTGAGCAGCTCGTTTTCCGTACGCTGGATCAGGTCACCGATGTAGTAAATGTTCTCGGCCTTCAGGCAGTTCGCGGAACGAACCGTCAGTTCGAGATCATCGACCGGACGCAGCAGGATCGGATCGATCTGCGGCGCACGCGACGGCGCTTCAGCCGTTGCTTCCGTGCCTTCCAGTGCAGCGAACACCGACAGCTGATCGACCAGAATGCGAGCCGATTGACGGATCGCTTCTTCCGGCGAGATCACACCGTTGGTTTCGATGTTCATCACGAGCTTGTCGAGGTCGGTACGCTGTTCGACGCGAGCGCTTTCCACGGCGTAGCTCACACGGCGAACCGGCGAGAACGACGCATCCAGCACGATACGGCCGATAATCTTGGCCGACTCTTCGCCATAACGACGCACATTGCCCGGCACATAGCCGCGGCCCTTTTCGACCTTGATCTGCACGTCGAGCTTGCCGCCCTTCGACAGATGCGCAATCACGTGATCCGGGTTGATCACTTCGCAATCGTGCGCGAGTTCGATGTCGCCAGCAGTGACAACGCCTTCGCCGTCCTTGCGCAGCGTAACCGTGACTTCATCACGGTTATGCAGCTTGAACACGACGCCCTTCAGGTTCAACAACAGGTTGACCACATCCTCTTGCACACCGTCGAGCGTCGAATACTCATGTACGACGCCTGCGATCGTCACTTCGGTCGGCGCGTAGCCCACCATCGACGACAGCAGCACGCGCCGAAGCGCGTTACCCAAGGTGTGGCCGTAACCGCGTTCAAACGGTTCCATGACCACTTTCGCGTGGCTCTCGCCAAGCGATTCAACTGCGATGATCTTGGGCTTCAACAAACTGGTTTGCATAGGTTTTCCTTTTCAATACCCTCGGCTCGTTACACCGATAAGGCTGACCGGTAACAACCTGAAAATAAACAGCCGAGACGCCCCCTTGCGCAACGCAATCGGGTGCCCCGGCCGTTAATCCGATTACCGCGAATACAATTCGACGATCAGGCTTTCGTTGATATCGCCAGCGATGTCGCTGCGTTCCGGCTTCGACTTGAACGTGCCTTCGAACTTCTTCGAATCGACAGCGACCCAGCTCGGCAGACCGCCTTGCTCAGCCAGCGACAGCGCTTCGAGAATACGCGCTTGCTTCTTCTTCTGTTCGCGCACTGCGACAACGTCGCCGGCCTTCACTTGCATCGACGGGATGTTCGACACGACGCCGTTCACCATGATCGCCTTGTGGCTCACGAGCTGACGTGCTTCAGCGCGCGTCGAGCCGAAGCCCATGCGATACACGACGTTGTCCAGACGCGATTCGAGCAACTGGAGCAGGTTTTCACCCGTGTTGCCCTTCAGGCGGTCGGCTTCAGCGAAGTAGCGGCGGAATTGACGCTCGAGAACACCGTAGATACGCTTAACTTTTTGCTTTTCGCGCAGCTGCGTGCCGTAGTCGGACGTACGTGCACCCGAGGTGCGGCCATGTTGGCCAGGCTTGCTGTCAAGCTTGCACTTGTCAGCGAGCGAACGACGGGCGCTCTTCAGGAAGAGGTCAGTGCCTTCACGGCGGGACAGCTTGGCCTTAGGGCCGATATAACGTGCCACGTTGATTCCTTCTATGATTAATCACGCGAATGCATGCATTCACGCTAGTCCGAACCCTTTGGGTCGAACGGTGGGCTTAGTCAATTCAATAACGCAAGCAGCCTGCCGCCGCGCGGGGCGGCAACAGGCGCAAGCAAAACCCGCGTCTTAGATACGACGACGCTTCGGCGGACGGCAGCCGTTGTGCGGCACCGGAGTCACGTCGGAAATCGCGGTGATCTTGATGCCAAGACCATGCAACGCGCGCACCGCCGACTCACGGCCAGGACCGGGGCCCTTGATCCGCACTTCGAGGTTCTTGACGCCGTATTCCATCGCCACGCGGCCTGCCGATTCGGCTGCCACCTGAGCTGCAAACGGGGTCGATTTACGCGAACCCTTGAAGCCCTGACCACCCGACGTTGCCCAAGCAAGTGCATTGCCTTGACGATCGGTGATCGTGATGATGGTGTTGTTGAACGACGCGTGAACGTGAACCACGCCCTCGGCGACGTTCTTCTTGACCTTCTTGCGAACGCGTTGCGCCGCGGAGTTGTTCGAAGCCTTAGCCATTACGTTTTCCTGTAACTGTCAGTTCCGCTTACTTCTTCAGCGATTGCGCTGCACGACGCGGACCCTTGCGCGTACGGGCATTCGTACGCGTACGTTGGCCACGCAGGGGCAAGCCCTTACGATGCCGAACGCCACGGTAGCAGCCGAGATCCATCAGGCGCTTGATGTTCATCGTCGTTTCACGGCGCAGATCGCCTTCAACGATGAACTTGCCGACTTCTTCACGCAGCTTTTCGAGGTCTGCGTCGTTCAGGTCTTTGACCTTCTTCGAAAATGCCACACCAGCAGCGACGCAGATGTCGCGCGAGCGCGTGCGGCCGACACCGTAAATAGCCGTCAGGCCGATTTCGGTATGCTGGTGATTCGGGATATTAACCCCTGCGATACGAGCCATTGTTTTTCCTCAAACAAAAAGCGCAGCAAAAAGCGCGGCGTTCAGCCTTGACGCTGTTTGTGGCGCGGATCAGAGCTGCAAATCACGCGCACAACGCCTTTGCGCTTGATGATCTTGCAATTGCGGCAAATGCGCTTAACCGATGCCATCACTTTCATGATATTACCCTTTTTTCAAATCACTTCGCCCGGAACACGATCCGCGCACGCGACAGATCGTAAGGCGTCAATTCAACCGTTACCTTGTCGCCCGGCAAGATTCGGATGTAGTGCATCCGCATCTTGCCGGATATGTGTCCCAATACGACATGGCCGTTTTCCAGCTTCACCCTGAAGGTAGCGTTAGGCAGGTTTTCGATGACTTCACCCTGCATCTGGATAACATCGTCTTTGGCCATAAGTCCTTTCAACGCATCGGGACGCCGCCGCCTTTGAAATTAGCTTTCTTCAGCAGCGATTCATACTGTTGCGACATAACGTACGACTGCACCTGCGCCATGAAATCCATTGTGACGACGACAATGATCAGCAGCGACGTTCCACCAAAATAAAACGGCACGTTCCAGCGCAGCACCAGAAATTCGGGCAGCAGACAAACAAACACGATGTAGATCGCACCAGCCAGCGTCAAACGCGTGAGGATACGGTCGATATATCGCGCCGTTTGATCGCCCGGGCGGATGCCTGGGACGAAAGCGCCACTCTTTTTCAGGTTGTCGGCCGTTTCCCTGCTGTTGAACACCAGTGCGGTGTAGAAGAAGCAGAAGAAAACGATCGCCAACGCGTACAGCAACACGTACACGGGTTGACCGGGCTTGAGGGCTTCGGCCACGTTGTGCAACGTGTCTGCGAACCAGCTGGTACGCGACCCCGAACTGAACCAGTTCAGGATGGTTGCCGGGAAGAGAATGATCGACGATGCAAAGATCGGCGGAATCACACCCGACATGTTCAGCTTCAGCGGCAGATGCGAAGACTGTCCGCCGTAAATCTTGTTACCGACTTGCCGCTTGGCGTAGTTCACAAGAATCTTGCGCTGGCCGCGTTCAATGAACACCACCAGATACGTCACAGCAGCAATCAGCGCGACCACGATAATCGCCGAGATGATGCTCATCGAGCCGGTTCGCACCAATTCGAAAAGACCACCGATTGCGTTCGGGAAACCCGCCGCAATACCGCCGAAAATGATGATCGAGATACCGTTGCCAAGCCCGCGCTCCGTGATCTGCTCACCCAGCCACATCAGGAACATCGTGCCTGTCACCAGCGTCACGACCGTCGTCAACCGAAACACCATCCCCGGATCGATTACCAGGCCCGGCTGATTTTCCAGTGCGACGGCAATACCGAACGCCTGGAACGTCGCCAACAGGACCGTAAAGATACGCGTGTACTGCGTAATCTTCCGTTGACCCGCCTGCCCTTCCTTTTTCAGCGCTTCGAGTTGCGGCGAGACAATTGCCAGCAACTGCATGATGATCGACGCCGAAATGTACGGCATGATCCCCAGCGCAAAAATCGTGAACCGCGAAAGCGCGCCACCCGAAAACATGTTGAACATGCCAAGGATGCCGCCCGACTGGCTTTGGAACAACTTTGCCAGCTGGTCCGGGTCAATACCCGGCACCGGAATATGCGCGCCGATACGGTAGACGATCAACGCCAGCAGCAGGAACACTGCACGCCGACGCAGATCGCCAAACTTCGCCGCGCTGCGACCGGGTTTTGCGAGACTCGGGCTGTTAGCCAAGTACCTTCTCCGATGCAAATGCTAGTGACGGCAAATAACTTGCGCGTTACTCGGCAAAAGAGCCGCCGGCTGCTTCAATAGCAGCGCGCGCACCCTTCGTCGCACCCAGACCCTTCACAACGACCTTGCGCTTGAGCTCGCCCGTCGCAATGATCTTGGCGCTCCTGATCAGCTCGCCAACAAGGCCAGCCTGCTTCAGAGCCAGCAGATCGATTTCGTCGACCGGCAGCTTTTCCAGATCCGAGAGACGCACTTCACCGACGAATTCCTTCGTCAGCGAGGTGAAGCCACGCTTCGGCAGGCGACGTTGCAGCGGCATTTGACCGCCTTCGAAGCCAACCTTGTGAAAGCCGCCCGAACGCGACTTCTGACCCTTGTGACCACGGCCAGCGGTCTTGCCGAGGCCGGAGCCGATGCCGCGACCAACGCGACGCTTTGCGTGCTTCGCGCCTTCAGCCGGCTTCAGGTTATTCAATTCCATTATCAACTCCTTGAGTCCTGGTCAGCCGCTTAGCCGATGACCTTAACGAGGTACGAAACCTTGTTGATCATGCCGCGCACAGCCGGCGTGTCCTGCAACTCGCTAACCGAATTGAGTCGGCGCAGGCCCAAGCCACGCACCGTTGCACGATGCGTTTCACGGGTGCCGATCAGGCTCTTGACGAGCTGGACCTTGACAGTTTTATCAGACATGGTGTCCACCTTAGCCCAGAATATCTTCGACGGACTTGCCGCGCTTCGCCGCGATGTCACCCGGCGTCGACTGCTTGCGCAGGCCGTCGAGGGTTGCACGAACGAGGTTGTACGGGTTCGTCGAACCGTGGCTCTTGGCCACAACGTTCTGCACGCCCATCACGTCGAACACTGCGCGCATCGGACCACCAGCGATCACACCGGTACCGTCCTTCGCCGGAGCGAGGAGGACCATCGATGCGCCGTGCTTACCGTGCACTTCGTGTTGCAGGGTACCGTTCTTCAGCGGCACCTTGAACATGTTGCGGCGAGCCTGCTCCATCGCTTTCTGAACAGCGACCGGCACTTCCTTCGCCTTGCCCTTGCCCATACCGACGCGGCCATCACCGTCGCCGACCACGGTCAGTGCGGCGAAACCGAGAATCCGGCCACCCTTCACGACCTTGGTCACGCGGTTGACCGAAATCATTTTTTCACGAAGGCCGTCGTCGCGTTCGTCAGCCTGAACTTTCGCTTGCATCTTTGCCATGACGAATTCTTCCCTTAGAACTTGAGTCCGGCTTCGCGCGCCGCATCAGCCAGCGCTTTCACGCGGCCGTGGTAACGGAAACCCGAACGGTCGAAGGCGACGGATTCGATGCCGGCAGCCTTAGCCTTTTCTGCAATGCGCTTACCGATCAGGGTCGCTGCAGCGACGTTGCCGCCCTTGCCCGTCTGATCAGCCAATTGCGCACGCACTTCGGCTTCGAGCGTCGACGCGCTGGCGAGCACTTTGGTGCCGCACGGCGAGAACACTTGCGCATAGATGTGCGTGTTCGTGCGATGCACGGCGAGACGCGCGACCTGCAGCTCAGCGATCTTGATACGCGTCTGACGAGCGCGGCGCAGGCGAGATTGAGTCTTATCCATGATTGCGCACCCTTACTTCTTCTTCGTTTCTTTGAGGATCACAACCTCGTTGGCGTAACGCACACCCTTGCCCTTGTAGGGCTCCGGCGGGCGATAGCCGCGCACTTCTGCCGCGACCTGGCCAACTTGTTGCTTATTGATCCCCTTGATCACGATTTCGGTTTGCGTCGGGGTTTCAGCCTTGACGCCTTCCGGCATCTGGTGCACCACGGGGTGCGAGAAACCCAGCGACAGGTTCAGCTTGTCGCCTTGCGCTTGTGCGCGGTAACCGACGCCAACCAGCGTCAGCTTGCGCTCGAAACCCTTCGTCACGCCTTGCACCATGTTCGCAACCAGTGCGCGCATCGTGCCCGACATCGCATTCGCTTCGCGGCTTTCGCCAACCGGCTCGATCTTCAGCGTGCCGTTGTCGTTCACCACCTTCACAAGGCTGTTAGCAGCCTGCGAAATCGTACCCAGCGGGCCCTTGACGGTAATGCGTTCGTCGCTAAGGGCCACTTCTGCGCCTTGCAGCGCGATCGGGCTTTTACCTACTCGAGACATGTTTCTCTCCTTTCGGCCTTAAGCGACGTAGCAGATGACTTCGCCGCCAACGCCCGTTGCACGCGCCTTGCGGTCCGTCATCACGCCCTTCGGCGTCGACACGATTGCCACGCCGAGGCCATTCATGACCACGGGGATGTCGTTACGGCCGCGGTACACACGCAGACCAGGCTTCGAAACGCGTTCAATGCGCTCGATCACCGGACGGCCAGCGTAGTACTTCAACACGATGTTCAATTCAGACTTCGCACCTTCGGACTTCACTGCGAAATCATCGATATAGCCTTCGTCCTTAAGGACCTGCGCAATCGCAACCTTGACTTTCGACGAGGGCATAGTCACCGAGACTTTCTCAACCATCTGCGCATTGCGGATGCGAGTCAGCATATCGGCGATAGGATCACTCATGCTCATTTACGTTTCTCCTATTACCAGCTCGCCTTGGTCAGGCCAGGGATCTCGCCGCGGAACGCGATTTCACGAATCTTGTTACGCGCCAGCCCGAATTTACGGAACGTACCGCGCGGACGACCGGTAATGGCGCAACGATTGCGCTTACGGGTCGGGTTAGAGTTGCGCGGCAGTTGTTGCAGTTCCAGACGTGCTGCGTAATGCTCTTCGTCCGACTTGCTCATATCGCTAATGATCGCCTTCAACTCTGCACGCTTGGGAGCGTACTTAGCAGCGAGGCGAGCACGCTTCTTTTCACGTTCGATCAGTGCCAGTTTAGCCACGGTAACCTCAGTTTCTGAACGGGAACTTGAAGCTGGCGAGCAGAGCCTTTGCTTCGTCGTCGGTCTTCGCAGTCGTCGTGATGCTGATGTTCAGCCCACGCAATGCGTCGATCTTGTCGTAGTCGATTTCGGGGAAAATGATCTGCTCTTTCACACCGACGTTGTAGTTGCCGCGACCATCGAACGCACGACCCGACACGCCACGGAAGTCGCGCACACGCGGGAGCGCAACCGTCACGAAACGGTCCAGAAATTCGTACATTGCCTGACCACGCAACGTGACCATTGCACCGATCGGATAGCCCTGACGGATCTTGAAGCCAGCGATTGCCTTGCGTGCCTTCGTGATCACCGGCTTCTGGCCTGCGATCTTCGTCAGGTCGCCAACGGCGTTTTCGATGATCTTCTTGTCAGCAACCGCTTCGCCAAGGCCCATGTTCAGGGTGATCTTGGTGATGCGCGGCACTTCCATCACGGACTTGTAACCGAACTTCTCGATGAGGCCGGGTACAACCTTTTCTTTGTAAAACTCTTGCAAACGAGCCATTTTTTTACTCCGCAGCGTCAGGCGCTCAGCTCGGCACCGGTCGTCTTAAGGAAACGGACCTTCTTGTCTCCTTCGACCTTGATGCCTACACGCGACGCCTTGCCATTCGCGTCGACCAATGCGACGTTCGAAATTTGCAGCGGCATCGTCTTGGCTTCCACACCGCCCGTCGTACCCTTCATCGGGTTCGGCTTGACGTGTTTCTTGACGAGGTTGATACCCTCGACAACAACCTTGCCTTCGCCAACGGACAGCACGACGCCGCGCTTGCCTTTATCTTTGCCGGTGATGACGATAACTTCGTCACCTTTGCGAATCTTGTTCATCGCGACTCCTTACAGCACTTCAGGTGCCAGCGAAACGATCTTCATGAATCGTTCGCTGCGCAACTCGCGCGTGACAGGCCCGAAAATACGGGTGCCAATAGGTTCGAGCTTGGCATTCAACAACACAGCGGCATTGCCATCGAACTTGATCAGCGAGCCGTCCTGACGGCGCACGCCCTTGGCGGTGCGAACCACCACGGCGTTATAAATTTCGCCTTTCTTCACGCGCCCGCGCGGCGTTGCTTCTTTGACGGTCACCTTAATGATGTCGCCAATGCTGGCATAACGACGCTTCGAGCCGCCGAGCACCTTGATGCACATGACTTCACGCGCACCCGTGTTGTCGGCCACTTCAAGCCGAGTTTCGGTCTGGATCATGGTTTATCTTTCCCAACTTAATCCGGTCACACCACCATGGCGTACCCGGTCAGTCTTGGTCCCGTCAGCCAATCGGCTGCTTGGGTATGAACAGCAGCGACGGCAAACGAAACCCGCCATCGCAATCCGGTGAATCCTTCGGAACAGGCTGGCGCCCGAACCGCTTCCCCCACCAACTTCGCCCGCGACGGGGCTCCCATAAAAGAGGGAAGACCGAGATTATAACAAATAATCCCGGTCTTGCAAGCGAAACTTACTGCGATTTCAATTACTTCTACAACTTTGCGGCGTCAGATGACGCGAGCAGCCTCGACCAGGCGAGCCACAACCCAAGCTTTCGTCTTCGAAATCGGACGCGTTTCCTGGATTTCAACGAGGTCACCCTCGTTGTACGTGTTCGCATCGTCGTGCGCGTGATACTTCTTCGAACGCACAACGTACTTGCCGTAGATCGGGTGCTTCACGCGGTGCTCAACCAGCACGGTGACCGTCTTGTCCATCTTGTTGCTGACGACCTTGCCGACCAGCGTCCGCTTGAGCGAGGTTTTTACGCTATCGTTCATTTCTGGTTCGCCTTCTCAGTCAGGACGGTCCGCACACGTGCGATGTCGCGACGGACCTTCTTCAGCTGGCTCGTGTTCGTGAGCTGCTGTGTCGCGAGTTGCATGCGCAGGCCGAATTGCGCCTTCAACAGGTCCGACAGCTCCTTGTTGAGCGCGGCCTGATCTTTCTGGTGAAGTTCGGAAGCCTTCATCATTTGCTCCTTAGGCGCCGAGCTGACGCACGATAAACGTCGTCTTCAGCGGCAGCTTAGCTGCAGCCAGACGGAACGCTTCGCGTGCCAGCTCTTCGGTTACGCCGTCCATTTCGTACAGCATCTTGCCCGGTTGAATCTCTGCGACGTAGTACTCAGGGTTACCCTTACCGTTACCCATACGTACTTCAGCCGGCTTGTGCGAGATCGGCTTGTCCGGGAAGATGCGGATCCAGATGCGGCCGCCACGCTTGATGTGACGCGTCATTGCACGACGTGCCGCTTCAATCTGGCGCGCGGTCAAGCGACCACGACCGACAGCCTTCAGGCCGAACTCACCGAACGACACCGCGTTGCCGCGGGTAGCAATACCGGTGTTACGACCTTTCTGCTCTTTGCGATACTTTCTGCGTTTCGGTTGCAGCATCGTTATTCTCCAGTCTTCCCGTCGCCGCCGGCACCGCCAGCACGACGAGGAGCGCCACGGCGTGCACCTGCCGGGCCACCACCTTCACCATCGCGACGCGGACGGCGATCGCCACCCGGACGTGCGTTGCGGCGCGGACGCTTTTCTTCGGCGGCTTCTTCAACCACCGGAGCGTCGTTGCGGCCGAGCGTGTCGCCCTTGTACACCCAGACCTTCACGCCGATGATGCCGTACGTCGTCTTCGCTTCCGACGTCGCGTAGTCGATATCAGCACGCAGCGTATGAAGCGGCACGCGACCTTCGCGATACCATTCCGTACGAGCGATTTCGATACCGTTCAGACGGCCAGCGCTCATGATCTTGATGCCTTGAGCACCCAGACGCATTGCGTTTTGCATCGCACGTTTCATCGCGCGGCGGAACATGATCCGGCGCTCGAGCTGTTGCGTGATCGAATCAGCGATCAGTTGCGCATCAGTTTCCGGCTTGCGGATTTCTTCGATGTTGACGTGAACCGGAACGCCCATACGCTTTTGCAGCTCGGACTTCAGCAGTTCAATGTCTTCACCCTTCTTACCGATCACGACACCCGGACGCGAGCTGAAAATCGTGATACGTGCGTTCTTTGCGGGACGCTCGATCACAACGCGGCCGACGGACGCGTTCTTCAGCTTCTTCTTCAGGTATTCACGAACACCGATGTCTTCCTGCAGCATCGCCGCGAAATTGTTGTTGTTCGCGTACCAACGCGACGCCCAATTGCGGCTGACGGCCAAACGGAAGCCAGTCGGATGAATTTTCTGTCCCATCGTATGACCCCTTAATTCCCGACCGTCACAGTGATGTGACAGGATTGCTTCTCGATGCGGTTACCACGGCCTTTAGCGCGCGCGGTGAAACGCTTGAGCGATGCAGCCTTGTCGATGTAGATGCTCGTGATCTTGAGCTCATCGATATCGGCGCCTTCGTTATGCTCCGCATTCGCGATCGCCGACAGCACGACCTTTTTCACGATTCCCGCAGCCTTCTTCGGCGAGAACGTCAGAACGTTCAGCGCCTTGTCGACCGGCAAACCGCGGATCTGGTCAGCCACAAGGCGCGTTTTCTGCGCCGAGATGCGGGCACCGCGATGAATTGCTTTCACTTCCATCATGAGCCCCTTATTTCTTAGCCTTCTTGTCGGCTGCGTGACCCTTGAACGTACGGGTCAATGCAAACTCGCCAAGCTTGTGGCCGACCATGTTTTCCGAGATGTACACCGGAACGTGTTGACGGCCGTTGTGAACAGCGATCGTCAGACCGATGAAATCCGGGAGGATCGTCGAGCGACGCGACCAGGTTTTGATCGGCTTCTTATCCCGCGAAGCTGCTGCCGCCTCAACTTTCTTCAGCAAATGGGCGTCGCAGAACGGACCTTTTTTTACAGAACGTGCCATTGCCTACTCCTTAACGCTTGTGACGGCGCTGGACGATCATGCTCGTCGTGCGCTTGTTGCTGCGGGTGCGATAACCCTTAGCAGGCGTGCCCCACGGGCTCACCGGATCGCGACCTGCAGCCGTCTTGCCTTCACCACCACCGTGCGGGTGATCGACCGGGTTCATTGCAACGCCACGCACCGTCGGGCGGATACCGCGCCAGCGGTTCGCGCCAGCCTTACCGATTTGACGGAGGCTATGCTCTTCGTTGCCAACTTCACCAATCGTCGCGCGGCACTCAACGTGGACGCGGCGGATTTCACCCGAGCGCAGGCGGACCTGTGCGTAGATGCCCTCACGAGCCAGCAACATCGCCGACGTGCCAGCCGAACGCGCCATTTGCGCGCCCTTGCCCGGCAGCATTTCGATGCAGTGGATCGTCGTACCGACCGGAATGTTGCGGATCGGCAGCGTATTGCCTGCGCGGATCGGCGCTTCCGAACCCGACATCAGTTGCTGACCGACGGTGACACCCTTCGGAGCAATGATGTAACGGCGTTCGCCGTCTGCGTACAGAACCAGCGCGATGTTCGCGCTACGGTTCGGATCGTACTCGAGACGTTCGACCTTGGCCGGAATGCCATCCTTCGTGCGACGGAAATCGACGACACGATAGTGATGCTTATGACCACCACCCTTATGACGCGTGGTGATGTGGCCGTTGTTGTTACGGCCGGCGGTCGAGGATTGCGAGTCGAGCAGCGGTGCGTACGGCTTGCCCTTATGCAGATCCTTGTTGACCACCTTGACCATCGCACGGCGACCCGGCGAAGTCGGCTTAACTTTAACGATTGCCATGATTACTTGGCCTCCGCTTCAAAGTTGATTTCCTGGCCGGGCTTCAGGCAGACGTACGCCTTCTTCACGTCCTTGCGCTTGCCCATGAAGCGGCCAAAGCGCTTGGCTTTGCCCTTCGAGACCAGCACGTTGACGGAATTGACTTCCACCTTGAACAGCAGCTCGACTGCAGCTTTCACTTCCTGCTTCGTAGCATCGGGCGCGACTTCGAACACAACCTGCTCGTTCTTGTCGGCCACCAGCGTCGCCTTTTCGGAGATCACCGGCGCGAGCAGGACCTGCATCAAACGATGATCGTTCTTGCGAATCTCGCTCATGACAGCAACTCCTCGATCTGGGCGACCGCAGCCTTCGTGATCAGGATCTTCTTGAAATAGATCAGCGACAGCGGGTCGGCGTAACGCGGCTCGACAACTGCCACATGGGCGAGGTTGCGCGACGCGAGGTACAGGTTTTCGTCAACCGTGTCGGTAATCACCAGCACGGAGTCGAGACCCATCGCCTTGAATTTTTCGGCCAGCAGCTTCGTCTTCGGCGCTTCGAGCGTCAGCTCGTCGACCACCGAGATACGGCCTTCGCGGGCCAGCTGCGAGAAGATCGAGCAGAGACCTGCGCGATGCATCTTCTTGTTGACCTTGTGCGAAAAGTTTTCTTCCGGCGAGTTCGGGAAGATCCGGCCACCGCCGCGCCACAACGGGCTCGACGACATACCGGCACGGGCGCGGCCCGTACCCTTCTGGCGCCACGGCTTCTTGGTCGTGTGCTTGACTTGCTCACGATCCTTCTGCGCGCGGTTGCCGCTACGGGCATTCGCTTGATACGCCACCACCACCTGGTGAATCAGGGCTTCGTTGTAATCGCGGCCGAACACGACGTCCGACGCGCTAACGCCCGCACCTTCCTGACCATTGGCATTCAGGAGCTTAAGTTCCATTATTTCGCTCCTTTCACGGCACGCGTCTTCACGGCCGGCGTAACGAATACCTTGCCACCCTTCGCACCCGGAACGGCGCCCTTGACCAGCAACAGCTTGCGGTCAGCGTCGATACGAGCGATTTCGAGGTTTTGCACCGTTACCGTGTCGTCACCCATGTGACCGGTCATGCGCTTACCCGGGAAAACACGACCCGGATCCTGCGCCATACCGATCGAACCCGGCACGTTGTGCGAGCGCGAGTTACCGTGCGATGCACGGCCGGACGCGAAGTTGTAACGCTTGATGGTACCGGCGTAGCCCTTACCGATCGACACGCCTTGCACGTCGACCTTCTGGCCTACTTCGAACAGGTCGGGACCAACCACGGTGCCGTTCGACAACTCGGCAGCCTTGGCGGCATCGATCTGGAATTCTTTGAGGATTTCACCGGCTTGAACACCGGCTTTGGCGAGATGACCGGCCAACGGCTTCGTCACGCGCGATGCACGGCGCGTACCGAATGCAACCTGCACGGCCGTGTAGCCGTCGGTTTCAACAGTCTTGATCTGCGTCACGCGGTTGTCGGACACGTCCAGCACGGTAACGGGAATCGAATCCCCTTCTGCCGTGAAGATACGGGTCATGCCAACCTTGCGACCTACGAGTCCAAGGCTCATCGTTTTCTCCATTCCCGACTGCGATTGGTCGGGGCTAATTTACAAAATGCCGGTGCCGTTTCGGGCGTGAAATCACGCTGCAGCACACCGACTTTTTTGCGCAAATGCGCGAAAAGCCTTGCATTATAGCGAGGCTTTTCGTTTTCCGCAAGCAATCAATGACTTAGCGCTGTCCGGCACGCCGGACAAGCTCTGGAAGCCTTATTGCAGCTTGATTTCAACGTCCACGCCAGCCGGCAGATCGAGCTTCATCAATGCGTCAACGGTCTTGTCCGTCGGATCGACGATGTCCATCAGGCGTTGGTGCGTGCGGATTTCGAGCTGATCGCGCGACGTCTTGTTGACGTGCGGCGAACGCAGGATGTCGAAGCGTTGAATACGGGTCGGCAGGGGCACCGGGCCGCGAACGATTGCGCCAGTCCGCTTTGCCGTGTCGACAATTTCAGCTGCCGATTGATCGATCAGGCGATAGTCGAAAGCCTTCAGGCGAATGCGGATTTTCTGGTTCTGCATGACAATTCCTTGGAAAAGAGCGAGGCGGTATTGCGCCGCCAGATAGTAAAAGAACGTAGAGCCGGGCGCCCGCTTGGGGCCGGCGCCCGGCTCCGGGCACCACTTACTGCAAGTTCAATCCGCGATTTTACTCGAGAATCTTGGCAACCACACCAGCGCCGACCGTACGGCCGCCTTCGCGAATTGCGAAACGCAGACCTTCTTCCATCGCGATCGGGTTGATCAGCTTCACCGTGATCGACACGTTGTCGCCCGGCATGACCATTTCCTTGTCCTTCGGCAACTCGATCGAGCCCGTCACGTCCGTCGTACGGAAGTAGAACTGCGGGCGATAGTTGTTGAAGAACGGCGTGTGACGGCCACCTTCGTCCTTGCTCAGCACGTACACTTCAGCCGTGAAGTGCGTGTGCGGGTTGATCGAACCCGGCTTCGCCAGAACCTGGCCACGCTCCACGTCTTCACGCTTCGTGCCGCGCAGCAGGATACCAACGTTGTCGCCTGCCTGACCCTGGTCGAGCAGCTTGCGGAACATTTCCACGCCCGTGCAGGTCGTCTTCACCGTCGGCTTGATACCAACGATTTCGATTTCTTCGCCGACCTTCACGATGCCGCGCTCAACGCGACCCGTCACCACCGTGCCGCGACCCGAGATCGAGAACACGTCTTCCACCGGCATCAGGAACGCACCGTCAACTGCGCGCTCCGGCGTCGGGATGTACGTGTCCAGCGCATCGGCCAGGTTCATGATCGCCACTTCGCCCAGCTCGCCCTTGTCGCCTTCCAGCGCCAGCTTGGCCGAACCCTTGATGATCGGCGTGTCGTCGCCCGGGAAGTCGTACTTCGACAGAAGTTCGCGAACTTCCATCTCGACCAGCTCCAGCAGCTCAGCGTCGTCCACCATGTCGCACTTGTTCAGGAACACGATGATGTACGGAACGCCAACCTGACGCGCCAGCAGGATGTGCTCACGCGTTTGCGGCATCGGGCCGTCTGCAGCCGAGCACACCAGGATCGCGCCGTCCATCTGCGCTGCGCCCGTGATCATGTTCTTCACATAGTCAGCGTGGCCCGGGCAGTCGACGTGTGCGTAGTGGCGGTTAGCCGTTTCGTACTCGACGTGTGCCGTGTTGATCGTAATACCACGTGCCTTTTCTTCCGGCGCCGCGTCAATCTGGTCGTATGCCTTCGCTTCGCCGCCAAACTTCTGCGTCAGAACCGTCGTGATCGCTGCCGTCAGCGTGGTCTTGCCGTGGTCAACGTGACCGATCGTGCCGACGTTCACGTGCGGCTTGGTCCGTTCGAATTTACCTTTAGCCATGTTTCTCTTCTTTCAAAAAGTTAATCGTTAAATGACTTGCCGCGCGCTTACTTCGACTTCGCGTTGATGATCGCTTCCGACACGTTGCGCGGTGCTTCGGAATAGTGCTTGAACTCCATCGTGTACGTTGCACGACCTTGGGTCAGCGAACGCAGCGACGTCGAGTAGCCGAACATTTCCGACAGCGGGACTTCTGCGCGAACGATCTTGCCGCCGCCGACCATATCGTCCATACCCTGGACGATACCGCGACGACCCGACAGGTCGCCCATCACGTTGCCCATGTAGTCTTCCGGCGTTTCGACTTCGACGGCCATCATCGGTTCGAGGATGACCGGCTGAGCCTTGCGCATTGCTTCCTTGAACGCCATCGAACCGGCCATGCGGAACGCATTTTCGTTCGAGTCAACATCGTGGTACGAACCGAACGTCAGGTGAACCTTCACGTCAACGACCGGGAAGCCCGCCAGCACGCCTGCCTTCAGCGTTTCCTGGATACCCTTGTCGACTGCCGGGATGTATTCACGCGGAATCACACCGCCCTTGATCTCGTCCAGGAACTCGTAGCCCTTGCCCTGCTCGTTCGGCTCGAGCGTGATGACCGCGTGACCGTACTGGCCGCGACCACCCGACTGCTTGACGAACTTGCCGTCAACGTCTTCCGCCTTGCCGCGAATCGTTTCGCGGTAAGCAACCTGCGGCTTGCCGACGGTCGCTTCCACGCCGAATTCACGACGCATACGGTCAACCAGAATTTCCAGGTGGAGCTCGCCCATGCCCGAAATAATGGTTTGGCCCGATTCTTCATCCGTTTGAACGCGGAACGACGGATCTTCCTGAGCCAGACGGTTCAGTGCGAGACCCATCTTTTCCTGGTCCGGCTTCGTCTTCGGCTCAACAGCCTGCGAAATCACCGGCTCCGGGAAAATCATGCGCTCGAGCACGATCGGGCTTTGCGGATCGCACAGCGTGTCGCCGGTCGTCGCGTCCTTCAGGCCGACTGCTGCAGCGATGTCGCCCGCGCGGACTTCCTTGATTTCTTCGCGCTGGTTCGCGTGCATCTGCAGAATACGACCCAGACGTTCCTTCTTGTCCTTGGTCGCGTTCAGCACGGTGTCGCCCGAATTCACAATGCCCGAGTACACGCGGAAGAAGATCAACTGGCCGACGAACGGGTCGGTCATGATCTTGAATGCCAATGCCGAGAACTTCTCGTCGTCAGCAGCGCGGCGCTCACCTTGCTCGCCGTTCTCCAGCTCGCCGGTAACCGGCGGGATGTCGATCGGCGACGGCAGGAAGTCGAGCACGGCGTCCAGCATGCGTTGCACGCCCTTGTTCTTGAACGCGGTGCCGCACAGCATCGGCTGGATTTCGCAAGCGATCGTACGGTCGCGCAGACCCTTGATGATTTCCGCTTCAGAGAGCTCGCCCTCTTCCAGGTACTTGTTCATCAGGTCTTCGCTCGACTCGGCAGCCGCTTCGACCATCTTCTCGCGCCACTCGTTGCACGTGTCAGCCAGCTCTGCCGGGATGTCTTCGTAGGAGAACTTCGTGCCTTGCGACGCGTCGTCCCAAATGATCGCCTTCATCTTCAGCAGATCGACGACGCCCGTGAAGTTTTCTTCCGCGCCGATAGGCACCACGACCGGAACCGGGTTCGCCTTCAGACGCAGCTTGAGCTGGTCGTAGACCTTGAAGAAGTTCGCGCCGGTACGGTCCATCTTGTTGATGAACGCGAGACGGGGAACCTTGTACTTGTTAGCCTGACGCCACACGGTTTCCGACTGGGGCTGAACGCCGCCCACAGCGCAGTACACCATGCACGCGCCGTCGAGCACGCGCATCGAGCGCTCAACTTCAATCGTGAAGTCGACGTGGCCCGGGGTGTCGATGATGTTGATGCGGTGCTCAGCGCGGTCGCCGGCCATGCCTTTCCAGAACGCCGTGGTAGCAGCGGACGTGATCGTGATACCGCGTTCCTGCTCCTGCTCCATCCAGTCCATGGTGGCAGCGCCGTCGTGAACTTCACCAATCTTGTGGTTCACGCCGGTATAGAACAGGATGCGCTCGGTCGTCGTCGTTTTGCCGGCGTCGATGTGAGCGCTAATACCGATGTTACGGTAGCGCTCGATAGGTGTCTTGCGAGCCACTTTGATCCTCTATTGGGATGACGCGATGCGAGAAAATACCCATCGCGCTGTAACACAAACGGGCGAGGCGCTTTGTAAGCGCACCCGCCCGGAATTTCTTTCCGTTTTTCCGCTAAACCCGGGTTCGGGAAGCTTAGAAACGGAAGTGCGAGAACGCCTTGTTGGCTTCTGCCATCCGGTGAACTTCGTCGCGCTTCTTCATTGCGCCGCCACGGCCTTCGGCCGCTTCGGAGAGTTCACCTGCAAGACGCAGGGCCATCGACTTCTCGCTGCGCTTCTTCGCGGCTTCACGCAGCCAACGCATCGCCAATGCCATACGACGCGACGGGCGCACTTCGACCGGAACCTGATAGTTCGCTCCACCAACGCGGCGGCTCTTGACTTCGACCACCGGCTTGACGTTGTTGAGCGCTACCGTGAACACTTCCAGCGGGTCCTTGCCACCCTTGGTCTGGATCTGTTCGAAAGCGCCGTACACGATGCGTTCAGCAACCGACTTCTTGCCGGACAGCATCAGCACGTTCATGAACTTAGCTACATCAACGTTACCGAACTTCGGATCCGGCAACACTTCCCGCTTGGGGACTTCGCGACGACGCGGCATGTTTCTTCCTTTAACTTTTCAGTTGGAGCTACTCAGCCCCGCGGCCACCAACTAACCCGATTCATCTTCAAGACTTACCAGCCCGGTCGGGTGACCACTTACTCGACAGCACCGGCGATTCCGGCACCACCGCTATTACCGCCTTTGCAGGCGACCTGAAACTACTAAACCGGCCAGATTACTTGCCAGCCTTGGCACGCTTCGCACCGTACTTCGAGCGAGCCTGCTTACGATCCTTGACGCCCTGGGTATCCAGCGAGCCGCGAACCATGTGGTAACGCACACCCGGCAAGTCCTTGACACGGCCGCCGCGAATCAGCACGACCGAGTGTTCCTGCAGGTTGTGGCCTTCACCACCGATGTACGAAATGACTTCGAAGCCGTTCGTCAGACGAACCTTGGCAACCTTACGCAGTGCCGAGTTAGGCTTCTTCGGCGTCGTGGTGTACACACGAGTGCACACGCCACGACGCTGGGGGCAGTCCTGCAAAGCCGGGCTCTTGCTCTTCGTCGTTTCCGACGCGCGGCCTTTGCGAACCAGTTGATTGATGGTTGGCATTGTTTATTCCTGAAATTGAACAAAATCGACGCATCTGTTTCCGGGCAAAGCAGAAACGATTGCGCATCGAACTTCCGGACGGGCTGCCAGTGGGTGAATCGACTTCACGCGCAGGCATTCCAAGAACCGGAACCTAGCATAATATTCCGAAAATGCTAAGGGAGTCAACAGGTTGCGATGTTTCGCACCCCTGCCGACCTTCCCTGACACAGACGGAACGCTCAATCGGCGGCAACGACTTCCAGCAATTCGTCGCCGAAACGATCGAGTTTACGGGCGCCCATACCCGGAATGCCGCGCAAATCCTCAATGGAATCGGGGCCGTTGCGGGCAATTTCCGCCAGCGTTGCATCGTGGAAGATCACATAAGCCGGCACGCCGTCGCTCTTCGCCGTTTCGGTGCGCCACGTGCGCAAGCGCTCCCAGCGGGCGCGTTCGCGCGGCCCCATGCCGATCGTCGGATCGGCTCGCTCACTGGTGCGCCCGGACGACTGGCGCGTACGGGTCGGTTTCACGTAGCGGCGCATCGTCACGTTCTGCTCGCCCTTGAGCACCGGCTTGCTTGCCTCGGTCAGCACCAGCGAACCAAAACCTTCGTGATCGACCGTCAGATAGCCGAACGCCACCAGCTGGCGAAACACCGCGCGCCACTCCGGCTCGCCAAGCGCCGCGCCGATGCCGAACGTGGTGAGCTTTTCGTGGCCACGCTGCATGATCTTCTCGCTGCGATTGCCGCGCAGAATGTCGATCAGGTGCCCGGCGCCAAAATGGAACCCACTCGCGCGCTGCGCACGAAACACACAGGACAGCGCCATCTGCGCCTCGCGCGTCGCATCCCAGGTTGCGGGTGGTTCAAGACAGTTGTCGCAGTTGCCGCACGGCTTGCTGGTTTCGCCAAAGTAAGCGAGCAGCCGAACACGCCGGCAGGTCGCCGCCTCGCACAAACCGAGCAGCGCGTCGAGCTTGCCGGTTTGCACGCGCTTGTGGGCGTCGTCGGCATCGGACTCGTCGATCATCTTGCGTTGCTGTACGACGTCGCCCAGACCGTAGGCCATCCATGCGTTCGCCGGCATGCCGTCACGACCGGCCCGCCCGGTTTCCTGGTAATAGCCTTCGACACTCTTCGGCAAATCCAGGTGCGCCACGAACCGCACGTCCGGTTTGTCGATGCCCATGCCGAACGCGATTGTCGCGCACATCACGATGCCCTCCTCGCGCTGGAACATCTCCTGATGCTTCTGGCGAATCTCGAACTCCATGCCGGCGTGATACGGCAGCGCGCGCATGCCTTTTTCCTTCAACCACTCCGCCGTCTCCTCCACCTTGCGGCGCGACAGGCAATAGACCACACCGGCGTCGGTCGTGCCGTCCGGCTTTGAATGTTCGGCGCGGATGAAGTCCAGCAGTTGCGTGCGCGCATTGTCTTTTTCGACGATGCGGTAGCGGATGTTCGGCCGGTCGAAGCTCGACACGAAGATTCGCGCGTCATCGAGCGCCAGACGGTGGATGATTTCGTCGCGTGTGATCGCGTCCGCGGTCGCCGTGAGCGCGATGCGCGGCACGTTCGGGAAGCGTTCGTGCAGCACCGAGAGCTGAATATATTCGGGGCGGAAATCGTGCCCCCATTGCGATACGCAATGCGCTTCGTCGATGGCGAACAGACCGATGCGCGTGCGTTCCAGCAACTCCTGAAAACGCGGCGTCATCAGGCGTTCCGGCGCGACGTAAAGCAGATCGATCTCGCCCTCGCGCAACGCGCGCTCAGTGGCCATCGCCTCCGCGCTCGACAAAGTCGAGTTTAAATACGCGGCGCGCACGCCAACTTCAGTGAGCGCGGCCACCTGATCCTGCATCAGTGCAATCAGCGGCGACACGACGATGCCCGTGCCGAAGCCACCTTCGCGCCGCACCAACGACGGAATCTGATAGCACAGCGACTTGCCGCCGCCCGTGGGCATCAGCACGAGACAGTCGCCGCCGCCGGCGACGTGCTCGACAATTTCGCCCTGCTGCCCTCTGAACGCGGGATAACCGAAGACTTCGTTGAGGATTTCGAGCGGACGGGACATGAATTTGAGAGAAGCAGCAAAAAGCCGATGACACGAATTTTACCAACGCATTCGTGCTGCGCCCGCGCTTTGCGACAACGTTAGCCATCCGGCCTACGACTTCACAAAAGCGCACAAAAATGAGGCGCATAAAAAAAGCCGCTCAGTCGAAACTGAGCGGCTTCGCTGGCTAGAGCCCCAAGCGGCTTGCGCCGCCAGGACTTACTCGCCTGAGTGCTGCTGTTCGGCGGCCGGGGTTTCCGGCGTACCGAATTCGAACGACTCTTCCGCTGCGATCTGATCGAAACGCTCGCGGTCGGACAGTTCCTTGCTCTTGCGTGCCTTGTGGAACGCGAGACCCGTACCAGCCGGAATCAGGCGGCCAACGATCACGTTTTCCTTCAGACCACGCAGATCGTCGCGCTTGCCCATGATCGCCGCTTCGGTCAGCACGCGAGTCGTTTCCTGGAACGACGCCGCGGAGATGAACGAATCGGTCGACAGCGACGCCTTCGTGATACCGAGCAACACGTTTTCGTACGTTGCCGGACGCTTGTCTTCCGCGATCATACGGTCGTTTTCGTCGAGCATATCCGACCGCTCGACCTGTTCGCCCGGGATGAAACGCGTATCACCGTTGTCCGTAATCTGCACGCGGCGCAGCATCTGACGAACAATCACTTCGATGTGCTTGTCGTTGATCTTCACGCCTTGCAGACGGTACACGTCCTGCACTTCGTCCACGATGTAACGCGACAGCGCCTCGACGCCCTGCAAACGCAGGATGTCGTGCGGATCCGCCGGCCCGTCGACGATCATTTCGCCCTTGTTGACGACTTGACCATCGTGCACCAGAACCTGCTTTTCCTTCGCGATCAGGAACTCGTGCTGGTTGCCCTCGAGGTCCGTGATAACGAGACGCTGCTTGCCCTTCGTGTCCTTACCGAACGACGTCGTACCCGTGACTTCCGCCAGGATACCTGCGTCCTTCGGCGAACGTGCTTCGAACAGTTCCGCCACACGCGGCAGACCGCCGGTAATGTCACGCGTCTTCTGCGATTCGGTCGGGATACGTGCGAGCACTTCACCCACCTGCACTTGCTGACCGTCCTTCACGGTGATCAGAGCGCCGACCTGGAAACCGATCTGCACCGAGTGCTCGGTGTTCGGGATCTTGACTTCTTCGCCGCTCGCATCGAGCAGCTTGACCTGCGGACGCACCGTCTTCGACGCTTGCGAACCACGACGCTTCACGTCGATCACGACCAGCGTCGACAGACCGGTCACATCGTCGATCTGCTTCGCCACGGTCACGCCTTCTTCGACGTTTTCGAACTTCACCGTGCCACCGTACTCGGTGATGATCGGACGCGTCATCGGGTCCCATGTCGCCAGTTGCGTGCCGGCCTTGATCTGCGCGCCGTCCAGTTGCAACAGCGTCGCACCGTACGGCACCTTGTGACGTTCGCGCTCGCGACCGTGGTCGTCGGTGATCATCGCCTCGCCCGAACGCGAGATGACGATCTGCTCGCCCTTCGCGTTGGTGACGTAACGCATCGTCGCCGTGAAACGCACCGTACCGTTCGACTTCGCTTCAACCGACGAAGCCACCGCCGCGCGCGATGCCGCACCACCGATGTGGAACGTACGCATCGTGAGCTGCGTGCCCGGTTCACCGATCGACTGCGCAGCGATCACGCCGACTGCCTCACCGACGTTGACCGACGAGCCGCGGCCCAGGTCGCGGCCGTAGCAGGCTGCGCACAGACCGTAACGCGTTTCGCAAGTCAGCGGCGTACGCACGCGCACTTCGTCGATGCCGAGGCGTTCGATTTCTTCGACCGCGTCTTCGTCGAGCAGCGTGCCCGTTTCGTACAGCGTTTCCTGCGATTCCGGATTGACGACGTCAGCCACCGTCACGCGACCCAGGATACGGTCACGCAGCGCTTCGACGACTTCACCGCCTTCGACCAACGCCTTCATCGCGACGCCGTTGGACGTACCGCAATCGTCCTCGACCACCACGAGATCCTGCGTCACGTCGACGAGACGTCGCGTCAGGTAACCCGAGTTTGCCGTCTTCAGTGCCGTATCAGCCAAACCCTTACGTGCACCGTGGGTCGAGATGAAGTACTGCAACACGTTCAGGCCTTCACGGAAGTTCGCCGTGATCGGCGTCTCGATGATCGAGCCGTCCGGCTTCGCCATCAGGCCGCGCATGCCGGCCAGCTGACGAATCTGAACCGCGGAACCACGAGCACCCGAGTCCGCCATCATGTAGATGGAGTTGAACGATTCCTGACGCGTTTCGTTGCCGTCGCGATCCGTGACCGGTTCCGTCGACAGCTGTTCCATCATCGCCTTACCGACCGCTTCCGACGTTGCCGACCAGATGTCGACCACGTTGTTGTAGCGCTCTTGCGACGTGACGAGACCCGACATGTACTGACGGTCGTATTCCTTCACCTTCTTCGCGGCGTCGCCGACGATGGTTTCCTTCTGCGGCGGCACGAGCATGTCGTCGACGCAGATCGAGATACCAGCGCGCGTTGCCAGACGGAAACCCGACTGCATCAACTGGTCGGCGAAAATCACCGTTTCGCGCAGACCGCACTTGCGGAATGCGGTGTTGATCAGACGCGAGATTTCCTTCTTCTTCAGCGGCTTGTTCAGCACCGAGAATGGCAGGCCCGGCGGCAGAATTTCCGACAGGATCGAACGGCCGACGGTCGTCGCGTACAGCGTGATCTTCGGCACGAATGCCGGCGCACCTTCCGACTTGTCTTCGTTGTGGACCATTTCCGTGATCCGCACGTTGACGCGCGAGGCCAGCTCGACTTCCTTGTTCTCGTATGCACGCAGCGCTTCCGAGACGCCCGTGAACGTCAGGCCTTCGCCCTTGCCGTTCACTGCTTCGCGGGTCGCGTAGTACAGGCCGAGCACGATATCCTGCGACGGCACGATCGACGGATCGCCGTTGGCCGGGAACAGGACGTTGTTCGACGCCAGCATCAGCGTGCGCGCTTCCATCTGCGCTTCCAGCGACAGCGGCACGTGAACAGCCATCTGGTCACCGTCGAAGTCGGCGTTGAACGCCGCGCAAACGAGCGGGTGCAGCTGGATTGCCTTACCTTCGATCAGCACCGGCTCGAAAGCTTGAATACCAAGACGGTGCAGCGTCGGCGCACGGTTCAGCATGACCGGATGCTCACGGATCACCTCTTCCAGGATGTCCCACACCACCGGCGTCTGGTTCTCGACTTCCTTCTTCGCAGCCTTGATGGTGGTAGCGACACCCATCACTTCGAGCTTGTTGAAGATGAACGGCTTGAACAGTTCGAGCGCCATCAGCTTCGGCAGACCGCACTGATGCAGCTTGAGCGTCGGGCCGACCACGATCACCGAACGACCGGAGTAGTCGACGCGCTTACCGAGCAAGTTCTGACGGAAACGACCGCCCTTACCCTTGATCATGTCAGCGAGCGACTTCAGCGGACGCTTGTTCGCGCCGGTCATCGCCTTACCGCGACGGCCGTTGTCGAGCAGCGAATCGACGGCTTCCTGCAGCATCCGCTTTTCGTTGCGGACGATGATTTCAGGCGCCTTCAGTTCGAGCAGACGCTTCAACCGGTTGTTACGGTTGATCACGCGGCGATACAGGTCGTTCAGGTCCGACGTCGCGAAGCGGCCGCCGTCCAGCGGCACCAGCGGACGCAGTTCCGGCGGCAGCACCGGCAGCACTTCGAGCACCATCCAGTCAGGCTTGATGCCCGAACGCTGGAAAGCCTCGAGCACCTTCAGGCGCTTCGCGTACTTCTTGATCTTCGCTTCCGAACCCGTGTTCTTGAGTTCGGTACGGAGCATCTCGACCTGTTCGTCGATGTTGATCGCGCGCAGCAGCTCGCGAACGCCTTCCGCACCCATCTCGGCACGGAATTCGTCACCGTATTCTTCGACCTTGTTGTAGTAATCCTCTTCGGTCATGATCTGCCGCGCTTTCAGCGGCGTCATGCCCGGATCGATCACCACGTATGCTTCGAAGTACAGCACGCGTTCGATGTCGCGCAGCGTCATGTCGAGCACCATGCCCAGACGCGACGGCAGCGACTTCAGGAACCAGATGTGCGCAACCGGCGAGGCCAGTTCGATGTGGCCCATCCGTTCGCGACGCACCTTCGCCAGCGTCACTTCGACGCCGCACTTCTCGCAGATCACGCCACGGTGCTTCAGGCGCTTGTACTTACCGCAAAGGCATTCGTAGTCCTTGATCGGACCGAAAATCTTCGCGCAGAACAGACCATCGCGTTCCGGCTTGAACGTCCGGTAGTTGATGGTTTCCGGCTTCTTCACTTCACCGAACGACCACGAACGGATCTTGTCCGGCGAGGCCAGACCGATCTTGATCGCGTCAAAAACTTCAGGTTGTTGGACTTGCTTGAATAGATCGAGCAAAGCTTTCATCGCTTCTCTCCAGTAGTCCGATTAGTTGCGGTCGAGGTCGATGTCGATACCCAGCGAGCGGATTTCCTTCACCAACACGTTGAAGGATTCCGGCATGCCTGCATCGATCACGTGATCGCCCTTGACCAGGTTCTCGTACACCTTGGTCCGGCCTGTCACGTCGTCCGACTTCACCGTCAGCATTTCCTGCAGCACGTACGATGCGCCGTACGCTTCGAGCGCCCACACTTCCATTTCACCGAAACGCTGGCCACCGAACTGCGCCTTACCGCCCAACGGCTGCTGCGTCACGAGCGAGTACGGGCCCGTGGAACGCGCGTGCATCTTGTCGTCGACCAGGTGGTGCAGCTTCAGGTAGTGCATGTAGCCGACCGTCACCGTACGTTCGAACATCTCGCCCGTGCGGCCGTCGTACAGACGAACCTGATTCTTCGACGGCGTCATGCCGAGGTTCTTCGCGATGTCGTCCGGGAATGCCAGATCCAGCGCGCGCGACATTTCTTCTTCCGTCGCACCGTCGAACACCGGCGTTGCAAACGGCACGCCTTCGCGCAGGTTCTTCGCCAGCTCAACGATTTCGTCGTCGGTGAAGCTGTCCAGCTCTTCAGCACGGCCCGACTCGTTGTAGATCTTGGTCAGGAATTCGCGCAGTTCAGCGATCTTCGCCTGACGCTGCAGCATTTCGCCGATACGCCAGCCCAGACCCTTCGCGGCCCAACCCAGATGCACTTCGAGAACCTGACCCACGTTCATCCGTGACGGCACGCCGAGCGGGTTCAGAACGACGTCAGCCGGACGGCCGTCGGCCATGTACGGCATGTCTTCGATCGGAACGATCTTCGACACGACACCCTTGTTACCGTGACGGCCGGCCATCTTGTCGCCAGGCTGCAGACGGCGCTTGACTGCCAGGTACACCTTGACCATCTTCAGCACGCCCGGCGGCAGTTCGTCGCCTTGCGTGAGCTTCTTGCGCTTTTCTTCGAACGCCAGATCGAACTGGTGACGCTTTTCTTCGATCGAGTTCTTGATCGCTTCGAGCTGCGCCGCTGCTTCTTCGTCCGCGAGGCGGATGTCGAACCAGTGGTAGTGGTCGAGATCTTCCAGGTAAGCCTGTTCGATCTTCGTGCCCTTCGCGAGCTTCTTCGGACCGCCGTTCGCGACCTTGCCGTCGAGCATACGTGCGAGACGCTGGAACGCGTCGCCTTCCACGATGCGCAGCTGGTCGTTCAGGTCGAGGCGATAGCGCTTCAGTTCATCGTCGATGATCTGTTGCGCACGCTTGTCGCGCTGAATGCCTTCACGCGTGAACACTTGAACGTCGATGACCGTACCGCTCATGCCTGACGGCACGCGCAGCGACGTGTCCTTCACGTCCGAAGCCTTTTCACCGAAGATCGCGCGCAGCAGCTTTTCTTCCGGCGTCAGTTGGGTTTCGCCCTTCGGCGTGACCTTACCGACCAGCACGTCGCCCGCTTCGACTTCCGCGCCGATGTACACGATGCCCGACTCGTCGAGACGGCCAAGCTGCACTTCCGCGAGGTTCGAAATGTCGCGCGTGATTTCTTCCGGTCCGAGCTTCGTGTCGCGAGCCACGACGTTCAGCTCTTCGATGTGGATCGACGTGTAGCGGTCGTCAGCAACCACCTTCTCCGAGATCAAAATCGAGTCTTCGAAGTTGTAGCCGTTCCACGGCATGAACGCGATCAGCATGTTCTGGCCGAGCGCGAGCTCGCCCAGATCGGTCGAAGCGCCGTCAGCCAGCACGTCGCCGCGCGCAACCTTGTCGCCCATCTTCACGATCGGACGCTGGTTGATGTTCGTGTTCTGGTTCGAACGCGTGTACTTGATCAGGTTGTAGATGTCCACACCGACATCGCCCGCCACCGCTTCGTCGTCGTTCACGCGAATCACGATACGGCCTGCGTCGACGTAATCGACCACACCGCCGCGGAATGCCTGAACCGTCGTGCCCGAGTCGACTGCCACCGTGCGCTCGATACCCGTACCGACCACGGCCTTTTCAGGACGCAGACACGGCACAGCCTGACGCTGCATGTTCGAACCCATCAATGCGCGGTTCGCGTCATCGTGCTCGAGGAACGGAATCAGCGAAGCTGCGACCGACACGATCTGCGACGGCGCCACGTCCATGTACTGGATGCGGTCCGGCGTGACCATCAGCGTTTCGCCTGCTTCACGCGACGACACGAGTTCGTCGGTCAGCGAGCCGTCGGCAGCCACCGCCGCGTTCGCCTGAGCGATCACGTAACGGCCTTCTTCGATCGCCGACAGATAGTCGATCTGGTCGGTCACCTTGCTGTCGACCACCTTGCGATACGGCGTTTCGAGGAAGCCGTATTCGTTCAGGTGCGCGTACAGCGCCAGCGAGTTGATCAGGCCGATGTTCGGACCTTCCGGTGTTTCAATCGGACACACACGACCGTAGTGAGTCGGGTGCACGTCGCGGACTTCAAAGCCAGCGCGCTCGCGCGTCAAACCGCCCGGGCCAAGTGCCGAAACGCGGCGCTTGTGGGTAATTTCCGACAGCGGGTTCGTTTGGTCCATGAACTGAGACAGCTGCGACGAACCGAAGAACTCACGAATCGCCGACGAAATCGGCTTCGAGTTGATCAGGTCGTGCGGCATCAGGTTTTCGCTTTCGGCCTGGCCGAGGCGTTCCTTCACAGCACGTTCGACACGCACGAGACCTGCGCGGAACTGGTTTTCCGCCAGTTCGCCGACACAACGCACACGACGATTGCCCAAGTGGTCGATGTCGTCCACTTCGCCCTTGCCGTTACGCAGTTCGACCAGGATCTTGATCGTGGCGAGGATGTCGTCGTCTTGCAACGTCATCGGACCGACGATCTCGTCGCGACCCACGCGACGATTGAACTTCATACGACCCACCTTGGACAGGTCGTATGCGTCTTCGCTGTAGAACAGACGGTTGAACAGCGCCTCAACCGCTTCTTCGGTCGGCGGTTCGCCCGGACGCATCATGCGGTAGATCGCGATGCGAGCGGCCATCTTGTCCGCCGTTTCGTCGATCCGCAGCGTCGACGAGATGTACGGACCTTGATCCAGATCGTTCGTGTAGAGCGTCTGGATGTCTTTGATCTTCGCTTCGCGGAGCTTTTCGAGGACGGTTTCGGTGATTTCGTCGTTCGCGTTGGCGATGACTTCACCGGTGTCGCCGTCGACGACGTTCTTCGCCAGCACGCGGCCGAGCAGATAGTCTTCCGGGACCGAGATGAACTTGGTCTTCGCGTTGTCGAGGTCGCGAATGTGCTTCGCGTTGATCCGCTTGTCCTTCTGGACGATCACGTTGCCGTCACGGTCCGAGATGTCGAAGCGCGCGACTTCGCCGCGCAGACGCTCCGGCACGAATTCCATCTGCGCGCCTTCCGGCATCAGCGTGAAATTGTCGAACACGAAGAAGTTTGCGAGGATCTGTTCCGGCGTGAGACCGATTGCCTTCAACAGGATCGTGACCGGCATCTTGCGGCGACGGTCGACGCGGAAATACAGCACGTCCTTCGGGTCGAACTCGAAGTCGAGCCACGAACCGCGGTAAGGAATGATACGAGCCGAGAACAGGAGCTTGCCCGAGCTGTGCGTCTTGCCCTTGTCGTGTTCGAAAAACACGCCCGGCGAACGGTGCAGCTGCGAAACGATCACACGTTCCGTGCCGTTGATGACGAACGAACCGGTCGGCGTCATGAGCGGAATTTCGCCCATGTACACTTCCTGCTCCTTCACTTCCTTGACGACCGGCTTGCTCGGCGATTCCTTGTCGAGCAGCACCAGACGCACTTTCGCGCGCAGGGCCGAGCAGTACGTCAAACCGCGCTGCTGACATTCCTTGATGTTGAATGCCGGCGGCGACAGCATGTAGCTGACGAACTCGAGACGAGCGAAACCGTTATGCGAAACGATCGGGAAAACGGAGGTAAACGCAGCTTGCAGGCCTTCCGGCTTGCGTTGCGTAGACGACGTGTCTGCTTGCAGAAACGTGCTGAATGATTCAAGCTGGGTAGCCAGCAGGAAAGGTACTTGGTGAACGATGGGGCGCTTCGCAAAACTCTTGCGAATACGCTTCTTCTCGGTGAAGGAATATTGCATACGATCTCCGAATCACGGCGGGCATTGTTGTCGAGGCAGGATACCTTGATGAGACAACCCGAGTGTTCACCGACTGAGACCCGATGGCCGTCCGATGGCTTGAACGAGCCTAGAAGCTTGGTGGTTGGCCGCTACCAACCGCTGGCTGACGGCAGCGGATGCCTATGTTGCCCGCTACCCGACCAAACTTGCCTTCTGCAGTCGCTTCAGAAGACAAAGAAAAACGCCGGTCAATATTGCCGAAGGGCGGTTTTCTTTGGCTTCTGGGAGTCTCGTTCTTGCCGAAACAGCCGTGCAAAAACGCGGCTCCCACAAAGCACAAAAAGGCCGGCGGTGGAAAACCGCCAGCCTTCGCACAGCGCGCTGAAACTTACTTGATTTCAGCTTTCGCGCCGGCTTCTTCCAGCTTCTTCTTGGCTTCTTCAGCAGCAGCCTTCGGCACCGATTCCTTAACAGGCTTCGGTGCACCGTCGACCAGGTCCTTCGCTTCCTTCAGGCCGAGACCCGTCAGTTCGCGAACAGCCTTAATGACGGAAACCTTGTTCGCGCCGACGTCAACCAGGTTGACCGTGAATTCGGTCTGCTCTTCAGCAGCAGCAGCAGCGCCGCCGCCTGCCGGGCCTGCCACTGCAACAGCAGCTGCCGACACGCCAAACTTTTCTTCGAACGCCTTAACCAACTCGTTCAGTTCCAGAACCGACATCGAGCCTACGGCTTCGAGGATGTCTTCTTTTGCGATTGCCATTTGAAATACTCCTAAATTGAATTCGGATACAGCCAGCGATCAATCACGCTCGACTGAAGTGCGTTACGCAGCGGTTTCTTCGCCTTGTTTCTTTTCTGCCAGCGCGGCCAGAGCGCGCGCAAAGCCGGAAACAGGTGCTTGCATAACGTACAACAGCTTGGAGAGCAGTTCTTCGCGGCTCGGGATGTTTGCCAGCGCTTGCACGCCAGCCTTGTCCATCACCTTGCCTTCGTAGGAACCAGCCTTGATGACCAACTTGTCATTGCCCTTGCTGAAGTCGTTGACGACCTTAGCTGCAGCAATTGCATCTTCCGAGATGCCGTAGATCAGGGGGCCAGTCATCTGCTCTGCCAGCGGAGCAAACGGGGTACCTTCGACAGCGCGACGCGCCAGCGTGTTTTTCAACACACGAAGGTAAACCTGTTGCTCACGCGCTTTCGCGCGCAGCTTGGTCAGATCGCCAACCGCGATTCCACGATACTCAGCCAGAACCACGGTCTGGGCTTTCGCGACTTGCGCGGCAACCTCAGCGACCACAGCCTGCTTGCTTTCTTTGTTGAGTGGCACGGTTAACCTCCAGATTCGATACACGCAGCGTGCGCCTTGTGTACCGCGTTCAATAACGGCGTCCGACCAGTCAGGAGTATTTCGACCGCCTGACACCCGCATTGCTGCGGACGTCAACCGGCTTCATCACTACAAAACCTTTTCGGGTTCGCCATCTGCGTTGGCTTTACATTAAGGACTCGCCTACCTACTGCTTGCCCGCCAACGGTCTTTGACAACCGGCTGTGCGATGCAGACTGCCACCTCACAACCGCCCAAAGCCCATAAAACCGCCCCGACTCGCGCCGAGGCGATGAAATTTATTACTGTGCAGCGAGCGATGCCTGGTCGACGCGAACGCCGACACCCATCGTGCTCGACACAGCAACCTTGCGCAGGTAGACACCCTTGCTCGTTGCCGGCTTCGCCTTTTGCAGTGCTTCGACCAGCGCGCTCAGGTTGCTACGCAGAGCCGTCGGCTCGAACGAAGCACGGCCGATGGTCGCGTGGATGATACCGGCCTTGTCGACACGGAATTGCACCTGCCCAGCCTTGGCGTTCTTGACCGCAGTCGCGACGTCCGGCGTAACCGTACCGACCTTCGGGTTCGGCATCAGGCCACGCGGGCCGAGGATCTGACCCAGCGTACCGACGACGCGCATCGTGTCCGGCGAAGCGATCACGATGTCGAAGTCCAGCTTGCCAGCCTTGACCTGTTCAGCCAGGTCTTCCATACCAACGACTTCTGCGCCGGCGGCACGAGCTTGCTCAGCCTTTTCACCTTGTGCGAACACTGCGACGCGGACCGACTTACCAGTACCAGCCGGCAGCACGACCGAACCACGAACCACTTGGTCCGACTTCTTCGCGTCGATGCCGAGTTGCACTGCGACGTCGATCGACTCGTCGAACTTCGCGCTTGCGCATTCCTTGACGATCGACAGAGCTTCGTCGATCGCGTACAGCTTCTGACGATCAACCTTGGCTGCAAATACTTGCAGACGCTTCGAAAGCTTAGCCATTTACACGCCCTCCACGGTGATGCCCATCGAGCGGGCGCTACCAGCGATCGTACGAACCGCTGCGTCCAGATCAGCTGCCGTCAGATCGGGCATCTTGGTCTTGGCGATGTCCTCAGCTTGAGCACGGGTGATCTTGCCGACCTTGTCGGTATGCGGCTTGCTCGAACCCTTGTCAATCTTAGCTGCCTTCTTGATCAGAACCGTGGCCGGCGGCGTCTTCAGTACAAACGTGAAGCTCTTGTCAGCGAACGCGGTGATCACGACCGGAATCGGCAGACCCGGCTCCATTGCTTGAGTCTGCGCGTTGAACGCCTTGCAGAACTCCATGATGTTCAGGCCGCGTTGGCCCAGTGCCGGGCCGACCGGCGGCGACGGGTTGGCTTTACCTGCAGGAATCTGCAGCTTGATAAAGCCGATGATTTTCTTTGCCATGTTGAAAACCTCTTTGGAACGTTCCAGAAATAAATGCGAACGTTCAGTGAGTAGTAGCGCGCGTTCGTCGAAACTGATTACTTACGCTCCTCAACGACCATTACGCGGACCGTAAGCGCGAAATACGGAACGCACCGACCGGTGCGCCCCGTAGAATTCTGGATTACAACTTTTCGACCTGGCCGAATTCCAGCTCGACCGGCGTTGCGCGGCCGAAGATTGTAACGGAAACACGGACGCGCGACTTTTCGTAGTTCACTTCTTCGACGCTGCCGTTGAAATCCGTGAAAGGACCATCCTTCACCCGAACCATCTCGCCAACTTCGAACAGGGTCTTCGGACGCGGCTTCTCCACGCCTTCCTGCATTTGCGACATGATCTTTTCGACTTCCCGCGGGGAAATCGGGCTCGGGCGATTTCGCGCACCGCCAACGAAACCGGTCACCTTAGCCGTGTTCTTCACAAGGTGCCACGTTTCATCTGTCATTTCCATTTCCACGAGCACGTAGCCCGGGAAGAACCGACGTTCGGTCACCGATTTGTGACCGCCCTTCACCTCGACCACCTCTTCGGTCGGAACGAGGATTTGACCAAACTGGTCTTGCATGCCAGCACGTTCGATGCGCTCCTGAAGCGCACGTTGCACGCTCTTCTCCATACCGGAGTAGGCGTGCACCACATACCAACGTTTGCCGCTCGGGGATGCCGGAGTATCGCTCATATCATTTCCAACCCAGAATCACCGAGAAAATCGCCCATTCAATGGATTTGTCACTAACCCAAAGAAAAATTGCCATGACGAACACGAAGCCGAAAACTACGAGCGTTGTCTGGGTCGCCTCTTTGCGAGTAGGCCAAACAACCTTACGGACTTCCTTGTACGAATCTTTGGCGAAAGCGATGAAACCCTTGCCAGGCGCGGAGAGAAGACCGACCGCAACGCCCGCGATCGCACCAACAGCCAAGGCAGCTCCGCGGATGTACCATTCCTGGCCATTGAGCCAGAAGAACCCCACGAACCCGGCCAAGACCAACAATACCCCTGCAACGAGCATCAACTTGTCGCCGGATGTATTTACAGTTTCGACGGAAGGATTCGCCATAACACCTTAACGAAGCGCCACATACGACGCAAGAGTTGGCAGGGGCAGAGGGAATCGAACCCCCAACCTTCGGTTTTGGAGACCGACGCTCTGCCAGTTGAGCTATGCCCCTAAACCATTTGGGGTTGACGACACCGCCAACCCCGAAACTACCGATCCACGAGAACTATCTGGCGTTACTCGAGAATCTTGGCAACCACACCAGCGCCGACCGTACGGCCGCCTTCGCGAATTGCGAAACGCAGACCTTCTTCCATCGCGATCGGGTTGATCAGCTTCACCGTGATCGACACGTTGTCGCCCGGCATGACCATTTCCTTGTCCTTCGGCAACTCGATCGAGCCCGTCACGTCCGTCGTACGGAAGTAGAACTGCGGGCGATAGTTGTTGAAGAACGGCGTGTGACGGCCACCTTCGTCCTTGCTCAGCACGTACACTTCAGCCGTGAAGTGCGTGTGCGGGTTGATCGAACCCGGCTTCGCCAGAACCTGGCCACGCTCCACGTCTTCACGCTTCGTGCCGCGCAGCAGGATACCAACGTTGTCGCCTGCCTGACCCTGGTCGAGCAGCTTGCGGAACATTTCCACGCCCGTGCAGGTCGTCTTCACCGTCGGCTTGATACCAACGATTTCGATTTCTTCGCCGACCTTCACGATGCCGCGCTCAACGCGACCCGTCACCACCGTGCCGCGACCCGAGATCGAGAACACGTCTTCCACCGGCATCAGGAACGCACCGTCAACTGCGCGCTCCGGCGTCGGGATGTACGTGTCCAGCGCATCGGCCAGGTTCATGATCGCCACTTCGCCCAGCTCGCCCTTGTCGCCTTCCAGCGCCAGCTTGGCCGAACCCTTGATGATCGGCGTGTCGTCGCCCGGGAAGTCGTACTTCGACAGAAGTTCGCGAACTTCCATCTCGACCAGCTCCAGCAGCTCAGCGTCGTCCACCATGTCGCACTTGTTCAGGAACACGATGATGTACGGAACGCCAACCTGACGCGCCAGCAGGATGTGCTCACGCGTTTGCGGCATCGGGCCGTCTGCAGCCGAGCACACCAGGATCGCGCCGTCCATCTGCGCTGCGCCCGTGATCATGTTCTTCACATAGTCAGCGTGGCCCGGGCAGTCGACGTGTGCGTAGTGGCGGTTAGCCGTTTCGTACTCGACGTGTGCCGTGTTGATCGTAATACCACGTGCCTTTTCTTCCGGCGCCGCGTCAATCTGGTCGTATGCCTTCGCTTCGCCGCCAAACTTCTGCGTCAGAACCGTCGTGATCGCTGCCGTCAGCGTGGTCTTGCCGTGGTCAACGTGACCGATCGTGCCGACGTTCACGTGCGGCTTGGTCCGCTCAAACTTACCCTTGGCCATTTTCGACTCCTAAGAGGATTTTTCCGTACGTTGCGCCGGGCGCAAACAATCACCGAGTACTTCTGGTGCCCATGGGCAGGATCGAACTGCCGACCTCTCCCTTACCAAGGGAGTGCTCTACCACTGAGCCACATGGGCGCTACTTCTGTGTCACTGGAGCGGGTGAAGGGAATCGAACCCTCGTCGTAAGCTTGGAAGGCTTCTGCTCTACCATTGAGCTACACCCGCAAGGATTCATGGATTCCCAACAACTGCTACAACTTGCATTCTGGTGGAGGAGGTTGGATTCGAACCAACGTAGGCGTAAGCCAACAGATTTACAGTCTGCCCCCTTTAGCCACTCGGGCACCCCTCCGCAGAGAACTGATGATTATGGGGGAACAACCGTTTGTTGTCAAGACTTGCTTGACCGTTCCAAACCCAAAGCTCTCACTTATATAGTGATTCCAGTCCTT
>NZ_JAQQCJ010000041.1:0-33448 GCF_046030495.1 Paraburkholderia strydomiana
GGCCCTTCTATCATGCATCAGCAAATTTCAAGGATTCGAGCCGTCCGCCGATGGTACAAAGTAATTCCATCTCTCCGGCAGTTTCCTTATGGGTCCGGGAGCGTCCTTATAGATTTCGATCTCCTGGCATATCCCATCGACCACATGCAGCAGAACGTGCACGTCGAAACCATCCATATCCGGCGCATATAGTTCAACCGGCACCCTCGTAATGACCGACGCAATTACAGCGCTTTGTATCTGCAAGCCAAGGCTACCTTCATCATCGAGCTCTCCCACATTGCACGACCTTAGCTGCTCCCGAATCTGCGCTACCCCCGGGAAATCGGGAGCAACGAGTGAATCCATCAGTTTTCGCTCGTGCGCTGCAGGCTCTCGATAACCAATGATCACCATCGGAAATATGTTCCTAAATGTACGCCGCCGTCGATAGGCATCCCTCGATACTGGATTCGGGTGCCACCAACAACTACTGGTCCCCAAAATCCAGCGCCGATAATGGTTTGGGGCAGCGGTGGCTGTACCTGCGCAGATATTGCACCTTCAACACACTGTGCCGAAAGCCCCGTGTCCGCAAGGTGCCGCGCTCCATGCCCGAAGGTAATGCCAGCTTCACCGGTAAGGTCCGTGAACTGCACCGGATTCCCACCCACATAAGCATACGCATTCGTCTGCCCGCTCGCCCAGTCTATTGGGTCTTCACTGATGAACCTTCCGATGCTCGGGTTGTAGTAGCGATTGCGATAGTAAACGAAGCGCGGGCGATGAGTGCGTCAACACTCACCGCCCGCTGCCACCACCAACTCACACCAAGAGTTGATCATGGCTGATGCCAATCATAAAGCACGTCCACCCGTCACCGAACGCTCTGTCTCCATCCAGGAATCCTGGCGCTGTCAGAAACCGGCACGCCTGCCCTTCCATATGCGCAAGGAGCCGGCCACCTTTCCGTGGATGAAGCTCTCCGGACGGGTGGATCAAGACCGCCGGCTTTGAACCCGGACAGCGCGTGCGTATCACCGTCGAGCACCAGAAGCTCATCGTTACGCCGCTTTAAATGCAGAAGGGCCGCAAGCGGCCCTTCTGCACTTCACAACGCCACATCAGCTATGGAAACACCACGATATTGGGCTCAAGCAGCACAGCGCCGCGATAAGGCCGGATGGAACGGATTTCCGCTGCCGCACAAACAAGCCGGACGTCAAGTCCAATGTTAGGCTCAAGATCAAACGCAAGTAAACCGTCAGGCTGATGCCGCAAACTGATTTCCGAAACAAAGCTGTCATCAAGCATGGCGTTGACATCAATGTTGGCACTGCGCACATCCAGGAGGGCGATCGTGACCGCGTAATCCGACCGCTCAATCCGCTCGACCGCCGGTCGATGCTCGCGGTGTAATACTTCAAGTATCACGTCGACAAACTCCAGCCGACGTGGATCGACGGGCCCAGCTGCCGGATCATGTCTTCTCATCCGCTTGGCTCGCTCCATGCTAATGGAAAGCACGCTCGCATCATGAAAGGAAGGGTATCTCCCGAAGACCTTCAGGAGAAACTCATTGTCTTTCACAACGGGCCACGCAGAACCACTTACTTCGTCCATTTTCTTCGCCCTTTTACTGAAACCGCCTATGGAATTGGGCAGAGTTCCAGCCCGTCGTTGCGATCAAACCCTGGACCTGCGTTGTGGCCATGCGGCGTCATCCCATCATGAGAATGACCACCATGATACTGAGCCGACAAGTCGCCATTTGAATCGTAGTAGTTCACGTTGGGTTTAAAAGGATGAACGATAAACCCGCCCCGCGGCCCGCCCGTAATGGGCATGAGTTTGGACTCACCAAACGGATCCGTGAACTGCACCGGATTGCCGCCGCCATAAGCATACGCATTCGTCTGCCCACTTGCCCAGCCGATCGGGTCCTCACTGATGAACCTACCCGTTTGCGGGCTGAAATACCGGCTCCGATAGTAATACAACCCCGTCCCGTCGTTCTCCCGCCCTGTGAACTGCTGCGGGTTCGGATCATCCACGCCTGCCTGGCTAGTCCCACCATACGGCTCGTAACTGTACTGCGTCTGACTCTGCTGGTTAGCATCCGTCAGCGCAATCACATTGTTATTCGCATCGCGCAGCACATAACGGTCACGGCTCGCATCATCCCCTATGCGTCGGTACGTCAATTCATCTGGACCGCTTTCCGCGTAGGGAGAGAACACGCGGATACGCTGGGACCAGTCCCCGTCCGGTATCAGCAGGTTCAGTTCATTCTCGATCCAGCTCGTCTGCATCCCGTGACCATTCACCGTGCTATTCCTGCGCCGGCCGAACATGTCATAGCTGAAGCTTGCCGTCGCACCGCCGCTAATCTGGCTCAGGAGGTCCTGTCCATCCCACCCGTACCGATTCACCCCATCGCTTGCAAGATTGCCGTTCAAGTCATACGAAAAAGTCTTGCCTCCCCAGCGTGTCAATTGATTTGCTGCGTTGTACTGCGCATCGTTCACCGCCTGTGGCAAATTCACCTTCGCGAGGCTACCGCCCGCTTTCGTGCGACGACCTGCCAGGTCGTAGCCGTATGTTAGATCGCCCAATACGCTGCCATCGGCCCGCTTGTACACAATGCCAGTCAACTGGCTTGCCGCATCCCATGTATAGGTCGCCGTCAGCCCATTGGCGAACGTCACCTGAGTGCGCCGGCCCAGGGCATCGTATGAATAGCTGAATGTACGCGGTGCTTCGCCGTTCACCTGGTACTGGATCTGCGTCACCCGACGTTCCGCGTCGCGGCTGTAGTCCACCGCCGCGCGATCCATATCGATCCCGGCCACATCGCGGGTATCGGGTGCGAAGCGGTATGTCCAGCGACCCGCGATAGTCGGAAAGTCCATCGCACCCATGAATCTGCCCGTTACGCTGTCGTAGTAGAACAGCGTGCTGGTGAGGAGGTCATTGGCCTCCGTTTCTCCATGCGTGCTTGGACCAAAGTCGTTGGTGCCGGTCAATCTGTTCAGCGTCATGTCCCAGCCGTATTCCCAGCGACGCGAACCGGGCATACCGGCAGCAGGCTGAAATGCGGTCTGCACCGGTCGGCCGGCCGCATCGTAGGTGTACGTAGTCACTTGACCTTTGCGGTCGGTCACCGTGGCAATCTGCCCCGCGCTGTTCCACGTGTATGTCTCGCTGTGACCAAGCGGATCGGTCCTGCTCACAGGACGGCCGATCGCGTTGTACATATAGCGCGTCGTGACACCCTTCGGATCGGCCTGACTGAGCAGGCGACCGGCGTTGTCCCACGCGAGGTGGATCACCCCGCCAGCGGCATCGGTAATGTCCGTGGTCCGGTCCCAGGCATCGACATTGCGGCGCGTGACATTGCCCAGCGGATCCCGCACTGCCGTCACCCGACCTGCTGCATCCACTGTGTACGACGTTGTCCGATTCAATGGATCAGTGACACTAGCCAGATCGGGGCCCGTCCACGAAAATTTCGTCACGCCTTTGAGCGCGTCAGTCACCGTGAGCGGACGGCCTTGGCTGTCGTTCGTCCACGTCGTGCGATTGCCCAACCGGTCAGTGACCGTCAGCAGATTGCCCTTCGAGTCATAAGTGTAGGCCGTGCTTACACCGCGTTGCGGGTCGCCCGTTTGTGCTTCCGTCAGCAACTGGCTGTAGCTGTCGAAGCTACGTGTCACCAGGACGCCATATTGATCGGCCTCGCTGATGCGGTTGCCGTTCGTGTCGTACGCATACTTATACCGGCGGTCGGTCGAGGTGAGGTTCGTCACGCGGCCAGTGGCGTCATAGGTAAACGTTTGGACCAAAGCGATGTCCAGCCCGGCCGGAAAGGTGTTGCGCAACACGCGGCCGCTAGCATCGAATTCGAGCCGGCGGATGCTGCCGCGCCGGTCAGTGACTTCGCTCTTCATCACCTTGCCGCCGGTCAGCGTGTACGCGAAGCCAAACGTGCTGTTATCGGCAAGCTTCTGTGCGATGACGCGGTCGTTCAGGTCTCCGCCATTCCCATAAGTATTGGTCACCTGGACGTTGCCCAGCGGATCGGTAATGCTCGCAAGACGGCTCTGGTTGTCCCAGCCGTATTTCCATACACCGCCCCCGGCGTCCGTGAACTGGATGAGCCGGTCCTGACTGTCGTACTGGTATGCGACCTCCCGTTTGAGCGGATCGCTAACGCGCGACACCAGTGGCGTACCTCGGCTGCCGGTCACCGACGTAAAGCCAAGCACGCGACCGTTCGGGCTGGTGACGGTCGTTACCGCGCCCGTTGTACTGTTGCGCGCGATCACGATCGCATTGCCGTTGCGGTCCTGCAAACGGGTGAGACGGTTGACGCCGCCAATCAGCGTGAACTGCTGCACCCGCCCGTCACGCAAGGTAATCGTCATGCCTGAACTGCCGACTGCATCGATCCGGGCACGGAAGTACTCTCCCGGGCTCGTCAGGTTGTCCCAGATCCTGGCGCTGCCTGCGCGCGGGGTGAACGGCACGCGTATACCGCTCGCCTGGCGCAGTTCCAGCCTCTGATGGTCGGCACTCATCGCGAGGATCGTGTCGTAGGTGAAGCTCATACCCACACCGAAAGCTGCCGCCAGAGGCTTGCCCGCCGAATCGTAGGCACCGCTACGGTAGACCCGCACCAGATCGAGACCGCCTGCCGTGTCGGCTACCGTCAGATCGTGGCTGTACTGATAAAACTGGCCGGTGTACAGGTTCACCGGATCTGCGCCTGAAGTGCTGTTACCGCACCCGGCCGTGGAATCGGTCGAACAGTTGTTCTGCCCCGGGTCAGGCATGCTGCCTTCGGGCGATGCCGGCTCATTCGTGTCACTAGCTGACGGCCCGCTGCAATACGCTGCGACCGTATTGGGATCGCCGCACGCATATCCTCCCAACCCGCCGAAGTCAGCGGACGCCGCATTCAGCGGACATAGCGGATCGGCCGGGAAGGCACCCGCATTCATATACTTCGAATCGCAATCGGTGGCGGCATGCGCATGCGGAGCGATGAACCACGACAGCAGCACCAACAGCAGCAAAAAGAAGAGGCGCACAGGCGAGCGCGTACGGCACATGGCGGCAGCAGCATCGAACGTTGACATTAGGGCTGGTAGGTAAAAGAGGGAACGCGCAGCTGACGCGCCAAGCGCGTCGCAAATTGACTGGCAGAGAAAATAGAACTTACGTGAGCTATCGAAGCCTACCGCCGGATCGCAGTAATGTTTCCCGCTGCGTCGTAGTCGTAATACGCGGTGGCACCGGCGACAGTCACCGAAACAAGCCGTCCCAACGCGTCATAGCCGTAGGTAATGTCATCGGCGAAGGAAAGAGCGGGGAGCGCAAACAAAGTGGCGACGAGGCCGCCTGCAACGTAGCGGATCACCGTCTCAATAACTTCGTGAGGTTTCCGAACTGCACTTGGAGATAGATCAAAACTCACCATCGAGGCCATACCTCTTTCAATAGCTCCATTAATCCTTATACGGTATCGCAACGGAGTTTCGATTTATATCGGATCTATCTTTACTTCCGCAGGAAATCTCCTACAGAGTTCACGTTTGCACGCCACAAAAAACAAAAGGCACATCACCCGATGTGCCCTTCGTCTCACAACAATCGCGGCACGACCTCACCGCCCATCAACCGCCCACCAAACCCCTCACCCCTTCAAGCCTCCAGCTGCTCCAGCACCTTCCCCTTGGTCTCGATGCCAAGAAAATGCACCGCCATCGCCGCGAGAAACGGCACTGCCGCGAGAATATAAAACGCCACCTGCAAGTTGCCGCCGATCATCGTCTTCGACACGATCGCCGGGGCGAAAATCGCCGCCACCTTGAGCCACGCGCCGCCGACACCGCAGCCCATCGCGCGGATACTGGTCGGATACAACTCCGGCGTGTACACGTATGCAGTAATGAAACCGCACGCGAGGAAGCCCAACGCCAACGCGCAGAACGTCGCCACCACATACACCGACGAACCGTGGAACACGCCCGCCAGCACCAGAGAAAGCGCGCATGCGATGAACGACACGTTGATGATCGGCTTGCGTCCCACCTTGTCGACCAGCAACGCGCAGGTCAGCGAGCCCAGCACGCCGAGCACCGAAGCCGCCACCGCCAGATTCAGCGCGAGTTGCAGCGGCGCGTGATAAATCGTGCGATAGATCGTCGGCAGCCAGGTCGACAGACCGTACTGGATGAAGCCGCAAGTAATCCACAGCATCGCCACAGCCAGCGTGCGCTTCAGATAAGCCGGGCCGAACAGGTCCGCCATGCGGCGCTTCGGATGACGATTCGCCATCGCGTCGAACTCGGCCGCATTGACCACCGGCGGCAACGGACCTTTGCTGGCGCGTTCGAACGCATGCACGGCGGCGTCGGCATCGGCCATCCGTTCGCGCTCGGCGAGCCAGCGCGGCGATTCCGGCACCAGCTTGCGCAACACGAAGAACAGGATCAACGGCATGCCGCCGATGAAATACATCGCTTGCCAGCCGAAGCGCGGCACGATCCACGCACCCAGCGCGTTCGAGGCGAGCAGGCCAACCGGAAAGACGATTTCATAGAGGAGCACGAAACGTCCGCGGCCATGCGCGCGACTGATCTCGTTGATATAAGTCGCGGCCACCGGCAATTCACCGCCGAGCCCCAAACCCTGGATCACACGCAGCACGACGAACGCGGCGAACGTCGGCGCAAAACCGCACGCAATACTCGTGATGCCGATGATCCCCGAGCTCAGCGCGATCGCCTTCACGCGGCCCTTGCGCTCCGCGTACCACGGAAACACGAATGCGCCGATCAGTTGCCCGACCGAACCGGAGCCGATCAGAAAGCCGATCTCCCACGGCGTCAGTTGCCACTTCGCGATCAGGATCGGCAGCGTGGCCGCGATCGCGATCACGTCGAAGCCGTCGAAGAACGTCGCGAGTCCGATCAGAATGCGCGCGCGCACCTGCATCGCGTTCTTCGGCAACCGCTCGAGACGCGCGATGATCGAGCCCCGGGTCACGGGGCCTGAGACACCGGCGCTGCTGCGGTCTCCCATGGTGTTGTCGATGGTTCTCATGCCGTGGTGCCGTCCGTAGATGTGGTTAGGCAAGCGCCGTCGAGGCGTCGGTCAGGGTGGCAAGGTCGATGGTTCGGCCTTGGTTCATCCATTTGCGCGAGAGTTTCAGCTCGCGCGGCGTATTGATCGCGATCACGCCGCGAATCGCGCCGTCTTCCAGATGGAACAGGGTCGCGCGTTTGCCCGGCAAATCGCCGCGCACCGCCAGTTGCGCATCGCCCGGAATATCGCCGAGGATTTGCAGGTTGACGTCGTACTGATCGGACCAGAACCACGGAATATCCGCGTACGGTTCGAACGTGCCGAGCAAGGCCTTCGCCGTACTGATCGCCTGGTTCTGCGCGTTGGCCCACGATTCCAGTCGCACGCGGCGCTTGAGCCACGCGCTCGGATGATTCGCGACATCGCCGCACGCGAAAATGCGCGGGTCGTCCGTGGCGCCGAAATGATCGACGACGATGCCGTCGTCCACCTTCACGCCCGCGGCTTCGGCCAGCGCCGTGTGCGGCGTGAGGCCGATGCCGGCGACCGCGAAATCGGCGTCGAGCGTCGAGCCGTCCGCGAAAGTGGCGCGAATCCGGTTGGCGTCGTGCGGATGATCTTCAAGCTTCACGAGCGACGCATTCAGGCGCACGTCCACCCCATTCGCACGATGCAGGTCGAGCAGGAAGCCGGACACCATCGGCGGCAGCGAGCGCGCACACAGACGCGGCGCGCCTTCCACCACGGTCGCGCCGACGCCGAGCTTGCGCGCGGTGGCCGCCACTTCCAGGCCGATCCAGCCGCCGCCCACCACCAGCACGCGTTTGCTTGCGCGCAGCCGCTCGCCGAGTGCGACGGCTTCGTCGAGCGTACGCAGGTAGGTAACGTGCGAGGTCTTCACGAGCGCATCCGGCAGCTTGCGCGCCGCGCCGCCGGTGGCGATCACGAGGCGGTCGTAGTGCACTTCGCGGCCCGACTGCGTGCGCACGATACGTTGCTCGCGATCGATCGAACTCGCGCAATCCGGTTGCCACGCTTCGACGTTCAGCGCATCGAAGTCGTCGGGCTTGACCAGCCGGACGGTGTCGATATCCGCTTCGCCGGCCAGCACGGCCTTCGACAGCGGCGGACGTTCGTACGGCAGGTGCACCTCGTCGGCGATCATCACGAGACGGCCGCCGAAGCCTTCCTTGCGCAACGTCTTCACGACCCAGCCGGCCGCCTGGCCGCCGCCGATCACGACGATCGTGCGCGGCGCTTCGAGCCCGGCATGCGCCGCTTGTGCCTTTTCAGTAGCAGCGTCAGTCATTTTTGCGCTCCGTCATGAACTTGCCTTCCGGCGCCTTCGCGTTTTTCTGGCGCCGCGTATTGCCGTCGATACCGCCGTCGATCGCCCATTCGGCGAACACCGTCGGCCCCGGCTCGAAATCGCGCGGCTGCCAGTCGGGCGTGAGTTGGTCTTCATCCGCGTAGTACTCGATCAAACCGCCAGCCGGATTCTGGAAGTACCAGAAGTACGCCGACGACACCGGATGACGCCCCGGCCCGAGTTGCGTATCCCAGCCGCAGCGGCTGATGTGCATGCCGCCGCCGAATACTTCGTGGATGTCGCGCACGGTGAACGCGACGTGATTCAAACCGCGCTTACCGTTGGGCAGCGCGAGCAGGAAAATGTCGTGATGGCCGCCGTGCGGCGCGCAGCGCATGAACGCGCCGCGGCCCGGATAACGGTCCGACATTTCGAAGCCGAGCAGCGCCTGGTAGAACTTTTCCTGTTCGGCGAGCTTGTTCGTGAAGAACACGACGTGGCCCACTTCGACCGGCTCCGCACGTTCGTAGATCGGCGACGGCTGATCGACGCGCAACGTCTGGCCCCACACGTTCGACGGCGAACCGTGCACGTCGAGCGCGCGCTTGCGGGTCACCTCGACGCGGATCGCCATACCGTTCGGGTCGATGCAGCCCACTGCGTCGTCGGTTTCGAAATGGCCCGGCTGACCGGCGAAGCGGCCGCGCAATTCGTCGAGTTCGGCTTTCGTCGCGACGCCCCAGGTCACTTCGCGCAGCGTCGGGCCTTCTTCGAAAGCGGGCGGCAGCGACGGGTCGTTCGCGTCGACGGCGAGAACCGTGCAGCCATTCAGCGTTTCGAAGCGAGCGTGCGTCTCGTCGTGTGCGGTCTCTTTCAAGCCCCAGTCCGCGAAAAAGCGGCGGCAGGTGGCGAGATCCGTCACGCCGTAAATAATCTGTTCAATGCCGAGAATTGTCATAACGTGCCTCTTGCGTATTCAGTTTGCCCACGCCAGCGGCGCGTCGTTCAAGCCCCAATAGAGGCTCTTCTGTTGCATGTATTCGCGGATGCCCAGGCGGCCTTTCTCGCGTCCCATGCCGCTCTCTTTCCAGCCGCTGAACGGCGTCGAAATCGAGAACAGCTTGTAGGTGTTGATCCAGATGGTGCCGGCTTCGAGTGCGCGAGCGATCCGATACGCGCGCTTGTAGTCGCGCGTCCAGATGCCGGCGGCGAGGCCGAACACGCTGTCGTTCGCGTCTTTCAGCAGCGCGGCCTCGTCGTCGAACGGCATTGCTACCAGCACCGGCCCGAAGATTTCTTCCTGGCAGATGCGCGCGTCGTTGGTGAGGCCTTCGAGAATCGTTGGCTGAAAGTAGGTGCCGGCTTCGCGGCCATCGCCGACCGGACGTTCGCCGCCGCACAGGAGGCGCCCGCCTTCTTCGAGACCCAGCGCGACATAGCGCTCGACCGTTTCGCGATGCGCCGCCGTGATCAGCGGACCCATCTGCGTTTCAGGACGCGACGGATCGCCGACGCGCAGCTTGCGCGCGCCTTCGGCGAGGCGCTTCATGAACGCGTCGTAGATCGAGCGCTGCACGAACAGCCGCGAACCCGCGATGCACGCCTCGCCCGACGAACTGAAAATGCCGTACAGCACGCCGTTGACCGCGTGATCGAGATCGGCGTCGTCGAACACGATGGTCGGCGATTTGCCGCCGAGTTCGAGCGACACCGGCATCAGCTTGTCCGCCGCGATGCGCGCGATGCCGCGGCCCACTTCGGTGCCGCCCGTGAACGACACCTTCTTCACGAGCGGATGGCGCACCAGCACGTCGCCGATCACCGAGCCCTTGCCGGGCAGCACGCTGATCACACCCTTCGGCACGCCGGCTTCTTCGCAGATGCGCGCCAATGCCAGCGAAGTCAAAGGCGTGACTTCAGCGGGCTTCAGCACCACCGCGTTACCGCCTGCCAATGCCGGCGCGAGCTTTTGCGCATCCGATGCAATCGGCGAGTTCCACGGCGTAATTGCCGCGATCACGCCGATCGGCTCATAGAGGCTCATCGTCAGATAGTCGCCGCGCGAGGGCGTCACTTCTTCGTCGAGCGTTTCGAGGCAGGCCGCGAAATAGCGGAACGTGTTCGCGGCACTCGCCACCAGCACGCGCGTCTCGCCGATCGGCTTGCCGTTGTCGCGGCGCTGCAATTGCGCGAGCGCTTCGTGGCGCGTCATGATGAGATCGGCGATGCGGTACAGGATCAGCGCGCGTTGGTGCGGCTTCAGACCCGACCAGTCCGCGCGGCGCCATGCGAGGTCGGCGGCTTTCACCGCGTCGCGGGCGTCGTCGGCATTGGCCGTCGAAATTTCCATGTTGACCGACTGATCCGCCGGATACAGGCTTTTGTACGGGTTGCCACGCCCTTGCCGCCATTCGCCGCCGATGAAAATATCGCCGGTGGGCACGAGGCTGGTATCGAAGTGAGTCATGTCGGTCATTCCGGTTTGCTTCAACTATTCAACTATTCGGCCAAGGTCTCAGATCACGCAGCGCGCCGCGCGATTGCGCAGCGCGCGCATCGCGCTGTACGCGGTCAATGCGGACGTCTTGGGGTTGTCCGGCAGCGGCTTGCCGCACATTTCCAGCGACATCTCGCCGAATGCGCCACGCGCCACGATGCGATGCACGTTGCGCGTCACGTTCGGATCGGCAATCAGCCGGACCGTGGTGTGGTCCAGACCGAGGCCGGCCAGTGCGATCGTCGCGGCAACGTTGGCGTTCTTCGGATAGAGCCGCGCCGCTTCCCGCGCGCTGCCTTCGAAGATCACCCGCTCTTCGTTCAGCGTATTCAGGTCGCACAGCTGTTCGGCCGGCGTGCCGAGCCAGCCGGTCGGCGGCTTGCGGCCCGTGTACAGCACTTCGTCGAGACCGCCGAGCTTGGCCGCGGCCAGCGCGTCCACACCGCCGATCGCGCCGGACAACAGCGTGAGCGTCGCGTCGCCTTCATCGGCGGCGGCGGACAACGCGTCGAGCAGCATCATGTCGGACAACGCACCGATCGACGCCACCGCGCAATCCGTGCCGGCTTTGAGCAAGGGCACCACGTGATCGACCAGCGCGCTATGGCCCGCGCATTCCAGCGCGAAATGCGGCTGGCTGCTCAATGCGGAAACCGACGTCACCACATCCACCGACGCACCCACCACTTCGCGCACCGACGCCATGTGACGCTCCGGCACGATCACGTGCGACACCCTCACCGTCGGATCGGCGGCGACCGCGCGGTACACCGCCTGGCCGATCGCGCCGAAGCCGATCATCGCGACGTCGACGGGTGCGTGATGCCCCGCGTAGCCGGCCTCATGCATGTTCGGGCTCCTGTTCCTTGACCGGCGGGCCCGCGAACGCGGTCGCGAACGAGCCGACCGACAGCATGTCCACTTCGACCAGCACCGGGCCGGTCTTCGCGATGCCTTCGCGGATGATCGCATCGGCCTGGTCGAGCGATTTGATGCGGTAGTGCGTGAGCTTCAGGCTCTCGCAGAACTGCGCGAAATCCGGCTGATGCAGATCGACGTAGCAGCGGCGGCCGCCGTATTGCGCGTCCTGGATGTTGCGGATCACGCCGTAGCACTGGTCGTTCATCAGCACGATCATCACGTTGGCGTTTTCCTGCACGGCCGTCGCGAGTTCGCCCACGTTGACCATCAGGCCGCCGTCGCCGACGAGGCACACGGTCTTCGCGGCATTGCCCGCGAGCGCCGCGCCGATGCCCATCTGCATGCCCTGGCCGATGCCGCCGCCGAGCGCATGCACGCCCGCACGCGGCGAGAAGATCTTCAGCATGCGGTTGCCCCACGTGCTGTTCGAGATCGTGACGTCGCGCACCCAGTTGTAGTCGCGGCCCACCGCCTCCTGCAGCGCGTCGACGAGGCGCTTGTACGGGCCGAGGCCCTTGCCCACGTCGGCGACTGCGCGCTCGCGCGCGGCGGCCAGATCCTGTGCGAACTTCGGATCGACCTTCAGGCGGCCTTCGAGCAGCGTCGCGAGTTCTTCGAGAACGGCCGATGCATCGCCATGAATGAACATCTCATTGCGGTAGCCGCGGTTGTCGGCGAGCGCGTCGGCGTCGATGCGATACAGCGGTTGCGGCAGCGCGAGCTTGTATTTCAGCGTTTCATTGCCGCGCAGACGCGAACCGACGACGACCAATGCGTCGCAGGTCTTGTAGAAGCTCTCGACCGACGCATGCACGTTGAACGCGCCGAGCGTCGCCGGATGGTCTTCGGGCAGCACGCCACGGCCCTGCACGCTCGTCACGACGCCAAAGCCCAGCGCGACCAGGCGTTCGACCGCCTTCGTCGCATGACGCGTGCCGCCGCCCAGCCACAGCAGCGGGCGCTTCGCGTTGACCAGTTGCTCCGCGAGTTGCGCGACGCGCTGGCTGCAATGCGTGAGCGTCGTGACGTGCGGCGCGGCCAGATCGGTGGGCCATTCGATTTCGGCGGCCTGAATGTCGATCGGAATCTCGACGCTGACCGGACCGCTCGGCGCCGTTTGCGCAACGCGCACGGCTTCGCGGATGGTCGGCAGCGCGGTTTCGACCGAGCGCACGCGGAACGCGGCCTTCGAGATCGACGACAGCATCGACAGCTGGTCCGGCGCTTCGTGGATGTACGCGAGGTCCTGGTCGAGATACTCGGTTTCGATCTGGCCGGTGACGTGCAGCAGCGCGGTGCCGGCGGTCAATGCTTCGACCATCGCGCCCGCCGCGTTGCCCGCCGCGGTGCCGGTGCTGGTGAACGCGACGCCGAGGCCGCCGGAGACGCGCGCGAGGCCGTCGGCCATGTTCACCGCGCCGGCTTCGCCGCGCGCGCCGACATAACGGATCTTGCCGCGGTGATGAATCGCGTCGAGGATCGGCATGTTGTGGATCGAGATCACGCCGAATGCGGTTTGAACGCCGCATTGCTCGAGGAAAGCGGCGATCAGTTCGCCAACGGTGGTTTTGTTAGACATGTCGTGCAACGCCTCCAGAAACATCGATGTGACTGCCCGTCGTATAGGACGACAGCGTCGTAGCCAGGTAAAAGAGCGCTTGAGCGGCTTCTTCGGGACGACCGAAGCGGCCTAGCGGAATGTTTTTCTTGCGCGCCAGTTCGGCGGTCCAGTCTTGCCAGCTCTGGCCCGGCTGCGCTTCTTTCGCATAACGGCGGCGCCACTGACCCGATTCGACGATGCCGATCAGAATCGAATTGACGCGGATGTGCTGCGGTGCGAGTTCCACCGCGAGCGACTTGATCAGGTTCTGCACGCCCGCACGCGCCGATGAAGTCGCCACCATGTGCGGCTCCGGTTGCAACGCGAGCAGCGAGTTCACGCAAACCACCGTCGCGTTGCCCGCGCCGCCCCCGGCTGCATCGCGCAGCATCGGCAGGAACGCGCGGGTCGGGCGGATCACGCTGAAGTACTTCAGGTCGAGTTCTTCGCGCCAGGCGTCGTCGGTGGTGTCCGCGAACTTCGATACGCGGCCCTGGCCTGCGTTGTTCACCAGCATGTCGGTGCGGCCGAAGCGTTGCTGTACCGCTTGCGCGAACGCGTTGACGTCGTCTGCGTTCAGCACGTCGCAGCTTTGCGCCAGCAGTTGCGCGTCGGGGAACTGCCCCTTCAGCGCGGCTTCCGCCTGGGCGAGACGGTCGGTGTCGCGGCCGCAGATCGCGACCGAGGCGCCCGCCCGCAGAAACAGTTCGGCGTTCGCGAGGCCGATGCCGGACGAACCGCCCGTCACCACCGCCACCTGCCCGGTCAAGTCGATTTGAATCATCGGAGTCCCAGTGCCTTCATGTATTTGCTGCCCGCGTTCGGGCCGTTCTTCGGCCGATAGTTGAGCCGCTGCGAAAGTTCGTCGGCCGCGCGTCGGACCTTGTCGATCAAGCCGCTGTCGAGCAGCGATGCGTCGATCTCGTGGCGCGGAATCGTCGTCGTGATGACCGCGACGATGCGGCCCGTGTCGTTGCGCACCGGCGCGCTGACCACGGAAATGCCGCGCTCGAACGACGACTCGCTGAGCGCGAAACCGCGCCGCGCGTCATCGAGAATCCGCTCGTACAGGTCTTCGACGGTGGCGGGCGTCTGCTTCGTGAAGCGTTCGAGTTCCGGCTCCGGGTAGAGCTTCTTCAGATCGTCGAGCGTCATGTCACCCATCAGCACCTGGCCGTGCGTGGTCGCATAGGCGGGCAGGCGGGTGCCGACGTTGACCTTCACCGAACTGAAAATCGGCGTATGGCTCTGCGCCTTGGCGACGAACACGACATCGCGTCCGTCACGAATCACGATGTGGCTCGTCAAGCCGGTTTCGGTGCGCAATGCTTCGATGATCGGCAGGCCGAGGTCGGTCAATTCGAGCGAGCTCAGATATTCGAAGCCGAGCCGCAGCACCGCCACGCCGAGGCGATAGTTGCGGTCCTTGTCGGCGCGTTCGAGAAAGCCGAGCGATTCGAGCGTTTGCAGCAGACGGAACACGGTTGTGCGAGGAATCTTCAGGCGCCGGGACAATTCCGGTGCGCCGAGAACCGGCTCGCGCGGCGAGAACTCGGTCAGAATCTTCAGACCGCGCTCCAGACCCGGCACGCGGTAGCCGGAATCGCTACCGGTGTCGTTGCGCTCGTCGTCCGCGTCGCGCTCGGCGTTGATAGTGTCGGGCGTCATTCATTGGCTCCGTTGTCCGCCGCTCACGCGGCAGAACGTGTCGATGATCACGGTGTACGCGGCGGGTGCTTCAATATAGCCGGCGTGTCCCGCGCGCGGCACGACCTGCAATTGGGTGCCCGCAGCGAGGGCGATTCGCTCGCAGGCTGCGGGAGGGGTGATGGTGTCGTCGGCGCCGACCACGACGCTGACGCGGCCTTTGAAGCGCGCGAGGTCGCGCGCGAGGTCGGCGTTGGCGAGCAGATGGGTGGCTTGCGCGTAGCCGTGCGGAATCACGCGCGACATGTTCCAGCGCACCCAGGCACAGGCTGCGTCGTCCGCGTGTGCGGACAGCATATTGCCGCTGCGCTTTTCGGCGAGACCTTGCGGGCCGAGTTCGTTCAGCATGGCGAGGCGCTGATCGCGTTTCGTTTCGCGCACCTCAGCCGATGCCGCGCCGTAACCGCCCGCCGGCGACAGCAGCAGCAGACCGGCCGCGCGCTGCGGATGAGCCGCAGCGAACGCACCCGCGATGATGGCGCCGAGCGAATGTCCCACCAGCACGCAGCGTTGGATGCCGAGCGCGTCGAGCCAGTCCTTCAGTACGGTGGCGTAATCGTCGGCACCGGGCGACGCCGCCGCGACCGGCGTGGACGCGCCATAACCCGGCGCGTCCCACGCCAGCACACGGCGGCTCGCGCCGAGTACGTCGAACTGCTGCACCCACGATGCCGCACCCGAACCGATGCCGTGCAGTAGCACGAGCGGCAGCGCGGCGCTGTTGGCGCTGTTGGCGGCGCTACCGGCTTCGCGATAGCTCAGCGTGCCTTGCGAGGCCAGCAAGACCTGCCGCGCCGGAGAGCGCGCAAGGCGTGCTTCGAGCGTGGCGTGCTGATCGGCGGTAACGGACAGGACTGCGGACATGATTTCCTTCGCGGGTGTTTTCACAACGATGCGGCAGGCTTAGCGCTTGAGCTTGGCCAGCGGCGAATCCGGCGGATACGTCGGCGTGATCGGCTTCGGCGAACCGAGCATCACGCACATCAGCGCGTCTTCTTCGCCGATGTTGATTTCCGTGCGGTATACGCCCGGCGGCACCGAGATCAGATCGCGCTCGCCGAGCACGGCTTCCCACGTTTCACCGTCTTTCTCGCAGATCACTTTCATCTTGCCGCGCAGCACGAAGAAAATTTCTTCGACATCCATATGAATATGGCTCGGGCCAATGTTGCCGGCCGGGATCACCATCGTCGAGAACGTGAAGCCGCCCGCGGGCACCGTGTTCATGTCCTTCGCGACGCCCGTGCCGCCCGTGCCGACATAGCGCATTTGCGCGCGGCGATACTTCGGGTCGTAGTCGGCCTGGAACTTCAGCGCGTCCCAGTCGTAGCGACGCGTTTCCAGGCGCGCGACGCGGCTGTCCAGCCATTGCGCGAAGCTCGCATCCACGGGTTGGTCCCACGATTTGCGTTCGATATCGGCGTCCGCCATTTCTTTCTCCTTTCGATTCGACAAGATCAATTCATCACGAAGCCGCCGTTCACCGGCAGCAACTGGCCGGTCACGAAGCGCGCGGCGTCGGACAACAGGAACAGCACCGGCCCGGTCACGTCGTCGGGCACTTGCGCACGCGTGAGCGCGCGGCCTTGCAGGTAATACTCATGACGCTCGGCGGGCACGTACGCGGTGGCCTCGACTTCGGTGAGGCCCGGCGCGATCGCGTTGACGGTCACCTGATGGGCGCCGAATTCGCGCGCCAGCGAGCGTGTCATCGAGATCACCGCGCCCTTGCTCGCGACGTACGCGAGCAGCTTCGGCGCGCCCCACATCGCCGTGTCCGACGCGATGTTGACGATGCTGCCGCGGCCCGAGTCGCGCAGATACGGCAGCGCGGCGATGCTCATGAGCCAGGTGCCGCGCACGTTGACGTTCATCACGGCGTCCCACGTCTCGATCGACAACTCGTCGGCGAACTTGCCGCCGGAGTTGGTGATCGCCGCGTTGTTGATCAGCGCGTCGATGCCGCCGAGTTGCGCGGCGCCTTGCTGCGCGAACTGTTCGATGCTGACGGGGTTGGCGAGATCGAGCGGCAGGCAGGTCGCGGCATGGCCTTGCTCGCGCAATGAGGCTGCGAGCGCCGTGCCTTCGTCGTGCAGCACGTCGCCGAACACCACTTGCGCGCCGGCTTGCACCAGCGCACGGACAAACGCCGCGCCGAGGCCGCGCGCGCCGCCCGTCACGAGGACGCGCCGGCCATTGAGCGCTGCGTGTGCGTCGTTATGCATGGCTGTGGCCTGCTGCTTGCGTCGCGGCCGGCGCGGCTGCCGCCACTTGAGCGCGATGCGCGTCGAGCTCGGCGAAGTGCTGTTGCGCGCGCTGGCGCAGCATGCGGCGCACACGCGTCATGCCGACGTCGTGCTGATAGAGGAATTCGTGGTCGCGCGCGTTCGGCGCCATGCTTTCGAGCACATAGCGGTCTTGCTCGAGCACGGCCCAATGCAGACCTTCAAGACGGTTGCGATACAGGAAGCGCCATGCGTCGCGCTGCCAGCCTTGCACCTTGCGGGTACGCCAGAAATAGACCTGGCAGTTGTCTTCGTCGACGGGTACGGCGAAGCCGATGATCCCGAAGCTGCCGCCCGGGCCGAACTTCTTCTTGTACGGAATCGCGAGGCGCATCCACAGGGTGCCGGTTTCGCCGAGTTCCACCCAGTCGAAGTTCACGTCGCGCTGGCCGACCTTTTCGAACATCAGACCGGTTTCGGTCTTGCGCACGCGCATGTCGGCCTGCTTGTCGCCTTCGGCCATCGAGTGCGAGCTCGCGTGCAGATACGCGCCGTGCATCGGGTCCATCACGTTGTCGATCGCGTACTGGTAATTGCACTTCCAGTGCGACATGCACAGGAAGCTCGCGTACTCCTCGCCGACCAGTTCTTCCGGCAGCGTGAGCGGCGCGGGTTCCTGATGCGCGTCGTCGCCGAACCACAGAAAGATCGCGCCGGCGTGCTCTTCGACCGGATACGACTTCACGCACTTCTGGCCTTCCAGCGGACAGGCCGACACGGCCGGCACTTTCTGGACCGTGCCGCTGCCGTCGACCTCGATGCCGTGATACCAGCACGCGACGCTGCCGCCGAGGTTCCAGCCGAGCGACAGACGCGCGCCGCGATGCGGGCAGCGGTCTTCGAGCGCGCGGACTTTGCCTTCCTTGTCGCGCCACAGCACGATCTGGTCGCCCAGGCGCGTGATGCCGACCGGCGCGTCGCCGACTTGCCAGCTCGGCGCGACCGGATACCAGTAGTTGCGCAGACCTTTGTTCAGGTACGACTGGATCGGGTCGGCTGCGCCTTGAGTTGTAGTGGGGGACGTCATGAAGAGACTCCGGGTACGGATGCGATGAAACGTGTTCGGGAAAGCGCGCTTAGTCGGCGAGCAGGCGGAATTCGGTGGCGAGACGCTCGGCGTCCCACGCAGTGCCTTCCGGCGTACGGAAGCCGATACGGTTCAAACCGTCGACCACCTCCTGCAACTCCATCGCGCCCGCTTCGAAGACTTTTTCGAGCGCGTCGCCGAAGTCGTTCTCGTATTGGGTCGGCTCGGCCTTGCGCGTTTGCCAGATGAAGTTGTCGGTTTCGCCCGGCTTCTCGATCACGCCCTTGCCTGCGACGTTGTTCGGCTGCGGCGCAAGCCACGGTTTCAGGAAAGGATTGAAGTTCACGGCTACCTCACGCATGTCATGCCACCTTGATCTGGATTTCTTCGCCTGCGAGACGTACGGAATACATCTTCAGGTCGCGGCCGCCGGGCTCTTTCAGACATTTGCCGGTGGGGATATGGAACACGGCCTCGTGCAGCGGGCACTCGACGGTGTCGCCGTCGATAAAGCCTTGCGTCAGCAATGCGTATGCGTGGGGGCAAACATTTTCGAGTGCGTAAAGCTCGTCACCCACCTTGTAGATGCCGATTTCGGTGCCGTCGAGTTTGAACTCGAGCGGCGCGTCTTCGGACAGGTCGCCGGCATGGCCGGCGCAGCGCCATTGATCAGTCATTTCTCGCCTTCTCCTGAAGCTCTGTGTTCCACATAAGGAACATCAGTTCGTGTATGGATGATTATAGGAGTGGCTTCGGCGAGAAAAAATAAAAATCTGAAGTCGTAGGGGAAAACACTGACTGTGGCGCCCACGACACTGCTCGAAGGACTCCGCGAGATGCTCACGAGCCGGCTCCAAGTCTTATCGGGCTTGGGTTTGCACCGAATTTTCAGGTCAATGCATGACGCATTATTCGGGTTTGTACGGGGTCCGAAAATTTATTTTGACCACTTCTAGACTCACTATACTTTTCCATAGGCGATACAAACGCCCATAGGTGAAACATAAAGCAGAGCAGTTTTCGCGCATAAACCCGCAACTGCATTCAACCCCAAAGCAAGGATCAGGGACGACGCATTTGGCGCAAGCCAGCGTCGTGTGATCAGGAGAACCAACGGTGAAGCACATCATTGCAGCCGGCTTGACGGCAATCTGCGCGACCACAAGCGCATGGGCGCAGAGCAGTGTGACGCTATACGGCAGTCTGGATGCCGGTATCGCGTACGTCAGCAATGTGGGAGGTCATTCCAAGTGGATGATGGAACAGGGCAACATGCAGCCCGACCGCTGGGGCCTGAAGGGCGTGGAAGATCTGGGTGGCGGTCTGAAGGCGATTTTCCAGCTTGAGAACGGCTTCTACACGAACACTGGCGCGTTCGCCAAGTCGGGCACGCTGTTCAATCGCCAGGCGTTCGTCGGCTTGAGTTCCGACAAGATCGGTGCGCTGACCTTCGGCCATCAGACGCCGTTCAGTTTCGACGTGCTAGGTCCGCTGAGCACCGCCTATCTGGCCGCGAGCTGGTATGCGTTCCATCCGGGCAATATCGACTCGCTCGCCGACACCGGCGTGGTGCCGTTCGACAACTCGGCGAAATTCCGGTCAGCAACGTTCGGCGGCTTCTCCGTTGGCGCGATGATGGGTCTGGGCAACACGACCAATTTCTCCACCGGCCGGACAATGAGCTTTGCGCTTAGTTATGCAAACGGTCCGTTCAAGGCGGGCGCGGCGTATTCGAACGAACACGACCGTACGCCGTCGATCGTCACGACCGGCATCACCACGTTCCAGGGCGTGCCATCCGCCAACTATGTCGCCGACAAGGTTCAGAACATGGGCGCGGGCGCGTCGTACCAGTTCGGCAAGCTGCTGGTGCACGCGTTGTACACGCGTGTGAAGCTGGAGTCGGCGGGGCATTCGGACACGTACCAGAGCTACGACGCGGGCGCGAATTACCAGTTCACACCGTTCAACACCGTGGCCGGCGGTGCCGCGACGACGACGTTGGCCGGGCATCGCTGGACGCAATTCATGATCGGCGATATCTACGCGCTGTCGAAGTCTACGCAGGTGTATGTGAACGCGCTGTATCAGCGCGCGGGTTCGGACACCAACGCCGCGTTCTTCACTGCGGGTGTGTCGAGCGGACGGAACCAGACGATTGTCCTGACCGGCATCCATCATTCGTTCTGATCTGTTGAACGGACGGTGAGAGTGGTGTGAAATACGCAGTCCGGCTGCACGCGCAACCGGACTTGCGAACCAGCGCTGACGCCACCGTCAGCGCTCGCTCAGCTTGCCGCGACCTGCTTGCGGCGCGCCTGAGCCGCGGTCGGATCATCCGGCCGGGGACGATAGCTGAGACGCTCGGACAGTTCGAGCGCCGCCTGGCAAACGGCGATGACGAGCGGCTCGCGCTCTTCGGCTTCGCCGATATCCGAGCGCGGAATCGTGACGGTCAACGCGGCCACAATCTTGCCGCTCTGATCGCGCACCGGCGCGCTCACCACCGAAATGCCCCGCTCGAACGACGCCTCGCTCAGCGCATAACCGAGCGCCGCGCTTTCGCGCACCCGTCCATACAACTCTTCGACGGTAGCCGGGGTGCGTTCGGTGAATCGTTCGAGTTGCGGCTCGGGATACAGCTGCCGCAATTCCTCGAAGCTCAAATCGCCCATCAGCACCTGGCCGTGTACCGTCGCATGGGCCGGCAAACGCGTACCGACGTGCACTTTCACCGAGCTGAACATCGGCGCATGGGTTTGCGCTTTGGCGACGAACACGACATCGCGTTGATCGCGAATCAGCAGGTGTGTGCTCAGCCCGGTGACGTCGCGCAGACGTTCGAGAATCGGCGTGCCGACGTCCGTCAGTTCGAGCGAACTCAGATATTCGAAACCGAGCCTCAGCACCCCGACGCTCAGGCGGAAATAGCGGTCGCCGTTGACGCGCTCGAGAAAGCCGAGCGCTTCGAGCGTCTGCAACAAGCGGAAGGTGGTGGTGCGCGGAATGCCGATACGCTTGGACAACTCCGGCGCGCCGAGCACCGGCTCTCGCGCGCTGAATTCGGCGAGAATGCGCAGGCCCCGCTCGAGGCCCGGCACCAGATAGGTCGATGCGCCGGCGCTCTCTTCGTCGGCGGGATCGGTGGAAGCGGCGGCGGCGTCCGTTTGCGGCAACGCCGCATCGTCGCTCGATGACGAGGCGGCCGCGCTACGTGGCTTCGTCAGTTTGCGTCCCGCTCCTGTTTGCTCTTCTTTTGCCATCTTGGGCTGCCGTTTTATGCTGTTCATCATGGTCAGACCAGCATGATAGCGCGAAGCGTGCGGCGCTCATTAACGGGCGGCGGCCGCGGCTCGGAAGCGACGCGACTATCGTCGCCGTGACCCATTGCGGAAAGGCTGCGCGGTGCTATTCTTTGATCCGGTCCATTGCGCTGGGCATCACTGCCGCGCTCTCGCTCCGCTCAAGCGTATGGAGGCCACGATCATGTCCAGTTCCATTCAGATCCAGGTTGCCGACTCGCATCTATATCCGGGCTGCGCAGTCAGCATCGCGCATCTGCCCGAGCCGGCCGGACCAGCCGCTGCGATCGTCGAATTCGCGGACGGCTCGGGGGCGCATGCCACCTGTCGCCGGCGCGCGCATGACGAACTTGAGTTGAACGTCGACCGCTATGCAACGCAACGGCGTCATCCTGTGGATGCGCGGCATTGGCTGCTGCTCGCCGTCGATGCAACGCACAATAGTTGGCGCGTGAAGCGTCGGCTGCCTTAGCCCGCGAGGCCACCCGCCTCCACGAATCCGCAACCGGTGCCGCGCGCGCCGCCCCGAGCGGCGGTCATGCGCCCGTCACGTCCACTTCGGAACTCACCGATGACCGACCACGATTCCAGCCTCCCGCCGAACGCCGACACCACGGCTCACCATCCCGCCGACACCCCCGACGATCCCGACCGCCGCCGCGTCCTAACCGGGCTCGCGGCGGTCGGCCTCGGCCTCGCGCTGACGGGCTGCAAGACCCACGAGCCTGAGGCGAGCGACGGCGCACCGCACAGCGCCGCCGACTTGCGCCTCGACGCCGCGCTGCACGATCAGGTCAAACATATCGTGGTGATCTATGCGGAAAATCGCAGCTTTGCGAATCTGTACGGCAACTTCCCCGGCGTCCAGCATCCGCTCGACGCGGTGAGCGCCGAGCGCTATCTGCAACTCGACCGCGACGGCAAGACGCCTTTGCCCCGCTTGCCCGCGATCTGGGGCGGGCTCGTGCCGCAAGCCCAGCAAGTGGACGGCCGGCGCTTCATGATCGGCCAGAACGATCTGGATCATCTGCACAACCGCCCTTTCCGCATCGTCGATGCGCACGGCGCGCCGCTGCCGACCGGCGTGATCACGCGCGATCTGGTGCATCGCTTCTATCAGAACCAGATGCAGATCAACGCCGGCCGCAACAACCAGTTCGCCGCGTGGGGCGATTCCGGCGGACTCGTCATGGGGCATTACCGCAATTCCGCCGATTCGCTGCGCCTGTGGAATCTCGCGCAGCAATACACGCTGTGCGACAACTTCTTCATGGCGGCTTTCGGCGGCTCGTGGCTGAACCACATCTTTCTGATTTCGGCGCAGGCGCCGTTCTATCCCGACATCCACAACAGCCCGGCGAAGAAACTGGTGTCGGTGGTGGAAGGCGACGATCCGACCGGCACGCGCCTGAAGATGGCGCATGACTCGCCCGCGTCCGCGCTCGACGGTCCGCCGAAATTCGTCAACGACGGCGCCTTCACGGCCGATGGCTATGCCGTCAACACGATGGCGCCGCCGTATCAACCGAGCAACGTGCGCCCGGCCGAAGGCGGCAATCCGGCCTTCGCGGATCCGTCGAATCCACGCGTGCTGCAACCGCAAAACTACGCGACGATCGGTGACCGGCTGACGGACAAAGATGTCGATTGGGCGTGGTATAGCGGCGCGTGGCAATACGCAATGGAGCATCAGGATACCGGCGCGGTGCCCGACTTCCAGTATCACCACCAGCCGTTCAACTACTTCGCCAACTACGCGCCGGGCACGGCGGCACGGCGCCGGCATTTGCGCGACGGCGGCCTCGGCAACGACGCGTCGACGAACCGGCTGATCGCGGATATCGATGCGGGGCGCTTACCCACCGTCACGTTCTACAAACCGCAAGGCGATCTGAATATGCACGCTGGCTACGCAGACGTCGAATCGGGCGACCGTCACATCGCGACGGTGATCGAGCATATCCAGCGCGGCCCGCAGTGGGCGAATACGGTCGTGATCGTCACCGTCGATGAAAACGGCGGCTGGTGGGATCCGGTTGCGCCGCCGCAAGGCGACCGCTGGGGTCCGGGGTCGCGGGTTCCCGCGCTGGTGATTTCGCCGCTGGCGAAGAAGGGTTACGTCGACCACACGGTGTACGACACCAACTCGATTCTTCGCTTCATCAGCCGCGTGCACGGGCTGACGCCGCTCGATGGCGTGCGTGCGCGGGACCGGGCGTTCGCGAGCAATGGGCTGGCACCGCTGGGGGATCTGACGGCGTCGCTGGATCTGGCCTGAAGGCGTTTGGCTGGCGAAGTGGGATTGGCCGGCGGCGACGCGCGCGCTCTATTGCGTCGCCGCCGCGTGCAGTTTCACGATCACCGCGTCCGCAATCTCCTGCGCCGTCTTCCGGATCGTCTTGCTCTCGTCGCCGCTCGCCATCACGAACTTGGCCGCGATCACATACGGATTCAGTTTGATCGCCGCGCCCGGCATGGTCTTGCTGCCGGCCTCTTCGACCGCCTGATACAGCGGCGGCAAATCGGCCGCGCCCAGACTGTCGCAGGACACCGCCACCTGGATATCGTTCTGGCCCGCGCCGAAGCCCACCATCGCGCGTTGCAAGCGATTGCCGTCGTCGACGCTCAGAAACACGCCGCGCACTTGCCAACCGGCAGCCGGCGACGGCTGTCCCGGCGCGATGCGGCGCGCATCGACACCGCCCTTCTTCAGATCTTCCGTCAACGCGTCCGCCATCTCGTTCACGATTCGCGCGGCGTGCTCCTCCGGATTCTTCTCCTGGTCCTCTGGTCCTGGTCCGGCCGGCAGCAAACCGCGCAGCCGACGCACGCGTTGCCCCGGTCCGCTATCCGGCGCGATGTTCGCCACATCCAGATCGAAGTTCGACACATAGACGACCGGCGCGGGTGCGGCGAACGGCACGCTGTCCGCTGCCGCCACGCTGAGCGGAGTCGCCGCGCTCAGGCATGCCGCCATCATCGTGAATTGCAGAAATCGACGCAGCATGGCGCGCCTCCGCGACCGTCATCGTGACGTCGGCTATCGTACTGCCGCGCGCAGCGGGCGTCCGTTTTTTCGTATCCGATCCTCATACCTTTTGCCTTGCATAACGCGCTTCACCGCATAGACTGTTAGAGGATTACTTCGCACTTTGTACGGAACCTGCCATGCGACTGACCATCCTGATCAACGGTTCCGATCCCACCGTCAACCACGACTACGCTGTGCTATGGCTCGACACCGACGAACACCGGTGGTCGAGAGAAGCGCATCAAGGGATCGATCTGCCCCCCTGGGGCGAGTTGCACGACGAAGACGGCGTCACCACGCTCTGTGCGCCCCGCACGGATGCACCGTTATGTACGCTGCGAGGCTTGCACGTGGACCGCAAGCAACGCGTGAGCGCGGCGCAAGGCGCCGCCGCCTGGACTGGTTTGCCGACCCGCGCGCCGACCAGTGGGTTCTGGCGCCTGCAAGCCGTGGACCGTCAAACGGTTCGCGCCGAAAACAGCGTGTTCGGTAATTAAGTTTTAGCGTCTTTTTCAAGAGCCGATTGTGTCGGTCGAAAGTTCCGTTCACGGCTCGCGTTCGCTCGTGCGCGCGGGCGTTTGTACGCCGTGTCACCTACTTTCATTCTGCGTCGCGTGCGGTTAAGCCGGTCTTAAGCATGCGTGCGTAGAGTCGAAAGTCCACGCATTAGGGTCGCTGCAAAGCGGCCCGTTTTTTTGCCCGCGCGATCTCTCTTCTTTCTCTCCGTTTGCCCTGCATGTCCGGTCGCCCGATGAAGGCTCGCAACGCTATACTTGCGCCCCCAATCCCTCGACTGACTGACACATGAAGAAGTGGTTCGCCTGTCTGTTATTCATCGTTGCCGCTCACGCGAGCGCGGCGCCGTCCTGTTCCCAGTTCACACCGAATGCGCAATGGCCCGTTCTGACCAATCAGAAGATGGCGCCGAAAACGCGCATGCTGTGCTATAGCGATTTCGCGGTTCTGCATTCGGGCATCACGCACGGCCCGCTCTGGTCTGCCGAACATCTGACGCGCGACCATATCGAAGCCGCGAAAGACATGGTGCGCACCAACAAGTTCTTCGAAGATGCGCGTTTGCCCGACGGCGAAGGCGCAACGCTCGCGGACTACAAGCGCAGCGGTTTCGATCGCGGCCATATGAGTCCGGCGGGCAATCGCTGGAATCAGCAGGCGATGGCACAATCGTTCTCGCTCGCCAACATCGTGCCGCAGAATCGCGAGAACAACCAACGGCTGTGGGCGCGCATCGAAACGTCGGTGCGCAAGATCGCGGTGTCGTACGACGATACCTACGTGGTCACCGGACCGATCTTCAACGGCCAGCAGTTGCAGACCATCGGCGCAACGCGCGTGTTCGTGCCGACGCAGTTGTTCAAGGTCGTCTACGTGCCTTCGCGACAACTGGCGTTCGCGGTGGTGGTGGACAATGTCTCGACCAATCGTTATGACATCCGGACGATTCACGAACTCGAAGCAGCATCGGGCATCCGTTTTCCGGGCATTCCGGAAAATCTCAAGGACCAGCGACCGGGAGGACTCAAAGGTGTTTAAACCCTATTCGAACGATGACGACGTACTCAACATTCAGGGCGACGCGCTCACGTTGAGCAACGGCACGACGCGCGTCGTGCTGAACGGCACGCTGGAACTGACGCAGGATCAGCGCGGACTGAAAGCGGCGCTTGCATTGAAGGAAGCGGTGGATGCGATCGTCGCCAGCTTGCAGGCGCAAACGAATCTGCCGGCGAAGGTGAAGGACGAGCCGGATGCGAAGCCGGGTGTCGTCCAGAATCCGTTTCAGTGATGCTTCAGGTATGGCTCTAGCGAAACACGCGTGATGCGAAGGCGAGGGTAAAGCTCGCCGCCTTCGCATTCATGACCGCCTACGCGCTTCCTTCGTTTCACAGCGAACGCCACCCCCTTCTGCCTCGCATACCGCGCCGCACCGCCGTTGATACAGCACTCCGATATGTTTCGGCGGTTACGTTTTGTCACCAGAGCAGCGTCAACGTCTGTCGTTCGGCCACCGTTAAACCGGCAGCGCTGAAATCATGCAGCCGCGACACAAGAATCCACCGGTTCAACCAGGAGTCACATCATGAAGACGCTTTTCGCCGCTCTCGCTTCCGCTTTGCTCGTGTCGACCGCGTTCGCTCAAACGACCGCGCCGTCCACCACGCAACCCGCGCAAATGCAGCCCGCCGGTCAAGCGAATCTGAAGGCGAGCACCGCCGTGCAAACCAGCGCAACGGACGAAGGCGCCGCTACGACGAAAGCGCCCGCCAAGGCTTCGACGAAGGCATCGGTGAAAAAGACTTCCGTCACGCACACGGCCAAAGCACATAAAACCGTCAAGAAAACCGCCGCTAAGACCAGCGACGCGAAAGCTAATACGGGGAGCGCGAAAGAGGCCAGCAATGCCCCGGCAAAAGCCGACGGCGCACAAGCCGACACGACAAAGACGCAATAACACGTGATCGGCTCAGGCACACACCGGCCATGCATGTGTAACTAATCGAAGCCGAACCGTGCCGTTCAGGGAGGGCGAGTCGCATGACTCGCCTTTTTTTCTGCGCAATTGCGTGGCGGGTTGTGCCGCGCGCCACCATGATTTTTTCAGCGCATGCGCCAATTTTTGCACCGCGTTTACTTGCGGAAGTCTAATCTCGAACTGTCTTGATCAACCATGGCGTCAATGAACGCCACATCACATGGCTCTTACGCAATCCATCGACAGCTTCGCCACGCAGTCGCTCGACAAGCCGCCGGTCCAACACAGCAACATCATTCCCTTTCCTTCGGCACGCGCCCTCTTGCAGGTGACGCTGCCGCATCCGCCGCACGATCTGGCGGGCACGCAACTTCGCGCGCTGCTTCACTCGCCGCTCGGCGTCTATGTCGTCAGCACGGAAGCCGTACGCGACGAAGTTCGCGTGCAACTCGACATCGCGTGCGAAGACTTCGACTTCACGTTGCACACGCTGATCTCGACTGTCCCCACCGCGTTGATCGGCCCGATGAAGCGCCGTGGCAACGCCGCAAAGGCGCGCTAATCATGTTCTCCGGTATCTGGTTGCCCATCGTGACGCCGCTGCGCAATGGCGAAGTCGATATCGACGCATTGCAGCGCCTCGCGGACTACTATCTGCACACGGAGATCAGCGGTTTCGTCGCGTTGAGCACGACCGGCGAAGCCGCGTTGCTGGAGCAGGCCGAGCGCCTCGCCGTATTGCACGCGTTGACCGACGTGATCGGCTCGCGTCTGCCGATGCTGATCGGCGTGGGTGGATCGAATACGCGCGATGTGCTGCGCGAAATACAACGCTATGAACGTTGGGATTGCGCCGGCTATCTGGTCTCGGCACCATCCTACGTGTGCCCGGATCAGGCCGGTGTGCAGTGGCATTTCGAACAGGCCGCGCTCGCCACCAACCGCCCTATCGTGCTGTACAACGTGCCGCATCGCACCGGCGTGACGATCGAGCCGGACACGGTCGCGCGCCTCGTCGAATACGACAACATCGTCGCGATCAAGGAGTGCGTGAAAGAACACTTCGCGAAGCTGCGCGGTCTGCCGGTCAATGTGCTGTGCGGCACCGACGACACCTTCGACGAATGTCTGAATCACGGCGGCACAGGCGGCATCCTCGCCAGCGCCCACGTGTGCGCGGACCTGCTCGTCACGGTTCAGCAACTGATCCTCACCGAACACGATCTCGAGGCGCGCAATCTGTTCGCGAGCTTGCTGCCGGTCTTGCGGCTTCTGTTCTCCGCGCCGAATCCGTCCGCGATCAAAGCGTTGCTGGCGTTCGATCATTCGCTCAGCGACGAAACGCGCATGCCGATCACACGCGCATCGGCGCAACTCGTCGAACGTCTGAGCACCGCGCGCGACAGGTTGCAGGACCTGCGTGCCGAGTTCGCCGGCACGATGAGCTAACGCTAACGCGATCCACTCGACTGCCCGTGCGCCGCAAATCGGTTCATCATTCGCGGCGCAAACTCGCGTCGAAGCGCTGCATGCGCGACACGACGCGCCGCGCGTAACCGCGCTCGCCGCCGCTATAGCGAAGCAGCGCGGCATCGAGATCGCCGCCGCTTTCGTCGAGATAGGTGCTCAGAATCGTCGAGCCGATTCGCACGTTGATCGCCGGGTCGGACAGGTCGGTGCCCGCGAGCAGGCGCGGATGCGCAGCGGGCAACACCTGCATGAGCCCGCGCGCGCCCGCGATGCTGACCGCGTAGCGATCGAAGCTCGACTCGACGGACATCACCGCCAGCAGCAACACCGGCGAGATCGCGTGACGATCGGCTTCAGTCAGCACGGCACGCGCGATCTTCAGGGATTCCATCGGGGCGACGCGACATTGCGCACGCAGCATCGTGGCGATGTCGCCGAGCGTCGGCCAGCCGGTAGCGGCAGTGGCGTCGCTCGTGGGGATCGGCGCGGCGGACGTGGGAGCGGCTATGGTCGGCGTCATGGCGGCCAGCCGTGTGTCGTCGGCGTGCGACGCAGTGGCGAGCGAGAAGGTCAGCGACGCCAGCATCGCCCTCAGGACGAAGGCGGGCCGTCGACGGCTCGCTTTGCTTCGGATCGGCAAACCATCCAGCGCGCTATTTCCATGCATAGTTTCGCTTCCTGACCGGGATGTCTCGACCTTACCGGGCTTGGTGTAGCGAATCGCCAAAGAAACAAGGGCGCGCCGTAAAATGCTTGTAAAAATGCCGCGCCGTGTCGGCGTGTCGGCGCGTTATTCAGGTATCCGAATATCAGGAAAGATCACAGCGGCCCCATGTCTAGTTCCGCCAGCATGCCGAGTTTGCGCACATCGGCAATTTCAATTTCCGCATAACCCAGCTTCAACGCGCCTTGCGTTTCGAACTGCTTCAACACCTGGTTGATCGTCTGGCGGGACAGCGCGAGCATCATCGCCAGATCTTCCTGCGGCACCCTGAGCACGCGCCGCAATGCGCCGGGTTCGCCATAGCCGCCCGCCATCAGCAACAGCCGGCGCGCGACGCGTTGCGCGGCAGGCAGCAACGCGGCTTCTTCAATGGCCTCGAACGCAAGGCGCAGTTTCTGCGTCAGCAGCAAACCGAACACGTGCCAATATGCGGGCCTGCGTTCGAGCAGCGCGACGAGCGCGGCGCGCGGCGCATGAAACAGTTCGGAATCGCGTTCGGCATACGCGTCGTGGGTTCGCGGCCGGTTGTCGAACAGCGCGATCTCGCCGAACCAGTTCACCGGCTCGATGACGGCGAGCAACGCCTCCTTGCCCGTCGCACTGGCCGCGCCGATTCTCATGAGACCGTCGAGCACACAATAGAGGCCGTCGTCGGCATCGCCGCGCGTAAAAAGCCGTTGCCCGGCGACAAGCCGTTCGACGCGCCCTGCTTCGATCAACTCCGCCTGCGTCATGGCGGGCGCCGAGCGAAACCACGCACTGCGCCCAAGACGCATGCCAAGCTCATTCGATGAAAAACTCACACTCATAGGACGGCATCCGTGCGCGATTGTCGGCTACCCGATGGTTTCAAATCCGGTTGCCCGCGATTATGCTGACTTTGAAGGAGGAGCGGCATCCATGAGAACGCTGACGCAACAACTGACGCAATACGCGGCCTATCATCGCGACCGGCGCAATATCGCCACGCACTTCATCGGCATTCCGCTGATCGTGCTGGCGCTGGCCGTGTTGCTGAGCCGCCCGGCTTTCGGCGCCGGCCTGCTGCCGGTGACGTTATCGGCCGCGTGGCTGCTGTTCACCGCTGCAACCGTCTACTACCTCACGCTCGACGTGCCGCTCGGCGTGCTGATGGCCTGCGTGTCGGCGCTGTGTGTCGCGTTCGGCGAGTGGCTCGCCGCGCAATCCACGCTTGTTTGGCTCGCCACCGGCATTGGGCTGTTCGTGATCGGCTGGGTGTTCCAGTTCGTCGGCCATGTCGCGTATGAACATCGCAAGCCGGCCTTCGTCGACGATGTGATCGGCCTGCTGATCGGGCCGTTGTTCGTTCTTGCGGAAGCGCTGTTCAGCTTCGGCTGGCGGCCCGAGCTGCGCGAAGCGATCGACGCGCAAGTCGGCTCGACGCGTATCAATGCGAGCCGCTCAGCGACGCCTCGCTGAGCGGCGGGAACGCCGTCCGCGTTCGATATCGATGTCGGGCGCCACTCAATTCGGCGCGAGCCGAACGAGGCGAACGCCATGCAATGCCGTCAACGCCACTGCGATCCAGATCGGAATGTAAGTCGCCAGTTGCGCGGCGCTGAGCGTTTCGCCGAGCAGTGTGATCGAGACCAGCACCAGCAGCACCGGTTCCACGTAGCCGAGGATGCCGAACAACGCGACCGGTAATAAACGGCTCGCCTTCAGATACGAAGCCAGCGCAATCGTGCTCAACGCGCCGAGACCCGGCAACAGCAGGCACCACATGTCGACGCGGCCGGCGATCGTCGTCAGAGAATCGCCACTGACAATGCACACGATCGCCACCGGCAGCAGCAGCGCCATTTCGACGGTGAACATCGCCAGCGAGTCCTCGTTGATTTTGCGGCGCAGCGCGAAGTACGGCGGATAGCCGAGCGCGACCAGCAACGTCGGCCACGAAAACGCGCCCGTCGCCCACAGTTCGTGGCCGACGCCCACCGCCGCGCACAGCACGGCGAACCATTGCAACGCGTCGAGGCGCTCATGATAGTAGAAGCGCCCCACCAGCACCATGGTGAGCGGCAGCAGGAAATAGCCGAGCGACACTTCGAGCATCCGCCCGTGCAGCGGCGCCCATAGAAACAACCACAGTTGCGCGCCGAGCAGCGCCGCGCTCACGATCATCGCGGCGCAGAGCTTCGGCTCGGTCACCATCCGGTAAAGAAGTCGTCGGAGAATGGGCAGGCGTTTGCGCAACGCGACCAGCAGCAGCGCACCCGGCACCGTCCATACGACACGCCACGCAAAGATGTCGAGGCCGCTCAGCGGCGCAAGCAGCGTTGCGTAAGCGGACAGCAGGGCGAACATCGCGGACGCCCCGACCGACAACGCAATACCGCGCTTTGGGTCATACTGGTTCATCGCGCGGCTCATGACGTCAACGCGCCGGCCAACGCGTCGGCATATGAAGCGTATTCAGGCGAAGCGGTTTGCAGCGCAGCATCCGCTCGCGCGGTGTTCGTTGTTGTCATTGGCAATGAGGTCTCGCACGCGGGCAATGCCATCAGAAAGCCCTGCGTTTTTGTTTTCGAAAGACGGCGCAAGCCGGCATTCTAGACGGGTTATTCATTTACGGGCCTGCGCTTTTCCGGCGACCGTCTGCAATTAGTTCGTGCGCATCGCGCGTCGATGCACTAGAACATAAGCTTCATGCGCGGCGGGCGAAGCCGCGATGTCTCATCGACCGCGCTGCACATCGTCGCGCGATCGACTCAAGCGCGAATCTTGCTACGAAGTCTTGCACGCTGTTTGCAACAGCACACGCAGCATCAACGAGCCGGAACGGCAATGACGGTCTGCGAAGCCCCGTCCGCCCTTCTCTCTCACGGCATGCAGCGCTCGCGTTTCACCGCGCATGCCGCCGTCCGGCCAGCAATCCCGCTCATCGAATATGACTACTGGAGCCAGCATGACCCAGCCAGCCCTATCGCACGACACCTCGCCCGACCTACGCTCCGCCTTCGCCGCCGAGGTGCGCGCGGGACTCACCCACACGCCGCAGAAAGAGCTGCCGTCGAAATATCTGTACGACGAAGTGGGCTCCGCGCTCTTTGAAGTGATCACCGTATTGCCCGAGTATGGCGTGACGCGCGCCGAAGAACGGCTGCTCGCGGAGCACGCGGCGGACATCGTCGAGCATCTGCCACATGACGTGACCGTCGCCGAACTCGGCAGCGGAAGCGGCCGCAAAACACGGCGCATTCTTGAAGCACTGTGTAAAAAGCGCCCCACTTCTTACTGCCCGATTGAAATTTCGCGCAGTGCGCTGCAGTTGTGCAGACGCGAACTCGGCGACATCGAGCGCATTTCGATCGTCGGCTATGAGCGCGACTATCTGGCCGGTCTCGCCGAAGTGAGCAAGCAGCGTGCACCGGACGAGCGGTTACTCGTTCTGTTTCTCGGCAGTACCATCGGCAATTTCGGCAGACTCGCGGCCACGCGGTTTCTGCGTGAAATTCGCAACATGCTCGCGCCCGGCGACGCATTGCTGCTCGGCACGGATCTGATCAAGCCGACGCCTGTGCTAGTCGCCGCCTACGACGATTCGATCGGCGTGACCGCATCGTTCAATCTGAATCTGCTCGCACGCATCAACCGCGAACTCGATGGCGACTTGCCGCTCGACGCATTCGAGCACGTCGCGCGCTTCAACCCCGACGCGCGCAGCATCGAGATGCATCTGCGGGCGAAGCGCGATATCACGGCGCGCATCGGCGCGGCGCAGTTGACGGTGTCGCTCAAACAAGGCGAAACGATCTGGACCGAGAGCAGCCACAAATATCGCGCGGAAGAGATGCCCGCGATTGCCGACAGCGCCGGCTTCGTGTGCAGCCATCAGTGGATCGAAGACGAATGGGGCTTTGCGGAGAGTCTGCTGGTGGCGCGATAGGCGCAGACGGTTTCGGCACAAACGAAAAAGGCGGCGCGCCATCGTGTTGGTGGGGGGGCGCCGGTTTTGGCGGGGGCGGTGAGGGGGGGGCGGAACCGGC
>NZ_JAQQCJ010000042.1:0-32935 GCF_046030495.1 Paraburkholderia strydomiana
ATAGCCGCGCCGACAGATTCGGCGCGCGTTCCAGTTCGGTTTCGCGGGCCACGTCGTAGACGCGTGCGGTCAGGGTTTTCTTGAGGTAGTCATGGCGAAGCGCGGCGCTGCTGGCGGTTTCGGTCGCATGTTCGAGTTCGAGTAACGGCAAGGCAAGCTCCTGTGAGGCAAAGACGAATCAGCAAAGGCGTTCACCAGGAGGCCGGCAGCAAGCGGACATAAAAAAACCCGCCTCTTGGAGCGGGTTAATGTGTCACTGCTACTGGACGCGCGCTAACCCACCATTCGATGAATGATGCTAATAATCAGCGCAATACGGATGTCGAGGCAGTTCATGTGATCGATCTTCGTTGAGTTGGCGGGCTTTGTCAACCTGGTCAGGATGCTGCGCGTTGCGGACTACCCTCTACGCGACGCCGGAAGACGTTCGCCGTCTCACTCAAAATGAGCATGAATGAGTCTTCATTGATGCTGCCGCGTCAAGCGAGATGAGCGGGCTTCGACGTGCAGCACCGCGGATGAGGCTCGCTCGCGGACTCGCGCACTCCGCGAGCCCACATCACGTCATGCGGCAATCAATCAGCCACACCGCTCTGCTTCCTGAAGGCGCTGAGGATATGTCTCTCCAACGCGTTATAGTTGCCGCCGAAATGATGATCGCCCGACGTGCGAATCACCTCGATGCCGGTCTTGTCGAGCGCCGGGCACAACGTGTCTTCCTCGTCCGCACCGTAGAAGCACTGGACGATCGCAGGCGGCACTTTCGTCAATTCCGGCCGCACCTTCAAAGCTTTGTCGCTCGCGGGCATGCCGAGCCACCCCCCCACCCGGATCTGAAAATCGGCGTCTGGCGCAAAGCCGAGCAACGCGATCAACGACACCTTCGCACGCTGCGCTTGCGGCAAACGGTTGTACGCGAACGGCATCACGTCCGCGCCGAACGAATAGCCGACCAGCGCGATGTGCTGCGCGTTCCAGCGCGCACCGTAGGTCTGCATCACGCGCGCGAGATCACGGCTCGTCTGCGCGGGCGGCTTCTCGCTCCAGAAATAGCGCAGGCTGTCCCAACCGATCACCGAGACACCGTCCTTCTGCAACGCTTGCGCGATGGTCTTGTCGAGATCGCGCCAGCCGCCGTCGCCGGAAATGACGATCGCCATCAGACCGTTCGGATGCGCGGCCGGCAACTCGATCAGCGGCAGATCGGAGACGTCGTCGTCGCTCGTCGATACCGCTTGCAGATGCGGCGTGAGCAACGCGACGAGACGCGCGCGATCGGCATTGCCCGTGCTCGCCTTTTCGACGAAGCCCGGCACCTTGTCGCGGATCACCGTCGGGTCCGGCGGGCATGGGTTGAAGCGTACGTCGAGCGTGTGCTCGGCATCCACCGAGACCGCGCCGGCAATCGTGTTGGACGGCGCCTGTTCGAGCACGTGCATCGCGAGCGTCGCGCCCTGGCCCGTGCCCGCGACGATCGGCGCGAAATAGTGGCTCGACTGCGATTGCCGTTCGAGCTGGTGGCTCAACGCTTCGGCGTCGCCCACGAGTTGATGGCAGGTTTCCTGCTTCGCTTTCAGGTTGGCCGCGTAGCGCGCGGTATCCACGCCAACGGTCAACGCCCCCGCTTTCGCGAGCGCATCGGCGCTTTGCTGGTCCGCCGCGCTCCAGCCGCCGGCTTGCGAGTACAGCACCACGAAACCGCGCAACGGACCCTCTGGCTGCGTCACGGTGACGTCGCCATAACGGCCGCCGGGCACCGTGGTGGTCGCTGCCTGCGCGAGCGCGCCGCAGGTCACGAGGCTCGCCGCGACGGCGAGCTTGAAAATCGAATGCAAAGTCATGAACGCCGGCCTCCTGCCAGCAATGACAGGTCCGCGAGCGTGAAGAACACGCCCACCGAACCCGACGCCGCGAGATAGCGCGGCTCCCAATGCGGCTGGAACTTGCTCTTGAAAGCACGCAGTCCGCGGAAGTTATAGAAGCGGCCGCCGAAGCGCCACACGATGCCGGCCAGCCGATGCCAGCGCGACGCGAGCGGCGTCGGCTGCATGCCGGAAAGCGGCGCGATGCCGAGACTGAGCGAGCGGAAACCCGCCTGCTTCAGATGCAGCGCCAGTTGCGTGAACAGGTATTCCATCGCGTACGGCGACGCGCTCTCCACGTGCCGCATCACGCCGACTGTTGCTTCGGTGTTCAGATCGGTGGTCATGAACGTGACGAACGCGACGGGCTCGCCGTTCTGGCGCACCAGCATCACCGATTGCGCGGCCAGGTACTCGTCGTTGAACGCGGCCACCGAGAAGCTCTTCTCGCGCGCGTCGCGGCTGCCGAGCCAGCCGTCGGAAATCCCGCGCAGCGTTTCGAGCGACGCCGGCACGTTCGCCTGATCGATCACTTCGACGGTGAAACCGTCGCGCTCGCCACGTTTGAGCGCATAGCGCAGATGCGCGCGATGCGAGCCCTTCAGATCGAAATCGTCGAGCACGACGTGCGCTTCCTCGCCGAGCTTCATCAGCGTAAGGCCTGCGTCGAGATAAAGCGGCAACGCGTTGGCGCGGACCTGATAGAACGCCGCGCGCCCGCCGTGCGCGTGCGCGAGCGCGACGAACTTGCTGATCAGGCCGGCCCATTCCTCGCGCGGTCCCACCGGATCATGCAGCGCGGCCCACGTGCGGCCATATTTCGCGTACATCAGAAACGCCTGGCGCGACTCCGAAAAAAGAAAGCTCTTGTCGCCCATCAGCGCGAGACCGGCGTCGCTGCGCTCCTGCGCGCGCACGATGCGCGCCGCGTCATGCAGATCCTCCGGCGCCGGTTTGACGAAGCGGCCCGGCGCCGGACGCAGCAATTGCCAGAACGAAAAAGTCGCGGCGAACAGGCTCGCGGCCAGCGTCGCGCGCAGCGCGCGCGGCGCGCGTTCGTCGAAGGCGAATTGCCACCACAGGTCGCGCGTGTACGGCACGTCGCGAAAGGCAAACAGCATCACCCACGTGGCGAGCATCAGCACCATCGCAACCGACACCAGCCAACCCGCCGTGAAGCGCTCGGCGAACAGCGATGAATGACGGTTGAAACGCCGGCGCGTCGACAGCAGCAGCACGATCAGCATGCCGAGCACGCTCGCCTCGACGAAGGCGAGGCCCTTGGTCAGCGACAGCGCGAGGCTCAGCACCGCGAGCAGCAGCGTCATCCACCACGCGGCGTCCAGACGGCGCAGCAAACCACGCGCGACGAACAGCAGCAGCACGCCCAGCACGCTGCACAGCATCTGCGAGCTTTCGAGGACCCACAACGGCACCATGTCGCGCAGGATGTGAATGCGCTGCCAGAACGCGGGCGTCGCGCTGGAAATCACCAGCATCCCGCCGACCACGAACGTGACGAGGCTCAGAAACAGCGGCGCGAGTTTCGATGCACCCGCCGCGTCGAGAAACGGCAAGCGCCCTTTGAGGGCGCGGCCTTCGAAGCCCGCGAGCAATGCCGCCGAGACGATCAACGGGACACCGAAATAAATCGCGCGATAAGCGAGGAGCGCCGCCACCATCTGGTGCGTTTGCACGCTGCCGCTCAGCGTGAACACCATGGCCGCTTCGAATACGCCGACGCCGCCGGGCGTGTGGCCGATCATGCCGAGCAGCATCGCAGCGGCATAGACCGTGATGAAAGTGACGAAGCTCACGTTCGCGTGGGGCAGCAGCGCCCACAAAGCAAGGCCCGCGGCCACCACGTCGAGGACCGCGAGGGCCACCTGCGCGAGCAGATCGCGGCGCGCCGGAATATCGAACGAGAGCCACTGCCAGCGCGTGCGTACCGGCCGGGTGTCGCGGCGGCACGCGGCAGCCACGAGCGTAAGCGCGATCAGCAGCGCCACGCCGATCCAGCGCAGCGTGAGCGGCGTGAGGTGCAGCATCGGTGCGAGCTGCCCGGCCATGCCGACCATCCCGAGCGCCGTCATCAGCACCAGCGCAAGCGCCAGCGACACGCTCGTGAACACCGTCATACGGCCGATCTGCACGGGCGTGAGGTTCGCGACGCCATACACGCGCGCACGGACGGCGCCGCCCGTCAACGCGCCGAAGCCGGTCGCATTGCCGAGCGCCGAGCCCGCGGTCGCGCCGATCCACAACGCCACGCGCGGCACCGTCGTGCCGAGATAGCGCAAGCCGACGGCGTCGCGCCCGACCAGCGCCACGTAGCTGAGCGCGGTGGCGCCGAGCGCGGCGGCCCACTCGCCGGCCGTGAGTTCACGCAACTCACGCATCACCGAGCGATAGTCGACCGCTTGCGACAGATGCTGCAAGACCACCAGCAGCAATCCGCAAATCACGAGGGCGAGTACGGGCGAGAGCATTCCCCGGTTGCCAAGCGTCTTTGAGATACGTTCGAACATTGCGCGTGGCCGGTCGAATCTATTGTTATGTCGATGGAACATGGTCAATGCGGGGGGCCTTGCGTGGAGCTGTCGCGACGACGGATCGTCCATCGCTGCGTCGCCGGATCTGGCGATTACAAAGGGATAACGGCAAAGTATGCAAAAGGTTGACAGCGCGGGCTATATCGCCGGCATTTAATTCGATCGAACGAAATAAGCGGGAATATTTTCCGGGCGGATCGGAATGACCCGCGAGGCTCCGTGCGCACAAGGGGTTGCGCGGTTTAAACGTTAACCCTGCCCTATTACCGGCAATTCGGCGCCGCGTTCCCGCCGATTTTTGCCAGAATGGTTTTCAAACGGCGGTTTGCAGCATCAAGCTTTTCTATCCATGTGCCGTAATCGCAAGCAATGGCGCGGTGAAATACCGGAGATTGACCGTGCGAGTCCTGTATTTGAAGGAGAACGATGATGGCGCAACAGGATTGGGCGATGGCCGGGATTTACCTGGTCGGACTGGTGTCCATGGTGCTGCTGATGAGCGGCTTGTCCACGCGGGCGACCAGGAAACGGGCGGCAGTGTCGATAGCGTCGAGCGGCGGCATCGACGAATAAGACGCACAGGCACAGCGGGTGCGCGCCGCAAGCCCTGCTGATAGAGGCACACGGACCGAACGAACGCGCATCTGGCCCTTAAGCTTTGGGCCACCCCTCAATTATCCCGGCGCAGATAACACAACGCCCGCTATAAAAGCGGGCGGCTGCGATGAGCGACGGCTAAACGTCGCCTCGAACGACCTGAAAACGCGATTTCCACGTATTCGCCGGTCGGTGCCTTCTCGCGCCTGCCCTGCCTTCCAGGCAAGGATGGCGCACGACGCCGTTCTTACAGCGGGCGGCGATAAGCTTCCGCCATGACTGCGCAGTTTTGCAGGTGCAGGTTCAGCGCATGCAGCGCCAGCGCGCGCAGTTTGCCGAACAGCGTGGTGGCAGCGGGAGTAGTACGGGCGACGGCGTTGGAAGCGGTGTTCATGGCGGATTCCTGTATAGGGTTTATACCTAGGTAACAACCCGATTATAGCCTTCTCCTGCCGCACTGCAACAACTTTAAAAAATGTGACGCCACTGTTGCGCCACGGTCACAACGGCTGAGGCCGATTACGTGAAAGGGGCACCATCATTAGCCCGCCTATTAACCATCCGCACCAATCGGATGCAATAATGACCCTTTTGCCTGCGACCGTCCGCCGCAGCCCGTCTTCATGACCGTCGCCGAAAAAGCTCTGATTGCGCCCCTTATCGTCGCGTGTGCGATGTTCATGGAGAGCGTCGATGCCAACGTGATCGTCACCGCGCTGCCGGCCATGGCGCGCGACTTCGGGCGCGATCCGGTCACGCTGAAAATCGCCGTGACGAGCTACGTGCTCGGACTCGGCGTGTTCATCCCCGTGTGTGGCTGGCTGGCCGACCGGTTCGGCGCGCGCACGATTTTCCGTACCGCGATCGGCATTTTCGTGACCGGCTCGCTACTGTGCGCCGCGTCGAACTCGCTCGCCACCTTCACGCTCGCACGCTTCGTGCAGGGCGTCGGCGGCGCCATGATGGTGCCGGTCGGGCGGATCATCATCTTTCGCGTGGTCCATAAAGCCGACTTCATCCGCGCGATGAACTATCTGAGCGTACCCGCGATGCTCGGCCCGGCGGCCGGCCCGCTGCTCGGCGGCTTCATCACGACCTATCTGCACTGGCGCCTGATCTTCTTCATCAACGTGCCGATCGGCATCCTCGGCATCTATCTGACCAACAAGTACATCGCCAACACGCGCGAGCCACATCCGGGCCCACTCGACTGGATCGGCTTTCTGTTGTCCGCCGCGGGCGCGGTGCTGCTTCTGCTCGGTCTGTCACTGGTGGGCGGCGAAATGGTTCCCAACGCCGACGCGTTCGGCATGTGCGCAATCGGCGCCGTGCTGCTCGTGATTTATGTCGCCTACGCGCAGCGCGTCAAACTTCCGCTGCTGGACCTGCGCTTTTTCAAGGTGCCGACGTTCCAGGCCAGCGTGCTCGGCGGTTCGCTGTTTCGCATCGGCCTGGGCGCCCTGCCGTTTCTGTTGCCGCTGATGCTGCAGGAAGGCCATGGCATGAGCGCGTTCCAATCCGGTCTGATCACGTGCGCGTCCGCGTTCGGCGGCATGTTCATGCGCACGGTCGCCTCCAGCGTGCTGCGCCGCTTCGGCTTCCGTTCGGTGCTGGTGGTCAACGCCGCGCTGTCGGGACTCTCGATCGCGGCGTGCGGGCTGTTTTTCCCGAGCACACCGACGTGGATCATCTGGGTCGTCGTGCTGCTCGGCGGCTTCTTCCCCGCGCTGCAGTTCACGAGTCTGAACTCGCTGACCTATGCGGAGATCGCCAGCCGCGACGTGGGGCGCGCAACGAGCCTCGGCAGCGTCGTGCAGCAGATGTCGCTAGGCCTCGGCGTCACCGTGGGCGGTATCGTGCTGCAGTTGTCACGCATGCTGCATGGCCATCCGAGCATCATGTGGTCGGATTTCTGGCCCGCGTTCCTCGTGGTCGGCCTGTGCTCGTTCGCATCGATTCCGGTCACGCTGCGCATGCCGCGCGGCGCTGGCGAAGAGATCGCGCGCGGTGGCCGGGGCTGAACGACGCGCCTTTGTTCAGGCGGTTTTTCGCACCCGCTTGCGGATCACGCTCACCTCGCCATTACGTTCGAGAATCGCCGCGGCCACGTCATCCATCGAGCGCGAGCCGGTTTTCTGCCGCACGCTTTCCTCGACATCGGTGGTCGATATCAACGCGGCGTCCATCTCACGCACGTTGAACCGGCCGTTGCTGAACACCTCGCGTTCGACGCCGCCCACCAGCCGCTCGACCCTGCGCGAGCGCATGCAGGCCCACGCCAGCACGCGATGGCTCGCGACGATCACGAACGACGCCACCACCGTCGCGACGAACGGCGACGCGCCGACGATCGCCCGGCTCAGCGTCGCGCCGAGCAGGATCACCACGACCGAATCGAACGGCGAGCGTTGCCCGAACGAGCGTCGGCCCGACACCCTGATCAGCACGAGCGCGATCACGAACACGATGATCGAGCGCATGCCCATCTGCAAGGGGTCGAGATTCCTGCCCTCGCCGAACAGAATGAAGATTGCGTCCATCATGTCGCCCTCCTCGCGGCGTGCCGCCGTCCCGATCTTCTGGTATCCGAAGCAAATCCGGCGCGCCGCACGAACGCGTCGTGCGCGCTACCCGGCGGCGGCCCACGCAACCAGCGTATCGCCGAAGCCGCCGTGCGCACGTGCCGCTGCGCGCGCACTCGTGATCACGCGCGGTGCGGCGCTCCAGGCGATGTGCGCGCCGATCGCAATCAGCCGGTCGACGAGCGCGACGTCTTCACTGCACCTCAATGGCGGAAAGCCGCCGGCACGCCGGTAAGCATCGGCCGACACGCCGAGGTTCGCGCCGTGAATGTGCCGATGGCCGTCGGCATCCACGTACGTCTTGCGAAAGTATTCGCGCACACTGTGCGGGTGCGCGCTCCAGTCGTCGACCGCAATCGAGCCGCACACCGCGTCTGCGTCGAGCGCGAGCTGCGCGACGAGCCAGCCTGGCGACACGCGGCTGTCGGCATCGGTGAACGCAAGCCAGCGGGCGCCGTCCGCGAGCAGCAGATCGGCGCCGCTCGCACGCGCGATGCCGACGTTGCGCGCCTTCACCGTCAGCGTTTCGATGCCGTACGCCCGCGCGATCGCGCCGGAAAAATCGCTGCACGCGTCGAGCACGACCACGATGCGCACGGCCTCGCCCGCCAGGTCTTCGTGGCGCGACGCTTCGATCAGCGCCGCGAGGCAAGGCGCCAGCAACGCCTCTTCGTTATGTGCCGGAACGATCACGCCGATCATAGGAGCCCCTCGCGTTGCGCTACCGAACGTGCGTCGCGCGACCAGACGTCGATCAGCAGATCGGCTTCGTCGTGATGCGCGAGACGCGACAGGCCGCAGCGCGCATCGAACAACGCATGCGCGGCGTCGGCGGATTCGAGCGCTTCGGCGAAGGGCCGGCGCCAGTGACAGGCGAGCAGCGTGCCGTCCGTCGTCAGCGACGCGGCGATCCGCGCCGCCAGCGTTTCCAGCTCGGCTGCAGCGAGGTAATACGCGAATTCGCTGATGACGATCAGATCGAAGGGTCCGGCTTCGGTCGGCCATTCACGCGGCACCATGCGCTGTTCGACACGGACTTGCGGCGCACCGGCCACACGCTCGCGCGCGAGCGCTACGGCCCGCTCGTGCAGATCGGCGGCGAGCAGCGTGTCGCAGCGCGTCGCAAGTTCGACAGTCAATTCGCCGTTCGCGCAGCCGGGTTCGAACGCATTCCGATAGCGTGGCCGCGGCAGCAAGGCGAGCGTGAGCGAACGCTTGCGGCGTTCATACCAGCCTTCGCGCAGCTTCCACGGATCGTCGCTCTGCTGGTAGAGATGATCGAAGTACAGCACCGTCGAGTTCATCTCAGCGACCCTCGGGCATGGAATCAGAGTGTCCACGGCGCACCTCCACCGTACATCGGCGTATCGCCGCCGTGGCCCGAGGCCACCCATTCGCCGAGTGCCGCGAGGTCGCGTTCCGCGTGACTTTGGCGCAGAAATACGGGCAGATCCGCCAGCGCGCGTGCGAAGCGCGCATCGCGGCACAACGGCCCCGCGCCGAGCGCACGCGTCGCGTGATGCATCACCGCCGTTGCCGCTTCTTCGACCACGAGGCGGGCACGCATCGCTTCACGTTGCGCATCCGCGAGGGGATTCGCATCGATATGGGCGGCGGTCTCGCGCAATACGGCGGCCGCCGCTTGCAATGCGACCTCGACCGCGCCGAGGTGCGCGAGGCGATGCGGATCGGCGCGCTGCGCGCACGCATCGCGCAACGTCCGGCCGATCTGCGCCGCCGCGCCGTACCAGCACGCGGCAATGCCTGCGCCGCCGTGCCAGAAGCCGGGACGGCGCACATACGCATGCGGCCCGCCAACCAGGGCGGCCGGCGTGCCATCGAAGCTGACGTCGGCGCTCGCGGTGGCCTGCATGCCGACCGCTCGCCACTTCGAGGTATCGATCGCGATCGATGCCTGGTCCATCGCGACGGCGACCAGCACAGGCTCGTCATGCAGCCATGCGGTAACGAGCGCATGGCTAACGCTTCTCGCGCCCGAACACCAGGCCTTGGTGCCCATCAATCGAACCTGCCCTTCTTCGCTTCGGATTCCTACTTTGTCCACATTCAGCACCTGCACCCGTGCATCGGGCGGCTCGGCGGCCCAGACAGCCCAGCGGCTCGCCGCTGGCGGCATGGGGCCATGTAGTTCGGCGAGGATCGCGAGCGCGTCGGTATGGCCTTCGAACAGTTTGACGAGGCCGAGATCGCACGCGGCCACGGCCGCCAGCGCGCGCCAGCGGATCAATGTCTGGCCGTGCCCTGGCAAGGGCAGGAATGGCGCGCGGTCGTAGCCGCATTCGACCAGTGCGCGCAACATGTCCCCGAGCGCGGCGGGGTCGTCGGGATCGAAACGCGTGGCGTGGAGAAATTCTTCAAGCGATTCGGCAGTTTTCCCCTCGCTCGGCGGATGGCGCGGCGGCAGTGGTGTCGGGGGCGTGGCGGGATGTGATTCGCGGCCGCCACTGCCGCCCGGCCCCGGCGAGCGCCGCGCATTGACGCCAGCCACGCAGGTCGTCTGGTCACGCGTATCGAGCATTCTGCCTCCCTGAAACGGTTGGAACTGCTGAGCGCGGACGTTGGCCGGCCGCTGCCCATGCAGACCTACAGCAAGTGACGTGCCTCAGGCGCCGAACGCCCGGCCACATAGCTGTGTTTCAGGAAAGTCGGGAAACAGGAAGGATGATGCTGCGCAACTCCGCGCACCGTGACGGCAGGAGCTTGAGTCGAGCTAACCCAGCCGACGACCCAACCGTCAGCCGGCACCGCCGCCGCGCCGCGCTTCGACCTGCGCGAGCAGCGTATCGAACAGCGCGAGTTCCACCGGCTTCACCAGATGCGCGTGAAAACCGGCCTCGCGCGTCCGGTCGCGATCGCTTGCATGGCCGAAGCCGGTCATCGCGGCGTACATCGTCCCGGCAAGCTCGGGCATTTGACGCAAGGCCGCGAGCGTCGCATACCCATCCATCTTCGGCATCGCGATGTCGATCACGGCAAGATGAGGCACGAAACGCGGCGCGATCTGCAGCGCCTGCTCGCCCTCGTACGCGATGCGCACTTCATGGCCTTTGAGTTCAAGCAGCATCGCGAGACTGTCGGCGGAGTCGCGGTTGTCGTCGACCAGCAGGATCCGCAGCGGCTTCACCTCGGACGCGGCCGCGTTCGCTTCGTCGGCCGGGGCGTCGGACGGCGCGGCGGCGAGCGGCAAACTCAGCGTGAACGTGCTGCCGCAGCCCGGCCCGTCGCTAGTCGCGATAATGCTGCCGCCGTGCATGTCGACGAGCGATTTGCACAGCGTGAGACCGATGCCGAGCCCGCCTTCGCCCGAATTCTGGCAGTCCTTTTCCTGCGCGAACAGTTCGAAGATCCTGTCGAGCGAGCCCAACGGAATGCCGCATCCCGAGTCGCGCACTTCGAGCACCGCCATCCGTTGCTCGACGCGGCCCGCGATGTCGATACGGCTGCCGGGCGGCGAGAATTTCGACGCGTTGTGCAGCAGGTTTTGCAGCACCTGCACGAGTCGCGTCATGTCGCCGCGCAGCGACACCGATTCGTACGGCAAATGCGATACCACCTGCTGCTCGTGCGCATCGATGAATGGCCGCGCCGCTTCGACCGCGCGCGTCACCAGTTCGCCCAGATCGACGCGCGCGAGGCGCAGTTCGACCTTGTTCGACATGATCCGGCCGACATCGAGCAGATCGTCCACCAGCCGCGTCAGGTGCGTCACCTGACGGTCGATCAGATCGCGCGCGCGCGCCAGCGTGGGACTCAGCCCGGTCTCGAGCTGCATCACACCGACGGCGTTGCGCACCGGCGCAAGCGGATTGCGCAATTCGTGCGCGAGGGTCGCGAGAAACTCGCGCATGCGCTCGCCCGAACGCTCCAGTTCTTCGCGCTGACGCCGCTCGGTCAGATCGCGCGTGACCTTGGCGAAACCGCGCAAGCGGTTCGATTCGTCGTGCACCGCCGTGATGTTGACGTTGGCCCAGAAGGTCGTGCCGTCCTTGCGCACGCGCCAGCCCTCGTCTTCGACGCGGCCGAGCTGCCGTGCGATGGCCAGTTCGCGCGCGGGCTTGCCCGCCGCCGCATCCTCCGGCAAATAGAACAGCGAAAAATGCCTGCCGATGATTTCCTCGCGCCTATAGCCCTTGATGCGCGCGGCGCCCGCATTCCAGCTCACCACATAGCCTTGCGGGTCGAGCATGAAGATCGCGTAGTCCTTGACGTTGTCGACCAGCAGACGGAAGCGCTCCTCGCTTTGCCGCAATGCTTCCATGTACTCGCGTTGCGCGGTCAGGTCGCGCGTGATCTTGGCGAAGCCGGTGAGAATGCCCGCCTCGTTGCGGATCGCCGTGATCACGACGTTCGACCAGAAGGTGGTGCCGTCCTTGCGCACCCGCCAGCCTTCGTCCTCGAAGCGGCCGGTCAGCGACGCCTGTTGCAGCTCGTAGGCCGGCCAGCCGCGCGCCACGGCTTCCTCGGTATAGAAACGCGAGAAATGCTGGCCGATGATCTCCTGCGCCGCATAGCCCTTCAGCTTCTGCGCGCCGGCGTTCCAGCTGACGATGTGCCCGCTCGCATCGAGCAGGAAGATCGCGTAGTCCTCGATTGCCTGCACAAGCATCCAGTAATCGAGGCCGACGGCCGTTGCGGCGGGGTCCCGGTCATGCTTGCCGGTGTCGTGGGGGGAACGCATATCAAGCGGATTCATGGCGCGCAAGTATAGGGGATTCCGGTCAAAGGATACACCGCGCACGGCGCGCTGCCGGGCTCATGGTTTCACCTGATGAGCGTATCCACCGCCAACGCGCGTGCGCGTCGTGGCGTCGGCGGGACGCGCGGCTGCCGGGCCCCGCGCTTGCTACCTCTACCGTGCCGATGACCAGACCGGTTGCCGCATCGGCAGCCTCCCGGCATCGCCTCGTCGCAACGGAGGAGCCCCAATGAAACAAGCCTTTACCACCCTCGCCTGCGCCACGGCGCTCGTGCTCACCCATGCCCCCGCGCACGCCGAAGGCTGCACCAAAGGCGCGGTCGTGGGCGGCGTTGCCGGTCACGTGGCCGGAGATCATGGCGTCGCAGGCGCGGCCGCCGGCTGCGCGATCGGCCACCACGAAGCGAAGAAAAAAGACAAGGCCGCGAGCGCGGCGGCTGCCGCCAGTCAGCCCGAGGGAAAATAAGGCTGCATCACGGCAAGCCTGGTCGGCGGGTAAGAAAGAGCCTGTCGTGGCGCGTTCATCGAGACGGGCTCTCTTTGCTCGCGCTCACTGCGCGAAAGCACCCGCGCCGCCAGTCCGACGCCCGCCCGCTCAGCTAGCCGCGCCGAGCTTTTCCGCCAGCTTCGCGTCGTAACTGGAATGCACGTGCACGCGCTTCTTCTCGGGATACGCGTACGCATACGCCTTGCGCAGCGCCAGCGACGCCTCGTGAAAGCCAGACAGAATCAGCTTCTGCTTATTCGGGTAGTTGGCGAGGTCGCCGGCCGCGAAGATGCCCGGCCGGGAGCTTTCGTAGTTGGACGTATCGACGTCGATGCGCCCGCCGTGAATCGACAGTCCCCATTGCGCGATTGGGCCGAGATCGGCAACCAGACCGTACAGCGCGACGAGGTGTTCGGCCTCGAGTCGCGTCTCGCCCTCGATATGCCGCAACGTCAACGACTTCAGCGCATCGCCTTCGACGGTGAGCCCCGCGATCGCGCCGACGATGAAGTCCATCTCGCCCGCCTCCACCGCGCGCCGCATCGTCGCGACGCTCGAATCGGCCGCGCTGAAACCGCTGCGCCGGTGCACCAGCGTCACGCGCCGCGCGACCTTGCGCAGGGCGAGCGCCCAGTCGAGCGCTGAGTCGCCGCCGCCGGCCACCACCACGTTCTTGTTGGCGAAATCGGCAAGGCGCGGCACGCTGTAATGCACGTGACGCGACTCCAGCGGCACCGCCTCGGGCAGCGCGAGCTTTTGCGGCACGAACGCGCCGTTGCCCGCCGCGAGCAGAATCGCCGCAGCGTCGAACACGAGACCGCGATTGGTGCGCACGGTCCAGCGGCCGTCGTCGCGCTGCTCGACGGACTCGACCGTCTGCTCGAGATGGATCGGCGCGTCGAACGGCTTGCATTGCGCCATCAGACGCTCGACCAGTTCGCGCGCGGTGCAGGACGGAATCGCCGGGATATCGTAGATGGGCTTGTCGGGATAGAGTTCGGTGCACTGGCCGCCGATCTTGTCGAGCGCATCGACGATCTGGCAGGACAGGCCGATCACGCCCGCCTCGAACGCCGCAAACAGGCCGACGGGTCCGGCGCCGACAATCAGGACGTCGGTGCGCAAGGGTGCCGGAAGGGGTTCTGCGGCGGGCGTCATGAGTGGTCTCTCCGGATAGTCGATGACCCACGATACCGAATCGAGCGCGGCGCGGCAACGATGTCATTACTGCTGGTAAGGTACCCGCCCCGACGAAAAGCGACAGGTTTGGGCCCCGCTAATCAATGATTCCAGGCTCGGCAATACACACAGCGAGTATGCAGTTATTTTGCCTCAGTGCGCTCGCGGTGACGTGCAACAGCCGGGAGGCGTTCGTCAACACGCGGCCAGGAGCCGTCACTCACCGTCTGTTCGCTGGCCCCGTAGCCGGAACGCCCGGTGCGCCAGTGCCCGCCTCGCTTTGCGGGCGCTGGGCGCCACAAAGCGCAAGCGGCTCTTCACTCGTGCGGCCAGAAAAGAGACAGCCCTGTACGTCCGGTCGGCTATGATGCCTGTCCTCTCCGAAGTAGCCCCTTATGATTTCCGTCCGTAATGTCACGCTGCGCCGCGGCGTCAATGTCGTACTCGACCACGCGTCCGTCACCTTCACCCCCGGCGAAAAGATTGGCCTTGTCGGCCGCAATGGCGCCGGCAAGTCATCCTTCTTCGGCCTTCTCAACGGCACGCTGCACGAAGACGGCGGCGAGTTCTCGATTCCCGCTGCATGGAAGATGGGCCAGGTCGCGCAGGAGATGCCGGAGACCGAGCAGAGCGCGACCGACTTCGTCATCGAGGGTGACACCTTACTGCTGGCCGCGCAGGCCGAAGTAACCGCCGCTGAGGCCAACGACGATGGCATGCGCATGGCGCATGCCTACATGGCCTTGCACGACGCCGGGGCGCATGATGCCCCCGCACGTGCCCAAGCGCTGATCCTGGGCCTTGGCTTCAGTGCTGCGCAGCTTAGCCAGCCGGTCAACAGTTTCTCCGGCGGCTGGCGCATGCGACTGCAGCTGGCGCGCGCGCTCATGTGCCCGTCCGACCTGCTGTTGCTCGACGAGCCGACCAATCACCTCGACCTCGACGCGCTGGTCTGGCTGGAAGCGTGGCTCAAGCGCTATCAAGGAACCTTGGTCGTGATCAGCCACGATCGCGAATTCCTCGACGCGGTGACGCAGGTGACGGTGCACGTCGACAACGCCAAGCTCGTGCGTTACGGCGGCAACTACAGCAAGTTCGAAGAGATGCGCGCTGAGCAACTGCTGTTGCAGCAGGCCGCGATGGCCAGGCAGGCGGACAAGATCGCCCACCTGCAGAAATTCATCGACCGTTTCAAGGCCAAGGCCTCGAAGGCGAAGCAGGCGCAGAGCCGGGTCAAGGCGCTCGAACGCATGGAGAAGATCGCACCCGTGCTTGCCGACGCGGAGTTCAACTTCGAGTTCAAGGAGCCGCTCAACGTCCCGAACCCGCTATTGTCGATGCTGGACACGAGCTTCGGCTACCCCGCGCCGACCGGCGCAGCGCCCGGCACGCCCCCGACCGTCATCGTGCGGGGCATCAACCGATCCGTGCTGGCCGGGCAGCGCATCGGCATTCTCGGTGCGAACGGCCAAGGCAAGTCCACGCTGGTGAAGACGGTGGCGCACGAACTGGCGCCGATTGCCGGCGAAATCAGCGAGGGCAAAGGCCTGAACATCGGCTACTTCGCACAGCAGGAGCTCGACGTGCTGCGTCCTCTCGACACGCCGATGGAACACATGATCCGCCTTGCCAGGGACACGCCGGCGCACATGCGTGCCCCCGGCCAGAGCGGCACCGAACAATCGCTTCGCACTTTCCTCGGCACCTTCAACTTCAGCGGGGACATGGTCCATCAGGCGGTCAGCACGATGAGCGGCGGCGAAAAGGCGCGGCTCGTGTTGTGCATGATCGTGTGGCAGCGCCCCAACCTGCTGCTGCTCGACGAGCCTACCAACCACCTCGACCTGGCCACACGCGAAGCGCTAGGCATGGCACTCAACGAATTCGAAGGCACAGTGATGCTGGTCAGTCACGACCGGTCCCTGCTGCGCGCGGTATGCGACGAGTTCTGGCTCGTGACCAAGGGTGGCGTCGAGCCCTTCGACGGCGATCTGGACGATTACCAGCAGTTCCTGCGCGACGAAGCCCGTCGCATGCGCGAGCAGGCTGCCGGGGAGTAGAAGGTCATCGCCTGAGCTAACCATCCGGCAATTCCCGTTTGGAAGCTGCCACAGCCCTCGCATCGGGTCGAAGGGCCGCTTAAGGTCGGGAGCGTGAGCGCACTGATGCAGGATGCTGTCACCGGGTTGCTCGATGCCGCCATCGTCGGCAATCAGCCACATTGCTGACGTAGAACCCAGCCCATCCCGATGACGGCTTAGGCCGAACTACGGTCCTCCCGCGGCGCCTCGACCTCGCTTTAGACCGTTGAAGCCGCATGCATTCGAATCGAGAAAGTCTATTCAACCAACCTCGCCTGCGCCCGTTTCATTGCCGCGCGACGATTGCCGCGATAACGGGTGTTATCGCGCCGTGCGTGTTCCGCGGCGGGCGGCGGTGCCGGAGATCTGTATCTGGCCAGACACTTTAAAAAATCGCTGATAATCATTATCCAAACTTTGCGTTGGGCCAGTGTCTTCATCACGCAATCGATTTCGGTAGTCGCGGGTTTCGTTGCAACGAAGGTGAGCGCTCAGTGAGCTGCGGACTGATGTTTGTTTCCGCAATATCACCGGCCGCAAACTGCTTGCGATAAGCGACGGGCGTCAGTTCCTTCAATGCCCTGAACTGCCGGTTGAAGTTGGCAACGTTCGGAAATCCGGAGCGCGTTGCAACGACCGAAACGGGCGTCGAGGTATGCGCGAGCATCCGGCATGCATGTCCAATCCTGACCCGAGTGATATACCGCCCCACGCTCTCTCCAATGTGCTGCTCGAAGTAGCGGGCCAGAGAACGCTCCGACAGATTGGCAGCCTCGCACAGTTCGGATAGACGCAGCGGTTCCGCGAAACGTAAGTCGATCATCGACAACACACGATTGATGCGTTCCGGTTCGTGGCCTGAAGGACCTTCTGTCCGGTCGCTAAACGCGGTCGGCGAAGCAAGCGGAACGCCGGGCGCATCAGCGAGCATGCACAGGACATTCAGTGCAGCGGCAAGGCGTTCTCGCGGGGCGCTGGAGAGCAGATTGTCGACCTGCTCGTGCATTGCGGCGCCCACCTCCCGGCCGAAGGCCAATCCGCACGCTGCCCGACGCAACAGGTCACGCAAAGGCGCGTATTCCGGGCACACATCCGATAACCTTCGCGCCCATTCGCCACCGAACCAGATCACGATTGCAACCTGAGCAGACGCTGAGTCGATCGAGCGGTTCGACGCCCACGTGTGAGGAAGATTGGGCGGCACAAGAACCAGATCTTCGTCTACATAGTCCGTAATCGAATCCCCGATATAGCGCTTGCCGTGACTATTCAGCGTCAGGGTCAGTTCGTATTCCGGATGGTGGTGCCATTCAAACGGAATGCGCGGCAAACGCCGGTGGTAAACCCTGACCGAGCAGTCATCGCCGAATTCGACGCGTTCGTATGCAGGTTTCATGGCATAAATCGCAAAGAACTTGACTGAATAGTATCACTTTTATGGGTGTGGTCAGCCTATGCTGCGGACATGGCAGAACCCATCAGGAGACAACCATGGCACTCAAAATTGACGATTTGCCGGCAGCCATCAGGCAGGCCAAGCAGGAGCTTCGCGAACGCCTTCCGAACTACCGGGATGTTTTCGCCGAAGTGGATGAAGCGATCCGCGCCGAAGCCAGCAGAATTGCTGCGCAACGCAGCCGCGGCGAAAACGTGATCCCCGAGATCCAGTTCTCTGACATCGCGGAACAACGTGTGAGCGCGGAGCAGATCGAGCTCGTCAAAACGCGCGGCGCGTGCGTGATCCGCAACGTGTTCGACCGTTCGCTGGTGGAAGGATGGGACCGCGATATTGCGGAGTACGTGGAGCGCAACGACCTGGATACGCGCCTGAAAACCCGCGCCGAAGACAAATACTTTGGTCAGCTCGCATCGAGCAAGCCGCAGATTTACGGCGTGTACTGGTCAAAGCCGCAGGTGCTCGCACGTCAGGCGCCTTCGCTGACTGCGGCGCGCGTCTTTCTCAACCGGCTGTGGCGCAATGAGAGTGAAGGCCGCATCCATTTCGATCCGGAGCGCGTGCCGGTTTACGCGGACCGGATGCGTCGGCGGCCACCCGGCTCCGAGTCATTGGGCCTGTCCGCGCATTGCGACGGCGGCTCGGTCGAGCGGTGGATCGAAGGCAACTTCCGCAAGGTGTACCGGCATGTGTTCGATGGCAACTGGCGTCAATACGATCCGTTCGATGCCGCGTTCCGACCGGACGTCGAAGAGATCGCGTCGCCCGCAGTATGTTCGATGTTCCGCACGTTCCAGGGGTGGACCGCGTTGACGCCGCAAGGCCCCGGCGACGGCACGCTGCAACTCGTGCCGATTGCGAATTCGATGGCTTATATCCTGTTGCGCGCCCTTCAGGACGATGTTGCCGACGACGACCTGTGCGGTGCGATGCCTGGCCGCGCGCTTTCGATCAAGCAGGAGTTCCACGCGCCTCTGTTCGAAGCGCTGTCATCGATTCCCCACATGCAGGCGGGCGACACGGTGTTCTGGCACAGCGACGTGATCCACGCAGTGGAAGACGCGCACCGCGGAGCAGGATACAGCAACGTGATGTATATCCCGTCGGCGCCGGCGTGTGCCAAAAACGATGAATACCTTAAACGCCAGCTGCCGAGCTTCCTGGAAGGCAAGAGCCCGCCGGACTTCCCGACCGACCATTTCGAAGTCGATTTTGTCGGACGGGCCACCGCCGACGATCTGACGCCCCTCGGTAAATCCCAACTCGGTTTCGATCTCTAAGCGGTAACAGGCGCACGCCGTTGTGGCGAGCGCCTGCCTGGTGATTCATAAGCAAAACTAACGGAGACAGCAATGCAAAGGACGCTCATGTCAGCCGCAATTGTCGCGGCGGCGCTCGCCATAGGTGCACCGCTCGCCAGTGCTGCCGAATCACTTTCCGTGTTGCACTGGTGGACCTCAGGTGGCGAATCGAAGGCAATCAGGGTACTTAAAGACGACATGAATAAACAGGGCTACGAGTGGAAAGACTTCGCCGTAGCTGGAGGAGCGGGTGCGGCTGCGATGACCGCGTTAAAGACACAGGTCATGTCAGGCAATGCACCCTCGGCTGCACAGATCAAGGGACCGTTGATACAGGACTGGGCCGATCAAGGTGTACTGGTCGATATAGACAAATCGGCTACCGACTGGAAAGCTCAACTGCCGGCGCAGATTAACAAGACCATGATGTCGAAGGGTCACTATGTGGCCGCGCCATTCTCGATACACCGGATCAACTGGCTGTGGATCAACAAGGCAGCCCTCGACAAGGTCGGCGGCAAAGCACCCACGACGTGGCCGGAGTTCTTCGCCCTCGCCGACAAGTTCCGTGCTGCGGGCATTACGGCCGTCGCACGCGGCGGTCAACCATGGCAGGACATGACCATCTGGGAAACGGTGGTGCTGTCTCAGGGCGCGGATTTTTATCGCAAGGCCATGATTGATCTCGACCAGAAAGCACTCACTTCGCCGCAGATGTTGCAGGTGTTCCAGACTGTCCGAAAGATTCAGGGTTACTTCGACAAAGGCTCTACCGGGCGCGACTGGAATCTCGCCACCGCGATGGTCATCAACGGATCTGGCGGGATGCAGTTCATGGGTGACTGGGCGAAAGGCGAGTTCTCGAATGCGAACAAAAAGGCCGACGTTGACTATATCTGCGCGGCCGCACCGGGTACGTCGAACGCCTTCACCTACACCGTAGACTCGTTCGTGTTCTTCCAGCAGAATGGTAAAAAAGACGCGAGCGCCGGACAGCTTGCACTTGCCAGGACGATCATGTCAGTCGATTTCCAGGAACAGTTCAGCCTCTACAAGGGTTCAATCCCTGTCCGGCAGGATGTTCCCATGGATAAGTTCGACGCCTGCGCCAGGAAATCACGCGCGGATGAACAGGCCACAATCAAGTCCAACTCGTTCTTTCCGTCGTTGGCGTTTGGCGATGTTCAGTCGTCGGCCACCGAAGGCGCAATTACCGATGTCGTGACTGAATTCATGAACTCGAATGAAGACCCGCAAGAGGGAGTGCGTAAGTTAGCCGCGGCAGCAAAAGTTAAATAGGTGTGAGCCTCTCGACCTGACGAGAATCGAATCTATGCAAGGTCTTCTGTGGGACCTCGATAGACTTTAAAGAAGTCTCCTCCATGTCTCTGTGGATATGGATTTAGCCCGCCATTCGTGCGGGCTTTTTTTTCGTAGAAGTCTCGCTTTCAATGGTGCCGCTACCGAGCCGTTGTCGGTACGATGCGACGCAACGGCGGCTGACAACGGCTGGCATCGACAATCTGGAGGCCGGTCTGATCCGATGCTCGGGCCCGTCCGATTCGAACTCGGCGGGAGTCGAAGCATATCGCCGCTACATATTGCGCCATGGGGCGACGATGCGCGATGGCCTGGACTGATGCGAGCGTTGCGCGGTGAGTGGCCATGTCTTCCGTTCGGTACCGCCCATACTCCCAGTGGTCTGCCGCAAGATTTCAAGCTAATAGCGTCCTCCGACGACTGGAACCACGGCTATCTGAAGTCGCACGACAGCGCCAGTTCCAGACCACCGCCGAGCGCATTTCCTGAAAGCACCGAGATCGTCGGGACATCAAGTTCCGCAATACGCCGGAACACGCGATTTCCGGCCCGAATGAACCGGCTTCCCATCGCTTCAGCGTCGATATCGCCCCACTCCCCGATATCCGCACCACTACAAAAATAACGTGTACTTGCCGAGCGGATCAGCACGACGCTAACGTCTTAGCTTCTTCAATTTGCGCGACGGCACGATCGATTCTCGCCAGCATCTCCAACGTCAGCGCATTGTGCCGCGTGGGGCGGTTGAGTGTAATCGTTGCGATGCCAGCGTCGATGTCGAAGATAATCGTGGAATCAGACATTTGAACGGGAAGTCCTCTACGGAGAGTCGGGGTCGGCGTCCGTCACCGGATCTACGATTCCTGTTCACCTTCCTGATGAGCGAGCCGCAACGTCGTGGGATCGTGATCGAGTAGCATGCACAATACCTCGACTATCAGACCGTGATCGTCACGCTGTGACAACCCGGACACGGCAATCGAACCGATGATGCCCGCACCCTGAACAGCCAGCGGAAAACCACCGCCATGCGTCGCATAGTCGGCGTTCGACAGACCGAATTTGTCGCTCAACGTTGCTCCGGATTCTGCCAGTCGCAGGCCGACCGCGTATGAACTGCAACGGAAATGCGCGACAGTATTGCTTTTTCGCCGCACCCAGTCTCCGTTATCAGGCGTTGTCCCGCCAAGGGCGCTGTAGAAGATGGGCTGGCCGAAAGTACGCACGTCGATCGCAATCGGTAGCCCCCGTGACCTGGCAATTTCATGTAGATGCGCCCCAATCTGCCAGCCGAAATCGGCGTCGAAACGAGGTGCTACCAGCAGCTTTTCCTGCTGCGAAATCAACTGAAGGTCTTCGGCAATAGTCATGACGATATAAGCGGAGCGAGTCCGCAATCCAGTAAAGTTATTGGAAAAGCACCAGCCGGATATCGCTTAGCCAACCAGCGGAACGAACTTCAGGATGTGCTCGGCCACGCAGACGAGTTCTCCCGTTTGATTGACCACGTCCAGTTTCGAAACCGAACGCCGCCGCTTCAGATCGACGGCCTGCACGCGATACGTGTACGTCAAAATGTCCCCGATAAGGGCGGCCTTGAGAAAACGGACCCGGTCATACCCGAGCGACACGGGCGTTTCACCCGCATCTCGCAGCCCCGATAGTCGCTCCACGACCTCGGTCGAGCAGTGCGACATCCATGCAACGAGCAGTGCACCGTGAGCGATACGTGTTTTGTACGGCGATCGCGACATGATCTCCATGCTCATGTGGGCCGGTGAGAAGTCGCCGCTTATTCGTGCAAAAGCGTCGATGACTTGAGCCGTCACCGCTTTCGTCAAAATGACCTCGTCACCAACTTTCAGATAGAAATCAGAGTCCAAGCGATTGCCCCAAAGCACCGTCCAGTTGTCGCTTCGACGATCGGATCAGAAACATCGCGCCCCAGGCTACGAGATACGCCGAGCCGCATACGATGAAGAGAATGTTGTATCCCGAGTTGATTCGGCCAAGCGCGACGAAACGATCGAGGAGTGCCCCGACGAACAATGGAAACACCGTGCCTCCTACCGCTCCGGCCATGCCGCCGATGCCAACTACCGACCCAACCAGCGCTCGAGGAAACATGTCGGATGCCGTGGTAAAGAGATTAGCTGACCATCCCTGATGTGCTGCGGCCGCAAGACTGAGCAGTCCAACCATTGCCCACATGTTATCGATCCATGGTGAGAAAGCGATCGGCACGACCAGAAATGCCAGGCCCAGCATGACGCTCTGGCGCGCACGCTGCACCGTCCACGCCCGCGTGATCAATTGCGAAGAAAGCCAGCCGCCAAAGATACTTCCGATCGAGGTCGAGAAGTAGACGACGACAAGCGGCAATCCGAGGTTTTTCAAGTCGAGGTGATAGCGGGTGGAAAAATACGACGGGAGCCAGAACAACATGAACCACCAGATGGGATCTGTTAGCACCTTCCCTACAATGAAGGCCCAGGTCTTTCGCGATCTCAGCAGAGACAACCAGTCCACGACTTTGCCCGCACCTTCGTTCGCGCTACGGTCGTCCTCGATGTACTTCAATTCCGACGGCGTAACCCTGCGGTGTTTTTGCGGCGCGTAATACATGACATACCAGAGACCCAGCCAGATGAAGCCCGTAAGCCCCGTTATAAGAAAGGCAGCCTGCCAGCCATAGGCAGCCGCAAGCCGCGGCACGATGGTAGGCGCGGCCACGGCGCCGATGCTGGTCCCGGACGTCAGAATTCCCACTGCCAGCGCTTGCTCTTTTCGAGGGAACCACTCGGCGACCGACTTCACTGCCGACGGAAAATTTCCCGACTCGGCCAGGCCCAACAACGACCGCACGAACACAAACCCCAACGTGCTGCGCACCAGAGCATGCCCGCAGGCAGCCAGACTCCAGACCAATACACAGACTCCATAGCCGACCTTGACGCCAAATCGGTCGATCAGTTTGCCCGACAGGATAAGTCCGAACGCATAGCAGGCCGTAAAGACCGCCACCATGTAGCCGTATTCGGCTTCGGTCCAATGAAACCGGGCGGCAAGGTCAGGCTTGAGTAGTCCGAGAACCTGCCGATCCAGGTAGTTAATTGTTGTTGCGAAAAATAGCAGCGCGCAAATACGCCATCTATAGCTGGAATTACCCACCGCTGTTCCTTTAAATGAACTCCCCAGGGTCCCGTGTATCCCGAAACCAATTCCATCTGCCGCAATCGCTTAGCGTAAGGAAAGAAACTCAATGCTCGATGTGAAGCTTGCGCCAATCGAACACGACGAAAGGCTCGTCGATGCTTCGCGCCAGTAGCTCGCGATAGACTTTCTCCGGTGCTTCGGGCGATTCGACTCGCACCATCCCTGCCAAGGGAATGCGATCCTCCATTAGCCATTTCATCGCTTTGCGAAAGCCCGCCATGATGCTCTGCGCACTGTTGTTGTAGCCCCCGAGCAGTTCTTCCCACTTGAAACTGCGGGAGACCAACGGGAACGCCCACTCCCAGCCGCTGCGCAACTCCACGAAACCGTTGAACACCGCATTGAGCAACTCGTGAGCGGACAGATCCGTCTGACGCCGCCAGGGCACGCCGACCAGTACCACTTCGCCGTTCTGACGGACCATCCGGCAACCGTCCAGCACCGCCTGCTCGTGGCCGGAGCAGTCGACCACCAGGGCAACCTGACCTGCAAGGTCGACACGCTCGAAAGGAAATGCCGGCAGCACCGATCGCAAGCCCGAATGCTCTGCCTGCGCGCGTCGCTTCGCATCCGGTTCGACGACCGTGACTTCGTAGCCGCTGATCCTGAAAATATGCGCGGCCAGATAGCCGACCGGACCCGCACCGCAAATCACAACGGGGTCGCCTGGCCGCGCTTTCGTCGTCATCAACGTTGTCATCGATACTCCGACGAGGCGCGCCAGCAGCGCAGTTTCAGCATTCATTCCGGACGGTATCGCAACAGTGTGGGCTACGTCGACCTGCTGGTAGGTGCGATGGCTGCCCATGCAGAACAGCAGATCACCCACCGCCGCGCCATTTACTTCTGCGCCACGCTCCTGAACTTCGAACACCGCCGAGTAGCCCGGCTTGACAGGAAAGTCCTCTCCGCTCGCCCACGCCAGTTCCGTCCCGGGACTCACGAGAGTGGCAACCGTGCGTCCACGGACCTCGTTCGGGAGTAACGCCTCCGACGGTTCGCAGGGTTGCAGAACGAATTGCTCCTTCGCGGGGAAGCAGATTTCCATCTCTTGCATTTGATGTCTCCCAGCGGACGACAGCACCGCCGTACCGGCGTGACACTGAATTTCGAAGACGACAGCCGACACCTATCGAGCTGAACACCGCTGCCTACCCTCGCCTGTCTTATGCGGATTGCGGCGCCCAAAGAGTCGGGCCGCCTGCCTCTTCATATCCGAGCGGACCGCTTCTGCTCACCACTTCCAGGAATTGCCCCCACGGCGTGCGCAAATAAACCCACGTTAGTCCCTTCATCGGACCGGAGTCGACATAGGTCGGCCCATCCAGCACGTCCACGCCGATCTCTCGCAGGTGAGCGGCCGCGGCAGTAGCATCTTCGACCTGAAAGGCCATGTGGAAGCCACCCGCCTCGCTGTTGCGTTTGAGAGCCGATTGCGCAGGTTCTCCCGAGTATTCGAATAGCTCGAGATTCGCGCCGCTGCCGCAGCGCAGCACCTTGATGTTCTCGATGCGGCAATGTTCGGGCACGCCGAGACGCCGCACCATATACGCGTTGTCCGCAACGACCGGTCCCGTTTCCAACACCGTGACCGCCCCAAAGGCCTTTTCGAAAAATTGCACGGCTTCGTCGAGATTGGGAACCGTGAAGCCAACGTGTTCCATGCCGAGAAATTTCATCGTCTGTTTTCCGCCAGATAGTTCGTATCGGAATGAGAGAAGTACTCAGGATTAGAATGCGGGCTTGACCGTATCCACATTGTCTTTCGTCACACGCACCGTCGGCAGGACAATCTTCGGCGGGACTTTTTCACCCTTCAGGATTTTCAGCGCGACTGCGATGCCCTCAGTGCCAGCTGGCGGATAGAGCCACGTGGCGGCTTCATCGCCGGCCCGAATTGCGTCCAACTCTTCTTTCTGTCCGTCAAGCCCGGTCACCTTGATTTCTTTGGACCGCCCGCTTTCCTTGATCGCCTGAATAGCGCCCAGCGCCATCTCTCCATTTGCGGCAAAAACGATATCGAGCGTGCCTGGCGGATGTGCCTGAAGGATGTTCTGCATTACCGAATACGCTTTAGGACGACGGTAATCGCCAGGTTGCGACGCAACGATCTTGATGTCCGGATATTTCTTGATGACCGACACCGCCCCGCCCACCCGATTCAGCGACGTCTCGTCTCCCGGAATCCCTTCGAGAACGACCACATTACCCTTCGGCTTACCGTTCTTCTGCGTCAAGGTGTCGACGATGAACTGGCCAGCGTCGACACCCAATGCACGGTTATCTCCAGACACCATCGTGATCGCACCGGCATTTTCAATTGGCTTGCCCACGAACATGTACGGGACGCCGCGCTCTTTCAGACTTGCCAGCTCCTGACGCAGCCCCTCTGCCTTGCCCGCCTGAACCAGCAACAATTTGATGCCCTTCGATTGCATGTCTTCGATGCCGGCAATCTGGGTCGCCACATTACCCTGTCCGTCGGTGGCCAGCAGACGGATACCGGCCGCGCTGGAACCGGCTTCGATCTGCTTGCGCTGCGTCGCGAGCCACGGATGGTCGAGGCTCTCCTGAGACAGTCCGATGGTTTCCGAAGCGCCCCATGCGGCGTTCATTGCACTGAAACACAGTGCCACCGTAGTCAAGGTCAGTGTAATTTTCGATGTTTTCATGTTGTCTCCTTTGTGTCGTATAGCCTAGCGGCCCTTGGAACGACTAAGCTGAGCGTGAATCAGGACGGCTATCACGATGATGGCGCCCTTCACAATCAATTGCGTATAAGCAGGAATGTTCAAAAGATTAAGCAGATTGTTGAGCACGCCGATCAGGAGCACCCCGATGATCGTGCCGCCGATTCCACCAGCACCACCGGCCAGACTCGTGCCACCCACCACAACCGCCGCAATGGCATCCAGCTCGAGACCCTTTCCAAGATTCGCTTCGCCGATGTTCAATTGCGCGGCCATGACGATGCCACCGAGGCCAGCGAAAAGACCGGACAGCACGTACGCGATGACCCGGACGCGATCCACTGCAACGCCCGACAGACGGGCTGCTTCGATGTTGCCGCCCACTGCGTAGACGTGACGTCCATAGCGCGTCTTCTTCAGAATCAACATCGAAACCAGCGCCATCAGAATGAAAAGAATGGCCTGCACCGGAACACCACCGACACGACCGCGACCGATCCATCCGAGAGACACGGGCACACCGATGACCGGTTGACCATCGGAATAGGCGAGCCCAACACCGACTAACGCAGTCATCATGCCGAGCGTGACGATGAACGGCTGGATGCGTCCTTTCGTGGTGATAAAACCGTTCAACCACCCACATGCCACTGCCACCCCTAAACCGCCGGCAAGCGACGCGACAGGACCGTAGGGTTTCAGCCCCGCAACCGCCAGGGTCGTCAAGGCGAGGATGGAACCGACCGACAGATCGATACCTGCAGTCAAAATCACGAACGTCATGCCGAGCGCGGTCAGCCCGACTACCGACACCTGTCTCACGACGTTGAGCAGATTGTCAGGCGTGAGAAAGAACGGTGACGAGAAGGCCGCTGTCATGCAGAGCAGCAGAAAGATGGCCAGAATCCCGTAACGCTGAACGAGCTCGATTCTCCGATAGGCGTTATTCGAAAAGCGCTCGCTGGAACTGATATTCGACATCGACTCGGCAATAGCCATGATTACCTCGCAATCATTTGTAGGACGGACTCTTCGGTTGCGCCGAGCGCAATGGCCTCACCTGTCACGACACCGTCGCGCACGCCGACGATGCGGTCGGCCATGCCGATAAGTTCCGGTAATTCCGAAGAGATCAGAAGCACTGCTTTGCCTGAGCGCGCAACTTCATCGATGAGCTTGTAGAACTCTGCTTTCGCGCCCACGTCGACACCGCGAGTCGGCTCGTCCAGAATCAGCAACGAAAACGAATGCGCCATCCACTTGCCGAAAACCACCTTCTGCTGGTTTCCGCCGGACAGTGTCACGACAGGCACTTCGACGCTGGAAGCGGACACCGCGAGTTGCTTGTAGACTTTCGCGACGCGCGCCCGCTCCTTGCGGCCGTCGACGAAGCCGAACCGGCAGATGCTTTTCAGCGTGGGCAAGATAGCGTTCTCGCGAATACTCAGTCCCAGCACCAGGCCTTGGGTCTTGCGGTCTTCAGGAACTAGCGCGATGCCCGCTTCAATCGCCTGCGAAGGCGATTCGGGCCGATGACTGCGGCCTCGGAGCGAAATGCGGCCACCGGTGACATTCTCGAGACCGAAAATCGCTCTCGCCACTTCGGTTCGACCCGCGCCCACGAGTCCGGCGAGGCCGACGACCTCGCCGGCACGAACGGAGAAGCTGACGTCGCGCACGCGTTGTTCGAGGCGCAAACCCTCGACTTCGAGCACGATCTCGCCGGTCGCCGCCGGCCGCTTGTCGGGAAAGCGCGTATCGAGTTCGCGGCCGACCATGAGCTGGATCAGCGCGTCCCGGCTCAATTCGCCGACGGGCCGTGTGCATACCGAGCGGCCGTCCTTCATCACCGTGCAGGTATCGCAAAGATCGAAGATTTCATCCATGCGGTGCGACACATAGATGATCGTCACGCCCTCGGTGGAGAGCTTTCTGACCACGTTATAAAGCAACGTCATTTCGTGGTCGGACAGCGTTGCCGAGGGTTCATCCATGATCAGCACCCGCGCCGATATGGCCAACGACTTGGCGATTTCAACGAGTTGCTGCTCGGCGACCGAAAGAGTGCCAACCCGCCGACGCACATCGATCGGCGCACCGATGCGCTCCAGTAGCGCCTGCGCTTGCTTGCGCATGAACTGGCTGTCGAGCAGTCCGTTTGCGATCCGCTCGCGTCCGAGGAAGATGTTCTCCGTCACGTTCAATCCCGGTATCAGATTGAACTCCTGGTAAATGGTCGAGACCCCGGCGATAGCCGCTTCGCTCGGCGACTGTGGCGCGTAGGGCTGTCCGTCGAGCAGCAACTCCCCGCCGTCCGGTGCAATCGCACCACTCAGAATCTTGATGAGGGTCGACTTGCCTGCTCCGTTCTCTCCAACCAATGCGTGAACGGAGCCCTTGCTGCAGGTGAAGGCGATCTGATCGAGCGCACGCACGCCCGGGTAAGTCTTGCTGATTCCTCGTACTTCAAGGGCATTCATCGCGCACCTCTTGAGTTGACGACGCGGGCAAAGCGCTCGTTCAGGCGACCTGCAACTGGATCTTGAGTACGCTTTTGTCTTCGGCGAGACGCGCAAAGGCGTGCTCGACATCCTCGAGCCGATAGATCGTCGTCAGAAACGGCGCGACAGCGATACGTTTGTAGCCGAGCAGTGTCGCGGCCTCGTGCATGTCGTCACCCATTCCCGCTACGCTCGCCTGGACGCCCTGTTCGCGCAGAACGAAATCGAGCGCTGAAATGCGGAACGTGTGACCCGGTTTGGCGATGCCGAAGGCAATCACGCGACCACCCGGACGGATAAGCGCGAGTGCCCGTTCGTAGAGTTCGGTGAGACCGACGCTCTCGATCGCGACATCGACACCTCTGCCGTCGGTGGCGGTCCGCACGGTGGCCTCCAGCTCCGCCGCATCGGTCACGACGAAGTCCGCGCCCAGTTCCTTGGCCTGTTGGGCGCGCTGCGCGTTCGGTTCCATCACCACCACCGGCGCCGCTCCCGAACGCAGCGCGAGTTGCAGGTGCAACTGCCCAATCGGACCAGCACCGATGATCAGGACACTCTCGCCGAGACGCAGATGACTCTTGCGAAACGCGCGCACGATGCATGACAACGGCTCGACCATCGTGCCTTCTTCGATCGGCATCGACGGCGGCAGCGGAACGACGGCATAGGCCGGCACCCGCACGTACTCGGCCATGCCGCCATTTGCGTGGATCCCGAGTTGAACCATCTGTGTGCAGTTGAGGATTTCGTTCTTGCGGCAATAGAAACAGCTACGGCAACCCAGATTGATATCCGCTGTCACCGGCTGGCCGACGCGCAGTCCTTTCACATCGGAACCGATCTCCGAAATTGTCCCGGAGAACTCATGACCCGGAATCAACGGCAGGCGATCGGCGGAGTAATTGCCGTGATAGATATGCAGGTCGGTGCCGCAGATACCGCAGCGCTCCACCTTGATCAATACATCCGATGCACCGCATTCCGGAATCGGCACGTCACGCAATTCGAACTGCCTCGGAGCGACTAGTACAGCAGCTTTCATGGCTTTCTCACTAACGGTGAACGAGGTGAACGCGGGGACGAAACAGCCCCTCCGCCATGGCGAACCGTGGCGGCATTGCTTGTTGAGTGTGTCGCGTGCCGCGCAGAGCGTGAGTGCGCGGCAATGACCTTATTGGACCTTAAAGCGGCGTCGGCGCGTCCTCGCGGATCAACCCTCGGCGCTTCAATTCGGCCCAGAATTCCGCTGGAATGTCAGCGCGGAAGGTCTGCAGGTTGTCTTCCAGTTGCGCCACCGTGCGCACGCCGGGAATGTTGGTCGGAATCGCCGGATGGCCGAGAACGAACTGCAGCGACGCGGCCTTGAGCGGCACCGAGTAGTCCCGGCAGACCTGTTCGATCTTGCGTACGCGTTCCAGAATCGCTTCCGGTGCGGGTGCATAGTTGTACTTCGCTCCCGGCACGGCGCCCGTCGCCAGAATGCCGCTGTTGTAGCCGCCGCCGAGAATCACCGACACCTGCTTCTCTTCGCACAGCGGCAGAAAGCCGTCCAGCGCATCCTGCTCGAGCAGCGTATAGCGGCCAGCCAGCAACAGGCAGTCGAAATCCTGCTGACGGATTGCTTCGTGGGCAACCGGCCACTCGTTGACCCCCAGGCCCACCGCTTTCACGACACCTTCGTCGCGAAGCTTCAGCAGCGCTTTCGACGCACCCTTCATCGCAGCATCGAACATCTCGGGCTGACGCTCGCCGTGCGTAAACACGTCGATGTCGTGAATCAGCGCGATATCGATATGCTCCAACGCCAGACGCTGCAGACTGTCCTCGATCGAACGCATCGTGCCGTCGTAGCTGTAATCGAATACGGGTTCGAACGGCAGACCGTCCACCCATGGCGCGAAGTTGATCTCCGCGCGTTTGCGCGGCTTCAGCAGCCGTCCTACCTTCGTCGAGAGCACGTACTCCTCACGCGGATACCACCGCAGCCCTTGCCCGCAACGCGCCTCACTCAGACCGTGGCCGTACATCGGGGCGGTGTCGAAGTAACGGACTCCTGCGTCCCACGCAGCCTTGATCAGCGTCGCGGCATCTTCTTCGCTGATCGGCCTGAAGATGTTGCCAATCGGCGCGGCGCCGAAGCCCATCACGGTTGTCTCGAGCCCTGAACGCGGCCATTTTCGCTTTGCCACCGGATCCATCTTTCGTCTCCTGTATCGACCAGAGTCAGCGCCTGGGAGCAACTCCAAATTTATTCGAGGTGTATGCGGGAATTATCTAATTAATCTGCTTACCCGCTTCTATGTAACTCACCGGATAGTTACTTAAAGTTGATATTAGGCCTGACTCGAATATCGATCAAGCGGGTTTTCCCTGGCGTTTCCACCGTTTGTGCGAAACATTGCGGCGCAGCGATTACAGCATTCCTACGCTGGACGGAGTCAGGCCATGAGTCGCAGAAATGCGGCCATCGTTTCAACAGAGCTTTCGAGAAGATGGCGACCAGAATGGGCCGTTAGACCTCGCGCTTTGGCCGCGTTCAACAGCGGCGTCTGCTCGGGCTTCATGATGAGATCGGCAACGACCGCCTGCTGACTGGCGCAAGTCAGGTCGATCGGCGAGGGATCGCCGGCGCGCATCCCACACGGGGTTGCGTTGACGATCAGGTCGTGTGTTGCTTGCGCGGATGCCACGCCTCGACGTATCGACGCGGCGCTTCGGCGCGAACGTAAGGCGTCTTCGAGACGTCCCATCGACTCGAGATTGGCATCGTACAGGTCGATCGATATAACACCGGCATCGAGAAGCGCGTGTGCGACTGCCGTGCCTGCCCCGCCGGTTTCCGACCAGCAGCACCGACTTGTTGCGCACCACTTGCCCACATGCGGCGAGGCCTTTCACGAAGCCGCTACCGTCGAACATGGCACCAGACCACGTGCCGTCCGCTTCACGGCGCAGGCAGTTCACGCCGCCCGTTTGCCGAACCGAATCGGACAAGTTCGCCGCATATGCAGCGGCAGCAAACTTGTGCGGCACCGTCACCACGACGCCCGCAAGGTTGACGATACCGCGCAGGCCGTCGAGTACCGCACCGAGTTGAGCAGGCGGTACGTGCATTGGAATCAGCACGGCATTCACTGCATGACGTTCGAACAGCGCATTGAACAGCTCGGGCGATTTCGCCTGTGCGATAGGGTCACCCAGAATGGCGACGATTTTTGTTTCGCCATCGATCTGCCTCAAAAGTCGCCTCCACGTCCACGTGTGATGCGTTCGATCAACCGTTGCACCCGCAACCCATCGTCGCCGACGACTGCCGGTGCCCGATCCTCCCGGATCGCAGCACAAAAATCCCGGATCAGCTCCCGATGTGCAACGTGAGAAAAATCCATTGGCTTCGCACCGAAGCCGGTCGAAGACGGATCGTCAAATTCATGCTTGCCGCCATCGTGAAAGAACACCCGCAAAGCCCCGCCCTCGAGCACAGCCGTGCCGTGCGTGCCGGCCAGTTCAATGCGCTCGGGAAAACCTGGAAACGCAGCGGTGGTTGCAAGCAGGTAGCCAGCCGCGCCACTTTTGAAGTTGAGCGTAGCGCTTGCGAAGTCCTCCGCTTCCATCGAGTGCAATGTCGTGGTCACCGTCGTTCCTGACACCGATGACACATCACCTGCGAGCCACATGAGCAGGTCGAGGGAGTGGATCGCTTGCGTCATCAGTACGCCGCCGCCATCGCGTGCGTAGGTGCCCCTGCCCGGTTCATCGTAATAAGACTGCGGGCGCCACCAGCGTAGATCTAGCCCCGCGTAAGCGAGCGGGCCAAGCGCACCGCTGTGCACAAGACCGGCAAGCCGCTGGACCGCCGGACGAAAGCGGTTTTGAAATACCACACCGAGCCGCACATTGGCGTCATGACACGCTTGCACTATCCGTTCTGCGCGTTGCGTCGAAATATCGAGCGGCTTCTCCAGTAGCACGTGTTTGCCGGCAGCCGCAGCTTGCAGGGCTATATCAAGATGCGTGTGCGGCGGTGTCAACACCAGGACGGCGTCGACGCATGGATCTCCGAGCACAGACTCGAGCGACTCAGCGAGCGGAAAGCCATACAGGTTCGCGAACGACTCAAGCCGCTCGCGCGAGCGTCCCAGCACACCGACCACATCAACTTCTTCACGCAAATCGTTCAGAGCAAGCGCGTGCGGCGTGGCCGCGAGCCCAACACCGATAATTGCAATCCGCGTCTTGCGCACTTTAGACTCCCTATCTGGCAGGCTCAAACGGACCCGGTCAATTCCGGCACTGCCTCGAACAGATCGCCCACCAGACCATAATCGGCGACGCTGAAAATCGGCGCTTCCGGGTCCTTGTTGATCGCGATGATCACCTTCGAGTCTTTCATC
>NZ_JAQQCJ010000043.1:0-32619 GCF_046030495.1 Paraburkholderia strydomiana
GGGGGGGGGGGGGGGGGGGGGGGGGGGGGGGGGGGGGGCGGCGGGCGGGGGGGGGGGGGGGGGGGGGGCGCGGGGGGGGGGGGGGCGGGGGCCGCCGGGGGGGGGGGGGGGGGGGCGCCCGCCCCCCCCCCCCACCGGACTGCTCGGCGACGACGGCGATCTGCCGATGGTCGATCCGGCGCAATGGGCGGATACGGCGGTGGCAATGCCGTCCGATCTGTCAGCGCGAGCGTTGTTCGACTGGCTGAGTCCGGCCGCGCCGAAGGTCGATGAAAACGGCCTGCTGTATCTGCGCGATGCGTTGGCAGCGATGCCGATCGCGGTGCTGGTCGAGGATGGGGTGCCGCGCAGTTGATGCTTGCGTGTTCTGCGAAAAAAAGGCCGTTGGAGTACGCGTGCTTCAACGGCCTTTTTTCGAATCCGGATGACGCCGTGGGCTTCGTCACCTGAAGCAAAGCGGGTGCGTCACCACTGCCGAAGCTGAGCAGCCGCTCAACCGCCCTCGTCGTCGAAGCTCTTTGGATAGACGCGCACGAGCACGATGCGCGGCCCTTTCATCTTCTTCACCACCACGTCGAAGCGGTCGAACTCCACGCGCTGACCTTCGGTAGGCAGATCGTTCAGCGCCTGGATCACGAGACCGCCCACCGACTCGGCCTTGCCCTCGTCGATATCGATCCCCAACGCGCGCTCCAGCGACACCACCGGCAAGCTGCCCTTGCCCATCAGCGTGCCGTCGTCCATGCGGGTCCAATCGGCGTCGCCCTGGCGGAATTCGTCGTGAATCTGCCCGACCAGTGCGCCCAGCAGATTGTCGAGCGTCAGGAAGCCGATCGGCTTCGCGTTCTTGTGACCGACCAGCGCCAGATGCGGCGCGCCCTTGCGAAAACGGCGAAACAGTTCGAGCGCCGGCATATCCGGTTTCACGTATTGCACCGGCCGCATGTAGCGGGAGAGATCGTCGAGCGTGCTGCCTGCCTGACGCGCGAGCAGCAGATCCTTCAAATGGATCATGCCGGCCACGCGCTCGCCTGACGCGTCTTCGAACAGCGGATAGCGGCTGAAGCGATGCCGCGCCACCACCTGCATGTTTTCGCGGATCGGCAGATCACGCCGCAAGCCGACCATTTCATAAGCCGGCCGCATCAGGTCCGACACGGTCATGCGCGAGAAGTCGAGCGAATGCGCGATGGTGTTCCACTCGTCCTGGCTGTAGGCGTCCTCCGGCGACCCGAGTCCGGTCGCGACGTTGGCGCGGCGACCGCGCAGGATCAGCTTGAGTTCGTCGGTGGAGTAGTGGGAATCGTGGCCGTGGTCGGCGTCGAGACCTGCGAGCCGCAGCACCGCGTTGGCGCTCGAGTTGAGCACCCAGATCGCCGGATACATCGCCCAGTAAAAGCCGTACAGCGGCATCGCGGCCCACAGCGACACCTTCTCCGCCTCGCGAATGGCCAGCGACTTCGGCGCGAGTTCGCCGACCACGATATGCAGAAACGAAATGCACGAAAACGCGAAGAACAGCGAAATGCCGTGGACCATCTGCTCCGATTCGACGCCGACGAGATGCAGAAGCGGCGAGATCAATTCCGCGAATGCGGGCTCGCCGATCCAGCCAAGCCCGAGCGACGCGAGCGTAATGCCGAGCTGACAGGCGGAAAGATAGGCATCGAGCCGCCCATGCACTTTGGCGAGCAGGCGTCCGCGCAGGCCATGCCGGGTCGCGAGACTTTGCACGCGCGTCTGCCGCAGTTTGACCAGACCGAACTCAGCGGCGACGAAAAAGCCGTTGAGGGCAACGAGAAACAACGCACCGATAAGGGCGACGACCTGAATCAAAGCAAGGGGCTCCGGCAACAAAAGTTGTCAGTATAGAGGGCGCAAGCTCGATGAGAAGTTAATCGGATGCAAGAAGCCGGAGCCGCGCGCTCACTTCGGCGCCGTCGCGCTCAGCGGTACACGCAGCGCGAGCGTGGCGGCTTCGCCGTCGCTTACGTCACTTTGCTCGAAACTGCCGCCGTGCGCTTCCGCGACGCGCTTGCAGAGCGCGAATACCCATGCGATCCGCTTCGCCTCACGCGGCTCGCCGGCCTGCTTGCGGGCAAATGCTTCCAGCACGTGGGGCGACGCGGCGTCGTTCAACGCGGCTTCGTTCGCATCGTAGCTGATCGTGGTGTGCCACGCGCCCGGCTCGGCGCGCGTGCTCAGCGTGACAGCGGCGCCTTCCGCGCTCGCTTCGACGGCGAACGTGAGCATCACCCACAATGCGGCGGCAAGGCGCTCGCGGTCGCCGTTCAGTTGCTCGGTGGAAAGTTGCGAGTCGAGCGTGATTTCCACGCCGCGCGTACGCGCGAGGTTCGTGCGGACTTCGTCGACGGTTTCGTCGAGCAGCGGATGCAGCGGAAACGGCGCATAGGCGAGCGCCAGCGATCTGGTTTCGGCGCGCGTCGCATCGACGATCGTCTCAAGCAGCTTCACCTGCTGATCCACGCCGCTGCGAATGCCCGCGACGGCGCGCTGCGCGTTGGGGTCATTCGCATCGAGCTTGCGCTCCAGCACGTACGCCCAGCTATGAATGGCATTCAACGGACCACGCAGATCGTGCGACACCAGCGACAGCACGTGATCGCGCATGAACAGCGCGGTTTCGGCGCGCAGACGCGCGGTGCGTTCGGATACGGCGAAGCCTGAAGAAGCCGGCTGTGCACCCCCGGCAGTCCCGGTTGAAGACGTTGTCACGATCGAGCCCTCTCAGGCAGTGCTGGGTGATAGAAAGAAGCCCCATTATAGGCAAGCTGTCCGGCTCGACCAGCCTGGCCGGACGGCCAGGTACGACGCAATCCGCGTGCCACGCGGCATTCCCGCGCGATGCGGCGTCAACACGCCTACAATGTCGGTTTTTACGTTTTTGACTAAGGAGCGACACATGTCGACTGTGACTACCGAATCCGGCCTGAAGTACGAAGACATCGTTGAAGGCACCGGCGCCGAAGCGGTGGCAGGCAAGACCGTCAGCGTGCACTACACCGGCTGGCTGACCGACGGCCAGAAGTTCGACTCGAGCAAGGACCGCAACGACCCGTTCGCTTTCGTGCTGGGCGGCGGCATGGTCATCAAGGGTTGGGACGAAGGCGTGCAAGGCATGAAGGTCGGCGGCACGCGCAAGCTGACCATCCCGCCGCAACTCGGCTACGGCGTGCGCGGCGCGGGCGGCGTGATTCCGCCGAATGCGACGCTCGTGTTCGAAGTCGAACTGCTCGGCGTTTAAGCGGTTCGCTGCTTTTTGCCATTGCGCATCGTCGACCGGTCAGCGCCATGAGTCACGCCGCCGCCACCGCTCCTAGTGTTTCGCTGCGCCGCTACGGCGCGATCGAAGCGTCGGACGTGCACGACTTTCATCAGGTCGTGCTCGGACTCGACGGCGCAATGGTGATGGCGGTCGACGGCGTCGCGCAGCAAATCGACGCCGGCTCCGCATGGCTGATTCCGGCCGGTGCGCGGCACGATTACGCCGGGGTCGGCGAAAACCGGCAGTTGGTGCTGGATTTGCCGGCTAGCTCGCTCGCCGTGCCGGAACGTTTGTTCGACCGCGCACGCGCCGTAAGCATCGACGCGACGCTCACGCAGCTCGTGCACCGGATCGCGGCGCACGCGACCGGCGGCGCGCAAGGCGACGATCTGGACAGCCGGCGTTTCCATTGGGATGCAGCCGCGCGCCTCGGCGCTGCGTTGGTGGCCGACACCGGCACGACGGCCGGCGCGCAGGCAATCGGCGCCGGTCTCGACTTCGCGCGAATCGACCGCTGGCTGCGCGCACATTTGTCGGAGCCATTGCGGATCGCCGATCTCGCCGCGCATTGCGGTTTCGGCATGCGGCGTTTTCACCAGCTTTTTATCGACGCGTTCGGCGAAACGCCGCATCGCTATTTGCAACGGCTGCGGCTCGACACGTCGATCACGCTCCTTGCGGACCCGCGTCTTTCGTTGACCGATATCGCGTTGGACATCGGCTTCAGTGACCAAAGCGCGTACACGCACGCATTTACGCGACGCTTCGGGCTGGCGCCCGGTCAGTGGCGCGCGCTGCGCCACTGAGTTTCATTGCGCGAGCCGCCTGATAGTGCGGCCCGAGCGCCGCTGCAACCGGCGCTCTTGCGTCAGGCGCAACTCAACCCGCCAGACCCCGCTCCAGATCGCCGCGAATATCCGAGGCATTTTCCAGACCCACGGCAAGACGGATCAAACCTTCGCTGATGCCCGCCGCCGCGCGCGCTTCCGGCGTCACGCGACCATGCGTGGTGGTGGCCGGATGCGTGATGGTCGTACGCGTATCGCCGAGGTTGCCGGTGATCGAGCAGATCTTCGTGCTGTCGATCACGCGCCAGGCGTTCTCGCGCATCTGCTCGGGCGTATCGCCCTTCAGTTCGAACGACAGGATCGCGCCGCCCGACTTCTGCTGACGCATCGCGAGCGCATGCTGCGGATGCGATTCGAGCCCCGGATAGAAAACGCGATTCACAGCCGGATGCGTCTCCAGCCAGCGCGCGATTTCAAGCGCGTTCGCCGATTGCTTTTCAACCCGCAGCGACAGCGTCTCCATGCCCTTGAGCAGCACCCATGCGTTGAACGCGGAGAGCGTCGGCCCTGCGCTGCGCACGAACGGAAATACCTTTTCCATGATGAATTTCTTCGAGCCGACCAGCGCGCCGCCCAACACCCGGCCCTGACCGTCGAGGAACTTGGTGGCCGAGTGCATCACGACGTCCGCGCCGAGCTTCAGCGGCTGTTGCAAGGCCGGGCTGCAGAAACAGTTGTCGACCACGAACAGCGCGTTCGCTGCTTTCGCGATCTTGCTGATCGCTTCGATATCGGAGACTTCGGTCAGCGGGTTCGACGGCGTTTCGAGGAAGAACATCTTCGTCTCGGGGCGCACGGCGTTTTTCCACGCGTCGAGATCGGTCGGATCGACGAAGGTGGTCGTAATGCCGAACTTGCTGAAGATCTGCGAGAACATGCCGAGCGTCGAACCGAACAGCGCCTGCGAGCTCACCAGGTGGTCACCGGCCTGCAACGCGGACATCACCACGGACATGATCGCGGCCATCCCCGACGCCGTTGCCATACACGCTTCACCGCCTTCGAGCGCGGCGAGGCGGTCCTGGAACATCGACACGGTCGGGTTCGTGAAACGCGAGTAGGTATAGTTGTCTTCGGAGTTCTTGAAGCGCTCGGCGGCGTCCGCGGCACTCGCGAACACGAAGCTCGAGGTCAGGAAGATGGCTTCCGAATGCTCGTTGAAGTCGCTGCGCACCGTGCCCGAGCGGACTGCCAGCGTATCGAAGTTCAGGGAGTCGTCCATGATGTTGGTTCTGGTTCCAATGTTCGATGGCTGCGTTCGACGCGGCTCGCCTGTGAAGCCACGCGCGACGCCAAACGGCAGCAACAAAAAAGCCCGCTTTGCGTCGGCATAAGCGGGCTTCATGTGCGGGGAAAGCTGGAGCGGAGGCGGATGTGTGCGGCTTTTCCACCTGTCGCTTTAGCTGTTTCGGGTTGCCCCGCGTCCGCAAGCTGAGATCAAATCGACGCAAGCCGCCATGCTAACACGCGCGTAGCGTGGCGTGCAGCACGCCGCGCTACGGGAGCCGGTCGAGCAAACCGCGCTCAACCTACCGACAGTTGCAGATGCAGTTGCGAACGCGCCGGAGTGCCGCCGTCGATCGCTTCGCTCGCGGCGTCGCGATCCGATTGCGAGGACGGTGCGAGACGCGCGGTTTCGATGCGGTCGAGATACTCGGTCGTCACGTCGCCGGTCACGTAGTTGCCGTCGAAGCACGACGCTTCGAACTCACGCAGCGCCGGGTTGATGTCGCGCACCGCCTGCTTCAGCGCTTCGACGTCCTGATACACGAGGTGGTCTGCGCCGATCATGCGCGCGACTTCGTCGTCCGTGCGGCCGTGGGCGACGAGTTCGCCGCGCGTCGGCATGTCGATGCCGTAGACATTCGGGAATTTCACCGGCGGCGCTGCCGACGCGAAGATCACCTTGTTCGCGCCCGCATCGCGCGCCATCTGCACGATTTCGTGCGAGGTGGTGCCGCGCACGATCGAGTCGTCGACGATCAGCACGTTCTTGCCCTTGAACTCGATGCCCATCGCGTTCAGCTTCTGGCGCACCGACTTCTTGCGCACTGCCTGGCCCGGCATGATGAAGGTACGGCCGACATAACGGTTCTTGAAGAAGCCTTCGCGGTACTCGACGCCCAGCTTCTTCGCAACCTGCATCGCGGCCGGACGGGACGAATCGGGAATCGGCATCACGACGTCGATCGCGACGTCCGGCAGTTCGCGCTTGATCTTCTCGGCGAGGTAGTCGCCCATGCGCAGACGCACGTTGTAGACCGGCACGCCGTCGAGCACCGAATCCGGACGCGCGAGATATACGAGTTCGAAAATGCAGGGATTCAGGCTCGGCGCCTTCGCGCATTGCTGCGAGTGCAGCTTGCCGTCGATGTCGATGAAGATCGCCTCGCCCGGCGCCACGTCGCGCACGAACTCGAAGCCAATGCCTTCGATCGCCACCGATTCCGACGCCAGCATCCACTCGACGCCTTCCGGCGTTTCCAGCTTGCCGAGGCACAGCGGACGGATGCCGAACGGGTCGCGGAAGCCCAAAAGGCCGTAACCGGCGATCAGTGAGACGATCGCGTACGAACCCCGCACCCGGCGATGCACGCCCGACACGGCGTTGAACAGCGCGGCCGGATCGAGTTGCAGGCCGGAGCTAGCCAGCTGCAGTTCGTGCGCGAGCACGTTGAGCATGACTTCCGTGTCGGAATTGGTGTTGATATGGCGCCGATCGATGCGGAACATCTCATCTTTCAGTTGCTGCCAGTTGGTCAGGTTGCCGTTGTGCGCGAGGATGATGCCGAACGGCGCGTTCACGTAGAACGGCTGGGCTTCTTCTTCGCTCGACGCCGAACCGGCGGTCGGGTAACGGACCTGACCGATGCCAGTCGTGCCGGGCAGGCTGCGCATGTTGCGCGTGCGGAACACGTCGCGCACCATGCCGTTGGCCTTGTGCATGTGGAAGTTGCTGCCGTTCGCTGTCGCGATGCCGGCGGCGTCCTGACCGCGATGCTGCAGGAGCAGCAGGCTGTCATAGATCAGCTGATTGACCGGAGAGTGGGAAACTACGCCTACGATGCCGCACATGGCATGTCCTTCAAAGGTACGAAATTCGTCGTGGCGACCGGTGCCTGCGTTACCGAGCCCCCAAGGGGACTTCCTTCGGGGCGTACGCGATGTTTTGCGGACAGTACGCGCTGTTACGCTAAGGCAGCCGGTTTGCGCCGGAGTCCTGCTGGTTCCTCTAACCGCTTGCCTGATCGTCAAACACGGACGTAGGCAGCAAGCGTCTCGGGAAGCAGCGGTTTCATTACGTGCACGCCCTCGACCGCATAGGGCCGAAGCAGGGCGTTGCGCCAGAATTCCTGTTCGGGCAGTTCGGTCAAGCCGGCAAGGGCGACCAGAACCAGCACCAGAATGACCCCGCGTACGAGGCCAAACATCAAACCGAGCGAGCGGTCCACCCCGCCCAGGCCCGTGGCCTGCACGATGCGGCTCAGCAGCGCGCTGACCACGCTCGTCACCAGCACCACGCCGATCACCACCAGCGCGAACGCCAGCAGCCACTGGGTCAATGCGCCGCCGGGCCAGTGAGACGGAATATACGGCACGACGTAACCGACAAACTCGCAGGCAATGAAGAATGCCGCGATCCAGCCGATCAGCCCGAATATCTCCGACAAAAAACCCCGCCACGTGCCGCGCAACGCCGACAAACCGATCACCGCCATTACAGCGTAGTCGAAGGCAGTGAACATCGCTCGCTTACTGCGCTGCGCCGTTGTTCGCGCCCGACGTCAGGCCGACCTCCCGAACCTTCGCAATCGCGGCGGATGCCGCCGCCCGATCGGCGAATGGGCCGGCGCGCAGCAGCGTCAGCGTCGTGCCATCTGCCTGCTTGCGATGTTCGGTATATGCGGGCACGCCAGCCGCTTTCAACTTGGTTACCCAGTTACGCGCGTTGGCATCGTTCGCGAACGCGCCGAGTTGAACCGCGAAACGGCTGCCAGGCGGCGATGCCGGCGTGCCCGAATTCGCGTCCGCACTGGCGGCGGCGTTGTTGATCTCGTCGTCGCTCGGCGCTGCGGCGCGCGGAGCCGGCGTGCGGACCGCCGGCTTGGCCGGCGCCGAGGGCGCAGCCGGGGCGGTATTCGCGGCGACAGCCGGTGCGGGCGCCTGCGGTTTTGCCGCGGGCGTGGCGTTGGCGTTAGTGGTTGCGTTGGCGCTCGGCTTTGTCGAGCCGGGCTGATCCGTCTTGGCGGTTGCCGCCGGCGCGAGGCTGGAAGCGGCGAGCGCCGGCTCAGCAGGCGTCGGGTTGTCCGGTGCTACGCCGGCCTGCGTGTCTTCGGGGCTCTTGTGAGCCACCCTCGGCGCGGGACGGTTCGGAATGTCGATGGAAATGTCGTCGGTGACGGGCTTGGGATGCGAGTCCAGCACCATGGGCAGGATGATCACCGCGGCCACGACCAGCGCGATCGCGCCGACCAGCCGGCGCCGCGCCCGCTGCTTTTCCGGCAGCGTAGGGTCGAGCAGCATCGCGTCGGCGTCGACGGTGCGCTCCGTGCGGCGGGTTCGCCGCTCCACACGCTCGCCACGGGCAGCCCGGGTGGAACTGGTGTTTGCGCCGCGCCGGGTGGGTGCGTCGTCTTTCTTGCCGAACGAGAAAATTCCCATGAATCGCTTGGTTCGAGCCTGGCGCCCGTTCAGTGTTGCTGCGATTTACGGTAAGCCATGACGCCGGCTACCGTATAGAAGCTGCCGAAAACCACGATTCTATCATTCTCTGACGCTCGTTTTAGCGCGTCTTGGAAAGCCTCGGCAGGTGACGCGTAGCGCGTCACGCTGCTATCGGCGCCCTCGCCCACACCCTGCTCGCGCAAGGCCGTTTCGAGGTCTTCCGCCGACGCCGCCCGCGGGGTCGGCAGATCGGTCACGCACCAATGGTCGACCTCGCCTTTCAGGTGACTCAGGACGCCGGCAATGTCCTTGTCGCGCATCGCGCCGAATACCGCGTAGGTGTATGGAAAAAAGCCCATGTTGCCGAGGTTTTGCGCCAGCACGGCGGCTGCATGCGGATTGTGCCCGACGTCCAGCACGATGGCCGGTTTACCGGGCAGCACCTGGAAACGCCCCGGCAGTTCCACGTTGGCAAGACCGAGCCGAATATCCTGTGCCGACACCGGCAGACGGTCGCGCAGCGCTTCGAGCGCAGCCAGCGCCGCCGACGTGTTGATTAGCTGGTTCGCACCGCGCAGCGCCGGATAGGCAAGCGCCGAACGCCGCATGCTCGGGCCGACATAGCTCCATTGCTGGCGCTCGCTGCCCGCCTGACCTTCATAGCGGAAATCGCGGCCGAAGAGCCACAGTTCGGCGCCGATCTTCTCAGCGTGATCGATCAGCGATTGCGGCGGCACCGGATCCGCGCAGATCGCCGGCTTGCCTGAGCGGAAAATCCCGGCTTTTTCGAGCGCGATCTTCTCGCGCGTGTCGCCGAGATAATCCGTGTGATCGATATCGATGCTCGTGATAATCGCGCAGTCCGTATCGAGGATGTTGACCGCGTCGAGGCGGCCGCCCAGGCCGACTTCGAAAATCACCACGTCCAGCCCGCGCGAAGCGAACAGGCTCATGATCGCCAGCGTCGTGAACTCGAAGTAGGTCAGCGAGACCGGCTCGGCGAGGCTCAGACGTGCGGCTTCGACTGTTTCGAAATGCGGCAGCAGGTCCGCGTCGCTGGCCATTGCGCCGTTCATCCTCGCCCGCTCGTTGAACGACAGCAGGTGCGGCGACGTGTGGCACCCAACCGTGAAACCGGCGCGCAACAGAATGGATTCGAGGATCGCGCACGTCGACCCCTTGCCGTTCGTGCCGCCGACCGTGATGACCGGACAGTCAAACGACAACTGCATCGCGTCGCGTACCTGGGAGATGCGGCCCAAACCCATGTCGATGCCGACCGGATGCGCGGATTCAAGGTGCGTGAGCCACGCGTCGAGGGTGGGGAATGTGGTCATCGAGTGAATCGCGAGTGAATCGGTTAGGCAGTGTACGGATGGCGCGGGCGTTGCAGCTGCGGCTGTCGAAGGCGTAGCGTGCCGGGCGCATTATGTGCGGAAAATCGGGTAGGACAGCCACAGCCGCCACCGCTTTGCGAGATCGTGATTATCCCGGAAATGACAGCGCGCCGCTTGATGACTCACGCGGCGCGCCATTTTCTTGACTGCTTTGTTCGCCGCGCACGGTGGGTGCTGCACGGTAGCGCGGGCAGTCGACCGTTCAGCTTCGTGCGCCCTTTGCTTATGCGACCGCGTCCGCCGGCTGGTGGCTCAACAGCGCCAGCAGTTGCGCGATCTCTTCACGCAGCTTGCGACGATCGACGATCATGTCGACCGCGCCCTTCGTGAGCAGGAACTCGGCGCGCTGGAAGCCTTCCGGCAGCTTCTCACGCACGGTTTGCTCGATCACGCGCGGGCCGGCAAAGCCGATCAGCGCCTTCGGCTCGGCAATCACGACGTCGCCGAGAAACGCGAAACTCGCCGACACGCCGCCCATCGTCGGGTCGGTCAGCACGGAGATGAACGGCAGCTTGGCTTCGGCAAGCTTGGTCAGCATGGCCGTGGTCTTGGCCATCTGCATCAGGGACAACAGGCTTTCCTGCATCCGCGCGCCGCCCGAAGCGGTGAAGCAGATGAACGGCACTTTCTGTTCGAGCGCGTTCTGCGCGCCGCGCGCAAAGCGCTCGCCGACTACCGAACCCATCGAGCCGCCCATGAACGAAAACTCGAAGCAGGCGACCACTACCGGCAGCGTATGGATCGCGCCGCCCATGACGACCATTGCGTCGGTTTCGTCGGTATCGTCCATCGCCTCTTTCAGGCGGTCCGGATACTTGCGGCTATCCTTGAACTTCAGCGCGTCGACCGGGACGATTTCCTGGCCGATTTCGTAGCGGCCTTCCGGATCGAGCAGGCCGTCGAGCCGCTCACGCGCGCCGATGCGCATGTGATGGTCACACTTCGGGCAGACGTGCAGATTGGCCTCGACGTCGTTGCGGTACAGCACGGCTTCGCACGACGGGCACTTGATCCACAGGCCTTCCGGAATCCCCTTGCGGTTCTTCGGGTCGGTTTGCTTGATTTTCGGCGGCAGCAGCTTATCGAGCCAGCTCATATTGAATCCTTCTGGGTCAGCGGTCGCGCAAACGGCGGGACGAACCCGCCGTTCACGCTACAGCGACAAAAATAACTGTTATCGGGCAGTCGCGACGCTATCGAGCGCCTCGCGCACTTCAGCGATGAAACGCGTGAGCGTTTCGGCAGCGGTGTCGGGTGCTGCCTGTTCGAGCAATTGAACGATACGGCTGCCGATCACGACGGCGTCGGACACCTCGGCCACCGAACGCGCGGTTTGCGCGTCGCGGATACCGAAACCGACGCCCACCGGCAGGGGTACGCGCGACTTGATGGCCGGGATTTTACTCGCGATGCTGGAAACGTCCAGATTTGCCGCTCCGGTCACCCCTTTCAGCGACACATAGTAGACGTAGCCGCTCGCAATCTTGCCGACCTCAGCGATGCGCTCGTCCGTCGAGGTGGGCGCGAGCAGGAAGATCGGATCGATGCCCGCGGATCGCATCTGTTCAGCAAAGTTGGCGCACTCTTCCGGTGGATAGTCGACAACCAGCACACCGTCGACGCCGGCTTCCTTGGCGGCCTTGGCGAAGGCTTCCGTGCCCATCCGCTCGATCGGGTTGGCGTAGCCCATCAGCACCACCGGCGTCTTGTCGTCGGTTTCGCGGAAGCGCTTGACGTCGGCAAGCACATGGCGCAGCGACACGCCTTGCGCCAATGCGCGTTCGGACGATTGCTGGATCACCGGGCCGTCAGCCATCGGGTCGGAAAACGGTACGCCGAGTTCGATCACATCGGCGCCGCCTGCGGCGAGCGCGTGCATGAATTCGACGGTGCGCTTCGGGTCAGGGTCGCCGGCCGTCATGAACGGAATCAGGCCTTTCTTACCTTGGGCGGACAGCGCGGCAAACGTGTTCTTGATACGGGACATGGAAATATTCTCGGATTGGGCTACTGCGCGCTCATTGCACGCGGCTCATTGCACTTCGGTCTGCCGTTGCGTTCTGGCTTTGGCCTTGGCCCGACGAGGCACGGGTGGCGAAGCGGCGGCGCTCACGCGCTCGCGCGCTATCGCGCAGTAACTTTCATTGATCTCATAGCCGACGAATTCGCGCTGCTGACGGGCGCAAGCGACTGCGGTGGTGCCGCTGCCCATGAACGGGTCGAGCACGCGGCCGCCCTTCGGACAACTGGCCAGCACCATCCGCTCGACAATTTCCAGGGGTTTCTGGGTCGGGTGAGCGACGCGTTCGGCGTGTTGCCGATGCAGCCGCGATACCGACCAGACATCCTTTGGATTATAGCCAAGCTCCAACCACTTGCTGCCCTCGAACAACTTGCGCGAACGCGCCTTCTTCGTGACTGCATCGTACGGGATGCGGACGGGATCGAGGTCGAAGAAATAATCCTTCGATACCGCGAAAAAGCCGATGTTGTCGTGCACCGAGGTAAACCTGCGCACGGTACCGCCCATGCTCGGTACGCGCCGGTCCCAGATGATTTCGTTGATCATCGTGAGTTTTGTCTTCAGAAAGCTGAAAATTTCCGGCGAATACTGCCATGTGCAGAATATGTACAGCGAACCCGAGGGCTTGAGCTTCGGAATAGCCAACTCGAGCCAGCCACGCGTCCAGGCGAGAAATTCCTCACCTGTGCGCATGTCGGAGTCGTTGCCGTAATCCTTGCCCAGCCCGTAAGGCGGATCGCAGACGATCAGGTCGATCGACGCGTCAGGAATGTTCGCCACATCGGTCAGAAAATCGCGATTCAAGAGCTGAATGCCGGCGGGCACCTGCGCCAGTAACGGCGCAGGTGGCGCGGCCGCCGCTACTTCGGCGGCCGGATCCACTGTTTCAATCGCCGGCTGCGGCTCGTCGAACTCGTCGCGCATCGTCGCGGCGCTCAGAACTGAATGCCCGATCGCTCGGCGACCGTATGCATGTCCTTGTCGCCGCGACCCGACAGGTTGACCAGAAGGATCTTGTCCTTCGGCAGCGTCGGCGCGAGTTTGGTCGCGTACGCCAGCGCGTGACTGGATTCCAGCGCCGGAATAATGCCTTCGATGCGACAGCAATCGTGGAACGCCTTGAGCGCTTCTTCGTCGGTGATGCCGACATATTGCGCGCGATTGCTGTCCTTTAGCCACGCATGCTCGGGGCCGACGCCCGGATAGTCGAGGCCCGCCGACACCGAATGCGTCTCGATGATCTGGCCGTTTTCGTCCTGAAGCAGGTACGTGCGGTTGCCGTGCAGCACGCCTGGGCTACCCCCGATCAGCGAGGCCGCGTGACGGCCGGTTTCGAGACCGTCGCCCGCCGCTTCGACACCGATCAACTGCACCGAAGTATCTTCGATATACGGATAAAAGATACCCATCGCGTTCGAACCGCCGCCAACGCATGCAATCACGGCATCTGGCTGCCGACCGGTCAGCTCGGGCATCTGCACCTTGCATTCATCGCCGATCACGCGCTGGAAGTCGCGCACCATCATCGGATAGGGATGCGGCCCAGCCACGGTGCCGATGATATAGAACGTGCTTTCGACGTTCGTCACCCAATCGCGCATGGCCTCGTTCAGCGCGTCTTTCAGCGTGCGCGAGCCCGATTCGACCGGCACGACGGTCGCGCCGAGCAGCTTCATGCGATAGACGTTGGCCGCCTGACGGCGCACATCTTCGGCGCCCATGTAGACGACACACTCCATGCCGAAGCGCGCCGCGATGGTTGCGGTGGCCACGCCGTGCTGGCCGGCGCCCGTTTCCGCGATCACGCGCGGTTTGCCCATGCGCTTGGCCAGCAACGCCTGACCGATCACGTTGTTGATCTTGTGCGCGCCGGTGTGGTTCAGATCCTCACGCTTGAGGAAAACCTGCGCGCCGCCGAGCAGTTCGCTCCAGCGCTGAGCGTGATAAATCGGCGACGGACGGCCGACGAAATGCTTCAGTTCGCGCTCGTATTCGGCGACGAAGTCAGGATCTTTCTGGAATTTCTCGTACGCTTCACGCAGCTCGTCGAGGGCGTGAACCAGCGTTTCGGCGACGAACACACCGCCAAATTGGCCGAAATGACCTCTTTCGTCAGGCAAGTTATACATGGTGATCACTCTTCTCAGTGTGGCGTGCGGCTCTCGGATAGGAAAACCGCCGGCCTGAATCATTCAGCATCCGCTGCGCGCACCGCGCGTACGAATGCCGCCATCCGGGCGTGATCTTTCACGCCCTTGGCGCCCACAACCTCGATGCCGCTCGAGACATCGACCGCGTAGGGGCGCACGCGATGGATCGCATCACTGACGTTTTGCGCGTTCAACCCACCACTCAAAACGGCCCGACGCGCGAGCTCTGCTGGAATAAGTGACCAATCGAAAACCTTCCCGCCGCCGCCGTAGCCCTCGACATGGGTGTCGAACAGAAGACCACTGGCTGCTGAATAATTGAGAGCCGATTTTACCAAATCGGCCGGCTGAGTATCCGCCCCAACGCGCAACGCGCGCAACCAAGGCAAACCCGCAACGCTGGCGAGCGCTTCGCACTGCTCCGCGGTCTCGTCGCCGTGAAACTGCAGCAGCGTGAGTCCGACGTTGCTCACCACTTCGCGAACCCAATCCGCCGTCGCGTTGACGAACAGGCCGACCACCGACACGAACGGCGGCACATCGTGCACCAGTTCGACCGCCTGTGCGACGCTGACCGAGCGCGGGCTCGGCGGATAGAACACTAGGCCGATCGCGTCGGCGCCGAGGTCGATCGCCTGGGCGACGTCCTCCGGCTTCGACAGCCCACACAGTTTGATACGCGTGCGATGCGGCACGCTGTGTTGTTGTGCGGCGGCGCCTGCATTGGCGTCGGCGGGGTTCGGCAGATTTTCGCTGACTTTCATGTTTCCGGTTGCTCGGTCCATACGGTACTCCACGGCACGCTACCCGTTTGCGGCGCGGGCACGGCGAATTGCTCAGGATAGCCCACTTGCGCCAGATACAAGCCGTCCGGCATGAAAGTCGGCGCGGCGCAATCGCGTCTGCGGCTCGCGAGCACGTCGATCATCCATTCGGGCGCGCGACGCCCGCGGCCGATTTCGATCAGGCAGCCCATCAGGTTGCGCACCATGTGGTGCAGGAACGCATTCGCGCGGAAACGGAAATGAACGAAGTTACCGTGCTGTTGAACGTCGATCCGATATAGATGCTTGATCGGCGTTTTCGATTGGCATTGCGACGAGCGGAACGCCGAAAAGTCGTGTTCGCCGATCAGATGGGCGGCACCGGACCGCATTGCGTCGACGTCGAGCGGCACATGCACCCAGCCGGCTCTCTTCGCCAGCATCGGCGAACGCACCGGGCTCACGTAGAGGACGTAGTAATAGGTCCGCTCGAACGCCGAAAAGCGCGCGTGGAACTCGTCGGGCATCTGCTGGGCCCACTGCACGCCGATTGTCTTCGGCAGGAACGAATTAGGGCCGCGCACCCACGAAATATCCAGACGGTCGAGATCGGTGTCGAAATGCACGACTTGCCCGAGGCCATGCACCCCCGCATCCGTGCGGCCCGCCACGACGGTATGCACGGGCGTCTGCGCGAATTCGCGCAATGCCCGTTCGAGTTCGTCTTGCACCGTATTGCCGTGCGATTGTGACTGCCATCCGCCGAATGCCGCGCCGTCGTACTGGACGCCTAATGCAATTCGCTTCACGACAACGGCGCCAGCGTCGAGAGCAGCGCGCGGGCCTCGGTGCGCGTAGCCGGATCGTTCGCTTCGATCACTTCGTTGATGAGCGAACGCGCGCCAGACAGATCGCCGAGTTCGATGTACTCGGAGGCCAGGTCCAGCTTGTTGCGAGCGATGCGGACGAGATCGGCCTGCGTGAATGCCTGCAACGGCTGCGCCGGACTCGGCGGCAGTTCGAGATCGAAGTCGAGTTTCAGCGCACCGAAGCCGGCCGCGCCGAGGCCTGCGACGGCCGCGTGGCCTGCCGTGCCTGCGGCGATTTCGTCGGCGATATGCGGGGCGTCGTCCGGTTCGTGAGAGGCAAGAGCTTGCTGCGCGGTCGTTTCGGGCGCCGCGACCGGTTGCGTGGTCAGCGACGCGGGGCTCTGTACGCTGTAGGCAGGTGATTCGATGCGCGGCGGTAGCGGCATGTCGAGACTGCTAAACGCGTCGACAGCCTCGCGCGGGAACTCGGTCGACGCGGCGGACCCAGGCTGGGGAGCGCGCGCCGCTGTCTCGGGGAATGCATCCCCCGACACGTCTGGGTTAGGCTGGCCGAGCGGCGAAGTCGTGCGCGGCTCGATGTGTTGTTGCGCGAAATCGATCACAGGTGATGGGACGTTCAGATGATTCTGCGGCTCAGTGGCCGGTTCTTGCGGTGTGGCCGGCGTGTGGGCAGCCGGCTCGTCATTCAATTGCAGGCCGCGTGCGGCGTTCTCTACAGGCAACGCTTCGTCGTCGATCGGTTCCAATGATGTCAGCGGCAGGGCTTCGGCGCCGAGTGCCGCGGCGGCTGCGAGGCTTGCCGCGGTGGTTGCATTGGCCGGGCTTTCCTGCGCCGCGGCGGGCGGCAGAGGTTCGGCTGTCAAGTCGCTCTCGGCGCGTGCAAAGGCATCCGTGGGAGGGTGTGACAGATCGAAGGATGTGGGCGATGCAGTTTGTTCTTGCCCGAAGGGTTGGGGCGGGGTGGAGTCTTGTACTGGTGTTTCTGTATGGGATTCGTGAATGAGGGGCTTGTGTTCTGCTTCGGCTCCGTCGGCCGCTGCTTGTTGTTCTGCTGCTTGTTGTTCTGCTGCTGCGCGCTCTGCAGCTACGCGTTCTGCAGCCGCTTGTTCTGCCGCTGCGCGTTCTGATTCGGCGCGTTCTGTCGCCGTACGTTCACCTGCCGCCTTGTCCGCTGCTGCCTGTTCTGCTGCCGCTAGTTCTGCTGCCGTTCGTTCCGCCGCTGCCTGTTCCGCCGCTGCCCGTTCAGTTATCGCCAATGCCGCAGCCTGCTGCGCAGCGGCATCATCATCCGCGCCTGACGCTTCGCGCACAGGCGCCTGCCCGCGATCCGCAACGCTATCCTGTGGGTCGCCTGCTCGCGTCGACGCTGCCACTTCGCTGTCGGCCGACGCCACGCCTTCACGCTTACGCCGACGCATGCGCAACGCCGCCAGCAGCACAACCAATGCTGCGCCAACCGCCGCCGCGATGCTCAACTCCTGCTGCGACACCCCGCCATTGTTCGGCGCGAGGGGAACCGCCGCAGCGCCATGATCAGATGCCGCCGATGTGGCCGGCGCCGCCCCGGCCGCTGGCCTTGCAGCGCCCGCTGCCGCCGTGCCGCTGGTAGCGACCGGCGCACCGCCGATACCGTGCTTCTGCAACTCCATCAGCACGCGGTTTTTCAGCGCGAGCAATTGCTGCAGGCTGGAAACCTGCGCACGGGGTTGCGATGCCGATTGCGCAGCACCAGGCGCCGGAGCCATGCCGGCAGCCGGCGTCGGGACGCTTTCGGCTGGCGCACTCGCTGGCGGCTGGATCGATCCGGACCACTCATGCACGTCGCTGGCCGGCGCCGCAGCCATCTGCGAACCCGCAGCCGGCGCCGACGTAGCAGCGCCGCTCACAGCCGCGCTGGCCGGCGCGGGGGAGCTTGCCTGTGCCACTGCACTCGCCGTACCCGTCACCGCAGGGGCAGCTGGCGCCGGAGCATGCGCCGCGGCATTTGCCGCACTCGCCGCACTTGCTGCCGCCACATCGACCTGCGCGGCACCACTCGCCGCCCCAACCGCCGCCGCATTCGGCGCCGACGCACCCGCGGCCCCTTGAACCCCCACCGACGACGCCGCCAAAGCCCCGGACGCGTCCAGCGCCGGCACGATCAACACCGCCCCCACGCGCATCCGGCTCGGGTCATGTGCCATGAACGCGCTCGGGTTCGCGTCGAACAACGCGCGCGATGCGCGCACGAGCGTTGCCCGGTCGTGCGACTGCGTGACGGCGATGGCCACGTCGTTCAACGACTGCCCTGGCCGCACCGTGTATTGACTGCCGGCCGCATACGAAACGGACGCGGCGTCCGGCGCGCTCGCGGCATCGCCTGGCGCGGCAACTGCGCTGCCCACGCCCGCGCCGGCCAGCGCAAAGGCCAGAGCAGCCGCGGCCGCCGGACGCCGTGTCAAACGGTCCTTATCCTGATGAGTGAACATAGCCCGAATGGACGAGAATCGAAGGTTCATCGGGACTCCTGGCGCGTCAGCGCGCAGCCCTTTTTTGCGGTTGGAAGGAGACAAGATAATCGGAGCACACAATGAAAAAAGCGCCGCGCAAGCGCGACGCTTCTTGAGTTTTCTACGCGTCGTGACCGCGTAGTTTACTTTACTTGTCGAGCACAATGCGAAGCATGCGACGCAGCGGTTCGGCCGCACCCCACAGCAGCTGATCGCCGACCGTGAAGGCCGACAGATATTCCCCGCCCATCGCGAGCTTGCGTACCCGGCCGACCGGCACCGTCAGCGTGCCCGTCACCACCGCCGGGGACAGATCGCGCATCGACGCTTCGCGCTCGTTCGGCACGACCTTGACCCAGTCGTTGCCCGACGCGAGGATGCTGTTCACTTCGTCCAGCGGCACGTCCTTGTTCAGCTTGATGGTCAGCGCCTGCGAGTGGCAGCGCATTGCGCCGATCCGCACGCACAAACCGTCGACCGGGATCGAGCCCGGGGTGCCCATGGCCGGCTTGCCGAGAATCTTGTTGGTTTCGGCGCCGCCCTTCCACTCTTCCTTCGACATACCGTTGCCGAGGTCCTTGTCGATCCACGGAATCAGCGAGCCGGCGAGCGGCACGCCGAAGTTGTCGGTCGGCATGCGGTCGCTGTTCATCGCGCTCAGCACGCGACGGTCGATGTCGAGAATCGCCGACGACGGATCAGCCAGGTCTTCCTTGGCCGCGCCGTACAGCGTGCCCATTTGCTGCAGCAGTTCGCGCATGTTTTGCGCGCCCGCGCCGGATGCGGCCTGATACGTCATGGCCGTCATCCAGTCGACGAGGTTTTCGCGGAACAGCCCGCCCAGCGCCATCAGCATCAGGCTGACCGTGCAGTTGCCGCCGATGAAATTCTTCTGGCCCTTGACCAGTGCGTTCTTGATCACGTCGAGGTTGACCGGATCGAGAATGATGACCGCGTCGTCCTTCATGCGCAGCGACGAAGCCGCGTCGATCCAGTAACCGTTCCAGCCCGCCGCGCGCAGCTTCGGGAACACTTCGTTCGTGTAATCACCGCCTTGGCAGGAGATGATCGCTTCGCACTTCTTCAGGTCTTCGATGCTTGTCGCATCTTTGAGCTTGGTCTCGTTTTTGGCGAACGACGGCGCGTTGCCGCCCGCGTTGCTGGTGCTGAAAAACACCGGTTCGATCAAGTCGAAATCGCCTTCCTGTTGCATACGTTGCATCAGGACGCTGCCGACCATGCCGCGCCAACCTACGAGACCTACGTTCATGACTTCATACCCTTCGAATGGAAACTTCCCCGCATCTTTGCCCGCAGTGACCGCGCGGGGAAGATGAGCGGGCACGACGGACGATCAGCGTTTCGTGATCGTTTTCGGGGTAATCGTTTTAATGGTAATGGCGAACTCAACCACACGGGCCGTTGTGCCGTGCAGTTTGGAAATCGAGGAGATTTGGGAGATCTGCGCCATCGTTACAATATACACGAAAACCGGAATCTGGCGACGTCATTCGCCGCTGTCGCCCGCGTTGTGTTGCACGCGAATCGGCCTGTTTCAAGGCCGATTCGCGTTTTAAAGGCCGTTTGACGACCTGATGACTGCCTGAGCCCGATGCGCTTTACAGCGCTGCAACGACCGCGTCGCCCATCGCGACCGTGCCGACCTGCTTGCAACCCGGCGTGAGGATGTCGCCGGTGCGATAGCCCTGCTCGAGCACCTTCTTCACCGCGTTTTCGATACGATCCGCCTGCTCCGCCTTGTTCAGCGAATAGCGCAGCATCATCGCCGCCGACAGGATGGTCGCCAACGGATTAGCCACGCCCTTGCCGGCGATATCCGGCGCGGAGCCGTGCGACGGCTCGTACAAGCCCTTGTTGTTCTTGTCGAGCGACGCCGACGGCAGCATGCCGATCGAACCTGTCAGCATGGCGGCTTCGTCGGAGAGGATGTCGCCGAACATGTTGCCGGTGACGATCACGTCGAACGACTTCGGCGCCTTCACCAGTTGCATCGCGGCGTTGTCGACGTACATGTGCGACAGTTCGACGTCAGCGTATTCCTTCGACACGTCGATCATCACGTCCTTCCAGAACTGCGACGTTTCGAGCACGTTGGCTTTATCGACCGAGGTCAGCTTCTTGCCGCGCTTTTGCGCCGCCTGGAACGCGACGTGCGCAATGCGGCGCACTTCCGGTTCCGAATAACGCATCGTGTCGAAGCCTTCCTTCGCGCCGGCGAACAGACCGTCCGGCGCTTCACGCACGCCGCGCGGCGCACCGAAGTAGATGTCGCCGTTCAGTTCGCGCACGATCAGGATGTCGAGACCCGACACGATCTCTTCCTTCAACGACGACGCGCCGGTCAGTTGCGGATAGCAGATCGCCGGACGGAAGTTCGCGAACAGCTGCAGGTGCTTGCGCAGGCCGAGAATCGCCTGCTCCGGGCGCAGCGCGCGTTCAAGCTTGTCATACTTCCAGTCGCCGACGGCGCCGAACAGGATCGCGTCGGCTTCCTTCGCCAACGCCAGCGTCGCATCGGGCAGCGGGTGACCCTTCGCTTCGTAGCCCGCGCCGCCAACCGGTGCTTCTTCGAGTTCGAACTTTTCGCCGAGCACGTTCAGGACCTTGACGGCCTCCTTGACGATTTCGGGACCGATGCCGTCGCCCGGCAACACTGCGATCTTCATGCGAATTCCTTGATGATTTTCTTCGAGACTGTTGAGCGTGATTCAGCGCGCGGGCCGAAGCCCCTCGCGCGCCTCATGCATTAACCGACGATGCGGTGGTTCAGCCACGGCTGCTTCGCGATGCGCTCCGCTTCGAACTGGCGAATCTTGTCCGCGTGACGCAGCGTGAGGCCGATGTCGTCGAAACCGTTCAACAGGCAGTATTTGCGGAAGCCTGCGACGTCGAACGGATACTCCGCGCCGCCGTCCGACGTGCGCACGACTTGCGCTTCGAGGTCGACGGTCAGCTGGAAGCCGTTGAACGCGTACGTTTCGTTGAACAGGTGATCGACTTGCTGTTCGGTCAGCACGATCGGCAGCAGGCCGTTCTTGAAACAGTTGTTGTAGAAAATGTCGGCGAAGCTCGGCGCGATCAGCGCGCGAAAGCCGTACTGCTGTAGCGCCCACGGCGCGTGCTCACGCGAGCTGCCGCAGCCGAAGTTCTTGCGTGCCAGCAGCACCGAAGCGCCTTGATAACGCGGCTGATTCAGCACGAAATCCGGGTTCAGCGGACGCTTCGAGTTGTCCTGCCCCGGCTCGCCGTGGTCGAGGTAACGCCATTCGTCGAATGCGTTCGGACCGAAACCCGTGCGCTTGATCGACTTCAGGAATTGTTTCGGAATGATCGCGTCCGTGTCGACGTTCTCGCGATCGAGCGGCGCCACGACGCCGGTGTGTACGATGAATTTATCCATGACGCTTGCGCCTGTTTCAAGACCGGGCGATGCGAGCAACAGCTGGAAAGCCGCCAGCCGCATCGCCGGCAAAAATCAAAAACCGCTTATTTCTCAGCGTGATTGCTGATCGAATTGCCGAGGTGCGACATGTCCTGGCCGAATCCGTGCACCGTGTTGCAACCGGCCAGACCGAGCAATAGCCCAGCCAGCGTACCGAGTGCGAAGCGGCGCAATAGAGTGCTGCGATTCATGTTCTTCATCATGCGATTTACCCAAGCTTGCGAATATCGACGAAATGCCCTTCGATCGCCGCAGCCGCAGCCATCGCGGGACTCACGAGGTGGGTACGGCCACCGGCGCCCTGACGACCTTCGAAATTACGATTCGACGTGGACGCGCAACGCTCGCCCGGATCCAGCCGGTCGGCGTTCATTGCGAGACACATCGAGCAACCCGGCTCGCGCCATTCGAAGCCCGCATCGATAAAGACCTTGTCGAGGCCTTCACGTTCCGCTTGCGCCTTCACGAGCCCCGAACCCGGCACCACCATGGCCAGACGGATGTTCGATGCGACGCGGCGGCCCAGCTTCTTCACGACGTAAGCCGCGGCGCGAATGTCTTCAATGCGCGCGTTGGTGCACGACCCGATGAAGATTTTATCCGGCTTGATCGACTCGATCGGCGCATTCGGTTCGAGCGCCATGTACTTCAGCGCGCGTTCCATCGCATCGCGCTTGACCGGGTCCTTTTCGCGTTCCGGGTCCGGCACGCGGCCGTCCACGGCGGTGACCATTTCCGGCGATGTGCCCCACGTGACTTGCGGCACGATTTCCGCTGCGTTCAGTTCGACCACGCGATCGAAATGCGCGCCGTCCTCGGACTTGAACTGCTTCCAGTACTCGACCGCATGATCCCACTCGACGCCTTCCGGCGAGAACGGACGGCCCTTCAGGTAGTCGATGGTGGTGTCGTCGACCGCGACCATGCCGGCGCGTGCACCCGCTTCGATCGCCATGTTGCAGACCGTCATGCGGCCTTCCATGGACAACGCGCGAATCGTCGAACCGCCGAATTCGATCGCGTAGCCGGTGCCGCCCGCCGTGCCGATCTTGCCGATGATCGCGAGCACGATGTCTTTCGCCGTGCAGCCGCGCGGCAGCGGGCCGTCGACCTTCACCAGCATGTTCTTGCTCTTCTTTTGCAAGAGCGTTTGCGTGGCCAGCACGTGCTCCACTTCCGACGTGCCGATGCCATGCGCGAGCGCGCCGAACGCGCCGTGCGTGGACGTGTGCGAGTCGCCGCAGACGATCGTCATGCCCGGCAGCGTAGCGCCCTGCTCCGGCCCGATGATGTGCACGATGCCCTGGCGCAGGTCGTTCATCTTGAACTGCGTGATGCCGTAGGCGTCGCAATTCGAATCGAGCGTGTCGACTTGCAGCCTGGAGACCGGATCGGCGATGCCGTGAGTGCGGTCCGTGGTCGGCACGTTGTGATCCGACACCGCCAGGTTCGCGCTGATGCGCCACACCGGGCGTTCAGCCAGCTTCAGGCCTTCGAATGCCTGCGGGCTGGTCACTTCGTGCAGCAGATGACGGTCGATATAGAGAATCGTCGTGCCGTCTTCTTCCGTGTGGACCACGTGCGTGTTCCACAATTTGTCGTAGAGAGTCTGTGCCATGGTATGCGGGGGTAGTAATGACTGCGGGCTGACTGTGTCAGTCGATTATGCCACGCAGCGACCCGTCGTGGGCCGTTGATACAGCGGAAAAACCGATAAAAAACAGGGAGTTGGGTAGTAGTGCCGATACCTGTATCGACGTTACCCGGCAGCGGGCGCGCCGTTCCCGTCGACGGTTTCAGCTCAAAAACAAAACGCCCCAACGGTGAACCCGTTGGGGCGTTTTTCCTTCAGCAGACTCCGCGCTCGCTCGTAGCCAATCAACCAACCGCTAAGAACCAGGCAGACTCAAAGCCGATCAACGTTGCGCGATCGGCTTCGCTTCACGTTGCGTGTCGCCGATGAACAGCTGACGCGGACGGCCAATCTTCTGTTCCGGATCAGCGATCATTTCGTTCCACTGTGCAATCCAGCCGACCGTACGTGCCATCGCGAAGATACACGTGAACATCGACGTCGGGATGCCCAGCGCGCGTTGCACGATGCCCGAGTAGAAGTCGACGTTCGGGTACAGCTTGCGCGACACGAAGTATTCGTCTTCCAGAGCGATTTTTTCCAGTGCCATGGCCAGCTTGAACAGCGGGTCGTCGTGCAGGCCCAGTTCTTCCAGCACTTCGTGGCAGGTTTCGCGCATCAGCTTCGCGCGCGGATCGTAGTTCTTGTAGACGCGGTGACCGAAGCCCATCAGCTTCACGCCCGAGTTCTTGTCCTTCACCTGCTTGATGAACTCAGGAATGTTGTCGACCGAGCCGATTTCTTCCAGCATGTTCAGCGCGGCTTCGTTCGCACCACCGTGCGCCGGGCCCCACAGACATGCGATACCGGCAGCGATACACGCGAACGGATTCGCACCCGACGAACCGGCGAGACGCACGGTCGAGGTCGATGCGTTCTGCTCATGGTCCGCGTGCAGGATCAGGATACGGTCGAGCGCGCGCACCAGCACGTCGTTGACCTGGTAGTCTTCGCACGGGTTCGAGAACATCATGTGCATGAAGTTCGCGCTGTACGACAGGTTGTTCTTCGGGTACGCAAACGGCTGGCCGATGCTGTACTTGTACGCCATCGCGACGAGAGTCGGCAGCTTTGCGATCATGCGGATCGCCGACACTTCACGGTGACGCGGATTGTTGATGTCGAGCGAGTCGTGATAGAACGCCGACAGCGCGCCGACTGCGGCGACCAGAATCGCCATCGGGTGCGCGTCGCGACGGAAACCGCGGAAGAAGAAGTGCATTTGCTCATGCACCATCGTGTGCTTCGTGACGGTGTTCACGAATTCTTCTTTCTGCTTCGCGTTCGGCAGTTCGCCCTTGAGCAGCAGATAGCAGCTTTCGAGGAAGTCGGCGTTTTCCGCGAGGTTGTCGATCGGGTAGCCGCGGTACAGCAGCTCGCCCTTGTCGCCGTCGATGTAGGTGATCGCCGAATTGCACGCCGCCGTCGACATGAAGCCCGGGTCGTACGTGAACTTGCCGGTCTGGCCGTACAGTTTGCGAATGTCGATTACATCCGGACCGAGCGTGCCCTTGTAAATCGGCATTTCAACGCTCGGCGAATTGTCGCTGAACGATAGCGTGGCTTTAACATCTGACGGGGTCATAGCACATCCTCAATCGAAGTATGGATACAGGGTTTCGATAATCGCACGCCTGGACAACGGACTCGCCGCGGACTGGCGGGCGCTCAAGCGTTGCGCAGTAGCTCCAGCACCCGGATCACATCCGGGTCGGCAAGCTCGCCTTCCGGTTCCTTGCGTACGAGCAGCAAGTCCATCAGGTCGTTATCGCTCAGCTCGAGCAGGCGCGTGAGAGCGCCCACGTCGGCATCGCTGAGGTCATGCTCATATCGGCCGAAAAAACGTTCAAAGATCAGATCGTTTTCCAGCAGGCCCCGCCGCGCGCGCCAGCGAAGGCGCGCACGGCGGAGAGGGTCGGACTGATGCGATGTTTCGTCCATCTCAGACAGCGCGGCGAACCATCAATTCCTTGATCTTGCCAATCGCCTTGGTCGGGTTCAGGCCCTTCGGGCAAACGTCGACGCAATTCATGATGGTGTGGCAACGGAACAGACGGTACGGATCTTCCAGGTTGTCGAGGCGTTCACCCGTCGCTTCGTCACGGCTGTCCGCGATGAAACGATAGGCTTGCAGCAGGCCGGCCGGGCCGACGAACTTGTCCGGATTCCACCAGAAGCTCGGACACGAGGTCGAGCAGCTAGCGCACAGAATACATTCGTACAGGCCGTCGAGCTCGTCGCGTTCTTCCGGCGACTGCAGACGTTCCTTTTCCGGCGGCGGCGTATCGTTGATCAGATACGGCTTGATCGAGTGATACTGGTTGAAGAAGTTCGTCATGTCGACGATCAGGTCGCGAATGACCGGCAGGCCCGGCAGCGGACGCAGCACGATCTTTTGCGGCAGGTCGTTCATGTTCTGCAAACAGGCCAGACCGTTCTTGCCGTTGATGTTCATTGCGTCCGAACCGCACACGCCTTCGCGGCACGAACGACGGAACGACAAGGTCTCGTCCACGGCCTTCAGCTTGAGGAGCGCGTCGAGCAACATGCGTTCGTGCGAGTCGATTTCGATCTCGTACGTTTGCATGCGCGGTGCTGCATCCTTGTCCGGGTCGTAGCGGTAAATTTCAAAAGTACGCTTTGCCATTTCTGAATTCCTTTGACTGGTGCCTTAGAAGGTACGCGCTTTCGGCGGCACGGATTCGACGGTCAGCGGTTGCATGTGAACCGGCTTGTAGTCGAGGCGGTCGCCTTCGCTGAACCACAGCGTATGGCGCAACCAGTTTTCGTCGTCGCGATGTTCGAAGTCGTTCTGAGCGTGAGCGCCGCGGCTTTCCTTGCGCGCTTCGGCGGAGACCATCGTGGCGCGTGCCACCTCGATCAGGTTCGCCACTTCGAGCGCTTCAATACGAGCCGTGTTGAACACCTTCGACTTGTCCTTCAGATGGATGTTGTCGACACGTTCAGCCACTTCACGGATGCGCTCGACGCCCTTGGCCAGCAATTCCGACGTACGGAACACGCCGGCGTGAGCCTGCATCGCGCCGCGGATGTCGTTGGCAACGTCCTGCGCGTACTCGCCCGACGACGACTTGTCGAGCTTGTCCAGACGCGACAGCGCGAAGTCGGCAGCGTCGGCCGGCAGCGGCTTGTGCTCCTTCATGTCCTTCACGTGCTTGACGATATGGTTGCCGGCCGCGCGGCCGAACACCACCAGGTCGAGCAGCGAGTTCGTGCCCAGACGGTTCGCACCGTGCACCGACACGCACGAGCATTCGCCCACAGCGTAAAAACCGTTGACGATTTCTTCGTGGCCCTTCGCCGTACCGACGACCTGACCGTTGATGTTCGTCGGGATGCCGCCCATCTGGTAGTGGATGGTCGGCACAACCGGAATCGGTTCTTTAATGCAATCGACGTTCGCGAACTTCATCGCGATTTCGCGGATCGACGGCAGACGCTTCATGATCGTCTCGGCGCCGATGTGCGACAGGTCGAGCAGCACGTGGTCCTTGTTCGGACCCACGCCGCGGCCTTCCTTGATTTCCTGGTCCATCGAACGCGAAACGAAGTCACGCGGCGCCAGATCCTTCAAAGTAGGCGCGTAGCGTTCCATGAAACGCTCACCGTTCGAGTTACGCAGAATGCCGCCTTCGCCACGCACGCCTTCGGTAATCAGCACGCCCGCGCCGGCCACGCCGGTCGGGTGGAATTGCCAGAATTCCATGTCTTGCAGCGCGATGCCCGAACGCGCAGCCATGCCCAGGCCGTCACCGGTGTTGATGAACGCATTAGTGGATGCCGCGAAAATCCGGCCCGCGCCGCCCGTGGCGAACAACGTGGTCTTGCCTTCGAGGATGTAGACGTCGCCGGTTTCCATTTCCAGCGCGGTCACGCCGAGCACGTCGCCGTCGGCGTCGCGGATCAGATCCAGCGCCATCCATTCGACGAAGAATTGCGTCTTGGCCGCGACGTTCTGCTGGTACAGCGTGTGCAGCAGCGCGTGACCGGTACGGTCAGCCGCCGCGCAAGCGCGTTGCACCGGCTTTTCGCCGTAGTTCGCGGTGTGGCCGCCGAACGGGCGCTGATAGATCGTGCCGTCCGCGTTACGGTCGAACGGCATGCCGAAGTGTTCGAGTTCGTAGACGGCGTTCGGTGCTTCACGGCACATGAACTCGATCGCGTCCTGGTCGCCGAGCCAGTCGGAGCCCTTGATCGTGTCGTAGAAGTGATAGTGCCAGTTGTCTTCGCTCATGTTGCCAAGCGATGCGCCGATGCCGCCTTGAGCAGCGACCGTGTGCGAACGCGTCGGGAACACTTTGGACAGCACGCAGACCGACAGACCGGCGCGCGCGAGTTGCAGCGAAGCGCGCATTCCCGAGCCGCCTGCGCCGACGATAACCACGTCAAACTTGCGACGCGGCAGAGAATTCTTGATTGCAGCCATTCTTTTACACTCTCCAGAGAATCTGCGCAGCGTAGCCCGCACATGCGAGCAGCCAGACGATCGTCAGCGCCTGAAGCGTCAGGCGCACGCCAACGGGCTTCACATAGTCCATCCAGATGTCGCGGATACCAACCCACGCGTGATAGAACAGCGACAGCAGCGTGACAAACGTGGCGAGCTTCATCCATTGCGTCGCGAAGATCGACGCCCAGCCTTCGTACGAGAAATCGTGCGCGCCGAAGAACCACGCGAGCAGGATCACCGTGTAGATCGCCATCACGGTGGCGGTGATGCGTTGCGCGAGCCAGTCGCGCAGACCGTAGTGCGCGCCGACGACGAGACGCTTCGAACCGATTCGGTTATTAGCTGACATTTTTTAGAATGCTCCGAACAGTTTTGCCGCGAATGCGATGGTGAGCAGCGACGATACGACGATGACCACGATAGAGGTCGACTTGCCTTTTTCCTTCGACACCGCATTGTGGTTGGTGTCCATCATCAGGTGACGAACGCCGGCGCAGAAGTGAAACAGGAAAGCCCACGCGAGAACCAGCGTGATGAGCTTGACGATGATGTTGGAGAGGAAACCTTTGAAGACTTCGAAACTCAATTCGGAAGTCAGGCTCTGATCAAAGAGGTACAGCAGGAACGGAAGAAAAACAAACAGCAGACCACCGCTCACACGGTGCAGAATCGACACTCGCCCCGCTAGTGGGAGACGGTATGCCGTCAATATTTGCCCAATACCGATGTTCCGGAATTCCGGCCTCGGTTTTTTTACCGCTTCAGCCATGCTAGACCCCTACTATGTAGTCACACTAATCCGCAATTTTAGCGCCTTTTTATATCGCGCTGCAGCGAAAACCACGACAGGTCCGTTACAGCACGCGCGATAAAGCGCCGTCAAACAGGCGCGCGGGTGGGGACGCCGCGCCTGGATTCAGCCCGATTCAGCTCAGATCGTTCTGATAGTAGTACCCGGTTGTGACATACCAACCTCGCCGGACTTCAACCGGGCGGTCCCCGTACGTAAAGGACACGCGCTCGACCGACAGCAGCGGAAAACCCGCGGGCACGTGCAGCAGGTCGGCCACCGACGGCTCGGCCGCCACCGCGCGGATCTTCTCCGTCGCGCGGATCATGCGGGTGCCGAACTCCGTCTCGAACATCGCGTAAAGGGGACCCTTGTACTCCGACAGCCGTTCGAGCGTGAGGCCGCGAAATACGGCGCCAGGCAGCCAGATTTCATCGAGCACGGTGATTTCGCCGTCGAACTGCAGCAAGCGCTTGATCAGCACGACCGGATCGGACGGCTTCAGATCGAGTTGCCGGGCGATGTCCGCCGACGCGCGCAAGCGCCGGCACTCGAGCAGGCGACTCACGTGCGGGTGTTCCGCGCCGTCGTCGGCCAATAGCCTCAGAAAGCGGAACTGGGCGCGGTCTTCGTTGTGCGTTGCAACAAACGTGCCCTTGCCCTGGCGGCGCACCAGCAGGTTGTCGGCGGCAAGCTCGTCGATCGCTTTGCGCACCGTTCCCTGACTGACCTTGTATCTCGCCGCCAATTCGACTTCACTAGGAATGATCTCACCGGGCTTCCACTCGCCGCTTTCAAGGCTCTGCGTAATCAACCCCTTGATCTGCTGATATAAGGGACTGAAAGTAGGCGACGCGGCGGGAGCGGCAGCAGATACACCCTCGCCTGCGGCCCCTTGGCCGTTCGGGTTCGTGGTGTTCGCCGGGTTCGAATTCATCCGCGCATTTCATCATAAAGGGCTGGGGCGCGTCTAGGGTTTTCCCCGCGATAGATGTGTCTTATATAAGACATAAGATAATGTTGACTTTGTGCTTCACGGCTCCTACACTCCTTGTCGAGCAAGGGTTTGCGGGATTTTCGGCGGCTGTTTTCAGGCAGCGCCGCAACGCGCCGGCAGCCACTCTGCACCATGCTGTTCCCTCGCAGTTCAGGTTTCGATTCGCCGCCATCCGTTGGTCCGACGCTTGCCGAAACGCGCTGTTTGCAGGAGCCCGCACCGTGCAGCGGCTACCCCGGCGCCTCGCTGTCCCAGTCCCGCTCTCTCAGGAAAATGCCGGGCCATCCCAAGGTTTTCCTGCCCTTCCGGGGGCCTGGCGCGAAGCGCCCGAGGAGAGCGTCCAGTAGCTCGGTATTACAGGTTTCCGGCACGGCGGTCTTGCCGCAGCGCGCCGCCCGGTCTCGGCAGATCTAGAGGCCGCACGCGAACAGTGAATTCCGCCGTGTTTCATAACGCTTCGCTGAACGCGCATATAGAATGGCGTTTTCCCTAGCGTCTAACGCATCGTCCTGGAGATTTCTCAATGGCTAAGCCCGCAAAGCGCGTTGCCGTCACCGGCGCCGCAGGTCAAATCGCTTACTCCCTGCTGTTCCGCATCGCCAATGGCGACCTGCTCGGCAAGGATCAACCGGTCATCCTGCAACTGCTCGACCTGCCGCAAGCGCAAGGCGCCGTCAAAGGCGTCGTGATGGAACTGGATGATTGCGCATTCCCGCTGCTGTCGGGCGTCGTGATCACCGACGACCCGAAAGTTGCATTCAAGGATGCAGACGTGGCCCTGCTGGTCGGCGCGCGTCCGCGTTCGAAGGGCATGGAGCGTAAGGATCTGCTGTCGGCCAACGCGGAAATCTTCACCGTTCAGGGCAAGGCGCTGAACGATGTCGCAAGCCGCGACGTGAAGGTGCTGGTGGTCGGCAACCCGGCCAACACGAACGCGTACATCGCGATGAAGTCGGCGCCGGATCTGCCGAAGAAGAACTTCACCGCCATGCTGCGTCTGGACCACAACCGCGCGCTGTCGCAACTGGCGGCCAAGTCGGGCAAGCCGGTCGCGTCGATCGAAAAGCTGGCCGTGTGGGGCAACCACTCGCCGACCATGTACCCGGACTTCCGCGTCGCCACGGCAGAAGGTCAGGACCTGACCAAGCTGATCAACGACGAAGAATGGAACCGCAACACGTTCATCCCGACCGTCGGCAAGCGCGGCGCGGCGATCATCGAAGCGCGCGGCCTGTCGTCGGCAGCGTCGGCAGCTAACGCTGCAATCGACCACGTGCGTGACTGGGTCCTCGGCACGAACGGCAAGTGGGTCACGATGGGCATTCCGTCGGACGGCTCGTATGGCATTCCGGAAGACATCATCTATGGTGTGCCGGTAACGTGCGAAAACGGCGAGTACAAGCGCGTGGAAGGTCTGGAAATCGACGCGTTCTCGCGTGAAAAGATGGACGGCACGCTGCAGGAACTGCTGGAAGAGCGCGAAGGCGTTCAGCACCTGCTCGGCTAAGCACTCCATGCCGATGAACCGGAACTCCGAAGCGTTACCGCGGCGGGTTCCGGTTTTTTTCGTGCGAAGGGAGCGTTTCGCAGCTGATTCGAACGCGTTTTGCCACCACGTGACCGCAGGCCGGCAGAACCCATCCGAATCGGATTTTCTCCATCCTCTACCCACACCCTGACGCCGAAGATGCGCGCCCTCACACCCGCCGAAGTGCTGTTTGACGGCGAAGTGCCGCCCGCTGTGCTGCCTGCCTGCGACCACTACGCCGGCAGTGAAAAACTGATGCTGAAATCGCTCGCGTTGCAGCAGCAACTGGGGCCGGTGTTCGATATCACGCTCGATTGCGAAGACGGCGCGCAAGTCGGCCGCGAAGCGGAACACGCGGAGCTGGTCGCATCGCTGCTGGGCAGCGAGCATGACCGCTTCGGCCGCGTCGGCGTGCGGATTCACGACTTCGCTCACGCGCATTGGCGCGACGACGTCCGCCTCATCCTCCGCGCCGCGAAGCGAGCACCCGCTTACATCACCCTGCCGAAAATCCGCAGCGTGCCCGATGCCGCCGAAATGGTCGCGTTCATCGAGGCCATGCGGCGCGAACTCGGCATCGCGCAGCCGGTGCCGGTGCAACTGCTGGTCGAAACCCACGGCGCGCTCACGCGCGTGTTCGATCTGGCCGCGCTGCCGGGCGTCGAATCACTCAGCTTCGGCCTGATGGATTTCGTCTCCGCGCACGACGGCGCGATTCCCGATACCGCCATGCGCTCGCCGGGCCAGTTCGATCATCCGCTGGTGCGGCGCGCGAAGCTGGAAATCTCGGCTGCCTGCCATGCGCATGGCAAAGTGCCGTCGCACAATGTCAGCACGGAAGTGCGCGACATGAGCGTGGTCGCCAACGACGCCGCGCGCGCCCGCAACGAGTTCGGCTACACGCGGATGTGGAGCATCCACCCGGCGCAGATCGAGGCGATCGTCGCCGCGTTTGCGCCGCGCGACGACGAGATCGCCACCGCTACCGAGATCCTGCTGACCGCGCAATCCGCGCAGTGGGGACCGACGCGCTATCACGATACGCTGCACGATCGCGCGAGCTACCGCTATTACTGGTCGGTGCTGCGCCGTGCGCAATCCACGGGCCGCGCTGTGCCGCAAGACGCCGCGCCGCTATTCGCGGAAGTGGGCGCTAACGGACAGTCGGCACCGTGAGTGGCAAGGTTCAGGCAGCAGCGACGAACAGGCACATAGGAGAACGCGGGAGATGAGCGAGACCACGCAAGCCGCTGGTGCACAAGGCGGCAACGAACCCCAAAGCGGC
>NZ_JAQQCJ010000044.1:0-29482 GCF_046030495.1 Paraburkholderia strydomiana
CTGGTCCGTTCAGTGCTGCTCGAAACGCTCGTAGCGCTTTTCGGTCGAGCGCTCTTCGCCGGTCACTTCCGTCACGCGCGCCGCCGGCGGACCATGCCGCAGCCACGACAGCATCCGGTCCACCTGATTGGCCGGACCCTGCAGCATCGCTTCGACGGAACCGTCGTCGAGGTTCGCGACCCATCCCTTGATGCCGAGCGCGTGCGCCTGCCGCACTGTCGCGTGGCGAAAGCCGACGCCCTGCACCAAGCCGCGTACGTGCACGTGATACGTTTCGATCCGCTGATCCAGATCCGGGGCCATGCCGTCTTCTCCTCACAATCTTTCAAGCCGGCATTCTAGTCGCGTCGCGGCGAGGCTGCTCGGCGTCGTGCAGATTCGACGGCCTCTTCGCTGCCGTTCGAGATCCGCGGCACGCCACACCGGGTGCGCGCCACGTACAATCCGTCGACTGTCATGCAGGGAATGGAAACAGAATGACCGAACAGAATCGCGATCTCGTGCTCGTGACCGGCGCTTCCGGCTTCGTCGGCTCGTCGGTGGCGCGCATCGCGCAACAGAAGGGCTTCAAGGTTCGCGTGCTGGTGCGCGCCACCAGTTCGCGCCAGAACGTCGAGGCGCTGGATGCGGAAATCGTCGTCGGCGACATGCGTGACGAAGCGTCGATGCGCAACGCGCTGTGCGGCGTGCGCTATCTGCTGCACGTGGCCGCCGACTACCGGCTGTGGGCGCCGGACCCGAGCGAGATCGAGCGCTCGAATCTCGAAGGCACCGAGGCGACCATGCGCGCGGCGCTGAAGGAAGGCGTCGAACGCATCGTCTACACGAGCAGCGTGGCGACGCTCAAGGTGACCAGTTCGGGCCAGTCCGCCGACGAAACCTCGCCGCTCAAGGCGGACCAGGCGATCGGCGTGTACAAGCGCAGCAAGGTGCTGGCCGAACGCGCAGTGGAGCGGATGATCGCCGAGGACGGACTGCCGGCGGTAATCGTCAATCCGTCCACGCCGATCGGCCCGCGCGACGTCAAGCCAACGCCGACCGGGCGCATCATCGTCGAGGCGGCGCTTGGCAAGATTCCCGCGTTCGTCGATACGGGCCTGAACCTCGTGCACGTGGACGACGTCGCGGCCGGCCACTTCCTCGCGCTCGAACGCGGCAAGATCGGCGAGCGCTATATTCTCGGCGGCGAAAATCTGCCGCTTCAGCAGATGCTCGCGGACATCGCCGCGCTGACCGGCCGCAAGGCGCCGACGCTCAGTCTGCCGCGCTGGCCGCTCTATCCGCTCGCGATGGGCGCGGAAGCGGTGGCGAAGATCACGAAACGCGAACCGTTCGTCACCGTCGACGGCCTGAAGATGTCGAAGAACAAGATGTATTTCACCTCGGCGAAGGCGGAACGCGAACTCGGCTATCGCGCGCGGCCGTATCGCGAAGGTTTGAGCGACGCGCTCGAATGGTTCCGCGAGGCCGGCTACCTGAAACCTTAAGCACTGCATCAAGCTCGGCCCTCGCGCCGCACCGGACAATCCGGTGCGGCCGTAAGCATTTTGTTACAAGTCCCGCGTCCGCGACAGGTCAAAGCCTACGCGCAGCAGGTAAAATCGCGGGTCTTACCAGAGAAACCTCGCATGAATCTTCACGAACAGCTCGGCGCGCTGGAAATGGGCGTCGATCAGCTCATTCAGGCTGTCGTGGCCCAGCAGCCCGAAAACATCCCCGAGACACCCGCACAGAACGCAGCGCCGCACGCGCCTGCGGAGGACGTCGCGCCCGAATCCGTGGCGCCGACGCTTGCGTCTGAGACGGCCGCGCCCGCACTCGTCGAGGGCAATGCGGCGGTCTCCGATGAGCCGCCGGCGGAACAGCCGGCCGTGCAACTCCAGCCGACGCTGGAAATCGATCGCCCGTCGCAGGACGAGATCACGATGAAGATCGGCAACCAGATGGTTGCGCTGCGCCCGGACCAGATCGGCCGACTGATCGAGGAATTGTCGAACGCGCGCGCGTCGATGACGCTCGAGCAGCCGCCGGGCATCCCGCCAGGCTGGCAATTCGTCTCGACGAAGAACCCGGTCATGGCTGTGCAGAAGCAGTCGAACGGCGACCGCTTGCTGGTGATGCGCCATACCGGCCATGGCTGGGTGCCGTTCCAGTTTTCACCCGACGTGGTGATTCAGCTCTACATGCTGCTGACCCAGTGACATAAAAAAAGCGGCGCCGTAGCGCCGCTTTTTTTCATCCAATCGATTTCAACCGTGCCGCGTCAACGCTCCTGCACCGGCGCCTGAACCCGCGCCTTCCACTGACCGCCCTTGCCGCGCCAGTAACGCACCGCTGACGCGAAGGTCGCGCCGACATAAAACAGCGCCACCAGCGGCAGAAACGGCGCCCACAACGGCGAGCGGCGGTAGTAGCGGAGCATCGGCGCATACGCGCAGCACATCGCCGCCCACGCGAGCCACGCAGGCCAGCCCAACGGACCGAGCACCAGCGCGGCGACGGGCGGCATCAGATAGATGATCGTCATGCCGGCCAGCGTGCCGGCCAGCAACAGCGGCGAGTAATGCAACTGCGTAAAGGCGGTACGCGCGATCATGTTCCAGATCTCGCGCCAGCTATCGTACGGACGCAGTGACACGCTGCGCGCCGCCACATCCAGCCGGATCGGATGACGCCCCGTGCCGCGGTGTTTGATGCGTGCGGCCAGGCTGCAATCGTCGATCAGTTCGGCGCGGATCGACTCGATGCCGCCAGCCTCTTCGAGCGCGCTGCGCCGCACCAGCATGCAGCCGCCCGCCGCCGCCGCGGTGCGATTGCGCGGGTTGTTGACCCACGCGAACGGATACAGCTTCGCGAAGAAGAACACGAAGGCCGGGATCAACGCCTTCTCCCAGAACGAATCGCAGCGCAGACGCACCATCAGCGAGACGAGATCGCGCTTTTCCACATCCGCGCGGGCGACGAGCTGCTTGACCGCGTCCGTGGGATGGCCGATGTCGGCGTCGGTGAGCAGCAGGAAATCGGCGGGCAGGCCGAGCGTGTGCACCGCCTCGATACCCTGCGACTGGGCCCACACCTTGCCGGACCAGCCCGGCGGTAGCGGCTTCGCGCTCAATACGGTCAGGCGGTCCGGGCATTGCAGCTGCAGCGCGGCCGCGCGGGCGGCGTCGGCGGTGCCGTCGGTGCTGTGGTCGTCGACGACGATCACGTGGAACGCGCCGGCATAGTCCTGCTGCAGCAGCGTCGTGACCGCCTCGGCGATCACGTCCACCTCATTGCGGGCCGGCACCACGGCGGCCACCGCGGGCCACGTCGCGCGCGGCGCGACGCTCAGCGGTGCGGCGGGACGCGCCCGCCAGAAACCGCCGCGCCCGAGCAGCAGCACGCCCCAGATCAGCAGGGAAACACACGAAAGAACAAACAGAACCGCCGCCATTAAGCTTTACCCTCGATTGAATGCGCCTCGACGCCGACGCGCCGCGACAGCCGCATCACCACCGCGCGCAGCGCGACCACGCACCAGTCAAATGTGTTGAGCACCGGACGCTCGCGAAACACATCGTAGCCCGCTTTCTCGATCCGCTCGAGAAAGCGCAGCCCGCCATGCACGGCGACGCACAGCTCGATGCCGAGCCGCCCCGGAATCCGCAACGCGAGCGGCGCGCTGCGCACCAGCATGTCCCGCACGAACGACACTTCGTGCGTCATCAGCGCCCGCCAGGCGTCGTCGACGATGCCGTTGGCGATCTGCGACTCGGTCACGCCAAAGCGCCGCAAATCCGCGAGCGGCAAATACACACGGTCTCTTTTCCAGTCGGCGGCGACGTCCAGCCAGAAGCTGATCAGTTGCGACGCCGTGCAGATCGCGTCGGCGTCGGCGAGATTGTCCGGCGTGGCCGCGCCCACCAGATGCAGCATCAGGTGCCCGAGCGGGTTCGCCGAGCGGCGGCAATAGTCGAGCAGCGCGGCGCGGTCGCCGTAACGGCGGGTGCCGATGTCCTGCGCGCAGGCGTCGAGCAACTCGTAAAACGGCGCGAGCGGCAGCTTATACTGAGCCACCACGCCGGCGAGTTTGCCGAACAGCAGCGGATGAACCGGCGCCGCACGCCGCTCCGCCACCGCGTCGAGGCCGGCCCGGAGGTCGGCGAGACGGGCATGCCGCTCGACGGCGCTCCAGTCGCCTTCGTCGGCAATATCGGCCGCGGTACGGACAACCTGATAGATAATGTCAACTGGCGCGCGCAGCGCCTTCGGCAGCAGCACGCTCGGGATCGGAAAATTTTCGTACTGATCGACGTCCATCCAGCGAGCCTCGAAACCATTCTGTAATGCGGCTCGCTGATGCGCTCCGCAGGAACCTTGTAGTTTAAGGGTTCCGTCCAAGCGGTGCAGCGTGCAATCATTACCGCATGCGCGATCCATGCGGCCCAGCAAGGTAGGCCGCAGCTGCGGCAGGCGCCCCACACACAAGGGCGCACCAAAAGCAAAGCTGGCCTGATAGCGTTAGAATGCGCGTTTGGTTTTGCTGTACCGGCCCGTCGCCGGGGCTCAAGACGTCAACTAAATTAGATGGTCGCGGCGATAAAGTCAGATTTACCGACTTCTTCGAGACCCGCGTCAGTCGGAGTTCGCCAACCTATGCGAGTCATCCTTGCTCAGCCCCGCGGCTTTTGTGCGGGTGTTGTTCGCGCAATCGAAATTGTCGATCGCGCGTTACAGCAACACGGCGCGCCCGTGTATGTACGTCACGAGATTGTTCACAATCGCCACGTGGTCGACAATCTGCGCGAGAAAGGCGCGCGCTTCGTCGAGGAACTCGATGAAGTGCCACAAGGCGCCGTGGCCATTTTCAGCGCGCATGGCGTTGCCCAAACCGTCGAACGGGATGCAGAAGCGCGCGGCCTCGACGTGCTCGACGCCACCTGCCCCCTCGTCACCAAAGTGCACGTGCAAGGCCGTCAATATGTCGGCGCCGGGCGCACGCTGATCCTGATCGGCCACGCGGGGCATCCCGAAGTGGAAGGCACGATCGGTCAGATCCCCGGCAAGGTGCTGCTGGTGCAGAGCGAAGCCGAGGTCGCGCATCTGGACCTGCCGCTCGACACGCCGCTCGCGTATGTCACGCAGACCACGCTGTCGGTGGACGACACGCGCGGCATCATCGACGCGCTGCTGCGCCGGTTCACCAACATCGTCGGTCCCGATACGCGCGACATCTGCTACGCGACGCAAAACCGCCAGGCGGCGGTGCGCGAGCTGAGCAAGCAGGTCGACGTGCTGTTGGTGGTGGGCGCGACCAACAGTTCCAACTCGAACCGGCTGCGCGAGATCGGCAGCGAGAGCGGCGTGGCGAGCTACCTCGTGGCCGACGGTTCGGAAGTGAAGGCGGAATGGTTTGCCAACGTGCAGACCGTCGGCATCACGGCCGGTGCTTCAGCGCCGGAAGAGATGGTCAAGAACGTCATCGATGCGCTGAGCGCATTGGGCCCCGTCGATGTCACGACGATGGCCGGCCGTGAAGAAAAGGTCGAGTTCAAGTTGCCATCGAAGCTGATGCAACCACTCGCCGCACGCGAAGTTTGAGGAGGACATTTTGTCTATTCCGATGCTGCAGAAAGTTCGGGTCGGCGCATACATCATGCGTCAGCACGTCTCCGGCAACAAACGCTACCCGCTCGCCCTGATGCTGGAGCCGCTGTTCCGCTGCAATCTCGCCTGCAACGGCTGCGGCAAGATTGATTACCCGGACCCCATCCTGAATCAGCGTCTGTCGCTCGAAGAATGCCTCGGCGCCGTCGACGAATGCGGTGCGCCCGTGGTGTCGATCGCTGGCGGCGAGCCGCTGCTGCACAAGGAAATGCCGCAGATCGTGAAGGGCATCATCGCGCGCAAGAGGTTCGTGTACCTCTGCACGAACGCGCTGCTGATGGAAAAGAAAATGGACGACTACGAGCCGAATCCGTACTTCGTCTGGTCGGTTCACCTCGACGGCGACAAGGAAGCGCACGATCACTCGGTGTCGCAGGAAGGCGTGTATGAAAAGGCCGTGGCCGCGATTCGCGAAGCGAAACGCCGGGGCTTTCGCGTGAACATCAACTGCACGCTGTTCAACGACGCAGTGCCGGAACGCGTAGCCGCTTTCTTCGACACGCTGGGCCCGATGGGCGTGGACGGCATCACCGTCTCGCCGGGTTATGCGTACGAACGCGCGCCCGACCAGCAACACTTCCTGAACCGCGACAAGACCAAGCATCTGTTCCGCGAAATTTTCAAGCGCGGCAACAATGGCAAGAACTGGTCGTTCAGCCAGTCGGATCTGTTCCTCGACTTCCTGGCCGGCAATCAGACGTATGAATGCACGCCGTGGGGCAACCCGGCGCGTACCGTGTTCGGCTGGCAGAAGCCGTGCTATCTGGTCGGCGAAGGTTATGTGAAGACCTTCAAGGAACTAATGGAAACGACGGAGTGGGAAAAATACGGCACGGGCAACTACGAAAAGTGCGCCGACTGCATGGTGCATTGCGGCTTCGAGGCGACCGCCGTGATGGATACGGTTGCGCATCCGCTGAAAGCGTTGCGGGTGAGCCTGCGTGGTCCGAAGACCACGGGCGCTTTCACGAAGGACATTCCTTTGGGCAAGCAGCGCCCGGCTGAATACGTGTTCTCGCGTCACGTCGAAATCAAGCTCGACGAGATTCAGCGCAGCGGCAAGGGCAAGAAGGTGCAGACGGCTACCGCGCACTGATGAGTCCATGAGGCGGCCTCGCGCCGCCCCGGATTGCGCCCGACAAAAAAGCGCGGTGGCCGTCTGGCCACCGCGCTTTTTCTTTTGCTACCTGGAATCAGTTGGGCGTCAGGCGCCGCGCGCGTTGTGCGCAGTCAGGAACTTGATCAGCCCGTCGATCCCGCCCTTGGCGATCTGATCGGCGAACTGGGTCTGATACACCTGGATCAACCAGGCGCCCATCATGTTGATGTCGTAGATCTTCCAGCCGGACGGACCCTTGGTCAGCCGGTAGTCGATCGCGTCGTCGCCGCCGTTGCTGATAACGTGCGACTGCACGACGACGTCCGTCGCGCCGGCCGGCACGTTCACCGGCTGGAATTTGAACTTCACGTCCTGGTCGCGCAGTTGCGAAAGCGACGCGGCGTAAGTGCGCACCAGCAGCAGCGTAAACTGCTCGTACAGTTGCTTCTGCTGTTCAGGGGTTGCGCTCGACCACGCCTTGCCGACGGCGATCCGCGTGGTGCGCTGGAAGTCGGTGGCCGGCACGAAGCGCGTCTGGACCAGACCGGTGATCTTCGCCATGTCGCCGCCGCGCGCCTGGGGGTCGGCCTTCATCGCGGCGACCGTGCCTTCGACGGCACTTTTTACGAGTGCATCAGGCGCGGTTTGCGCATAGGCCGCCGTGGACACCACGGCCGCCGCCAGAAAAGCAGACAGATAACGTTTCATACGGTCGTCAGAACCTGAGAGAAGTAAGCGCCGACGGGCTTGCGAGCCCAAGGCGAAAGCAGGATAGACCAGTATATCGAGAATGCGTTCCCACCCCTGAAAGCCCTTGCGGGAGCCGTACTTGCTACCGAAGTCGGGTTAGAGCGCTCCGGCTCTGTATACTTGTGCACTTTCGTCAAAAACAACACCCGTGATAAGGCCACGTTCGCCTACATGCTGAAGTCATCTATTGTCCGTCTCGTCGCCTCTTCGGTGCGCCATCCGTATAGGATCATCGCACTGTCGCTCGTGCTCGCCGTTTTGAGCAGTTTCTATGTTGTGCACAACTTCAAGATCAACACGGACATCAGCCGTCTGATCGAGACCGACAAGCAATGGACGGCGCTCGAAAACGCGGTAAGCCAGGCCTTCCCGGATCGCGGCGACACCGTGCTGGTGGTGGTCGAAGCGCGCGCGCCGGAATTCGCCGACGCGGCCGCCAGCGCGCTGACCACTGCGCTCAAAGCCGACACGAAGGAATTCGTCGCCGTCTCGCAGCCGGCCGGCGGGCCGTTTTTCGAACACAACGGTCTGCTGTTCCCGTCCACCGACGAGGTGATGTCCACCACCTCGCAGCTCGTCCAGTCGCGTCCGCTCGTCAACGCCCTCGCCCACGATCCGAGCCTGACAGGCCTCGCCGGCACGCTCACCACGAGCCTGCTGCTGCCGCTGCAACTCGGTCAGGTGAAGCTCGCCGACATGAGCCACCTGCTGTCGCAAAGCGCGAACACGCTCGATCTCGTGCTGGCCGGCAAGCCGGCGGCATTCTCGTGGCGCGCCTTGGTCGACAAAAGCGCCGCTACCGATCCGGCGCGGGCATTCGTGATCGTGCAACCGATCGTCAACTACGACGCGCTGCAGCCGGGCGCGAGCGCGTCGAAAGCGATCCGCGACACGGCCGCGTCGCTGCACCTCGACGCGCGCTACGGCGCGACGGTCCGGCTGACCGGCGAACAGCCGCTCGCCGACGAAGAGTTCGCGTCGGTCCAGGACGGCGCGGTGCTCAACGGCATCGGCACATTCATCGTCGTGCTGGTGATTCTGTGGCTCGCGCTGCGCTCGGGCCGCATGATCGCCGCGGTGTTCATCACGCTGTTCGTCGGACTCGCGATCACGGCCGCGCTCGGCCTGCTGATGGTCGGCGCACTCAACATGATTTCGGTCGCCTTCATGGTGCTGTTCATCGGCCTCGGGGTCGATTTCGGCGTGCAGTTCGGCGTCAAGTACCGCGAGGAGCGCAACCGCGACAACCGGCTCTCCGCCGCGCTGATGCACACCGCACACAGCATCGGCGTGCCGCTGACGCTCGCGGCGGTCGCGGTCGCGCTGAGCTTCTTCTCGTTCCTGCCGACCGCGTATCGCGGCGTGTCCGAGCTGGGGCAGATCGCCGGCGTCGGCATGTTCGTCGCGTACTTCACCAACATGACGCTGCTGCCGGCCCTGCTGAAAGTCTTCAATCCGCCGGGCGAAGCCGGCTCGCCGGGCTTCAAGCAACTCGCGCCCGTCGACGATTTCCTCGACCATCACCGCCGCCCGGTGCTGATCGGCACGCTGATCGTGGTGATCGGCGCGACGCCGCTGCTCACGCATTTGCGCTTCGACTTCAACCCGCTGCATCTGAAGGATCCGCATACGGAATCGATGGCGACGCTGCTGTCGCTGAAGGATTCGCCGGAAGCCGCGGTCAACAACGTGCATGCGCTGGCGCCATCGCTCGACGAGGCCGAGCGCATGGCCGGGCGTTTGCGCGCGTTGCCGGAAGTGGGCAGAGTCACCACACTGAACACGTTCATCCCGACCGAGCAGCAGCAAAAGATGATGCTGATCGCGAGCGCCGCGCAGCAACTGCTGCCCGCGCTGCAGCAGCAACCCGCGCAGCAAGCCACCGATGAGGTGCGCGTCGCCGCGCTCAAGCGTGCGGCGAACCAGCTCTCGCTCGCCGCCGAGGATCACCCGGGCCCGGGCGCCGCCGAAGCCCAGCATCTGTCGGCGACGCTGCAAAAATTCGCCGCCGCCGACGCCGCTACGCGCGAGCGCGCCGAAACCGCGATGTCGCAGACGCTGCGCATCGCGTTGAAGCAACTGGAAAACCTGCTGCAGCCGACCGAAATCACGCGCGAGAATCTCCCCAAGGCGATCTCAGCCGCGTGGGCGTCGAAGGACGGCCGCGCCCTCGTCGACATCGCGCCGAAGGTCAAACCCGGCACCGATCCCGGCGACGACGCGATGCTCGCCCGCTTCGCCCACGCGGTGAAGAAGGCGGAGCCGGGCGCGATCGGCGGACCGATTTCGATCCTGCATTCGGCCGACACGATCATCAAGGCGTTCCTGCAAGCAGCCGGCTACGCGCTGCTGTCGATCGCCATCCTGCTGTGGATCGCGCTGCGGCGGATCGGCGACGTGCTGCGCACGCTCGTGCCGCTGCTGGTCTCCGCGCTCGTCACGCTCGAACTGTGCGTGGTGTTCGGCATGCCGCTGAACTTTGCGAATATCATCGCGTTGCCGCTGATGCTCGGCGTCGGTGTGGCTTTCAAGATCTACTTCGTGATGGCGTGGCGCAACGGCCAGACCGGCCTGCTGCAGTCGAGCCTGACGCACGCCGTGCTGTTCAGCGCGGCGACAACGGCGACCGCGTTTGGTAGCCTCTGGCTGTCGCACCACCCGGGAACGTCCAGCATGGGACGGCTGCTCGCGCTGTCGCTGTTCTGCACGCTGATCGGTGCCGTGGTGTTTCAACCTGTACTCATGGGCAAGCCGCGCCAACGTCGCGCGAAGCAAAAAGGAATATAAGCATGATGCTGCGTAACACCGCGCTGGCGCTCGCCGCTACGGGTCTGATCTCCGGTTGTGCGACCGGGCCCGACCGCAAGCCCGGCGACCCGTTCGAACCGATGAACCGGGTCGTGTTCAATTTCAACGACGGGGTGGACCGCTATGTCGCCGTGCCCGTCGCGAAGGGGTATCAGAAGGTGACGCCGCAGCCGTTGCGCACGGCGGTCAGCAACTTCTTCTCGAACCTCGGCGATCTGACCAACGCCGCGAATGCGCTGCTGCAATTGAAGTTCACCGACGCGACGGAAGACATCATGCGCTTCGCGTTCAACTCGGTCTTTGGTATCGGCGGCCTGCTCGACTGGGCGACGCCCGCCGGCCTGCCCAAGCACCATCAGGACTTCGGCCTGACGCTCGGGCACTGGGGCATTCCGTCGGGTCCGTATCTGGTTTTGCCGCTGTTCGGGCCGAGCACCGTGCGTGACAGCATGGGTCTCATCGTCGATGTGAAGTTCAACCCGCTGAACTACATGGAACCGGCGCTGCGCAATCCGCTGTATGTGCTGCAGTTCGTGAGCGTGCGCTCCGATCTGCTGGGCGCAAGCGACCTGCTGCAGCAAGCCGCGCTCGACAAATACTCGTTCGTGCGCGACGCGTACACGCAGCAGCGCCGCGCGCGTCTGCGCGGCACCAGCGACAACGCCGCGCCGCTGCCGAACTACGACGACCAGGGCGATTCGGGCGCGGCAGCGCCCGCCGCCGGCGCACCGGTAGGCTTGCCGAACTACGCCGACCCAGGTGACGCGGCCGAAGCCCCGAACGCGGCCTCCGGGGCCGCCACGGGCACGCCGGCAGGCGTGCCCAACTACACCGATCCGGGCGACACGCCGGCCAGCGGCGCAGCGGGCGCCGAACCGGGCGCGCCGGCAACGGCCCCGGCGCCTGCGTCCGCCACACCCGCGCCGTCGCCTCAAACCAACCCGGCCGACGACAAACAACCGGCTGAGGCACCGGTCGCGCAATAACGCAAGAAAGATGAGAGGCGGGAAAAGCGCTGAGGATGTACGAACGCGCTGCGGGACGCCCAGAACGGGCGTCCCGTAAAACTAGCCAGAAGCTGGCCACACCACCGAACGGGAATGCCGCATCACCTCGGCGTGCGGCGCAGCGGCCCCACCGCAACTCAAACCAACACCGGAGCTGATCGACTCTGCCTCAATGCAGGCTATCCGCTTCGACACGCGCGGCCACCCGCTCGTCTTCAACGGCAACCGGGCCTTGCGGCACCTGCCGCGAGCTTTCGCGGTAGTTGGCAAACGCCTCTTCGGCGTAACGGATCTGCGTGCGCCCATGAGGCGCGGGCTCACCCCTCTCATCCAGATTGACGAACACCATCTTCTCGACGGTCAGGATGCTTTTGCGCGTGATCTTGTTGCGCACTTCGCAACGAAGCGTGATCGACGTGCGGCCGAAATGCGTGGCAGTCATGCCGAGTTCGATGATGTCGCCCTGACGCGCTGAGCTGACGAAATTGATCTCGGACATGAACTTGGTCACGACCCGCTGATTGTCGAGCTGCGTGATCGCATAGATGGCTGCTTCTTCATCGATCCAGCGCAGGAGACTGCCGCCGAACAGCGTCCCGTTGGGGTTCAGGTCTTCGGGCTTGACCCACTTTCTGGTATGGAAATTCATTTGGCACTCCGTGTGTGAGGCGCCCGGGTTCATCGTCGGATAGCGACAAACCTAGGGTTAACACTGACATTGTACCAAGATAAGGGTTTTCCCTAGTATCTCAATAGCTACTGAATTACTTGCCGAGCGGCGGCCCCTGCGGAGCACGGCAACGCGCGGTTCGGGCCGCCGTCTTCACACGACAGCTGCGATCCGCAACGCCCCGGCCTCGCCCATTGCCCGGCGCGCCTGCACCAGCGAAGTCCGCGCGGCGCGGGCGTCGACGGCAACCTGAATCAGGCCGCCGAGTTGCGACGGCTGCCGCAACAGTTCCCGCAGAATCGGCCCGAGCGCCGTACTGCCGTCATCACGCAGTCCGGCCGTGGCGGCGGAAGGCAGCGTGCGCCAGGCCGGATCGACGATTGCGCGGCACACGGCAAACGGCACCCCATGCGCGGCGGCCATCGCGCCGGCGATGTGCGATTCCATATCCACCGCCAACGCACCGGTCGAGCGATGCAGCGCGCGTTTGTCGTCAGCCGATACCAACGGCGCGGCGACTGCTGCCATCAGACCACGCTGCAAACGCCCCGCAAGCGGCGCTGCCATCATCGCGGCGGCGAGCCTGTCCGCCCATTGCCGATCGGTTTCGTGCCGCCCAAACGGTCCCTCGACCGCGTTCGCGACGATCAGCGAGCCCGGTTCCAGATCCGGCGCCAGCCCGCCCGCCGTCCCGAAACTCACGATGCCCGAACAACCGCGCGCGACCGCCGTATTCAGCGCGCGCTCGAGCAGATCGGCGCGCGCCGCGTAGACCACCTCGACGCCCTCGCCGCGCGCGATCCGCGCTTCGAACGCCATGCCCGTCACCACGATCACCGGCAAGCTGCTGCGGCCGGCACCGGCTGACGGTGTTGTCGAAAACGGCATCCGTTACATCCCGACCGCGACGCGCGTGAGCCCGTTGCGCTTCAGATGACGGAACCGCGCCAACGCCCACAGCGGGAAGAACTTGCGATAGCCGTGGTAGCGCAGATAGAACACGCGCGGAAAGCCGGTTGCGGTGAAGCGCGTTTCGTCCCAGAGGCCATGCTCGCGCTGTTCGCGCTGCAAGTAGTCGACGCCGCGTGCGACCGCTTCGTGATTGACCTCGCCCGCCGCCATCAGACCCATCAGCGCCCACGCCGTCTGCGATGCCGTGCTCGCCGCGCGCTCATAGCCGCGATAGTCGAGCTTGTAGCTTTCGCCGCCCTCGCCCCAGCCGCCGTCGGGGTTCTGGATCGACAGCAACCACTGCGCCGCGCGTTTGATGCGCGGATCGTCGTGCGGCATGCCGGCGGCGTTCAGCGAACACAGCGCGGTCCACGTGCCGTAGATGTAGTTCAGGCCCCAACGGCCGTACCAGCTGCCGTCCGACTCCTGCTCCTGCAACATGTATGCGAACGCACGTTGCGCCGGCTCGCTGTTCTGCGGCAATTCACCGAGTTGCGCGAGCATCGACAGACACCGGCCCGACACGTCCGCAGTCGGCGGATCGAGCAACGCGCCGTGATCGGAGAACGGAATGTTGTTCAGGTAGTACTGGGTGTTCTCCGGCTCGAACGCGCCCCAACCGCCGTCGCTGCTCTGCATGCCCACCAGCCACTCGCGTGCGCGCGCAATGGCCTGGCGATCGGCCGTGGATTGCGTGATTGCCGCCGAGCGCTGCATCGCCATCACGACCACCGCCGTATCGTCGACATCCGGGTAGTGCGCGTTGTTGTACTGGAACGCCCAGCCGCCAGGCCGCACATTCGGCCGGCGCGAGACCCAGTCGCCGCGCACGTCGAGAATCTGCAACGGACGCAGCCACGCGAGCCCGCGTTCGGCCGCCTGCTCGGCATGCGCTTCGCCGGTTTCGAGCAGCGCGTGCGCGACGAGCGACGTGTCCCAGACGGGCGACAGACACGGCTGGCAATATGCTTCGTCATCCTTGATAACGAGCAACTTCTCGATCGACTGACGAGCGATCGCCCGATTCGGGTGATCGGCCGGGTAGCCGAGCACGTCGTACATCATCACCGAGTTCGCCATTGCGGGGAAAATCGCGCCGAGGCCGTCTTCGCCGTTCAGCCGTTCGTCGACAAAGGCGAGCGCCGCGCGCACCGCGCGCTCGCGGGTGGCTTTCGGGAACAGGCCGTCGACCGTGCGCAGCAGCGCGTCCACACCGCGGAAAAAGCCGAACCAGCCGGCATGCTGATGCGGCGCCCGGTCGTTCATGCCCGTGTTGACCGGCGCGCCACGGAACAACTCGTCGATGCGCACCTTACGCGGATTGCGCGCGAGCGGGCGCTTCGCGTTGAGCACCAGCAGCGGCACGATGACCGTACGCGCCCAATACGACACCTTCGACAGATGGAACGGGAACCACATCGGCAACAGCATGATCTCGACGGGCATCATCGGCACCGCTCGCCACGACACCACGCCGAACAGCGCGAGCAGAATCCGCGTGAAGACGTTGACGTTTTCCGCGCCGCCGTGCGCGAGAATCGCTTCGCGCGCGCGGACCATGTGTTCGGCGTCAGCCGGGTCGCCGATCATCTTCAGCGCGAAGTACGCCTTCACGCTCGCGCTGATGTCGAGCGCGCCGTCGGTGAACAGCGGCCAGCCGCCATTGGGCAACTGGATGCGGCGCAGATAGCGCGCGATCTTCTGTTCGAGTTCGAGGTTCGGCGTTTCGCCGAGATAGTGAACCAGCAGCACGTATTCGGCGGGAATCGTCGCGTCGGCTTCGAGTTCGTAGACCCAGTGGCCGTCCGGCTGTTGCGCGGCGAGGATCGCATCGGTCGCGCGCGTGATCGCGGCGTCGAGCGATACGCTCGACGCCAGCGGCGCGGCGTTCGCTTGCGTGTCGGCAGCGGATGCGTTCGGCACATTCAGCGCCGGGTCGGCGAGTTCGGGCAGGACGTCGTCCAGCGGCTGGGCTTGAGATAAATCGTTCATCGGCGTTCCATCGGTTCATTCAGCAACGTATCCGCGGCCTTCTGGCCGGAGCGGATCGCGCCTTCAATCGTCGCGGGCAGGCCGGTGGCCGTCCAGTCTCCCGCGAGCATCAGGTTGTTCCAGCGAGTGCGCGTGCCCGGACGCAGCGTTTCCTGGTCCGGCAGCGCAGCAAACGTCGCGCGTTTTTCCATCACGACCTGCCAGAGCGGCAGCGGCGTGGCGGGCAGATCGACGGCCCGCGCCACTTCGGCCCAGACGGTGCTCGCGAGCGCTTCGTGCGGCATGTCGAGCAGCCGCTCGGCCTCGTTGAGCGTGACCGACAGGCGCCCGTCGAACGCGAACAACCATGCGGCCGTCGCGTTCAGCAGCGTGGTGATCGGCGGCAAACCGAACGGCGGCTCGACTGCGAAGTGCACGTTGACGGTCGCCGCGAAACGGTTCGGCGCGCGCAGACCCGGCACCACGCCCGGCGCGATCTCCGGCGGCAGGGCGAGAATCACCGCGTGGTTCGCTTCGAGCGCGACGCTTTCGTCGACGAAATTCAACGCCTGCACGCGAGCGCCGTTGGCAGCGAAGACGATTTCCGTCAGCCGCGAACCCAGCTTGATGCTCGCGCCGCCATGCTGCAGCAAACGCAACGCGGGATCGACGAACGCACTGCCGAGGCCATTGCGTGCGATCAGCGGCCGGCATGCGAGGCCGCCGGCCAGCAAGGTCTCGCGCACCATCGCGCCGGTCAGTTCCGCCGACGCATCGCGCGGCTCCAGATTCAGCATCGCATGAAACAGCGGTCTCAGCAGACGGTCCCACAGCGGGCCGTTGCAGCGCATGGTCTGCGCAAGGCTGCGGCCCGGTTTGGCGAACAGCAGCGGCACGAGCGAAAGATAGTCGCCCGGATCGGTGTTCGGCACGCGCGCGTTCGGGTCGAAGATCCACCAGGGCACGTGTCCCGGCGACAGGCGCACGGTCCAGCGCGCCCGCGTGGCGAGGTCCATAAACGGAAACTCGGCTTGCGACGGGCCGACCAGTTCGTCGGCGGCACCGATCGCCCGCACGTAGTTGAGCGTCGCGGCATTGCCCGAAAGCACGACGTGATTGCCGCTGTCGAGGGTCGTGCCCAGCCGGGTGTCGTAGTACGAACGGCAGCGGCCACCCGCCTGGGGCGCCGCTTCATGCAGCACGACTTGCGCGCCGCGCCGCTGCAACTGCACTGCGGCGGCGAGGCCCGCGAGGCCCGCACCGACCACATGTACGAGCTTCGGCATCAGGTCAGGAGAGCACGTAGCGCGCGACGATCCACAGCATGCGCAGCTTCGGCTTGCTGACCTTCGTACGCGGAATGTCGAAGCCCCGTTCCAGCGTGCGTTCGAGCAGCAGGCGATAAACACCCGACATGATGCGCGGCGCCTTCACCTGATTGCGCGGCTCGCGATCCATGATGGCGTCGGACGCGGCGAAGTGTTGCTGCGCGCGCTCGGCGAGCGTGGCGCACACGCGCGGCAGCGACGGATCGTCCGCGATCTGCATGGGGTTCGTCACCGCGATGCCTTCGCGCGCCAGCAGTTCATGCGGCAGGTAGCAGCGGTTGATACCGGCGTCTTCGTCGATATCGCGCAGGATGTTGGTCAGTTGCAGCGCGCGGCCCAGATGGTGGGCGAGCAAACGGCCGGGCTCTTCCTGCATCCCGAATATTCTCACCGATAGACGGCCCGCCGCACTGGCGACGCGGTCGCAGTAGAGGTCGAGCGTGGCTTCGTCGGGCGCGCAGATGTCGGCGGCGGCGTCCATCGCCATGCCGTCGATCATCGCGTGAAAATCTTCACGCTGCAGGTGGAACGTGTGAATGTGCCGCGTCAGCGCGCGCAGCGATGCGCGCGGCGCGCCCGCGTAGCACGCGTCGATGTCGGCGCGCCAGCCCTCGAGCGCGGCGGCACGTTCGGCGCGCGGCATGTCGCTGTCGGCGATATCGTCGACAGCGCGGCAGAAGGCGTAGACCTGATACATCGCATCGCGCTGCGCAGCCGGCAGGATGCGCATGGCGAGATAGAACGAACTGCCGGACGTGGCGGCAGCGGCGTCGATTTCTGTATCGTCCACGACAAGATTGGAAACAGCCAAGACGATCTCCGCAGGAGGCGCCCGCTGAAAGGCGTTCAATGAGGTTTTGTGCTTACCCGCAGGGCAGGTAGCCCACGCGCGCGGACGCGCGCGAAACAGCCGGCCAGGAGGCCGGAAACGGCGAAAAGTATATCAACGTTTGCGATAGGCCGCAGTTTTGAGGACGATTTAAGGGCGGGAAGGGCGGGGCGGGAGCGAGGCGCCCTCAGCCGAACGCGACCGAGCGGTTGCGTCCTTGCCGCTTCGCGCTATACAACGCCGCATCGGCCTCGTTGATCAGCACGTCGTACGCCGGCACGCCCTGACGCGCCGCCGCGCCACCGACGCTCGCGGTCACCGGCACGCTCGTGCCCAGCACTTCGACCGGCGTATCGGCGATCACGGAGCGGATCTTGTCCGCGACGCGCATTGCGTCGTCGAGCGGCGTGCAGGGCAGCAGCAACGCAAACTCCTCGCCGCCGAAACGCCCGAAGGTATCCTGCGCCCGCACCACCTCGGCGACGCGCTGCGCCATCACGCGCAACACCGTATCGCCGACGCCGTGGCCGAACTGATCGTTGATCTTCTTGAAGTGATCGAGATCGAACAGCAGCATCGACATGTCGCCGCCGTAGCGCTGCCAGCGCGTGAATTCATCGCGCAGACGCGCTTCGAAGAAACGGCGGTTGGCGATGCCCGTCAGGCCGTCACGGTCCGCGTACTCCTGCAACTTGGCGACCGCCTCTTCGCGCTCGCGCTGCACGATGCTCACGTGCGTGACGTCCGAGATCGTCACGCACACGGCGACCACTTCGCGATCGCGTGTGAGCGGCATGAACGTGCAGTCCTGCTGCATGAAATCGACCCCGCCGGTGATCGGGCGGTCATGGTCGAACCGGAACAGATACGGCCGCTGCTCCCACGAGCTGAACGCAAAACTGCCGAGCTGAAACACGCTTTCGATCTTGCGCGACAACCACACGCGCGGCAGCTCCGGAAAGTGCGTGAACAACGACTTGCCGACCACCTGTTCCGGCGACAGACCACTGTGGTCCTGCATGAAGCGGTTCCACATGAGCACGTTCATCTCGCGGTCGAGCACGAAGATGCCAAAACCGACACGCTCGACCACCAGGTCGCTCAACGAATCCACGGATACATTCATAGGCTGGACAACAGCGCGTCGAGCGCTCCGTTCATGTGGCGAATCGATTCTTCGGCCATCAGCATGACCAGGTGCGCGCGGAAGCTCTGATCCTCCAGCGCGAAATTCACTTCGACCAGCAGCGCGACCTGCCACTGCAGCACGCCGGGCTGAAAGACCTCGTCGAGCGTCATCGTTTCACCGAGCACACCCGGCGCGGAAAACACCGGCGTGCGGCCGAGCTGGTCGAGAATCGACGACACGCATGCGCCCGTCAGCACGTTGGCGACGTCGAGCATCAGTTCCTTCTGGCTCACCGCCTCGTAGCTCGAACGCGCGTACGGATCGCTGACGAGCGAGCACAGCTGCGCGATGCTGTCGCTGCGGCAGATCACCAGCGCCTCGCCCTTGATGTCGGAGCGAAAACCCTGACGCACCGCGCTCACCGTGTCGTCGATCCCGGTCATCTCGCGCAGCGCCTCGGCTGCCTCGCTGAGCGCCACCAGCCGCACGCGCGGCACGGACAGTTCGATGAACGAATCGAGCAGCCGCGCGAGCCGCGTCGCGGCCTGGCCCATCGCCAGATTGGCGACCTCCTGCAGCGCGTCGCGCTGATCTTCGGTGAGGACTGGCTCAGACATACAACCCGTACTCCTTGAGGATGGGCAGTACCGCCTCGGGCGTCACGGGCTTGGCGATGAACGCGGCGGCGCCGAGCGCGCGCACGCGCGCCTGGGCCATCGGTTGAACATCGGCGGAGACGACGATGACGAAGGTGTTCAGATCCTCATGCTGCAACGCTTCGAGCACCTGGTAGCCGGTCATGTCCGGCATCGTCAGGTCGAGGAACATCACCGACGCCTTGCCCTCGCGGTACAGACCGAGCGCCTCGCGCCCGTTCGATGCGTAGGACACGTCGACATCCCAGTCCGGCGGCAATGCCTTGGTGAGCACCTTGCGGGCAAGCAACGAATCGTCGGCGATCACAATGGGCAAGGGCATGGGCGGGTCGAAAAGCGGAATTATCTCTTACGCATAACGGCGCGTAGAGGCGGTTTCTTTAGCGCGAGGTCTGTCGACCCGCGGCAAAGTGCGGTGAAGCCTGCGAAAGCGCAGGTTGCGAACGAGCGGGGAGCGTGCGCGGCGACGCGCGGTTGGCGAATCCGGTCCGCCTGCATGAATGCGAGCGCGCACCGTGGACGACGGCTATGACCGGCATGTTCGAGCCTACCCCGTAGATCAATCTGTGCGGCTCGATGGATCAGGCTGGTCCCTTGGCCGCGCGTGGCGCCACGAACGGCTCGATCCACGCACGGTATGCATGGTCTGGGTGCCCTCGCGGCAAATACGTCCGAACATGGCAGACGAATGTTTATCGTGACGCGATTTTCGAAGCAAATCCGCGTAAAGGCAACTCACCAAAATCGCATACGGCAATAAGATATTCCGCGCCAAGGCTATTTATAAAAATGTTTAGATAGGATGAAGCTGTTTTATTTTATATTTATACTTTTTGATACGTTTGCGCTTCTGGATTCGTCGCTGTTTAACCAGCAGACAAATAGGCGAAAATCCCGGCGGCGCCCGTTCCTGAAGGTAACGTCTGGCGCCGCGCTGTGTCTATGCTTCTCCTATGAAGCCGACTCCCAGGTTCCCTGGACCCGAACGACTTTGGCATGATCGAAAAATGACACCAGACCCGTTCGACCCGCCTCGCGCAGGCCGCCTTTCCCACTATTCCGCGAAGCCGCAGGAGGAAGCATCGTTCCCCGCCGTGCCGGAACAGAATTTCCAGGTGCGCCGCATCACGTTGATCGCGCTGCTGGTCGCGGCGATCCTGCTGCCCTGCGTATATGTCGCCGCGATGGCGCTCAGCGATTTGCGCGCACGCGAGGCCGACGCCACCGACATGACGCTGCGCACGGTGCGGGTGGCCGAGGAGCACGCGCTGAAAGTGTTCGACATGAACGAGACGCTCGACGCGCGCATCATCGATCTGACCGAGGGTCTCGACGACGACGGCATCCGCGCCCGCGAAGCCGAGATTCACGAAAAGCTCCGCACGATGGGCGGCGGCTATCCGCAGGTAGCCGCCGTGTCGATCTTCGGGGGCGAAGGGACGCTGCTCGCGAGCAGCCGTTACTACCCATCGCCGGTACTGTCGATCGGCATGCGCGACGACTTCGTCGGCATTCGCGACGGCAACGCGCGCGAGCACGTGTCGAAGGTGATGACGGGGCACGTTGCCGGCGAGCAGGTGTTCAACATGGGCGTGGAGCGGCGCGCCGCCGACGGCTCGTTCGCCGGCGTGGTCTCGGTGGCGCTGCGGCCGAGCTACTTCGATGCGTTCTACCGCGAGCTGCTCGGCGGCAACGACAGCACACCGATGATCATGAGTCTCGTCCGCACCGACGGCGCGGTTCTCGCGCATTTTCCGCGCACGCCGCGCGAAGCCGCGGCCATGGCGTCCAATTCGCCGTTCGCCGAAGCGGTCGCGCAAGGGCGGCGGGCCGGCGTCGTGCGCATGCGCTCGAACGTCGACGGCGACACGCTGATCCTCGCGTTCCGGCACGTCGGCGCGTATCCGGTGTACGTGCTGTGCGGCTACCGCACGTCGGCGATCTGGGCCGCGTGGTACCGGCACCTGAGCGTCCTGATCCTGTCGATGTTCACGCCGTCGATCGCGCTGTGGTGCGTAATCTGGCTGTCGCTGCGGCGCCTCGGCGCGGAGGAGGAAGCGTGGGAGCGCTGGCAGGCCGAAGCGTCGATGCGCCGTTCGATCGAATCCGCGTATCGCCAGTCGCGCAAGATGGAGGCGCTCGGCACGCTGGTCGGCAGCGTCGCGCACGACTTCAACAACCTGCTGATGATCCTCTCGTCCAACGTGCAGATCGTGCGGCGGCGCGGCGTGGACGGGCTCGACCGAGAATTGTCGGCGATGGAGCGGGCGCTCAAGAGCGGCCAGTCGCTGACCCGGCAATTGCTCGGCGTCGCGCGCAAGCAGCCGCTGCGCACTGAGACGTTGTTGCTCGAACAATGGCTGCCGACGTGCCGCGAGTTGCTGCGCGCGTCGCTCGGCGCCAAGGTCTCACTGGTGATCGATCCCGGTACCGGCACCTGGCCGACGCGCGTCGACGTGGCGGAGCTCGAACTGGCGCTGATCAACGTTGCGGTGAACGCGCGCGACGCCATGCCCAATGGCGGGCGTTTCACGGTGCGGGCCACCAACATCGTGTTCCGTCACGAGGACGGTTTTCCGCTGACCGGCAACTTCGTGCAACTCTCGCTCGAAGATACCGGGGTGGGCATGGCGCCTGAGGTGCTCGCCCGCGCCTTCGAACCGCTTTTCACGACCAAGCCGAAGGGCATGGGTACGGGCCTCGGCTTGCCGCAGGTTTTCGCGTTCTGCGAGAGCTCGGGTGGACTCGCGGCAATCGACAGCGCGGTCGGCGCAGGCACGTCGGTGCGCCTCTATCTGCCGCGCGCCGCGGCCGAACCCGAGATCACGGCGCCGGCTGAGCCGGGCGCCGAGGAAAGTAGTGCCCCGCAAGGGTTGCGCATCCTGCTGGTCGAGGACAACGAGGAAGTAGCCGCCGGCACCGAAGCGCTGCTGCAGATGATGGGCCACCAGGTCACGTGCGTGTTCAACGCCGACACGGCGCTGCGTCTGTTCGACGATGCGCATGCGCGGCGGGCGCGCACCGGCGAGCCGCTGCCGTTCGATCTCGTGCTGTCGGACATTCACATGCCCGGCAAGCTGAACGGCATCGATCTGGCCGAGGCAGTTCTCGCCTTCGACACCAAACTGCCGGTGATCCTCGTCACGGGTTACGCGGAGGAACTCGACCGGGCGCGGCGTGTGGACGTGCGGGTGTTGTCCAAACCCTTCGATATCGGCTTGTTGGAAAAGCTGCTCGAAACGATCCAGCGCGATCTGGCGCAAACGGGCTCCGACCCGGCGGAGCATCCGGCGCAGTAAAGGCGACGGGCCTGGCGGGCGCTGCGCGCCATTTACCGATAGTTGTAAAAGCGTGGCGGTGTCCCGCCGCGCTTTTCTGCGCCAATCCCCCGCCGACCGGCGCGCGAGCAGGCACCAGGGGCGTTTGCGGGGTAAGCAGGGCACCGGGCGCGTCCCCGGCATGATCGTTGCGGCCAGTCAGAAGAAGCGGGCGGCTTGTTCCAGCGCCACCCGCTCCGCCTAAATACGTCGGGAGACAGCCATGCAACATGCCGTGATTGGTTTATTCGACACCTACATGCAAGCGGAAAGCGCTCGCGACGCGCTTGTGCAGACCGGTTTCGCACGCGAAGCGATCGAGTTGCAGGCGAACCCCGAGCCCTCCGTCGGCTCGGCGACCGACGAAGTCGCCGGTGCGGGCATGCTGGCCAACATCGAGCGCTTCCTGTCGAGCTTGTTCTCTACCGGCTCGCGCGCGCCGGACGCGGCGCGCTACGCCGAAGCCGTGCGTCGCGGCGCCGTGCTGGTGTGCGTCAACGCAACGAGCGAATCGCATGCGGAACTCGCCCGCAGCACGCTGACGAGACTGGGCGCAACCGACATCGGCGAACGTCTGCCGGATTGGGAAACGCAAACTTCAAGCGGACGCGAGCATTCGGTGCTCGACGAACTCGGCATTGGCGCCGTGACGCCGGGCACGCCGCGAACATCGAGCGCGGCGTCTGCGGCTGCGACGACCACGCCGGCCGCGAGCGCGCGGCCCGCCCCTACCGCCGATCCTCTGTACACCGCGCCGCCGGGAAGCACCGGCGCCGAGCCATTCGTGCCGCCGCCGCTCAGCGGGCGGCCCACCGTCGATCCGGTGAATGAACCGGTTCGCGATCCGTTGGTCGGCGATGCGGGACGCAGCGCGATCGCAGCCGGCTCGATGCCCGGCTCAGGCGCGGTCATGCAGCCCTCGGAGGTCGTCTCCGAAGCGGGGCAGCCGACCGCGGGTCTGGGCGGGCAAATGCCGAACGAGTATCTGGAATACGAAGAGGATTTTCGCTCGCACTACGACGAGCAATACGCGTCTGAAAATGCGCGTTACGAAGACTATGTGCCGGCGTATCGCTATGGCGCGGAAATCGGCAGCGACGCGCGGTTTCACGACCGTCCGTGGGACGATATCGAACCGGAAGCCCGGCGTCATTGGGAAACGACGTCTCCAGACAGTACGTGGGAGCGTTTCAAGCTGGCGGTGCGTCACGGATGGGAACGGGTGACCGGGCATCACCACGTTTGAACGTTGCGGCGGCGCCTGGTTTGGCGATGGCAGCCGCCGCCTCGCTGCCATGAATGGGGGCTGGCGGAAGTGGCGAGCTTTTTGCACTCGCCACTTAGAAATCCGTCACTCCGCCGTGTGCCGCTTGACCCACGCAACGTAACGGTCGACAAAAGTCTGCAGGAATTTGCGTGTGCCGTCGTTCAAGATCTCGCCTTTTTCGTTGATGACCGACGCGTCGTGCTTGATGAACACCTCGGGCTGACCCAACGTCGCGACATCGAGATACGCGAGCACGTTGCGCAAATGTTGTTGCGCCAGCGCCGTGCCGGTCGCGCCGAGCGACGTGCCGATCACCGCGCCGGGCTTGTTACCCCATGAGTTCGTGCCCCACGGACGCGAGCCCCAATCGAGCGCGTTCTTCAGCACACCGGGAATGGAGCGATTGTATTCGGGGGTGACGAACAGCAGGCCGTCGGCGGCTTCGACACGCTGCTTCAACTGCTTGCCGGCTTCGGGATAATCGGCGTCGTACTCCTGGCTGTAAAGCGGCAACGAACCGATGTCGATGAACTCGAAGGTGAAATCGGACGGCGCGAGAGAAATCACGGCTTGCGCGAGTTGCCGGTTGAACGAGTCCCGGCGCAGGCTGCCGACGACGACTGCAATGTGATGGGCCATGGTTCGCTTCCTTGATTGGGCGCTTTATGCGCAGAAAGGTACGGACTGTCCATCATAGGCAATAGACGGGCAGTTGTGGACGAAGTCGCTTGCGAATGCGGGTGCCCCATCGGGGCCGGATAGGTGGCGCGCGATGTGAGCGGTGGATAACCTCATGGCCCGCAAAGTTATCCACAGAAACGCTGAATAACCTTGTGGATAACTGGTGTTTTTGCCTTGTCAATCAAGCATGCTTTCGGTGCTGGACGATTTGAGGCAAATGCGTGCTGTGGATGTGGTGGTCGGCGTCGCGGGAAGCATGCGAAGTGTCGCGTTTGGCAAAATTGAGGCAAAAATGACCGGCGAGGCCGGGTGGAGCGGAAAGCAGCGTCGTGTCGATCACCACGGGTGAATCTGGCGACGATGGCGCCTCACCTTCCGGCCGACACCGTGCATAACGCTGTGCTTCAGCTATAGAGGGAATTGACTTTCTGGAGGAAACAGCCATGAGTCTGAATTACGCAGGTAAGTCCCACGATGAAGCGGTCGCGGCTCGCAAGAAGGAAAAGCAGCGAGCGCAGGAGCAACCCGGTGGCGAGATGGCCGTCGACGGTAAGCAGGCGGACAAGCTGCACAGCAGCGGTGAGCTATCCGAGCGCGGCAAGGAAGTGTGGCGTAAGGGTAGTGGGATGGATGGCGGCGGGAAGACCTAGTCGCCGTTTGCGGTGCAGGTGGAACACGTTGTGTTTGCGAGGCGGGCGCATCGGTGGGACGCAGTCAGATGAAGCTGCGGCTTGAGCGGGCGACATCTCATCAGCGCGGTTTGTAAAAGCGCAAAGTGAGGTGCGGGGAGCGTTGCCATTGCCCTTAGAGGGCCTCGCCATTTTGCAGAGCGCCTCGCCATTTTACGACTCCGCCAAATGCAGCTTGAATGCAAAGAGGGCGCCATATTGGGCGCCCTCTTTTTTCTCTTTGCAAACTTGCTCGTCGATGAACGCGCTCCGGATTGAGTCCGTCGCGTCCGTCCGCCGATTAGTTGCCGAAAAACACGTTACAGTAAGATGCCGGACCGTTGCACTGCGCGGGAGCGGCAGCGTGCGCTGCGCCCGAAGCGGCTGCAAACAAAGCAAAGGAAGCGATCAGGGCGGAAAGAATGCGTTTCATGGTGCTACTCCTCATCAGCGTTGGTTCGCGATCTGGTGCGATCGATGGCTGAAGGATAGCGATTCAGTAGCTGCCTAAAAATACCGAAGATGGGAAGATATTTTTTCAGTTATTGAAATAATTTGAAAGCGGTTCCTGCGTCGTCTTGACAACGCATACAGCGAGCAAGCTCGCGATTCAGCTAGTGCCGCAAGTTGCGCGTGAAACCAGTTTGATTTCAATTTTCGCAACAATGTTTTTCTAACTCTGTAGCGCTTCACCGCTCGCCCGGTCCGGCCAGTTGCGTTGCTGGCGATCGCAACATCGCTTCGCCTGTACTGGACGCGCAAAAGTAGGAACAGGGCCCACGCTAACGGCGATTCGATCCCGTCCACACACACGAGCAGCGGGCAGCACCGCCGCGCTATGCTTAGCGTTCGCCAGGAGGCGTATCCCGATAACGCTCGAAAAACCGCGCATGCGATGCTTCATCGAGCGCACCAACATGCGGTTCAGTACGCGCCGGATGTTTCTCCAGTTGCGCGCGCGTGCGAATCGGCCGATGTTGGAAATTGCCGCCGCAATTCGGACACACATTGCGCAGCCGGGTCAGCGCGCAGACTTCGCAGAAGGTGCATTCGTAGGTGCAGATCATCGCGTCGGACGCGTTCGGGGGCAGTGACTTGCCGCATCCTTCGCAAGACGGCCTCAGTTCGAGCATGGCGGTGGCTCCACTTTTCATCCATGGCGCGAGACGCGGGGTGCGCCTCGCTTGCCGGCAAGTGTAAGGGGCCCAGGCCGCCCCGAAAAGCTGCCGGGCCTCGGCGTAGGCAGATGCCCGCGCGACCTGTTCCCGTTGTCATGTCAACGCGGTCCACAATACGAGCGTCAGCGCGAGGCCGACGACGGAGACGATCGTCTGCAATACCGACCAGACCAGCACCGTCTGTTTCAATTGCAGACCGAAGTACTCGCGCACCATCCAGAAACCCGCATCGTTCACATGGCAGAAAAACACCGAGCCCGCGCCGATCGCGAGGGCCATCAGCGAATTGTGCGTCGCGCTCAATCCAGCGACAACCGGCGCGACGATACCCGCCGTGGTGGTGGTCGCGACGGTCGCCGAGCCGGTGGCCTGGCGCAGCGCGACGGCGATCAGCCAGGCCAGCAGAATCAGCGGCATGTGCGCGCCGACCGCGATCTTCCCGATCGTCGTGCTGATGCCCGCCACCACGAGCGCCTGCTTCAGGCCGCCGCCGGCGCCAATGGTCAACAGCAGCGCGGCGATCGGCGGCAGGCTTTTGCGCAGAATGCCGCCGACGCGCTCACGCGCCATCCCGCGCGACCAACCGAGCGCCACCACCGCGAACAGCACTGTGAGGCCAAGGGCGACCAGCGGTTCACCCAGAAAATTCAGCGTGTCGAAGAGGAACGTTTCAGGCTGGAGCAACAGCTTCGCAATCGTACGGCCAAGCATCAGTACGACGGGCAGCAGAATCGTGATCAGCGAAATGGCAAAACTCGGCGGCTCGGCGGTGTTTTGCTGCGCGCTGAAGAGCTTGCCCATTTCTTCCGGCTCGGCGACATGCATCCGTTTGGACAGAAAGATGCCGTAGAGCGGACCCGCGAGGATCACCGCAGGAATCGCGACGATCAGGCCAAGGCCGAGCGTCAGACCGAGATCGGCATGCAACGCGCTCACAGCGATCAGCGGACCTGGATGCGGCGGCAGTAGTGCATGCAGCGTGGTCATGCCGGCCAGCGCGGGAATCGCGATGCGCAGGATCGGCTGCTGTGAGCGGCGCGCCATGACGAAGATGATCGGCACCATCATCACGAGGCCGACTTCGAAGAAGAGCGGCAAGCCGATGATCAGCGCGACCAGGGCCATCATCCAGGGCAATGTGCGCGGCGTGGAGTGTTTGAGAATGGTCGACACGAGCCGGTCGGCGGCGCCTGATTCGGCCATCAGCGCACCGAGCATCGCCCCCAAGGCGATGATGATGCCGACGTCGCCGAGCAACGCGCCCGCACCTTTGCTGAATGCGCTCGCGACTGCTTCGAGCGGCAAGCCGGCGGCAAAACCCGCCGCGAACGTGCCAACCAGAATCGACAGAAACGGCGCGAGCTTCAGCACGCTAATGAAAACGATGATGAGTGCGAGCCCCAGCGCACACGACAAAATGAGTTGAGTGTCGTGAGATGCCCACGGAGTAAGTGTTGTCGTCAGATGCACGTTGGTCCTTTTAGTCAATGACGCAGCCGCGGTTTTGCGCGAGTGGCAAATTGTAGCGGCCGGTGACGACTCGGCGCAGCGAGGCCGGCGGGGGGCGGTCCACGCGCGTCGCACGCCGGCGTGATTTGCTTATGCGAATTTATCGGTTCGTCCAGGCTTGCAGACGAATTATCGTCGGTGCCAATCGACCCGTTTTGCGGCCGTCTTTTAAATGAGCATTGCCATGTCAGGTCATTCGCATCTCACACGCCGCGCGTTTCTTGCCGGCGTAGGCGCTTCGCTCGCCGCCGCCACGTTGCCGGTCGTCTCCACGTCCGCATTCGCCGCCGATACGCAGACGAAGGAATTTCGCATCGGCTATCAGAAAGCCGCCAACACGCTGGTGTTGCTGAAGTCGCACGGCACGCTGGAAAAGCGGCTTGCGCCGCAGGGTATCACCGTCAAATGGACCGAATTTCCGGCTGGCCCGCAATTGCTCGAAGGGCTGAATGTCGGCGCAATCGACTTCGGCTATGTCGGCGAGGCGCCGCCGGTGTTCGCGCAGGCCGCGGGGGCCAACTTCGTCTACACCGCTTATGAAATTCCGACGCCACACGCCGAAGGCATCCTCGTGCATCAGGATGCGCCGATCAAAACATTGGCCGATTTGAAAGGCAAAAAGATCGCGCTGAACAAAGGCTCGGACGTGCACTGGTTTCTGGTCGCCGCGTTGCAGAAGAACGGCGTGAAGTACAGCGAGATTCAGCCCGTCTACCTGGCCCCCGCCGATGCACGCGCGGCCTTTGAACGCGGCGCCATCGACGCATGGGCCATCTGGGACCCGTTCCTCGAAGCGGCGAAACGGCAGACGAACGCACGCCTGCTCGCGGATGCCGAAGGTATCGTGAGCCACCATCAATTCTTCCTGAGCGCGCGGCCGTTCGCGGAGCAAAACAGCGCGGTGCTCGCGATCATGATGGATGCGGTTGACAAAGAGGGGACGTGGGTGCGCGGTCACTACGCCGAGGCCGCCGCTCAACTCGCGCCGATTCAGGGGCTCGACGCGAGCGTGATCGAAGCGGGCTTGCGCCACTACGCGCATGTCTACAAGCCCATCGATGCGAGCGTGCTGGCGGAGCAGCAACGTATCGCGGACACGTTCAGCGAGCTGCGCCTCATTCCGACGAAGATTGTCACGAAGGATGCGGCATTGCCGGGGAAAGCTTAGTTTGCTTTCGGGGTTGAGCGTTGATGTGCTCCGGATTTTGACTCTCGACGCTGTTATATCGCGCGAGTCGGCTTTCTTTCGACGCTCAGGCGAATAGCGCAGCAACGTTTTCCGGCGGCCGACCGATCACGGCCCGCCCGTTTCGCACGACGATCGGTCGTTGCAGAAGGATGGGGTGCGCTGCCAATGCTTCGTATAACTGAGCGTCAGTGCAGGTGGCGTCGGCGAGCTGCAGTTCCTTGTACTCGGCTTGCGTGTCGCGAATCATCTCGCGGACCGTGCAGCCGAGTTGCGCGTTGAGTTGTTTGAGCTGAGCGACGGTGAGCGGATGTTTCAGGTACTCGATGACTTCTGTTGTTTCGTTCGTGCTGGTGTAGTTGCTGGTGATGAGTTCACAGGTAGCGCGCGATTTGGAGCAGTGGGGGTTGTGGTAGATCGTGATCACGAGGGAGTTGTTATGTAGTGAGGGATGGGGTGTGGGGAATTTTAGCGGGTAGAGGGGACGTAGGGCGGGACGCTGGTGACCTTCCTGTCTGTTTCTTGTCCGGTTGGCGAGGCGTGGGAGTGGCCTTGTCTGGGTGGGGAATTTCGGGGTTCAAAAAAGGTACGCTGCTCGACCGAGGTAGATGGATAAGTAGCCGTTAAATTTTTTCGCGCCTGTTGTTGTTTTTTCTGTCCTTCGCTGATGTCGTTTTGCTGCTGGGGTTAAAGCTGGAAGGGCGGGCAGCGACGAGTTTCCGGAAGGGATGATTGCGTGACAGGGCAATACGACGGGGCAGTGGGGCAGTGGGGCAGTGGGGCAGTGGGGCAGTGGGGCAGTGGGGCAGTGGGGCAGTTGAGTGGTGTT
>NZ_JAQQCJ010000045.1:0-22969 GCF_046030495.1 Paraburkholderia strydomiana
CTATGCCCCCAGCCCGATGCCCCAAGCCCCCAGCCGCAAGCCCCATGCCCCAACTCCGCCCCCACAGCCAATCCCCTCCAACGCGTAAAATGGCCGGCTATCACAGGCAATCGCAGCCGCACGGAACATCGCCGACACCCGCATGGACGCACCCTCCGGCGAGCCTCACGATCCACGGGCGATTGCCTCGGCCGGCTTGAATAGGAATGGACGCTGATGTCGTCAGTTTTCTTTGATCGGGAACGGATTGCGGAATGGCTCGGTGATCGGACCGTGGCCAAAGCGCGCTCGGTGGGCCTGGTCTCACATGTGCAGTGGCAGGGCGCCACGCTCAGCGGCGACGTCCAGGGCACGCAGCCGCTGCCGTACCGAACGCGGGTGCGATTTCGCACCGATGGCGGTTCGCCGTGGGCGCAAAGCGACTGCACCTGCCCCGTCGGCCGCGACTGCAAGCACGTCGCCGCGCTGCTGCTCGCCGAACTCGAGTATCACGACGAGATGGATCACATCATCGACGTCGAGCCGAATGAAAGGCCGAACGAAGGGGCGGACGACGGCGAGCCGCCACACAGCCAGTCGCAGGAGTCGCTCCCGAACCTCGCCCGGCCAGCCGGCGTGCGCCCCGAACTGGTGAGCTGGCTCGAGCGTTTCCGCGCCCGCGCCGAAGCGGCCGACGCGATCACGCAAAAAGCGGGCGCCGCGCCCACCCAGACGCTCGCGTACCGGCTGAACTGGTCGAAATTCCATATGCGCCACGAGGTCGTGCTGTACCGCGCGCGCTGCAATCCGGACGGCATGGTTGTCGAAGTCGACGAACCTTGGGACAACGTGGAAGCCGCGCTGCTCAAGCAACCGAAATTCGTCTCCGACGAAGACCTGTCGATCCTGCGCGGCCTCTGGCTCGGCCGCTCGCGCGAGGATTTCGGCCAGTTCATCCTGCGCGGCACGAACGGCGCGGAGATGCTGCAGAAGCTGATCGCGACGGGACGCCTGTTCTTCGACTTCGAAGCGGCGCCGGGCAGCGCGGGACCGGTGCCGCTGTCGCGTGCCGCCGACCGCCCCGGCCGGATCGAATGGGAGCCGCTCGCCGACCAGCGTCTGCGGCCCGTGCTGCGCACCGAACCGCGCGCGTCGATGGTCCTGCCGACCGAGCCGGTCTGGTACGTGGACGGCGTCGCCAACGAAGCGGGTATCGTGCAGTCGTCGCTGCCGTTCCAGCAGTTGCCCGACTACCTCGCGATGCCGCCGATCTCGCTGGCCGAAGCGCCGCTCGTCGCATCGGTGCTGCGCGAGATCGCGCCCGGCTTGCCGCTGCCGCCCGCCCATGACGCGTCCGCGATCCGGGTGATCGACGTCGAGCCCGTGCCGGTGCTCACGCTCAACAGCCACGCGCTGCCGTCCGCGGCGAAGGGCGAGCAGCGCAAACCCCAGGCGGTCGAACTGGCTGGCGTGAGCTTCGACTACGACGGCGTGAGCATCAACGTCGACAGCAGCGTCACGCTGGTGCCGATGCCGGGCGGCGATGTGATCCATATTCGCCGGCGCTACGAGGCCGAGAAAAAGCGTCTGCTCGAACTGCGCAAGACCGGCCTGCAGAAAGTCCCGACCAGCCGGGTCTACGCGTCGCGGCTGTTGCCCGACACGATGCTCGGCCTGTCCGACGCCGACGCGTGGTCCGCCTTCGTCAACGACGCCGTGCCGGAACTCGTGCGGCAAGGCTGGCGCGTGACGATGGCGCCGGCATTCCGCTACAACGTGATCGAGATCGATGCGATCGACGGCACTGCGCATCAGGCCGGCGACGGCTGGTTCGATCTTGAGATGGGCATCCGCATCGGCGAGCGCAACGTGCGGCTCGAACCGCTGCTCGCCGATCTGTTCCGGCGCGACCGGCGCTGGTTGAACGGCGGGCTCGACAGCATCGCCGACCATGAGCCGATCGAACTGAAGACAGAAGAAAACAAGCGGCTGCGCCTGCGCGCCGATCGTCTGAAGCCGGTGGTGCGGGTGCTCGTCGATCTGTTCGATTCGCTCGGTGGCACGCTGGCCGAAGGCGCGCCGCTGCGCGTGCCGTCGGTCGACGCCGGCCGCCTGGAGGCGTTGAACGACACCGGCCGCTGGCAATTCCGCGGCGACGATTCGATCCGTCAGCTCGCGCGGCGTCTGCAAGCCGGCCCAGGCCTGCGCGAAGTGCCGGTACCGCGCGGTCTGAAGGCGGAGCTGCGCACATATCAGCAGCAAGGCCTCAACTGGATGCAGTTTCTGCGCGAACAGGATCTGGCCGGCGTGCTCGCCGACGACATGGGGCTCGGCAAGACCGTGCAGACGCTCGCGCACATTCTTGCGGAGAAGGAAGCGGGGCGTCTGAGCCGCCCCGCGCTGATCGTCGTGCCGACCACGCTCGTGCATAACTGGCGCGAGGAAGCGCGGCGCTTCGCTCCCGGGTTGAAGGTGCTGGTGTTGAACGGCCCGCAGCGCAAGGAGCGCTTCGAGCAGATCGGCGAACACGAACTGATCCTGACGACCTACGCGTTGCTATGGCGCGATCAGAAGGTGCTGGCCGAACACGAGTATCACCTGCTGATTCTCGACGAGGCGCAATACGTGAAGAACGCGACCACCAAAGCCGCGCAGGCGATTCGTGGTTTGCGCGCCCGGCATCGGCTGTGCCTGACGGGCACGCCGCTGGAGAATCATCTCGGCGAGTTGTGGTCGCAGTTCGATTTTTTGCTGCCGGGGTTCCTCGGCACTCAGAAAGACTTCACGCGGCGCTGGCGCAATCCGATCGAGAAGAACGGCGACGGTGTGCGGCGCGCGCTGCTGGCGCGCCGCATCCGGCCGTTCATGCTGCGCCGTCGCAAGGACGAGGTCGCGAAGGAACTGCCGGCCAAGACCACCATCGTGTGTTCGGTCGATCTGGAGGGCGCGCAGCGCGATCTCTACGAAACGGTGCGCACGGCGATGCAGGAGAAAGTGCGCGCGGCGGTCAGCGCACAGGGGCTCGCGCGCAGTCACATCATCGTGCTGGATGCGTTGCTGAAGCTGCGTCAGGTCTGTTGCGATCCGCGGCTCGTCAGGATGTTGCGGGCAAATGGTGCGGCGCAGCAGGGGGACGATTCGGCGGCTGGAAATTCCGCCAGGCCGGACAGGGAGAAAGTCGAGAAGGTTGAAAAGGGCGCGCGCGCCGTGCGCTCGGCCAAGCTCGATTTGCTGCTGTCGATGTTGCCGGAGCTGATCGAGGAAGGGCGTCGCGTGCTGCTGTTTTCGCAGTTCACCGGCATGTTGTCGCTGATCGCCGCGGCGCTCGACGAAGCCGCGATTCCCTATGTGCTCCTGACCGGCGATACGGCCGATCGCATCACACCCGTCGAACGGTTCCAGCAGGGTGAGGTGCCGCTGTTCCTGATCAGCCTCAAGGCGGGCGGCGTCGGCCTGAACCTCACGGCGGCCGACACGGTGATCCACTACGACCCGTGGTGGAATCCGGCCGCCGAGAACCAGGCGACCGACCGCGCGCATCGGCTCGGGCAGGACAAGCCGGTGTTCGTCTACAAGCTGATTGCCGCGGGCAGCATCGAGGAAAAGATCGTCGAGTTGCAGGAGCAGAAGGCGGGGCTCGCCGACAGCATCCTGTCAGAAGACGCGGCGGGCGCCGCCAAGTTTTCGGACGACGACCTCGACGCGCTGTTCGCGCCAATGCCGGAGATCGAAGGCGGGAGGTGATTGTCGTTGGACGCCTGGGGGTGCTGGAGTGGCACTGTCGCGCGATACATCTCAAAAGCGGGCAAGTGAGGGCCCTGGTCCCGGGCGCGTGATCTGTTCTGTGCGGCGTCGGCCTCGATCGGCAGGCGCCGCCTTTTTTTCGCACCCACGCCGCTTCAACCTCAACGCCGGGTTTTATTGGACCGCATTGCTATCTCAATAAAACTGGGCGTAGTCGCCATAGTCGCCGAATGCGATCTTTTATGAGATAAAGCTGCACTCGCCGACAACGACGGCCGGATACCCGGAATCAATCCGTTCCCACTTGCCTTTTGTCGCAATTTAACAATGTTTAAACGATTTATATTGAGATCATTCTTATACTCACTCGAAAATTGTTAAATCAGTGAGCGACGAGTACGGTGCGATCTGAAATGACAGGCCGACCGGTCCCATCGGTGCACGAGCGAAACCAGCCGAAGTGAGCGCCGATTGGCGCCGGACGAGATCCACAGTCGGCGGATCCGGAGAGACTTCAAGAAAACGTGCGAAAGCGGCGCTCAATCCGAAGCCGTGACGGATAGCTGCTGAGCCGCGTCCGAAAAAAGCATGGGGGTTTTCGATTATGATGATTTGCTCTGAATAATCTGTAGGATAAAGGCGGTCGATATAAGCGTTGTTTCGGAACATGCCGAGACAACGCTGAAAACGGGGACGAGGAAGGGCCACTAGTCAAAAAGGTGCGGCTAGAGCTTGAATGGGAAGCCGGATCGTCGGTGCGAGCACCGCCATCCCGGTCATCTGCCGGCTAGCCTGCACCGGTTACGAAGAACGACGTCGCGTTGTGGGGTTTTATGAGAATTGCAGTTCTGGATGACGATTCGGCCCAGGCCGATCTGGTTTGCCAAACGCTGTCGGCGGCGGGCCATATCTGTCACGCATATGGCGCGGGGCGCGAGCTGGTGCGGCAGTTGCGCCGTCAGACTTTCGATCTGCTCGTGCTCGACTGGAACGTCCCTGACATGTCGGGCGAAGAGGTGCTGCGCTGGGTGCGCGAAAGCCTCTCCGAGCGCCTGCCGATTCTGTTCATGACCAGCCGCAGCCGCGAGACCGATATCACGTCGATCCTGAACACCGGGGCCGACGACTATCTCGTCAAGCCCGTATCGGCCGCCGTATTGCTGGCGCGGGTCGGCTCGCTGCTGCGCCGCGCCTACTATCTGAAGCCGCCGGCGGCGAAAGAAGTGTTCGGCGAATTCGAATTCGATCTGGGCGCGAAGCATGTGGTGGTGCGGGGCACGCCGGTCGCCGTCACGCAGAAGGAATTTGAACTGGCGCTGCTGCTGTTCCAGCACCTGAGCCGGCCGCTGTCGCGCGCTCACATTCTCGATGTGATCTGGAAGCAGGCCACCGACATCCCGTCGCGCACGATGGACACCCACGTGTCGATGCTGCGCAGCAAGCTCGGGCTGCGGCCGGAGAGCGGCTATCGCCTCACGCCGATCTACGGTTATGGCTACCGGCTCGAACGAATCGAGACCAACGAGCCGCCGGCCGCCGCGGACGAAACGCCGGAAGCGGGGCAGGCGTGACGTTTTCCCTGACTATGACGGTACGCTGCAGCGTAGCCGTGCCCGGCCGTCGTGCCGCCGGCTGGCTGGCGATGGCCGGGCTGATTGCAATGAGCTGGTGCGGGACGGTATCGGCCGAGTCGGCGGTATCCCGCGCGCTCAGACCCCGCGCCAAAGCCACGGCGCCGACCTATGTCCGGTACACGACGCGCGAAGGCGACTCGCTGTACGACATCGCCAACAGTTATCTGGACGGCACCGCCGACTGGGCCACGCTGAGCCGTCTGAACCACGTGCCTGCGCCACGCCGCATGCCCGCCGGCATCGTGTTGCGCCTGCCCGCCGACCGCCTCAAGCAGGATTGGGAAACGGCCCACGTGGTGGCGACCAGCGGTCCGGCCGAGCGCGCTTTCGGCAAGAACCCTTATGCGCCGCTCACGCCGGACGCGACGCTGGTCGAAGGCGACCGCATCCGTACCGGGCCAAACGGCTTCGTCACATTGGAGTTGCCGGACGGCTCGTTCATCACGGTCGCGCAGGATGGCGAACTCGACATCGGCAAGCTCCGGCGCACCAGGCTCACCGGCGCGGGCGACCGCGTCTTCGAACTGCATCACGGCGAGGTCGAGAGCCAGGTCACGCATGCGACCAGGCCGGACGACCGCTTCCAGATCCGTTCGCCGTCGGTGGTGGCGGGCGTGCGCGGGACGCGATTCAAGGTGAACTATAGCGGCGACGCGCAGACGACCATGGTGGAGGTGTTAGACGGTGCGGTCGGCGTCGATCCGGCCACGCAGAACGGCCGGGACGCCGCACCGCCGCCCGGCGCGGCGCTGCAGGCGTCCGAGCAGCTCGTGAAGGCGCGCTTCGGCAACGTCACGCGCTCGGGCGGCGCGGTCGGCGGTCCGGTCGAACTGCTGCCGGCGCCGGCGCTGGTCCAGCCGGCCCGAGTGCAGGACGGCAAGACGGTCGCGTTCGATCTCGTTGCGGCCGACCACGCCGTCGGCTACCGCGTGCAGATCGCGCGCGACGCTGACCAACTCGACCTGATCCGCGACCTGCGCGTGAGCGCGCCGCATGCGGACTTCGGCGATCTGCCCGACGGCACGTATTTCGTGCGGATCGCCGCGATCGCCCCCAACGGGCTCGACAGTCTGCCGCAGGTGTACGCGTTCGAGCGGCGTCAGGTGGGACTGGACGTGTCGGCCGGGCCGCGCGCCAACAGTCACGACTACGAGTTCCGCTGGTTCGTCAGCCGCGCGCAGGTCGATACGCGTTTTCGCTTCGTGCTGGGCAAGACGCCCGATCTGCGTGAGCCGGTCGTCGATCGTACCGATCTGTCGGGCGGCCAATTCGTCGTCAGCGATCTGCCGGCCGGCGTCTATTACTGGACGATCATCGCCGAGCAGTTCCAGAACGGCCGCCTTTACGAAACGGGCAGCGCAGTGCGTTCGTTTACGATCGCGCGCTGACGCTGGTAGATTGGTGAGGCCGGCCCACGAGCCGGCCCATTCCCAGGTTCCTCACCCCACGCCCATTTGCCGACTACACCTACGCGCCTGAGCCTCGTCGACCCGCGTGCCCGTCTCGGCAGGCGCGCCGGCCTGCGCTTCCTGATCGAATGGGTGAGCGTCGGTTGCCTCGGCATTCTGGTGATTCTGCTTGCCTCGCTCGGCCGGATGAGCGCGAGCGTCGATCTGCTGGTCTACGACTACTTTCTGAGTGCGCGCGCGCAGCCTTCGCTGCCCGACATCGTCGTGGTCGAAATCGACAACGCAAGCATCGCGCAACTCGGCCGCTGGCCGTGGCCGCGCAGCGTCCATGCGAAGCTGCTCGAACAGATCGCCGGGGCGAAACCCGCCGCCGTGGTTTACGACGTGCTGTTCACCGAGGCCAATCCCGAAGACGCCCAACTGGCTCACGCGGTCGCGCTGAGTCCAACCTACCTGCCGGTGCTGCTGAGCGCGCCCGACGCCTCGGGGCGTCGAGTCGTGGTCGAGCCCGTCGCGCCGCTCGCGCAGGCGGCGGCTGGCCTCGGCCACATCAATTTCGAAGTGGACCGCGACGGCATCGTGCGCAGCGTCGCGCAGTTCGAGGGGGACGCCGGCTCGCGCTGGCCGCAACTGATGGTCGCGCTCGCCGATGCGATCGGGCGTGACACCGTGCACCTGAACGGGCGACCGCCACGGCAAGCGCCGGCTAGTGCGGCGGCGAGCCTGGCCGCCCGCGATGACGGCGGCGAAGACCGTTTCCTGATCCCGTTCGGCCCGAACGCGCAGAGCTACACGAGGCTGAGCTTCGCGAGCGTGCTCGCCGGCAAGGTATCGGCCGACCAGTTGCGCGGGCGCATCGTCGTGATCGGCGTGACCGCGTCCGGTTTGTACGACCGTTTCGCGACGCCGGTGTCCGGCGAACTGGGACCGTTGCCCGGCGTGTACATCCACGCGAACGTGCTCGACACCTTGCTCACCGGCCGCGAGATCCAGCCGGCCGGGCGCTGGATGGTGTTCGCGGTGTCGCTGCTGCCGCTCGCGGTGCTGCTGGGCGGATTTCTGGTGCTGTCGCCGCGTCGTTCGTTGCTACTGACGGTCGGCCTCGTGCTGCTCTCGGTGGCGGCCAGCGCCGCGTGGCTGTACGGCGCGCGGTTCTGGATATCGCCGGCGCCGGCCATGATCGGCGTGGTGGTCGTGTATCCGATCTGGAACTGGCGGCGCCTCGAAATGACGATGGCCTATCTGCGCGAAGAACTGCAGCGCCTCGCCGACGAGCCTCATTTGCTGCCTGAAACGCCGCAGCGCCGCCGCGAGTTCAGCGGCGACGTGCTGGAGCAGCATATGGCCCTGATGGCGCAGGCCGCGCAGCGGGTGCAGGACATGAAGCGATTCGTCTGGGACAGCCTCGACAGCATGCCCGAGCCGATCCTGGTCAGCGACGTGCACGGCGTCGTGCTGATCGCGAACCATGCGGCCAAGGCGCATTTCGCGCGGCTCGGCGCGCCGCTGCCCGAAGGGCGGCCTATGCAGGCGGTGCTGGACGGCCTGACGCTCGTCAAGACGATCGACGGCGACGCGGCCTCGGACGCCGAGCACAATCAGTACGCGCATGCGCACTGGCCGGCGCTGCTCGATCCGGCGCGCGGCGAATTCGCCGCACTGATGGAGCACGGCGTCGAGGTGCGCGACGCCAACGGGCGCGACCATTTGCTGCGCTACGCGACCTGCACCAACGCGCAAGGCGAGACGACCGGCTGGATCGCGGGTCTCGTCGACGTGTCGGCGCTGCATGCGGCCGAGCGTCAGCGCGAAGACGCGTTGCGGCTGCTGTCGCACGACATGCGCTCGCCGCAGGCGTCGATTCTGGCGCTGGTCGAGATCGAGCGCGCCCGCACCGAGCCCACGCTTGCGCGCGAATTGCTGGGGCGCATCGAGCGCTATGCGCAACGCGCGCTCACGCTCGCCGACGACTTCGTGCAACTGGCGCGCGCCGAGTCGCAAGCCTATGTGCTCGAACCGGTGAGCCTGACCGAGTTGATCATCGACGCGAGCGACGAAGTCTGGCCGCAGGCGCACGCGAAGCGCATCACGCTGCAGACGGACACCGGCGACGACCACGAGGACGACGGCCGCTGGATCTGCGTCGACCGGTCGCTGATGACGCGCGCGCTCGTCAACATCCTGAACAACGCGGTCAAGTACAGTCCGCCGGACACGCGCATCGTGTGCAGCGTCGAGAGCGCGACACCGGCGATCGTGCCGGGCCCCGCGCGGCGCGTGTCGTGCACGATCCGCGATCAGGGCTACGGCATTCCGACGGAGCAGCAGGCGGGGCTGTTCGAGCGCTTTCGCCGCTTTCACGCGAGCGAGCGGCCCGAGGTGGGCGGAGCGGGGCTCGGCATGGCCTTCGTGAAGACCGTCGTGACGCGCCATGGCGGCGACGTCGACGTGGTCAGCGCGCCCGGCGAGGGCACGGCTTTTACGATCTGGCTGCCGGCGCTCGATGAGGCGCAATTCGACGCATCCGTCACGTCACGTTCATGACGGACCAACACGTAAGGTTCGAAAAAGAGAAGATGCACAAAACCACTCTGATGTGTGCCGCGCTGGCCGCGGCAAGCCTCTGCGGTTGCGCGGGCCTCAATGCGGACGTGCACAGCACGAATCCGGCGGCGGGGCTGCCGGGAGAGCCGACTTATACGATCATGCGCATGCCGTCGCAGGATGCCAGCGCCGATCATCCGCAATTCGAGGCGCTGCTGCGCGACGAACTGGCCAAACGCGGCTTCGTCGCCGCGACGGGCAACGCCACGCATTATCTGCTGTCGATTGCGTATGACACGCGGCCGGCCACGGTCGGCGTCGGCGGCAAGGATTGCGCGCCGAGCGACTGCGCCAAAGCCGAGGCGCCGTTCGCGCTGTTCGGCGGCGCTCCTTACCAGCATTCGCTGACACTGCGCTTTTTCGAGCGCACGAGCGGCGAAGAGCGCTATAAGGTTCGCGCGGTGATCGCCGATCGCGATGCGGACCCGCTGCACGCGATGCCGGTGCTCGTGAAAAGCGCGCTGGCGAAGTTTCCGTTCGATGCGTCCGACTGGCGTGTCAAGCTGCGGCAGGACAAGGCGAGCGGCGTGCCGGACGTGATTTCGGTGAAGCCGCTGCCGCAGTAACGGGCGCGGGCTATCGCTGCGGCGCGTCGGCTTCCGGCCAGCGGTTTTCGAACACGCAATCGGCCAGCGGCAGGCGGCTTGCCCAACGCTCGGTTTCCAGCATCGGCTCGCTGTAGAACTGGTCGACGTGGCCCAGACACAGGATCGCAACCGGCCGTGCTCCCTCGGGCATGTGCAGCAGCGTGCGGACCGCGTCGACGTCAAACAGCGACACCCAGCCCATGCCGAGCCCTTCGGCGCGCGCGGCGAGCCACATGTTCTGGATCGCGCACGCCACCGAGGCCAGATCCATCTCCGGTAACGTGCGGCGCCCGAAGATATGGCGCTCGCGCCCGTCCATCAGCGCGATCACCAGCAGTTCGCCGCACGCCAGAATGCCTTCCACTTTCAGCTTCATGAACTCTTCGCGGCGCTTGCCGAGCGCGTCGGCGGTGGCGAGCCGTTCGCTTTCGACCGTTGCGTGCAAGGCGGTGCGCAGCGCCGCGTCGGTGATCCGCATGATCCGCCACGGCTGCATGAAGCCGACGCTCGGCGCGTGATGCGCCGCGTCGAGCAGGCGCGCGAGCATGGCGGGATCGACGGGATCGCGCACGAAGTGGCGCATGTCGCGGCGTTCGTAAATCGCGCGATAGACGGCGTCGCGCTCGGAGTCGTTAAAAGGCTTCGCCATGGAACAGGGCGGCCGTGAAGGCCGGGTTGGAGGGCCAGTAAGCGTGCATGTAGGTCGCCACGATCGAGCCCGCGCGATAGACGGCCTCGCCGGGGCCGTCGCTGTTCGGCCGGGTGGCCGAGCGCAGCGGGGTAAGCGGGCTGCTCAGCTTCGAGTAGTGAAACGTGTGGCCGGTCAGCGGCCCGTGCAGGCCGTCGATCTGCTGCATGCCGAGCGCCGTGAAGCGGGTTTGCATCGTCGCATGGCCGGGCAGCAGGCCGAGCATCGGCGTCGTGACGCCGTGCGCGTCGGTCAGCCGGTCGAGCAGGTAGAGCATGCCGCCGCATTCGGCGACCAGCGGTTTGCCCGCCGCCGCGTGCGCGTGGATCGACGCGGCGCTGCGCGTGCTGGCGGCGAGCGTCGCGGCGTGCAGCTCCGGATAGCCGCCTGGCAGATAGAGCGCGTGGGCGTCGTCGGGCAAGACCTCGTCGGCGAGCGGCGAAAAATAGTCGACCCGCGCGCCGAGCGCTTCCAGCAACGCGACGTTGGCCGGATAGATGAACGAGAACGCGGCGTCGCGGGCAATCGCGATGCGCTTGCCTTCGAGCAGGCGCGGCAAGGCTTGCGGCGCCGGCGCGCCGAACTCGACCGGCGGTGGCAAGGCGGTGAGCGCGGTCTGGGCGAGCGTGTCGGCGGCGCGGTTCAGACGCGCGTCCAGATCGTCGATCTCGGCCGCCTGGTGCAGGCCGAGGTGGCGGTCGGGCAACGCGATTTCATCACTGGCTGCGATGTGTCCGCACCAGCGCAGCCCGGCGGGCAACGCCTCTTCGAGCATCTGCGCGTGGCGCGCCGAGCCGACGCGATTCGCGAGCACGCCATGAAACGGCACCTGCGGGCGAAAGTGCGCGAGGCCGAAGGCGACCGCGCCGAAGGTCTGCGCCATCGCCTTCGCGGAAATCACTGCGAGCACCGGCACGCCGAAGACCGTCGCGAGATCGGCGCTGCTCGGCGTGCCGTCGAACAGACCCATCACGCCTTCGATCAGGATCAGATCGGCTTCGGCCGCCGCCTGTGCGAGCAGATTGCGGCACGCGGCCTCGCCGACCATCCACAGGTCGAGCGACAGAACCGGTGCGCCGCTCGCGCGCGCGAGGATCATCGGATCGAGAAAGTCCGGGCCGGTTTTGAAGACGCGTACGCGCCGTCCCAACCGTTGGTGGTAGCGCGCGAGACCGGCGGTGATCGTGGTTTTGCCCTGCCCCGAAGCGGGAGCGCTGATGAAGAGCGCGGGGCAGGCACGGGAGGAAGTCTCCATCGGGCGCGCTCCGGAGTTAGTCTTCTGTGCAGACGCCCCGGTGGACGTTCCCTGGGAGGGCACCCCGCAGGGCGCGGAGGCCTCTCCCTGTTGGGACGTTCCTGACGAAGTGCCGTCGGGCCGCTCGGACATCGCTCAGAACTCCACGCCGCGCTGCGCTTTCACGCCTTGCTCGCGGTACGGATGCTTGACGATGCGCATTTCGGTGACGAGGTCGGCGGCTTCGATCAGCGCGTCCGGTGCGTGGCGGCCGGTGACCACCACGTGCAGCATCGCGGGGCGCGCCTTCAGCACCGACAGCACTTCGTCGAGCGGCAGGTATTCGTACTTCAGCACGGTGTTCAGCTCGTCGAGGATCACCATCTGGTACTCGCCGCTTTCGATCATCCGGCGCGCTTCGTGCCAACCTTTGCGAGCGGTGGCGATGTCGGCGTCGCGGTTCTGCGTGTTCCAGGTGTAGCCGTCGCCCATCGTGACGAAATCGCAGTTCGCGATCGCGCCGAGGAAGTCTCGCTCGGACGTATGCAGCGCGCCTTTGATGAACTGCACGACGCCGAGCCGCATGCCGTGTCCGAGCACCCGCACGGCCATACCGAACGCGGCGGTGGTCTTGCCTTTGCCGGTGCCGGTGTTGACGATCAGCAGGCCTTTTTCGACGGTCGCGTTGGCCTGCTTCTTCTCGTGGCCTTCGCGTCGGCGCTCGGTCATGCGTTGATGCGATTCGGGGTCGGTCTTCATCGAAGGTCCTGTCGGTGAGGGGCGTGGTTGGGTGGTTCGTCGCCGGCGTCGGTTGCGGCCGTGGCGATTGCCACGGTGACGCCGCCGTGGTGCGTTTTGGAGACGAGGAGGCGGGTGGTGGGTGCTGCCGGTGCAATTGCTACGGCACGTGCGGCGAGCGTACCCGCAGCCGCCACAGCCGATATTGCGCCCGCATCGGGTGCGGTGTGCGCCGCGCGTGCGCCACGCACAGTCGCCGCTACGAGCGCGGCAGGCTCACACGACGCCGCGAGCAGCGCACACGGTTCGCAGACGCCGTCCACGCCGAGATGCTCTCGCACGGCGTCCGACGGTTTCGCGACTGCGATTCCTGCGACCTGCGCACGGCTGAAGAGTAGCAACGGCAGCGCGTGACGCGCGCAGAATTCGAGCAGACCCGGCTCGTCGGCTTTGGTGTCGACCGAAGCGACTGCGCGAATCTGATCGAATGCATGTGGACCGAGCGCGGCGCGCACGGCCGCTTCGATCTGCGCGGCCGGGGTGTTCAGGCGGCAACCAATGCCGACGCTCAGCGTTTTCATTGGGAGGCCGTTCCGGGAGTCGAGGCAGCGGCGGAATCGGCACTGGCAACGGAAGTGCCATCAACGTCGGAGCCGCCATTGGCGCCAGCACCAGCCACCCCATGCGCCACGTCCGCCTTGACCGCCGCACGAGCCAGCGCCAGCGACGCCACCCCGCCGATCACCACGATCGCCGGCGAGCCAAGCCCCGCACGCGCGACAGCATCGACGAACTCGCCGAGCCGCGCGAGCACGTGACGCTGTTCGGGACGCGTCGCCGATTCGATCGCCGCGCACGGCGTGTCGGCGCGCATGCCGGCCGCGAGCAGCGCGGCGGTGATCTCGCTCAGGCGCCGCATGCCCATATAAATCACCAGCGTCATCTGCGTAGCGACGAGCGCGGTCCAATCCGGCTCGCCGCTGCCCGCGCCGTGTCCCGTGACGAACACGACGCCCTGCGCGTAATCGCGATGTGTGACCGGGATGCCGATTGCCGCGGGCGCGGCAATCCCCGCCGTGATGCCGTTGATCACTTCGACCTCGATGCCCGCTTCGTGCAGCGCCTGCTGTTCCTCGCCGCCACGGCCGAACACGAACGGATCACCGCCCTTGAGGCGCGCGACGCTGCGCCCGGCCCGCGCATGTCCGAGCATCTGCGCAACGATGCCGGCTTGCGGCGTGGACGGATGCCCGCCGCGTTTGCCGACGTACACGACCAGCGCGTCATCGCGCGCGAATTGCAGCACGTCGGGATTGACCAGATCGTCGACCAGCACCACGTCGGCTTGCGCCAGCGCGCGGGTGGCCTTCAGCGTCATCAGTTCGACGTCGCCCGGGCCCGCGCCGATCAGCCACGCGCGGCTCATCGCGGCGGGCATGGCGCGCGCCATGGCGTCACCGGCTGGAAGGGGCGAAGCGGGCAACTGCGCCCAGCGGCGGAGATTGAAATCATGCGGTGCAACGGATTCGGGCTCGGCGAAAACGCGGCCGGTTCATGGCGAATCCCGCGAAAGTACGGCTCATGCGGAATACGCGACCGGACGCGTCACGTCGTGCTTCAGCGCCTTCACATCCGTCCCTCGCGGATTCCGGCGGCCGGCGGCGTAACGTGCGCCGCCTCCGCGTCTGGCCGGTATCCGGGCTGGCGGCCTCATGCGCTTTGCCTTCCCGTGCCGGATTCGCCGGACAGTGGCATCGAAAAAACGCATGCGCGGCAGGGCTGATGGAACAGCGCGCCGCAGGTCGCTTACCGTTGCGGGGACAGCACAGGTTGAGCGCATGACGCGCTGCCTGTTTCCCGTTTAACTGCACACGCGAACGCATGTGCGGGCACCAAACGCGCGCATACGATAGCACATGGCACCCCGCCCGATAAGCGCTTGCGGCCTGCGTTTTCTTGACTGCACGGGGCCGCGGGCCTACACTCGCACGCACTTTGGTGCTCGTGTGCGCGCTCGTGCGCATGCAGTTAAACGGGAAACAGGGTGCCCGCCTGCATTGGACCGGGTCAACCTGTGCTGCCCCCGCAACGGTAAGCGAAAAGTGGCGTCGGTTGCATCGACCGACGCTGCGGAGCCGGCTTCGATGTCCACGCGCAAGGCCGCGTCGGCATATCACCACTGGGCGAGAAATCACTCGTCCGGGAAGGGGAAGCGGCGCTTTCGCCAGCCCGGATACCGGCCAGAATACGCAGGATGCCCGCCGCGGGGATGCGACGGCGCGTTCATGACCTCACACCCGCTTTCTGTTTACCGTTGTCGCGGCAACGCCGTCGTTCGTCCCCGTGTGTTGTGATCGTGCCGGCTTTGGCAGCGCGTGCGCCTCGTGCGTGTCCGGCCGGCCAGCCCATGCAGACAGACGCGCGAACGTACCGGCGGCCCCGGGCAACGCCTACGGATGGACCTCACGATGCAAACTCAAATGCGCAAGATCCCCGTCACCGTCGTCACGGGCTTTCTCGGCAGCGGCAAGACCACGCTGCTGCGGCATATTCTTCAGCATGCGGGCGGCAAGCGCATTGCGGTGATCGTCAACGAGTTCGGCGAACTCGGCATCGACGGCGAAATCCTCAAAGGCTGCGGCATCGGTTGCGATGAAAACGGCGTCGAAACCGAAGGGCAACTGTATGAACTCGCGAACGGCTGCCTGTGCTGCACCGTGCAGGAAGAGTTCTTTCCCGTGATGGAAAAGCTCGTCGAGCGCCGCGAGCAGATCGATCACGTGCTGATCGAAACCTCCGGTCTCGCGTTGCCCAAGCCGCTGGTGCAGGCGTTCAACTGGCCGCAGATCCGGAACAGCTTCACCGTCGATGCGGTCGTCACTGTAGTGGACGGCCCGGCTGCCGCCAGCGGCCAGTTCGCCAACAACCCGGTGGCCGTCGACGCGCAGCGCAAAGCCGATCCGAATCTCGATCACGAGTCGCCGCTGCACGAACTGTTCGAAGATCAACTCTCGGCGGCCGACCTCGTGATCCTGAACAAGACGGACCTGCTCGACGACGCGCAGCAGGGCGCGGTCGAAGCGGTGATCCGCGAAGAGATTCCGCCGCAGGTGAAGGTCGTGCGCGCGCAGATGGGCCAGCTCGATCTGCATACGTTGCTGGGTCTCGAAGCAGCGTCGGAGGAAACGATCCACTTGCGCCACGACCACCACGGGTCCGCCGACGACGCCGATCACCACCACGACGAATTCGACTCGGTGGTCGTGCAGGCGAATGCGCCGTCGCGTGAAGCGGTGATCGCCGCGCTGCAAGCGCTCGTCGAAGCGAACACGATTTACCGCGTCAAAGGGTTCGCGGCATTGCCGGGCGCGCCGATGCGTCTCGTGATCCAGGGCGTGGGCCGGCGCTTCGACAGCTACTTCGATCGACGCTGGCAGCCCGGCGAAGGCACGCAAAGCCGCTTCGTGCTGATCGGCGAAGACCTTGATCAGGCCGCGTTGCAACGCGCGTTCGATGCGGCGCTTGGCGTCGTGTCGTCGCGCGCCGCAGCCAGCGAGGCGTAAGCGCTCATGCATCTGCTGCGCACGACGCCGGGCGGTTTCGTCGACGATACGCAGGGCGTGATCCGTATTGATCAGCAGCCCGCCGACATTGTCGTGCTCAGTTCCGCCGACACCACGCTGTCCCTGCTCGCGAGTGTTTTTCCGCGACTGGGCGAGGGCTTCCCCAGCGTGCGGCTCGCGAACGTCACGTATCTGCGGCAACCGGCCTCGGTCGATTTCTATCTCGAGGATGTGCTGCAGCACGCGCGCGTGGTGGTGGTCGATCACCTCGGCGGCGAGGCGTATTGGCCGTACGGCATCGAGCAGGTGGTCGCGCTGGCGGAGCGCAAACAGCAAACGCTCGCGATGTTTTCCGGCGACTTGCAGGAAGATCCGAACCTGCTCGCGCGCAGCACCGCCGCTGCCGATCTGTGTCATCAGCTCTGGCGCTATCTGCGCGAGGGCGGTCCGCAAAATGCCGAGGCGTTTCTGCGCTGCATCGCGCACCGCGCGTTCGGCTGGGGGCGCGAGCCTGCGCCGCCGCGCGCGTTGCCGGCCGCCGCGCTCTATCATCCGCGGCACGACATGCCGACCATCGCCGACTGGCAGGCGCGCTGGCAAGCCGGCGCGCCGGTCGCGGCGATCCTGTTCTATAAGGCGCATCTGCAGGCGGCCAACACGGCGGTGTTCGACGCGCTGATCGACACGCTCGAAGCACAGGGCCTCAATCCGTTGCCGATCGCGATCACGTCGCTGAAAGACGCGATGAGCCGCGACGTCGTGCAGACATTGTGCGCGCAGCACGAGGTCGCGCTGGTGTTGAATACGACCGCCTTCGCCGCATCCGCGATCGACGACCCCGCGCCGCTCGCGCTTGCCGGCGACGCGCCGGTGTTCCAGGTGATCCTGAGCGGCGGCAATCGCGACGACTGGCTCAAGGACAACCACGGCCTCAATTCGCGCGATATCGCGATGCATATCGCGCTGCCGGAAGTGGACGGACGCATCATCACGCGCGCGATCAGTTTCAAGGGGCTCGCGTATCGCTGTGCGCACACCCAGGTCGACGTGGTGCGTTATCAGCCGGACCTCGAACGGGTGGGCTTTCTCGCTGAATTGAGCCGCCGCTGGTGCCGTCTGCGATCGCTCGATAATGCGGACAAGAAACTCGCGCTGATTCTCGCCAACTATCCGATGAGCGAAGGGCGCATTGGCAATGGCGTGGGGCTCGACACGCCGGCGTCGGTGGTCGGCATGCTGGCGATGCTGCGCGACGAGGGCTATCGTCTCGCGGACGAAATGCCCGCCGATGGCGATGCGCTGCTGAGGAAGCTCACGCAAGGCGTGACCAACGATCCGGTCGTGCGCGATCTGCGCCCCGCGTTGCAAAGCCTCGCGCTCGACGACTATCTCGCGCATTTCAACGCGCTGCCCGCCGAGGCGCGTCAAGCACTGAACGCGCGCTGGGGTACGCCCGACCAGGACCCGACCCTGCGGCGCGGCCGTTTCCTGATCGCGGGCTGGCGCTGCGGGCAGGTGTTCGTCGGCATCCAGCCGTCGCGTTCGCGCGAGCAGGGCGATTATGCGAGCTATCACGACGCCGAACTGGTGCCGCCGCATGCGTACCTTGCGTTCTATTTCTGGCTGCGTCACCAGTTCGGTATCGACGCGGTCGTGCATGTCGGCAAGCACGGCAATCTCGAATGGCTGCCCGGCAAGAGCGTCGCGTTGAGCGAGGCGTGCTGGCCCGATCTGATCCTCGGGCCTATGCCGCATCTGTATCCGTTCATCGTCAACGATCCGGGCGAGGGCAGCCAGGCCAAACGCCGCGCGCAGGCGGTCATCGTCGATCACCTGATGCCGCCGCTCACGCGTGCCGAAAGTTATGGTCCGTTGCAGGATCTGGAGCGCCAGGTCGACGAATACTATGAAGCGCTGATGGTCGATCCGCGCCGCTCGAAGCTGCTACGGCGCACGATTCTGGCGACCATCGTCGAGCACAAGCTGCATGAGGAGTTGAGTCTCGCGGAGCCGAACGGCGAGGACGACGAGGACGTGCTGCTCACGCGCGTCGACGCGTGGCTGTGCGAATTGAAGGAAGCGCAGATTCGCGATGGCTTGCATACGTTCGGGCAATCGCCTGCCGGTGTGCAGCGGCGCGACACGTTGCTCGCGTTGGGGCGCTTTCCGGTCGGCGACGGGCAAGGCGCCAGAGCCGGCTTGATCGATGCGTTGGCACGCGATCTGCGGATGGATCATCTGTTCGATCCGTTGTCGGTGGATTGGTCGGCGGTGTGGGACGGCCCGCGTCCCGATGTGTTGCAGCAGGTGAGCGACGCGCCGTGGCGGCATGGCGGCGACACGCGCGAACGGCTCGAGTTGCTGGCGGCGCAAATGTTGAGCGGCGTGTGCGGCGACCGGGCCGATGCAGGCGAGCTGCGCGGCGCGATATCACGCGCGACACCGCCAGCCGGTGCGCTGCCGCAAGCGGAGCAGGTCATCGAGCGCTTGCGCGACGACGTGCTGCCGAGGCTCGACGCCTGCGGTCCACAGGAAATGCTGCATCTGAAGCGCGGCCTCGAAGGGCGCTTCGTGCCGCCGGGGCCGAGCGGTTCGCCGTCGCGCGGACGGCCCGACGTGCTGCCCACCGGCCGCAATTTCTATTCGGTCGACACGCGCGCGGTGCCGACGCAAGCCGCGTGGTCGCTCGGACTGAAATCCGCGCAGCAGTTGCTCGAGCGGCATCTGCAGGACAAAGGCGATTATCCGCGCGCGATCGGGCTCTCGGTCTGGGGCACCGCGACGATGCGCACCGGCGGCGACGACATCGCCCAGGCGCTCGCGCTGCTCGGCGTGCGGCCGAAGTGGGCGCCGGGCAGTCATCGCGTGACCGACTTCGAGATCATGCCGATCGAAGCGTTCGATCGTCCGCGTATCGACGTCACGTTGCGCGTGTCCGGATTTTTCCGCGACGCCTTTGCGAACGTGATGCATCTGTTCGACGCCGCTGTGCAGGCCGTTGCCGAACTCGACGAACCCGAAGCGCTGAACCCGATTCGCGCGCGTGTGCTGCGCGAACGCGATGCGCTGATCGCGCGCGGCATGGATGCCGCCGAGGCGCGCCGGCGCGCCGGCTGGCGCGTGTTCAGCGCACGGCCCGGCGCGTATGGCGCGGGTCTGCAGGACATGATCGACTCGCAGCAGTGGCAGACCGACGCCGATCTCGCGGACGCTTATCAGGCGTGGGGTGGCTACGCGTACACGCAGAAGAACGCGGGCGAAGAAGCGCGCGATGCGTTCGGTGCGCGCCTCGCCGCGCTGGACGTGGTGCTGCAGAACCAGGACAACCGCGAACATGACCTGCTCGATTCGAACGACTATTACCAGTTCCAGGGCGGCATGGTCGCGGCGGTTCGGCATCTGGCCGGCACTCAGCCGAGCGTGTATCACGCCGATCACAGCAATCCGGCCGCGCCGCGCGTACGCACGCTGCATGAGGAGATCGCACGCGTGATTCGTTCGCGTGTGGTCAATCCCAAGTGGATCGACGGCGTGAAGCGTCACGGCTATAAGGGCGCGGCCGAGATCGCCGCGACCGTCGATTATCTGTACGGTTACGATGCGACCGCGCGGGTGATCGCGGATCATCAATATGCGCTCGTCACCGATGCTTATCTGAACGACGCCGATACGCGCGAGTTCTTGCAGCGGCACAATCCGCATGCATTGCATTCGATCTGCGAGCGTCTGCTCGAAGCGATGCAGCGGGGATTGTGGCAAGCGCCGGGCGAGTACCGTGCACAAGTCGAAGGACATCTGCTCGCGAGCGAGCAGCAGATCGAAGGAATGCAGACATGAATGCAGCGACGCCAGCAATGAGCCACCAGGCGGCCGAGGAGCCGCGGCGCAATCAGCGACCCGGGTTTCCGTTTGCCGCGTTGATCGGGCAGGCGCCGTTGCAGCAGGCGCTGCTGCTGGCCGCGATCGATCCGGGGCTGGGCGGCGTGCTGGTCAGCGGGCCGCGCGGCACGGCCAAGTCGACCGCGGCGCGCGCGCTCGCCGAGTTGCTACCGCAAGGGCAACTGGTGAATTTACCGCTCGGCGCGAGCGAAGACCGTCTGATCGGTACGATCGATATCGAAACCGTGCTGCGTGACGGCTCGGTGCGTTTTTCTCCAGGCCTGCTCGCGAAAGCGCATCACGGCGTGCTGTATGTGGATGAAGTCAATCTGTTGCCTGATGCGCTCGTCGATGCATTGCTCGACGTCGCGGCGAGCGGCGTGAACACCGTCGAACGCGATGGCGTTTCGCATAGCCACGACGCGAGCTTCGTGCTGATCGGGACGATGAATCCCGAAGAAGGTGAACTGCGGCCGCAATTGATCGACCGCTTCGGCTTGATGGTGGAGTTGCAGAACTGTTTCGAGCCGCAAGTGCGTCAGGCGATCGTGAAAGCGCGGCTCGCGTTCGATCTCGATGCGCAGGGCTTTCGTGCAGGCTATGCGGCGCGGCAGGCGGCGTATGTCGAGCGGATTCGTGCGGCGCGCGAAGCGCTGCCGCAACTCGCGTTCGACGACGCCGTGCACGCGCATGTCAGCGCGTTGTGCATCGACGCGGCCGTGGATGGTCTGCGCGCCGATCTCGTGATGCTGCGCGCGGCGCGGGCGTTGGCCGCACTGGAGCAGGCAGTCGCGGTAACGGCGGAGCATGTCGACCGGGTTGCCGAGGTGGTGTTGATTCATCGGCGTCGTCAGCGTGACGAGCAGGCAGGTGGCGATGCGTATGAGAGCGAAGCGCGGCGGCAAGCCGCTGCGGGCGGCGCTGCGGATCGACCGGCTGGATCTGCAGCGGGTGCCGCGTCGGCTCCCCCCGGCACCGACGAGAACGACTGGGGCTACCTGCCGCCCGAGCCGGCCCCGACCACGCAAGTCAAAGGCGTCATACCGCTTGGCGCAAAAAAACGCTGAGCCATCGGAAGGGCGCCGCCGCTGACACGCGCAGCGGTTTTCGATGGCGAGGAGGCGTGGGTGCGAATTCGCGCAGCCATTTGCGGGGCGATCCGCGCGGCAAGCCGGGTACGCGCATCGCCTGGCCGCTAACGCTTGCCGCGAAGCGCGCGGCGCCGCTGCGTGCAGATCACCTGCGCTTCGTGCGGGAGGCGCCGCGCGGCGGCGTCCTGCATTGCTTCGTGCTCGATTGCTCCGGCTCCATGCTGGCCGGGCAGCGTCTCGCGCTCGCGAAGGGCTTGCTGATTGCGTTGTTCGACCGCGCGAGCGCCGCGCGCGCCGAAGCTGCGTTGGTCTGTTTCGGCGGCGCGGAGGCGGACGTGCGTTTTGGCCCGGCCGTGCCGCGCTGGTGGAACGAGCGGTGGCTCCGGCCCGTGGGCGGCGGCGGCGGCACGCCGCTCACGTCCGGCATCCGGCGCGCCGCACAGTTGCTCGCGCGGAGTGCGCGTGTGAAGCCCGCCCAGCAGCGCTGGCTGTGGATTCTGACCGATGGCCGCACCCGCGACGAACCTGCGCGCCCGCCCGACGCGGACGAAGTTGTATTTGTCGATTTCGAGCGCGGGGCGATACGGCTCGGCCGTTGCGAAGCGCTCGCCGATGCGTGGGGGGCGCGGCGTGTGAGGCCGGAAGAGCTGATCGGCTGAGCGGCCCGTGCGTCTGGGCGTCGCCCGCTTTCATACGTTTACTTCAGACCGTTCGACCAGTACTGCACGTCGTCCTGCCGGTCGAATACGAAGACTTTCATCGCCATCTGCTGGGACGCGTCGAGCCGGTCCAGCTCAAGCCCATGGTTCGACGGGGCGCCAGGCGCGTTGCCTTTCTGCACGTTGCGGATGATGGCGCTGGTCTCGATCTGCGTATCGAATTCCGCCGACTTCAGGCGGAAAGCGAGTCGCAGCCGTTCGCCGACCGCGCCGAGCGTCCACGCGGCGCTCAACGACATGCCGAGCGCACTGATGCCCTTGGCCAGACCGAGTCCTTCATATGCATTGCCCGTTTCGCCGATGCCGAAACGTACCGCCAGGCGCGCCTGAACGCGGATCGATTTGCGCTCGCGCAGACGGCGGACGACGCCGGGCTTCGACAGCACGACGTAGTCGAACGGCGCGCGGCAGACCGCTTCGACCGTGCAGACGAAGCGGAACACGGCCTGGCTGGCGATGGCGACGATCTCGATGTTTTCGCCCGGCGCGAGCGGTAGCTGGCGGCCTTGCTGCAACGGCGGCGTGACGAAGAGCGCGTGATTCGGCGCGAAACCGATGATGCGGCATGGGTGCATTGGCGCGCCGCTGCCGAGCTGCGAACGCACGCCGATCAATGCGCCTATTTCGAGGTGCATGTCCTTGAGCGTCAGTTCGCTGGCGGAATCCGCGAGTGGTGCTGCCGTGGGCGACGCTTGGGTGGCCGTGTCCAGCAGATCACCCCGCTGCGGGTGAAAGTGACTGAACAGGAAGTTGCGTTCGTCCGTGTTCGCCAGAGTGGTGCCGCCAGCGAACAGCAGTGAGCCGTCGCTATCGACGATCGGCCAGGCGAGGGGCGTGCCGACTGGCACCGCATCCGGGGCGAGCGCCGACGATAGCGCGGCGGGCGAGTTTTCCACGACGTGTTCCTCGACAGGATGATCCATGGTCGGGCGGTTATTTTAAGTGGCGGGATATCTTGGTTGACGGCGGCGGAAGTGAAAACTTGAGTGCGCGGTTATTACGGTCGGTTACGCGCCGGTGTTTCCGAATGGGGTGTTCAATAAAATCGGATAACTAACTAATTTTTTGGCTCTGGTCGGAGGCGTGGCTTTACTGGCCAG
>NZ_JAQQCJ010000046.1:0-22354 GCF_046030495.1 Paraburkholderia strydomiana
CTTGATGGCTTTTGTCGCGGCCGGCATTTTCGTCGTCAGGTCCTTGAGGTTTTCGCCCGCGTCCGGTTCAAACGCGGCGATGTAGACGAGGCCCGCCACGCGCGCATTGTTGCCCGCCTCGGTAATCACCGCTCCGCCATAACTATGGCCGACGAGGATTGTCGGGCCATCCTGCGCATCGACGATACGCGTAGTCGCGGCGACGTCTTCCTTGAACGACGTCTCCGGCTCCTGAACCACCGAAACGTTGTAACCGTCCCGCGTGAGGATCTTCGACACGGCTTGCCAGCCCGAGCCGTCGGCGAAATACCCGTGAACCAGGACGATGTTCCTGACAGGTGCGGCTTCGGCGAACTGCGTGGCGAATGCGCTGGCGCCAATGGTCAAGGCTGCGGCAAAACGGCGAATGTTGTTGATGGTTTTCATTTTCGACTCCAGAAGCTAACGATGATTGGACGATTGGTTGCAATGGTTCAGCTTGCAGGCTGCCGCCGATGACCCGTTAGCGTACGGGTCATGCGAAAGCCTGCGCGAATGTTTTGGATGCCTTAACGATACGCGAGGTGATCGGGCGAACGGGGGAACGTCGGATCAATCGACGGTCTTGGCCCACACCGCCTGAGCGTTGGTGAACTCGCGCAGACCGAAGTGCGACAGTTCACGGCCGTATCCGCTCTTCTTCACCCCGCCCACCGGAATGCGCGGATTCGAAGCGGAGAAGCCGTTGATAAAGACGCCGCCCGTTTCGAGCCGGCGCGCGATTCGCTGCGCACGGGCGACGTCGCGGGTCCACAGGCTGCCGCCGAGACCGTAGTCGCTCGTGTTGGCAAGTTCGATAGCGTGCTCGGCGTCGTCGGCAACGGTGATTGCGGCGACCGGGCCAAAGGTTTCTTCGTCGAAAGCAGCCATGCCGGGGGCGACATCCGCGAGCACGGTCGGCTCGTAGTAATTCCCGGCGCCTTCTACCTTGCTGCCTCCGAGCAGCAGCTTCGCGCCTGCTTCGATTGTGCGTTGCACCTGGCCGTGCAGCTCGTCGCGCAAGTCGGCGCGCGCCATCGGCCCGATGGTGCTTGCCGGATCGTGCGGATCGCCCGCCACGACCTGGCGCGCGGCGGCCACGAACTTGCGCGTGAACTCTTCTGCAACGGGCCGCTCGACAATGAACCGCTTGGCCGCGAGACAAACCTGGCCGGCGTTTTGAAAGCGCGCCTCGATGGCCGCTTTCACGGCCGGGTCGATGTTCGCATCGGCCAATACGATGAAGGCGTCGGCGCCGCCGAGTTCCAGCAGCGTCTTCTTCAACGCGCGGCCCGCCGTGGATGCGACGGCGGACCCGGCCCGCATGCTGCCGGTCAGCGTGACGGCGGCAACGCGCGGATCTTCGATCACATGGGCCACGGTCTCATTATCGGAATTCAGGTTGGCGAAGAGTCCGACTGGAAAGCCGGCGGCTTCATAAGCGTCCTGCAACGCGTACGCCGAGCCCATCACATTGGCTGCATGCTTGAGGATGAAGCCGTTGCCCGAGAGCATGATCGGACCCGATGCGCGAATCACCTGCCACAACGGGAAATTCCACGGCATCACGGCGAGGATGGAGCCAATCGGCAGATAGGAGACATGCACCTGATCGTCGCCTTCGACGGGCGCCGGTTCGTCGGCGAGGAAGGCGGGACCATGCTCTGCGATCCAGTCTATCGCGCTGGCGCACTTGGCAATTTCAGCTCGCGAGGCGGCGAGCGTCTTGCCCATCTCCTGAGTAATCAACGCGGCCAACGCTTCCGAGCGCTCGCGCAACGTCGCGGCCAGGCGGCGGTAGGTTGCCACGCGCACAGCCATGGGCGTCGCGCGCCACAGCCGGTAGGCTGCGGCGTTGTCCTCCAGCATGCGCTCGACTTCGTCGGCGGTCTGAAACGGATAGTGCGCGATGAACTCGCCGGTTGCGGGATTGCGCGACGTTGCGCCGATGGCGGTGGGAAGGTTCAGGTTCGACATGTTTGCCTCGATTGAGTGAAGTGACGAGCAGCGGGAAAGTTGCTGCAGTGGTGTCACTCTATGCAAACCGGGGCGGGTCAAGAAGGCGTCTTGTGATCCTATGAGTCGGACTCACTGGCAGAGTGCCGGGGAATGTAAGTCACGAGCGACAGGTCCGGTCTGCCGGTGGGCGTCAACGCAACGTAAGTGAATTCGATGTGGCCGCCCGCTGGATGACGAAGCCGTTTGTCGCCTTCATCGAAACCTTTGACCTCGGTGTCCTGCCACCAGTCGCTGAACTCGGGGCTCAGTTCCGTGAGCTCGTCGATGAGGCTATCGAACGGCGCCTTGTCCGGCGCCTGTGCGCGCGCGGCGCGGAACGCGGAGATCATGCCGCGTGTCATCTGCTCCCAGTCGAGAATCAGCGTGCGATAGGGTTTGTAAAGAAACAGCAGGCGCAACGTGTTGCGCTCGTGCGGCTCCAGCGATCCATAGTCGACGAACAGGTCGGCAATGGCATCGTTCCACGCGAGAATGTCGAGCCGCGTGTTGCGGACATAGGCCGGAACGTTGATCGAGCGAACCAGTCGTTCGAGGCCTTCGGTGACGCCGCTGCCGGTTGCTACCTGCGAAAGCTCGCGCGATGAAAGCGCGAACAGATGTGCCGATTCCACGGTGTCGAGCTTGAGCACGCGCGAGATTCTGCGCAGCGCATCGGCGGACGGTTGAATGTCGCGGCCCTGTTCCAGCCAGGTGTACCAGCTGACGCTGACGCCCGCGAGGACGGCGACCTCTTCGCGGCGCAGGCCGGGCGTACGGCGGGGGCCGTCGGGCAGGCCGAATTCGGCAGGTTGCAGGCGGCCGCGGCGGCTTGAAAGAAACGCGCCAAGTTCGCGTCGCTGCTCGGCAGAGGGTCTTTTGGACATAGTGTCTCGGTTAACGGCGAATGGGCAGGCGGGCGTGCCGGGCGTCATCGCGAGGCAGCTTACGACCAGCCAACTGACGGCCCGGGCATGCCTGGCTCGACCGGGAATGCGAACACTATCACGGCAAAATGTCCAGGCCGTGCCACGACGACTAGCGGCGCTTGATACGAACGCGTCGAAACCGCTCTCGTATGAAGCGCCGCATTTGCGTGATGGCCACGCACAATGTCTTGCGCGTGGCCCTGTCGCTGGAAAGTGTGAGTCAGCGTTCGCTCAGAACTCCTGGCTTGTGGGACGAAGCACGATCTCGTTAATGTCGACGTCGTCGGGCTGCCCGATCGCATAGGCGATGGCCCGTGCGTACGCTTTGGCGGCGCCGCCCTCGGCTACGATTGCCGCGACGACCTCGTCGAGCTTGTCCTTGCGACGCGCCGCAACGGCCACTTTTGCACCGCTGGCCGCGAGGCGTCGAGCCACTGCGGCGCCAATGCCCGTGCTGCCACCCGTGATCAGGACGACCTTCCCTTCGATTCCCTTGCTCATGCGATCACCTCGTCTGCCTGAACGGATAACGATTCCGCGTATGCCGGATAGTCCGTGAGTCCTTCGTCCCCGCCGCCATACAACGTTGCCGGATTCACGGCATTGAGCGGCCAGCCGTTCGCGATGCGCTCAGGCAGATCCGGATTCGCGATGTACGGGCGGCCGAATGCAATCAGGTCCGCAAGGTTCGCTTCGATCAGGCGCGCGCCGCGCTCGGCCGTGTAGCGACCCGCATAGATGATGCGGCCGCTGAACACCCGGCGGACTTCCTCGCGAAACGCCGCCGGCAGATCGGGTGCGTTATCCCAGTCGGCTTCCGCTATTGACACATAGGCCGCACCGGCAGCTTCCAGCACCCTGATTGCCTCGATATACGTGTGATGAGGATCGTCTTCGACGAGGCCGATGTACACGCGATCCTGATCGGTGCTCGTGAACAACGGCGTGAAGCGCACGCCCAGCCGTTCCGGCCCGACGACTGCGGCGACCGCCTGGACGATCTCGCGCAGAAAGCGCAAGCGGTTGTGCAGCGAGCCGCCGTACTCGTCCTCACGCTTGTTCGAGTGTGCCGAGATGAACTGATTCACGAGGTAGCCATTGGCCGCGTGAATCTCCACACCATCGAAGCCCGCACGCAGCGCGTTGTGCGCTGCCTTTGCGTAGAGGCCGACTAACTTGCCGATCTCGGCGACGCTCAACTCGCGTGGCACCGAAGGCTCGACCAGCGTGCCGGTGCCGGGACCGGTCTCGATGAACGCCTTGACCTTCTGTGCCGCGATCGGCGAAGGCGCAACCGGCGCTGCGCCGTGGGGCTGCAACACGGTATGCGAGACGCGGCCCACATGCCACAGCTGCGCGAAGATCACGCCGCCTTCAGCGTGTATTGCGTCGGTCACGCGAGCCCAGCCTTCGACCTGTTCGTCGCTGTAGATGCCGGGTGTCCACGCGTAGCCCTGACCGCGCGGTTCTATCTGCGTTCCCTCGCTGATCATGAAGCCCGCGCCGGCGCGCTGGCGGTAATAGAGCGCGCTCGATGCGGTCGGTATGTCGCCGGGCTGGGCGGCTCTCTGGCGCGTCAGCGGCGGCAGCACGATACGGTTGCGCAAGGTGTGCCGCCCGAGCTTGAGCGGCGTGAAGAGTGAAGGATATTCCATGTTCGTTTCGCTCCCGAATGGACCCAGGTCGCGCGTTGCGACGGGCTCGATCGAGCCGGCTGCGCGCGATCCTGTGCGATCAGCTAACTGGCTCTCTGGTGAAAACGCCGCGCGCTTGCCCGAAGGCAACGCGCGTCGGCAGACAGGCGGCTTTTATTGCGCGGCGAGCGCCGGGTGCTTCATCAGAATGGCGGCAGCGGAGGACGACGAAGCCGGGTTTTGTCCGGTAATGAGCAACCCGTCGGTGACTACATACGGAGCCCAGTCGACGGTCTTCGAATAAATGCCGCCCTTGGCCTTGAGTTCGTCCTCAACGAGGAACGGAACTATCTCGGTGAGGCCGACCGCGGCTTCTTCCGAATTCGTGAAGCCCGTCACCTTCTTGCCTTCGACCAGCGGCTTGCCGTCCGCCGTGGTGACGTGGCGCAGTACGCCCGGTGCATGACACACGAGTGCAACGGGTTTGCCGGCGGCGATGAACGACTGGATCAGCGCGATCGAATGGCGGTCTTCGGCCAGATCCCACAACGGGCCATGGCCGCCGGGATAGAACATCGTGTCGAAGTCCGCCTGGAAGACGCTGTCGAGGCGCACGGTTGCCGCGAGTTGCGCTTTGGCCGCCGCGTCGTTTTCAAAGCGGTGAGTCTGGTCGGTCTGATTGGCCGGCTCGTTGCTCTTCGGATCGAGCGGTGGCTGGCCGCCCTGCGGCGAGGCCAGCACGATCTCGGCGCCCGCGTCCTTGAACGTGTAGTAAGGCGCCGCGAGTTCTTCCAGCCAGAAGCCGGTCTTGCGGCCCGTGCTGCCCAATTGATCGTGCGAGGTCAAAACCATCAGTACTTTCATGTCGTTCTCCAATGCGTGATAGGTGAGTTGTGAATTGCCAGCAACGCTGTCATGACGACACGGCTATGTGGTCAGTGCTTCGCCTCTGCAATCGGTTAGGGCGCAGCAAGGTCCGTTCATTTCGTCGTGACATCGTTCGTGGCGTTGAATCAACGGCCGGAATACAGAGACCGGGCGCCGTTGATCGCCGGTGCGCCACTGCCGGAGGAACCGCTGCTTACACCGCCGAAGCCGCTCGCGGACTTTTCCTCCGCAGCCACACGTGCAGTGGCGGCCTCGATTTGAGCCGGATAGAACGCTTGATCGCCTTGGCCAGCACCGTATCCAGCATTCTGGAGTTGCACCAGTTCATGGCGAACCTGCGCACGGGTGACCTGATCATTCGACTGAGCGAACGATGCTGCGGGGATGGCAAGCGCGGCGGCGACTGCAACAGCATTGATGAGCGATTTCATGATTTCTTCCAAAGGTTGTCGTTGGATAAAGTGGCGAAGTAACTGTGCTTGCAGCAGCGGGACAGAAGGAAAGCTGCTGCAGTGGTGTCACTTTAAGCAAACGAAACCGAGGGAAGAAGGCGTCTTGTGATCCTATGAGTGAGGGTCACAGGCAGGAGCATCGTGGAGTTAGAACGCGCACGAAGTCCGGGTCGTCGCACCCGTACACGACCAGAGCGGAACGTCGCATTCCATAAGCCTGCATTCGCCGCTGCGCATTTCGCGTCAGGGGCAGCGGCGCTTCGGCGTGCAAGGCACGCCCGGCGATTGCGTCGTAACCGCGGCGCGTCATCTGATGAAGGCCGCGCCACCCACGCTCGTTTTGTCGGGCATCAATCGCGGCGCGAACCTGGGCGTGGAGACAATGTTCTCCGGCACCGTCGGTGCAGCGATGACGGGCCTTCTGCTCGGCCTGCCTTCGATCACGCTCAGTCAGACGTTTAGCGATCGCCGAAGCGTGCGCTGGGACACCGCGCGTGAATCGCGCCCGGTGTGATCCGCCGACTGCTCGCCACCTCGCATGACGCGCCCACATGTCTCAACGTGAACTTTCCAGATTGCGATGCCTCGGCCGCCGGACCGCTGACCGTGACACGGCGAGGCATCGGGCTGGTGGAGGGCATCGAATTCGTGCCGGAGGTCGATCCGCGCGGCATCGATTATTTCTGGCTGCGCTTTCAGCGCGGACCGCGTAAAAATGCGCCCGATAGCGAAACGGCCGTCGTTGCGTCGAAGCGCATTTCGTCTGACGCCGCTGCACTTCGACCGCACCGCCTTGCACACCTTCGCGACACTTCAGGCCGGCTTGCAAGGAAACAGGCTTTAGGCCGGGAAAGACCAAAGCGCACCACACGCATATTGCGATAAGTGGCCGTTCAGTGACGCAAAGCAGACATCGGAAGGGCTGTGAGCAACTGCCGGCGAACGGCTCCTAATGGCCGATCCGAGACGCAGAAGGACCCTCGGACTATTCTGTCGCCCACTCAGCGAGTTTTGCCACCGTGTTCATGTTGCGGGCGGTGCCGGTCCTCGCAGCGGGAATTTTTAATTTTGAGCGTGCCATTCCGTTGCTGTAGTGCACGTACACCTCACGCGTTCCGAGCGCGATTTCTTCATGCTGCTCGCCGCTCACATGAGACAGAGCGTCGGCAGGAGGTGGCGCATCGAGGAATATTGCGACGGTCCGATTCGATGCGGCAGCCTTGAAAGGATTCCCGTCAACAACCGCGGCCAGCTCTGCGCCAGTCCGGACCAGAACACCTACTGGCTTGCCTGCGTATATCTCCAGGCAACGTTCCAGCCGAGCCTTCACTGAGGCTTCTGTGAGCTTGCTTTCAAAGACGACGTTGCCACTTGCGATATAGGTGCGCACGTTGGTAAAGCCAAAGGATTCGCACATCGCTCGCAGCTCGGACATAGGGAGTTTACCGGTGCCGCCAACATTCACGGCTCGTAGGAAAGCCACGTATCGGGTCATAAAGTGATCCTATCGTCATTTCCGTCGGCGAAGCCTGGCGGATTCAACCGGTGGATGCAATGGTTTGCTGGAATCGTTCGGCGGGCGTTTCGTAGTCCAGCGTCTTTCTCGGACGCTCGTTCAGCCGTCGCGCCACAGCATTGAGTTTAGCCTGCGAATACACCGGCAGATCGGTGCCTTTGGGGAAGTACTGCCGTAGAAGTCCGTTTGTATTCTCGTTGATCCGCGCTGCCACGGATGCTGGGGGTCGCAGAAGTAGACCTGGATATCAGTGGCCACAGTGAAACGCTTGTGTCCGGCCATCTCCGTTCCCCGATCCCATGTTAGCGATTTATACAGTTCCTGCGGCAACTTGCTGGCATGTTTGATGAGTGCATTGACGACCGTCTCGCTGTCCTTGCTGGCTATCTTCACCAGCATGACGTAACGTGTCTGGCGCTCGACGAGGGTTGCAATCTGGCTGCTGCCGGTACCGCACAGCAGATCACCTTCCCAGTGGCCCGGTACGGCCCGGTCTTCAACGGTCGCGGGGCGTTCGCTGATCGATACCGTGTCGCGAATCCTGCCGTGATCGTCCGTCTTCTGCGTATGGTGGCGCGAACGGCGCATGGCCCGGGTGCGCCGCAAGTGTTCGAGCAATTCCTTCTTCAGGGCGCCACGGGCCTGGATGAAGAGACTGCGATAGATGGTCTCGTGGGACACGTGGTAGTCCTCGTTGTCTGGGTACGCACGCCTGAGCCATCCGGCAATCTGCTGCGGCGACCACTGCAACTGGCGCTTGCCTGCCACGATCTGCGCCAGCGTTCGGTGCTCAACCAGTTTACAGACTTTGGGACGCTGCGCGCGATCCCAGGCAAGCTGATCGGCGTGGCTTGCACGGTAGCCATCTGGTCCGCTGTTACGCTTGATTTCACGGCAGATGGTGGAGGGAGACCGTGAGAGCCGCATGGCGATCGACTGGATCGAGTCGTCAGCCACCGGCGCCCGCGATATCTCTTCGCGCTCAGCCAGCGTCAACGCCAATCTCGATCGATGCCTCTGTGGTGGTTGGATCCCGCCTGTCTCCGCCAGAATCCCCTGTACAGACGAGTGGTTCCGGTCAAAAAGCTGGGCGATCTTCTGGAGAGACTCTCCCTTGCGCCAACGTTCCCACATCAGCGCTTTCTGCTTCTCGCTGTAGTAAATCCGGCGTCGCTGTTTCATCTGCAACACTCCCACTGCTTGCGCAGTCTTCAGTGTGTTGCATCCACCGGTTGAATCCGCCAGGGCATTGAGTCGTTCGAATGTCTCACTGGCGGCTGAGTCGATCGTCCGCAAATGGCCGAGATCAGAAGCTCGACTCTCATCGGATACGAGACTGACTCACCATCTTGCCAGTGGACACGTGTGGCGTAGCGGTTGCACGGGTTTAGTCTCCTCGATAATCCCCTGCATCGATTTGACGTGCGCCGTCTACCGTTCGAAAACCAACTGCCCTGTACCGTTGTGGTCGCTCTCGCGACCGCCCTGCCTAGCTCCTCATCACGCGGCGCCAGCCAGCATCGACCGACGACACCCGGCGGACGCACAAGCACATGCATATTGAGCGCGAGCCTCTTCGTCTGCCGTGTCGTCGATTTCCAGCAGATAGTCGATGAAAAGCTCTTCGCCTGCGTCGACTAGCCGGAGCGTGTGAATGAAAATCCGTCCGTCATCCTCGATGGTCTCGAAGTTCGGCGTGCAGGCGTGGTCCAGCCAGCGCGCGCTGTTACCGCCGCGGCTGCCGTCTATGACGCGGCCATCCGACAGCCCGAACAGGAACGTATGGCCCGTGACGCCTTCACGCCGGTGTCGACGCAACGCCTTCCGCCACGTTGTGACTTCGCCCTTGTATTCGAGCATGCGCTCGCCCATTGCGAGCTGACGCATCGCAAATACACCCTTGCCGTGGACCGGCGATCTCCGGACGATGACGCGTCGCATTCTGTTGTCCTGATGGTGTTCCTGGCGCAAGTATGAAGCGGCCAATTTACGCGTCTACTGTTGGGACAAAAAAAATTTCGCTGCCGCGACGTTCTCCTCCTGGCGCGCGGCAATCCTGTCTGGACGAGCAGGCGTCGATCGCGACACCGTGAGCTGCTCGCCGGATTGCCCTCGATGCAGGCCAGACTCAGAAGAGTTGGGCGCCGAGCTCGCGCTGGCTGCCCCATTTCACCGTCCTCACGAACATCCTCCCCGCTGTGTCGAGCGATTCGATCGTCGCGCGCTGCCCGCGCGCCTCCGCGATGACGCGTACGGTGCGGGTCCGATAGCGCAGCAACGCGCCGATGGCCGGGCACGAGGGCTGCCGCCGTGCACGGGATCGCTTCTTTGCCATACGGGTCTCGATATAGACAGGTGACTTCTACACGCGTCGGTCAGCGCGCCGCACGCTCGACCGTAAATCGCGTGGCACGCGCCCGCCCCCATGCCGCGTTGTCCATGCCTCAATTCGAGCGTGCCGTCACGCATTCCATAGCGTCGCGCATCGCGTCGTCGAAACTCTGTGCCGTCGCGACATGCCGGTTGTCGACACTGACGAGCCATCCTCGCGCCGAACAGCACCAGCGAATGCGGCGCTCTTCGATCAGACACGAAAACCACCGCAGGTCAGCGTCTTCAGCGTTCGCGGCAAAGGCGGCCCGCTCACGCATCATTAGAAGATCTTCCCTGGGTTGAGGATCGCGCGCGGATCCAGCGCCGTCTTGATCAGCCGCATGGCCGTGATTTCCGCGTCACTGCGCGTGTGGCCGAGAAAAGCCTTCTTCTTGACACCGATGCCGTGCTCGGCGGACACCGAGCCGTGAAATTCGCGCGTCACGTCGTAGATCACGCCGTCGATCTCGTCGTGCAGTCGTCCTTCCGCACCGGGAATATCGACGACGATATGGAGGTTGCCGTCGCCCAGATGCCCATAAATCATGACGAGCGCATCAGGCCACCGCTCCTGCAAACGTTGCTCGCAACGCGCAGCTACCTGCCCGACGTCGCTGATCGAGAAGCTCACGTCATACGCGCTATGATGCGGAATGAACTTCGGATACTCGCCGGGCGCATCGCGGATCGTCCAGAAGGCGAGCGCATCCGCTTCGGACTGCGCAAGCGCCGCATCGCTGACTACGCCCTCTTCGAGCATGTTGCCGAGAAACGCCTCGAATGCCTCGGCATGCGGCTCGGGATCGCTGCCCACGCTTTCAAGCAGCACGTAGTAAGGATGGCGTTTGTCCAGCGGTGCGCGTAACTGCCCGAGATTCGCCAGCACGGCATCGTAATAGCCGGCCCACATCACTTCGAAAGCGGACACGCCAGCGGACAGCTGCGCCTGAGAGCGGGCCAGCAATTTCGTTACAGCGTCATAGTCGGGCAATGCGCACCATGCGGTGGCGACGGCTGTCGGCCGTGGGCGCAGGCGCAGCACTGCCCGCGTGATCACCGCAAGCGTGCCCTCGCTGCCGATCAGCAGATGCCGCAGATCGTAGCCACTATTGTTCTTGATCATCTTGTGCATCCCGCGCGTCACTTCGCCATTGGCAAGCACGGCTTCGATACCCAGCACCTGGTCGCGCATCATGCCGTACTTGATCACGCGATTGCCACCCGCATTGGTCGCGAGGTTGCCGCCAAGGGTGCAACTGCCACGCGCGCCGAGGTCGAGCGGAAAATAGAAGCCCGCATCGAGCGCAGCCTCCTGAACGACCTGCAAGGGCACGCCCGCCTCGACCGTCATCGTCGCCGAGGTGCGATCCACTTCCTCAATGCGGTTCATCCGCTCGAGGCTCAGCGCCACCTCGCCGCCGAGCGCGTTCGCCCCGCCGACGAGACCCGTCAGGCCGCCCTGCGTCACGACGGGCTGGGAGAACGCGTGACACACACGCAACGCCCTGGCCACGTCCTCCGTACTGCGCGGCCGGATCAGGGCGGCCGGCACCGCGCCGGGCACCCCGCTCCAGTCCTGCAACTGGCGACTGCCAAACTCGGCCGGCAACTGCACGAGATCCGCGCCGAGCTCGGCGAGCAGTGCATCGATTACTGTCGATTTCGACATGTCAGGTTTCCGTTTCAGATGTGCGCTTTCGATAGCGCGCGAACACGCCCGTTCACCAGATCGTGTAGCCGCCGTCTATTACCAGGTCCGAGCCCGTCATGAACGCGCTCGCTTCGGACGCGAGGAAGATCACACCCGGCGCGATCTCGTCGGGCGTCGCGAGCCTTCCCATCGGCGTGCCGTTCACCCAGGCATCGCGCCAGGCTTCGTTAGCGAGACCCGCCTGGGTCAGTTCGGTCGCGACGTAGCCAGGTGAAATCGAGTTGACGCGGACCCGTCCCGGCGCCCACTCCGCCGCAAGTGACTTCGTCAGATGGATCACCCCGGCTTTCGATGCGTTATACGAAGCCTGCGGCTGCGGCCGATTTGCAATCGACCCGCTCATGCTTGCCACGTTGACGATGCTTCCGCCGCCTTGCTTCAACATCAATTGGCCGGCCTGGCGGCAGCAATAGAACACGCCATCCAGGTTGACGGCCATGACGGCTCGCCACGCTGCATCGTCGGTGTCGCTAGCTGCCGCGTTGCGCACGACGCCCGCGTTGTTGATCAGCACGTCGAGACGGCCATGCCGGTCCGCGACGGTGTCGAAAGCGCGCTCGATCGAGCGCGCATCGGTCACGTCGAGTTGTACCGCATCCGCACCGATCTGCTCGCCGCAAAGTTGCGCGCCGTCGATATCGATGTCGGCAAGAACGACAATGCCGCCCGCGTCCTTGAGGCCGACGGCAATCGCCCGTCCGATGCCGCGCGCGCCGCCCGTGACGACACAGACTTTGCCGTCGAGACGAAAGCGCTCCATGGTCGCCCCCGCGCTATTGGAGCTCAATGCGTTAGTCATGTCAAAACACCACGATGTCTGAAGATCCGTCGGCATGACCGACGATCATTTCATCGGCAATGCCGACGAACAGTCCGTTTTCGACCACACCGGGAATCGCGTTGAAACGTGGTGCGAGCATATGCGTGTCATGGATCGATTCGAGGTGGCAGTCGAAGATCCAGTTGCCGCTGTCGGTCACGAGACGCTCGCCGTCTTTCATTCGCGTCGTGATCTTCAGGTCGCGGTCATACCCCGCATCGGCCAGCAATTCGCGCAGCAGACGCTCGGTGCTCTGCCAGCCGAACGGGATCACCTCGACGGGCAGTGGGAAGCGCCCGAGACCCTCGAACACCTTCTTGTCGTCCACTACCGCAACCATTTTCCGCGACGCGGCCGCCACGATCTTTTCCCACAGCAGGCACGCTCCGCCGCCCTTGATCATGCTTCCCTGATGATCGATCTCATCGGCGCCGTCGATCGTCACATCGAGCCGGTCCACTGCGCCAAAATCCGTGAGCGGCACGCCGAGTTCGAGTGCGAGTTCACGCGTTGCATTGGAGGTCGGCACGCCGGCGATCTCGAAGCCCTGCTCGACGCGTTGCGCAAGAGCGCGAACGAACCAGTGAGACGTCGTACCCGATCCCAGTCCGACCTTCATACCGGGCTTCAGGTAATGATCCACCGCCTTTATACCGGATGCCAGCTTCGCCTTGTCCTGTTCGGACTGCGGTGTCATGCGTGCATAGCCGGGTTCGATATGAGTTGCCATTCACTTCTCCATGTGTCGAGGTATTCGAGCCGCAAGTGCTCAGTCCATAAACTTGTTGGTCAGCCATGGGTCGAGCGCCGCCAGATTGTCCGGCAGTTCGTGGCCCTGTCGGCTGCCCAGCATCGCTACCAACATGTTGACGACCAGCAGATGATTGATACGCGCTGTCAAAGGGGTATAGAGCTCAGTGTTCTCGTAGGCCGGCACGCCGATGGTCAGATCGCAGGCCTGCGTGAGCCGCGAACCCGGCGCTGTAATCGCTATCGTGTAAGCCCCCTTCGAACGCGCGATCGAAGCGGCCTCCACGAGCGACTTCGTCGCGCCTGAGTGCGAAAAGAACACGGCGACTTCGTCGCTGCGCAATGTCGGCACGAGCAATAGCTGCTTCTGCGCTTCCATGACCGCGCGGCAACGCAGGCCCAGCCGGAACAGTTTGTGTTCGGCATCGAATGCGATCGTTTCCGAAATACCGAGGCCGAACAGGAACACGCCGCGCGCTTCCATCAGCTTGCTCACGGCCTTGTCGATGGCTGCCGAGTCGACGTCCGATGCAAAGCGCTGGATCGCGTGCAGCGAATTGGTGACGACCTTGGCGCACAGGCTTTCCGGCGAATCGGCCAGCGTGATGGTCTCGTAATCGAACGGTGCCTGCGGAATCAGGCCCTGCGCCAGGCGTACCTTGAAATCCTGATAGTCTTCGCAGTCGAATCGCCTGAAAAAGCGCACCACCGTCGGATCGCTGGTGCCTGACGCACGCGCGAGCTCGGCCATGCTCATCTTGATCACGGCCTCCGGATCGCCGAGCACGACGTCGGCAATCCGTTCGGCTGGACCGACGAGTTGCGAGCGTTCCATCGCGATGCCGCGGAGTAGATCATTTCTCATCGGTGTCCCGGTTGATTTGAACAATCGTGTTTTCGCACAGAAAACGCAATTCGCCAAATGAGCCGAGCCGTTCAGAAGCGGGCACCTGGACTTTCCTGCCGCCGCCCCAATCCACGATCAGGCAGCGCACTTTGGCGCGGCGGCCGCATTCGGCGTCGATCGGCGTGTCGCCAACAAAGATAGCCTCGCCCGGATCGACGCTCATGCGCTTCAACGTCTCGATCAAATGCTGCGGCGCGGGTTTGCGCTCCTCCAGGGCGTCACCGCCGACGATCGCGTCGAAGTAATCGCGCAAACCGAAATGTCTGAGAACGGCTTCCGCGATAAGTTGGGCCTTGTTCGTGCAGATGCCGAGCCGCAGGCCCGCGGCATGCAGCACTGGAATCATTTCGGCCGCGTCGGCGAAGAGCGTCGAGTGCCGCACCGGGGTGGCGCGGTACACCGCGAGATACGCTTCCACGTCAGCCGCGACACGTGCGGGCGTCGCCGCGACGCCGAGCGCTCCGTAGAGGTTGGCGACGAGTCCGTACGATCCTTCGCCGATAAACTGTTCGACGAACTCGACCGATTGCGGCGCAATGCCATGCGTGGCGAGCACCTGGTTGAGCGAATCCGCGATATCGGGCGCACTGTCGACGAGTGTTCCGTCCAGATCGAATACCACGCCGATAACCGGTTGGCGGGTGCTGGCAAGCGCATCAGAAGCGTTCATAAGTTTGGTCATTTGAAGTTCAGACAGGACGGAGCGCCTTGCTGTCGCCGCGCGGCGGCGTGACAGGCGGCTCGAGGGCGATCTGCTCGAAGGTCTGTCGTAGCGTGTCGTAAAGGCCGCGAAACGTCGCGAACCTCGCATCGTAGAGCGGGCCGAGTGAGCGATCGGGCTGATGGCGGCTCACGACGCGCAGACAACCGACGGCTTCGTCGAGCGAGGCCCAGCGCCCACTGCCCACACCTGCCGCGAGGACAGCTCCATATGCGCCGCCTTCGGCGGAACCGGTGACCGTGCTCACTTCGCATTGCTGTACATCGGCCAGAAGCTGCAGCCAGAAAGGCTCGCTGGTCGCTCCGCCCGATGCGCGCAGCTCCCGCCCGCCAAGCCCCGCTGTCGCGCATAGCGACGCGATGCTTCGCAGGTTCAGCAGCACACCTTCCATCGTGCTGCGCACGAGATGCGCGCCCGTGTGCAGCGTCGTGAGACCGATCCACGCGCCACGTCCGTTCCCGCTGACGTGCGGACACCGCTCGCCCAACAGGTAAGGCAGGAACAGCAGCCCCGCGGCGCCCGCCCCGGTGCTGCGGGCAAGCTCGACGAGCGCGGCGTAGCTGGGCAGCGCGCGTTCGCGATCGAACTGCACGAGCGCGTTGCGCAGCCATTCAAATGCACCGCCTGCACTCAGCGTCACGCCCATCACGTGCCATCGTCCTGGCGCGTTACCGCACGAAATCTGCAGGCTTCCGTCGGGGACCGGGCATTCGCGGCCGCCGGCCGCGACGATGCCCGCTGTCCCGAGCGTCACACCGAGGGTGCCGCGGTCGATCACGCCCATCGACGTCGTCTGGATGACCGAGTCGCCACCGCCGCCAAAAACCGGTGTATGCGCTGGGACGCCCCACCGCTCGGCAAGCTCGGGCAACAGCGTGCCCGTCCGTTCCGACGACTCGACCACATCCGGCAACAGACTGCGCGGCAGATCGAGCAACGACAGCAGCGGTGCCGACCACGTACGGTTGCGCACGTCGAACAGTCCCGTGCCCGACGCGTCGGACACGTCCGTCACGAATTCACCCGTCAGGCGATAGCGCAGATAGTCTTTCGGGTTCAGCATGTGCCGCATCCGCGCGAACAGCGCAGGCTCATGCTCCCGCATCCACAGCAGTTTGCCGGCCGTGAAGCCAGGCAACATGCGATTCTGCACGAGTCGCAGCAAACCTTCGAGGCCACCGGCCCGCGCGGTGATGTCGTCGCACTGCGGCGCAGCGCGCTGGTCGCACCAGAGGATCGCCGGACGCAGCACCTCGCCGTTTTCGTCGAGCGGTGTCAGACCATGCATCTGCCCGCTCAGGCCGATCCCTTCGATCGCGCGCCGGTCCGGCAAGGCGGCCAGCACCTGCTCGACCGCACGCTGAGCGGCGTCCCACCAGTGCGCCGGATCCTGTTCGGCCCAACCCGGTTGCAGCGACACGGCCGGGTAACCGACCAGCGCCTTCGCCGTCACGTTGCCCTGCCTGTCCACCGCGATCGCCTTGCAAGCCGACGTGCCAATATCGATTCCCAGCAACCAGCTGTCCATGCCGACTCCGTTCACGCGCCGTGATGCACGCGCAGGTGTTTCAGATGCAGATAGCCTTCAAGACCTTCGTGCCCGTGCTCGTATCCGATGCCGCTCTGCTTGCGACCGCCATACGGTGCGTTCATGATTCCCGCGTCAACGTTGTTGATCGCCACGCTGCCGAACTCGAGCCCGCGTCCGATTTCGAACGTCTCGCGCAGATCTTCCGTATACGCGTAGGCCGCGAGCCCAGCGGGCGTCCCATTAGCCAGTTCGATCGCTTCGTCGAGCGTAGCGAACGGTGCTACGCCCACAACCGGACCGAACGTCTCTTCGTGCATCACCAGCATCTGCTGCGGACAGTCCGCAAGCACGGTCGGCGCATAGAACAGGCCCTTTGAATCGCCGGTGCGACCGCCGCCACACAGCACGCGCGCACCGTGTTTCCGCGCGTCTGCCACATGACGCTCAACTTTGTCCACGCCAGCACGCGTAGCCATCGATCCCACGTCGGCCTGCTCGTTGATGAGACCGTCGGCGACGACCAGCGCCGCCGCACGCGCTGCCAGCATGTCGACAAACGCCGCGTACACGGATTCATGGACGTACGCGCGATTGATCGCGATACAGATCTGCCCGGCATTGCGAAATCCGCGGCGCAATGTACCCGCCACCGCCTTCTGGATATTCGCATGCTTCGTCACCACAATCGGACAGTTGCCGCCGAGCTCCAGCGAGAATGGCGTGATACCCGACACCGTTCTGTAGATGTCTTCGCCCGCTGCTCCCGAGCCCGTGAAGGCGACTTTGTCGACGTCCGGATGCCCGACCAGTTGCTTGCCGGTCTGACGAGCACCGGTCACGAGATTCGCCACGCCAGCGGGCACGCCTGCCGCATGCACGCAACGGAACAGTGCGACCGCGGACGATGGCGTGTATTCCGATGGCTTCACGACAATCGTGCATCCGGCGCCCAGCGCCGCCGCAAGCTTCCAGCCAATCAGCTCGACCGGATAGTTCCAGGGCGCGATCGCCGCCACGACGCCGACCGGCTCACGCTCGATGATGCTCGTGAAGCCGTCCTCCTCGTTCGGAATCGTTGCGCCGAATACACGCACGGCCTCTTCCGCGTAGTAATGGAACGCCTTCGCGAGCTTGCGCACTTCACCCAGCGCTTCGCCGAGCGGCTTGCCCATTTCTTCCGTGATGGCCGTCGCTATCGTCCGCTCATGCTTGTCGATCTCGTCGGCAATCCGATGCAGCACTTGTGCCCGTTTGAACGGATTGGTCCGGCGCCAGCCCGGCCATGCGCGTCGCGCTGCTTCGACTGCCCGATCGACGACTGCGGCACCTGCTTCGGGCGCTCGTGCCACCACCTGGCCGGTGGCGGGATTGATTACGTCGATCCACTCAACAACGCCGTCGTTCGACATCTGGCCGTCGATATATTGCGTACATTCCCTGATGACTGTCATGTCGGTTATTCCAAAAAATGCCAAGTAATGGCCGGCTCAGCGACTCGCGAACTTCACGCGCACGGCGTCGACCGCAACCGCGACGAAAATCAGGATGCCGCCGATCATCTGCACGTAGAACGACGGAACCGACGTGATCGCAAGACCGACGTGAATGACGGTCAGCAACAGCACGCCGCCCAGGATGCCCGCCGTGCTCCCACGGCCACCGAATACGCTGACTCCGCCGATGATCGGCGCTGCGATCGCATACAGCTGAAACCCCTCGCCCTGATCGGACGTAATGGCCATCTGCCACGCCGCTAGCAGGTAACCCGCGACGCCTGACAGCAAACCTGAAAGCGTGAAGGCGATAATCTTGACCCGATTGACCCGAATACCGGCGGAATTCGCGGCGAGCACGTTGCCGCCTGTTGCATAGAGCTTGCGACCCAGCACGGTACGACGCAGCAGGAATGCCATCCAGATGAGAGCAATCACGAACACGATCGGCATCACCGGCCAGTTATCGATCGTGTACTGCCCGATCCAGATATAACCGTCCGACATGTCGGAAATCGTGTTTCCTTGTGTGGTCGCGAGCAGCGCACCCTGCAGGAAGATCATCATCGCAAGCGTCTCGATCAGCGACACCATCCTCAAACGCGTCACGCACAGGCCGTTGATAAAACCGATCGCGGTAGCCACCAGAATGCCGACCGGCACACCAACCGCCGCCGGCACCCCGAAGCGAGTCGACAGCAATGCGCCCACGGCCGCAGAAAATCCCATGTTGCTCGCGATCGACAAATCGATCTCGGCAACCATCAGCGGCAGCGACACGGCGAGCGCTAGCAGCCCCAGCACTGTAGATTGCAGGATGACATTCTGGAAATTCGACACCGTGAAGAAGAACGGGTTGAGCACGCCAAAAATAACGATCAGCGCGGCAAGCCAGATCCAGACGACGTTCTGGAACAACCATTGTCCGGTGGACTGCCGCGACGACCGCCGGGCAGCAGGCGGGGCCATTGCCGCGCTGCTCGCGGCGGCCGTGCCGGCGTGAGAATTGTTGTGACTTTGCATGTTGCCGTCTCCAGTATGTAATTAGACCGCTGCGGTACCGAATGCGGCTTCGAGGATGACGTCCTTGTCGAGCTTCGTACCCACGTATTCGTTCTGCACGCGGCCGCCGACAAAAACGCATACGCGGTCGACGAGCCGTACCAGTTCGTCCAGATCGCTGGTAATGACGATCACGCTCAATCCCTCGCTGGTCAGCGAATCGACGAGTTGATGAATCTCTTCCTTCACGCCAACGTCGATGCCACGCGTCGGCTCGTCAAGAATCAGTAGCCGCGGCCTGGTGGCAAGCAAACGGGACAAAACGACCTTCTGCGCATTTCCGCCACTCAATGTACCGACGGGGATTTCCGACGTAGCGGCCTTGACTCGCAGCGTGTCGAAGTAGTGATCGACCATCCGCCGCTCGCGGGTTTTATCGACAATACCGGCCACCGACAATTCGCCGAGACTCGACATCGAAATGTTGTTGCCGATGCTTTGCAGGCCGACGAAACCATCGCGACGCCGATCGTCGGACAGGTAGGCGATGCCCGCGTCAAACGCGCTCTGAGGGTGATCGGGAAGCGCGATCGGCTTGCCGGCATGACTGAACGACCCGGCAGAGGCGTGATTCAGGCCAAACAGCACCTTGGCGAACTCCTTGGCCCCGGAACCCGGCAGTCCCGCGAAACCAACGATTTCGCCTGGTGCGATTTCGAAATGATCGATCTCGACGCCAGGCGCTCGCAGCCCGTCTATCCGCCATCCCGAGCCCGTCTTTTTCCCGGGGTTCTGTCGATGAAACAGCGGCACGTCCCGTCCGATCACGAGCTGGGACAACGCATCTGAATCGATCGACTCGAGCGTGTCCATCTCGCCGGCAAGCCGGCCGTTTCGCAACACCGAGACGCCGTCACAGATATTGAGGATCTCCTCGTTGTAATGCGAAATGAACACGAAACTCACGCCGGTCGCTTTCAGTTCGCGCATGAAAGCGAACATGTGATCGCGGTCGGCAAGCGTCAACGCAGCAGTCGGCTCATCGAGGATCAACAGTTTTCCGCCGCTGAACAACGCGCGAAGGATATTGAGCTTGCGTTTCTCCACGGCCGACAATCGGCCGGCGAGCATCCCGGGATCGAGTCCTGTGTCGGCTAGCGCCCGCACCGCCTCGTCGTGCAGCGCACGCTGGTCGACCACGCCCGGCAAACCGCGCTTGACGGGCCAATGCCCGAGCATTAGATTGTCCGCGACGGTCATCTGCTCGACGATCATCGGTTCCTGCGTGACCAGGAAGACGCCACGCGCTTCCATCTCCTTCACGTCGCAGCCCTGGACTTCCTCGCCATCGAGAAAAATCTTGCCCTCGGTCGGAGAGATGAGACCCGAGATCAGGCTAACGAGGGTCGATTTGCCGGCGCCGTTTTCACCCAGTAGTCCGTGGATCGTCCCTCGGCGGATATGCACGGAAACGTGATCGAGCGCGACCAGGGCCTTGTAACGTTTGACGACTTCCTGTGTTCTCAGAATGTAGTCGGTCGAAGCTTGCGTCATGGTTTGCTTCCTGATCGGAATCTCGCATGCAACCGACGATACGCCGTGTCGGTTGCACGCATGCCTGGCCTGTACTATCGCGACCTATCGGCCGATCAGTTGTACCGCAAGCCCCATTCGTTGTACGCAATGTTCCCCCAGTGACGCTTGTCGTGTACGGAGCTCTGATCGATGATGTACGGCGGAATGACGAGGCTGGGGCCGGAATCGGATTTGTTAATCTGCCCCTTCTCCCAGAAATACTGATTGTTCTGATACGGGCCGAGCGGCACCGGTTTGCCCTTCATTGCGTAACGGTCGAGCATATCGACCGTGATCTGCCCATACGCGATCGGATCCTGGGACACCACGGCATCCATGTAACCGTCGCGGATCCATTGGATCGCAGCCGGCTCGCCGTCGATCGTCACGAAAATCACGTGCCCCTGTTCGCCGACCTTCTTCCATTTGCCCTTTTGCTGCAGGGCAGTCGCGATGCCGCGTGCCGGCGAATCGCTCGGCGCGTGCACTGCATCGAGATCCGGGTACTCGGACAGCGTCGACAGCGTCTCCGACAGCATGTTCTTCAACAAGCCCTCGGTCGGCCGGCTGATGACCTTGATCTGCGGATACTGCTTGAACGTCGCGTCCATCCCTTCCTTCCGCAGTCGCCACGCCACCGATTGCAACGCGCCATAACAGTTCAGCACCGTACCCTTTGGAGTACCGTACTTCTTCTTCAGTGCGGCAATGATCGTGTTCGCCGCCATCACGCCACCCTGGTAGTTATCGAAATCCACCGTGATCGCGACGTCCCCACCTTGAGACGGCGTATCGATGATGCCGACCGGAATCTTCTTCATGTTGTACTTCCGGATCGCGCTGACGATTGCCTGACTGTCGATTGGATCCGCGATGATCGCAGCCGGATTTTTCAGCAACAGGCTCTGCCACTGCTCAAGCTGCGTAGTTGTACTGAAGTTGGCGTTGACGGCCTGAAACGTCCATCCTTTCGCCTCCACCGCTCGCTTGACGGCTTCCTGTTCGGTCGCGAAGAAGTAATAGTCGAGACTCTTGTTGCTGAAGGGCACGAATGGCCGCTCCTGGGCCGTCGCCCAGTTCGGCAGCGTCAGCGCGCCGGCTGTCGCGGCCGCCGTGGCCAGAAACTGCCTTCGCGTAGCAATCCGTCCATTCTTGTTCATGTGGAGTGTCTCCTGCTCGTGTTTATGAATGCGGCGTTCAGTGCGGTCGCCGACAAAAGCGGTCGGTGTGGGAGTTTTACTCGTTACGACGTAGCAATACTACGTACAGACCGCCAAACACTCAACCAAGGGATTTCACTTAGATAGCTTTTGCAGCGCCCTTTCAGGAACGAAAGGACAGGAATTTATCGCAAAACTTCTCCGTGCAAGCGAAATTCCTCCCAATTCGCTGAGAATGATATTTCAAGTTTGTTCGACGCTTGATCGTAGTGTTGCTACCTTCGCGATGTATGCCCAGTTGGCCGTTCGGATATCGGCGGCAACGGTCAGGCCGGCTCCCTTATGAGCGTGGTCGCGGTAACCCGAGCCTGCGGGTGGCGGAATCTCGCGCTCACTGTTCGATTTCGAGTCGCGCCGGCCGATGAGGCGGAACCGTCGGGCAGACGACCGCAATCGCCGCGCTGAAGCGTCGGTATGGCTACTGGCGCATTCATGTCCTGTTGGTCGGGAAGGCTGGCTGGTCAACCATAAATGTGCCTGGCGGCTGTACAGCAAGGCATGACTAAGCGTGCGGCATTTTGATCGGGAGATCATTGTTCCGTGTGTGCGCTGGCACCTTCGCTACAAGCTCAGCCTGGGCGATCTGGTCGAGATGATCCTCCGAGGCGACTTCCTGCAGGGCGTGGCCGCGCGGGGATCGTCGCTGGCACACACTACGATCATGCGTTGGGTAAAGCGCTTTACGCCGGAGTTCGTCAAGCGCAGGAACCGGTTTGGCATACCCACTGACCGGTCATGGCGTGTCGACGAGACCTGTCTGAAGATTCGTGGCAAGTGGGTCTGTTTCTACCGGGCGGTAGATCGGGCCGGTCAGACAGT
>NZ_JAQQCJ010000047.1:0-21624 GCF_046030495.1 Paraburkholderia strydomiana
GAGGTGCCCTCAAGAAACGGATTTTTACGTACGCTAAGCACGCGGCCCGGATGTTTCGAGTGTTTCTGCGCGGGCCCACCGCAGCCGATCGACCCAACGTTCGCAATGTTAGCTGCGAAAACTTTAAGCCGACCTTCGCAAGCCCTCTGCCATGTATCGCCGGCTTTCGTGAACAAGCATGGTCGTGCTGTATAGCCCGACCCAGTTATAGGCGCCGACGGCTATCCTGACCATTGCCGACGAAGGCATCGACTACTGCAATTCGCGCTATATTCAGCCTGTCGATTTCTTCGGCGACACTCCGCGCATTTCGCTGATCGCGATATTACGGTATTCCCGCAGCGTGGGGGTGCACGAATTTCGGATCACGCAGCCGCGAAAATCCGCGGAATCCGCAGCAGGTCTCAGGCAACACGTATGCGCCCGTCAATGCGCGGACCATCGGTGATCTCTTCGGCTCGTTCCAATCCGACCGAGGTCAGGACGACCATCAAAACGGCAATGGGCAGGGTAATTACGGCGGCTTTGGCTATTGGACATTCCGAGATTTGAGCCGAGCAAGCAGATGACAACCTTCGTGGAATAGCAAGGGACTATATTTCGGAAAGATGTCACGGCTCAAGTCGCGCCGAATAAAGCACCGACTGCGGATGCCACACCCATCGACAGCGCGCTCCAGAAGGTAACCCCCAATACGCCAAGGCCCACTTTAGCTCCTCCGACGCGCGCGGCAAGTCCACCAAGTATTGTCAGGGAAACCAGCGCCGTCACCGTGATACTCGGTGCCACCCATCGCTGCGGGGCGATCGCCGTGACAATGAGCGGCAAAGCGGCTCCCACCGAAAAGCTGCTGGCCGACGCCAGCGCGGCCTGTAATGGATTTGCTGCGGTCGTTTCCGAAATATCCAATTCGTCGCGGGCATGCGCGCCGAGTGCGTCGTGAGCCATTAGAGCCTGCGCAACCTGTTTGGCAAGCGCCATGTCGAGGCCGCGCCGTACGTAAATCGCCGCCAACTCCCGATGTTCGCGCGGGCCATCCACATCGAGCTCCGCCTGCTCTTCGGCGAGCGCCGCAGTTTCTGTATCCGCCTGCGACTAGACCGATACGTACTCGCCTGTCGCCATCGACATAGCGCCGGCTACCAATCCGGCCGAGCGGGATCGGGCGAGTGCGGCATAGACCTTTGCGTCCGACTCGTCGCGCGGCCCCCATTCTTCGAGCAAGGTTTCGGCGATGTGCCATCGAGTATAGCGGCGGGCGGAAAGCGTCTTCCCAACACCGGCTGGGCCATGACGAACACCGATATAGTGGTGTTTGCGAACAGCGTCGGCAAACTCTGCAAAACGCCGATGCTCGCGGGTGACGATGAAGGTTCCGGTTCGCTCGCCATCATGCGCGGTCATCACGTGTCCTCGACATAAGTGCGAAGACGCGGCCGTGCCGGTAAATGTTTTTCCGATTTCGGCTTTCAGGGAACCGATATCTGAGCAGGTGGAGCTGGAAGCAGATCGGCGACGCGTCCTCGCTTCTCCCGCATTTCCTGGCGCAGCCTGCGCCGATACGCGGAGCGGGCGGCCTGCACGTCTTTGAGGGTCACGCTCCGATTTGCATGTTCAGTATTGACGGCGCGGCACAGGAAGATATTGCGGTGAAAGACCCGTATTTCACCCATATCACGAGGGTCATACCGAATGGTTACGGCCTCGCCTACATAGGCCGCCAGAGTTGGATCGAGGAAGTGCAGCCGCTCGAAGTGGATTCCGTCGCGACGTACTACGCGCGGCTTGGCGACCATAACCAACAATGTGTCGAGCGCTTCCAGGTCATCCGGCAAGCGGGGAATCCAACCCTCGTAGCACCATGCCTGCACCGGAGCGACACCTATCGCGCTGTGGGTTCTGGTGTTGTAACTCATCCACGATGAAGGCTCTGATCGCCGCATCCAGCTCAGGCAGCGAAAGCCGAGGCTGCGAGGTCGGCTTGCCGTCCTGAACATATCCGGGCAATTCGGGCAGCTGTTCCGTGTTGATCGTGCCGAACAACCGCTCAACCTTGCCTCGGCCCTGAGGGCGCGCGACGGTCGAATAGACAATCTGAATGCGTAGATCGGCGGCCGCCTGATCGAGATGGATGCTGGTGAAGTCCGATCCGTGATCGACATGCAGCACGTCCGGAATGCCGCAGACCGGCCAATCTGCGTTCGGCTTTCTCCAGATGGCCTGTCGCAACGCCAGCGACGTGTTGAGTGCTGACGGTGCTCCGACGAACACCATGTACCCGCGACCGCGCGAGAATAGTCGTCGATCACGGTCGTCAGCCACGGACGAACCTGCGTGCCGTTGGCGTCGACGATCACTATGTCGAGCTGTGTATGATCCGCCTGCCAGGTGGCATTCAGCCGTTCGGCACGATGCCGATGGATCAGCTCATATCGGTCACGGAAAGCGGCCTCGCCCTCAGGCGGATCCGGTCGTCAATAGACGGCATCACCTGAGCAAGGTAGCCCCGGTGGCAGATTGTCGACGCGATTGTCTCCTGGGACACGCGTGCGTCGAGCCAGGCTGGCTGCCCGGCGTATGAAGCGGCCACGCATGGCAATTGCGCGAGTAAAAGCAACGCCGCAGCTCTGAGCACATGGAAAAGATGCCGATCTTGATCTGTCAATCGAGGAGCCCCGTGCGAACTCTTCATCGCGACTGCGGCGCGAATCGCGAAGAAAGGCAATGCCATGCGAAAAACATAGTTTAGCCGTTAAGGCGCGCGTTCAAAAGCGTGCTGTGTCGGCGGCCTCGCGGTCCGCGCACCGGCAGCAGCCAACGCCGGGCCGCCCCGCACCCTGCATCGACGAATTTTCACTTGGCGATTGCTCGGGCGGCCGCACCGCTGTCCGGATTTCTTGAAACGAGATTGCCAGATTCCGGCGATGCCTTCAGATCTACCTGGTCATCCCGGGCGCTGTCCTGCACCTGTTTCACGGTTTCATTGGCTTCATTGTACTGTCCCGCTGAATGCAGTCCGGTCGCCGCGTCTACATCCGGTCTGCCTGAGGGTACGATTGCCATTGCGTAGGGCACTTTTGTATCAGTCAGTCTGAGTACATGCATGGCGGTGCCGGGTGTGCTCTTTTCAACCGTTCGTTCGCGGATGCTACCGCGGTGGCTTGAGACGGCGCGGAGGCGAAAACACCTGTGACGGTCAGATCCACGCCGTCTGCCAGCCAGGAAACCGGAGTCAAGATTTTTGCGAAGCGGCCTGCGATGTCATTGACCATGGAGACTTAAGATCGGACTACGCCTTTATGTCTCCGCGTGGTCTGCGTGTGCCGCTTTGTCCGATTTCTGCGCATGCCTCTGGTCATGCTTTGTCGCCCGCGCCGGACGGCCGCGGAAAATGGCAGGCCTGGCCTGCTGGTTTTGGTCGAAGGCTTGGCAGGCCGTGGGCGACAGTCTACCGATGTCCGTCACCGAACTCGCGGGCGACTTCGTGCCATTCGCACTTCCTATCCTGAAGGGGCAGTGCGACGTCGGCGATAATTTCGATGATTCGAATCGGTCCGCCGATGCTGTGCTCGCACAGCTCGCTACAGACAAGTCTCACAGCGTATGTCACAGAGTGACATATAATGAACAGAGCGCTGTTCCTGTGCACCTGGCGTCACTGTGGCAGGCCTATGTCACGGTGTCCGCGGATGTTGCAATCAGACACTGGAGGAGAGTGATGGTCATCAACAATGACTTCGAATTCGGCTATCTGGTGATCGCCTTCGGATTTCTTGGAATCATTCTGTTGGGTAGCCTCCTTGCCGCGCTTCACCTCGATCGGTGGCACCCGAAGCTGATCGGCGCTATTGTTGGGGCCCTCCTGGGGGTGGCCCTGATCGAGGCCGTGCCAATGTTCACTTAGCCGTCACACTGGCACGGCGGCATGGTGCGCCCGATCGTCCAGGGAAAAGCCGATGACAACGCCTTTCAATCGCATTCTTTTGTGTTATGACGCAACGCCTGAAGGACAACACGCGTTGCGTTGCGGCGCTGCATTGGCCAGTCAGTTGGGGGCAGAGACACACCTGTTGTCCATTCTCGGGCAGGCCTGGTGGCCAGCCGGTTACGACGCCTTTTCATCGATGAAGTTCGACGTCGACGAGGACGCCGCGAAAGAGATACTCGAGGACGGTATCGCGAAGCTCGCGTCATGGGGCGTTACTGCGACCGGGCATTTTTCGGTGGGAAGCGTCGCTGAACAGATCGCTAACCTGGCCAACTCCCTCAACGCCGACCTGATTGTTATTGGTCATCGACACAGGGTTTCGTGACTCGCTGGCTGGCGGGGGGCAGTCACCTCGAACTGCTCGAGCGCGTGTCCTGCGGCGTACTCTTTGAGGTGGTCGGATAGAAGTGGGGAGGGTGGTCGAATTGGCAATGCTGACAGCGTCACTCAGGTCGCGGGCCATACAAAGATGACATGCTGGGCATTTTCAGGACTCCCTTGATCGCGGTTTGCTGAAGGCCGCCAACGGGCGGCCTGGCAACATGCCATTTGCCATTTGGTGAAAATGAAAGGACCGACCGACAATACGCCGAGTGGACTGATTCCATACGCGTCTACCTCGACAGCCGCGACACCCGTCGAGTAAGCGAGATCTTCGACGATGCCATGTTGAGCGGCTTCAGCCCGCACTCGCCTATGCCCGACAGAGGTCATAATGTTCGACACAGACGCCGTGAGGCCAGATTGTGGGGCCGCACGGACAATGGATGCGCCGGCGCAAAAGCAGGAGACGCCGAAAAAAACAACGGTCGTCGCGCGGTGCCCCAAGAATAGCGTCGGCATGTCATGTTCCGTGATAAGGCACAACGCGATCGAGAGCAAAGACGGGGCAAGCGCCGCAACTTCCACTACTCGCTACCGGAGCGAAAGGGCCGCGGTTTTCGGGGTGCTCATTTCGAGTTGGCGAGCATAGTTCTGCCTAAAGCCCCCATAGAATGTCCGCGTTGTGTTTGCTCGCTTCACGCATCATATCCAGTAGCGGCCACGCTCGTTCTCCGAGCCCTCGATGGTCTTCACCTACAGTGCGACCGTGTGCGTCCGGCACGTGGTAAAGCGATTCGAGCGCAACGTCCGCCTGCGCTTCTTCGGAAATCGCTGTTTCGAGACGGTCAATCGCTCGAGGCAGCTCATTGTGCTGAATGACGCCTCTTGATCCGAGATGCTTACCTATGAGGTTTAGCAGGTATTGAGCAAGATTCTTGAGCATGACCACGTCGGGCGCGGCAGGTGACCGGAAGGTGATCAGCATGATGAATTCTCCTAAACGAACGCGGGACAGCGATCATGTCGTTCGAACCGCAGCTCGTAGCTGTCTACCGCAACTGGGCCCGCCCACGCGCTGACGGTGTGGGCCAACGGACTCGCGGGCACACATGAAAACCTTCTGGCTACTAATGCCATGCGGCCTGCTGTATGGCTAACGACGATCCGCGAGAACGAACGGCCCCGTGGGTGCCCCAGTCGGTTCTGATGTGATGGACGACTCCCGCTACGCAGCGAGAGGTTTATGCCAGAGTGGAGAGGTCGTGATATCCACGGCAAAGGAGCGTTCATCATGAAGATAGAGACTGTTGGACTGGATCTGGCCAAGAATGTGCTGCAGGTTCACGCGGTGGATTTGCAAGGACACATCGTTGTACGCAAACAGTTGAGACGCACGGATGTACTTCGATATTTCGCAGCGCTCGAACCGTGTGTCATTGGTATGGAAGCGTGCGGCTCGTCGCACTACTGGGGCCGGGAACTCGCGAAGCTCGGACACACCGTTCGACTAATCGCCCCGCAGTTCGTCCGACCTTACGTAAAGAGTAACAAGACGGATGTGGCCGACGCCGAAGCAATCTGCGAGGCGATACAACGGCCCCACATGCGCTTCGTACCGGTCAAGACGCAGGCGCAACAGACAATTCTGTCGCTGCATCGCGCACGCGCCGGGCTGGTCAAATCGCGCACAGCACTGGCCAATCAGATTCGTGGGCTTCCGGGTGAATTCGGCATTGTGCTGCCACAGGGCATCCGGCCGAGCAGTGGCAGCATTTGCGCACGACGAATGCGATTGAGTCGAGGTTCGCGACCGTGCGTCACCGCACTACGCGCACGCGCAACTGCGTGTCGCGACCAACCTTCCTCGGCCTGGCATTCAAGCTGATCGAGGAAGCCGAGAAAACCTGGCGCCGCATTAACTGCCCCGAACAGATCAAGCTGTTGCTGGAGGGTATTGCCTTCAGGGACGGCGAACCGGTGCAAGACGATCAACCGGGTCAGCAGAAACTCGCCGCTTGACGTCGCCGGCTATCAACTGCTCATACACCAGACTTGACGTTATCTCATCCCGCTTGATAGGGAACCATTGCGTACAGTACCGAGCTTGGCGTGTGCAGGGCGACCTAGAAGCACGCCTCGTGACCCTACTCGGAACTCCACGATGAGCATACCTGCCACATCGCAGAAACACCGGCATCGGCACCGAACGAGGAGGCTTGCTCAACTACGACGATCAACCCGCTCTTCCAGGGGCCGGACTGTTGATTTCCAACGAATCGCAACTCTATATAGGCTCAAATGGGTCAAGTCGGCTTGGACGTCAACAGTCTCGCCGGAGATAGTCGAAGTCGGCTTGTATGGGCAGGGCATATACTTGGTCGAAGCCGCGTTTTGTGCGCATCAAGGGATCAGTGGCATCTCGTGACGGTGGTGGTCCGGACCCGTACATTACACGGCGGCGTCGATCAGAAACGCGAAACGACTCCTGTTCTGCAGAACTGTTCGGTGCTTGCTGTCGACGGCATCGATGGTCGGTATCGGGTGCGTCGGAAGGAGCCCGAAGGGCGAGTCCAGACGCACCCGGCGCGGCGCATTTCAGGAGGGGGTGACGCAGGAGTCTGGATGCGGTAGAAGAGGGTTTTGCCTACCGCCGAAGAAACAGGCCCGACACCGGCACAAGCCGCCAAGTTCACTCCGGTGTCGAGCCCAACACGCGCACGACAGGGTACGGGTGCCCGCCAAGTATCGCATCCCCCGTCAGCCCTGTCGATATCGCATCGGCATTGACGGGGATTGCCGATGCCGGCCACAGGCCGCCTCTTTGTGTGCGCCCGCTGCCGGGTGCAGGTCATCGTTTGCCGCCGTTGCGACCGCGGCCAGATCTACTGCGCCGGCGACTGCTCGCAGTTCGCCCGTCAGGCCAACTTGCGCGAGGCCGCTCAGCGCTATCGGCGCAGTCGCCACGGCCGGTTAGCGCACGCCGAACGGATGCGCCGCTATCGCAGCCGCCAGAATAAAGTGACGCATCACGGTTCCGCCGTGCCTGCCGCCGATGCTCTACTGGCACCGACTTCGACGACGTCGGCGGCCACAGCAGCGGTACCCGCCGCCGCTTCTGTGCCTGAGCATTGCCACTTCTGCCATTGCGTCTGTGCGGGCTTCGTACGCCTCGGGCCACTTCGCCGTCGGGTCTTCCGTGATGTTCGCACTGCTACTGACTGCACAGGAAACAACCAATGACCATCGGAGCTGAACTCGAAGCGCAGATCCTGCGCTACTACCACGTCGAGAAGTGGCGCTGCGGCACCATCGCGCGCCAGTTACACGTACACCGCGGCACTGTCCAGCGCGTGCTGGCGCAGGCTGGACTGCCCAGAGTCGGCGCGGCGCTGCGGCCCTCGCAGATCGATGCCTACCTGCCGTTCATCCATGAGACGCTGAAGAAGTTTCCGTCACTCACGGCCAGCCGCCTGTATGCGATGGTCTATGAGCGCGGCTTCCGGGGCAGTCATGATCACTTCCGGCACCTGATCTCGCTCCATCGTCCACTTCCGGTGGCCGAGGCGTACCTTCGGCTTCGCACCTTGCCAGGAGAACAAGGTCAATGCGACTGGGCCAGCTTCGGCTATCTGCAGATCTGGCGTGCGCGCCGGCCCCTGATGGCCTTCGTGATGGTGCTGTCGTGGTCCAGGCAGATCTACCTGCGCTTCTTCCTCGATGCGCGCATGGACAGCTTCCTGGCCGGTCACGCCGGTGGCATTGACTACCAGCAGGTGATCAAGGCGATGGCCTTGCTGGCAGCTGTGTTTCTTGATGTCTACAACCGTAACCGCGCCTGACGGGGCACGACAACACCTTCTCCAGGGATCGTCCGGAAATGGGGTTTGAGGCACAGTGGAACGAAAAAACGGGTTAAGCACCTGAATTCGGCGGCCGCCTGTGCGGATCGGGCAGGCCTGGTCGCCGGTTTGGAGCGTGCGCATTATGCCAGCCTCAGACACGCGGCCCGTTCTGAGCGAACCGGCGAGGCCCAGCATTTCGTCCCACTGCGGCTCGATCTTCTGCAAGCTGTCAACGTCGGGTGCCATTTCCCCAGGAGGGAACGTATCAACTCGAGATTGCTGTTTACGCTCTTGGCGGTATCGGACTTGAACCTGTTTATAAACTTCATTTGCAACTAGCGCACTGCTTCGAACGTCGGCTTGTGGCAGGTGTAGTCGGATGTATCGGTGCTTGACTCGCCCGTGCGGACCGGGCGGCGAAGGGCCAATCCGTCAGGGGCCCGCGGCCATCATTTCCGTAAGACGTGGCTGCTCGATTCGCGTGCCTTTAGCTTGCGTCAGGGAGGCCGCTAGCGCCAGCAATGGGGCAATCCGGCGTTGCTTCTTCTGCGCATGATTCTGTGAAATTTCGGCGAGGCGGTGCGCCAGAAAGGGATTCAGCAAGCGTTCACGGACCTGTGCCATGTAGGCCAACGCATCATCCCGTGCACCTAGGAGATCGAAGACAGGTAAGACTTCCTGTTGCCAGACCGTCTCAAGTTCCGCGCGCAGGACAGGGTCGTTCATCGCACCGCAGACTGTCTCGTCAGCTGCGCGAGCTTCGCGTAACCATCGCTCGGCGAGAAAGGTATGCCCGAGATTCAGCAGGAACAGCTTGCGCCGCTCGAAATGGTGAAGATTTCCAGTGAGAACGATCGACGGATGTACGCACGGCACCTGAAGCCGCGGCTGCTGTTCTATCGCCCACAGTGCATAAGGTTCGGCGATCGCACCCACAGGCCGGATTGGCTCTGACACGATCCGGTCGACCAGCGAATTGGCCCATACGCAATGGTCAGTCAGATAGCGGATAAACTCATCCGGCATGTGCCATTGCAACGCCAGGTCCACGGCGATGCCTCTTAACACTTCCCCGTTTTTCTCGATCAGCTCGCAAGGAAACAACGATAGCGGTGCGTCGGGCTGGTTTTGCCATCGTGTGTGCAAGAGCGACAGCAGTCTGGCGGGGAAGCTGTGCGGTACGCGGCTCGGGTCGGCGAACGCGCGAGCGTTATCGCGTTCATCAAGTTGATAACCCTGGTCCCCAGTGTTCGAAACAATAATTCGCACGGGACCTGAGATCGCCTCGCGGATCAGAGCCCAATCCCTGCGCACGTGCACGGCCTGGCGAATCGCCCGTCCGGTCAGTGTTACGTCAATCAACCGGCCCGAATGCAGTCCACGTATATGGACCGGATAGCCGCCGCCGTTCGCGAGCGCGGCGACGCGCGCAGCGCTGTCGGCGCTTTCGGTCGTCTGAACCACGGCAATGCCGCCTGCCGCCGCGCCTGACTGGCCGGACTCGAGCGCCTCTGAGACGAATAAATCGACATGTGCCTGCAGGAAACGACTCGTGCCAAATTGCAGAATGGGTTGCGTGAGCGGTGCGGCAAGGGTTGGTGCTTCCTCATGCGAAGGGCGCATCGCTAACATTCCACGATAGCTTTGACGACACCGCCGGCAGGATCGAGCAGTGTCGCAAACTGCGCAGGGACATCGGCTAACGCCAGTCGATGCGTATTCAGCGCACGGTCCGGGATATGGCCGGCCCGCATGGCCTCGATGACAGTGTCGAAGTCCTCGAGCGTCGCGTTACGGCTGCCGAGCAGGGTGGCTTCGCGCTTGTGGAATTCGGGGTCCGAAAAAGTGATCGTGTCAGCCACGATGGAAACGAGTATGTACCGGCCGCCATGGGCGATGAACTGGAAGCCGCGTTCCATTGCCTTAGGGTTGCCGGTTGCGTCGAACACCACATCGAAGAAGTCGCCGTCCGTCAGTTCCGACAATTGCCCGTGATCGTCGGTGCCGGTCTGCACCGCTGCGGCGGCGCCTAGATGTTTGACGCAGAAATCTAGCCGGTCCGCACGCGTATCGAGGGCGGTCACCGTCCCACCGCGCAGTTTGCAGAAGGTCAGAACCGCCATGCCGATTGGCCCCGCGCCGACTACGAGCACGCGTTCACCCTGCTTCACGTCGCCACGCCTGACCGCATGCGCGCCGATCGCAAGGAATTCGACCATAGCCGCCTGATCGAGCGTTATACCTTCGGCCTTGTGAACGAACTGCGCGGGAACGCTCAGGTACTCGGTGAACGCGCCGTCTCGATGCACGCCCAACACCTGGATATTCACGCAGCAATTGGTCTTGTCGCGGCGGCACGCAATGCACTGGCCGCACGACAGGTACGGCATCACGAAGACCTGATCGCCAGCAACGAGTCCGCTGTGGGGCGGCGCCTGTTCGACGATGCCGGACAACTCATGGCCCATCACGCGCGGATAGGCCAGATAAGGCTGATTTCCCGTGAAAATATGCAAGTCCGTACCGCACACGCCAACACGCTTAACGCGCAACAGTACGTCGTTTTCTCCCGTTTCGGGTTTAGGCCTTTCCTGTGCGCTCAGCGTTCCTGGCGTCTCGCATATCACCGTAAGCATAGCAATCCTTATTTCGTCGCCGTTTCGAACGGCGCAGCGTTAGTTCAAGTACGTCTTGCGGCGGCAGCCGGGCGCGATTTCGATCGAGCCGCCCGGACCGGCCAGGACGATCAATACAGCACGTTCTTCGCTTCAGGCTTGTCGATGTTGTCTTTGGTCACCATCACCACGCCGGTATCGAGGTGCTTCGACACCGGCTTTTTCTCGATCAGATTGACGACCGTTTTGACGCCTAGCTCTCCCATCTGGTACGAACCCTGCACGGCGGTGGCGGTAAGCGTGCCGTCCTTGACGAACCCTTGGAGATCCTGATTGCCGTCGAAGCCGACCGCCACCACTTTGCCGGCTTTGCCGGACTGTTCGAGCGCGCGGCCCATGCCGACCGCGGTTGGCTCATTCGCGCCGAAAATGCCTTTGAGGTCGGGATTGGCGGTCAATGTGTCGGTGGTCTGGTTGAGCGCAGTCGCCATCTGCGAGTTGGAATAGAAAGGTCCCACCACCTGCAATTGCGAATGTGCCTTCAGATAGTCGCGGAACCCGCCGACCCGCCCGATTTCCGAGCCCGCGCCGGCCACGTAGGACATGATCGCAACCTTGCCGCTTTGGCCCACGCGATCGATCAGCGCTTTGGCGCACAGTTCGCCCGCCTTCTTGTTGTCGGTCGAGAGGAATGACTGGTAGTACTGCTTGCCGGAATCGGAGAGCGCGGAATCGATGATGACGACCGGGATATGGGCGTCCCACGCCTTCTTGACGGCCGGCACGAGTGCGTCGGGATCGGACGGGGCGAGGACGATGCCGGCCACCTTACGATTCACCGCGTTCTCGACCATGTTGACCTCGTCGGCAATGGCGGTTTCCGTCGCCGGGCCCTGGAAAGTCATCGTGTAGCCCTTGAGTTGACCCATTGCCGCGTTCGCGCCCTTCTGGACGTTCTGCCAGTAGTTGGAACTCGATGTCTTCACGATAACCGCGATCTCGCCGCCGGCGGCGCGAGCAAGTCCGGTGGCCAGCATAAGGGTGGCGGCCAGCAGGCTTAGTTGGAATGTGCGCATGTCTCTACTCCTGTGAGGATTTGTTGTCGTACATGGACTTCTCGGCGCTGCAGACCAGCCGGTCCGAACCGCCGATGGATGTCACCGGCGATTGCGGAGCTGGTCGATCCAGACAGTGCCCAGAATCACCAGGCCGATGATGATTTGCTGAATGAAGCTGGACACTCCATTCATGTTCAACCCATTACGCAGAATGCCGATCACGAAAGCACCGATCGCCGTGCCGGAAATCGTGCCGACGCCGCCCATCAGCGAGGTGCCTCCGATCACCGCGCTGGCAATCGCGTCGAGTTCGTACATCACGCCTTCATTCGGCTGGGCGGTGAGCAGTCGCGACATCAGCACGCAGCCGGTCACGCCTGCAAGCGCGCCGGAGAGCACATACGTGAACATCGTCACGCGCGCGACATTGACGCCGGACAGCCGGGCCGCTTCGGCGTTGGAGCCAACCGCGTAAATATGCCGGCCGAGCGTGGTTCGGCTTAGCATGATCGACACGGCGATGGCGATGACGATCATCAGCAGCACGGGGTAGGGGATGCCGGGAAACTTCACGTCCGGAAAGCCGTCCGCCCCGATCGTCTCGATCCTGAACAACGCGCCGTTGCCGAGCACGCCGAAGGCTTCGCCCAGCCCCGACACGGGGCGTGCGCCGGTGATTTGCAGTGCCAGGCCACGCGCCACGAGCATCATGCCGAGCGTGGCGATAAACGGCGGCAGGCGCATGCGCGTGACACACAGACCGTTCACCGCGCCGCACATCGCGCCGACCACGATGCCAAGTAGCATGCCGACGGTGACCGGCATGCCGGCCTTCACCGCGAGGGCCGCCACGACACCGGACAGCGCGAGAACCGAGCCGACCGATAGGTCGATGCCGCCCGTGATGATGACGCAGGTCGCGGCGACGCCAAGGTAGGCAATCGAGGTCACCTGCAGCGCGACGGTCATCGCGTTGTCTACGGTATGGAAGGCCTCGCTGGTGGACGAGAACACCAGGATCATCACAATCAGGCTGGCGAAGGCGGCAAACTTCTGAATCAGATCCTTGCGCCGTTCGCTGGCAAGCGAAGGGCTGGGACGTGTAAGCGTGCTCATTGCGAAGCTCCCGAGGTATCCGAAGCGCCTCTGCGTCCCGAGGCGTAATGCATGATTTCTTCCTGACTCGTTTGACGGGTCTCGAGGATCGTGACGAGGTCGCCCTCATGAAAAACAGCCACGCGATCGGTCATACCAAGAATCTCGGGCAGTTCGGAGCTGATCATGACGACGCCTATCCCTTGCGCCGCCAGCTTGTCGAGCAGTTCGTAGATCGCGAATTTGGCGCCGACGTCGATGCCGCGGGTGGGCTCATCGAAGAACAGCACCCGTGAGTCGCGAAACAGCCACTTGCTGATGACAACCTTCTGCTGATTGCCGCCCGACAGGTTGCGTGCGATCTGCCTGACGCTTGGCGTGCGTATGCCCAGTGCGTCCACGTAGCGTTTCGCAACGGCGGCCTCGGTTGCGAAGCGTATAAATCCCAAGCGGTTCGAGACTGCATCCATGTTGGCCAGCGTGATATTGCTGGCGACGGGCATGTTGAGCGACAGGCCGTTGGCCTTTCGGTCTTCGGACAGGTACGCAATGCCGCGCCGGATAGCGTCGATCGGCGAGCGGATCGCAAGGGCCTCGTCACCTAGCCTGATCGTGCCGCTGTCGGGCAGATCGGCGCCAAAGATCGCGCGTGCCACTTCCGTTCGGCCCGCACCCATCAAGCCGGCGAAACCCAGGATTTCGCCGCGCCGCAATTCGAAGCTGACGGGTCCGAAGACATTCGCGCGCGTTAATTGATCGACCGACAGTAAGACGTCCCCGGTCGGAACGGACGTGCGCGGCGGAAATTTATCTTCGAGCGAACGGCCGACCATGCGTGCGACGACCTTATCGATGGTGGTTTCGCGAAACACGTCTGTCGACACATAACGTCCGTCGCGCATGACGGTGACGCGGTCGACGATTTCGGTCATTTCATCGAGCCGGTGCGAGATATAAATGATTCCGACGCCGGCGCGCTTCAGCTCGTGAATGATCCTGAAGAGCTGGCGGGTTTCCGTCTCCGTGAGGGACGACGTGGGCTCGTCCATGATCAGCACTTCGGCGTCCAGCGAGAGCGCCTTGGCGATTTCCACCATTTGCCGTTGCGCGACCGGGAGGGTGCGCACGGGCGTTCCCGGTGCGATGTCGACCCCGAGCCGGTCGAGGCAGCGCTGCGCATCGGCGCGCAGACGCGCCCGGTCGACGAATACCCCACGGCGCGGTTCACGAGCGAGAAAGATGTTCTCCGCCACCGACAGGTGCGGCACCAGGTTGAGCTCCTGGTGGATGATGGCGATGCCTGCGGCTTGGGCTTCGAGCGACGAAGCGAAACGGCATTCGCTGCCCTTGTAGATGATGGAGCCATCGTCGGGCGCGTATTGGCCGCTGATGATCTTCATCAGCGTCGATTTGCCCGCGCCGTTTTCTCCGCACACGGCATGAACCTCGGCACGCCGCAAGTCGAAACTGACGCTGTCCAATGCGACGACGCCCGGGAAGCGCTTGGTCACGCCCGTGAGCCGCAACAACTCGCCGTTCTCGTCGGGCCGTGAGGAGCGGTCGGACGTGTCGGCAGCCGGCGGGTTTACCGGTTCGGATGCCGATACACAGGCGGACGGGGCAGACGTTCGATGTTCGCCAGGGGCGATGGCGAGGCGGGCATGACCAGAATGCGGGCGCACCGACAGAGCGCGGCGCGGCGCGTGCCGTGTTGAGAATTCCAGCAAGGCTGTCTCCAATTCGTGGCGCTGCCCGTGGGCGCGCACGTGGTTTTGTTCTTTGCGAATCGAACCCGTACCCGGTGCGGCAGAGAACGGGGCAAATTGATCATAGTTACACAGCGATAATTGGTCAAGCCACTTTTACCTTTTACGGCCGCGCTCGTCGTGTCCATGGCTGTCACTAGTTGGGCGAAACCGCACACCGAAGTGTCAGATGCCTTGACCGAAGGCTCGTTGGCGTCCGTGCGGACGGATGACCTATAATCTGTAACGAGGCCGCACCGAGGTAAATTGGCCTTACCAAAAAATTCGGGTCGGTCATTCGCGTGCCATACGGAAATAAGGGTTCCAAGGAGGACAATTGACAGGCACCCAACTCAAACAGGTCGAGACGAAACGTCTTTATCAGCACATCGCCGACCAGATACGGGCGCTGATTCAGTCGGGTGGCTTTGCACAAGGCGCGCGTTTGCCTCCCGAGCGTGACCTCGCCCAGCAACTGGGTGTTTCGCGGCCCTCATTGCGAGAAGCGTTGATCGCGCTGGAGATTGCGGGCTCCGTGGAGATTCGCCAGGGTTCCGGTGTCTACGTGTGCCGGACGTCCGACCGTTCGCCGAATGCAATCGTTGCATTGGGGGAAAGCCCGTCTGAGTTGATGCAGGCGCGAGCGGTACTGGAAGGCTCGCTGATCGTGTTGGCCGCCGCGCTGATTACGCCCGAGCGGTTGGCCCGTCTGCGCGAGACGCTCGATGGGATGCGCGCGCATATCAAAGCAGGGCGTTCCCCGCTCGACCATGACCGCGCGTTCCATGTGGGTATCGCGGAGATGACTGGCAATCTCGTGCTGGTCCGGATGGTGACCGAATTGTTCGACGAGCGTCACAGTCCGATTTCAGAGCGTCTTAGTGGCCACGCGGAGACGGGGCAAACCTGGGCGGCAGCGCTTGCGGAACATGAGGCAATTTATCGCGCGCTTGAGGAGCGGGACCCGCTCGCTGCTCAGTCGGCGATGCGCAGCCATCTGAGGGCGTCGGAGATGCGGTGGACCGAGGCAGGGTGATGCGCCTAACGGTCACGGAACCTTGTAAGCGGAACTTGCGAGACTCCCCAGTTCGTCGAACTGAGTGACGGGTTCGAGACACAAGACGATTCCCCCAAGGCCGCCTAAGGATCCGGGTCCGCCGACGCATTCAAGTGGTACCACCACTGTTGGACTTGTCAATCTGCTCATCGTTGGATTTACGGCATTTCGCTTCCCGTAAGTCCTCACGTGCGCTCTGGGCGCGAGCGAGAGTCAGTAGGGCTCAAAATTCAGTCGTCGACAACAAGCAGATTCCGATGCGTTCGATTATTCAAACGACCCAGGCTGTACCAGTTCAGTTCGTGGTAGCGTTCAACCTGGACACCCGCTTCAGTCAATTCGCCGAGCAGGCGCTGATCCATTTTGGCACTGCCTGCCCAGTCGAGCATCACATGCACGGAGACCCCGTCTTGTGCTCGCTCCCGTAGGGCATCCGCGAACGCTCTGCCCATGTCTCCCGACCAGTGGATGCAGGTTTCAAAGGTGATGCTGGATTTTGCCTCCGTGATAGCGGCGAGCATGGCCGGGAAGATCTCATCGCCATTCTGCAGTGCGTACTGCGGGACGCACGGACGTGTTGCTGCACAGGAGGTCCATATGGGGCGTGCCGACCCGAATTCTGACAGCCGCTGAATTTCATCAATTAGCCGCGATGCCGGCCGACGTCGAATGGTGCCAATCTCGACAATCCGCGCACGCGTCGCGCGTACCAGGACTTCACGGGGTTTGCTGGTATCCAGCAGGCGGACGAGTTCCGCATCGTTACCCGCGCTCACGTGCTCGCGTGGCGCAAGGTTCTCGAGGACCTTGCGCTATCCGGCGCGACGATCCGGCGAAAGCTCGCGGCGCTGTCATCGCTGTTCGAGTATCTGTGTGAAAAGAACGCCGTAGACCTCAATCCGGTCAAGGGCGCTAAGCGTCCCAAGGCCGACAGTAACGAGGGCAAGACGCCGGCGCTCGGTGATCACTCGATGCGCCCGATCCGGGGACGCTCAAGGGGCCGCGTGACCGTGCGATGCTTGAAGTGCTGCTGTATCTCGGGCTGCATCGCGAGGAGCTCTGCTTGCTGAAGGTCCGCGATATTCATAACCACCGCGGCGTGCCCCATCTGCGCGTACTTGGCAAGGGCGGCAAGACCCGTTACGTCCCGCTTCATCCGGCAAGCGCCGAATGCCTCCACACTTATCTGGACTGGAAGCGGCCGGCCACGGCATGACACCTGACGACTTATGCAGTGATCCTTAGCGAAGTGCAGCCGCTACCGCCTCGTCAATCTGCAGCGCAAAGTGCGCTTCAGCGTCGGGCACCGCGTAGCCGATTGACAGTTCCAGATACGCCCAACGCCGCCTTCAGGAAACTCGTCGCATCTGTATAGCAGAGCTCAGCGCTACGCCGGCCGCTCGTTTCGCGTTACGGCGAGCGACATTGCGAGCTTGCTGATGTCCCAGATGAACCCCGCAAGTTCGCGTGCGACGGCGACGACAGCGATGTTCACATTCTTGCCGCGTGCTGCCAGCTTGCGGTATCGGCGGCAGAGTCGGACCTGTGCGTCCCAGGCACGGTCAAGGATGAGTTTGGGAATGCCTTCATGTCGGCGCTGAATTTCCGGACTGACGCGTGCCGGGTATCTGTAGCTCCAGGCGGCTTCGACGAGTAGCTTTCTTGCATAGCTGTTGCCGTTCTTCGTGATGCTGCCCTGACGCCGCCGCTCACCCGAAGAATGTTCTGAGGGCGTCACGCCCAGCCAGGCCATCAGTTGGCGCGGGTGCTCAAAGCGGGAGAGGTCCCCGAATTCGGAGAGCATGCCCACGGCGGTGATGAACTGTATGCCGCGCATCGTCTGCAGACCCAGTATGGCCGGATAGAATCGCCAGCCGACGACCGCTTCGTGCAAGGTCGCCTCAAGGCGCTCACATTGCGCAAACCTGTCTTCAATCGTGCGACGGCACTCGTCGAAGGCCAGTTGCTGCCAGTGGTTTGGGAATGCAAATACGCTTATCCATCGCCGGTGTGCGGGACCCCAGTTGGCGTTACCTGAGTAACGGACTCCGTGCGATAGCAGGAAGGACTTCAATCGCTGGCGGGCCTGTCTGAGATCTGCTTTCGCTGCCGCCCATGCGCGCGCCAGGTCCCGGAACGCCTCATCTTCAACATCCGGCACGTGTACCGCTGACAGGTCGCCAGCCCGCAGTGCGCGTACGAGCTTGACCGCGTCGCGCCGGTCCGTCTTGACACGCTCGCCCGGTTTCTTCGGAATCAGGGACGGCGCGCATACCACGCAGTCGAATCCTCGTTCAACGAGCTCCCTGTAGAGTCCGTAGCCACAGGGGCCGGCTTCATAGACAACGCGGACATGGCGCGCCTTCGACTGAACACGCTTGCACAGGCGATCGATATCCGCCTTCAGCGTTCCTATCTTGCCCAACAGTTCCACGTCGCCCATATCGATCGCGTACGCCACCGTGATCGACTCCTTATGAACATCCAGACCGACAAACACCGTGCTATCGTGGTTCACGCTGGCCTCCGCGCTGGAAATCGCCGGGGTGTGCCCTGTGCACATCGTGCGGCTCTGGCAGCGATGCTAACCCGCGTTTGGTTCCTCACGGCGGGCCAGCCGCTGACTCACGGAAAGTCATACTGCCTAAACCGATGACGCGGTATGGTGGCTGACCGATATCCCCGTCCTGGCCGGCGCCACGAGCATTCCTTTCCGGGTGCGACGATGACAGTGCAATTCACCGCACCTGCTCATCCCGAAAGGAGTCCTGCCATGACACCCCTACGTCAGCGGATGGTCGAGGATATGCGCGTTCGCAGTCTCTCGGCCAATACCCAACGCGCGTACCTGCAGCAAGTTGGCGCCTTCGCGAAGCACTTTGGCCGCTCCCCGGCGACGCTGGGACCCGAAGAGATCCGCGCCTGGCAACTGCACCTCGTCGAAGTCCGGCAACTGGCGCGCAGCAGCCTGGTTACCGCGACCGCCGCGCTGCGCTTTCTCTACACGGTCACGCTCAAACGCGACTGGTCTGTCGACGACATCGTCATGTCGAAGCAGCCACGCACACTACCGGTGATCCTGAGTCGTGAGGTCGAACGCAAGATCTCCGAGACGATCCTGGACTTCGGCGATCCACTTTTATCCGAGGCCATTACCGAAGAGACGCCGATCGCCGTGGTGCGCGAGATATACAAGCTGGTGGTGCTGGTCTGGAACGCGCATGTCGCAGCCAACTCCCGCTGGGGCGATCCCACTTATCTACAGATGCTGCAGCAGATGGCCGGCTCGCCGCAGATGCCATCGGAAGCGCGCGACTGGATCGACAAGCTCTCGCGCCGATGGCGGGAGAAGTTCTCCGACGCCAGGTACTGCGTTGGCCATTGGCACGTCAAGATCAAGGACGACGATACCCTGAGCTTCTTCTGCGACGCCCGGGAAGCACCGCGGCGGTAGCCCAGCGTCGCGCACACTATCCCCTCCTCAAGGGTGACGACGTCGCCACTCATCGGCGTCGCCGTCGACTACTCTCCCCGACTGTATTGGAGTTTCCGCGAAATCAGGGGCGCTCGCTAGTACGGGGATTCTCGGGCGGATACGTTGAAGCGCCACGCGCTGGCCCACTACTTACTGCCCCAATGACCTCAGCGAACTGCACGCGAGCGCCCGCAACAAGCTTAAGAGCGCTCAAAAGCGACCTTCGATTATTGCCGCTTGTTGGATGCAGGCTACGCTGTGGTGATGTCATGAATTATGGAAGTCTCAAATAGTCCAGGACGCTGCTGCACAAATTCTGGATTCGCTCATGCCTTCAGGTTGCGCGGTGACAATTTGCGCAGGGCGGGGAGGGCTGGCTTGCGCTGGCTCAGGGTGGCGACACGCTCTTCAAGTTTCTGATAACCGAAACGTCGAAGGGGAAAGATTGGCTGTCTCACGAGGCCACGATGAAGCGTCTCGAATTGACGATTGGTGACCTGCCAAGGTGTTGGATGCCGTGGACATGGAGGCTTACTGGTCGCTGGAGGAGCCTGAGCAGGCGTCAACTCCGTTACCATCGCCTGGTATGTGAATCCGAAATCAGTAGCTCAAACCCGCCAGTTCTCTCCGGAGCCCGGCGCGTTTTTCTTTGCCTGTGGGGCGCGAGCTACATATGGCGGTGGAGTCGCTCAACCATTCAGTTGCGATTCGACGTTCAGGACGATCCGTGCGACCGGGTTGTTGTCTGCGGATTGCGGCGCGAACTTGATCTGGGCGAAGGTGACGATACCGAGAGCGACGACCAGGAGTGCTCCAGACGCGGCGATGCGGGTAAGGTATTTCACAGGGACCTCATTTTGATGATGTAGACAGAAACTGGACGTAGCTGACAGGCGTGTCGACTCAACTTCAGCGGCATCTCGGTCCGCAACCCGGCAACGCTCGACGCGGTCGTCGGATCGCGCTTGCCGATCGGACGAATTTTGTGCAATGCACTATAACACAACTATCAGATCGCATCTACCGATCACACGGGCTTGTGCAGTGCACTATAAATGGTTTATCCGTATGCCCAGTGCGACATCCCGTCGCGAGCGGATGCTTAATTGCTTGAGCATTTCGTGTATGAAAGACTTCTGCAGGCACGTGACGTGCCGTCATGCCATGTGGGCGATTCTCGCAGGCAGGGACGATGTCGAGGAGGCCGCCTCGGCAGTCTCCCCGCTAAAGCCTGCTAGTTGAAGATGGGTTTGCGGACAGTATCAATTGCGCTATGATTGGGTATCAACTGATACTTTAGTCGGGAGTCGCATGTCACTGATTACGCCTGAGGCAGTGGCCGCAGTCATGGAACTGCGGCAGGTCCCGCACACGCTCGCGGAACTCGAAGCACTTGTCCGCGACGGACTGCCCAAGTCCGCGCTGCGCGCGGGCGTCGAACATGCGACGCAGGGTGCTGACGCCCGGCGTGCGCTACTTGCCCGCATCATCCCCGAAGCGACTTATAAGCGGCGTCGCGATCGGCTGACGCCAGACGAATCGGAAAAGACTGAGCGGCTGGCCAGGATTGTCGCGACGACGGCCTATGTCTGGAACGACGAAGACGACGCGCGGGAATTCCTGTCGACGCCGCACCCGGAGCTCGAAGGGCGGGCGCCACTCGATGTTGCGCTGACCGAGCTCGGCGCGCGCCGGGTCGAAGAACTGCTCTGGAAACTGTTTTATGGGTTGCCGGCGTGAAGTTGTTTCGAATCGCCGACACTCGACATACGGTCTGGAGCGGCACCGGCGCGATGCTGGTGGGCGGCCGCTTCAATAGCCCGGGGCGACCGGTCATCTACGCCGCGTCGACCTTCGCCGGTGCGATGCTCGAGGTTCTTGTTCATGCCCGCATCGGCAAGGTACCGAAGACACACGGATGGGTCGAAGCAGCGGTTCCCGACGATATTCGCGTCGAACTCCAGTCGGCTGAATCGTTGCCAGGGGGATGGGATGCGCCAGCACTGCAGGCGGCAAGGGAGTTCGGCGACGCCTGGCTGACCGAGTCGCGTACCGCACTTCTGATGGTACCTTCTGTCGTCGTCCGTGCAGAGTTCAACGTGCTGGTCAATCCCGCACACCCCGACGCGACGCGGATTGTTGTGACCGAGCCGCAACCCGTGGTGTGGGACGAACGCCTCTTTGTGATGCCGACGGTCGGACACTCCTAGATTACGATGGTGGTCGGCTAGCCTCGCCTCGACGCTTTGCTCCTCAACGGAAATGACTGGGACGTGGCTTCCGGTTTAGCTCGCAATCGCTACTCGCAATGGCCAGTGCAGCGTCTTCTTGTATTCTCCATGTCTGTTTGCCAAAGCCGACACGGCTGTCAGTTTCCGTTAATTGCCCTTACTATTTGACATAAGATAAATTATCAACCGCAAAC
>NZ_JAQQCJ010000048.1:0-18613 GCF_046030495.1 Paraburkholderia strydomiana
CTCTATACTAGCCATGCCGTCCCCTCCCCGTCTCTCTCTCCCACAGGCGACCCGGACCATGCCCCCACCCCCGGACCTCGAACAGCGCACACTCAAACGATCGCTGCTTTGCACCGTGATGATTGCGGGCCTCGGCATCGCGGTCGGCATCCTCAGCGGCTCCCTGTCGATCATCTTCGACGGGATGTTCTCCGCACTCGACGCGGCCATGTGCAGCCTCTCCCTGCTCGTGACCCGCCTGCTCACGCAGCAGGCCAGCCGGCGTTTCCAGCATGGCTTCTGGCATATCGAACCGCTAGTGCTGACCTTCAACGGCAGCCTGTTAGCGGTCCTGTGCTTTTACGCGTTCATCAATGCGGTCAAGGGCTTGCTCGAAGGCGGCCATGAGCTGGAGTTCGGCTGGGGCATGTTCTACGCGGTAGTGGTCAGCGTCTTCTGCTTCTTCATGTTCTTCAGACAGCGCCGCCTGAACCGCACCATCGAATCCGAACTGATCGAGCTCGACACCAAGAGCTGGCTGATGTCGGCGAGCATCAGCACCGCGCTGTTGCTCGCCTTCTCGATGGCATGGATTCTCGAAGGCACGCGTTACCGGCATATCACGCCGTATATCGACCCGGGTGTGCTGGCCCTTCTAACGCTGGTCCTGATACCGATGCCTATCGGCACGGTCATCGGCGCAGTCAAGGAAGTACTGCTCGTTACCCCGCAAGACCTGGACTTCACTCTGCGCGAGCTGATGCAAAAACTAACGTTGGACTATGGCTTCGTGTCGCACTCGCACTACGCGACGCGCGTGGGCAGAGGCCTGTTCGTCGAAGTTCACGTCGTTCTGCCCGAGACGATGGAACACGCGGGCATTCGTCAACTCGACCAGATCCGGGACAGGATCTCCCACGCGATCGGCGAGTCGGGCCCCGACCGCTGGCTGACCGTGGCGTTCACACGCGACCCACGCTGGCTGTAAGCGCCCGTCCGCGCACTCCTTATTGATGAAGTGAAGGCCTACACCTGCTCCATGGGCGCTCCGTTGGAGACGTCAAACCGTCTTTTTGGAGCGCTAGACTTGCCCATCCGCCATCGAAACCACGCTACCAGGCCAATAATCCAGGCGCAGAGCGTGCCCCAGTTGCTTTGCCCCAGGTTGTCACCTAGAATTTTTGCTAGCGCCCTCTTTTGGAACCTGAAGACGTGGCTTCGAACAGCGGAAAACCGGTGTCGTCGTTTGTTCCTCAGGGCATGGTCGGCCTGTGGGTCGTCCTGTTCGTCATCTGGATGATCGCCAACGCGTCGCTTGCCGTCGAACCGGCACTCGTCGGCGCCGCGATCACCTTCGTACTGGCCCACGCCTTTGCCTCCTCCAGCGAAGCCTGGCGCCAACTGCGCCTGACACCTCGCGCGCTTTATCACTTTGTCGCGTATAGCGGCACCTTCCTCGTCGAACTGGTGCGCGCCAATCTCAACATGATGGCGTACGTGTACTCCCCGCGTATCGACATCAAGCCCGGCATCGTCAAGGTTCGCACCCGTCTGCAAACACCATTGGGCCGCCTCGCGCTGACCAATTCGATCGCGCTCACGCCGGGCTCGCTCGTCATGGATATTCGGGATGACATACTGTTCATCCACTGGCTCGACGTCAAGACCACCGACATCGACGAGGCCACTCTGGCGCTGGTTATACCTTTCGAAAAGCATCTGGAGAAAGTCTTTGGCTGAGATCATGCTCCAGATCGCCACGGTACTGATCTTCTTCGCGATCCTGTTCGGCGTGATCCGCCTCGTGCTCGGCAAGACGCTAGTCGACCGGGTCGTCGCCATCGATATGCTCACGGTCATTTCGATCTCGCTGATCGCGCTGTATGCCCAGGTGTCCGGCCGTTTCGTCTATATCGACGTGGCGCTCGTCTATGGGTTGCTGAGCTTTCTGGCCGTTCTCGCGATTGCTCGCTTTCTGGAAAGGGGGCTGTGAACCGTGCTCGAACTGCTCGTCCTGCTGGTATGCGCGAGTATTCTCATAAGCGGCGTGCTGGCTGTCTGCCTGAAGAATCTCATGGCCGCGATGGTGAGTTCGGGACTGGCGAGCCTGTTCGCCGCGGTGGCCTTCCTGCTGCTCGCCGCGCCCGACGTGGCGATGGCCGAAGCCGCGATCGGCTCGGGGCTCGCGACGTTCATCTTCCTCTACGCGATTCGCAAAACCGGTTATGAGAAGGGCTAGCGCATGATCGAACTGATCGGCAGCACGTTCATTCTCGCGGGCGCAATCTTCCTGTTCTCCGCAGGTCTCGGTCTGCTGCGCATGCCGGATGCCTATACCCGCATCCAGGCCGGCACCAAGGCGTCTACGCTCGGTAACATGCTGGTGCTGCTCGGGCTCGCCTTCTATCACCCGGGCTGGACCTTCAGGCTGATCCTCGTCGGCTATTTCGTGCTGGTGACCAACCCGGTGTCTTCGCATGCGCTGTCGCGCGCGGCGTGGCTGATCCGCACGCCGATGAGTTCGTCCACGATGACCGACGCGCTCGCCGCAGACGAAGAGCGCAGCAGCGGGGAGAAAGAAGCGTGATGCGCCGCGTGTTCGTCCTGCTGACGGTCGCGCTGTTCGCGCTGATCTTCTGGCGCATCGTCGGCGGCTATAGCGAGTTGCAGGCGCTGCGGCCGCTGGCCGAACACTATGTTGTGCAGGGGCCGATCGAACTGGGCGCGCCGAACATCGTCACCGGCATTCTGATCACGTACCGCGGTTTCGATACGCTCGGCGAAGTGGCCGTACTGTTCATGGTCGCGGCAAGCGTCGGCCTGCTTCTGAAGGGCGAAAGCACGACCGCGCAAGCCCCAGCGGAACCCGGACCCGCATCCGATGAAGAGCACGCCCCGCGCCGGCCAGCCGGCGAGATCGTGCGCACCGGCACCCAGGTCCTACTGCCGATGATCCTCACCTTCGGCGCCTACGTCATCGTCAATGGCCACCTCTCCGCGGGCGGCGGCTTCCAGGGCGGCGCTATCGTCGCGTCCGGCGTCATGCTGATGCTGCTCGCGCGGCCGGGCGCGGAGTTGAACGTCGCGCTGCTGAGTGTCGTCGAGTCGTTTGCCGGCGTGATCTACGTGTTCATCGGCATTCTGGGTCTGGTGCTGGCGGGTGGTTTTCTCGACCCCCGCTTTCTGCCGCGCGGCGAGTTCGGCGCGTTCTTCAGCGCCGGCGCCATTCCGCTGATTTCCGCATTGCTCGGCGTCAAGGTCGGCGCGGAGCTGAGCGTCATCATCGACCGGTTCAGAAGCTGAGCGAGGAGAACAGCGCATGACCACGGGCCTACCGGTTTCGACCATCCTGCTGATCACGGGATTCTGTCTCGCGTTGATCGGCTTGTGGGGGATGCTGACCCAGCGCAACATCCTGCGCATCATCATCGGCTTCGCGTTGATCGATACGGGGCTGCACATCGTGATGGTCGCGACCGGCTACGTCACGGGGGGCACCGCGCCGATCATCGACGCGGCGTTGAGCAAGGCCGACGCCGCGCGGCGCGCGATCGATCCGATTCCGTCGGCACTCGTGGTCACCGCAATCGTGATCGGCCTGTCGGTCACGGCCGTCATGCTGGCGTTCGCGATTTGTCTCTACGCGGCCAAAAAGACGCTCTCCATCGACGCCTTCACCGAGTCGAAATGGTAGCCGCGCTGTTTCATCCGCTGCACATCTTCATTCTCGGCCTGGGCGGCGGCTTCGTCATTCCGTTGCTCTATCGGCTCGGTAAGCCGTGGCTGACCGGGGGCTTCTTCGTCGCGCTCGGCGGCATCGTGCTGGTGAGCGGCGTGTCGTTCTTCGGGCTGCTCGACGGTGGCCAGACGATCGACGTGCTCACGGCCGGCGCGTTGCCGCCGGTGTCGATCAACTTGCGCTTCGGTGTATGGGAGGGCTTCTTCACGCTCAGTGTCAACGTGGTGGCGCTGCTCGGCGCGCTGCAGTTGTGGGATCGTCTGCGCGGCAACTACGCGGCGCTGCTGCTGTATCTGATCCTCGTGATGGGCATCGACGGCATGGTGATGACCCGCGACCTGTTCAATCTCTTCGTGTTTCTCGAGATCGTCTCGATCGCCACCTACGGGCTGCTCGGACTCGACCGTACGCCCGCCGCGCTGGCCGCCGCGTTCAAGTACATCATCGCGACGGTCATCGCATCGACCTTCTTCCTGCTCGGCACGGTGCTGCTCTACTACGTCGCCGGCACGCTGAACATCGACGACCTGATCGTGGTCCGCGCCGATCTCAACGGCCCGATCGCCGTCACGGCGTTGCTGCTCGTGTTCGCCTGCCTCATCATCGAACTCAAGCCGTTTCCGGCGAACGGCTGGGGGCTCGACGTCTACGAGACCGCGCCAAGCGGCATCGCCGCGATGATTTCGGTCGGCGTCTCGGCCGGCGTGTTCTTCGCGCTGCTCAAGCTATTGCCGCTCTTCGAAAACCAGCTCGGCCTGATTGCCGTGTCCGGCGGCGTCACGTTCCTGTTCTCCAATCTGCTGGCGCTCAGACAGAAGAAGCCGCAGCGGGTACTCGGCTATTCGTCGATCGGACAGATGGGCCTGCTGATGCTGGCGCTCGCGCTGCTGCACCAGGTCGGCGCCGACAGGTCGATCCCGCTGGTGGTCGGCGGCCTGTTCATTAACCATCTGTTCGCCAAGGCGGGACTGTTCTGGCTCATCGGCATTCTCCGGCGGCACGGCACCGACGCACGCGCGATCCTGTCGCGCAGTCCGCTGCTGATCGGTCTGCTCGGACTCTTCATGGTGGCCATCGCCGGCCTGCCACCCTTCCCCGGCTTCTGGGCGAAGTGGGAACTGGTCATGCAGTTGACCATCGCCGGCAAGCCCTACTGGATCGCGCTGATCCTGACCGGCTCGCTGCTCGAAGCGGCCTATATGTTCCACTGGTTCGTGCGCGCGCTGCGTCCGTCCGAAGACGAGGCCGCGCACGGCCCCGATGCGGTCGCGCTGCTGCCGCTGTTCGGCGTGGCGGTTCTGCTGATTGCCGCGGGTTATGCCGGCGCTTCGTTCGCGGGCGCGGGATCGGCATGGCTGTTCTCGCCGTTGCTTGCGGGCGCGTTGTTCTATGCGGGCGACCGTCTGCCGGGCCGGCTCAAGGGCGTGCTGACGCTGCTTGCCGTTGCGCTGGTGGGCTCGTGGCTTGCCGAAGACGCGCACGGCATTGCGGCGCTCTTTGCATGGCTGCTGCTGGGCGGCAGCCTGGTCATCGCGGCGGCGAGCCTCTACCGCAGCGATGTCCGCGCCGGCTTCTATCCGATGCTGGTGGTGCTGCTGCTGTCCATTCCGGCGCTGCTGCGCGCCACGACGACGCTCGAATTCTTCTATAGCTGGGAGATCGTGACGCTGTCGTCCTGCTTCCTGATCGCGAAATGCCGCAGCGCCGGACCGCATGTGCTGACCTTCCTGCTGTTCTCGCTGCTGTCGGCGTTCTTTCTGCTGGCCGGTTTTGCCGCCGTTGCCGCGCTCGACGGCAGTATCGAACTGGCCGCGCTCGTCAGATCGGGCCCGGACGCAAGCCGCGCGTTCGTGCTGCTGGCGGCCGGCTTTCTCATCAAGGCGGGCGCGATCGGCGTGCATGTGTGGCTGCCGGGCGCGTACACGGAAGCCGAGGACGACGTCACCGCGATGCTGTCGGCTGTCGTCAGCAAGGTGGCGATGTTCGGCCTGCTGGTCGGCACCTATCTGACCATACGTTCCGAGGTTGGTCTTGAGCTCGCGCACGTGATGGCGTGGATCGGCATGCTGACGACGCTCGCGGGCGCGCTGATGGCGCTGCGGCAGAACGACTTCAAGCGCCTGCTCGCGTTTTCCAGCATGAGCCAGCTCGGCTATATCGTCACCGCGATTGCGCTCATGAGCCACCTCGGCTGGGTCACGGCGCTCTATCTGGTCGCTAACCACATGCTGGTGAAGGGCATTCTGTTCCTCGCGCTGGCGGGCGTCATCCTGCGCATCGACACGCACAACTTCGCCGAGGCGGGTGGTCTCGCCCGCGCGATGCCGTTCACGTTCGCGATGGTGGTGATCGCGCTGGTCTCGATGTCCGGCTTGCCGCCCTTGATGGGCTTCGGCGGCAAATGGCTGCTGCTGAGCGCGATGACGGACAAGGGCTGGTACGGACTGGCCATCTGCGGGCTGATGGCGACGTTCGTCGGCTTTCTCTACATGATCCGCTTCGTCAGCGGCCTGTTCCTCGGGCCGCGACGGGCGGAACAGGCGAACGTCAGCGAAGCGCCGCTCATGCTGCTCGTGCCGCAGTTCGTCCTGGTGATCGGCATCGTGGTGCTGTCCTTTTTCCCGAAGCTCCTCATCGAACCGGTGTCGGCGGCGATCGATCCGCAGTTCGCGTCGACGCTGGTGTGGGAAGGCATGTCGCTGGAGAGCATCTACGGTTTCTGGAATCCGACGCCTGTCGTCCTCGTGGTGCTCGCGGTGGCCGCCGTGCTGTTCGCGCTTTTCGTGCTGTTTTATCGCAGCCGGCGGCGGACGGACGACAACGTCCCTGGATTCTTCAGGTTCTATCGGCCGATACTCGCACGCACGGTGCCGCCGTTCGCGCTGATGTTCTGGCGCGGCGTCTCGCATATCGCCCTCGCGGCAGCGGGAAGAATACGGCGGGTCTATACCGGCAACGGGCAGACTTACGCGCTCTATGTGCTTGGGTATTTTCTCGTGCTTTATTTCGCGAGTACGGGGTTCGGGGCGGGGTTGGCGCGGTAGCGGTGGTGACGTACCGCGCGCATCGCGGCTCACGCGTCGGCGGCAGCCGTCGTCTCGGTCGCAATCTCGTCGAGCGTCCTGCCGCCCGTTTCCATCGCAAACGCGCCGATCACTATCGAGCCGGCCAGCGACACGAAAGCGAAATATCCGAACACCGCTTCGACGCTCAGATACGTCAGCAGCGCACCGATAATCATCGGCCCGATCACCGACGACATCCGCGTCACCGCCGAAGCCGCACCGGCCCCTCGCGCACGGATTCGGGTCGGATAGACCTCCGGAGCATAGACGTAGATCCCGCATTGCACGATCGCGATTAGCGCGACGCTGATCGACGCCAGCACCGACACCTGTTCGGCCGGCACCCGCGTGCCGGCGAATGCGAGATACAGCATCGGAATCGCGGCGCCCAGAAACGCAATCGCAAAGGTCTTCTTGCGGCCGAGCCGGTCGATCACGAAGATGCCCACGAGGGTGCCGATCAGCGTCGCGATCATGCTCAACATGCCGTAACGCAGTGCGAGGTTCAACGGCAAGTGATACACGGTCCGATAAAGAGAGGGTAGCCACACCAGAATGCCGTACGTCGTCAGGCTGCCGCAACAGGCCATCAGCCAGACCACCAGCGTGCGCGCAGCGAAACCCCGCTGAAACAGCGCACGAAACGATTCTTTCTTGTGATCCGCAGGCGTTTCGACGACACACGGTGCGGGCAGCCGCGCGTATTGATCGCGCGGCACCGATTGCTCGATCGTCTCGACGATCCGGTTCGCTTCAGCGGCGCGGCCGTTGATCGCCAGCCAACGCGGCGACTCCGGCGCAGTACGCGGCAAGATCGCGGCGAGTACGATCGGCAGCGCGCCCACGAGGAACATCACCTGCCAGCCGTACGTGGGAATCAGCCACATCGCGGCAATGGCGGCAATCAGGTTGCCGACCGCAAAGGTCGATTGCAGGACGAAAATCAGACGGCCGCGGATCTTCGCGGGACACAGTTCGTTCATGTAGGTGGCCGACACCGGCGATTCACCGCCCAGACCAATACCCTGAAACAGGCGCAACGCGATAAACACGGCATAGCTCGGCGCATAGGCCGATGCGAGACTACCCAACGCGAGAATCACGAGAAGCCAGCGCAACACGCGTAGTCGTCCGAAACGTTCGGCCGCCGCGCTGAACAGCAATGCGCCGATCGTCTGCCCGACGTAGCCGCCCGACACCAGCAAGCCCGCTTCGCCCGGCGACAGGTGCCACAAGCCGATCAGGACCGGCAGCACGTAGGCAATCGTCAACGCGTCGAAAGCGTCGGTCATATGAACGACGCCGACCACGCTCAATACGCGCGCGTGCCAGCGCGTGAACGGCAAGCGCTCGATGCGCGCGGAAATCGTGGCCGCGTCGTGCAAATTGCCTGCGGGCGCAACGGCGTGGGCATCGTGCTGTTTCACTGTGCTCGATAGATCCATCATGTCCTCAAAGGGTGATTGCGGGGACGCGAGACAGGCCGTCCGGAAGGGAAATGCGCTGCTTCGAAAGTGAGCAGCTTCAATGCGTGGAGACCGGCGTCACGCGAGATCGAGCACCAGCGTCCCGCTTTTTGCGCCGGATACGCAGATCATCATCACGTTGTTGGCGGCCTTTTCGGACTGCGTCAGCACGGCGTCGCGGTGATCCGGACAACCGCCGAGCACGCGCGTTTCGCATGCGCCGCACAGACCTTCGCGACAGCTGTAGTCGACATCGACACCCGCTTCGAGCAGCACGTCGAGCAATCTCGCGCCGGCTGGAACGGCGAGACGGCGGCCGCTCTTTGCGAGTTCCACGGTGTAGCCGCTCGCTTGGGCATCGACTGCTGCGGCCTCGGCGGCGAAGCGTTCGATATGCACGTTGCCGATGCCTGCTGTTTCACAGGCAGCTTCGAACGCGTTCAGCATCGCGTTCGGGCCGCAGCAGTACGCGTGAACGTCAGCGGGTTGTCGGGCGAGCAACGCGGCGAGATCGAGCGGACGACCGTCGTTTTCAGCGTCGAAATGCAGATGCACGCCTTGTCCGGGAGCGCCTAGTTCGTCGAGAAACGCTGCTTGCGAGCGGTCGCGCGCGCAGTAAATCAGACGCACGTCACGGCCTTTTTCGCGCAATCGGCGGTACATGCACAACATCGGCGTAATGCCGATGCCGCCGGCGATCAGCACCGTCGATACCGCGTCTTCATCGAGCGCGAAATTGTTCCTCGGTGCGCTGATCGGCAGAACCGCGCCACAGCGCAGCTGCTCGTGCACGAAGCGCGAGCCGCCGCGGCTGTTGACTTCGTCGAGAATGGCGACCACATAGCGACCCGCGTCATCCGGCGCATTCACCAGCGAATAGCTGCGCGTGATGCCGTTCGGAAGATGCAAGTCGATATGCGCGCCCGGCGTGAAACGCGGAAACTCGCCACTGTCCACCGGAACGAGTTCCACGCTCAGCACGCGCTCCGCTTCGTGGCGAATCGTCCGGACCCGTGCGCGGATGCGTGTCTGTGCGCGGTTCACGACTTCGCGGCCTGTTTGCTCGTGCATGTTTCCCGACTCTCCATGAATTGACGACACACTGACGACACGTGCTTACGACGACTCGGCCACTTCCGCATCCGCTTGACGCGCGCCGTGCACCGAGAAGAAACGCGCGCGATTCAGCTTCTGGCCGATTGCCGCTTCATAAGCGTCGCGCACGCTGTCGGGCTGTCCGTACTGACCGATGAAATCGCGCAGATACGCGCCGAGCAACGGATGCGCGGTCAGCTCGGTGCGCGTCATGCCGTTCAGCATTTCGTCACGGCACGCCGATGGGAGAAATACGTTGTAATTGCTGGCGCTATCCGTAATCAGGCCTTTCGGTTGCGCACCGGCGGCCACCGCGTCGAGTTCCTCGAAAAAGCGCCGGCGCAGCATCACGATGCCGCGATCGCTTGCACCCAGGGTTTCGCGCGTGCGGTCGGTGATCGCACCTTGCCCGACCCATGCGGCGAAGTCCTGATTGGCAACGTGAGTGGTGATCCAGTCGCCGTTTTCATCGCGCAGCGGACCATACCAGGCAGGAATGTGCTCCTGCACGTAGGGCTCCTGTTCCTTCGGCACCTTGTTGAACACCCACAGCAGACTCAGCGTGTTTTCATCATCGATAGGAACGCGCCATTCGAAGTGATGCCCGAGATAAAAGCCGTTTGGCCATAGCGTCACGCGGCCCGTCGTCCACATCGGGTTCTGCTCGGTTTCGTGCGCCCGCAATCGCTTGTAGACGAAGCCGAAATCGAACTCTTCGTACTTCGTGCTCAGATGAGTCGGCACGTGTTCGGATTGGCAGTCCTGTTGACGCTCGGTCCAGTTGTTATGTGTCCACTCGAAATGGATCGGATCGATCGAGTTTTCCTGGCATTGAAACCAGTTGCACGGAATCTCGGCCATCACGACCTGCGCGAAACCGTTCGTGTAATTGAACGGCTCCCAGTCCGGCAATTCCGGCGCGGGCGACGGTCCCATATACGCCCAGACCATGCCGGCCTTCGCCCGCACTTCATATGCGGTGATTTTTGTCTTGTGACGCAGGCGCGCCTCCGTATCCACGATCTCTTCATATGGCTGATGCGTACACTGCCCACTCGCATCGAATTCCCAGCCGTGATACGCACAGCGCAAACCGCATTGCTCGACGAAACCGAACGCAAGATCGGCATTCCGATGCGGACAACGGCGCTGCACGAGCCCGAACTTGCCGCCCAGATCCTTGAACAGCACGAGGTCTTCACCGAACAGGCGGATCGGGCGCACGGACTTCTGGTCGAACTCAGCGACGCCCGCCACCGGATGCCAGTAACGGCGGAGATAGTTGCCCATCGGCGTGCCCGGACCCACTTCGGTTAGTAGCCGGTTCTTTTCCTGACTCAGCATGTTTTGTGTCCTCGAATAATGGAAACGCCGCCCGCCGCGACCAGCGCGTACCGCGAGCGATGAGTGAATTCTTGGCGACGCGGCAGGACCGCACAACCACTCCAAAATCCAGAAAGGTTGCCGTTCGTCCCACGGCAAATATCGCTGCGCACGCGCGAACCAGGGTTTAACCGAAGCGGTTTCCCCTTGCCGTCAAAATTAATCCATTCCAAAATGCGTGTTCGTTTATGTTCTATATGTTCATTTTTGAACGTTATGACACAGATTCAACGTGAGGGAAGCATGAAAATCGGGATCGTCGGTGGTGGGATTGGCGGGTTGGCGGCAGCGATTGCGCTGCGCAAGGCGGGGCATCGCGTCACCGTGTTCGAGCAGGCGGAGCGCTTCGGGCGGGTCGGCGCGGATATCAACCTGACGCCGAACGCGGTTCGCGCGCTCGACGGCCTCGGCGTCGGCGCGCAGTTGCGCGAAACGGCGGCTCGCCCGAATGCGCGCATCAGCCGGATGTGGGACACGGGCGAAGAAACCTCGCGCCTCGCCATGTCGGACGAGGCGGAGCGCAAATACGGCGCACCGCAGTTGACGATGCACCGCGCGGACGTGATGACCGCGTTGGAACAGGCGCTTCGCCCCGACGAACTGCAACTCGGCAAACGCACTGTCGAATTCCGTCAGACGGACGATCAGGCGACGCTCACCCTGGCCGACGGTTCGACGCACGCGTTCGATCTGCTGCTCGGCGCGGACGGCATTCACTCCGGCGTGCGCAAGTATCTGTTCGGCGACGAGCGGCCGCAGTTCACCGGCATCGTGTCGTATCGCGCGGTGGTGCCGGCCGAGCGGCTGAGCGGCGGTGACCTCGGGGCGTTCGTCAAATGGTGGGGGCCGACCGACGATCTGCAGATCGTCACGTTCCCGCTGAATCGTGGCCGGGACGTGTTCATCTTCGCGACCACGTCGCAGAGCGACTGGACGCATGAATCCTGGACCACGCCCGGCGATCCGGACGCCTTGCGCCGCGCGTATGCGAGCTTCCATCCGGAAGCGCGCAAGTTGCTCGATGCGTGCGACACCGTGCTCGCGTCGGCGTTGTATATTCGCGATCCGTTGCCGAAGTGGACTGGCGAGCGCATGGCGCTGCTCGGTGACGCCTGCCATCCGATGATGCCGTTCATGGCGCAAGGCGCGGGCATGGCCATCGAAGATGCGATCGTGCTGTCGCGCGCGCTGACCGGCGTCGAAGCGGACACGCTCGGCGCGGCGCTGGCGCGATACGAACGCGCGCGCCAGGAACGCACCGCCAAAATACAGATCGGCTCGCGTGGCAATCACTGGCTGAAAGCGGGCGGCAATGCCGACTGGGTCTACGGTTACGATGCGTGGACCGTGCCGCTGGCGTGATCCTCGTCTAACCGGAACACCTTGAAGATGACCGACACACCCGACAATTCGAAGGCCGCCGACGCGTCGGCGTCACCGGTGGACCGTGCGTTCCGCCTGCTGCGTTTTATCGCGGACGGCGGCTCGACCGCGAACCTCAGCGACGTCGCGCGACAGATCAACGTCAATCGCGTGACGGTGATGCGCCTGCTCGAATCGCTGAAGTCCGTCGGACTGATCGAAGTCATTCCGCCAGGCGGCTCACACCGGCTCGGCATGCCGTTTCTGACGCTGGCCGCCAGCGCGCTCGGCTCGTCCGATCTGACCTCGCGCGCGCGTCAGGTGTTGCCGGGACTGGTCAGTCAAACCGGCTTGTCCGCGTATCTGGCGGTACGCGAAGGAACCGAGTTGATCTATCTGCTGTGCGAGACGCCGGACACGCCGCTCGTCAGCCGGATTCGCGTCGGCAGCCGCATTCCCGCGCATCGCGCGACGCCAGGACTCGCGATGCTGGCCCATCTCGACGCGTCGGAACTGGCCGCGCTATACGCAAACCAGCCCAACGCCGATGCGCGTGACGACCAGCCGGATTGGGAGGCGTTGAACGCCGCGCTCGATACCGCGCGCGCGAACGGCTGCGCGTGGAGCTTTTCGGGTCTCGAAGCAGGCATCGATTCGTGCGCGGCGGCTGTCATCGATAGCCGCGGCAGCGTGCTCGCGGCGTTGAGTGTGGCCGGGCCGAACACCGCGTTCACGAACGACGGCACGCTGCGCGCTACTGTCGAAGCCCGTGTCAAAGCGGCCGCTCGGGAACTGTCGCGTTCCAGCCTGTAGATCTCGCCGCCGGTTTCCTTCCGGCAGACCTTTCCTTCCGCAAATCGCCGTTGTTTCGCCGTTGTTTCGCCGGTGGCTCGCGCCGCGCGACAACGGGACGATCGGCTACTTTTCAGAGACCTACGGTCCTTGGCGGCGTTTTTTGCGTCACCAAGAATCTCCTCATTCGCCCGCTCTATTCCACTGAATTGCGAGCGCGATGCGCACCGTGCGAGACGGCATCCGAACCGTTCACCGCACGCCGCCTGGGGAGACCGGTCGCCATGACCGACTCCGAACCCACAAAAAAAGCAGGGCTGCATACAAGGCTTGGAGAAACATGAAGGTCAAACGGAACGTCAAACGAACGGCTGCCTCCACGGCACTTCTCGCCGTGATCGGCACTACCACGGCGCTCGCCACCGTCGACGTACGCGCACAGAGCAGCGTGACGCTATACGGCATCGTCGATACGGGCGTGCAGTACTACAACAACGCGGCGGGTGGCGGCTCGGTGGTCGGCATGCCGACGCTGACCGGCGAAGTGCCGTCGCGTTTCGGGCTGCGTGGCAGCGAAGATCTCGGCGGCGGTTTCAAGACGTTCTTCGTCCTCGAGAACGGGTTTGCGATGAATAGCGGCGCGCTCAATTACGGCGGACGTCTGTTCGGCCGCCAGGCAAATGTCGGCGTGAGTTCGCCGTACGGGTCGCTCACGCTCGGACGGCAGATGAACATGTCGATGTACGTGCTGCTCAACGCCGACGTGATCGGCCCGTCGATCCACTCCATGGCGAGTTTTGACAGCTATCTGCCGAATGCGCGCAGCGATAATGCGGCGGGCTATCTCGGCAAGTTCAACGGCGTCACGGTCGGCGGCACGTATAGCACCGGACGCGACGCGGCGGGCCCGGCCGGGCCGTCGGCGACCAATTGCGGCGGCAACGTCGCGGGCGACCCGGTTGCATGCCGTCAATACACGATGATGCTCGCGTACGACGCGTCGCCATTCGGCGTGGCCGCTTCGTACGATGTGATGCGCGGCGGTGTCGGCGCGTCGGCGCCGCTGTCGAATCCGGGGTACACCGACACGCGCACCATCGTCGACGCGTACGCGATCTTCGGTCCGGCGAAAATCGGCGGCGGCTGGATTCGCCGCAACACCTCGGCCGCCGTGCATAGCCAGTCGGACATCTATTTTGTCGGCGCGACGTATCACGCGAGTCCGGCGCTATCATTCGATACACAGGTGCTGCGCTATCTGCTGCGCGAGACGTCGAGCTCGACGCTGTTCGTCGGCCGCGTGAATTACCTGCTGTCGAAACGCACGACGGTGTATACCTCGGTCGGATTCATGGAAAACAGCTCACGCGGCTCGGCGGCGGTTGCGGCCGGAGGATCGGTCGGCGTCGGCCAAAACCAGCTTGGCGTGATGGCCGGCATCCAGCAGCGTTTCTGACGGAGCGCAGTGCCGGACGCGAGACCGCGGTTCGCCAATCAACCCACCCCACGATTCACGGAGTCACACGATGGCGACCGATCTTCTCAGCGACATCCTGGCCGACTTACGCGCGGACGCGGTCGTTACCGGCCGTTTCACGCTCAGCGCGCCGTGGGCGATCCGCAAACCCGCCGTGTCCGGCGCGCCCTTCCGGATGGGCTCGGGCAGTCCGTTCTACCTGTCCGTCGCGGGCGCACCCGCCGTCTATGTTGAACCGGGCGATTTCGTCCTGTTGCCCCATGGCCATGAGCATGTGATGGCTTCATCGCTCGATGAGCAGCCCGTGCCGTTCGATTCGCTGATGGCCGACAAGGGCATCCATCCGCGCTTCGACACGCCGCTCGAATTCACCGCGGGCGGCGGCGGCGAGACCAGCGATCTCTACACCGGCATCGTCGTGTATCGCGACATCATGCGTAGTCCGTTGTTTTCGGTGTTGCCGCCGTTGATCCACGTTCGCGCGAATGATCCTGCCGTCGCGCCGTGGCTGGCAAGCACGCTGCAAAGCTTCATTCAGGAATCGATGACGTGCCAACCCGGCTGGGCGATCGCCGCGGCTCGCCTCGCGGACGTGCTGTTCGTGCAGCTGCTGCGCGCGCATCTGCAATCGACGGCGAACCATACGGGCTGGTTGCGCGGCCTCGCCGATCCGCAGATCGGTCGTGCCATGGCGCTGATCCATCGCGATCCGCGTCGTGAATGGAGCGTCGCAAGTCTCGCGGCGGCGGCCGGCATGTCGCGCTCGCGATTCAGCGCGCGTTTCGTCGAACTGGTCGGCGATACGCCGATCGGTCACTTGACCGCGTATCGCATGTACCTCGCGAGCGGTGAATTGACGGAGGGCAAACGCAAGCTGATCGAGATTGCCGAACGGGTCGGCTATTCGTCGGAAAAGGCATTTTCGCGCGCGTTTCATCGCTGGTCGGGAATGGCGCCACGGCGTTATGCACGCAGTCCGCGCGATCTTCATAGCCTTGCAGAATAAAGTGATGCCGAGCGTTCCAGCTCTTTGTTCCGTGCTTTTGTCGATAGTCTGCATGATCGAGGCGCGCTGAATTTCGCGCGCGGCGCCCCGGCTTTCACCTTCCCGCTCGCAGTGGTTTTTGCTATCGTGCCTTTCTCGAAGTACAGACTGACGCGAAACGATGAAGCTCATGCCCAGAATCAGGATATGCGAGGGTGACCCTGCCGCACCCACCTTGGTGTGCCTGCCCGGAGCGATGTGTTCGCCGCATGTGTTCGCTGACGCCGCGACGCGTAGCGGGCTGACAGCGGTTTCGATGGCGTGGCTCGAGGACGACGGTCCACACCATCTCGATGCGATTGCCGCACGCGTATGCGCCGCCATGTCCGATTTACCGTCAGTGATTCTGGTCGGGCATTCGCTCGGCACGCCGATCGCGATGCTTACCGCGCTGCGGGAACTGGACCAGGGGTCGTCACGCGTGCGCGGCATGGTGCTCTCCAATAGCGGCGCCAACACACGCGGACACGGCGACATCGCGGGATTGATCGATCGAATTCGGAACCAGTGGGGCGAAGCGTTCTGGGATGCGTTCGTTGCTCGCTGCTTTCACACCGTACCTGCATCGCCTTTGCTGGAGCACGTACGCGGCTATCCTGCCCGGTTGCGGCAAAGTGCGGTGATCGAAGCGCTTTGCAGCCAGCACTCAATCGATTTCGTTCCCGTCTTATCGACGCTGCCGCGCGTACCGGTCGCCATTGTTCATGGACGGCACGACCCCGCACGTACGCTGGCTCATGCGCAGGAAATGGCTAGCGGCATTTCTGATGCCTCGCTGCACGTGTTGAACACAGGGCATACGTCCTGCGCGGAAGATCCGGCGGGTTTTTCTGCTGTCTTGCGCGCGATCGCCTACGAAGCGCACGCGACGCGGTGACACCGATGGGCTTTTGATCTTGATCGTGGACGGTCGACACATCGCGAGCAATCAAGAGGATACCGAATGAAATCGGACTCCAAGCCAGGATGCTTTTTGTCGCAGCGATAGCGGTGTTGTTTTCTCCATCACAATCGGCTCCCGCTTAGTCGCCTCAGACCGTATGGCAAGAATTTTCGCCCCAGGTGGGCGCGATTCTATTTCCCGAGACGCTATCTGCACTCCTCCGCGCCCCTCGCCAGCGCTCTTGCGAACTGCGCAATCTGTCTGCCGTGTTCGATCAGGTCCATCGCTAGCCGGAAGGCCAGCACATCGGTTTTGTCCGCCAGTTGCAGCTTGGCAAGCACGACCTGGCGCGCCGCTGCCGCCATCTGTTCGATCTCGGCCCTCGCCGCGATGACCTCCGTCGCTTCGTTCGCGTAGGACTCGTCGATCGAACGGATCGCCTGGACGAGATTGCGCATGACTGTGTCCGTAAATTGCGTCGTGGCCGGATCGCGCAAACGTGTGAGGTCGATCTGATGCGTCAACCTTTGCTGACTGACCGACACCAGATTGGTCCCGACAATGCCGCTGATGCTTTCCAGGGTGGACACGATCTGCGTGAACCCGACCATCCGCTGGCCTTCGTCCTCCGAGTGCTCCACCTGCGACAGGTGGCCGATATAGTGAAGAATCTCCGATGCCAAGCGGTCGACTTCCTTATCCCGGTCGAGCAGAAGGTTGATCTCTTCGATCGTCCCGTTCGAGACCACCCGGGTGCCGTGCCGAACGATGTCCAGCACCTCCTGTCCCAACCGCGTCAGTTCGATGCGCACCCGCTGCAAGCCGACCGAGGGCACCGTCAACGATGATTTGTCGAGATAGAGCGGGTCCCCTACCCGTTTGACCTCCTGCGCCCGCTTCGGCACGAGGAACTCGGCAAGCCGTGCAATCGGACCGGTGAACCAGATCAGGATCAACGTGCTCGCCACGCTGAATATCGTGTGAGCGTTGGCAACCTGGCGCGGTGTCTCGGCCGCCAGTCTTGCCACGCCCTGCAACTCGGGGTAGGACGGTGACACGTGCCGCACCATATCCGCCATCTGCGGGATAAAGAAAACCCAGAACAGCACGCCCAGAATATTGAAGATCAGATGCACCATGCCCACCTGGACGGCCTCCGGATTTTTTCCGATCGATGCGAGCAGCGCCGTTCCGCATGTGCCCACCTTGGCGCCCAGAATCACGGCGATGCCAACTTCGAGCGGCATCAACCCTTGCGCGCCCAGAGCGATCACGATGGCGAGGGTCGCCGCAGAGCTCTGAACGATCGCGGTAAAGATCGCGCCCACCAGAATGCCGACCAGCGGGTTCTCCATGTCCTGCATCGCGTCGATGAATGGCTGGAACGTGCGCAGCGGACGCGTCGCGTCACCCATCAACTGGATCCCAAGAAACAGCAGGCCCAGGCCGAGGAGCACACGGCCGATCTGGCGCAGCAGTTCGCGCTGGCCGAACGCATGCAGGACAAAGCCGATCGCGAGCATGAACGGCGTCAGCTTCGAAACGTCGAAAGCGATGATCTGCGCGGTGACCGTCGAGCCGATATTGGCGCCCATGATCATCGGCACCGATTGGGTCAGCGTCATCAGGCCGGAAGAAACGAAGCCGACCATGAGGACCGTGGTGATGGTCGACGAATTCAGCAATGCGGTGACGACGGCGCCTGCCAGCACGCCGCGAAAGCGGCTCGCGGTTAGCATGCCCAGCAGCGCCTGCAGTCTCGATCCGGCGATTGCCTTCAGGCCGCCGGTCATGAACTCCAGACCGAGAAGGAAAAGAGCGAGACCTCCGATCAACAGCCCGAATATCTGCACGAGATTCAGGCTCTGGGGGTCCATTCCCACAGTGTAAGGAGTCATCTTGCTGTTCCTTTTGTCACGACGCGCATTCATGCAAAGAACCACTGGCTGACAGCTTCCCTGTCCGTTCCGACTTTCGGCTGACACCTCGGATCACTGCTTGCGATTCCTGGCGTTTTGCCAAAGGCGCAAGAGCACGGACCATTCGGGGCTTACCTGATAAGTGGATGGATTCGGTCCCAACCCGGTAAAGCAATGCCGCGCAACGAAGCGTTCACGAGTTGCAGGGGCATTTTCACACACCCTCGAGGGGATGCGCTTATTCGGACTTGCTTGCGACTGAGGCGCGAGTCGAATGGGTGGGATCGGATATGCTGCGATGAGAGTCGCTAAAGGACTTTGAGGCGCGTATCGAGGTACGAGTCAGTGTTATGAGGTCCCTCGCGCTTCGCGATAGAGCCTGTTTACTCGTTCAAGTCAGATTAAGAA
>NZ_JAQQCJ010000049.1:0-15660 GCF_046030495.1 Paraburkholderia strydomiana
CCCGCCCCCCCCCCCCCCGCCGGTTCAAGCCTGCTAGAACCGGCGCGCCAGCAAGCCGCGGGCCTGCTCCCGCCCGGCCGGATGCGCTTCCAGCGATGCGTCGAACCAGAATTTCCCCGCCACCAGCGTGGCCACCACGACGCCGTCGCGGTACAACAGCCGATTGCCCGCCACCGCCGGCACGCGCTCGCCGACGAGCAGGGTCCCCGCGAGATTCAACGGATCGGTGCCGGCGACGCACACAAACGCACCGTCGTTCGCATGGCGTCGAACTTCGCGCAGCACGGGAATCGCTTCGGGCAAGGCAAACTGCTCGCCGGCGAGACCATTGACGAAGCGCCCGCCGCGAATCACGCCGCGCGCTTCGAGCCGTTGAAACACGCGCAGCAGCTCACGCCATGGCGGCAGCCATTCGGCCTCGCGTTCGAGCAGGCGCCAGAACACCACGCCATAGCGGCGCAGCAAAGTCATCGCGACGTGTTCCAGCACCTCGGGCGGCAACTGGCGGCGGCGCTCCGGCGCCTCCGTGTCGGTGGCAAGCGGGCGGCGGCTCACGAGCGCCCAGCGCCCCGCGTCGTCCATCCCCCCGATCAGCGCGCTGGCGCGCGCGCGCCGGCTGCTCGAAAACGCATTGCGTTTGGCGACCGGTTTGAGGAGGGCGCGCAGGCCCGCGAAGCTGTCAGAGTTCGCGAGGCCGGCGGCGACCAGTTCGCCGAGCGCATTTTCCAGTTCCATCCGTAGCACGCGGACGTCGGCGAGCAACTCGTCGAAGAACATGGCGCCATGCTGCGAGAGCGTGTCGTAGACACTCTGTGCGAGCGCGGATAACTCCACTTGCCTCGCAGGATCGAGCAATGCGCTCCATGTGCGCACGTGGGCGCGCGGCAGCAGCACGATCGGCGTGCTGCGGATCGGCCCGGCGGCGCCGCGCGCACGTTCGGTGAGCCGGGTCCAGACGATCTTGCCGGCGCGGCATAGTTCGTCGAGCGAAGTATTCGCATAGGCCCTCACGCGTGCGGGCAGGATGTCTTCCTCCCATGCGCCTGCCGCGGCCTGGAAGCCTTCGAGCTGGTCGAGCACGGCGGCCAGCGCGTCGCGGCCTTCGCTGCGCGTGTCCGGCGTCAAATGCTGCCACTCGAATAGAAAACGCATGAAGTCGTGCCGCTCCACCGGCTCGATCTCGCGGCGCAGGCGTTTCACCGTGTAGCGATGAATCCGCGCGAGCAGATGGCGCTCGCACCATTCTTCCTCGGCGGTCTGCGGCGTGAAGCGGCCGCGCATCAGATAGCCTTGCGCTTCGAGACGCGTCAAGGCCTGTTCGACCGACGCCGCCGGCAAGCTCAGCGGCCGTGCAATCTCGCTGACCGGCAGCGGGCCGAAGCCGGTCAGGCGCGCGCGCAGGATGTCGAGCAGCGCGTCGTCGGCGCTCCAACTGTCCGTGTAGCCTTTGGGCGCCGTGAGTTGCGGCGTATAGCGGGTGTGCGGCAGGTCGGGGTAGAGCGCCTGAAAGACGGTGAGGCGCTCGGCGGGCAGCCACACGGCGGCATCGTCGGCGATCTGCAGGCGGGTGGCGCGGCCGGACTCAGCCAGCGATGCGAGCCACGCCGGCCAGCCATCGTAGGCGCGCGCCTCGGCCTCGGCGATGCAGGCGAGACCCGTCAGCGCTTCGTGCATCTCGTCGGCGTTGCGCGCCTGCGGCCACGCTTCGTCGCGCACGCTGTCGATTGCGTCGGCGTCGAGCGCGCCGAGATCGTCGGCGCTGGCCGGGTCGGTCCAGCGTCGGTTCAGGACGGCTTGCGTGCGGCGCTCCTCAATTGGCGCGTCGTCGAGGTAGGCATAGGGCTTCGCGTTGAGGATTTCGGCGGCGAGCGGCGAAGGGGCGGGCAGATCGCGTGCGACCAGCCGCACCTCGCCCTGTTCGATCCGGCGCAGCAGCGCAAGCCAGCGTTCGCTGTCCATCGCGTCGTGCAGGCAGTCGTCCACAGTTTGGTCGACTAGCGGATGACGCGGCAGCTCGCGTTCGCCGACCACGTTCTCCAGACACGCGGCCTGCTCGGGGAACACGCTCGCAAGCAGATCTTCGCTGCGCATGCGCTGCAGTTGCGGCGCGGTTTTGCGCCCGCCGGTATAGCGCGGCAAGCCGAGCGCGGTGGTTGCGTTCCAGCGCCAGCGCACGCCGAACAGCGGCGCGTCGAGTAGTGCCTGGATCAGCAGATGCTCGGCGCTGTTCGAATGCAGATAGCGCCAGACATCGTCGAGTACGAACGAGTGGCTGCCGGTCAGCGACAGCACGATCGCATCCTCGGTGGCGGCCGCTTGCAGTTCGAAATTGAAGGTGCGGCAGAAGCGCTTGCGCAACGCGAGCCCCCAGGCTCGGTTCACCCGGCTGCCGAAGGGCGCGTGGATGACGAGCTGCGTGCCGCCGGATTCGTCGAAGAAGCGCTCCATCACCAGCGTGTTCTGTGTGGGCAGCACACCGAGCGCCGCGCGGGCGCGCGCGAGGTAGTCGACGATCTGGCGCGCGGCGGGTTCGTCGAGATCCAGCGTGTCGATTAACCCGCCGACGGCGCGCTCGATGCGCGTGGCGAGGGACTCGGCGGTGGGGGCAGGGTTTGGCGGGGCTGGGAATGTGGACAAGCTTGCCGTCGCGGGGCCGGGGCCGGGGCCGGCCCCGGGTTCGGGGGCTGCTTCTGCTTTGGCCTCTGCACGTGCTGCGGCTTTGCTGTTCGCTTTGGCTTTTGCTCGCGTCGCCGCGCCTGAGCTCGCTTGCGCCGCGCACGCTTTTGCACTTGCCGCTGCGTCGGTTTGCGCTGGGCGCGCATTCGCACCAGCCGCCGTCTGCGCTTGCACACTCACCGCCGCTTCAACATCCTCCCCATCGAGCCAACGCCCGATCTCCGCGCGCAAGCGCGCCACCGCGAACGACAGTTCATCGCTGCGCCCCGGCGCCTCGCCGAGCCAGAACGGAATATTCGGCGGCTGCCCGTGCGCGTCCTCGACCCGCACGCGCCCGCTCTCGATGCGCAGAATCCGGTACGACGCATTGCCCAGCTGGAACACGTCGCCGGCGAGACTCTCGACCGCGAAATCCTCGTTGACGGTGCCGATATTGATCGCCTGCGGTTCGAGCACTACCGCGTAGTCCGCGTTCTCGGGAATTGTGCCGCCCGAGGTCACCGCGACCAGCTTGCCGCCGCGCCGGCCGCGCAACGTGCCGCTCACCGCGTCGCGATGCACGTAGGCGCCGCGCGGACCATTGCGGCTCGTGTAACCCTCGGCGAGCATGCGCAGCACCGCGTCGTACTGGTCGCGTTCGAGGTCCGCGTATGGCGCCGCGCGCCGCAGCATCGCGAACAACGCGTCCTCGCTCCACTCGGCGCTCGACACTTCGGCGACGATCTGTTGCGCGAGCACATCGAGCGGCGCGCGCGGAATGCGCAGCGCGTCGAGCTCGCCGCGCCGGACGCAGTCGAGCAGCGCCGCGCATTCGATCAGATCGTCGCGCGAGGTGGGAAAGAGCCGCCCTTTGGGCATGCCGCCGACGTGATGCCCCGAGCGTCCGACGCGCTGCAGAAACGGCGCGATCGCGCGTGGCGAACCCATCTGGCAGACGAGATCGACGTCGCCGATATCGATGCCGAGTTCCAGCGAAGCGGTGGCGATCAGCACGCGCAACTCGCCGCGTTTCAGGCGCTGCTCGGCGTCGAAGCGATGTTCCTTCGCGAGGCTGCCGTGATGCGCGGCGACCATTTCCTTGCCGAGCCGCTCGGTCAGATGACGCGCGACGCGCTCGGCCATGCGCCGCGTGTTGACGAATACCAGCGTGGTGCGGTGCATCGCGACGAGCTCGGCAAGGCGGTCGTAGACGCGTTCCCACACTTCGTTGGGCATGACCGCTTCGAGCGGCACCGGCGGGATTTCGAGCGCGAGATCGCGCGCGCGAACGTGGCCCACGTCGACGACCGCGCAGTCGGCCGGGATGCCGCTAGCGATGCTCGCACCCCCCACGAGAAAACGCGCGACCGCGCTCACCGGCTTTTGTGTCGCCGACAGCCCGATGCGCGGCAAATTTCGCTGGCACAGCGCGTCGAGACGTTCGAGGCTGAGGGCGAGGTGGCTGCCGCGCTTGCTGCCGGCGAGCGCATGAATCTCGTCGACGATCACCGTGCGCACCGTCGCCAGCATGCGCCGCCCCGAGTCCGAACCGAGCAGCACGTACAGCGATTCCGGCGTGGTCACGAGAATATGCGGCGCGCGCTTTTTCAGCGCGTTGCGTTCCTGCTGTGTGGTGTCGCCGGTACGCACGGCCGTGCGGATATCGAGGGGCGGCAGCCCGCGCGCGTCGAGTTCGGCGGCGATGCCTTGCAGCGGCAGCTGCAGGTTCAGGCGGATGTCGTTCGAGAGCGCCTTCAGCGGCGATACGTAGACCACCAGCGTTTCATCGGGCAATGCGCCGCCGTTGGCGAGGCCTTGCTGGACCAGATCGTCGAGTGCGGAGAGAAACGCGGTGAGCGTTTTGCCCGAGCCGGTCGGCGCGGCCACGAGCGTCGAGCGGCCCCGGCGGATCTGCGGCCACGCGGCGGCTTGCGCGTCGGTCGGGGCGGGGAAGGTCTTGAGGAACCATGCGGCGACTGCCGGGTGGAAGTCGCCCAGCGCGCGGTGCGTCGATGTCGCCGACGCGAGGTCCACGGCGTAATGCGCCGCCGTGGAACCGGAAGCCGCGTCCAGCGCGGCGGAAGTCGTGGCCGAAGTCATGCTTGCGTAGATGGGGGCGTGGCGTGCCATATCCAGAGGGCGTCGAAAACGGAGACCGGTTGCGAAACGCAGCAGTCAGTCTCGCAGGTTTTGCCGGGCTTTGCCCGGGGAATGCGTGCTGATAGCCGGGCCGGGGTCAGCAAGCGTGCGCGCCGGCAAATTCTGCTGCGCGGCTCTCGCGTGTTTGCGGTTTGGACCGGGTTGCATGACATGAATCGAGCCGCAGTTCAGGCGCGTCATGTTTAGCACATCGGTGATGCGTGAAGCGCATGGGACGACTTTTCCATCATCCCACGCGAATCGTAAACGGTTTGAAAAGACAGCCCGCGTGCGGCCCATCAACGTCCGCCCCGCGCTCTGCTCGATCGCGTCAATTGCAGTACTCTCTACGCCTCCCCTTCACGAACACCAAGATGGAGTTTCGACGATGCGATACAACCAGCTAGGCCGTACCGGTGTGTTTGTTTCAGAATTGTGTCTGGGCACGATGACCTTCGGCGGCGGCGACGGCATCTGGAAACAGATCGGCGATCTGCAGCAGGGCGATGCGGAGCGGCTGGTCGGCCGGGCGCTCGACGCGGGCATCAATTTCATCGACACGGCCGACGTCTACGCGGGCGGCCTGTCCGAACAGATCACGGGCCAGGCGTTGAAAAACCTCAAGGTGCCGCGCGACAAGATCGTGCTGGCGACCAAAGTCTTTGGCCAGACCGGCGAGTTTCCGAACGCGCGGGGCGCGTCGCGTTATCACATCATCGACGGGGTGAAGGCGAGCCTGAAGCGTTTGCAACTCGATCACGTGGATCTGTACCAGATCCACGGCTTCGACCCGGCCACGCCGATCGAAGAGACCATGCGCGCGCTCGATACGCTGGTGCGGCACGGCCACGTGCGTTATGTCGGCGTGTCGAACTGGGCCGCGTGGCAGATCGTAAAGGCGCTCGGCATCGCGGAGCGCCTCGGGCTCGCGCGCTTCGAAACGCTGCAGGCGTATTACACGCTCGCTGGCCGGGATCTCGAACGCGAACTCGTGCCGATGCTTCAGAGCGAGGGCCTCGGGCTGATGGTGTGGAGTCCACTCGCGGGCGGCCTGCTGAGCGGCAAATATGGACGCGAGCAGCAGGGCGAAGCGGGCAGCCGGCGCACGAGTTTCGATTTTCCGCCGGTCAATCGCGAGCGGGCGTATGACTGTATCGACGTGATGCGCGAGATCGCGGGGGCGAAGCAGGTGTCGGTCGCGCAGATCGCGCTCGCGTGGCTGCTGCATCAGCGCGTGGTGAGTTCGGTGATCGTCGGCGCGAAGAGGGTCGAGCAACTCGATGACAACATCGCGGCCACGAAGGTGACGCTCAGTGCGGAAGAACTCGCGAAGCTCGATCAGGTCAGCGTGCTGCCCGCGGAATATCCGGGGTGGATGCTGGAGCGTCAGGGGGAAGGGCGTCGTGCGCAGTTGGCGCAGACGCGGCAGGCTGGGTGATGGCGGCGTGAGTGCCAGGGCGGTGCAATCGCGACGCGAGCGGCAAGGCGGCGTGCCGTGCCGTCTCGTTTCGCCGCGCCGCACGCATAGCCTGGCACGCGAACAGCCGGTCTCGACACGTCGAGCGCCGCTCTGAGCGCAACGATCTTCGGCCAGAGCGGCGCGGCTCGCGACAACTACCGCCGCCAATCAACCCACCGCTCCATTTCCCTTATTCGCGTCAGCCGTATAGGCAGCCACGGCGTCCATCGTGCGAGCCGAATACACCATCGTCGCGCCCGCGTTCATCGCGACCGCCACACCCAACGCTTCGGCGATTTCCTCGCGCGTCGCGCCGTGCTTCAACGCTTCAGCCGTGTGCACGGTAATACAGCCGTCACAACGCAGGCTGACCGCCACCGCGAGCGAAATCAGCTCGCGCGTTTTCGCGCCGAGCAGGTCGGCTTTCTGACCGGCGCTCGACATCGTCTGATACGCCTTCACGGTATCCGGCGACAGTTTCGCCATCTCGCCGATGCGGCCGAACAGTGCTTTGCGGTAATCGATCCAGTTCAACATGGCAGTGCTCCTTTGTGTGCTGCGCGTCGGCGGGTGCCGGCGTCGTGGGACAAAGTATTGCGCTGCGCCGCGATATCCTGAATACTCGTTGGGCTCAACTTTTAGCGCGAACGTCTCATGGACACGCTCAGCCGACTGCTCGACCTCGCGAGGCCCCAAGCCAGCCTTGATCTGCGCTGCCTGCTCTCGGGCGCGTTCGACGTCGACCATGCGCCGATGGAAGCGGGCATCGCGCCGTTTCATCTGGTGCTTGGCGGCGCATGCCTGATCGAGACCGCGCGGGGCGCGCAGGTGCCGTTGCAGGCCGGTGATTTCATGCTGTTCCCGCGCGGCGCCGCGCATCGCGTGCGCGATGTGCGGCGCTCGGACGGCGGCGCGCCGCTGACGATGGGGCACGACGGGATGCTGCCTTTGCGCCGCAACGATGGCGGCGGAATTGCGGGTAATGGCGGAAAAAGCAGCGAGTCTGAAAAGAGCCAGCGGGCGGACGATAACGACAAGCACGAACTCAGCGAATCTGACACCAGCCGCCACGATCGCCCAACCAACGCGGACCAGCCCACCGAAAGCCCCGGCGTCGACCTGCTCTGCGGCCGCTTCGTCTATGCGCCCGGTTCATCCGCGCTGCTGTTGAACGCGTTGCCCGACCCGTTTCATGTGTCGCTGGGCGGCGCGCCGACCCTCAGCGCATTGCAGACCGTGATCGGCGTGATGCGCGATGAAGCGGCGCGTCGTCAGCCGGGCGCGCTCGCGATCGTCACCGCCTTGAGCCAGGCGCTGTTCGCGATGGCGCTGCGCGTGCACGGCGAGCGCAACGCGGCGGACGCGGGCGTGCTGGCGCTGCTTGCCGACGCGCGCCTGGGCGCATCGGTACAGGGCATGTTGAGCGCGCCCGAACGGGCATGGACGATCGCGGAACTGGGCGAGCTCGCGGCGATGTCCCGCGCGACCTACGCGCGCCGCTTCAACGAACGCGCGGGCGTGACCGTGATGGACTTTCTCACGCAGATTCGCATGACCATCGCGTGCGATCTGCTGCGGCGCACGCAGCGCAGCGCGGCGGAGATCGGCGAAGCGGTCGGCTATCAGTCCGAGGCCGCGTTCGGCAAGGCGTTTGCGCAGAGTGTCGGCGTGACGCCGGGCCGTTACCGGCGTCGGCCGCAAGAGCCGGAGGGCGACGGGCAGGAGGGCTAGCGCGGCGCGTCGGGATTGCCGAGCCAGCGCTGCTCGATGCGGGCCATCAGCCAGGCCACCAGCAGCGCGCAGACCGTGCCGATCGTCACTTCGCCGAGCCGCAGCAACGCGGTGTCCCACGCGGGTCCCATGCTCGGCACCAGCAGCATGATGGTGGCGGTGATGCCGCCCAGCCGCGCCGCGCTGCCCACGTTCACGGTCCAGCAGATCACGATCGCCGCCGCCACGGTAGCTGCATAGGCGGCGAAGTGTCCGTGCCCGAGCAGCGCGCCGGCAAGACCGCAGATGCCGCCGGCCATCGCGCCGATGAACTGGTCCCGCGACAGCTTCCGGGTGTCGATATAACTATGTTGGCTCACCGCGATCGCGGTGATTGCGGCCCAGAACGCCTGTTCGGTATGCAGCGCGCGGCCGATCCCGAAAGCGAGGCTTGCGCCGGCGACAGCCTGCACAGCCATGAAGCCGCCTTCGATCAGCCGGTCGCCGAGCGGCAGCGTCTTGAGGAAAGCGAACAGCGAGTTGGCCGCGCTTGCCCGTGCGGTGCGTCGTGAGTCGTCGGGTGGAGTCATCGAAGGGGAGCGTCTCGGCGCGGCATGAAGGTCCCGTATTCTAACGACTCCATTTTCAGGCGGAGCGGATCGCGCCGCGTAATCAGACCCATCGCAGACCCATCGCAGACCCATCGCAACCCCATCGTTTCCATGATTACTTCTCGCCGCTGCGCAGCCGGTGATACCAGTTCATCAACGGCGTCGCCGACACGCCGTGGATCACCACCGACGCCGTGATCACCGCGAGCGTGAGCGGCATCAGCGGCATGACGTCGTCGGGCGAGCCGTGTTCGAGCGCGAACGCAAGATAGTAGAACGAACCGATGCCGCGTATGCCGAACCAGCTCATCAGGCGCCGCTGCGCGGGCGTCGCGCTCGAGCCGAGCAAGGACAGCTCCACCGACACCGGCCGCACGATCACGAACAGCGCGACGCACAACGCGGCCGTCTGCCAGGTGAAAAGCGCCGGGTGCAGAGTAGCGAGCACGTTGCCGACCATCGCCATCACGGCCACCTCGGCGATGCTTTCGAGTTCGATCGTGAAGCCGAGCACGGACTCCGTGATATACGCGTGCGCTTTGCTAGGATTGGCCGCGGTCGCGTCGACGTTTTCGGCGTCGACCGTGCCGAGCCTTTGACGCGGCGACTGGCCGCCGCTCGCGCGATGTTCGACGCGGCGCATCGCGACGCCCGCGGCGAATACCGCGAGAAAGCCATACGTGTGCGCGAGTTGCGCGGCACCGAACGACAATTCGATCAGTCCGAGCGCGAAAAAGCCTTCGAGACCGAGCGCCTGTGCATGACGCGTGCGCAGCCAGGCCACCGCGTGCGTCGTCGCCCAGCCGAGTGCGCCGCCGATCGCGATCGCGCCCGCCACGCCCCACACCATGCCGGCCGCGAGCTTCAGGTTCAGCAACGCGGCGCCCTGACCGGCGGGCGCCGCGCATAGCGCGAGGCCGAGCATCGCGAAGGGCAGCGCGATGCCGTCGTTCAGACCGCCTTCGCCGGACAGCGCGAAGCGCAGCAGATCATGATCGCCGGGATTGTGGACCTGCACGTCGTGTGCGAGCACCGGATCGGTGGGCGCGAGTATCGACGCGAGCAGCAGCGCGGGGCCCCAGTCGAGACGCAGAACGTACACGCCGAACAGCGTCAGCAGAGGAATGGTCGCCAGCATCGCAAGAAAGCCGAGGCGCAGCGGCACGGCCCACAGTTTTTCCAGCACGCCCAGGCGCAGACGCAAGCCGATCGCGAACAGCGAAACCAGCAGCGCGACTTCGGTGATGGTCCGTACCAGATGCGCGTCGGCGGCCATATCGAGGCGCAGCAGTGCGATGCCGGGCAGCCCGAGCACGTAGCCGATCGCGAGGTAGAACATCGCGGCGCTGACCGGCAGGCGCCGCAGGGTCGTTGCCGCCAGGCCCATGAACACGAGCACGGCGCCGACGATGAGAAACCACGAAGTTTCGCGCATGAGCTTCCGTGAGGGCCGGCATGCGCGTTCCGCGCGATGTCGGAGGCAGGCTGCCGGCCGGTTGAAAAAGGGCGTGCGCCCGGATGCGCGATGCGCTATGTCAAGGCGCACGCCCGAACGCTTCGCGCAGTTTGCGCTTGGCCTGCTGCAACGTCGCGCGGCGTGTTTTCGGCAGATTCTTGCCGGCGCGGTTGATGTAGAAGTTGAGCATCGACATCGCCGATTGATACGGCGTGCCCTTGCGCCGCCTGCTGTGCGTCGACGAACGCTTGAGCGACTGCGCGATCGACTCGGCGCTGCCGCTTTTGAAAATATCGTGTTCGATATCCATCGCGTCGCTGGTCTTCATCACATGATGCGACCACTTGCGTGCGTTGTGTGCGCCTGACTTCGCAGCCTTCGCGCGATGCGCGGCGTGTGCCTGGGCGTGCCGCTGACGGGCCGGGCGTCCCGACCTGCCGCGTGCGACCGGGCGTTTCGTTTTACTGGTGGCTTTGCGGGCGGCCATGAACTTTGCCTCCTTGCGGGCAGTTGTGCGCCGGAATCACGTGGCGTGCGCGCGGTGCGCGCGTTCGAGCGATTCCGCGTGAGCGCAGTGAGACGCGCCGGCAGCCATGTTCGCAGCATGCCGGCGCGGCGAGGCGAGGCGGGCGCGGGCAACACCGGGCGTATTGCCCGGGTGCACGCGCGACGCACGAGGCCGTGATTACAGCTTCAATCCGCCGGCTTCGGGCGCGTCCGAAGAAGCCGGAGGAATCGCGCCGGTGCCAAGATCGTCGCGTAGCTCGTAACGATCGCGGCTCCAGTACGGCTCGCTGCCGTAGTACTGATGCACGGACGTGGCCCAGGTCTGGTCCGCCATCGAGGGCCAGTGGTCCTTGTCGAAGCCCGGGGCGTTTTTCACGCCTTCGGCGGTCATGCCCAGCACGAAGCATTTCTGGTCGGTGTCGAGCGTCAATGCGCGCCACGGAATGGCCAGCAGCTTGTCGCCAATGCCGAGGAAGCCGCCGCTCGACAGCACCGCATACGCGACGCTCCCCGAGCCGACGTCGAGCATGATCTCCTTGATCTTGCCGATGTCCTCGCCGTCGCTGCTGATCACCTTGTTGCCGTCGAGTGTGGCTGCCGCCATCACGTCCGGGCCCGGGCCTTCTGCGGTTGCGCGGCCCTTGCCGACGATGCCGGCGCCCTGGGTTTGGGTTTGGTTCAGCATGATGTGACTCCTCTAATGGTGAATGCATTGAGGATGAGCAACGCGCGTTCCTTCAATTCGTTCATGATCGAAGCGGGCGTGCATGGCCCTCGCGTAAAGGCTGCTCGCGCATTTGAAATTATTTCGACGGTGGATAGACCGGTAGAGAAAACATGAACTTGTCGAGCGGCCGCAAGTTCGCTCTTGTCTTTCGACGCTTGGCGCATCAAACCGCCCGATGCTTAACGCGCCGCCCGCTTCGCTTCGCGCGCGGCCTCCTCAGCCTGCATACTCGCAGTCCGACGTGCGGTGTGTACCCCGGACTTCGCCTTCGCCTTCCCAGCGGCTTCCTTGCGCACCACGCGCGACTTTTTCAGCAGACTCGTGAGCGAGCCGTCGATACTGTCGGCCGCCGTCGATTCACGCCTCTTGCGGCCTTTCGCTCCGGCCTGACGCGCCAGCCTGGCCGCACGTTTTTCGGCGTGAGCGAGCAACGTGGCGAACGCCACCTCGTCCACTCTCAATCCGCGCCGTGAACGGCCGGGCGGCAGGCTCTGCAATTCATCCGCCTCGAAGGCGCTAATGACGGTCGGGTGAATGTAGCAGCGCCGGCATACGGCAGGCGTGTTGCGAAGCAACACCGCCACCTCCTTGACCGTCGCGACGAGATGCTGACGCGCCTGCGCCGCGCTACTGCAGATCAGCCGCCGCAATGCGGCGAGCGCATAGACGCTGCCGGCCCACGTCCGATAGTCCTTCGCGGTGAAATCCGCATCGCTCGCGCGGCGCAAATAGTCGTTGATGTCCGCCGAGCCGACGGTGCGGCGCGTGCCGTCTTCGTCGAGATACTGGAACAGGTCGTGGCCAGGCAGTTCGGCGCAGCGCCGGACGATGCGCTTGATGCGCGGATTGTCGATCGTCACGTCGTGTTCGATGCCGCTCTTGCCGCGAAACTTCAACCGCAGTTGACCGGCTTCGATCTTCACGTGCTTCTTGCGCAGCGTCGTCAATCCGTACGACTGATTATCGCGCGCGTATTCGACGCTGCCGATGCGGATCAGCGTCGTATCGAGCAACTGCACGATCGCGGCGATGACTTTGTCGCACGGCATGCCCGGCCGCTTCAGATCGCGTGCGACGCGCGCGCGAATCTTCGGCAGCGCCCGGCCGAACTCCGCCATGCGCTCGTACTTGTCGGCGTCGCGCGTTTCACGCCAGCGCGGGTGATAACGGTACTGCTTGCGGCCGCGCGCGTCACGCCCGGTTGCCTGAATGTGGCCGCGGGGATCGGGGCAGATCCACACGTCTTCATAGGCGGGCGGGATGGCGAGCGCATTGATGCGCGTGATGTCGTCTTCGTCGTCGATGCGTTTGCCGCTGGCGTCGAAGTAGACGAAGCCGTCTTTTTCGCGCTTGCGCGTGTAACCGGGTTTGGCGTCGTCCGCATAGCGCAGTCCTGGCGGCATGGTCGCGGTGACGGGCGGTTTGGCGCTCGCTTGCGCGGGTTTTATCGCTTCTGGACGGCGTGCGCCTGGATTGGTTGGAGTGGCCATCGTTGCAGGTAGAAGTTTCAAGCCAGGGCGCGCGGGGGCGCCGGTTGTCTGCGACAAGCAAAGGCGATGCCCAACGCAGATCCGGTGTGCGTCGTCGTGCACGGTACGAAAGCGCGCGCGGAACGGTCCTTGCGAAATCATCCTCACGACGAACCTAACCAAGGAGAGCGCCATGAGCAGCACGCTGAACCCTGATGAAGAGCCGCAACAGGTGGTGAAGGAAACCTCGGGCACGACCGGGGCGCTCGGTCCGAGCGATTCGTCCGATAGCGGCAGCGATGTCGCCGGCGCGAGGCGTCATGTGTTCGACGTCGACTCGGAACTCGACAATCACGCCCTCGAAACGGGCGACGCCGAACTCGGCAGCGACACGGATCGTGCCGGCACGGGCGAGCGTGCGGCAGCCGATGGCGATTCGACGCTGAACGCGGACAGCGACATCGAACCTGATCGGATTATCGATCCGTCAGACGTGGACGACGACGGTCTTGACGACGACCCTAACGGTCCGTGAAAACGCGATCCGTAGAGCCGAACAAGTGGGCACGTCTTTTGCTGATTAATCAATTACTGAATGCGGGACCACGCCGTACACGACGCGCGTGGCTCTGCATGCGAACGGAGGAGAACACGCATGACTAGCACGCTGAATGGTTGCAAGGTGGCGGTACTCGCAGTGGACGGTTTCGAACAGGCGGAACTGTCCGAGCCGAAACGCGCGCTCGCGGAAGCGGGCGCAACGGTGCATGTCATCTCGGCGAAGCCCGGCAAGATTCAGGGTTTCAGGCACGTCGACAAGGGCGACGCGGTCGAGGTCGATTCGACTTTCGATCAGGCGCGCGCCGACGACTACGACGCAGTGGTGCTGCCCGGCGGCGTGGTGAACGGCGATGCGATCCGTCTGCTGGCTCAGGCGCAGGCGTTCGTCAAAGCGGCCGACAGCGCCAGAAAGCCTATCGCGGTAATTTGTCATGGCACATGGTTGCTGGTGTCGGCGGGCATCATCAAGGGACGCAAGGTCACGAGCTGGCCGAGCTTGCAGGACGATATCCGCAATGCGGGCGGCACGTGGGTGGACCAGGAAGTGGTCGAGGACGGCAATCTGATTTCCAGCCGCAAACCCGACGACCTTCCCGCTTTTAACAGGACGCTGATCGCGCAACTCTCCAGGCGCAAAGCTGCCTAAACTGAGAGTGAAGCCAGGCGCGACAGGATGGGACGCGCAATGCGAACACCGTGCCGCGCCTCATCGTTCGTTGCGCGTCGGTGCCTCGCCGACCAGGGAGAAAATGCATGAAATTCCGGTATTCCATACAAGTCATGACCGTCGCGCTGGGCTTGAGCGTGGCGTCCATCGGCGCGGTTCACGCGCAGGCCAGCAATGCGCCGGCGAGCGAGGCCCCGGTGGGCGGCACGAGGCTCTCCCCTGCGGACACGCAATTCGTGCAGGAGGCCTCGACAGCCGACGCCACTGAAATTGCCGCCAGCAAGATCGCGTTGAAGAACTCGAACGACCCGCATGTGCGCAAATTTGCACAGCAGATGATTGCCGACCATACGAAGCTCTCGCATGGCATGGCCGCGCTGGTGTCGAAGAAGGGCTTCACCACGACGCCGTCCGCGGATTCCGCGCTGGTCGGCAAACTGCAGGCGCTCAAGGGTCAGGCATTCGATCGGGCCTACGTCGAGCAGATCGGCGTCGAAGCACATCAGCGGGCCGTCGATCTATTCGAGCAGCAAAGCCAGAGCGGCACCGACGCGCAGTTGAAAGCCGCCGCCGCGAAGGCGTTGCCGATCATCAAACATCACCTCGCGATGGCGCAGCAACTCGCCGGCGAAATGAAGGGTTAGTCATGAATGCGATCCTGCCGCGACCGGCCTATGAGGACTCCCTTATGCAGATCATTTTTCCGGACGACAAACCGGCTTTCGATGGCGCGAATCTGACGGTGCGTTTCATGGCGCGGGTGGACGGCGAGCCGGTGGTATGCGCGATCACCGCCGAAGCGCTGGAAGATCATTTCGGCGCCGATTCCGCGTTGGAAGCCACCTTGATGACGGCATTCGACAAAGGTCTTCACCGCATCCGTTCAGTCTGCGCGGAAGCGCTCGACCAGAACCACGGTGAAGGCGTAGTGTTGCATAGCGGACTGTTCAGAGTCGAAGGCATGGAACCCGATCGCGGCGCCACGGCGTAGGGCCGACATGGTCCGCGAACGCCATTTCAACGATGCAAGGAGGCCTCATGTCACTCATCGTCGCAGCGCGTTTTACGACTTTTCCCACCGCTGAAAACGCGGCGCAAAAGCTTTTCAACGCAGGTTTCGTCGAAGAAGACGTCACCCTGTTTTTCGTCAATCCGCGCGGCCAGCACGCGCGTTATCCGATTGGCGGCGACACCGGCACCGATCCCGGCGCGAAAGAGGCGCCCAAAGGCGCGGGCATGGGCGTCACGATCGGCGCGGTACTCGGGGCGGTGGTGGGCGTGGCGATTTTCGCCGCGTTTTCCGCGCCGATCATCGTGTCGCTGATCGCGGCCGGGGTCGGGGCGTATGTCGGATCGCTGGTCGGCGCGATGGCGCGCACGCGCGAGACCGGCAAATCGGGACATCATCTGGCGTTTCATGAAGAGGCGCGAGATTCAGGCGTGCTGGTCGCCGTCCATGTGTCACCGGACAATCAGTTCGACGCCGCGCGAGTGTTGCGCGAAGCGGGAGGCATGGCGATCGAGCGCGCGAGCGGGCGCTGGCAGCAAGGGCGCTGGGCCGACTTCGATCCGTTGAAGACGCCTGAGCCGCTTAACGAATACAGCGAGAAGCATGCGTGAATTCGCTGAATTCGCCCTGCAGTTTGTGATGCAGTGAAGCTTGGAAGCGGGGCGGGCCCCCCGATTTGGGGGGGGGGGG
>NZ_JAQQCJ010000050.1:0-15228 GCF_046030495.1 Paraburkholderia strydomiana
CCCCCCCCCCGCCCCGCCCCCCGCTTTGCCACCGGGGGGCGCGCGTTCCGGGTTCAGCAAATCACCACGAAGCTACGACGCTATCAATGACCGAGCGACTTGTTCGCTTGCGCGGCCGCCGCATTCAGCGCGGCAGCCGGCTGCGCCTTGCCGAGGTAGATCGACTGCATCGAGTCGGTCACGGCCTTCGCGGTGTCTTCCCAGCCGGTCACGGTCGGCGCGAAGTGGGCGGTCGGCAGCAGTGCGACGAATGCTTTGGTATCCGGATCGTTGAACGCCGGATCGGTCGCTTCGGCCTTCGTGGTCGGCAGGAAGCCTTCGGTCGTCGTGAACTCGACGCGCGGTTCCTTCGTGAACAGATAGTCGAGGAACTTCCATGCCGACTTCTTCACCTTCGAGTTCTTGAACATCACGATCGAGTCGGTGACGGCATAGGTGGCGTGCGTGGTGCCCATCGGAATCGGATCGATACCGTACTTCAGATTCGGCGCTTCCTTCTTGATCTGCTTCGCGAGAAACGGTGCCGAAATCATCATCGCGACGCGGCCCTGCTTGAACAGGTTCTGCACGTCTTCGCGGCTGTAGCCGGTCACGCCCGGCTGCGTGAGACCCTGGTCGATCATGGTCTTGTACAGCGTGGCCGCCTTGATGCCGGCCGGCGAATTGAACGCCGCCTTGCCGTCCTTGCCGACCACGTCGCCGCCGTTGGTCCACAGCGCGTAGTAATAGTAGACGTCGGTTTCGATTTCCTTGCCTTGCAGACCGAAGCCGGCGATGCCCTGCGCTTTCAGTTTCTTCGACGCGTCGATCACGTCGTCCCAGGTCTTCGGACCGTCGGGGTAGCCGACCTTCGCGAGCAGATCCTTGTTGTAGTACAGCGCGCGTGCGGACGCGGCGATCGGCAGGCCGTAGGTCTTGCCGTTGATCTGACCCGGCGCCAGGAACGGGCCGATGAAGCGGCCCTTGAAGTTCGCGTCCATATAGCCGTCGAGCGGCTCGGCCACGTCGTCCTTCACGAAGTCGAGCAGCCAGCGCGTGCCGACGATCGCGAGGTCGGCGTTGGCGTTGCCGGAGATGTCCGTTTGCAGCTTCTGTTGCAGCGTGTCCCAGTTCACGTCTTCGATCTTGATGGTCGTGCCGGGGTTGGCCTTTTCGAAGTTGCGGGCCATTTTTTCGAAGTACGGCGCGGTCGCATCGCTGTAGTGGGCGACAGTGACGCGGACCGTGTCGGCGTGAGCCGCGACGGCGATACCTGCAAACGCGAGCGCCACGGCAACTTTGCCGAGCGCGAGGGAAGCACGGGCATGCAACGACATTTCTCTCTCCTGTGTCGAACGGAGTTGGCGCTTTCGCGTTTGCTCCGGTCCCATCCTACGATGGTGGGGTGGTCTGCTGCCGTCGCCGGCCGCTTGGGTTGAATTGTTTGAAAAAATCCTACATGACGCAAAATTGCTTGTCACGTAGGGTCTGCGATATTTTTTCCCGGCTGGTTTTGTGCATATGATGCTGTAAAACAGGGGTATTCTTATCACGCGATGTCACGGATACCCAATCTTCGGGATGACTAGACAACTGCGTTGCCGTCAGGTTTGTAGGAAATTTACACGCTGCGAAGCTGCCGGGCGGCGAGATCGAGGAGCGAGGCGGACATGGATCGTGTGGTGTTGGTAACGGGCGCTTGCGGCGGCATCGGCAGCGTGTTGTGCAAGCGCTTCGTGGAGGCGGGCGATACGGTGCTCGCGCTCGACATCGACGCGGCCGCGCTGAGCGCGTTGACCGCGCAACTCGGCGCGGCGCACGTCACGCCGATCGCCGTCGATCTCGGCGATGCCGCCGCGGTGCAGCAAGCAGTGGCCGCCGCGGTCAGGACGCGCGGCCCGGTGGACGTGCTGGTCGCGAACGCCGGCGCGGCGTTGGGCACGACGCTCGCCGCCACGGATGCCGCAAGCTGGCAGCGCGATATCCATCTGAATCTGAACGGCACGTATCACACGGTGGAGGCGGTACGGGCGTCGATGATCGAACGGCAGCGCGGCGCGCTGGTGCTGATCGGTTCGGTGAACGGCATGGCGGCGCTCGGTCATCCGGCGTACAGCGCGGCGAAGGCCGGACTGATCAGCTACACGAAGTCACTCGCGATCGAACTGGGCCGTTATGGCGTTCGCGCCAACATCGTGTGTCCGGGCACCGTGAAGACGCAGGCCTGGCAGGCGCGTGTCGACAAGAATCCGCAGGTCTTCGAGGATCTGAAGAAGTGGTACCCATTGCGCGACTTCGCGACACCCGACGACATCGCCGATGCGGTGCTGTTTCTCGCGTCGCCGATGGCGCGCGTGATTACCGGCGTCGCGTTGCCGGTCGACGGCGGTCTGATGGCGGGCAATCGTCTGATGGCGGAAGAACTGACGCTTGAATCGCTTTGAACCGCTACTCACACCCGGATCAACGCAGCAAGACAATGAGGACAGCATGGCAGCAGTGCAACTGAGCGGCATCTTCAAGCGCTACGGCGACACGCAAGTGGTACACGGCATCGATCTCGACATCGACGACGGCGAGTTCGTCGTACTGGTCGGGCCGTCGGGCTGCGGCAAGAGCACGCTGATGCGGATGGTGGCCGGACTCGAAGAGATCAGCGGCGGCGATCTGATGATCGGCGGCACGCGGGCGAATGCGCTCGCGCCGCAGCAGCGCAATATCTCGATGGTGTTTCAGAGCTACGCGCTCTATCCGCATCTGTCCGTCTACGAGAACATTGCGTTCGGTCCGCGTATTCGTAAGGAATCCTCGGCGAGTTTCAAGCCGCGTATCGAAGCCGCCGCGAAAATGCTGAACCTCGGCGACTATCTGGACCGCTTGCCGCGTGCGCTGTCCGGTGGTCAGCGGCAACGCGTGGCGATGGGCCGCGCGGTGGTGCGCGAGCCGTCCCTGTTTCTGTTCGACGAACCGCTGTCGAATCTCGACGCCAAGCTGCGTGTGCAGATGCGCACGGAAATCAAGGCGCTGCATCAGCGACTGAAGAATACGGTGATCTACGTCACGCACGATCAGATCGAAGCGATGACGATGGCCGACCGCATCGTCGTGATGAACGCGGGGCGTATCGAGCAGATCGGGCGTCCGCTGGAACTGTACGACCATCCGGCGAATCTGTTTGTCGCGAGCTTCCTCGGCTCGCCGTCGATGAATTTTGCCGAAGGCGTGATCGTGAATCGCGCGCAAGGGCAGGGTCTCGCATTGAAACTCGCCGACGGCGCCGAGATCGTTCTGGAGAGCGTGCCCGCCACGGCCACGCCCGGCGCGAAGGTCACGCTCGGTGTGCGGCCCGAACATATCGAAACCGTCACGCAGACGCCGGACGCCGTGCTCGAAGTCGAAGTGGTCGAGCCGACTGGCGCGGAGACGCACTTGTACGGGAAAATAGGCGGCAACACGTGGTGCGTGACGACGCGCCAGCGCTCGCAGGTCGAGCCTGGCCAGCGCGTGACGCTGCGCTTGCCGGCCGGGCATATTCATCTGTTCGATACGGAGAGTGGACGCAGGCTGGTCTGAACCGCGTGTTGCCGCTTGAATGCTATTCAAGCCGATTGAAGCTGATCGAAGCTGCGAGCGACGCGGATTCATTTAACCCTCAAGGAACACCGGGTGTCCGCACCGAACTTGATTCCCCACATCCGCAGCGCACTTGCCAGTTTGCGGCCCGCCGAACGCAAGGTCGCCGACATGGTGTTGAGCGACGTCGACTTCGCGATGCGCGCGAGCATCACCGAACTCGCGCAGCGCGCGGAGGTGTCCGAGCCTTCCGTCACGCGCTTTTGCCGCGCGATCGGCGCGCATGGGCTGCGCGACTTCAAGATGCAACTGGCGCAGAGCGTGGCGGGCGGTCTGCCGTACGCATCGACGGCGGTGGCGCGTGACGACGACGTGCAGACCTTGATGGACAAGGTCGGCGAGGCGGCGATCGACGGCATTACGCATGCTTGCGGCGCGCTGGACCCGGCGGTGGTCGAGAGTGCGATTGCGGCGTTGTCGAGTGCGGGGCGGGTGTTTTTCTTCGGCGTGGGTTCCGGATCGGGGCTCGTCGCGCAAGATGCGGCGTTGCGGTTCTTGCGAATCGATATCGCGTCCACGGCGTTTACCGACGGTCATTTGCAGCGGCTGTACGCGGGCCTGATGGAACCGGGCGACGTGGCCTTTGCGATTTCGCATTCGGGCCGCAGCGTCGAAGTGAACGAGAGCATTCAGATTGCCAAGGAGCGCGGCGCGACCACGATTGCATTGACCAACGTCGGTTCCCGGCTTGCGTGGCTCGTCGATATTCCACTGCTGCTGCGCGTGCCGAGTCCGGTCGATCCGAATACGCCGGGCGTGTCGCGGCTCGTGCATCTGTGCATCATGGACGCGCTCGCGATTGGCGTCGCGCTGAAGGCGGGACCGAAGACGCTCGAGAAGATGCGGCATGCGAAGGCGAGGCTCGCATCGCATGGGCCGGAGGATGCGGGCAATTGAGTGCTTCTTCAGCCCCCGTCAGTTGCGGGCATCCAGCCAAACCTGCGCGACAACCTCGACGCCGCTGCACGCAACGTCTGCGCAGGGCCGCCCGCCAGCTCGCTATCGAAACTCCCGCTCGGTCCCATTAACGCCAGCACGAGACAGATGCTGCCGGTGTGGTCGAACACCGGCGCAGCCAGGGTGCTGATGCCGGGCACGGGGCGGCTCAATGCCGTATCGATGCCGTCCGCGCGGATCTGCGCGAGTCGTTGCGCGTAGGTTGGGCTCGCCGGCGCGAATTCCGGTTTGTCCGCAACGGGGGCGCCAGTCCCCACCCCCGCCAGTCGCAAATGATCCTGCGCGAGCAGACCCGTGCGAACATCATCCGCGACATACGCTGCGAACACGCGACCGATCGCCGTGTTCACCAGCGACAGCACCGTGCCGACCCGCAAGCTCACATGCAACGGGCGCGCGGATTCCTCCAGCCGCACGACGGTCGGCCCGAGCGGCCCGAGCACCGCCATCGCCACGCTCATTGCCGTCGACGCCGCCAGCTCGACCACTTCGGGCTCCGCTTCGCGCGTCGGCGACAGCCTTTGCAAGCCGATCAAACCCAACTCCAGCGCGAGCGGTCCGGCTTCGAAACAGCCGGCCGCATCGCGATTGAGCAGGCCGATTTTCAGCAGGCTCACCAGGTGCGGAAATGCCTTCGCCGGCGGCATGTCGGCCGCCGCCGCCAGATCGCGCAAGCTCAACGGCCGCGCCGCGGTGACCAGCGCAGTCAGCAACTCGCCCGTGCTATCGAGCGACTGGATGCCGCGCTGCGGTTTCGCATCGGCGGCTGAATGGGGCGAGCGGTCGGCAGAGTCGGTCACGATACGGAAGAAGCCGTCAGAGAAGGTGCGGTCGCCAGTTCGGCGCCGATATCGTGGGCCGCGGCAAGCAGTGCGCGAGCGGTCGGGCCTTCGACGGCGACATCGATTGCGCCGGTCGAGCCGATCACCGTCAGCGCGAGCAGCAAGCGGCCGTCGCCGTCCAGCACCGGCGCGCTCAGGCTGCTGATGCCAGGGCTCGGCGCATCCACGCTCGATTCCAACCCGCGCTGGCGAATCCCGTTCAACGCCGCCGCGAAAGCGGCGCTTTCGCTGGGTGGCGTCATCGCGCCGTCGGCCGTGCCCGACTGATTCGCCCACATCCCGGCCAGCGCGTCGCGCGGCGAAAACGCGCAAAACACGCGTCCCGTCGACGTGGCCGGCAGCGACATCACCGTGCCCACATGCAGATTGACGTGCAGCGGAAACCCCGCGTGCTCATAACGGACGATGGTCGGCCCCTGCGGCCCGGCAATACAGATGGCGACGCTGAATCCGATCGTTTCCGCCAGCGCCGCGACGCGCGGCACGGCGGCGCGAAACGCCGGCTGATTTTCGAGGTGCAGCAAGCCGAGCCGCAGCGACAGCGGTCCGGGTTCATAACGGCCCGACAGTTCATCGCGCTTGATGAGACCCAGACGGCTCAGGCTCACCAGATAGGCGTGAGCCTGTCCCGGTGCGATTTGCGCGGCGCCGGCGAGATCGGAGAGCGCCAGTGGCGTGCGTGCCTGGGCGAGCGCGAGCAACACCCGGCCGCCCACTTCGACGCTCTGAATGCCGCGCTGAGTTTTACCGCCGTGCGCCGGCTCGTCGCCGCGCGCGCCTTTGCCCGTGGCCGGTTTCGCTGCTTTGCTCACACCTGCGCTCGTCCGTAAAAAGGGTCCATCTTAATCGAATGATCGTCCCTCCCAGCTTTCATCTTAGGCGTCTTGAAATTTGCGTATAGCGATACATTTCGCTATTGACAAAAAATCGCGGCGCGCCATAAGATGCATTCACCCCGACACACCGACGCAGTCACAGAGTCAAAAACGGGGCGAGACAATCCTCCATTACCGTCAGCCGGCGCTTTCCGTGCGCAGCCGGCCGTCGTCTCGCCTCACGTCCAACTTTTGAGGGAGACAAGCATGGCAAAGGCATTCGCATCCCAGGCCGACCTGGAAGTCAAGCAAGTCACGTGGACCAAGCTGTCCGAGAACGCCTACGCGTACACCGCGGAGGGCGACCCGAACTCGGGCGTGATCATCGGCGACGACGGCGTGTTGATCGTCGACACCACCGCGACGCCGGCCATGGCGCAAGACCTCATCGCCAAAATTCGCGGCGTGACTGACAAGCCGATCAAATACGTCGTGCTGTCGCACTACCACGCGGTGCGCGTGCTCGGCGCGTCGGCCTATTTTGCGGAGGGCGCGCAGCAGGTGATCGCGAGCCGCGGCACGTACGAGATGATCGTCGAGCGCGGCGAGGCCGATATGAAGTCGGAGATCGAACGCTTCCCGCGTCTGTTCGCCGGCGTCGAAACGGTGCCGGGCCTGACCTGGCCGACGCTCGTGTTCGAGAAGGAAATCACGCTGTTTCTCGGCGAGCTCGAAGTGCGCATCGCGCATCTCGGCGCGGGTCACACGAAGGGCGACACCGTGGTGTGGCTGCCGTCGCAGAAGGTGCTGTTTTCCGGCGACCTCGTCGAGTACGACGCAGCCTGCTATTGCGGCGACGCGCAGCTCGAACAATGGCCGGCGACGCTCGAAGCATTGCGCGCGTTGAAGGCCGACAAGCTGGTGCCGGGGCGCGGCCCTGCGCTGACGACGCCGGAAGACGTCGACAAGGGTCTCGATTACACGACGGACTTCGTCACCACGCTGCTGCAACAGGGCCGTGAAGCCGTCGCGCAGAAACTGGATCTGAAGGCTGCGATGGCGCTCACGCGTCAGGCGATGGATCCGAAGTTCGGCCACGTGTTCATCTACGAGCATTGCCTGCCGTTCGATGTATCGCGTGCTTTCGACGAAGCGAGCGGCATCACGCATCCGCGCATCTGGACCGCGCAACGCGACAAGGAGATGTGGGACGCGCTGCAAGCCTGACGGCCACGGAGAGATGGACGGAGACATGACATGAGCATCAACTACCAGACGCTGTCGTTCGAATACCAGCCGTGCCGCGAACAGCGCGAACAATCTGCTGCGCAGCAGGCGCTCCACCCGGTGATCGTGGTCGGCGCGGGACCGGTGGGCCTCGCTACCGCCATCGATGTCGCGCAGCAGGGCGTGCGGGTCGTGCTGGTCGACGACGATTGTTCGTTGTCCACGGGATCGCGGGCGATCTGCTTTTCGAAGCGCTCGCTCGATATTTTCGATCGTCTGGGATGCGGTCAGCGGATGGTCGACAAAGGCATTAGCTGGAACGTCGGCAAGGTGTTCCTGAAAGACGAGCTGGTGTACACGTTCAATCTGCAACCGGAAGCGGGGCACCACCGGCCCGCGTTCATCAATCTGCAGCAGTACTACGTCGAAGGGTTCCTGCTCGAACGCGCGCAGGAAATGCCGAACCTCGAGATTCGCTGGAAGAGCAAAGTGGTCGGCGTCGAGCAGAGCGGCACGGCCGGCACGTGCGAGGCCGGCGTGACGCTGACGGTCGAAACGCCCAGCGGACAGTATCCGTTGCACGGCCGTTACGTGGTCGCCGCCGACGGCTCGCGCAGCCCGATGCGCAAGCTGATGGGACTCGATAGCAAGGGGGTGACGTTCAAGGACCGCTTCCTGATCGCCGACGTGAAGATGGAAGCGGACTTTCCGACCGAGCGCTGGTTCTGGTTCGATCCGCCGTTTCATCCGAATCAGTCCGTGTTGCTGCATCGTCAGCCGGACAACGTGTGGCGAATCGATTTCCAGTTGGGATGGGACGCCGATCCCGTGCTGGAAAAAACGCCGGAACGGGTGATTCCGCGAGTGCGCGCACTGCTCGGGCAGGACGCGAAGTTCGAACTGGAATGGGTCAGCGTCTACACCTTCTCGTGTTCGCGGATGGAGCGCTTCCGCCACGGCAACGTATTGTTTGCCGGCGACTCGGCGCATGGCGTGTCGCCGTTCGGCGCGCGTGGCGCGAATAGTGGCGTGCAGGACGCGGAAAACCTCGCATGGAAGCTGGCGATGGTGCTCGCCGGCAAAGCATCCGACGGATTGCTCGACACGTATGCAAGCGAACGCGAATTCGCCGCCGATGAAAACATCCGCAACTCGACGCGCTCCACCGATTTCATTACGCCGAAGAGTCCAGTGAGCCGCGTGTTCCGCGATGCCGTGCTAAAGCTGTCGCGGCATCATCCGTTCGCGCGTCAGTTGGCCAATAGCGGCCGTCTCTCGGTGCCGGCTGTGTTGCGCGATTCCCCGCTGAATACAGCGGACCGTGACAGCTTCGACGGCGCGATGGTGCCGGGTGCGTCGTGCGTCGATGCGCCGGTTCAGGTGGGCGAGCAGCCGGGCTGGCTGCTGCAGCAAGTCGGGCAGCAATTCACCGGTGTGCTGTTTTGCGGCGAGCAGGGCGTCGATCCGGCGACGCTGGCCGCGTTGGATGTGTTGCGTGCGGGACCGATTCCGTTGAAGCTCGTCGTGGTGACTCGCGGTGATGCGCAAGCTGGGGCGTGGCGGGGTTTGGGGGTGGTCCACGACACCGAAGGTCTCGCTAGCGCGCGCTACGACGCGACGCATGGGACGTTCTATCTGATTCGGCCGGATCAGCATGTGTGTGCGCGTTGGCGGCAAGTCGATGTGGACGCCGTAGGACATGCGCTGAAGCGAGCGCTGTGTGTCGCAGGCACCGCCTGAGCGAATCAGCAAACAAGCAGGAGACAGACATGGCACTGAACACGCAACCGAACCTCGCTCGCCCCGATGATTTCTACGAGGCGCTGATCGACATGCATCGCGATCTGGATGACGCGCAGAGTCAGTCGGCCAATGCGCAATTGATCCTGCTGCTCGCCAATCATATCGGCGATCACGCGACGCTGATCGAAGCGATGCAGCATGCGCGTGAAGGCGCGGCGGGTGTTTCGGTGCGGGGCGCGCAGGCGCATTCGCTGGCGGCTTGAGACTACGCGAGGAAAGCCGCACGCGTGGCAGCCGAGTCGCGCTTGTTTTTCCGCAAATCCTCGTAGGCCGTCCGCGCCGTCAGGATCGGTTTTGATTTCGATATGCCGCTGGACGACACGTTGGCATGCCTAAACAATGACAGGCGTTTTCCATGCGCTAATCCGTCAATTGCCCCAATGCCAAACCCTTCGGCCACCCGAACGTGCGCACCAGCGTGAGCGGCTGCGCGAGCGCGACTGCCGCGCGAATCTTGCCGCTCATCGGCAGATCGAGCACATGCCAACGGCCGTGTTCCGCGAGATCGAATGCGCAACTCGCGATATCGCTCGACAGCAGATCGCCGTCGATATCGACCGGCGCATAACGCAGCGCATTGCAGAGGCTGCCATAGCGAGCGCGGCGGCGCGATTTTTCCGGCGTCTCGTCGGGCGCTGCGCCGGGCGATGGCACGACGACGCTCAGGCCGAGCGTCACCGACGCCATTCCGATCACGATCCAGATTCCGCCATACGCGATATCGATGGTGACGCCGTGACCATCATGAGGATGGCGAGCGTGCAGTTTCTCGCTGCCGTCGTCTTGCAGATCAACGACGCGCGGCTCGCACTCGAACAGATGGCCGACGATCCAGCGCGCTACCACGCGCCCGCCGATAAAGCGTTTGCGCAGTGCGGCGTTCGGATGCAACCGCGCGCGCTCGCGCTCTGTCTTCGAAAGCCAGCTCTCGCCTTCCTGTACCGGTACGGGCAACCATTCGCAACGAAAGCGCCATAGATGCAGTTCGCCGGCACGCGGCGCGGCGGTTTTGCGCGGATAGTGGCGCGTCAGCGGATGCGACAGGAAGGTGGGGGCCGCTGCAGCGACGATGGCGTGCTCGACGCGAGCAGGCTGCTGAACGTGTTCGGCGAGCGCGCGTGCTGCCGGGAATTCAATCGCGTCTTCAATCGCGCATGCGTCGCCGCTGTCACGCACCGGCGCGGATGAAGCCGCCAGTGCAGCCAGATCCAGTTCCAATGGCATGGGCTTGCGTCCTCAATGCATATACGTGACGCGTCGCGCTTGCACGTCGAGTTCCACACCCGCGTCGAGCAGATCGATGGCGAACCAGCGAATCAGCTTCAGCACGCCGCTCACCGCGGGCGCGGGCAGCCATTCGGCCAGCATGCGCAAAGCCGCGCCGCTATGCGTCTTCTGCAGCAAGGCGATGGTTTGCAGAATCACCGCTTCGTCCTTGCCGAGATCGCTCGCGCAACGGCAACGCATGTCGAGCGGACGGTACGACACGTGCATCAGCGAACGCATCAGCAGATCGAAATGTTCGATGCCGTCCTGACGCAAGCCGACGCCGCTCAGAATGTCGCGCCAGTGCACGGCGCCGCCGCGCGCGGTCTCGCAGGCCGGCCGCAGCCAGGTGCGCACGGCGCTCAGCACTGTGCGCTCGGGCGCGTCGGTGGTGTCGGGCTGATGATCGTCGATCAGTTCGGGACGGCTGCTGTATTGAGAGCGAAAGTTCATCGATGCTCCTGAATGGACACAGTCCAAAGCGTCGCGCCGGCCAGATGGAACGGTGCCGCGTCGCAGGCCAGCGCATGTCGCGTGCGACGGATCGGCGATGACGCAAGCGTGCGTCATATCGGATGCCTGGAGCGCACGGCCTGCCTCGGCGTGATGCCCGTGCGATCGGGTGCGCTCATCGGTCAGGCTGGCTGCGGCGGCCGCCATTCGCGCACATGGTCGCGGCGTGAGGCTCGCGTGGGAGTCTGTCCCGGCGATTTCGGCGTACCGACGAACAGGAAGCCCAGCAGGCGCTCGTTCGATGCGAAGCCCAGCGCGTCGTGCAGACGCGCTTCGTAGCTGTCCGGCCCCGTGGCCCAGAAACCGCCGTAGCCGAGCGCGTGAATGGCGTTCAGCATGTTCATCGCCGCCGCGCCTGCCGAGAGCAACTGCTCGACTTCGGGCACTTTCGGATGCGGCCTAAGCGCCGCGCCGAGCGCGATTATCAGCGGCGCGGCGAACGCCTTCTGCCGACGATGCGCGTGCGCGGAGCGCGGCTCGCCAGGCGCGCGGCCGCACGCGAGGTCGACCAGCAGATCACCGAGAGGGCCGCGTGCGTCGCCGCGAATCGTCACGAATTGCCATGGGCGCAGATTGCCGTGATCGGGCGCGCGCAAGGCGGCATCGACGATCAGGTCGAGCTCGGCGTCGCGCGGGCCGGGTTCGGTGAGCGGCCAATGGGATTGGCGCGAGAGCAGTACGTCGAGCGCTGCGGGCGCATCGGGCGAAGTCGCGATGGCGGGCGAGGCCGTCGTTGAGCAGGCGGTTTCAGTCTCGGCGCGGCTGAGGTCGAGCGTCGTCATGATTTCTTGTTCGGCAAATGGCATGGGGTGAATCATGAGCCAAATCGCTAGTAAATGCAAATCATTCGCATTTAGATGGGTGCGGTTAGTTTGGCCTCATGCCTGGAACGCGGCGGCGGCGCGGCGTCGCTCTTCGCCCGGAAGATCGTCGGCTAGGGGCGTGAGATGCCCGCAGTCTGAGGACGGGCCGCGTACCCGTGTCCAATAAAGCAACTAACGGTCAGACGCGCCAGCCACTCCCGGATATGATGGCGACGTGCCGCATGAAGCCTTATCGCCAAACCGTCTCGCAGGATTTTCAGCCCACTCACGCCAGCCAATGCCGCCCAGTTCACTCGACACCGCCTCGCACTCCAGTTCCACCGACGCGGCGCAACGCCTGCCCACCTTGATGCTCGCCGCCGCGCTGTCGCTAGGAAGCGCGATCGCGTTGGGGCTTGCGCGCTTCGCGTACGCGCTGCTGTTGCCGTCGATGAAACTCGACCTCGGCTGGAGCTTCGCGCAAGCCGGCGCGATGAACACCGCCAATGCGCTGGGTTACCTGCTCGGCGCGCTGGCTTTCCCGCGACTCGCGCGCCGCTGGTCGGCCGGTGCGCTGTTCGGCGGCGGCTGCGCGGCCACTGCGCTGCTGATGGCCGGCAGCGGACTGCTCGCCGACACGAATTCCCTGCTCGTCTTGCGCGTGATCACCGGTGCGAGCAGCGCGGCGATCTTCATTAGCGGCGGCGTGCTGGCCGCGCGGCTGGCGTCGGCGAGTCCGCACGACGCAGGGCTCGTGCTCGGCCTGTACTACGGCGGCACGGGATGGGGCATCGTGGCGTCATCGGTGCTGGTGCCGTTGACCATCTTCAATGTCGCGCATGGCTGGCAATTCGCGTGGTTCGCACTGGCGGTGGCGTGCGCGGCGTTCTCAGCGGTGGCGATCGGCGCTGCGCGCAAAATCGAGAGCGTGCATGCGAGCGGGGTGTCGGCCGCACGCGCGAGCGCCTCCGACGACGCGCCACGTTGGCCGCGTTTCAGTGCGGCACTGACGGGCTATGGATTGTTCGGCGTCGGTTATATCGGCTACATGACCTTCATCGTTGCGCTGCTGCGCAATGCCGGCATGAGCGCGGCGGTCGTAACGGGTTTCTATCTGCTGCTCGGTGTGGCGACGGTGGTGTCGGCTCGCGTGTGGTCCGGGCTGCTCGACCGGATGCGCGGCGGCCAGGCGCTCGCGGTGCTCAACGCCTTGCTCGCGGTGGCGACGCTGCTGCCCGCGCTGTTCACGCAGCCGTGGGTAGCGTTCGTGTCCGGCGTGCTGTTTGGCGCGACGTTTCTGTCGGCGGTGGCTTCGACGACGGCGTTCGTGCGCCACAACTTGCCCGTGAGTCACTGGGCCAAGGGGATCAGCGCATTCACGATCGTGTTCGCGTTTGGGCAGATCGTCGGGCCTATGGTGATCGGGTGGGTATCGGATGGAGCGGGGCTGGCGCGCGGGCTGGTTTATTCCGCGTTCCTGCTCGGGCTCGGTGCGGTGTTGGCCGCTTGTCAGAAGCCGTTGCGTGGCGCGTGAGCCGGTGTCTGCACGGCGTTAACTGACGGCACCCGGGCTTACGTCGCCGTTGGTTGTCGCCGGATAGTACGCTGTCGTCCGCCTGAAATCCGCTCAATTGAAGCGGGATTCCGTTCGCCTATTCCAACCTGTAGTCCCTGATTCGAACGAGTTCGATGCGATAGTCGCGCGCCTCGCTTTCCCGAGGCGCCGACCGGACCGATGTCAGGGGCTAGTTCGCGGCCACGGCAATCTGCAACGACTGCACGCCTCGCAGATTATTGCGTTTGTGCCAGACCAGCTGATCGAGGTTGACGGGCCGCATATCGGGGAAACGCGCGAGCAGGCACGTCATTGCCGCTTCCATTTCGAGCAGCGCAAGCCGCGCGCCGAGGCAATAATAAATGCCTCCGCCGAACGACAACGACGCCGTGCTACTTCCACGATGAAAATCGAGCTGATCCGGATGGGAGAAAACGGCCGGATCGCGATTGGCCGCGCCGATCAGCATGAACACGATCGTGCCGGGCGAAAGCGTCTCGCCGTCGATCACCACTTCTTCGAGCGCCGTGCGCACGACCATCTGCACCGAACCGTCATAACGCATGCATTCCGTGACCGCCTGCGGGATCAAGGCCGGATCGCGCTTCAACTCGTCGATGTGGGCAGGTTGACGGAACAGCGCCACCATCGCATTGCCGATCATGTTCGAGGTGGCCTCGTGGCCGGCAATGAACAGCAGGATCGTGTTCGAGACGATCTCGTCGTCTTTCAGTGTCACGCCGTCGTCATCGACGCTTACGAGCGCGGAGATGAGGTCATCGCCGGGATTGAGGCGCCGTTGTTCGATCACCTGCTGAAAATACCGTTCGAGCGTCGACACGGCTTCGTTCGCTTCGGCGAGCATAGACTCGTTGAGCGGTGCAAGGTCGAATGCCGAGACGAGGCGGCTCGCCGCCGCGCCGAGTTCGGTGCCGTCGGCGGACGGAATGTGAAGTTCATTGTGTCCTGATGCTCCAGCAAGTCGATCGACGGCGATGCCCGGTTTAAGCACCGGGTTTAACCACCCATACCACCCGGCAAGCCCGTTTATTCCACTGTACCCGCGACGCATGCACAGAGAAGTCTCGCGACAGCGGCGGCGCGCTCTTTTGTATCGCAATGTATCTGCGCCATGCACGGGTACATAACGTTGCACAGCCGGTATTCGCCGACACACGCCAGATACGTCAGCGAGGTCTAATACTTCCAAGCCAGACGACCTGGCTAGCAGACCAGAACGCAGACAGGTGTTTGCGGAAATCAAATTCTCTTTGAGGTGGACATCATGAAACTGATTCAATCGCTCGTCGTTGCCGCTGTCCTCGCCGTGCCGGCTTTGTCGTTCGCGCAATCGAACCAGCCGCTGACTCGCGCCGAAGTGCGCGCGCAACTGGTCGAGTTGCAAAGCGTCGGCTACAACCCCGCTAGCGACGAAACGCAATACCCGAAGAATATCGAAGCAGCCGAGGCGCGCCTGAGTGCACAGAAGAGCGTGTCGGCGTCGTCGTATGGTCCTTCCACTGCCGGTACGTCGGCAGCGGGCTCGCGTGATGCGCAAGCGGACGTTATCGGCCTCGGTCCGATCTACGCAAAGCCCTGAGCAGTGAGCCGGTTGACTACGTCAATCGAGGCGCCAGACGGCCCTATCGATTTGCATCGCGGCACCGACCGCGGTGCGCCATGCCGGGCCTCGCGACGCGAGCCCGCTTCCCTTTCGCACGAACTCAGTCAATCTCGCCTGACCCAGAATAAGGAGAATGATCATGTCGGACCAGATTAATACGCGGCGTCGCCGTTTGCTAGGGGCCACGGTTGCGGGTTTCAGTTTGCTGGAA
>NZ_JAQQCJ010000051.1:0-13619 GCF_046030495.1 Paraburkholderia strydomiana
GATCTTCGGCAACCGGCCAGCACTGGACGTTCGTAACCTGATCATGGCAGACCGCAACCCATACGTAACCGGCCATTTGATATGGCCTCGCCAGTCCGCCGCGACAGCATTAGCGCGTCCCGGCGCGCTCGTGATTGCCTGTCAGTTCCACCACGAAGTCAAGAAAAGCGCGGGTCTTTGCCGGCACGTGGTGCCGGGACGCGTAGTAGACGTATAACGGATACCGTTCGTCTACCCATTCGGGAAAGAGATTGATCAATCGGCCGTCAGCAATCAGAGGCTCGGCACCGAGCCGCAACATCTGCGCAATTCCTGAACCGGCGAGACATGCGTTGAGCAGGGCACCCGGATCATTGACCGTGAGTCGTCCCTGAGTGTCGACCACAATGCGCCTTCGCTTGCGATGAAATTCCCACTGGAACGGCTTGCCTGTCTCCGGGTTGCGAAATTCAAGGCATCTGTGGCTTCGACCTTGCAGGTCCTCGGGTTTTGCCGGCCGTCCCCAGCGAGCAACGTACGAGGGCGCAGCGACAGTCACGATGCGGGTGTCGAGCAGCTTTCTCGCGATCAGGGTAGACGCTTTGGGTTCGCCGAATCGCACGGCGAGGTCGAAGCCGTCCATGACGAGGTCGCCAAGACTGTCTCGCGCGATGAACTCGATTTCGAGTTCGGGGTGTGCGTCCATGAACGCATCGAGTTGTTGCCCGAGGATGGTCCGGTAGACGACAGGATCCAGATTGATTCTCAGCTTTCCACGCACAGCGGACGCGCCGCCTGCCGCAGCGGCCGCTGCTTCCTCAAGTCCGGCGAGATGGGGCATGACCTGCTCGTAAAAGCGGCGGCCCTCTTCAGTCAGGGAGACGGAGCGCGTTGTTCGGCTGAAGAGCCGGATGTTCAACCTTTTTTCCAGCCGCGCAATTGCCCGACTGACGCCGGGCGGCGTCATTCCTATCACCTCCGAAGCGGCCACAAACGTTCCCGCATCCACTACGGCGGCGAACACGCTAATGCTGCCGGAAAGCTTCTCGCTACTGGATCTCATGGTTGCTCGGGTTAATACGTGTTGAAAGCGCGACCGACCACCTGAATGCGAACGCTGCGCCGCGCAGCAGTGCTGGACCTGTCCATGGATCATGCCAAATCGGTGACGCGTTGTCACTTATCTGATGACATCCATATCATTTTGTTTCGTTTGGTGCTTGTCCAGAATACGTCTCACCGAGACATTCGGTCTCGCCAATCGAAAGGAAATCGCCATGCACAGCCCATTTTCATCGTTGCTCTGGCGACCGCTGGACGCATCAACTGGAACTGATCGCGGCGCGCGTTGCTCGCCCCCCACCGAAGCACTGTGATGCCGCGATTCATTCATTCGGAAAGGAACGGAAAATGGCAGTTCAAACGGATCGTCGTCGCCTCCTGAAGGGAGCGTCGAGCCTGCTGGCTCTTGCGACACTTGGTGGCGTTGCAAGCCGCGACGCGCGGGCAGTACCGCAGCGTGCGAGTGGCGACGCCGCGCTGGCCGATCACCCGGCCCACAGTTCGATCGATCAATGCCTGCAACGGGCGGTGGACGACGGCACGGTGGTTGGTGTTGTCGCCATGGGCGCAACGGACCGCGGACTGGTTTACGAGGGAGCGTGTGGCCGGGCGAATGCTCGCACCGGCGAGGCTATTAGTCCTGACACAGTCTTCTGGCTCCTGTCGATGACAAAAGCGATTACCGCAACCGCGTGCATGCAGCTCATCGAACAGGGCAGACTGCGGCTGGATCAACCTGCGGGCGAGATCCTGCCGCAGTTGAAGTCGCCTCAAATCCTCGATGGATTCGACGTCTCGGGGCAGTCGAAGCTGCGTCCTGCGCGCAATGCGATTACGGTGCGTCATCTGCTCACGCATACCTCCGGCTTTACCTACAGCATCTGGAGCGACAAGCTCAGTCGGTACGAGACGGTAACGGGCATGCCGGACATCGGCTATTCGATGAACGGTGCATTCGCGGCGCCGCTCGAGTTCGAGCCGGGCGAGCGCTGGGAGTACGGCATTAGCATGGACTGGGTCGGCAAACTGGTCGAGGCCGTGACCGATCAGTCGCTGGAAGTCTACTTCCGCGAGCACATCTTCGATCCACTGGGCATGCGCAACACGGGCTTTCTCATCGGTAGCAAGCAGAAGCAGCGCGTCGCTACCATGCACAGGCGTCAGGCGGACGGCTCACTTGCGCCCGAGCCGTTCGAGATCAACCAGCGCCCCGAATTTTTCATGGGCGGAGGCGGACTCTTCAGCACACCGCGCGATTACATGGCGTTTCTGCAGATGCTGTTGAACGGCGGCACGTATGGCGGCGAACGCGTGCTGCGCGCCGACACCGTCGCGACGATGTTCCGCAATCACATTGGCGATCTGCAGGTCGCGGAAATGAGGACCGCGCAGCCGTCGTGGTCGAACAGCTTCGATCAGTTTCCGGGGACCGCGCACAAGTGGGGGCTGTCGTTCGACATCAATACAGAGCAAGGACCCCACGGACGAAGCGCTGGCAGCGTGAGCTGGGCCGGGTTGTTGAACACCTACTTTTGGGTCGATCCGGTGAATCGGGTCGCCGGATCGCTCTTTACGCAGATGCTGCCCTTCTACGATGCGCGCGTCGTGAACCTATACGGACAGTTCGAGCAGGCGTTTTACGACGGTTTGGGTCGCGCCTGAGCGATTGACCGTCGGCACATCCACGCTGCGTCACCCGATATATCCACACATGGAGAACGAGCAATGTATGCAATCACAGGAATCACCGGCAAGGTGGGCGGCGCACTGGCCCGCGAACTGCTGGCTACTGGTCAGCCGGTGCGCGCAGTCGTACGCGATGCGACGCGGGCAGAGGCGTGGGCAGAGCGAGGTTGCGAGATCGCGACGGCTTTCATGGAAGACCCTTCGTCGCTCGCCGCCGCGTTCGAAGGCGCGACAGGCGCTTTCATCCTGCCGCCTTCGGAGTTCGATCCGGAGCCCGGGTTTCCTGAAGCGCGCACAGTGATTGAGGCAGTGTCCGCCGCACTCCTGAACGCGCGGCCGGACAAGGTCGTTTGCCTCTCGACGATCGGCGCACAGGCCGACGAGGTCAACCTGCTCACTCAACGCACGCTGATGGAGCAGGCGCTGCGCGAGATGCCGATGCCTGTGACCTTCCTGCGGCCTGCCTGGTTCATGGAGAACGCCGCATGGGATGTTGCGTCTGCAAGCGACGATGGCGTCGTTGCCAGTTACCTGCAGCCGCTCGACAAGCCGGTGCCGATGGTCGCCACCGCGGACGTAGGCCGCGTTGCTGCTGAACTGCTTCAGCAGACGTGGCGCGGTGTGCGCATCGTCGAGCTTGAGGGCCCACGCCGGGTGAGTCCTAACGATCTCGCAGTCGCTTTCGCCGGCGTGCTGCGTCGTCAGGTGCGTGCGGAAGTTGTCGAAAGGCAGACGTGGGAAGCGCTGTTCCGCAAGCAGGGCATGAAGCATCCTCTACCTCGCATGCGCATGCTGGACGGCTTCAACGAAGACTGGATCGATTTCGAAAGCAGCTCTGACGAAATCTTGCGCGGCCACGTCGAACTGGAGACCGTTCTGCGCGAGCTTGTGTTGCGTCGAATCTGACCAGAGCCGAGGGCGCGACGCGTGGACTCCAGGTTTTACTCTACCGATGCATCAGATTTTCGTTCAAACAAGGAATACATGATGGAATACAGCACACTTGGCAGAACCGGGCTACGCGTCTCACGGCTGAGCCTGGGCGCAATGACGTTCGGTGCTGGCTCGGGCATCTGGGGCAATATTGCCGGCTTGAATAGCGATCAGGCCGCCCGGCTCGTCGCGATGGCCGTGGAACGTGGAGTCAACCTGATCGACACGGCGGACGCCTATTCGCAAGGTCGCTCAGAAGAGGTCGTGGGCCATGTGCTGAAAGCGCAGGGGCTGGACGAAGATCGAATGCTCGTCGCGACCAAGGTTCGGCTACGTACCGGCACCGGCCAGAACGAAGTGGGATTGGGCCGCTCACACATCATGCGCTCGGTCGAGACAAGCCTGAAGAGACTCGGTCGCGATCACATCGACCTGTTCCAGTTGCATGACCGTGACGCGCTTCTTCCGCTCGACGAGACGCTTCGTGTGCTGGACGACCTCGTCACGCAGGGCAAAATCCGCCATATTGGCGTGTGCAATTTCAGTGCAGGCGATCTCGAGCGGGCCGTCGGGATAACGTCCCGTACCGATCGGGCTCATGTCGTGAGCAATCAGGTGCACTATTCGCTGACGAGCCGCGATATCGAACTCGAGATCATGCCGGTTGCAGCCACAAACAGAATGGGCCTTCTGGTCTGGAGTCCGCTCGCAGGTGGCTACTTGAGCGGCAAGTACTCGCAGAATGGCGAAGCTGCCGGGCGGCGTGCGAAGCTCGACTTTCCGCCGGTTGATACAGTGAGGGCGGAGCCGATCCTCGCAGTATTGCGTGAAGTCGCCGACGAACTGGCGGCCACGCCGGCTCAAGTCTCATTGGGTTGGTTGCTTGCGCGCGAGCAGATCACTTCTGTCATTATCGGAGCCCGCTCGTGCGAGCAACTCGCAGCTAACCTCGATGCACAGAATCTCGCACTAACCTCCGAACAGTGCGCGCGGCTCGATAAAGTATCTGAACCGTCAGTTCCCTTCCCCTACTGGATGCAACGCTTCCATGACCGGGATCGCGTCTGCGGATGAGGGGCGAGCATCGGGAATCCTGCCTGCGCGAGGCGGTTGAATGGGGAATGCCTGTGGCCATGTGCGGCAGCTCATCCTCGAATAACCGCCGTTCGAATTCTGCGGCTGGCCGACCGGAATGGGTCGGACTGAGCCAATCAGCATCGGGCAGCGGGCGTCCAGCAAGGGACGTTCGCGTCATATTACGAGTGCCAATCGAACGGCGCTTTTGGCCGCCGGAGCGGTCTGTGACAACTTCAACCCAGCACTGTGGCGCCTTAAAACGCGATAAAAGCCATCGTCGCAGACGTTGAGTCTCAAACTCGAACTGTTAATCCCATCCGCGCGAATTAACCAAGACGCCGGCCCGGACGATAGTGATGGAGATTGTTCACGCGAGGATTGCCTCTTCAATCCGGAAGAGTGGCTCCCGCCAACATGCACTGTTGCGCTCGATACGCTTTGGGCGAGCACGCCATCACCCGTTTGAATGCGCTACTGAACGCACTATCCGAGTCGTAGCCGAGCATCTGCGCGATTGACGATATCGTACTGTCACGCATGCGCAACTCGCGGCAAGCCAGATGTATTCGCCAGCGCATCACGTAGTCGAGAGGAGTGTGACCGACTTTCTTTCGAAAATGGAGGGCAAAAGTCGAACGCGAGACACTGGCAAGCGCGGCCAGTTCAGCCACCGTCCAGCGACGCGCCGGTTCTGCGTGGATCGCTTCGATGACGGCATTGAGCCGCGAATCGGACAATGCGAACAACCATCCCACTGCGTTTTCCTGAGCGCCTGCCGCATGAAGCCGAAGCACCTGAATCAGCATCATGTGCCCCAGGTTTTGAGCCATCAGGGACGAGCCGGAGACTGGGCACGCGAGTTCATGCGCGAGACGTTGCAATGCCCATTGGAGCACCGAAGCCGGCTCGGATGCGCCATTGATAACGATTACCGGCGGCAGGATATCGAGCAACCGCTTCGCTTCATCCGTGAACGAGAAGGCGCCGCCGATCAGGAATACGTCCTCGGCTGTGCCGTAATGCGCTACGCCGTCCGTCGCCGTGCGGAACACATCGGCTGCGTCGGTCAGTTCGAATTCCAGATTGCTGGCAAGCGTAAAGCGGCGGGATTGCGTCAACAGGAAACAGTCGCCCGCCTGAAGATGCAGAGGACCGGCGAGGCCGTCGACCGAAAGGAAGCAGGCACCTTCCACCAACGCATTGAACTTCAGGCCCGCCGGAGGCGGAAATGAGATTGCCTACTCACCACCGGCCTTCAGTCCGGCGAAATGGGCGGTGCGCGCGCTCAAGTGCGAAAGGACGTCAGATAAAGGATCCATGAAAATAATTGGACGATCGCGATAGAAATACAGATTCTAGTGCATTCCACGTCCGGGATCGATCTCTGACAATACGTCGAAGCGATGCAGACAGTCTTGTCCGCAGACAACCCGCAATTGACGAGGAATCATTAGATGACGAGCACACAAATACCGCTTCATACGGATTTCGACTCCGCGACGACAGCGACAGGCGTGCTGGACGGATGCGACCTGTCGGGCATGACAGCCGTTATCACTGGCGGCTATTCGGGTCTCGGTCTCGAGGCAGCGCGTGCTTTAGCTAACGTAGGCGTATCGGTCGTCGTGCCTGCCCGCGACGTTGCGAAAGCGAAGGCGGCGTTGCGCGGCATCGAACAGATCGAACTTGCGCCGTTGGACCTGATGGACCCCGCATCTATCGACGCATTCGCACAGCAGTTTCTTGCGTCTGGTAGGCCTTTGCATATCCTGCTGAACGCTGCGGGAATCATGGCCGCGCCGTTACGGAGAGACAGCCGGGGTTACGAATCTCAGTTCTCGACGAACCATCTGGGTCATTTCCAGCTGACGGCCCGTTTGTGGCCGGCGTTACTTCGAGCAAATGGAGCGCGAGTGGTGTCGGTATCGTCGCTTGGTCATCGTTTGTCTCCCGTTGATTTCGACGATCCCAATTTCGATCGGCGGCCCTACGACAAATGGATTGCGTATGGGCAGTCGAAAACTGCCAACGCCCTGTTTGCTGTCGGCGCAGACGGTCTGGGTGAAGCGGAGGGTATTCGCGCATTCAGTCTGCATCCCGGCTCAATCTTCACACCGCTCTCACGTCATCTGGATATAGACGACTATCGCCGTGTGGGTGCCGCCGACGCAGACGGCAATCTGCTATCGACTGAACAGGCGGGTTTCAAGACCGTCGAACAGGGCGCCGCCACGCTCGTGTGGTGCGCCACGAGTCATCAGCTCGACGGCATGGGCGGCGTCTATTGCGAGGACTGCGATATCGCGCCTCTGGCCGTGTCCGAAAACGAAAAAGCCGGCGTGCGCCCTTGGGCAGTCGATCCGGAGCTAGCGCGCCGGTTATGGACGATGAGCGAGCAGTTGACCGGCGTACGCTTTCCTGCCGGTCAACATGCGTGACAGACATCACGCATTCGTACTCGCAAGCTGTTCGAGTTTCCCGATTGCCTTCGTGACTGCCGGCCGTGCAAGCATCGCGTCGTACCAGCGTTGCACATGTGGCGTCTCGTCGAGCGTCAGGTCCGGGAACGCGCGTCGCCATATCCATCCAAAGTGGGCGATATCCGCGATGGAGTATTCATCACCCGCGACGAATGGCTGCACGGCAAGAATCGCATCGAGCAGTCTCAGTTGACGGTTCGCTTCGCCCGAAAAGCGCTCGATGGCGTGCGGCAGCGGCTGCGGTGCAAATTTGAGGAAGTAGCCCGCCTGCCCAAAGGCCGGGCTCAGCCCCGACGCATGAACAAACAGCTGTTCAAACGTTCGCGCCCGGCGCACCGGATCTTGTGAGAGCAGCTTGCCGTGCTTCTCGGCGAGATAAACGAGAATGGCCGCTGACTCGGTCAGCGTGAAATCGCGGTCGTCCGTGGTGAGCACGGGCACTTTGCCGTTGGCATTCAATGCGAGGAATGCATCGGTTTTCTGTTCGCCCTTGCGAACGTTGACTGCATGCAGCGTGTAGTCGATTCCGAGTTCTTCGAGTGCGATCGGTACCTTGACGGAATTGGGCGTGGCGAATGCATGAACGTGGTACATGGCGTGTGATCCTTTAATAGAGATACCGGCTTGACGTGAGACGAACTTTGCGCGGCATTCGATCTCCGGTGAAGTCCGGCCGAAGTGATAAGCGCTATTCCTGCAAGGAATGACTCAGCACGCGTGACGCGGGATGCTTCTCGCTATTCCGTGCAGGAATGACAGCTATTGCCCGGTGCTGTCTTCTGCAGATTCGCGCTTACCCTGAAGATCCAAAGGTCTTCTCCTTTTTCAGGTACGCGCAATGATCACTCTCTTTACTCAAACTCAAGTTGGTCCTTATCCGGTCAGCCACCGTGTCGTCATGGCGCCGCTCACACGGATGCGCACAGACGCGCAGAACGTCCCCGGCGATCTGATGGTCGAGTACTACGCGCAACGCGCTTCGTCGGGAGGCTTGCTGATTTCCGATGCGACATCCGTGTCTCCTCTCGGCTTCGCCTATGTGGGCGCGCCGGGCATCTACACCGAAGCACACGCGCGCGGCTGGAGACGCGTTACCGACGCTGTCCACGCGAAAGGCGGACGTATCTTTCTGCAACTGTGGCATGCGGGACGACAGGCGCATCCTGCCAACATCGGCGGAGAATTGCCGGTCGCGCCTTCTGCCGTACGCGCCTATGAACACTCGGCAATTCACGACGAAAACGGGCGCGTTATCGAGATCGAGCAGGTCGTCCCGCGCGCACTCGCGCTGGAAGAGATTCCCGGCGTGATCGAAGAATTTCGTCACGCTGCGACGCTGGCGAAACAGGCTGGTTTCGACGGTGTCGAACTGCATGCCGCTAATGGTTATCTGCCCGACCAGTTTCTGCAGGACGGCTCGAATCATCGTACGGACGCGTACGGCGGCTCGCTTGAGAATCGGGCGCGCTTTCTGTTCGAAGTGATCGAAGCAATCGCTTCGGTGTGGGATGCAGACCAGATCGCCGTCCGTCTTTCGCCGGGAAGCTCGTACGGCACGATGTCCGATAGCGATCCGCATGCCACGTTCGGCTATGTCGCGCGTCGTCTGGATGGCTATGGTCTCGCGTATCTGCATGTCGTCGAGCCGCGTGTGCGCGGTAACGAAGACGTCGCTGCAGCGGCGTCCGCGGTCTCGGCGAGAGACTTGCGGCAAGTGTTCAAAGGCACAGTCATCGCAGCGGGCGGCTTTACTGCGGACAGCGCACATCGAATGATCGAAGCAGGCGATGCCGATCTCGTGGCGTTCGGGCGTCTGTTTATCTCCAACCCGGATTTGCCCGAGCGATTGCGCGTTGGCGCGCCGCTGAACCGTTACGACCGGTCGACGTTCTATGGTGGCAATGCGCGCGGTTACACCGATTATTCCTTCCATAGCGCGCGCCGGTGATCTGAACCGGACTGCACGCGTCTCAACCGGCCCCGCCGCAGAATCGTCTGCGGCGGGGCCGGTTGACTTTGCGGATTGTGTTCGTCAATCGGGCTTGCGGCGCGAATTGCAGAGCGGGCGCGAGGTGATCAAATTCATTGTCGGTGTTCTGACGCGCTAGACTCCCGGCTGAACAACTCGTAGCCACGACACGGACTTCAAGGTCCTCAAGGAGAAGCAGCAGCATGGACCGGATGGCAGCAATGGAAACGTACGTCAGCGTCGTGGAGGCGGGCTCATTCTCGGCAGCCGCCAAGCGGCTCAAGCTCGGGCAACCGGCTGTTTCGAAGTCGATCGCGCAACTCGAGGAGCGGCTCGGCGTGCGGCTCCTGTTGCGCTCGACTCGCGGCCTGACGCCCACTGATGCAGGTCAGCGCTTCTACGAGCATGCAAGGCGCGCAATCGAAGAAGTGGATCTCGCCGAGCATGTCGCGCGAGACGCGTCTACCGGACTGTCCGGCGTACTGCGCGTCAGCGCGGCCGTGACGTTCGCGCGGTTGCATATCCTGCCCGCGCTGAAGACGTTTCTGGACCGGCACCCTAACTTGCAGATCGATATCGTGCTGGACGATCGCACCATCGATCTGCTCGGACAAGGCGTGGACGTGGCGCTGCGCATGGGCTCGCTAGACGACTCGACGATGACCGCACGCCGCATTGCGCAAAGCCGTCGACGGGTTGTTGGAACGCCTGCGTATCTCGCTGAAGCGGGTGTGCCGAAGACGCCTGCCGATCTCAGCCAGCATCAGGTGATCGTGTATTCGTTGCGAGGCGGCGGTGAGTCGTGGGCGTTCAGCCAGCACGGCAAGGAAGTGGCGGTGGTGGTGTCCGGACGCGTCAGCGTGAGCGCCGCCGAGGGCATGCGTACGGCCTTGCTCGGCGGTCTGGGCCTGGCGATTGCGTCGGAATGGATGTTCTCGCCGGAACTCGCCGACGGCACGGTGCAGGCCGTACTCACTGACTGGGAGTTGCCCTCGATCGATCTGTGGGCGGTCTTCCCGGCCGGACGTCTGGTGAGTGCGAAGGCGCGAGCGTTCGTCGCCTTCGTGGAGGAGGTACTTGGCGTCACAGGCGACAACCAGGGCCGCGCACCTTCAGAAAGCGAGCTTGCCGATTGATGCACCGCCGTCGACGTAAAGCGTCTGACCGGTCATGAAACCTGCCGCATCGGATAGCAGAAACGCGATCGTCGCGGCAATTTCATGAGGCTGGCCAAAGCGCCCCATCGGCACTGCGGACAGATAGCGCTTCTCGCCGTCGCTGCCGGGCGGGTTGTTCGCGCGAAACAGCACGGTTTCGGTTGGACCCGGCGCCACGGCATTCACCGTAATGCCCGTGCCCGCCAGTTCCAGCGCCCACGAACGTGCAAAGCTCACCAGCGCTGCTTTCGCTGCTGCATAGGCCGTGCGTTGCGTCATGCCGAGAATCGTCAGGCTGGAAATGTTCACGATGCGTCCCCAGCCGCGTTCCTGCATGCCGGGAAGGAGCGCCTGTACGGTCTGCACGGCAGGGTGGAGATTCAGCGCGAGAACGTCGTCGAGATCGTTTAGCGCGACTTCTCCCAGACGCTGCGGCCTGACTAGCGCGACGTTGTTCACCACGCCATCGAACGCATGACGTCGCACGAGGTCATCAAGGACAGCAGCAGTTGCAGCACGGTCGGCCAGATCGACGCGGACCAGTTCGCCCGGGAAATCGCTTGCTTCGCGCGCGAGGCCCACCACGTGGTGGCCGTCGGCAATCAGCCGCTCTGTCAACGCGAGGCCAATGCCTTTGGTCGCGCCGGTGATGAGAAATGTACGTTGTGTCATCAAATGTCCTTTTGAGAGCCAGAAGGAATCGAAAAGCCGCACCGGGTTCTCCGGCGCGGCGTGGCAGTTGCCTGGCGTTGAGCGGTCAGGCTCAGGTGTTGGCCGTGGCCTTTTCCAGAACCGGGAACATGTCCGACGGGTCCGGACGACGCGTGTAATCCGGGTTGACCTCCGAATACAGCACGATGCCATCCTGTCCGATGACGTAACGCGCGGGCATCGGCAAGCTCCAGCTCGGGTCGTTATTGAATGCGGGCAGATCGTTCTTCAGGTTTTTGTACAACTCGACCAGGTAGTCGGGCAACGCAAAGCGCAGGCCGAAGTCAGCGCCCGTCTGACCGTTCACGTCGCTCAGTACCGGAAATCCGAGTTCGTTGGTACGCACGGACTTGCGGCTATTGACCGCTGTCTGCGGCGAGATCGCCACGACGTTCGCACCATTGGCCTGAATCTGCGACAGCACTTCATTGATTGCCTGCAATTCGATGTTGCAATACGGGCACCAGACACCGCGATAAAACGTCACCACCAGCGGACCCTTCACCAGCAACGCAGCGGACGACACGTCGTTGCCATCCTGATCCTTGAGGTTGAAGTGCGGCGCGCGATCGCCGGCCTTGATCGCGCGGCCAGCTTGCCCGCTGGCAATCAGTTCTGCCGTGGCGCGTTCCATCACCGGATGAATCTCCGCCGGAGCGTTGAATGGCGGCTTGCCTGCCTTGAAATCGGCCCGGAATGCGTCGAGTTTGTCTTGCAGTGACATGAGTGTTCTCCGTGAAGAGTAAAAGAGGAATCGATAAATTCAGGCGGCGTTCTGCGCTGCCGCGATGCGCGCCACTTCGGCCGCGGTGATGCCTTCGAGCGCGAGGCCGTAACCGATGCCTTCGTCGATCACGCGACGCAGACGTTGAGTCAGTCCGATGCGGGTGTATTTGGTGGTGAGCGGCGGCTGCCTTGCGATCGTCGCGGCGATGGTGTGCGCACGTTCGAGCAACTGATCCGCAGGCACGATCTCGTTGACCACGCCCAGCGACTTTGCCTCTGCAGCGTCGAGCTTTTGCTGCGTGAGCACGAAGTACCGGCCGCGAATGCTGCCGATCATTTCCGGCCACAGCAGATGAACGCCATCATTGGGTGCAATACCGAATGCGGCATGCGGCATGTCCTGGAACACGGTCTCCGGCGTCGCCACCACGATGTCGCACAGCAGGACGTATTCCGAATGCAGCAAAACCGGGCCGTTTAGCGCGGCAATCATCGGCACTTCGATGTCCAGGATGTTCATCAGGATCTTGCGGCCTTCGCGGAAGATCTTGTCGTAGCCACGCGGTGTGAAGAAATCGAAACCTTCCGGAGAAATCGCATCCATGAACGCGTCGCCGCTTCCTGTCAGGATGACCACGCGGTTGTCCGGGTCTTCGCCGATCTGATGAAACATATCGGTGAACTGTTCATGCGTGTGGCCATTGAAGACGAGTTTCGCGCCATCGGTATGGAAGCGGACTTCGAGCACGCCGTCTGGTGTACGGGTCAGGCCGGCATTGGGATAAGCGTCTTTATAGCGGTCGAACGTGGACATGACGGTTTCTCGGCAATTTTGTGTGAGTTGGACGGGAGCCGTAAGGGCTCCCGGAGACGGCTTAGGCAGCAGCGACAGCGACGGGTTTGGTCCACTCGTTACCGGCCATGAAGCTGTCGAGTTCGGTGTGAACGATGTGGTTGGTGTAGTTGCTCATCACCTTGGTTGCCACGCCCAGAATCACTTCGAGGACGTTCTCACGGGTGTAGCCCGCAGCGAGAAATGCGTTGACATCGGCGTCGGGCACGAAGCCCCGTTCGCGCACCACGAGCGTCGTGAATCGATGCAGCGCTTCGAGCTTTGCATCGGGCAGAGGCGTGCCGGCGCGCAGCGCGGCGATCACGCAGGCATCCATTTTGATCATCTTGGCCAGCGTGCTGTGACCGGCCATGCAGTAATGGCAGTTGTTTTCGAAGTTCGATGTGAGGTAGACGACCTGCTGTTCGTGCGGTGTCAGCGTGCTCTTCGAGAACAGATCCCACAGCGCCGAGTAACCGGCGAGCAGTGCGGGCGACTCTGCCATATGCGCCTGAAGATTGGGGACGAAGCCAAAGGCGCGCTCCGTGTCTTCGAGGCTGGCTTTCGAGGCTTCTGGTGCGTTATCGATCGTGTAGGTCTGGAAGTGGCTCATCGTGTTGCTCCTGTTGGTTGACGGTGAGCAAATGATGAGGGTCAGTGCTTTTTCAAAGAAGGCAGGCGCTGTCGATAACAGTCATTCCACAGAGGCATAAAGCGAGGGACAACGAAGAGGGCGGACCGAAAAACGCTGACGCTCAACGCACCGGGAAGAATCGTTCAGGGTTCGGTCGACTACCTTCGACCATTCGACGTTGGCATGGGACGGGCCGCTTCAACTTCGAAAGCGGACGCACAACTCGCGGGGAACCATTGGCTGCTTAGGGTCGATAGGGTGAGGTCGCCAACGGCAACTTAGTGGCACTCCGGTTCGCGGAACCTGAATCTGGCTGAGTGACCGGTTCGGAGAAAGTTATCTGACCGGAGTGGGTCGAGCTTGTGTGAAAACA
>NZ_JAQQCJ010000052.1:0-13378 GCF_046030495.1 Paraburkholderia strydomiana
GCGCGCAGTCAGAGAACTCCAGCCGCTCCAACGCCTTGCTTTAACTTGACTTGCATCGTACGCGTAAGCGCGCGCCCGGCGGATGATCACCCATACATTCTTCCCCGCCCCGCTAGTCAGGACCTTCAAATGAACCTCCCACTGATCGCGTCCTGACGCCGCAATATGACGTTCTTGTGACCATTAAACCTCAATAGCCTGAACGTTAGGCCCTGATAAGCAAACAAAAAATTAACGGGTTAACCTTCTTTCGATTGGCCGCGATATGCTCGGGCATTTCGTTCCAATCCAGTCTGCGCGTACCGAAGATGGGAATCGCGGCGTGCCTGCCGGAATTTCATCTTCAGCCGCAAAAATGGCCGGATGCCGATTCGGCACGGGAAGCAAACGCTGAACGACATATGAAATCTGACCTGCTATTGCAAACCTACGGTGCCGATTCGTCCGGCATGGTATGCGGCTTCCTTTTTTCTTCGACCCGCGCCGGGCGGCCGATCGACGCGGACCAGGTCCTCGAATGGCTTCGTGAGCAAGACGTGCACGGTGAGGCGAAAGAGGCCGGCGAGTTTCTCTGGCTTCATTTCAATCTGGCGCACAGCGCGAGCGAGCGCTGGATGAGAGCGCAACTCGACTTGCCGGAGGCATTCTTCGACGCATTGCAGGAGGGTTCGCACTCGACGCGTATCGAACATGCAGATGGCGCGCTACGCGCAGTCGTCAACGACGTCATGTTCAACCTCGAGTTCATTCCTTCTGAAATCGCGACGTTATGGATCTACGCGAATCAGCGGATCATCGTTACCGCGCGCCTCAAGCCGCTGCGCTCGGTCGACCGCTTGCGCGCGTCGGTCAGAGAAGGGGAAATATTCAGGTCACCTGCGGAATTGCTGGTTCACCTGATGCGCGACCAGGCTGACTTGCTGGTGCAGATTGTCCGGCGAACCAGCGCGGACGTCGACCGGATCGAGGACCGCTTCCTTTCGCAACGGCCGACACAGAACCGGCTCGACCTCGGCGCGATGCGTCGTATGCTGACGCGGTTGCAACGCATGCTCGCACCGGAGCCTGGCGCGATCTTCCGTTTGCTCGCACGGCCGCCGCGCTGGCTTCAGCAAGAAGACGTGCAGGATCTGCGCGAATCGACGGAAGAGTTCTCCGTTGTTCTCTCCGATGTGGCCGGACTGATCGAGCGGGTCAGGCTGCTGCAGGAAGAAATCATCTCCCGGCTCGAAGAGCAGAACAACCGCACGCTGTTCACGCTGACGCTGGTGACCGTGCTGGCGATGCCGATCAATATCGTCGCGGGCTTCTTCGGAATGAACGTGGGGGGTATCCCATTCGCCGAGAATCGCCACGGGTTTTGGGTCATGGTGTTCCTGGTCGCCGCCTTCACGGGGCTGGCCGGGTGGTGGGCGTTTCGCCGGCGCAAGGAGCGGTAGGAAAGAGCGGTTTCACGTGACCGTGAGAGCGTGCGCGCCGCTCTTCAATCAACTTTTCTCCGCCCGAAGAGCACGTCAAGGCGCCCGCAGAGTCCTGCGTCCAGACCTGTTCGTGCAAGTACGAGCCCGACGCGCATCATCGTCGTGAATGGACGCCTGGATGCCCGCAAGCACCGCAATCTGGATGCGAGCGGCCACATAATGCTGGGCACGAAGCCCATCGTGAGAAGCGATAGACAAAACAAAGTGGCCGATGGAAGGAGAACCCGGAGGCCCCCCAAGCAACTTCAATTCCCCTACCGCCCCCAACGATTCAAAACAGCCGACAAACACTCAAACAGGCCTATTCAAGCGCCGAAGCCGGCCCAAAGAACTCATAACGGCTTTGCGACTCCGGCACACCAATCGCCTTGAGATGCTTCTTCACCGCTTTCATGAACGCGATCGGCCCGAGGAAATAGACGTCGACATCACGCGTTTCCGGCAACCATTGAGCAAGGCGTGTCTCGTCGAGATAGCCGATGCCATGCGCGTCCGCATCACCCGCACGATGTTGCTCATAGCAATAGAAGCGCTTCAGCCGCGGATAGCGCGCAGCCAATGCGTCGATCGCATCACGGAACGCATGAACCCCGCCATGCCGCGCCGAATGGATAAAGTGCACAGGACGATCGGTATTCAGCGCGGCTTGCAGCATCGCCAGCGTGGGCGTGATGCCCACACCGCCGCTGATCAGCACCAACGGCTTGTCGGTATGTTCGAGCTTGAAATCGCCGGCCGGCGCGAACAGTTCCACGGTGTCGTTTTCGTTCACGCGCGTATGCAGATAGTTCGACACTTTTCCGTTCGGTTCGCGTTTCACGCTGATGCGGTACTCACGTCCATTCGCCATGGCCGAGAGCGAATAATTGCGGCGCACTTCTTCGCCATCGATGACCAGTCGCACGCCGATGTACTGCCCGGGATGAAATGCGAGCAACTCGCCGCCATCGTCAGGACGCAGATAGAACGACGTGATCTCATCGCTCTCACGCACTTTGCGCGCGACCCGGAACAGACGCGTGCCGCGCCACCCACCCGGTGCCCCTTCCCGTTCGGCGTAGATTTGTTCTTCGAGCCCGCTCAGCAGATCGGCGAGTTGCTGGTAGGCAGCGGCCCATGCCGCGATGACCGCATCGGTTGCGATTTCCGCGCCGAGCACTTCGCGGATGGCGCGCAGCAGGCACTGCCCGACGATTGGATAATGCTCCGGCAGGATATTCAGCGAGACATGCTTGTTGATGATCTGTGCGACCAATCCGCCGAGCTGGTCGAGTTGATCGATATGACGCGCGTACATCAGCACGCCATTGGCCAACGCACGCGGTTGCGCGCCGCTTGCCTGATTCGCCTGATTGAACAGTGGGCGCACTTCCGGATATTCGCTCAACATCAGGTTGTAGAAGTGCGTGGTCAGCGCCTCGCCTCCGCTTTCGAGCAGAGGAACGGTTGCTTTGACAATGGCGCGGTGTTCGGCGGAAAGCATATGAAGTCCTTGGGTGATGGGTTATGCAACTGATCTGCGAGACGGGATTTACTATCCACGATTCGTGCCAGGTATAAAATGCAGTTAAATCAAAGATCTGGGTATTAAAATGGTCGATTCGACCCCGGTCAAAAAGACTCCTGACGGAGTCAATCTGACTGCAGAAGCACTGCTTGACGCGCTGACGCCGCTGATCCTCGATCTGTCGCGCGATCTGTCCGACCGCGAACGCTATCGCCGTTTGCTCAGCAGTCTGCGCACGCTATTTCCGGGTGACGCCGCCGCGCTATTGCGTCTCGAAGGCGACACGCTCGTGCCGCTGGCTATCGATGGCCTGAGCAGCGATACGCTCGGACGGCGTTTTCGGGTCGGCGATCATCCGCGCTTCGAACGTTTGCTGTCGCGGCCCGAGCCGACGCGCTTCGCGGCCGACTCCGATTTGCCTGACCCTTACGACGGCCTCGTGCAAGGCGTGCCTGGGAAGCTCGAAGTGCACGACTGCCTCGGCTGTCCGCTGTTCATTCGCGGTCGCCCTTGGGGCCTGCTCACGCTCGACGCACTGGACCCAGCCCGCTTCGACGCGATCGACATGGCCTCGCTGCGTGCATTTCTCGGCCTTGCCGCCGCGACGGTGAGCGTCGTGGAACGGATCGACACGCTGGCCCGCAGTGGAGAAGAAGCGCGCCTTCGCGCTGAAGCCTACCGGCAGGCGAGCAGCCAGAGCCGTCGCGAGTTGATCGGCAGCAGCGATGCTCATCACCACATGGTCAAGGAGATCGAGGTGGTCGCCGCAAGCGACCTGACCGTGCTGATCACAGGCGAGACCGGCGTTGGCAAGGAACTCGTGGCGAATGCGATCCACGCGTTGTCGCCGCGAGCGAACAAGCCGCTGGTGAGTCTGAACTGCGCGGCGTTGCCGGACACGCTGGTCGAGAGTGAATTGTTCGGGCATGTGCGCGGCGCGTTCTCGGGCGCGTCGTCGGATCGGCGCGGCAAATTCGAACTCGCGGACGGCGGCACGATCTTTCTTGACGAGGTGGGAGAGCTGCCGCTCGCCGTGCAAGCCAAACTCTTGCGTGTACTTCAGAACGGCCAGCTACAGAGAATTGGTTCGGATCACGAACATAAAGTCGACGTGCGGCTGATCACCGCGACGAATCGCGACCTCGCCGAAGAAGTGCGGGCAGGGCGGTTTCGGGCGGACTTTTATCATCGTCTGAGTGTCTACCCGTTGCGCGTGCCGCCCTTGCGCGAGCGAGGTCGCGACGTGCTGCTGCTGGCAGGCTTTTTCCTCGAAGAGAATCGCTCGCGGCTTGGCTTGCTGAGTCTGCGGCTGGCGGCGGACGCGCAGGCCGCGTTGTTGCGCTATCCGTGGCCGGGCAATGTGCGGGAACTCGAGCATCTGATCGGGCGCAGTGCGTTGAAGGCGCTGGCCGCCAATCGTGAGCATCGCCGCATTCTCACGCTGAGCGCCGCCGACTTTGCGCTGTCCGATACGCCGCACGGAGAAAAAATCCCGGCACCCACAGGGGTGACGCAGGAGAGCGGAGCGAAGGATTTTCGCAGCGCGGTGACGGAGTTCGAGCGTTCCATCGTGCTCGACGCGCTCGCACGCAACAAGCAGAATTGGGCGGCGGTCGCACGTGAACTCGGGCTCGACAGGGCAAATCTGAATCGTCTGGCGAGGCGGCTTGGGCTTAAATGAAGCGCAGGCCTGCAACGGGCGATAGTAAAACCACGTATGCAGCGACTCGGTAACCTATGAGGTGAACGCATCGACGGCCAGCGGTCAGCACTCACGAGTTATCAGCACAAACCCGCCGCTCGCCGCGCGCCTTAAGCAAAACCAAAGGCCCGATTCGAAAATGCAAACTTCGCGGAACGCACCGCGTCGTTCATAGTAGGGCTCTACCAAGCTAACCAAGCGTATCCGGAGACTTCGCCCATGTCCGCGGCCTCAGAGAAACTCGACGACTGGCTCAACAAGGAGGCGGTGACCGAAGACGACATCACCGCCTTTCCGCTGACGGCGCTGGCCGCCACGCTCGATCGCGAAGAAAACGGCGCTACGGTGCCGCCGTTGTGGCACTGGCTGTACTTTCTGCCGGTCGCGCCGATGTCCGAAGTCGGCGCCGACGGTCATCCGAAGCGCGGCGGCTTCCTGCCGCCGGTGCCCCTGCCGCGCCGCATGTGGGCCGGCGGCCGGCTGACCTTTCATGCCTCGCTCAAAGTGGGCGAGCGCGCCACGCGCACCTCGGCCATCGCCAATATCGAGGACAAGACCGGCCGTTCGGGTCGCCTCGTGTTCGTCACGGTGCAGCACACTATCGAAGCGGGCGGCGAGCTGAAGATCGAGGAAGAGCACGACATCGTCTATCGTGACGCGCCGCAGGAAGGCGCGCGGCCGCAAACACCGCAACTCGCGCCGCAAGGCGAAACGTGGCGCCGCACGATCGACACCGACGCGGTGCTGCTGTTCCGCTATTCGGCGCTGACCTTCAATGGGCATCGCATTCACTACGACTACCCGTACGTCACGCAGGTCGAAGGCTATCCGGGCCTCGTCGTTCACGGCCCGTTGATCGCGACGCTGCTGGTCGATCTCGTGCGCCGCGAACAGCCGAACGCCACGCTGCAAAGCTTCGCGTTCAGGGCGCTGCGCCCCACGTTCGCCGGCCAGCCTTTCACCGTGTGCGGCCAGCCCTCTGCCGACGGCAAAACCATCGAGCTATGGGCCAAAGACCACGAAGGCTATCTGACCATGCGCGCGACGGCCGCGCTTGCCTGACCTTCGCTTGAACATCGGCTGAACTCCAAGAGATTCGACTATGCAAACCACGCAACAGGATTCGTTTCAGGACATTCGAGAAGCAGTGCGCGATCTGTGTCAGCAGTTTTCCGGCGAGTACTTCCGCAAGATCGACGAAGCACGCGGCTATCCGGAAGAGTTTGTCGATGCGCTCACCAAGGCCGGCTGGCTGGCCGCGCTGATTCCGCAGGATTTCGGCGGCTCGGGGCTCGGGCTCACGGAAGCGTCGGTCATCATGGAAGAGATCAATCGCGCCGGCGGCAACTCGGGCGCGTGCCACGGCCAGATGTACAACATGGGCACGCTGCTGCGTCACGGCTCGGAAGAGCAGAAGCGCAAGTATCTGCCGAAAATCGCATGCGGCGACTTGCGTTTGCAATCGATGGGCGTGACCGAGCCGACCACCGGCACCGACACCACGAAGATCAAGACCACCGCCGAGCGGCGCGGCGACCGTTATGTGATCAACGGGCAGAAGGTATGGATCTCGCGCGTGCAGCACTCCGACCTGATGATTCTGCTCGCGCGTACCACGCCGCTGTCCGACGTGAAGAAGAAGTCGGAAGGCATGTCGATCTTTATCGTCGATCTGCGCGAAGCGATCGGCCACGGCTTGACTGTGCAGCCGATCCTGAACATGGTCAATCACGAGACCAACGAGCTGTTTTTCGATAACCTCGAAATCCCCGCGGAGAATCTGATCGGCGAGGAAGGGCAGGGCTTCAAGTACATCCTCGACGGCTTGAACGCGGAGCGCACGCTGATCGCCGCGGAATGCATTGGCGACGGCTACTGGTTCGTCGACAAGGTGACCGGGTACGCGAAAGAGCGCGTCGTGTTCGGCCGTCCGATCGGCCAGAACCAGGGCGTGCAATTCCCGATCGCGCGTTCGTTCATCAACGTCGAAGCGGCGAGTTTGATGCGCTTCGAAGCGGCGCGTCGTTTCGATGCGCACCAACCGTGCGGCGCGCAGGCGAACATGGCGAAGCTGCTCGCGGCCGACGCGTCGTGGGAAGCCGCCAACGCCTGCCTGCAATTTCACGGCGGTTTCGGCTTCGCGTGCGAATACGACGTCGAGCGCAAGTTCCGCGAAACGCGTCTATACCAGGTCGCGCCGATTTCGACCAATCTGATTCTCTCGTACGTGGCCGAGCATATTCTCGGGCTGCCGCGTTCGTTCTGACATTCAGGCAGAAGGCAGACATAGACATGAGACCACTCGACGGTATCAAGGTCGTCACGCTCGAACATGCAATCGCTGCGCCGTTCTGCACGCGTCAACTCGCCGATCTCGGCGCACGGGTGATCAAGATCGAGCGCCCCGGCGTCGGTGATTTCGCGCGCGGCTACGACGAGCGCGTGCATGGACTGTCGTCGCATTTCGTCTGGACCAATCGCTCGAAGGAGAGTCTCGCGCTCGATCTGAAGCAGCCCGAAGCAGCGGAGATTCTCGGCGCGCTGGTCGCCGATGCCGACGTCCTGGTGCAGAACCTCGCACCGGGCGCGGCGGAGCGGCTCGGTCTCGGCTACGACGCGTTGAGCGCGAAGTACCCTAAGCTGATCGTTTGCGATATCTCCGGTTATGGCGCCGATGGTCCTTATCGCGACAAGAAGGCGTACGACCTGCTGATCCAGAGTGAATCCGGCTTTCTGTCGATCACCGGCTCACCTGGCGCGCCCGCCAAGGCAGGCTGCTCGATCGCGGACATCGCCGCCGGCATGTACGCGTATTCGAACATCCTCAGCGCATTGCTGTTGCGCGGCCGCACGGGGCGCGGCTGCCGCATCGACGTGTCGATGCTGGAAAGCATGGTCGAGTGGATGGGCTATCCGCTCTACTACGCGATCGACGGTCAGTCCCCGCCCGCGCTGTCGGGCGCGGCGCACGCAACGATCTATCCGTACGGACCATTTCCCGCCGGCGACGGCAAGACCGTGATGCTCGGCCTGCAAAACGAGCGCGAATGGAAGCTGTTTTGCGAGCGCGTACTCGAACAACCGGAACTCGCCACCGACGAGCGCTTCGCGTCGAACTCGAAACGCACGTCCGCGCGCGACGCGTTGCGCGAGGTGATCGTCGCGGCCTTTGCGAAGCTGAGCGCCGCGCAGGTGATCGAGCGGCTCGATCAGGCCGGCATCGCTAATGCGCAGATGAACACGCTGGGCGACGTGTGGGCGCATCCGCAATTGAAGGCGCGCGAGCGCTGGCGGGAAGTCGGCACGGCGGCGGGCGCGGTGCCCGCGCTGTTGCCGCCGGGTCTGCCTGCCGATTTCGCACCGCGCATGGACCCGGTGCCCGCACTCGGTGAGCATACCGAATCGATTCTGCGCGAACTCGGCTATGACAGCACGCGCATCGATGCGCTGCGTGCGGCCGGCACGATCTGAAGCGCCTTTTCGCGCCGGCGTGTGGACGACGCCATGCCGGCAATCCGAACAAACCCTGAACGAACCCGACTCCCGCACGCTCATGAACGATCATCCCAGTCTCACGCTTGCCACCTTCGCCGCGCAGCTCGACTTCGACAGCATTCCGCACGCGGTGGTCGAGCGCACCGTCAACCTGTACGTCGACTGGCTCGGCTCGGCCTTGGCCGGTAAAGGCGCGCGACCTGTTGAAACGATTGCGCGCTTCGCACGCCAGGCAGCGGGCGCGACGCAGCACGGCCCGTGCGAAGTGTTGATCGACCGCAGCCGCACCACGCCCTATTTCGCGGCGATGATCAACGGCGCGGCATCGCACTTCGCCGAACAGGACGACGTGCACAACGGCTCGGTGTTTCATCCGGCAACGGTGGTGTTTCCGGTGGCGCTCGCGTTGGCTCAAGCCACGCAGGCATCGGGGCGCGATTTCATCGCGGCGGCGGTCGCGGGTTATGAAGTCGGTATCCGCATCGGCGAATTTCTGGGCCGCTCGCACTACAAGGTATTTCACACCACAGGCACGGTCGGCACGATCGCGGCGGCGGCCACGGCCGGACGGCTGCTCGGGTTGTCGCCGACGCAGATGCTCGACGCGTTCGGGTCGGCCGGGACGCAAGCTAGCGGGCTGTGGGAGTTTCTGCGCGACGCCGCCGACTCGAAGCAACTGCACACGGCGATGGCCGCCGCCAACGGGCTGATGGCCGCGCAACTCGCCGCCGACGGCTTCAAGGGCGCGACGCATATTCTCGAAGGCGCGAAGGGCATGGCGGCGGGCATGTCGAGCGACGCCGATCCGGCGCGCCTCGTCGACCGGCTGGGCAGCCGCTGGGCCACCGAGGAAACCTCGTTCAAGTATCACGCGGCGTGCCGTCATACGCATCCCGCCGCGGACGCACTGCTCGCCGTCGTGCAGGACCACCGTCTCGCACCACGCGATATAGCGAAGGTGGTTGCGCACGTGCATCAGGGCGCGATCGACGTGCTCGGCGCGGTCGTCACGCCGCGCACGGTGCATCAGGCGAAGTTCAACATGGGCACCGTGCTCGGGCTCGTCGCGCATCACGGCTATGCGGGCGTCACCGAATTCGAACACGGCTTCGACGCGGATACGATCGCCGCGTTCCGCGACAACGTCACGATGGCCTTCGATGCCGAGGTCGATGCAGCCTACCCCGCGCGCTGGATCGGCAAGGTCACGGTGACGACCACCGATGGCCGTGTCCTCAACGGTCGCGTCGACGAACCGAAGGGCGATCCGGGCAACACGCTGTCGCGCGATGAAATCGCGACCAAGCTGCATCGGCTGGCGGCATTCGCGGGCGCGGCCACCGAAGGCGAAGCGGCGCGTTTGCTCGGCAACGCATGGCATATCGCGGAGCAGACTGAGGTCGGCTCGGTGTTCGAAGCGACATCGCACGCGACGGTGCTCGCATGAACGCCACGCTGCCCCGTTCGTATCTGTTCGTGCCGGGCAACCGGCCCGAGCGTTTCGAGAAAGCGCACGCGGCTGGCGCGGACGCGGTGATCCTCGATCTCGAAGATGCCGTGCAGCCCGATGAAAAATCCATGGCGCGCGCGGCCGTGCTGGCCGCTGTATCGGACGGTGCATCACGGCCCGCGTGGGTGCGCGTCAACGGCTCGGATACCGTGTGGTTCGACGACGACGTTGCCGCGCTCGCAAGCCAGACCGGCGTCGCCGGCATCGTGCTGCCGAAGGCCGAGGCGCGCGAGCAGGTCGACGCGGTGCTCGCGCACGCGCATCCGGGGTTGCGCGTGTTGCCGATCGTCGAGACCGCCCGAGGCTTTGCGAATCTGGCGGTGTTGTGCGCCGCGCCGCGCGTGCAGCGCATCGTGTTCGGCACGCTCGATTTCCAGATCGACCTCGGCATCGACGGCGATGCCGAGGAGTTGCATGTGTTCCGTTCGCAGATCGTGCTGGCATCGCGGCTCGCGGGAATCGGCGCGCCGGTGGATGGCGTGTCGACCACCATCACCGACGCCGATGCTATCGAAGCCGACGCGCGGCGCGGCCGGCGCTTCGGTTTCGGCGGCAAGCTGTGCATTCATCCGAAACAGATCGACGCGGTGCATCGCGCCTATGCGTGGAGCGAGGCCGAGCAGGCGTGGGCGCGGCGCGTGTTGGCGGCGGTGGAGACCAGCAGCGGCGCGGCGGTGGCGGTGGACGGCAGGATGGTCGACATGCCGGTGATTCTGAAGGCTCGCAGGATCGTGGCGGGTCGATAAGCCGCGCGCACGCGGCGTGTGAATTCGTTGGACGTCTGATCGCGTGCGTGAAACGGCGCGGTGCATGAAGATGCACCGCGCCGTTTTGCTTTGCTGCGCGCAGGGCGGGCCATGCGGAACGGAGCCGGGCCGATCGACCCAAACTGCGCTGTCCCGTCGGATGCCGCCCCGCACCGGGCCGGAACCGTCTCGTACCCTTAACCGCAACAAAACATCGGCTTCCAATAATGCCAATTCCCTCACCACGCCGGCTGTCGCACTCTTAGCACTACACGACACGGCGACATCGAACCGTGTCGCCCAGGACCCCGCGTCAGAGCCGTTGCATGCAAAAAGGCGGCGACGCGGAACTGTTTTGCGCAAGCGGCTCAACCGCGTGCGGCCTCTCAGGAGACTAAGTTTGGCAACCGTCACAGTCAATTCCGGGGCGCGGCTCGACCGCCTGCCCATCACCCGTTTCCACTGGAACATTCTTGGCCTGATCGGCGCAGGCGCTTTCCTCGACGCATTCGATATCTATCTGGCCAACGGCGCGCTCGCGGCGATGGTCAAGAGCGGCTTCACCGATTTGCGGCTCGGCTCGTTTTTCATCTCCGCGACCTTCATGGGCATGATGATCGGCGCGGGTCTGTCCGGCTATCTCGGCGACCGCTTCGGCAGGCGCTATTCGTATCAGGCGAATCTGGCGATCTTCGGTGTCGCGTCGCTTGCCGCGTGCTTTGCCCCGAACATCTACTGGCTGATCCTGCTGCGCTTCATCATGGGTGTGGGGCTGGGCGCCGAACTCGTGGTGGCGGCGGGCACGCTGTGCGAATTCGTGCCGCCCGCCACACGCGGACGCTGGACCGCGCTGCTCGCGCTGATCATCAACTCCGGTTTGCTCGGCGCGACCGCGATCGGCTACTGGGTGATTCCGCATCTCGGCTGGCGTTACATGTTCGCGATTGCGGGGCTCGGGGCGCTGATCGTGTGGTTTCTGCGGCATCGGATGCCGGAGTCGCCGCGCTGGCTCGAAACGGTGGGGCGGCTCGACGAAGCCGAGGCCACGGTGTCGGCGATCGAGCGGCAAGTCGAAGCGCGCGTCGGCAAGTTGCCGCCGGTCGCACGCGTGGTCAGCCACGAGGTGCCGGCCGCGCCGTTCTCGGCGCTGTTCGTGCGCGGGATGATCGGCCGCACGCTGGTGGCGGCGTTGACCTGCATGGCGATCAACATGTCGCTGTATGGGTTCGTCGCGTGGCTGCCGACGTTCTTCGTGAAGGAAGGGTTGACGATCGTGCAGTCGCTCGGCTTCGTGCTGCTGATGTCGTTCGGTGCGCCGGCCGGCGCGGTGGTCGGTTATCTCGTGACCGACCGGCTCGGGCGTCGCAATGGCATCGTGCTGTTCTCGCTCGTGACGATTCTGCTCGGCTTCGTGTACGTGCAGATGCGCTCGCCGGCGGCGATCTCGGTCGTGGGCTTCGCGTTGGTGACGGCGATCTATACGGTCTGCACGCTTGGACTGTTCGGCTATATCCCGGAGTTGTTCCCGACCGCGCATCGGTTGCGCGGAACCGGTGTCGCGGGTACGTGCGGACGCGCGGCGTCGATGTCCACGCCTTATGTGGCGCTGCTGCTCTACACGCGATTCGGCGTGACGGGTGTGCTGACGATGGTCGGCGGCGTGCTGCTTCTGCTCAGCGTCGCGATTCTGGCGCTGCGGATCGAGACCAGTCAGCAGACGCTGGAGGATATCTCGCCCGATGCCGATTTGACGCCGCGTGGGGAGTTGATGGAGAAGTCGGCGTAGCGGTGCCGGGGGAATGCGCGAATGTCTGAAGACGGTCTGGCGACTCGGGCCGTCAATTGCAACCGTGTTCCACCGGGGCGAAATACACAGACAGGGACACAGACAGGGACGCGATTTGACGCAAGCGCAGCGCAAAGCCATGCTTTGCTATCGCGCACGCTTGCCCGTTGGGCCGAATGCTTGCCCCGTTGTCGTGCGCGAGCGGCAAGGCCAAATGTTCAGCAAACGCCTTGGGTTGTCGCGCCGTTCTCGCATTCGGCGAGCAGCGACAGCAGTTTATCCAGCGCGAACGGCTTGCGAAGAAAGCCCTTCATGGGCAACGAGGGCGCTTCGCCGCTGCCGCTCGTCAGGATGACAGGGACCGACGCGAGTCCACTCGTGGCCTGCATCGATTCGATCAGTTCGGCGCCATCCATGTTGGGCATGCGCCAGTCACACACGACGGCGCTCACGCGCGTGCGTTGCAAACGTTCGAATGCTTCGACACCGTCCGCCGCCGTGGCCACTGTATAGCCACGGCCGACCAGCACGGCACGTAACGCGGACAATGCTTCGGGTTGATCGTCCACGAGTAAAACGCGACTCATGATGCTTATGCCTGGAAAAAATCGGGTTTGCGTGCGGTCGTCGTGAGCGCGTGGCGCTCTCTCGACGACAGGGAATGCGAGCCAGACGGTCGTACTTGTCTTGTCCGGTCGAGTCGATTGAGCGAGCAAGGGATGTGCCTGACGGTCATGGCTTGAGTACGTGAGACCTGGTTGGTGTCGCGAGGGCGTGCTGTTGTTGAGTTGCGCGACGGCGTCAATGGGGTGTGTGTGGCGGAGTGCGCGCTTGCGCGGTGGAGAGTGCGGCGGACCGACGTCGCGAAGTGAGTACGATGCATGGCTACGCGAGGTAAGCGATTCAACCGTTACCGGTAATCGCAGCATCCGGCACATGGGCTTTCGAAGTGGGAAGGGCGTAAGCCAAAACATTCTATCGACCAGGCGCGACGTCGAACACGGCGCGCCTGTAGCTTGCATCAGGCGACTTCACCCGCCATTTCCGGCACGACGCTGAACAGATCGCCTACGAGACCATAATCGGCGACGCTGAAAATCGGCGCTTCCGGGTCCTTGTTGATCGCGACGATCACCTTCGAGTCTTTCATG
>NZ_JAQQCJ010000053.1:0-12288 GCF_046030495.1 Paraburkholderia strydomiana
ACCACCATTAAATATATTAACCCCCCCCCCCGCGGGGGGTAAACCCCCCGCGGGCGCCCGCCTTCGATTCCCGACGAGGCTCGATCCATGTCTCATTCCGCAGCGAGCCGCTTACCGGCGGCCCGGCGTCGTCACGTCTCGACGACGCGCCGTCATCAGCACCGCGCCGCGTTTTTCTTCCTGCTGCCGGGATGTCTGCTGTTTTGTCTGTGCGTGGTCTACCCGATCATCAGCAGCATCTCGATCAGCTTTTACAACTGGGACGGCATGACGCCGAAGACCTTCGTGGGTCTTGGCAATTACGTCGAACTGTTCCAGTCGGACACGTTCTATACGGCGCTCAAGAACAACCTCATCTGGCTTGCGCTGTTCCTGCTCGCGCCGCCGCTCGGTCTGATGTTCGCGTTGTATCTGAACCAGCACGTGCGCGGCATGCGTGTCGTGAAGTCGCTGTTCTTCGCGCCCTTCGTGCTGTCGGGCGTCGTGGTCGGGCTCGTGTTCAGCTGGTTCTACGACCCCGGCTTCGGCTTGCTGCGTTTGATCGTGGGTCACGGCATTCCCGTGCTCGGCGATCCGCGCACGGTGACGTTCGGCATCATCTTCGCCGCGCTATGGCCGCAAACGCCGTTCTGCATGGTGCTGTATCTCACCGGTCTCACGGGCATCAATCCCGAAGTGGTCGAAGCCGCGCGCATGGAAGGCGCGAAGGGCCTGCGTCTGCTGTGGCACGTGATCCTGCCGCAGTTGCGCCCGGCCACTTTCATGGCGGTCGTGCTGACGGTGATCGGCGCGCTGCGCAGCTTCGATCTGATCGCGGTGATGAGCGGCGGCGGTCCGTTCGACAGCTCCACCGTGCTCGCCTATTACATGTACGACCAGGCGATCAAGTACTACCGCGAAGGCTATTCCGCGGCGATTGCCGTCGTGCTGTTCGCGATCATGCTGGTCTATATCGTGTTCCATCTTCGCCGCATGTTGCGCGAAGAACGCTGATTCGCCGCTTGCCTTTTTGCCGCTTGCCAGGAGTTACGTGTCATGTATCCGCTTCCCGTCGAACGCTGGAAACCCATCAATCGCACGCTCTATAAGGCGTCGTTGCCGCTCGCCTTGTTGCTCTGGCTGCTGCCGATGCTGGCCGTGCTCGTCACGTCGATCCGTTCGTCGGACGAGCTTGCACAAGGCGATTACTGGACCTGGCCGAAGCATTTCGCGCTGCTCGAAAACTACGGCGCGGCGCTCACGCAAACGCCGATGCTGCATTACTTCGCCAACAGCGTGCTGATCACGGTGCCGTCGGTGCTCGGCGCGATCGTGCTGGCGTCGATGGCGGGCTTCGCGTTGGCCACTTACCGTTTTCCCGGCAATACGGCGGTGCTGTTCGCCTTCGTCGCCGGCAACTTCGTGCCGATCCAGATCCTGATGATTCCGGTGCGCGACATGGCGCTGAAATTCGGCCTCTTCAATACCGTGTGGGCGCTGGTGATTTTCCACGTGTCGTTCCAGACCGGCTTTTGCACGCTGTTTCTGCGCAACTTCATCAAGCAGTTGCCGTTCGAGATGATCGAAGCGGCACGCGTGGAAGGGGCGAGCGAATGGACCATCTATCTGCGCATCGTGCTGCCGCTGATCCGGCCCGCGCTCGCCGCGCTCGGCATCCTCGTGTTCACGTTCGTCTGGAACGACTATTTCTGGGCGCTGTGTCTCACGCAAGGCGACGAGGCCGCGCCGATCACCGTGGGCGTCGCCGCGCTCAAGGGGCAATGGACGACCGCATGGAACCTGGTCGCGGCGGGCTCGGTGCTGGCCGCATTGCCCTCCGTTCTGATGTTCTTCGCGATGCAACGGCACTTCGTTGCCGGTCTGACTTTCGGTGCAAGCAAAGGCTGAGCACCTGCCCGACGTCAACCCGTCTACTCGTCAACTCATAACGAGACTTCTCTCATGCAACTTGGTGTCTGTTACTACCCGGAACAATGGCCGCGCGCGATGTGGGCCGACGATGCAAAGCGTATGGTCGACCTCGGCATCACGCACGTGCGGATCGCTGAATTCGCGTGGAGCCGGATGGAGCCGCGCGCGGGCGTTTTCGAATGGCAATGGCTCGACGAGGCCGTCGAAACGCTCGCAGCAGCAGGGCTGAAACTCGTGCTCGGCACGCCGAGCGCGTCGCCGCCGAAGTGGCTGATCGACGCGCATCCGGACGTGTTGCCGGTGCGTGCCGATGGCACGCGCTGGAATTTCGGCTCGCGCCGTCACTACGATATATCGAGCGAAACGTACCGGCGCGAATGCGTGCGCATCGTGGCTGCCATGGCTGGGCGTTACGGGCGGCATCCGTCGATCGTCGCGTGGCAGACCGATAACGAACTCGGCTGTCACGAGACCGTGCCGAGCTATTCGCCCGCGGCGCTCGGGCGTTTCCAGAGATGGCTGCAGCAGCGCTACGAAACGGTCGCGTCGCTCAACGAAGTGTGGGGCAACGTGTTCTGGAGCATGGAGTACCCGTCGTTCGACGCGATCGGCTTGCCGAACCTCACGCCGACCGACGCCAACCCGATCCACCTGCTCGACTTCCGCCGCTTCATGTCCGACGAAGTGGCGAGCTTCCATCGCGAGCAGATCGAGGTGCTGCGCGAGCATGCGCCAACGGCGGATCTGCTGCACAACTTCATGGGCTTCTTCACGACCTTCGACCACTACCGTTTCTCCGAAGACAACGCGCTCGATGTCGCCGCATGGGACAGCTATCCGATCGCGCGCACCGAGTCGATCGCGCTGCCGGAAGAGCAGAAGGCGCGTTTCGCGCGCACCGCGCATCCCGACGTGTCCGCGTTCGACCACGACCGCTATCGCGCGATCGGCAAGGGACGCTTCTGGGTGATGGAGCAGCAGGCCGGGCCGGTCAACTGGGCGCTGTGGAACGCGGTGCCCGCGAAGGGCATGGTGCGGCTGTGGGCATATGAGGCGTTCGCGCACGGCGCGGAGCTTGTGTCGTATTTCCGCTGGCGTCAGTGTCCGTATGCGCAGGAGCAGATGCACTCCGGGCTCAATCTGCCGAACAACGAACTCTCGCCGGGCGGCCTCGAAGTGCGGCAGGCGGCGCGTGAAATCGCGGAGTGCACGGCGCTCTCGACGCTCGGCGCGCCCACGCGCGCGTCCGTGGCGATCGTCTTCGACTACGAGACGCAATGGATGTTCGAGATTCAGCGTCATGGCAAGACCTTCGACTATCAGACGCTGGCGTTCGACTACTACGAGGCGTTGCGCGAACTCGGGCTCGACGTGGATATCGTGGCGAGCCGCGCGGACCTGTCAGCGTATCGCCTCGTGGTCGTGCCGAGCATCGCCGTGATCGACGACGCGCTGGTGCAGCAGATCGAACGCAGCAGCGCGCAATGGGTCTTCGGCCCGCGCAGCGGCTCCAAGACGGACGCGTTCGCGATTCCGGGCAACCTGCCGCCCGGCGCATTGCAACGCGTGCTGCCGATGCAGGTGCTCGAAGTCGAGTCGCTACGGCCCACGCTCACGCCCGCGTTGTCGATCGAGGGCACACAGGGCACCGCCGTGTATTGGCGCGAGCATGTGCGGGCCAACGCCGAGACGCGCGTCGCCGCGCAATTCGACGACGCGTGGCCGGCGCTGCTCATACACGGCAAGGTTCGCTATGTGGCGGCCTGGCTGTCGCATGCGCTGCATCGCGCGGTGTTGCAGCAGGCCACGCGAGACGCGGGCATCGAGACGCAACTGCTGGCCGACGGCTTGCGCATTCGCCGGCGCGGTGGCCTGACCTTTGCATTCAATTTCGGCGAGCAGCCGGTGCAGGCGCCGGCGCCGTCCCACGCGACGTTCGTGCTCGGCGCGGCGCGCCTGAACACCGGCGATGTCTGCGTATGGAAAGACGCCTGAACTGGCGTGCCGTTCGGACCGGATCGGATTGGCAGAGGGAGTAGTCGGAGAAGTGGCAAGACCGGAGGTTGAAACACAGGCGCATCACACCGGACCAGGCGGCCTCGAGAAGAGCCGCCATTCAATAGATGGAGGATGACGAATGAACCGAAGAGAAATGCTGGGATGGCTGGCATCAGCGGCTGCGGCGGGTGTCGGCACGACGGTGGGTCTGCCCGCCATCGCGGGCGAGGGTGAATCCACCGCGCACGGCGGCCGCTTTGCGATGGGCGCGGACGTCTCGACGCTGCTCGAACTGGAAGCGAACGGTGCGAAGTTTTACGAGCATGGCGAGCGCCTCGATTGTTTGCGGATTCTGAAGAGCCATGGCGTCGATTCGATCCGTATCAAGGTCTGGAACGATCCTGGCAATCCGAACTATTTTCCGGCCAATCAGAGTCCCGCCGCCGGTTACAACAATGCCGAACACGTGCGCGTGCTGGCGCGCCGCGCGGCCGCGCTCGGCCTGCGCGTGCTGATCGACTTTCACTACAGCGACTGGTGGGCCGATCCGGGCAAGCAGTATCCGCCGCACGAGTGGGAAGGCAAGGACATCACGCAGACGTGCGCGCTACTGTCCGAGTACACGTCGAATGTGCTGAACATGCTCAAGCGCGACGGCGTGCATCCGGAGTGGGTGCAGATCGGCAATGAAATCACCGGCGGCATGCTGTGGCCGCTTGGCAAGTACGACCAGCTGGACAACCTCGCGCTGCTATTGAAGGCGGGGCATGACGCGGTCAAATCCGTCGATCCGCGCACCAAGGTCATGCTGCATATCGACAGCGGCGGCGACAACGCGAAGAGCCGCTGGTGGTTCGACAGCGCGACGCAGCGCGGCGTGACGTTCGACGTGATCGGCCTGTCGTACTACCCGCAGTGGCAAGGCTCGCTGAGCGACCTGCAGAACAACGCGAACGATCTGGCGGCGCGCTACGACAAGGACGTCATGGTGGTCGAGACCGCGTATCCGTGGACGACCAGCGACGGCGATTCCGAGCCCAACTCGATGACCAACGTCGGCACCTCGACCTTTCCGCAGACCCCAGCGGGGCAGGCACAGTTTCTCGGTGCAGTGACGGACGTCGTCAAGGCGATCCCCGACGGCCGCGGCAAAGGCGTGTTCTGGTGGGAGCCCGAATGGATTCCGACGCCGAACGTCGGCTGGGAGAACGGTGCGGGCGATCAGTGGGACAACAACACGTTGTTCGATTTTCACGGCAACGCGTTGCCGTCGCTGGATGCGTTTCGCCGACGCTAGCATGCGCACCGGCATGCGCACCGGCATGCGCACCGGCATGCGCGCCGGTTAGCGTCCGGCGCGCGGACCGTGAGTCCTACGTCCATATCGCACGGCACCGCATCGCGTGCCGAGGGCAGGCATCACTGAGCGGGTGCCTGCCCGTTCTTCTTCAGACACTCCGACGTGAACGCCATGCTGGCCTGGTCGGGCGTCATGCGCGGCGCACCCGGGCTGAAAATCTTTTCGATGATCGCGTCGACCGCCTGCAGGTCTGCCGGGTCCTTATAGTATTTGGCCGCCTGGTCGAGCGCCTGGGCCTTGGTCTTCTTGTGCGCACGCCACGAGGCGACCTGGCCGGCGATATCGCCGAGCGCAAAACATTGATCGTTGACGGTCTGTGCAACGGCCTGCGCGGCCGGTTGCGCGAGGCACGCCGCCAGCAGCGCGGAGACGACTACGCGTTTCATTACCGGAATCCTGACTTGAGATGAGCGGTGCGGCGACGACGGTGGCATCGGCCAGCGCGGCGGCCGCACGGGTAAACAACCGCGTAGTTTATCGGGAAGTGACGGGGCACGCTTTTTTTACCCCCTGGCCTGCTTGCTGTCACGCGCTGGAAATGAAAAAGCCGCCCAGGCGGGCGGCTTCGAGAAACCAGCGGATCCGGCATGCGCGCCCTTGTCGCGCGCGTTGTTCAATGCCCGAACGACTCCGCCTTCGACGTGTTCGCCGTCGCCACATGCGGCCGCGCCGCCTGTTTGATCAGCAGCGCCACGCACGACAGCAGACCCGCCACCGCGACGGTCGCGAAGATGCCGCCGAAGGTGAAGTGGCGGCGCGTCAGTTCGGCCACGAGGAACGAACCCGCAATTCCGCCGAAGCGGCCCACACCGAGCATCCACGCGACGCCCGTGCCGCGGCCTTCGGTCGGATAGAACGCGGCGGCGAGCGCCGGCATCGACGATTGGGCGGTATTCATCAGCACGCCCGCGACGAACACGATGAACACCAGCGCGCCCACGTTGCCGGCCGCCTGGCCGATGAAATAGACGCTCACCGCGGTCAGCGCATAGCAGGCCGCAATGATCCGGTTCGCGTTGAAGCGGTCCATCAGCACGCCGCACACCACCGCGCCGACGCCGCCGAGCGGGAACAGTGCGGAAATCAGCGTCGCGCGTTGCGGCGTGAGCCCGGCGTCCTTCAGCAGGATCGGCATCCAGTTGATCGACGCGTAGAAGATCACGAGGCCCATGAAGTAGGCCACCCACAGCATCACCGAGCCGATGATGTACGAGCGCGACAGCACCACGCCCAGGCCCTTGCTGCCGGTTTGCGGCGCGCTTTCGGTCATCGTGAAGGCGCTTGCCTGCACCGCGTCGCCCGAAATGCGCGAGAGCGCCGCGCGAATCCGCTCGACCGGCTTGTTGTTCGCCACCATGTAGCGGACCGACTCCGGCATCTTGCTCACCAGCAGGATCATCAGCAGCAGCGGCGTGATGCCGCCGAGCAGCAGCACACTGCGCCAGCCGAAATGCGGGATCATCCATGCGGCGAGAAAACCGCCGAATGCGGCGCCGAGCGGAAAGCCGCAGAACATCAGGTTGATCACGGTCGCGCGGCGGCGGTCCGGGCAGAACTCGCCCATCATCGTCACGGCGTTCGGCATGGCCGCGCCGAGGCCGACGCCCGTGATGAAGCGCAGCGCGGTCAGTTGTTCGATGTTGCTCGAGAAGGCCGAGCCGAGGCACGCGACGCCGAACAGCAGCACGGAACTCAGCAGCATCACGCGCCGCCCGAGGCGGTCGGATAGCGGGCCCGAGCCGAGCGCGCCGCACGCGAGGCCGAACAGCGCGGCGCTCAGTACCGGCGCGAGCGCCGGCTTGGCGATGCCCCATTCGCCGATCAGCGAAGGCGCGATGAAGCCAATCGCGGCCGTGTCAAAACCGTCCAGCAGGACGATGATGAAGCACATGAAAAAAACCAGCCACTGGAACGGCGAGAAGGGGTGTTCGTTGATGAATGTCTGAACGTTCACAGCAGTGCTGCGGCTCATGATGGTCTCCCGATTGTCAAAAGGCTCGTGGAACCCGAGCCTTTCCTTTCTTTCACGATCGTACGCCGTTTGGAAGCGATGCACGATGCCCCCGCCGCAGCAAACCGTTTGCATGACGACGGCCACGCGGCCCGGAAGCCGTAACCGGCGATTGCCGCCATGGTGGCATGACTGATTTGGTGGGCGTGTTCGTATATAGAACCGCGATTCTTTCTGCGAACACGCACTGTAAGTAATCCGACAACGGGGGGCAAGGCGGGATTACCCGAGATGTTGCGAGCGCACATCGGCTCGCGGGACCGCGCCGGGCGGCGCGGAGAGGGTGGATGCCACGGCGCCCGCGCGCGGTGCGGCGGATCCAGAGGAGGGAAAGGGGAGAGCGCCGCTTTGAGAGCTTCAACTGGCGCCCGTCAGGGATTGTCAGAACTTCATTGCTGAACGTTAACTGCCTGAAGCAGGCGACCGCTTCAGCCCAGTTTCGCCGCGATTGCCTCGCCCACTTCGGTCGTGTTCGCTTTGCCGCCGAGGTCGCCGGTGTGGGGGCCTTCGATCAGCGTCGCTTCGATCGCCGCGAGAATCGCGTCGTGCGCTTCGCGTTCCTTGCCGCTCGACTGGCCGAGGAAGTCGAGCATCATCGCGGCCGACCAGATCATCGCGATCGGATTGGCGATGTTCTGGCCGGCGATATCGGGCGCGGAGCCGTGCACCGGTTCGAACAGCGACGGGAATTGGCGGTCCGGGTTCAGGTTGCCCGACGGCGCAAGGCCGATCGTGCCGGTACAGGCCGGACCGAGGTCGGAGAGGATATCGCCGAACAGGTTGGTCGCCACCACCACGTCGAAGCGGTCGGGATGCAGCACGAAGCGCGCGCACAGAATGTCGATATGCTGCTTGTCCCACTTGACGTCCGGATACTGCGCCGCAATGCCGGCCGCGCATTTGTCCCACCACGGCATGCTGATCGCGATGCCGTTGCTCTTGGTGGCGACGGTGATCTGCTTGCGCTCGCGGCGCTGGGCGAGATCGAAGGCGAACTTCAGCACGCGCTCGCTGCCGTGCCGCGTGAATACCGATTCCTGCAGCACGAATTCACGCTCGGTGCCCTCGAACATCACGCCGCCCACCGACGAATATTCGCCTTCGGTATTCTCGCGCACGATCCAGAAATCGATGTCGCCCGCCTTGCGGCCCGCGAGCGGCGACGGCACGCCCGCAAACAGGCGCGCCGGGCGCAGGTTGATGTACTGGTCGAATTCGCGCCGGAACTTCAGCAGCGATCCCCACAGCGAGATGTGATCGGGCACGGTGTCCGGCCAGCCCACCGCGCCGAACAGAATCGCATCGGCCGATTGCAACTGGGTCTTCCAGTCGTCCGGCATCATCTTGCCGTGCTTCGCGTAGTAGTCGCAGCTAGCCCATTCGATGTGCTGATACTCGAGCTCGATGCCGAAGCGCTTTTGCACCGCGTCCAGCACGCGAATGGCTTCCGGCATGACTTCGACGCCGATGCCGTCGCCGGGTATGACGGCAATCCGATATTTCTTCGACATGTTTGTGCTCCTCCTTGGGGCTTCAATCGGGGCTTTCGACGATTCAACGGCGCTTATTCTATTCCTGTCGTTTGCATCTAAAATGGCGGCTTTAGTTAAGTCACTGTGCACGATTCGTGCACAAACGCATTGGCCGCCAATCCGCTATGAATGCCGTCCCGTCACCCGATCTCGCCGATTTGCGTGTGTTTTGTGAAGTCGCGCGTAAATCCAGTTTCAGCGCGGCGGCGGAGGCGCTGTCGGTGTCGGCGGCGTACGTCAGCAAGCGGATCAACGTGCTCGAGACTACGCTCGGTACGCGGCTCCTGCACCGGTCCACGCGCCGCGTCGCGATTACCGAGGCGGGCGAGCGCGTCTACGCGTGGGCCGAAAAAATTCTCGACGACGTCGAGCAACTGGTCGAAGACGTCTCCACCACTCGCCGCATTCCGGCGGGCAAGCTGCGCATCTCCAGCAGCTTCGGCTTTGGCCGCCGTTTTATCGCGCCCGCGCTGGCGCGCTTCTCCGAACGTTATCCGCAATTGAGCGTGCGGCTCGATCTGTTCGATCGTCTCGTCGACGTGGGCGGCGAAGGTTTCGACCTCGATATCCGCCTCGGCGACGAGATCGCGCCGCATCTGATCGCGCGGCGGCTCGCGTCGAATCACCGCGTGCTGTGCGCGTCGCCCGATTATCTCGCGCGGCATGGGGCGCCGCGGCAGCTTGCGGATCTGTCCGCGCACGCGTGTCTCGCGATCAAGGAGCGCGACCATCTGTTCGGTCTGTGGCGCCTCACGGTGCGCGGCGAAGCGGCGTCGATCAAGGTGACCGGGCCGCTGTCGACCAATCACGGCGAGGTCGCGGTGCAATGGGCGCTCGCCGGTCGCGGCATCGTGTTGCGCTCGATGTGGGACGTGCGGCCGCTGCTCGAGAGCGGGCAGTTGCGCCAGGTGTTGCCCGAGGTCACGCAGCCGGCGAATCTGTGGGCGGTTTATCCGGCGCGGCTCGCGCAGTCGGCGAAGGTCAGGGTGTGCGTGGATTTCCTGAGCGAGGAGTTCGCGCACTGGGGAGCGGTGGAGGCGGCTGAGCAGGTTTAGCCGCTTCGGAGGGGCGGGCGTGTTTTGCAAAGGGACCGGCGCAGCGGGCCTCGGCCGCGAAGTGAGTGGCACGTTCAACTCGGCGCCGGTCGCGAAAGTTTTCGTGGGACGCGCTGCGCCATGTCGCAGTGATCCTGCAGCGCGAAGCGGGCGTCTGATGGCGCAACGCGTGCGCTACCGGGCCGCCGCATTCAGCTTGCGCCACAGCGTCGTCTTGCTGATGCCGAGCGCGTCGCAGACCGCGTCGCGATCGCCGTCGTGGGCCGCGAGCGCGGCGCGGATCTGATCGGCTTCCACATGACGGCTGCGTTCGCGCAGCGTGAGCGCGGCGGGCTTCGCCGGGCGCGCGTGGGCTTCGACGATTTCAGGCGCGACGGTGCGCAGCATCTCGCGGGTGACGACGGTGGCGCTGTCGGCTTGTGCACCCGCGCTCGTGTCCGTCTCCGCGCCGATGTCCACATCCGCGAGTTCGACCGCGATCCGTTCGATCACGTTCTGCAATTCACGCACGTTGCCCGGCCATGCATAACGCCGCAACGATCCACCGAGCCCGGCAAGCACACGCTCTGCCGTCACCACGTCGGGCACGCGCGCCGCGAGCCTCGGTTCACGCGCCGCGGCCTGGCGCAGCAATTCGGCGGCGAGCGGCAACAGATCGTTCGGCCGCTCGCGCAGCGGCGGCAGCGCGATGCTCAGGATGTTGAGCCGGTAGTAGAGATCGGCGCGAAAGCTGCCCGTTTCGACGCCCTCGGTCAGCGCGCGATGCGTCGCCGCGACGACCCGGATATCGACGCGCGTCGGCTCCGTCGAGCCGAGCCGCACGACCTCGCGCTCCTGCAGCACACGCAACAGGCGGCTCTGCAACGACAGCGGCATTTCGCCAATCTCATCGAGAAACAGCGTGCCGCGATGCGCGACTTCGATGAGCCCCGCCTTGCCGCCCTTGCGCGCGCCGGTGAACGCCCCTTCTTCGTAGCCGAACAGCTCGCTCTCCAGCAATGCCTCGGGAAACGCGCCGCAATTGATCGCGACGAAGGCGAAGTCACGCCGCGCGCTCAAGTGATGCATGCTCTGCGCGACCATCTCCTTGCCGGTGCCGCTTTCGCCGAGAATCAGCACGGTCGCGTCCGATCTCGCATAGCGCCGCACGAGCGAGCGCACCCGTTCGATCGATTCCGACGCGCCGACGATGTCGTCGAGCCGGTAACGCGCGGTGAACTGCTGCACGCGCTGCCGCGCGCGCAACGTGCGGTCGAGCCGCTCGACCGCACGCGATTCCTGAAACGTCAGCACGGTGCCCGCCGCCGTGCTGGTGCTGGCGAGCGGCCCGCGATGCACGACATAGCTCGCGCCGCGCACCGTGCAGAAACTGTCGCCGTCGGCGTCGGGCAGACTGCCGGCGAGATCGGGCGCAAGCTCGAGCAGCGCGCGGCCCGCGGCTTTCGCCGCATCGATGCCGAGCACGCTGGCAAGACGCTGATTCATCACTTCGACGCGGCCTTGCGCATCGAGCGCGACGACGCCGTCGCGCAGATGTTGCAGCAGATTGTCGAGCCGTTGACGGCGCACGGTTTCGCGGCGCGTGGCCTGCGCGACTTCGAGTGCGGTGTCGAAGCCCGCGCGCACCGACGCGCGCGAATAGAGAAACACCGCGCCCATCCCGGCATTCGCAGCGAGATCGGTGACGAGGCCGGGGCCGACCACGACGTCGATGCCGCGATCGCTCAGGTCGAGCACGACGCTCTCCGCGTCCTGCACGGATTGATATGACGCGAACGTGATGTCGAGCGCGTAGGCGGCCGTGAAGCGCCGTATTTCGTCGGGCGTTTCGCCGTGCGTGACGAGCGCGACCCGGGCGCCGTCGCGCCGCGCCCGCGCGAGCGCGTGCATCACGTCGAAGCCGGTCGGGTTGATCCGCACGACCGGCACCGACACGCGCGTTTTCAGATACGCGCCGTTCGAGCCGCCCGCGATCACGACATCGGGACGACCCGCGCCTGCGCTTTCGATCTCCCGCACGGCGTCTTCGAAGCCGTGCGAGACGATGCGCAGGTCCGCGCGCTCGACGTATTCGCCGGCGATGTCGAAGAACAGATCGCGCAGGCGGCTGATGCTGAGCGCCCAGATGCGCGGGCGGGGGGACGGTTCGAAAAGAGGTGTGCTCACGGGGTGGCTCGCGGCAGGCTTGGGGAGGCTGTCTATTATGCGCGTACCCATTCCCAAACTGAAATGGCGATTTCACTTGTGAAATAGGTCGGCGGGGCGGTGCGGCGGCTGTCTTCCTTTAAATCAGGCACTTAGCACGCGATATCACGGCTGGCCCGTTCTTTGCGTTTAAGGATGCCAGTCAAAAAGCCCCACCATGCCTTCTGGAGACAACTGATGAGTGAAGCAGACAACAGCACGCCGAACACAGGCGCA
>NZ_JAQQCJ010000054.1:0-9732 GCF_046030495.1 Paraburkholderia strydomiana
TGAAGGCACACGCGGCACAACGCCAGAGCATGCGCGCCCTATATATAGATAGAGCCAGAGCGCCGGAACTGATCCCGTCGCAGGAGGCCAAAGGGTTCCTATATATGCAGAATATGCAGAAAGCAACGTGCAACCTCAAAGCAGAAGTCGTCGCGTCGCTCAAAGGACGCCGCTGCGCGCGCTCCCGGCAAGCTACAAGCGCCCCTGCAACAACTTGCACGATTAATTGGTGTGCCCCCATGAGCGCGAACGCGCAAGCTCGTATATAATGCGAGCCGCGCGAATTTCGCATATTTCTATCGGCCCGCTTCAAGCGGGCTCATCTTTTTTGCTCCCCAAGAGCACACCCAAACAACCGCGTTGAGTCACTCAGGTGATGTTGAGCCATGCTCGAAACGCCTGACGGTCGCGTCTTGCGTCTCATAGCGAAGCCTCTAGAGGAGAATACGTGAACCCTTTTGATCGCGAAGATTCGCAACACGAAAACGCCGGCTACAGCGGCAAAGCCCCCTCCGGTCGCACGGCCAAGGGCAAGGGCGCCGGCAAAGCGATCCCCGTTGCGGCCGAATTGCTCCCGCAACAAGCCGAAGAACGTCAGCGCCAAATGCGTGCGCTGATCCAGCTGGGCAAGGAGCAAGGCTACCTGACCCACGCGCAGATCAACGACCATCTGCCCGACAACTTCGCGCAAACCGCGGCAATCGACAGCATCGTCAGCGCGTTTGGCGACATGGGCGTGCAGGTCTACGAGCAGGCCCCTGACGCGGAAACGCTGCTGCTCAACTCGAACGCCCCCGCCGTGGTGTCGGACGATCAGGCGGACGAAGAAACTGAAGTCGCGTTGTCCACCGTCGACTCCGAATTCGGCCGTACGACCGACCCGGTGCGCATGTATATGCGCGAAATGGGCGCAACCGAACTGCTGACGCGCGCTGGTGAAATCGCCATTGCGAAGCGCATCGAAGACGGCCTCCATGAAATGGTGCAAGCCATTGCCGCCTGCCCGCTCGCGATCTCCGCGATTCTGGCGAGCGCCCAGCAGGTCGCCGACGGCGAACTGCGCATCGACGAGCTGGTCGACGGTCTGAATGAAGACACGGTCGCGGCGGAAGAGGAAGCGAGCGCCGACACGGCAGCCGACGTCGACACGAACGCCGACGAAGACGACGACAGCGATAGCGATGACGACGTCGGCCCGGCCGACTCGTCGGCGGCGGACGAAGCGCGCCTGAAGCAGCTCACGAGCGACTGCCTCGAAATCTTCGCGCAGGTCGGCATGCTGTCTGACCAGATGAACGCGTCGCACACGCGTGGCGATGTCACCTCGAAAGCCTATCTGCGCGCACGTGAAGAGATCCAGCAGCACCTCGCGAAGATCCGCTTCACCGCACGCACGATTGACCGCCTGTGCGGCGACGTCCAGCACCAGGTCGCGCAGGTGCGCGCGATCGAGCGCAACATTCTGCAAATCGTCGTCACGAAGAGCGGCATGCCGCGCGAGAAGTTCATCGAGTCGTTTGGCGGCCACGAAGCCGACCTCAGCTGGACGGAACGCGCAGCGCGCGGCAATACGTCGTACGGCGCGGCGCTCGAGCGCCATCTGCCGGCGATTCAGTCCGAACAGCAGAAGCTGATCGAGATCGAAGCCACCGTTTCGCTGCCGCTGAAGCATCTGAAAGAGGTCAACCGCAAGATGGTTGCGGCCGAATCGAAGATGCGCAAGGCCAAGAGCGAGATGATCGAGGCGAATCTGCGTCTCGTGATCTCGATCGCGAAGAAGTACGTGAACCGCGGCATGCTGTTCCTCGATCTGATCCAGGAAGGCAACATCGGCCTGATGAAGGCCGTGGACAAGTTCGAATACCGTCGCGGCTGGAAGTTTTCGACATATGCAACGTGGTGGGTCCGCCAGGCCGTGACGCGTTCGCTCGCCGACCAGGCCCGCACGATTCGCGTGCCGGTGCACATGATCGAAACGATCAACAAGCTCAACCGCATTTCGCGCGAGATCCTGCAGCAGACGGGTATGGAAGCCCATCCGTCGGTGCTCGCGGAACGCATGGAGCTGTCGGAAGAGAAGGTGCGCGGCATTCTGAAGATCGCCAAGCAGCCGGTATCGATGGAAACGCCGGTCGGCGACGACGGCGACGCCACGCTCGGCGACATGATCGAAGACTCGGCGGCTTCGTCGCCGGCCGATGCGGCGATGCAAGCCGACTTGCGCGCCGCCATCGACGACGCGCTCGACTCGCTGTCGCCGCGCGAAGCAAAGGTGCTGCGCATGCGCTACGGCATCAACACGAAGTCGGACCATACGCTCGAAGAAGTCGGCAAGCAGTTCGACGTGACGCGCGAGCGGATTCGTCAGATTGAAAGCAAGGCCATGCGCAAGCTGATGCATCCGAGCCGCGCCGATCGACTGAAGTCGTTCCTCGACCGCTAAATTAGCGATCGCGCTTGCCGTGCGGCCTGCACGGCAAGCGCCCCCTCCTCAAACAAGCAGCGAGACGATCCCGCCCACGGTGATGCCCGCTGCCAGCCAACGTCCAGCCGTGTAGAACGCATTGCTGTCGTCGTGAGGCTGGTCCGGCCGTTCAAGACCGAGCGTGCCGTATGCAAACGACTGCACCGCCGAGGCGCCCGCCGCCGGCGCGCTGTCTGTTCTCGTGAAATCGACTCCCCCCTCTTCCTGCCCTGTATTTCCGTCCCGATCCGCCGCTGCTGCGCCTTCGGCAGAGATATGGACAGCGTCATCCTGTGCGGATGTCGTCGATGCCGCGGATGTCGTAGACGTCGCGGTCTGCGCGGAGGCGGCGTCGTTCGCCGCGGGCAGACTATTCGCCGCCGCGCGATCCGCTCCCTGTCGGGTCGACGACAATGCGCTGTCGATTTGCATGGCTATCTCCGTTCGTTACGCTCAAGACATGTGCTGCGCCATCGCGCCACCGCAAGTCAAACCCGCTGTGTGATGGCGTCGCGCATGACGGGTCGGGGGTTCGACGCACCGCCGGTCACAAGATCTATCGACGCCGACTGGCCGCAACTTGAGCATCCGTAAGGGGCGGTAAGCGCAAGCCGGCTTTCGCCGCGGCGTATGACGTGACGGTGTGCCTGAAAACAACGCGCGCCGCCAACCGGGTCATCCAAACCACCCGAAGCAGCACACACAACCGGCGCGTCACTTTCACTTTCACCCGCCAGACGCGTGCGCAGTGGCCAATTGCGCGCCTCGGCGTCACCCGGCCGCATCACACGCACCTGCTTCACAGCTCGAGCCAGCGAGTCAAAGTCAATCCCGACTCTGCGCCGCTTTCCACCCAGTCCACATTCCCGACTGGGCATGGTCGTTGCGCGTCGCTATTCATGCATTTTCACGAGGAGCACGTCATGACTACGCTCGATCCCCAAGGGCCGGCAGCCGCCTGCGAGCAAGGCGCGAACATCGTCGGAGCAGGTATGGGCGACGGCCCCGGACCGGATGTAATGGCCGCATCCACACTCGACGGCAACAAGGTAATGTCATCCGATGGCGAACATGTCGGCAAGATTTCCGCCATCATGCTCGACGTGCGCGGCGGACGGATCGCATATGCGGTGCTGTCCAGCGGGGGCTTTCTCGGCATGGGCGACTCGCTGCACGCCATTCCGTGGAGCGCCCTCACGCTCGACACGGACGACAAATGCTTCCTGCTCGACGCATCCGCCGAGCGAATCAGGACTGCGCCGAGCTTTGACAAGGACAACTGGCCATCGATGGCCGATATGCAATGGGGCAGGTCCGTGCACGCGCACTACAACCGGTCGCCCTATTGGTCGGCAACGCGGGATGTGGTGGAAGAGCGGGAATCGGACTCGAATTTCTGAGGACGACCTGGCATGTGTGCCACTGCCGCTGACTAAGATTTGTTGTCCACAGAAATTGGGCACAAGCCTGTGGACAACATGCTCATGACTCACCCAACTCATTGAGCGCATTGGTTTTCATGCGCGCGCTCCCAATGAGTCGCAGGCTTCGCGCATAGTGCGCGAGCCGCCGCCCGTTGCTGAGCCGTCGACGCGCTTTCGTAAGGGGCGAGTCGGCGATTGCGCGTCTCCTGCTCAGTGGTGCACGACGGCCCAGCAGAAATTCGAGCGCCTTGCCTGCGCTGCACGCCCGCTTGCCCGTCGACACGAAAAACGCGGGAGGGAGTTATCCCCAGCGCTCATCGCTCTGACGCCAATACCGCTCTATCCTGCCTCGACGAAACGTTCGAGCGCGAGCTTCATCCGCTGCACACCCGTTTCGATATCCACCACGCCCGGCGCGGCGAATGACAGACGCAATGCCGCCACATCGACATTGTCTTTATAGAACGCGACGCCCGGCACGAACATCACATTCTGCTCGATACAGACACGCAGATAGTCGGCCGCATTCCCTCCCGCCTTCAATCGCGCCCATACGAACATACCGCCGTCCGGGCGATGAAACGCGACGTGCTGCGCCAATTGCTCATCGAGCGCATCGCACAACGCGCGGCACTTCACCGCATACGCGTCGACGATGAGCGGCAAATGGCGCTCCAGCGCACCGCTCGCGAGATACTCCGCGGCAATCGCCTGGGTCCACGACGAACTGCATAGATCGACGGTCTGCTTGGCGACCACACAGCGACGCAGAATCTCCGCATGCGCGACCATCCAGCCGACCCGCAAACCCGGCGCGACGATCTTCGACAGACTCGAAAAATGCACCACCCAGTCGCGCGACCCCGGCACCTGCTCGCTCAACGCGAGCAGCGACGGCAATGCCGCGCCGCTGAAGCGCAAGTCGCCGTACGGGTCGTCCTCGACGATCAGAATGCGATGACGCGCCGCCAGCTTCAACAACGCCATGCGCCGCTCGAGCGACAAGGTCGCACCGGTCGGATTGGCAAACGTCGGCACCGTGTACAGCAGCTTCGGTGCAGCGCGCAGCGTGCCGGCTTCGAGCAGGGCAGCGAGCGCATCGACGTCGAGCCCGTGCTGATCGACGGGCACCGTCACGACGTCCGCCTGTTGCAGCTTCAGCGCCTGCAAGGTCGCCGGGTAGGCGGGCTGTTCGACCAGCACCACGTCGCCGGGAGCGACCATCACGCGCAGCAGCAGATCGAAGCCCTGCTGCGAACCGGTCGTCACGAGCAGGTCCTGCGGCGCGCATGGCGTGCCGCGGCGCGCCATCAGCTGAGCAAGCTGTTCCTTGAGGACCGCGAGGCCATCGGTCGGACCGTATTGCAGGCACAGCGTGGGCTGTTGCGACGCGCGCACGGTGGCGGCGTCGAGCCCTCCACGATCGAACAGATCGCTGGCCGGATAACCGCCCGCGAACGAGATCATGCCGGGCTGCGCGAGATACTTGAACAGCTCGCGAATTGGCGAGCCGGTCGGTGCTTCGAATGCGGGATTGAACGTGAACATGGTGACGGGCCGCTCTGGGTCGAGTTCTCTGTCGAGGGGAAGATCGGCGTCGATTGTGGCCATCGTCCGGGTGCGCGGCAAACGATATCTACGCACTACGTATTGCAATTTCCGCATCAACCGGACGCGCGGCTACACCACGTTCTTCTCCACGATCGGCCGGTTGTCGAGCACGCGCGCGAAGCTCAGCGAGCCGAGGTCGAGCGTCGTGTAGCGGCCGTGCAGGATCAGTTCGCTGATGCCGCGTCCCGTCGCCGGACCTTGCTGCAAGCCGTGTCCGCTGAAACCGTTGGCGAAAATGCAGTTGTCGACGTCGGGGTGATAACCGATGATGGCGTTCTGATCGAGCACGTTGTATTCGTAGTAGCCGGACCAGCAGTTCTGCACGCGCAGCGCTTCGAACTGCGGCACGCGATGCGCGAGCGTCGGCCAGATCACGTCGTCGAATAGCGCGTGATCGACTTCGTCGAGCGGCAGGTCGTCGGGATCGCGATCCGCGGCGGGTGACGTGCCGCAAATGTACGCGTTGCCTTCAGGCCGGAAGTACACGCCGCTCGGATCGATCAGCAACGGACAGCGTTCGAGCCGCGCCGGCGAACTCACGTTGAAAATACTGCGGCGCCGCGCGTAGACCGGCAGGTCGATGCCCACCATCTGCGCGACCCGGCGCGACCAGGCGCCGGCGGCATTCACGACCGCGTCGCACGCATAGGTCTCGCCGTTCGCGGTCTGCACGTGCGTAACGCGTTTGCCGTCGCGCTGCACGGCGGTGACGTCCGCGGCGACGTAGCGCGCGCCGAGCGCCTGGGCCTTCTTGCGCAACGCCTGCACGAGACCGTAGCCGTCGAACCAGCCCTCGCCGCTTTCGCCGTACGCACCGGCGACGAGATCATCGGTATTGAGCCAGGGAAAGCGCGCTTGTAGTGTGGTCTTGTCGAGCAGACTGATATCCGCGCCGAGACTTTTTTGCAGCGCGTGATTCTCGCGCAGCGTGGACTCGCCCGCGGACGTCGCGAGAAACAGGTAGCCGCCTTCGTGCAGATCGACCGACGGACGCGTGCCGTCGACTTCGAGCCGCTCGCCGATCGAGCGCAAGAACTCGATGCCGAACAGCGACATCTGAATGGAAAGCGGCGTGGAGAATTGCTGACGGATCGACGCCGCCGACAACGCCGACGACGAGCGCGCATAAGTCGGATCGCGCTCGATCACCGTGACACCGACTGTCGGATCGGACAGCCGCAAGAAATACGCAATCGAGCTGCCGATCACCCCACCGCCGACGATCACGACTTTGGAACTCACGTCTTACTCCACGAGTAGCGTGGCCGCGCTGAAAACGCCGGGCGGCGCAAACGGATTGCTGAAGAGATGTGATGCGCGCGACGGCGATGGCCGCCGCGCATAAACGCGTTGCCGGCGCGCTCAGCCGATATTGAAGTCGATCCCCTGCGCGAGCGGCAATGCCGACGAGTAGTTGACCGTATTGGTCGCGCGGCGCATGTAAGCCTTCCATGCGTCCGAGCCCGACTCGCGACCACCGCCGGTTTCCTTCTCGCCACCGAATGCCCCGCCGATTTCCGCGCCGCTCGGCCCGATGTTGACGTTGGCGATACCGCAGTCGCTGCCCGAATCGGACAGGAAACGTTCCGCTTCGCGCAGGTCGGTCGTGAACACGCACGACGACAGACCGTGAACCGCTGCGTTGTTCGCTTCGACTGCGTCGGCGAAATCCGTATAGCGCAACACGTAGAGAATCGGCGCGAAGGTTTCCTTCAGCACGACCGGGGTTTGCGACGGCATTTCGACGATCGCCGGGCGCACGTAGTAACCGCCTTCATAACCCTTCACCTCGACACGCTCGCCGCCGAACACCTTGCCGCCTTCGGCCGCGGCCTGCTGCAACGCCTCCTGCATGCGCGCGTAGGACTGCTTGTCGATCAGCGGCCCCATCAGCGTGCCTTTTTCGAGCGGATTGCCGATCGGCACCTTGCTGTACAGCTGCTTCAGACGTTCGATAGTCTTGTCATACACGCTCTCATGCACGAACAGACGCCGCAGCGACGTGCAGCGCTGCCCCGCCGTGCCCACCGCCGAGAACAGGATGCCGCGCATCGCGAGTTCATGGTCGGCGGTTTGCGCGACGATGCCCGCGTTGTTGCCGCCGAGTTCGAGCAGCGAGCGGCCGAAGCGCTTCGCCACTTCCACGCCGACCGTGCGGCCCATTTCCGTGCTGCCCGTCGCGCTGACGATCGATGCGCGCGGATCCGCCACCAGCTTCGCGCCAACATCGCGCCCGCCGTTGATCAGCGCGGTCAGGCCGGCCGGCGCGTCGCCGAATTCCTGCAGCGCCTCGTTGAGGATCTGGTTGACGGCGAGCGCGGTGAGCGGCGTCTTTTCCGACGGCTTCCAGATCACCGCGTTGCCGCAGACCAGCGCGAGTGCCGCGTTCCACGACCACACCGCCGCCGGGAAATTGAACGCCGAGATCACGACGCAGGTGCCCATGGGGTGCCACGTCTCCGCCATCCGGTGGCCGGGACGCTCCGAGGCGATCGTCAGACCGTACAACTGGCGCGAGAGGCCGACCGCGAAATCGCAGATGTCGATCATTTCCTGCACTTCGCCCATGCCTTCCTGCAGGATCTTGCCGGTTTCGAGCGTGATGATGCTGCCCAGCGCCTGCTTCTTCTCGCGCAGACGGTTACCGAGCAGCCGCACCAGTTCGCCGCGGCGCGGCGCCGGCACGTTGCGCCAGGCGGTGTACGCGTCTTTCGCGCGGGCGAGGGCCGTGTCGACTTCCGCCACCGTGTTGACGGCCACACGGCCGATGAGCTCGCCCGTGATCGGCGAATGAACCGCGAGGTCGCCGGCTTGCGCCGCGTGCGCGATGCCGAGATCGGCGAGGATAGTGGAAGCGTCCATGAAAACCCCTATAATTTCCGATGCGAAACAAGAGTAAGTTCGGAAACTATACACGCGGGCTTTTATGGCTGCAAGAACATGTCGATGGCAGGGAAATGCTTGTTGACATGGCGTCAGATGTTTCCATAAGGAAACTTTGATGATCCGCGCCGGTGTCGAAGCCGGCCGGAATCACACTGCCGCCATCAGCCTGTCGACGAGCACCCGCGCGAACGGCGGCAAGTCCTTCAGGCTGCGCACGCAGATCTTGAGCTTGCGTTCGGCCCAAGGATCGTTCAAGCCGACGATCGCGATCTGCATCGTCTTCCTGTGCCGCAGCGCGACCGACTCCGGCACGACGCCGATGCCCACGCCCGCTTCGATCATCCGGCACGCGGCTTCGAAGTTGCCGACCTGGATGCGCAGCTTCAGACGCGCGCCGAGCGCATCGGCGGCGCTCGTGATGAACGCATGGATCGCGCTCGACGTGGGCAGACTCACGAAGTTGGCGCCGAGCACCTGCGAGAAATCGACCGACGCCTGCTTCGCCAGCGGGTGATCGCATGATGTGACGAGAACCAGGCGATCGTCGCGATACGGCAGCATCTCCAGATGTTCCGCATGCACGTTGCCCGCAACGATGCCGATATCGGTCGCGCTATCCGCCACGCCTTTGACGATTTCGCCGCTCAGCACTTCGCGCAGATCGATGTTGACGTCCGGATGATCGCGCAGAAAATGGCTCAGCACGGCGGGCATGAACTCGCTGATCGCGGTCGTGTTGGCCCAGATGCGCACGTGGCCCTTGATGCCTTCGCCGTACTCCTGCATGTCGCCCGCCAGATGCTCGACACGTTCGAGCACGAGCCGCGCATGATGCACGAACGCTTCGCCTGCGGGCGTCAGCGTCACGCCCTGGCTGGTTCGATACAGCAGCTTGACACCGAGTTGTTCCTCGAGATTCTTGACCCGGTTGCTGGCAGCCGGCGCCGACAGATGCGAGCGCTCCGCCGCGCGCGCGAGGTTCTGCGTGTCGGCGATATTCAGGAGCAGACGCAAATCCACGAAATCGAAATGCATGATGAAAGCCGGTGATGAAGCGCCGATGGGCGCTCGCAAGACAAACAGCAATCTTAACCGGGCACGAAGCACACGTTCGAAAAAACCGAATTCCCTGCGCTGGCGGTCTCTGTCAGAGTGAAGCGGTTCGCGCTTGCTGTCGATGCAGGCGTTTTATCTGGGGAGAGCGTGTTGAAGATTCTGGTGCCGGTCAAACGAGTGGTCGATTACAACGTGAAGGTTCGGGTGAAGTCGGACGGCACGGGTGTTGATATCGCGAGCGTGAAGATGTCGATGAATCCGTTCGATGAAATCGCGGTGGAAGAAGCGGTA
>NZ_JAQQCJ010000055.1:0-7735 GCF_046030495.1 Paraburkholderia strydomiana
AAGCAAACGGCTAAATCTGGGACACAAAATCAACGTCAAGCGGGGCTATTGACCCAACAGAGCTTCCCAAAGTCGAAACAGTTCTTGGGGATCATTTCTCCAGATGAACGATCTCCGACAGCAGCCTCCTTTCGTTGGTCCTGCTTGAACAGCGAAACGTAAGTGTTCTGGGCTTGAGTTTTGTCAGATACAGGCTCGGAAAAACGAATCCAAAGCTCACGCAGATCTGGATTATTTGTCTTGATAAAGTGCCCCGATTCATACAAGCGCTTTACATGTGCACTTGACATCCACCAGGCATAGGTCGTGCGAGATTTCGAGAGCTGGTCACTAGCGTCAATGAACAGTACACAGGCTAAAGCCGCGTTTGGGGTATTACAGATGAGCGACAGATCGCTTTCTTTGATTGAGAAGCTCCCTTCCCAACGTGGTCGATTCTCATTTGGAGCCTGCTTAGGCTGAACTTGCCGTGACTTGACTTGTAAATACAGCGGAATCTCATCCAGCGCAGGTTGCTGCGAAGCGCCTATCGTGGATGCAGGGAATGACAAATGCTTGCAAGCATTAGTTACAACCAGATCGAAGCCGCGATCAATGGGAAGCTTAAACGCTTCTCGGTCATGCCTAAAGCATTCCGACATGACATAGTGCTCGCCTGCCGCACCAAGGTACAACAGTTTTGCTGGAATCGACATATAGGGTAGTGAACTGAAAATAGATGTGGTGAATGCACAATCTAAAACATAAGCGTGTGGTAAAGCCTCCAGCTCTATTAGCTTCCACGGCGACCATTAGTTAATGACCGCTCGTGGTCGCACAGAGCCCGACGGCGGCCGGCTCAGGACGACCTGTTGCAGCCCTCCGACAAAACTCCGCGAGTGTCGCAACAGGCGCTAAAACGCGTCATGGGCAGAACTTCAATAGCTCGCGGACAAGAATTCGCATTCGAGAATGAGCCGCACCGACGAAGGTAGTCGCGCCGACGTCATCCAGCGCTGGAGCGCCCCACCACGTCAAATCTGTGATGTAGAAGACAACGGAGCCGACGGTGGTTTCTGGCCGCATGGAATACGTGCGGCATAAAGTCATATTTAGTATTGCATAAGGGGCGATCGTCGACAAAAATGAACTCAGACTACGTCGTTGAGGGCAGACCATGATGCCAGACAACGTGCTTGTCAAAACTCCATCGAGGGTCGATGGTCATTTCATCGAGGGACGCGTCGTATACGCATTGCGTACGCTGTGCGCGTGGTTCGTAATGGCCGGCAGCGTTTCCGTCGTTCAGGCCGCCTGCGCGCCCGACGGACAAGGCGGCGTCACCAATAGCGGCGGCACCTGTTCGGTCGTCCCCCCGTTAACCGCATCACTGCAACGGGCAGTGGCACCACTACTGCACTTGGTGTCACTCTCGCCGTGCCGTATGGGGTTGCTGTGACGGCATCGGGAGGGGCGTCGGTCAGCCTTGCTCCAGATGACGTCGCCGGGCCGCCGGCCATTTCGGCTCCGTACGGCGGCGGCCTCGTGGGCCTCTTTGCGATCGGGGTGTCCAGTACGATTACGGCGAACAATCTCGTCATCGGCCTCCCTTCGGGCGGCGGTAACACAGCGGCGAAAGCAACCGCCGGCGGCCACATCACGTTCCTGAATAGCGCAAACATCGCCTTTGCACCTGGCGGCGGCGGTACGGGCCTTCTCGCTGACGGCGTGGGCAGCCAGATTACCGGCACCAACGTCACCGTGACGGGTGCAGGCGGCGGCGGGGACTTTGTCGCTCACAGCAACAATGGAGGAGACATCGCCCTGACCGGTGGCGCACTCAGCCTGAAATCTCCCGGCGGAGGGGTAGTTGCTGTGCTGTCGGAGAACGGTAGTACGTTTACTGGCAACGGCGTCGATATCAGCGTGTCCGCCTCGGGCGGAAATGCCGCGGTGAAATCCACCAGTAATAGCAATATCGCATTGAGCGGCGGCTCCGTCACGCTGAACGGGACAAGCGGCGAAACCGGTTTGATGGCACAGGGCGCGACGCTCACGGCGGTCAACGTGCCTGTCAGCGTGACGGCCAGCCAGTCATCTGGCGGCACAGTGCAAGGCGGCACGCTCGCGATCACCGGCGGTTCGGTGACGGCGTCGGGTTTCGGCACGGTCGGGCTGCTGGTCAATGGGGCAGCGGGCACGGCCAATACGCTCGCGCTCAATAATACAAGCGTCACGTCGACGGCCGACTCGCTGCATGTCGTAGGCGCAAATGCGAACATCACGGCGCTGGGATCGACCATCGCCGACAACAACGGTGTCCTGCTCAGCACCACCGGGTCTCCGTCTGCGACCACATTCGACGCGGGCACCTCGACGCTCAGCGGAGCAATCACGACTGGCGCCGGCACCACGACAGCCGTCACGCTGCACGACGGTACGGACTGGACCGTCACGGGAAATTCTACTGCGACCAACCTGACTAACAGCGCGAGCGACATCCACTTTACGGCACCGGTTGACCCGAGCCAGGCCGCCAGCTACAAGACGCTCCAGGTGCAGAATTACACTGGCGCAGGCGGCAGCCTCCAGCTCAACACGTTTCTCGGCAGCGACGACTCCCCGTCGGACAAGCTGATCGTGAGCGGTGGCACCGCGACCGGCGCGACGAACCTCACGGTCCACAACACGACCGGCCCTGGCGGCATAACGGTGGCTGATGGTATCCAGATCGTGCAGACGCTCAACGGAGGAACGACTGCGTCCGATGCGTTCGCGCTGACCGGCAGGTTACGTGCCGGGGCCTTTGATTACTACCTGTTCCATGGCGGCATCGGCGGTAGCCGGCCCAATGACTGGTTTCTCCGCTCGAGCTTCGTCGCCCCTGAGGGGATCACGCCGACGGTGCCATTGTCCCCGACAGAACCGGAGCCGCCAGGCACGCCTGCGCCACCCGGACAGCCGGGAACGCCTGCGCCACCCGGACAGCCGGTCGGCCCGACGACACCGGAAGAGGCTTTCCCGTCGTTCCCCGTCGATCCGCCACCCAGCCCGCTACAGCCCGGCGTGAGCTATCCGATCATCGGGCCTGAACTCGCCACCTATGGTGTGGTACAGCCGGTTGCCCGGCAGATGGGCTTTACGATGCTCGGCACGTTGCACGAGCGGATCGGCGATACGTTGAGGGCTGAAATTGCTGGCACTGGCAGCGAAGGCTGGGGACATTCGGCCTAGGGACGCTTCTTCGGCCAGCAGATCGACAACCGCTATGAAGCTTTCGCCAGTCCCCGAGCCAACGGCCAACTGCTCGGCGTGCAGGCCGGCGTGGACGTCTGGCGCGGCAGCCTGATCCCCGGCCATCGCGACGTGGCAGGCGTCTACTTCGCGTACGGCAACAGCAACCTGGATGTGGACGGGCTCGTCACCAATGCGACGGCCACTGCCTACGTAATGGGCCGTACCGGCAAGCTGAATCTCGACGCCTATTCCGGCGGCGCCTATTGGACGCATTACGGCCCGGGCGGCTGGTACCTCGACCTGGTGCTGCAAGGCACGTCCTACCAGGGCGAAGCGACCACGCAGTCCGCCAGGCTGCCGACCACGGGCAACGGCTTCGTGACGTCGCTGGAGGCTGGCTATCCCGTGCCGCTGCCGCTCGGGCCCCGCTTCGTGTTGGAGCCGCAGATACAGGTACTCTGGCAGCGGGTTAGCTTCGACGGGGAAAATGACGGGCTTGGCCCGGTGGATCTCGGTTCGACCACGGGCACGACGGGAAGGCTCGGACTACGCGGGCAGTGGACCATCGACGGTGACAATGGTCAGGTGTGGCAACCCTATGGCCGCGTCAATCTCTGGCACGACTGGGGCGGGAGTGCGGCGACCATGTTCGGCGCGGATCAGGTGCCGTTGAAAGAAGAAGCCACGCGGCTGGAATTCGCGGCCGGCGTCACGGCGAAGATGACCCTCCGTCTGAGCTTCTACGCCCAGGCCGGCTACCAGTTCGCGGTGGGCGGGTCGGACGGAGGAGGCCGGCGTCAGGGCGTTCAGGGCGATCTGGGTCTTCGGTACGCCTGGTGATTGTGCGCAATCAGTCACGCAGCCCGCGGTGCCTCGTGACCGATTGCGATCTCACCGGATAAGCACAAGGCTGGCTATTGCACAGGCAGGTGGCAGTGCCGGCGTCGATCATGTCGCCGTGCCGACGATTCGTGCCAAAGCGCTGAGCGCAATGACTTGCTGCCAGGGAAGCCAGACTGTCGGAGTCCTACATGGGCATTTGCTGCGCTACAGGTCCCGCGCAGTAGATGTCCGCGGGACATTGACGACACTCAGCTCACGAGCGTTATCCACTGTTCAAGAGAGACTATGAGCGACAACTTCGCACGAAAGGTCGTTCCTGGTGGTGAATCCGCAGGGCTATTTGATGCCGCATGCAACACTGTCCGCGATATGACCCAGGCGCGATGCGCAGTCGTGATAGTCGTCGACGGCGCGGCTGGTTCGGGATATTCGGTGATCGGCCCTCTGGATGCGCAGGTGTTCCCACCGGACATCTTGCAGCAGATAGCTGATGCATTGCGCGGGCAACTCGTGTGCGGCCCGTCGTCCACGAACGGCCAATAAGAGCAAAGCAGCGCCTGTTCCGATTGGCGCTTCGACGGTCGCTTCATGGCCGAACCAGGCCTGAGCGCGAGCGCACCCAATCGACCCTTTTCGGACAATGACAGGGAAGCCACGTCAACGGCAGCTTCCGAGGTACAACGAGGCATCCTCGCCTATGTGCTGGCCGACCTGCGACGCAGTCGCAGGCATTCGCTGCACGGCGAAAGCGAACGTTTGCAATCTGTAAATATGGCTGCCTTTTGTCCGAAATTAATCAGGCATCCTCCGAATATCGTGAAGTACAGTATTTGTTTGCTATGCGACTTTAAGCATGGCCGACTCACGAAGTCACAATTTCGCGGATTTTCGTGCACCCCTTCTGCATGTATCTGCCGACACCTGGCGAAAATGACTGCCTGGTGAAGCGTTCCATTATTCAATACTCCGGCGCACGCTCAAGCATTCCTCGCCCACCCTCGGGAACAGCCGCCCGCGCCGACAGGCTTTCGTTCTCTCATCGCTTGCTCCGCAAACGGCGGCAGCCAGGTATCACGGCGGCCGTTTTTTTAATTTCATTTGTTTGAATTGGGCGCCTCATCCCAGCAGGCTATAGGCCCCTGCGGGCCCCTGCGCGCTGTAACGTTACGCGCCTGATTCGGTGACAAGGAGATGACCATGAAGATCAAGCATTTAAGCATTTTGTCCGCAACCGCCATTGCACTTCTCTCGCTCAGTGGCGCCGCGCAGGCCGACGGTCACGGCGACCACGGCGACCACGGCGACCATGGCGGCCGCGGCGGCCTTTGCTCGAACGCAACGCTAAAAGGACCATTTGGGTTTATCGGCCACGGGGAGATTCTTGGATTGATAGGTGCCGATGGCAAGGTTCATCCGTACGCCTCTACGTCGATCCTCGATGACGTAGCCCTGGTGACGTTCGACGGCAACGGCGGCTTTACGCGCACCGACTTCGGGGTTATCGGCGGGCTGCCGAAAGGGGGGCAGCCTACATTCAATCCGAACCAGAACGGAACCTACACGGTGAACCCGGATTGCACCGGCACCATGAAGATCGTCTATACGGCGGGCGGAGCCGTGCCGGCCGGCGTCGAGACTGATCTGAATATCGTCGTCGCTGCCGACGGGACGCTCATCGAATCCGTTGTCTATAGGGCGGTCACCGTTGCGGGCGCTAGCATGGACGGCCAAGCAGTGTGTCCACCGAATTGCGAGCAAGGTGTGCAAGAAAGCTTTAAGGGGAAAAAGGTCCTGGTCTATGGCTTCCGCTAGTTGCGTCCCAGATGGACTCACGCTCGCCAGGGCGCTTGCCATGAGTGGCGCTGAGCCCGACCTTGGGCGTTGGTTTTCGGTCCTTTAATTTCCGGGTCCTCCGCCTGACGATTGGGTCACTTCCCCGACCTATCGCGGTACGGAGGGCGCGGGTGCCGGTGGTGTCGGCGGACACCGATGCCACCAATATGATCATGGCGTCCCGGGGACGGGGGGCGTCGATCGACATGATCGCGAACGTCAGTCAGTTGTTTGGGGTGGAGCGCACGTTGAAGTCAAGCGCTCGAACCATTCAACGACGATCCGAGCAAGGGGAATATCCATCGCGGCCCGGTCTAGCTCGCCGGCATATGCCAACGCGCCGCGTCGAGAAACACATCGGCCCGTTGCGCGGTGAACAACTCGGAAGCGCGAACTCCCGTTGCAAGCAGGATGCAGACGGACAAGCGGTTTTCCTCGCTCATCGCGGCATTGGTCAGGACGTGGATTTCTTCGTCGGTCAGCATCAGCCGCTTACGCACTTGCGGCCGCTTGCCGATGATCACCTCGAGTTGGACTTTCGCATCTGCGGCGAGTCGAACCGCTCCTCGAGCTTCACGATGAGATCGATAGGCATCGTGTACCGTGCTCGGTTCGCTAGCCACGCGAAGACACAGATTGCGACTATGACACCCGCGAAAGGTCCAGTCTCGTGGACGAATTCCCCGTCGACGCACGCGAAACTGAGCAGGAGCGTTGCATCAGCGCGAGAGTATGTGCAGCCGACGAGCTCGGCGTCGTGGTAGTTGTGTCGGGTTTTCATAATGACCAAGTACGGGTGTAGGTGCGATAGCTGGATGGATGATCGTGCGGCTGGGTATCAAGGGAGCGGCGAAAATCGCACGCCGGGGCCGCGAATGGGGAAGGGGCCGCCACTGTCTTCCCAGTTGTGCGCGTGCGGAATGCCTTGTCCGTGGTCGTGATCGAAATCGACGACAGGAAAACCGACCGGGCTGTACATGCGCATTTCGCCGCTGCCCGGATTCGTGAACCAGCTTCCGGCTGCGCCCATGTTGGGTGTCAGGTTGCCCGCAAGATCCATCGAGTCGCCTGACGGCGCCTCTTCAGCCTATTCGAACGGCTGTGCATCCCCAAACGGCGTAGCGGTTTCCGTCAGATCGTCCGCGGTGTCGGCCAGCGACGAGCGGCGCCGTTCGCATAGCGGGCCGCAACCGCACTGGCGCGGTCCACCATGTCGTTATAGCGCTCAATGTAGGCCGTCGCAGCGTCGTAAGTCATGCTGTATTCGGTCATCAACGACTCGCGAAAGCTGCGCATTTTCGGCTGTGCAGGAGTAGCCGTCGCGACGGCGCCACCTGAGCGGGATTGCTCGGCGATTAACACGACACTCTCGCCGCGAGTCATGGACTGCAAGGTCTGTATGACATCAAGGTCAGCGCCATTCCTTGCCAATCGGTGGTGCCAATGGAAATTCGTCCCGAGAAACGAGCGGACGCGCTGCACGAGCGCAGCATCCTTTGCCCATACATCGGCATAGGCGCGTTGGGAGAACTTCTTGCCTTCTTCGACCGCCTGTTTCTGTTCAGTGGTTAGAATGATGCGCCCACCTTCGTATGCATCCTTGCTGTACATCATCCACCGCTGCGACGCGTCTGTTTTGAGTTCAGAACTGCTCACCGATAAGTCTCGTAGGTTATGAGGACGTAAACCTGGCAGATCGTCGGGAGCCTACGTTTTTGGGATATCCGTCACAAAAGAAAAAGCCGACCATCGCGGGTCGGCTTCTTCGTGTCGGTCTTTCCCGGCTGTTCGTTCGTGCGAGTGGGTGCGCCAGTATTTCCGGCCTGGCCGTAACCGACTGTCA
>NZ_JAQQCJ010000056.1:0-5423 GCF_046030495.1 Paraburkholderia strydomiana
CGCCAGCATTTGCACCGACTCCGTCACCTGCATGCCGGGCGGCAGCATCCTGGCGCGGCGCAGCACCGAGCGAATTCGCGCGAGCAGCTCACGCGCGGCAAACGGCTTGGTCAGGTAGTCGTCGGCGCCCATTTCCAGACCGACGATCCGGTCCGCTTCTTCGTTACGCGCCGTGAGCATCAGCACGGGCACGGTGCGGAACTTGCCGGCGCGCAGTTCACGGCACAGCACCAGACCGTCTTCGTCCGGCAGCATCAGGTCCAGCACGATCAGATCGGGTGCGCCCTGCTCCAGCGCGGCGCGCATCTGCCGTCCGTTGGCCGCGAGCGACACGCGCATGCCGTTTTTCTCGAGGTAGCCGGCGAGCAGTTCGCGGATGCCGCGGTCGTCGTCGACGATCAATACGTGGTCGGTCGTTTCCATTACTCGGGTCTCGTACAGGAAGTTGCTGGCGTTTTCGACTGCACCCGGCTCGTATGAGGAAGCGAATCACGTACCGGCTGCACCCTGTTTCTGGCGATGCCCGCTTTATAGCCTGCCTCGTACGGCGAATTGTGTCGCAGTGTATCCCGAGCTTCGCCAGACACAAAACATTGCAAGCGCGCGACATTGCCGACATAAGCCAGATACGTGCGGACGTTCCAATACGGCCATACCAGCTCACGGAGTGTCCACCATGCACAGTCCCTTCGAAACGCCGCTCGCCTTGCTGGCCGGGCTGCTGACCATCGCGTCGCCCTGCATTCTGCCGGTCATGCCGATTCTGCTCGGCACCTCGGTCGAACGGCCGAGCCGCGTGCGTCCGCTCTTCATTATCGCCGGCTTCATTCTGACCTTCGCGTCCTTCGCGATGCTGCTGGGCGCCGTGTCCAGCACGGTTCACGTCGCCCAGCAGGCATTGCGCAATACCGGCATCGCGTTGCTCGCGCTGTCGGGTCTGCTACGTCTGTGGCCGCGCCCTTATGACTGGCTCGTCGCGCAATTGCAGGCGCCGCTCGCGCGCATCGGCGCGGTGATTGCGCCGGGCGGGCAGCCCGGCAGCGGCAACGCGGGCGGCTTCCTGCTCGGCATGTCGCTGGGCGCGGTCTGGACCCCTTGCGCGGGGCCGGTGCTGGCTTCGATCCTGGTGCTGGTGGTCAAGGCGCAGGACCTCGGATGGTCGGCGCTGCTGCTCACCTCGTATGCGATCGGCGCGGCCATTCCGATGCTCGCGATCATCTACGGCGGCCACTACGTGACGCAACGCGTGCGCGTGGTGGCTCGTCACGCCCAACTGCTGCAACAGATATTCGGCGTACTGGTGATGCTGACTGCGCTCGCCATCTATCTGCAATACGACGTTCTGGTCTATGCCCGGATCGCCGCGATTTTCCCTTCTCTCAAAGGACTTTGACATGCTCTCCCAACTCAAGACACTCGCTATCGCCGCGACTTTTGCCGCTACGGCCGCCACCGGCACCGCCGCCCTCGCCGCGCCGTTGCAGAGCGGGCCGCCCGCACCGGAATTCACCGGCATCAACCAATGGCTCAACAGCGAGCCGCTCACGCTTCAGCAATTGAAGGGCAAGGTGGTGCTGGTCGATTTCTGGACCTACACCTGTATCAACTGCATCAACACGCTGCCGTACGTGAAAAGCTGGAACCAGAAATACAAGGATCAAGGACTGACGGTGGTTGGCGTACACACGCCCGAATATCCGTTCGAGCGCAACACCGATAACGTCAAGACCGCGATCAAGCGCTTCGGCATCACCTATCCGGTCGCGCAGGACAACCAGTACGCGACGTGGAGCGCTTACAACAACCAGTACTGGCCCGCGTTCTATCTGCTCAACAAGAAAGGGCAGGTCGTGTACACGCACTTCGGCGAAGGCGACTATGCGCAGACGGAAGCGGCGATTCAGGCGCTGCTCGCGCAGAAGGATTGATGCGGTACTTTTTTGATGGCATGCCTGGACGGGCCGCGGTAATGCGAAGACATTGCCGCGGCCTTTGTTCTGTATGACGAAAGATGTGAAAGCGACGGTTTGTGTACACGTATTCGACCGCTGCAAATGATTGAAAGACGCTCGCCATCGTTTTGTATCGCAATGTATATGTCGATCGGGTTGATACACAGCATTGCAATAGTCCGATCTCCCGACACAAGCCAGATACCTCCGCCGGTTTTAATACATCAACGACGGAACACTGATGAAGATCTTGCCGCAGACCTCACCTGAGCGCGGCGCACTTCGCAGATCAACCGACGGATTCTCTTCACTAATCCAGCTTCAGGAGTACGACATGAAAGTATCGATGATCGCTTTGGCCTTCGCCGCATTCGCCACGACGGCTTCGGCTTACGCAGTCCCTTCAGCCGACGCCAACGCAGCCACGCTCGACGCCCAGCAAACACACCAGTGGACGCCCGACCAGGCCAACGCGACGGGCAAGACCCGCAAGGAAGTTCGTCAGGAACTGGTGCACGCGCAGCACGACGGTCAGCTTGCCGCGCTCAACAAGTTCTATCAGGGAAGCTGATCGCTACGCGAACTTATCGCGCCGCCGCTCCGGTTAAGGCCCTGTGCCCCGGATGTCCGGCGCGATTCGCAAGGCACCGTCTCTTTCAAACTTATCGTTTCGAGGTTCCATCATGATCAAGCGTCTCGTCGTCGCCGCACTTCTTTCCGCGAGCGCCGCCATCGTATCGCCCGCTTTCGCCAGCAGCGGCTACGGCCCCGCGCCGCATTACGACCCGCTCGCGGGCGCACCGGCATCGCAACGCGGCCAGAGTGCGCAGACGGTTCGCACCGAGCAGGCGCAGGCCATCGCCAACGCCGAGACGGCGACGCAGTCTTACGGCGGCGTGCGCGATACGGCTTCCGAATCGGGAGCACGCGTTGCACTGAATGCACCGCTTTCCACCTACTCGCATCACTAAACCCATCACGCAAAGGATATCGATCATGACCCGCATCGAAAAAGTGCTGTACACCGCCAACACCCACACAACCGGCGGCCGCGACGGCGCGTCGCGCAGTAACGACGGTCGACTGGACGTCAAGCTGTCCCCTCCGGGCAGTTCCGCCGCCGGCACGAATCCGGAGCAGATGCTGGCCGCCGGCTGGTCGGCGTGCTTCATCGGCGCAATGGGAATCGCCGCGAAACAGTTGAAAGTCGCGCTACCCGCCGATACCGCCGTCGACACAGAAGTCGATCTGGGCATGAATGGCGATGCATACCTCCTGCAGGCTCGCCTGAACGTCAGCCTGCCGGGTCTCGACCGCGAAGTCGCGCAAGAGCTGGCGAACAGGGCTCATCAAACGTGTCCGTATTCGAAAGCGACGCGCGGCAATATCGACGTCGTCATTACCGTTGTCTAAGCCGCGCTGCCTCGCGCTATTGCCTGACGCCCACCGAATGGTCACGCGCCCAGTGCAATAGCGCTTGATCTTCGCAAGCCAGGCCGGCGCATTCCGATAAGGTGCGCCGGCTTTTTTTTCGCTGGGCTGTCATCATCGCCGCCAAACTGAACGAGTACGCCGATGCGGATGACGGATACATCTATCTTCCCGACCGGATTCGACCGACGTCATACATACCGATCTTCGTCGCCCCCGGAAAGCCAGCTATACGACATCAAACAAGGAACAACGTCGATGACTGGAGCAGACTTGGCCAGCATGCTTCCAGGCATGCTGCCGCGATTATGGGCGTTCGCGTTGCGCCTCTCGGGCGATCAGCACGACGCGGAAGACCTCGTGCAGCGCGCCTGCGTACGGGCACTGGAACGCACGCATCAGTTGCGACCGGGCTCCGCGCCGCTTAGCTGGATGTTCTCGATCGTCCAGTCCATATGGATCAACGAACAGCGCGCGCGCAACGTGCGCAGCCGCGGCAATGTGGATTGTGACCGCGAGTTTCTGGAGACGGTCGCCGACCCGTTGGCCGCCACGCCGGAACAGCATGCAATGGACCGGCAGATCGTCTGCGCCGTGCAGGCATTGCCTGAAGCCCAACGTGCGGTCGTACTGCTGGTCGGTGTCGAGGGACTGAGCTACCACGAGGCAGCCGACGCGCTCGGTGTGCCTATCGGCACGATCATGAGCCGGCTCTCACGAGCTCGCCGGGCCATCGGCGCCCTGTTCAAAGACTAGGTCGGGGAACAGTCCGGCAACGACCCTGCTTCGCGCTCCCGCCATCGTGACATTGCCGCCGGCTTGGGCCACACTTCGTGTTCCCACCGTTTTAGGAGAAATCGCAGATGGACGCCGCACAGCGACGCACGGAAACGAGCCTGCGCACCGATCCCGGCTTTTTCAAACTACTGTCAAACAGCTACTCGCGCCTGCTCGGCAAGCCGCTCGTCCCCGAGCACGTGTCGATCGAAGACACGCCGCGCTGGCTTTACGAGAGCGCGCCGTTCGGCCTGCTCGCGCACAACACCATGGCGGACCCGGTGTTCGTGTACGGCAACATGACGGCGCAAAAACTGTTCGAATACGATTGGGACGAACTGACCAGGTTGCCTTCCCGCTTGTCAGCGGAAGCGCCCGATCGCGACGAACGCCGGGCCTTTCTGGAGCAGGTGGAACGCGATGGTTTTGTCTCCGCGTATCGTGGCATGCGTGTGACGAAGTCGGGCAAGCGCTTCTGGATCGATAACGTGGTGGTCTGGCAATTGCACGATGATGCCGGCGTTTACTGCGGCCAGGCGGCGCTCATTCCGTCGACATCCGGCGTGTGAGATCGCGTCGTAGCCGGCACGAACAGAAGCGCGATGATCGAAGGTATCGATCATCGCGCTCAGTTCCCGCCAACCTCATGTAACCGCGTGCGTGCCTGCAATCAAACGCAACATCACGGCGCGAAATGCGTGAAAACGTAGTCGCGGCTTTTCACGCGTGCTTCGTGACACGCAAAACACGTTTGATGCTGTGCGAGATCGGCGGGCTGTCCGTTAATGAAGCGGCCATAACCCCAGCCGCCCGTCGAGGCATATCGGCGTGAGTCTTTCACCATCACCTGCACCGTCGTCGCCTGACCCGGGACAGTCGCCGTTTCGAATTCCGGAGACTGCTTCCGCTTATATGCGAGCTTGACCAGAATAGCGCCGTCCGGAAACGGCATTGTCGAGTTCTCGATCGCCTTCACGGCCGCGGGATTGCCGAGGACAACGCGAAGTTCGTCGAGTGGCGCGGCTTCTTCGGCTGGTGCGATCATTTCCCACTTCCGGTAGCCTTCGGGAATCGTCACGCCGTAAATCGGCGAGCGCGCCGCATGAGCATCTTGCGCCATGACCTGACTCGGTAACGCAGAAAGCAGGAGCGCCATTTGCGCTAACGCGCATGCTGTCCGGATCGTTCGCATCCAGGTTTCCTCGAGATCAGTGGACTATGTGAAGACTTTCTTGCATAAGGACAAGGGTCTAGAGACGCACG
>NZ_JAQQCJ010000057.1:0-5351 GCF_046030495.1 Paraburkholderia strydomiana
GGCGCTGCTCGATCATTTGCCGCCCGACGAGCGGGCCCAGTGGCTGCCGCGTCTCGCGCGGCGCAGCTACGAGTTCGTTCTCGGGCCCGGCGTGAGCGGGGCGCCTGTCGATGCGAGTCTCTCGGAGCGTGTCGCGCGCTCGATTGACGACGGCATCGGCAGCCGCTATCCGCTGGCGGTGAACGCGGTCCCCGGCGACCGCGAACGCCTGCAGGTGCATCTGAAGTTGAGCGACGGCACGCCGCTGACGATCGATATGCGTCCGATGTCGGGCGCGCCGTTATCGCGCTGGCTGCCGCTGGTACTGCTATTGCAACTCGTGGTGCTCGCTGCGTGCTGCTGGCTCGCGGTGCGGCTCGCGACGCGTCCGCTGCATCAGCTGGCGCTGGCGGCCGACACGCTGGGCCCCGATCTGAAAGCGGACCGCCTGCCGGAAGACGGACCCTCCGAAGTGGCACGCGCCGCGCGTGCGTTCAACGCGATGCAGGACCGGATCGCGACGTATATGACCGAACGCATGCAGATTCTCGCGGCAATTTCGCACGACCTGCAAACGCCGATCACGCGTATGCGCTTGCGCGTCGACGTGATGGAGGGCGAAGCGGAAGGCGCAAAACTGCGGCAAGACCTGCAGGAAATGGAGGCGCTCGTCAAAGAAGGCGTGACGTACGCGCGGACCATGCACGGCACGACCGAAGTGCCATGCCGCATCGATCCAGATGCGCTGTTCGACAGCCTCGTCTGCGATTACGTCGACGCAGGCAAGGACGTGTCGTTGCAGGGCCGCTTCGGCACATCGCTGACCACGCGTCCGCAGGCCTTGCGCCGCATCGTCGGCAACCTTGTCGACAATGCGCTGAAGTTCGGCGGCTCGGCGGAGATTGTCGTGGCGGCCTTGCATGATGGACAGACCACGATCAGCGTGCTCGACAGTGGCCCCGGCATACCGGCCGAGTCGCTGGAAGCGGTGTTCGAGCCGTTCTACCGGGTGGAAACATCGCGCAATCGCCATACGGGCGGCACGGGGCTCGGTCTCGCCATCGCGCGGCAACTCGCGCTGGCGATGGATGCGACGCTTTCGCTGCATAACCGTTCGAGCGGCGGGCTCGAAGCAAGATTGACGCTCCGGAATCTGACTTAGATCGCGAGCCGACCGGGCGGCGGCACAGTTCCATGTTTGCACCGCCGCCGCTCCACTCAACCCCTACCTCGCTGACGCGTCTTGCGCTTACGCGCGTCATTCGCTTCTCTGGGCGCCGAGAACATCGGCATGCACTCCTGAATCCACTTGAGCAATTCAAGCGGGCCCGGCGCAAGCGGCCTGTCGGTCTTGACCAGCACGCGCGCTTGCGCCCCTTCGAATAGCGGATGCGCGATCGGCACCGTCGTCAGTTCGCCGCTCGCCAGTTCACGGTACGCAGCGAACTCGCCGATCAGCGTCATGAAGTTCTCCGCCGTCACGAAACGCTTTAACGCGCTCAGCGAGTTCGTCGTCAGGGTCGCGCGGATTGTGACGTTCTCGGCCAGTTCCGCCATCTTCACGACATGGCCGATCCCGAATGTCGGCGGCATCAATGCGAGCGGGTACGCCTGGAGGTCGTCGAGGCTCGCCGGTCCTTTTCTTTTCGCCAGCGGATGATCGCTTCGCAACAGCAGCACGACGGGTTGCGGCGAACTCGCCCGATATTCGATGCGCGGATGCGGCGGCGGGTTGTACGCGAGCCCGATATGGGCGCGGCTTTCCGCGACTTCATGCTGGATCGCGTCGACCGCGAGCATCTCCATGCCGATGTCCAGCTTCGGATAGCGGGCACAGAACGGCGCCAGCACGTCGTCGATCAGCGTATCGACATAGCCTTCGCTGACGGCCAGTTGAATATGCCCTTGCTGAAGGCCTTTCAGCGCGTGCAACTGGTCTTCGAACTTTTCCTGCTGCGACCGGTAGCCGCGCCAGAACTCCAGAAGGTGCGCCGCGGCTTCCGTCGGCTTGACGCCGCGCGCCTGGCGCTCGAATAGCGTCGCCCCCAATTCCTCTTCGAGCAGCTTGATCTGCCGCGTAATCACGGACGGCGACGTATTGATGCTTTCCGCTGCGCCGCGAATCGTGCCATGCGTCAGCACTTCGTTGAAATACCGCAGGCGCTGCTGATTGATCTCTCGCATTCCCTCGCTCCCGTGCGCTGTTTGCGTTGCTCACAGAGCAACGATACGTGAACTTAGTTGCTCTTGCTATCAGTGTTTTGCCCTGCCACTATCGATTCAACCCTGACGACAGGTCCACCCAAGGGAACCGGAGACAAACATGTCAGCAATTCACCCCTCGACAGCCCGCGACGCCGCTTCAGCGCTCTATAGCAAGCTCAACTGGCGGCTGCTGCCGTTTCTGGTGGCCTGCTACATGTTTGCGTACCTGGACCGTGTGAACGTCGGGTTCGCCAAGCTCCAGATGCAAAGCGATCTGGGTTTCTCCGATGCGGCGTATGGCGTCGGTGCGGGCATCTTCTTTCTCGGGTACGTGCTGTTCGAAATCCCCAGCAATCTGATGCTGCCGAAGGTCGGCGCGCGTCTGACGTTCAGCCGGATTCTCGTGCTATGGGGCATCACGTCGGCCTGCATGCTGTTCGTCCAGAACGTGACGGCCTTTTACGCGATGCGCTTCCTGCTCGGCGTCTTCGAAGCCGGCTTTGCACCGGGCATGATCTATTACCTGTCGTGCTGGTACGGACCGGCGCGCATGGCGCGGGCGATTGCGCTCGTGTTCGTGGCCGGGCCGCTGGGCGGCATCGTCGGCGGCCCGACATCGGCCTGGCTGATGACGACGCTCTCCGGCGTGTGGGGTCTGGCTGGCTGGCAGTGGATGTTCCTCGTCGAAGGACTGCCGTGCGTGGCGCTGGGTCTGCTCACGCTGCGCGTTCTGTCGGACCGTCCGGCGGACGCGAACTGGCTGAGCGACGACGAAAAGCTGCTGCTGCATAGCGAGACCGCGCCCGCGCAGCATCGTGCGCATTCATTCAGGGACGTGCTGCGCAGCCCGCGCGTCTATGTGCTCGCTATCGCGTACTTCTGCCTCATTTTCCCGATCTACGCGATCAGCTTCTGGTTGCCGACGCTGCTGAAAGACCAGGGCGTCGACGACACGATCCGTCTTGGCTGGTACGTCGCGATTCCTTATGTGGCGGCCGCGCTCGGCATGTACCTCGCGGGTCGCCGCTCGGACCGCGTGGGCGAGCGCCGCTACCACTGCGCGATTCCGGCGCTCGGTGCCGCGACCTGCCTGATCGCCGCGATTCTCGCCGATGGAAGTCTGACGCTGACCCTTGTCGCGATGACCGCGGCCACTGCCTGCTTGTGGATGGCCTACACGGTCTTCTGGGCGATTCCTTCGCAGCTGATCGAGGGGACCGCGGCGGCCGGCGGCATCGCGCTGATCAACACGGTCGGATTGTCGGGCGGATTCTGGGGTCCTGCCGTGTTCGGCTGGACCAAGACGTGGACGGGGAGCATGCATCTGGGCCTCGTCGTCATGGCATGTACGGCGGTGGTGTCGGCCACGCTGATTCTGACGGGCAAGCTGACGCTCGACAAAAAGCCGGTTTGACCGCCTTCCACTTCCCCATATAGAGAGTGAAGAACATGAAAATCCTGATCGCCGGTTTCCAGCATGAGACCAACACATTCGCACCGACCAAGGCCACTTATACGAGCTTCGTTCAGGGCGAGGGCTTCCCGCCGCTGGCGCGCGGCACCGACGTGATGGCGCTGCGCGACGTCAACGTGCCGATCGGCGGATTCATCAAGGCGGCGCGGACGAACGGGCACGATCTGATTCCGGTGATCTGGGCGGGCGCAAGCGCCTCCGCGCATGTGACGACCGATGCGTTCGAACGCATCGGCGGAGAGATTCTCGACGCCGTGGCAAAGGGCGGCTTCGATGCGATCTATCTCGACTTGCACGGCGCGATGGTGACCGAGCAGTTCGACGACGGTGAAGGCGAGCTTCTGGAGCGGGTGCGCCGGATCGTCGGCGACCGCATGCCGGTGGTCGTTTCGCTGGACCTGCATGCGAACGTCACTGCGCGCATGGTCGAGCATGCGAGCGCGCTGGTCGCGTATCGCACCTATCCTCACGTCGACATGGCCGAAACGGGAGAGCGCGCCGCATGGATTCTCGAACAACTGGTGGCGCAAGGCCGTCCGCTGCATTGTGCGTTTCGCCGCGCGCCGTTTCTCATTCCCGTGAACGGCATGTGTACGCTGGTCGCGCCCGCAAGCGACATGTACGGCACGCTGGCGGCGCTCGAAGCAAAAGACGTGGTGTCTGTGTCGTTCGCGCCGGGTTTTCCGGCCGCCGATTTCCCCGAATGCGGGCCGACGGTCTGGGCCTATTCGTTCAGCCAGGATGAAGCGAATCGCGCGGCCGACGCGTTGTATTCGAAGCTCGTCGGCGACGAAGCGCAATGGGACGTGCCCTTCCTGAGTCCTGACGAAGCGGCGCAGGAGGCCGTCGCCGTGAGCCGCGCCGCGACGAAGCCGGTCATCATCGCCGATACGCAGGACAACCCCGGCGTGGGCGGCGATTCGAACACGATGGGCATGGTGCGGGCGCTGCTGCGCAACGGCGCGACGCAGGCGGCAGTTGGCGTGATCTGGGATGCGGAGGTCGCGGCGGCGGCGCATCGTGCGGGCGTCGGCGCGCGCATTTCGGCGGCGTTGGGCGGTCGTTCCGGCGTACCGGGCGATGCGCCGCTCGAAGCGGTCTTCGAAGTCGAACACCTGTCGGATGGGCGCTTCCGTTTTGACGGCCCGATGCTCAATGGCATGCAAGGCGAGTTGGGTCAGGTTGCCTGTCTGCGGATCGAGGGGGTCAGGATTGCGGTCAGCGCTATCAAGATGCAGGTGTTCGATCGCAACCTGTTCCGCGTGGCGGGCATCGAGCCCGAGCAGATGAAGATCCTCGTGCTCAAGAGTTCGGTTCATTTTCGTGCGGACTTCGAAGCAATCGCCGATACAATTCTCGTGGCAAAAGCGCCGGGACCGATGGCCGCCGATCCCGTCGACCTGCCGTGGGAGCGTCTGCATCCGGACATCCGCGTGCGGCCGATGGGGCCGTCGTTCGAATCGCTCCGCGCGGTTGCTCTCTGACTTCGACTCTGGTTTGTCTGGACACAGCCTGAACGGCACCGTGCGCAAGTGCAGCCGCGCGGGAGTCGGGCTGATGTTTCTTTTCGTGCATCGGGAGCGCGTGCATCGCAGCGCGCCCATCGTTAAGGAGAATCGTCATGTCGGAACAGATCAACAACCGGCGTCGCCGTTTGCTAGGGACCACGGTTGCGGGTTTCAGTTTGCTGGAG
>NZ_JAQQCJ010000058.1:0-5328 GCF_046030495.1 Paraburkholderia strydomiana
TGTGTTGTTTCTGGCACAACACTGATCTCAACCGTGTGCGGGGTTCTCTCTGAACCACAAGACACACCTGTTATAGGATCAAGCCTTACGGGCAATTAGTATCAGTTAGCTTAACGCATTACTGCGCTTCCACACCTGACCTATCAACGTCCTGGTCTTGAACGACCCTTCAAGGGGCTCGAAGCCCCGGGGATATCTCATCTTAAGGCGAGTTTCCCGCTTAGATGCTTTCAGCGGTTATCTCTTCCGAACATAGCTACCCGGCGATGCCACTGGCGTGACAACCGGTACACCAGAGGTTCGTCCACTCCGGTCCTCTCGTACTAGGAGCAGCCCCCTTCAAATATCCAGCGCCCACGGCAGATAGGGACCAAACTGTCTCACGACGTTTTAAACCCAGCTCACGTACCTCTTTAAATGGCGAACAGCCATACCCTTGGGACCGGCTACAGCCCCAGGATGAGATGAGCCGACATCGAGGTGCCAAACACCGCCGTCGATATGAACTCTTGGGCGGTATCAGCCTGTTATCCCCAGAGTACCTTTTATCCGTTGAGCGATGGCCCTTCCATACAGAACCACCGGATCACTATGACCTGCTTTCGCACCTGCTCGACTTGTCGGTCTCGCAGTTAAGCACGCTTATGCCATTGCACTATCAGCACGATTTCCGACCGTACCTAGCGTACCTTCGTACTCCTCCGTTACACTTTGGGAGGAGACCGCCCCAGTCAAACTGCCTACCATGCACTGTCCCCAGTCCGGATAACGGACCAAGGTTAGAACCTCAAACAAACCAGGGTGGTATTTCAAGGGCGGCTCCACGCAGACTGGCGTCCACGCTTCATAGCCTCCCACCTATCCTACACAGATCGGTTCAAAGTCCAATGCAAAGCTACAGTAAAGGTTCATGGGGTCTTTCCGTCTAGCCGCGGGGAGATTGCATCATCACAAACACTTCAACTTCGCTGAGTCTCGGGAGGAGACAGTGTGGCCATCGTTACGCCATTCGTGCAGGTCGGAACTTACCCGACAAGGAATTTCGCTACCTTAGGACCGTTATAGTTACGGCCGCCGTTTACCGGGACTTCAATCAGGAGCTTGCACCCCATCATTTAATCTTCCGGCACCGGGCAGGCGTCACACCCTATACGTCCACTTTCGTGTTTGCAGAGTGCTGTGTTTTTATTAAACAGTCGCAGCCACCAGTTTATTGCAACCCCTTCACCCTCTGCGCGCAGGCGCATCAAGCTACAGGGGCGTACCTTATCCCGAAGTTACGGTACCAATTTGCCGAGTTCCTTCTCCCGAGTTCTCTCAAGCGCCTTAGAATACTCATCTCGCCCACCTGTGTCGGTTTGCGGTACGGTCCTGTTAAACTGAAGCTTAGAGGCTTTTCTTGGAACCACTTCCAGTTGCTTCTTCACCGAAGTGAATGGCCTCGCACCCTTGAATTCCGCGCCCGGATTTGCCAAAGCGCCTTCTCCAATGCAAGGACCGGGACTTCCAACACCCGGACAACCTTCCGCGATCCGTCCCCCCATCGCATTTAACAATGGTGCAGGAATATTAACCTGCTTCCCATCAGCTACGCATTTCTGCCTCGCCTTAGGGGCCGACTCACCCTACGCCGATGAACGTTGCGTAGGAAACCTTGGGCTTACGGCGAGGGGGCCTTTCACCCCCTTTATCGCTACTCATGTCAGCATTCGCACTTCCGATACCTCCAGCACACTTTTCAATGCACCTTCGCAGGCTTACGGAACGCTCTCCTACCATGCATATAAATATGCATCCGCAGCTTCGGTATATTGCTTAGCCCCGTTACATCTTCCGCGCAGGACGACTCGATCAGTGAGCTATTACGCTTTCTTTAAAGGATGGCTGCTTCTAAGCCAACCTCCTGACTGTTTTAGCCTTCCCACTTCGTTTCCCACTTAGCAATATTTGGGGACCTTAGCTGGCGGTCTGGGTTGTTTCCCTCTTGACACCGGACGTTAGCACCCGATGTCTGTCTCCCGTGATTGCACTCTTCGGTATTCGGAGTTTGCTATGGCGTAGTAATCCGCAATGGACCCCACAACCATGACAGTGCTCTACCCCCGAAGGTGATACACGAGGCACTACCTAAATAGTTTTCGGAGAGAACCAGCTATTTCCAGGTTTGTTTAGCCTTTCACCCCTATCCACAGCTCATCCCCTAACTTTTCAACGTTAGTGGGTTCGGACCTCCAGTACGTGTTACCGCACCTTCATCCTGGCCATGGATAGATCACCTGGTTTCGGGTCTACACCCAGCGACTGAATCGCCCTGTTCGGACTCGCTTTCGCTACGCCTGCCCTAATCGGTTAAGCTTGCCACTGAATGTAAGTCGCTGACCCATTATACAAAAGGTACGCCGTCACCCCTTACGAGGCTCCGACTGTTTGTATGCATGCGGTTTCAGGATCTGTTTCACTCCCCTCCCGGGGTTCTTTTCGCCTTTCCCTCACGGTACTGGTTCACTATCGGTCGATCACGAGTATTTAGCCTTGGAGGATGGTCCCCCCATCTTCAGACAGGATTTCACGTGTCCCGCCCTACTTGTCGTACACCCAGTTCTTCCTCGCTGTTTTCGCTTACGGGGCTATCACCCGCTATGGCAGCACTTTCCAGAGCCTTCAGCTAACAATGAAGATAAAGAGTACAGGCTGGTCCCATTTCGCTCGCCACTACTCTGGGAATCTCGGTTGATTTCTTTTCCTGCGGTTACTTAGATGTTTCAGTTCACCGCGTTCGCTTCGCATGACCTATGTATTCAGTCATGGATACTCCATTCGGAGTGGGTTTCCCCATTCGGACATCTTCGGATCAAAGCTCGTTTGCCAGCTCCCCGAAGCTTTTCGCAGGCTACCGCGTCCTTCATCGCCTGTGATCGCCAAGGCATCCACCACATGCACTTGTTCGCTTGACCCTATAACGGGTGTGTCTCTGTCGATCCGGAGTTGGCGCTTGAGCGCCTACTCCGGTCCCATCCCCGAAGGGGACAGGGACATTCACAGGGAATGCCAGGACATCAATTCACAATCGCTACAGGTTGAGTATTCGTGTTGCGCCGTATTCCAAAGCAATCTTTCGATCACCTTTTCATACATTGATACAATCACAACCCTGATTCACCTACTCACACACCCATCTCCAGGTATGCTTTCGTGAATCTCTTTACTACTTCTTCCTGATTGTTAAAGAACGACAGCCGATATCGCAGTTGCTATAACCGCGTATCACTCTGACTGGCTCAATCGCCAATGCCTGTTTCACTACACCGCCAACTTTCATTAGCGCATGCAGTAAAACCGGCATTGAGGATTGGTGGAGGATGACGGGATCGAACCGACGACCCCCTGCTTGCAAAGCAGGTGCTCTCCCAGCTGAGCTAATCCCCCAGTCATACAGATACCCCAGAGGTTTTTAGACGGTCAGCTCACCAGACAAGACTTTGGTGGGTCTGGATGGATTCGAACCATCGACCCCCGCCTTATCAAGACGGTGCTCTAACCGACTGAGCTACAGACCCCTGAGTCTGTCCTGATTCACAGCCGATAAGCGTGAGCGCTCAACGTTCGACACGTTCAGCTCGAGAAAGGAGGTGATCCAGCCGCACCTTCCGATACGGCTACCTTGTTACGACTTCACCCCAGTCATGAATCCCACCGTGGTAAGCGCCCTCCTTGCGGTTAGGCTACCTACTTCTGGTGAAACCCACTCCCATGGTGTGACGGGCGGTGTGTACAAGACCCGGGAACGTATTCACCGCGGCATGCTGATCCGCGATTACTAGCGATTCCAGCTTCACGCACTCGAGTTGCAGAGTGCGATCCGGACTACGATCGGTTTTCTGGGATTGGCTCCACCTCGCGGCTTGGCGACCCTCTGTTCCGACCATTGTATGACGTGTGAAGCCCTACCCATAAGGGCCATGAGGACTTGACGTCATCCCCACCTTCCTCCGGTTTGTCACCGGCAGTCTCCCTGGAGTGCTCTTGCGTAGCAACTAGGGACAAGGGTTGCGCTCGTTGCGGGACTTAACCCAACATCTCACGACACGAGCTGACGACAGCCATGCAGCACCTGTGTTATGGCTCCCTTTCGGGCACGTCCACCTCTCGGCAGACTTCCATACATGTCAAGGGTAGGTAAGGTTTTTCGCGTTGCATCGAATTAATCCACATCATCCACCGCTTGTGCGGGTCCCCGTCAATTCCTTTGAGTTTTAATCTTGCGACCGTACTCCCCAGGCGGTCAACTTCACGCGTTAGCTACGTTACCAAGTCAATGAAGACCCGACAACTAGTTGACATCGTTTAGGGCGTGGACTACCAGGGTATCTAATCCTGTTTGCTCCCCACGCTTTCGTGCATGAGCGTCAGTATTGGCCCAGGGGGCTGCCTTCGCCATCGGTATTCCTCCACATCTCTACGCATTTCACTGCTACACGTGGAATTCTACCCCCCTCTGCCATACTCTAGCCCGCCAGTCACAAATGCAGTTCCCAGGTTAAGCCCGGGGATTTCACATCTGTCTTAGCGAACCGCCTGCGCACGCTTTACGCCCAGTAATTCCGATTAACGCTTGCACCCTACGTATTACCGCGGCTGCTGGCACGTAGTTAGCCGGTGCTTATTCTTCCGGTACCGTCATCCCCCCAGGGTATTAACCCAGAGGATTTCTTTCCGGACAAAAGTGCTTTACAACCCGAAGGCCTTCTTCACACACGCGGCATTGCTGGATCAGGCTTGCGCCCATTGTCCAAAATTCCCCACTGCTGCCTCCCGTAGGAGTCTGGGCCGTGTCTCAGTCCCAGTGTGGCTGGTCGTCCTCTCAGACCAGCTACAGATCGTCGCCTTGGTAGGCCTTTACCCCACCAACTAGCTAATCTGCCATCGGCCGCCCCTTGAGCGCGAGGTCCCGAAAGATCCCCCGCTTTCCTCCTCAGAGCGTATGCGGTATTAATCCGGCTTTCGCCGGGCTATCCCCCACTCCAGGACACGTTCCGATGTATTACTCACCCGTTCGCCACTCGCCACCAGACCGAAGTCCGTGCTGCCGTTCGACTTGCATGTGTAAGGCATGCCGCCAGCGTTCAATCTGAGCCAGGATCAAACTCTTCAGTTCAAACCTGTTACTGTTTTTCGGTCTCTTTCGAAACCGGTCGCTCACTCAACGTACTGACGAAGTGTTCGATCATCTCTCGACGGTCAAACCTTCCTTTCATTACTGTGTGAGACTTGATACTTTCGCTTTTACAGCAGACTCCAAAGAATCCACCGTCGCGTCTCGCATCAAGC
>NZ_JAQQCJ010000059.1:0-4422 GCF_046030495.1 Paraburkholderia strydomiana
ACCGTCTTTCCACAGCCATTCGAGTGCTTCGGCCAGGGTTTGTGCTTCGGTGGCATCGTCGACGTGACCGGCATTGCGGGAGAAGACGAATTGGTAGTGGTAGCCCTTGGCGGCAAGGACGCGGGCCATGTCTTCGTTGGCCGCGGTCCAGTCATGCATGCCATCGGCAAGAGGCCCGACCGGATAAAAGAGATCGCGATCGCCTGCCTCGAACCAATACCGGATTGGCTTGCGCGGCGAATTCGGAATCAGCGGGGTGCCATTGGACGCGCTTGCAGGTGTCACAATATTTCCCGACACGGTGAGGTTCGGCTTGAGCGGCCCCGGCCACACATCATGGTACTGCCAGGCGCCGCCTGGAAGTGCCGTGTCATGCGGCCATTGCTGGTTCACCATCGTTGGCGAGTAGCCAAGCACGCGGTGATAAAGATCGGGACGGAACCAGGCCATGGTAAAGGCGGCGGCGGCACTGGAGCTGAAGCCCATGGTCGCACGACGATCCGGATCCTTTGTCAACCGAACATGCGCATTCTGTTCGACGCGGGGCAACACCTCCTGCTCCACCCATTCGGCGTAGGTGCCGGACACGGTGTCATATTCGCGGCCCCGTTCGCTGCCCTGCGCGTCCTGCCCGCCGGCGCCTATGCCGATGGCCACCATTGGCGGCAGCTTGTGCGCGTGGATGAGGTTGTCCAGCACGTTGAACAGCATCTGCTCCTTGAAGAAGCTGTGCCTGCCGCCATCACCGTACACGATGAAAGGCGCTGCCGTGCCCGGGACGTAACCGGCCGGCACATAGACATCGACCTCGCGACTCCAACTGCCAGGATGGCTCGCGGGCACCAGAAGATCGGATTTGTCGCCAGGAGCGGGCGAAGCAGAATTCACCGCCGAATTCTTGCAGTCGAGCATATCGTTACGAACCATGCCCGGCCGATAGATGACGCTATCTGCCGAGGTCATGATGAAGGTATGGACCGTGCCGTGCGGCACATTGGCCTGAGCAACAGTCTCTGGCGACGGACGATGCGTCGGACCGATGATGAAGTTGCCCTCGCTATCGATCGACGGAACCGCGCCATCCGGCAATTCTGTCGCTTTCGGATAATTCGGATTGTGCGGGTCGCGAGTAGGCGGAGTGGTCTTCAGATCGAGCCCCGCCGTGTCGATGAAGAACGGTGCCTTCGGATCGGTTGTGTTGGCACCAGCCGGAACCGACGCATTGGGCGGTACGCAGGTGGTATCGGCAGCGATGGCCGGCATGGCGGCAGCCGTCGAGAGCAGTGCTAACACGAGAACAGTCTGTGCCTTGGTCATCTGCGATCGCCTCCCTCTCCGGGCGCCGGCCCGGCTCCACTTTTGAACGAAGTGATTCATACATTAGTCGAATCCGGGAGACAACGTCAAGTCTGGTATATGGGCAGTTGAGCGGCCGTGCACAGACCGAAAGCAACCCTCGCTGGTCGAGCCTTCGGAGTCATCCGGGCTCGTGCGCCGCGTGTCCGCTACCCCCGGAACGACCAGTACCATCAGGCATCGATCGTCAATATCAACCACTGCTCGAGTGGCTTCCCAAGCGCACCCGCAAACAGGCGTTCGCCGAATTTCGCCAACTCGATGCGTGCGGCGCTCTTCAAGGCATGTAGGCTTGGTTTTTCACCAAGCTGTTTTTTTCGACTGCCCAGGTGCCTACATCCTTGATCAATGGATGGGCAAGACAATGCTCGTATTGCGTATAGCGCGGCGCGCCGGATGTTAAACGCTGCATCTGTCAATCCGTCGTGCTGGGTCGTGCCGGCACTGGCTAACCTGGACAGGTCACCATCTCGTGTGACCAATGGCGCAACATGGCCTACGCTTTCACCGCAACATCCGAGATGCCTTCGACATGCGCGGTGCCCAAATCTTCGCAGCCGATAGCAGGATTTCCTCACTCGGGACTTGTGCAGTCCTGCATCAACATGATCCATTGAAGCGACTCTGGAACGCAGGTCCCTTTGGAACCGAGCCCGCGCAATCCGGGAATTGCCGCTTCGCGGCACACAGCCCAAGCAGCCGCGGGCCGCAAGCGCAAATCCACAGAGGGTGACTTTCAGTACGGGAATGTAATGACGACGTTCCGACGGCAAAGTCCCTTTTCGCTCAAGACGCGAATCTGATCTGCGTCTTCGCGGCAGCGGAGCCAGAGCTTCTGCGGCGAACGTAGATACTGTGCCGCGCGATCACAGCACCTCGCAAGCATCCTCGAACGTGAGTCTTGGCAAGCGGCCCATCACTTTCGACTGGTCAGCGTAACCGATGTTGCAGACAAAGTTCACCTTGAAGTCCCCTTTCGGGAAGATCTCCTGATTCAACTTTTGCGCATCGAGGCCGGACATCGGCCCACAGTCCAGACCCAACGCACGAGCCGCCATGATCAAGTACGCACCCTGTAGCGTGCCGCTGCGGAGCTTGCCTTCGAAGATCGCCGCCGCATCCTGCTTGTGCGGACATAGTTTTGGTAGGTGTCGGTAAAACGCCAGATCGTAAGCAACGATGGCGCACACCGGCGCAGTCCGCGTCTTGTCCACGTTACCCGGCGACAGCGCGGGAATCAGACGTTCCTTGGCCTGCAACGCATGCAAAAACAATATGCGCGCCGGGCTCGTATTCATGCTGGTCGGCCCGTACTTCATGATTTCGTATGGCTCGCGCAATTGAGCATCTGGAACCGGACGATCGAGCCAGGCCGCCACGCCATGCGGCTTGCGCGCGTCCTCGCACCTCACCGGAACATATATTGGCGCTTCGCGACCAAGGGAAAACCCCCGCGTCGTCTACCTTGCCCGTCTGAATACTGACGTGCTAACTTAAAAGACGTTACCGGTACCATTTCGCCTTCGGGGCGGGCGGCCTGTCCGTAATACTGCTACTGACGGACGTCCTATCGTCGCGCCGTGCCGGTTCCACGTCGCGGCGATAAGCAAACAACAAAGCCAGATAAGACGTACGAACAAGCGCCGACCTTTTCCAATTTGTTTGACGCGCAGGAGACGAAATGAGTTCAGAACGGTTTTACGACAGCGGACTACCATCCCTGACTACCACCCACGCAGAGCGCAAGGCAGCTTCAGGCGAGCAGTTGCGTCGTGCTATCGTGACCGGGGCGATCGGCAGTGCGCTCGAGTACTACGACTTTGCGATCTACGGGCTGGCTTCCGCAATGGTGTTCAACCGTGTCTTTTTTCCGAGCCTCGGCACCACGGCAGGCCTGCTTGCCAGCTTCGCGACATTCGGTGCAGGCTTTCTCGCCCGGCCGCTTGGCGGTCTTTTCTTCGGCTCGCTCGGCGATCGTAAGGGACGCAAATTCGTGCTGCTTGCCACCGTCGCGCTGATGGGGGTGGCGACGACGCTGATCGGGGCATTGCCGACCGGCGCAATCGGCGCGGTGCTGCTGGTGGTATTGCGGCTGTTGCAAGGCTTCGGCGCAGGCGCGGAGCAAACCGGCGCAGCAACGTTGATGGCGGAAATGGCCCCTGTGAAACACCGCGGCTTCTTTGCCGCGCTGCCTTTCATCGGCATTTTCAGCGGGCTTACGCTGGCCACGCTTACATTCAACATCTTGCAGTCGACGCTCACTGAAACCGAGATGCTGGACTGGGGCTGGCGTTTGCCGTTTCTGGGCAGCATCGTGCTGATCGGCATGGCTATATGGATTCGTCTGAGGCTCAAGGAAAGCCCTGTATTCGAGGAGCTCGCAGCCAGTCGCGAAGTGATCCAGGCGCCGATGCGGCTGATGCTCAAGTCGGGGCGCCGTCCGTTGATCGCAACGGCGCTGATGCGCCTCGGCGAAACGGGTGGATCGACGATTTACACCGCGGTGGCGATTGCCTATCTGTCCGGATTCGTCGCGGCCCAGCACCATCTTCCGCGCGGCGAACTCAGTGCGATCGGCACGCGCGCGGTGCTGCTTGCCAGCTTGCTGAGCATCTTCACCACGCCGCTTTTCGGCGCGTTGACCGACCGCATCGGACGCCTGCCGGTCTATCGGGTCGGCGCACTCTTTTCCGTCATCTGGGCCGTGCCGGCGTGGTGGATGATCGGCACTGGCAATCCGCTGTGGGTGACGGTTGCGCTTGTCGGCGGCTTTGCGTTTGGTGCGAACGCCATGCTCGGATCGCAATGCGCGCACTTCGCCGAACTCTTCGGCAACCGCTATCGCTATTCGGGCGTGGCGCTGTCGCGCGAAATCGGCGCACTGCTTGCCGGCGGCCTCGCACCCTTGCTGGGACTTTATCTTGTCGGCTTGTCCGGTGGACAGTTCTGGGTGATGGGCGTGTACATGGCGACGCTCGCGGTGCTGACATTCATCGGCACCCTGCTGTCAACTGAGACACGGGGACGTGACCTGACCGTGCTAGGCGATGCGATCGGCAAAGGGGC
>NZ_JAQQCJ010000060.1:0-4392 GCF_046030495.1 Paraburkholderia strydomiana
TATCTTCGGCAACCGGCCACTTTCAGACGCTCGACGTTGGTGAGTTCCTGACGTTCGAACGTCGGCTAACGCCTTGTGTTGTGCCGTTGCAGACGAGCAATGCCGCAGGGCCCGGGCCGCTCGGGCCACAGTGTTTCTCAGGCGCAAACGGCGCGGCAATCCAGCGGTCGCAACTCGCGACGAGCGGTGACAGTGGGCTGTAGTCAGCTTGCAGTCTTTGAGCAATGTGCTGGACAAACGACAGATGAGTCGCCTACAGAAGGTCAGCGTCGATCGGCTGTGGCAACCAGCAACGCTGGCCTGTTGTCTGTACCGGCGACGAGCCCGCGCGTCGCTTGCAACTCGATCCGTCGTCGGCCGGTGCCTCTGCCACATCGCTCGAGTGAGGTTTGGAGAGGGCGCCTTAGGCGCTCGCCGCAAATACGCTCATCCGCTGCAGAATCCAACTCAGCAGTTCTTCCGCCGCGCCGGAAAGCGGCCGTCGCGCCTTCACCAGGATTCGCGCTTTCGCCGCCTCGAATAGCGGATGCAGGATGGGTAACGCGACCAACTCGCCCGCATCGATTTCCCGGTACACGGAAAACGCGCCGATCAACGTCGCACCTTCGCCGCAGGTCACGAACTGGCGCAGTACCTGGAGCGAGTTGGTGACTAGCGTCGGTCTGACCTCGACATTTTCAGTGTAGGCGAGCATTTCGATGACTTGTCCAAGACCGAAGGCCGGCGGCATCAATGCGAGCGGATACCGCAACATCTCGCTGATGGTGACGGCGCCGCCGCGTTTTGCAAGCGGATGCGCCGCATTGACCAGCAGTACGACCGGCTGCGAGGACGTCGCGCGATACACAATGTCCGGATGCGCTGGCGGGTTGTACGCAAGGCCGATGTGCGAGCGGCTCTGGGCGACTTCTTCCAGCACATCGTTGACGGGCAGGATATCGACGGCCACGTCGAGCTTTGGATAGTGCATGTGGAAGTCGCTCAGCACTTCCTGCATCAGGCCGTCGATATAACCTTCGCTGATCGCAAGTCGGATGTGCCCGCGCTGCAGACCATGCAACGCACGCAACCGGTCTTCGAGTTGCTCCTGCTGAGCCTGACAGCCACGCCAGTATTCGAGCAGATGCGCCGCCGCCTCGGTCGGCTTTACGCCGCGCGCCTGTCGTTCGAACAGCGCCGCACCGACTTCTTCCTCCAGCAAGCGGATTTGCCGCGTAATCACGGATGCCGCCGTGTTGAGGCTGTCTGCCGCCGCACGGATCGAGCCTTTCGTCAGCACTTCGTGAAAATACCGCAGCCTTCGCTGATTCAGTTCGCGCATCTCAAGTCCCCATGTTCGAGTGTTGCCCAACAGGCAACAATAGCCGACTTCGGTTGCTCTTGCTCGTCGCATTTTGGTTGTTGAAGATAACTTCACCTCACGACCGAAACGTTAATCGGAGAACGCCCCTTGTCCGCCATTCCCTCCACGCACATCACCGAACTGCACGCGGCGCTGTATCGCAAGCTCGACTGGCGGCTGCTTCCGTTTCTGCTGGTTTGCTACACGTTCGCGTATCTCGACCGCGTCAATATCGGATTCGCCAAACTGCAGATGCAGAGCGATCTTGGTTTCTCCGACGCCGTCTATGGTCTCGGCGCGGGAATCTTCTTTCTCGGCTACGTGCTGTTCGAGGTTCCTAGCAATCTTTTGCTGCCGAAGGTTGGCGCACGCAAGACGATCAGCCGGATCATGATTCTTTGGGGTGTGACCTCGGCGTCGATGCTGTTCGTGCGCAGCGAGTCGACCTTCTACGCGATGCGCTTTCTGCTCGGCGTCTTCGAAGCGGGCTTTGCGCCGGGCATGATCTTCTATCTGACGTACTGGTATGGCCGCGCGCGCATGGCGCAGGTGATGGCCATCGTGATGCTCGCGGGGCCCATCGGCGGTATGTTCGGCGGGCCGCTCTCGACGTGGATCATGGCGTCGTTTTCGGGCGCGCACGGACTCGACGGCTGGCAGTGGATGTTCCTCGTCGAGGGCCTGCCGTGCGTGCTGTTCGGCGTGCTCGCGCTGTTCGTTCTCGCCGATCGTCCCGCCGACGCGCGCTGGCTGTCCGACGACGAAAAACGTCTTCTCGCATCTGAACTCGATACCTCGGGCGGACATCATTCGTTCGCGCAGGTAGCGCGCGATCCACGCGTCTATTTGATGGCGTTGCCGTATTTCTGCTTCATCTGCGGCATTTACGCGGTGAGCTTCTGGCTGCCGTCCATCATCAAAGCCGCGGGCGTCAAGGACACGATGCAGATCGGCCTGTATTCCGCGATTCCCTACGTCGCCGCAGCGATCGCGATGATCGTCATTGGACGAAGCTCGGACCGGCGCGGCGAGCGGCGCTATCACAGTGCGATTCCCGCGCTCATCGGTTCACTGACACTCGCGCTCGCGACCTTCTTCGGCGGCGGTCTCGCGGTCTCGCTCACTTGCATGACGATCGCCACCGCGATGATGTGGTCCGCCTACACCGTATTCTGGGCGATGCCTTCCGAGCATCTGAAGGGCGATGCGGCCTCAGGTGGCATCGCGCTCATCAACACCATCGGGCTCGTCGGCGGCTTTCTCAGCCCGACGATTATCGGCTGGGCGCAAAGCGCAACCGGCAGCCTGCATGCCGGCTTGTACGTGATGGTCGCGCTGCTCGCTGTCGGCGCGCTCGGGCTGATCGCTATGCGTCCGGCGCGCGCGGCCTGACCTCGCTCGATCATCGAAACGACCACGACAACGAGAGGCTTCCATCTTGCCGAATTCCAATCGCACCATTCTTATCGCCGGCTTTCAGCACGAAACCAACACCTTCGCGCCGTCGAAAGCGGCCTACGAGAACTTCGAGCGCGGCGAAGGCTTTCCGCTCATGTCTCGCGGTGATGATGTGCTCGCACTGCGCGAGGTCAATATTCCCGCAGGTGGATTTATTCGCGCAGCACAAGCGGCGGGCCACACGCTCGTGCCGGTCATCTGGGCGGGCGCGAGTCCGTCCGCGCACGTCACGCGCGGCGCCTTCGAACGAATCGCGGGCGAAATCGTCGAGGCCGCGCGCACGCGCAACTTCGATGCGGTGTATCTCGATCTTCACGGCGCGATGGTCGCCGAGCACGTCGACGATGGCGAAGGCGAGGTGCTTGCGCGTGTGCGCGAAGCGGTCGGGCGTGACGTGCCCATCGTCGCGTCGCTCGATCTTCACGCGAACGTCACCGAACGCATGCTGCGCCATGCCGATGCGCTCGTCGCATACCGCACGTATCCGCACGTCGATATGGCGGACACCGGTGCGCGTGCCGCCGCGCTGTTGGAACGGCTGATGGCGGGCGAGACGCTGCATGGCGCGTCACGGCGGCTGCCATTCTTGATTCCGATCAACGGCATGTGCACCTTGCTCCAGCCGTCGCGCGGCATGTACGACGCCGTGGGCGCGGCGGAGGCGGGCGCGGTAGTGTCTGTGTCGTTCGCGCCGGGTTTTCCGGCGGCGGACTTCGCCGAATGCGGTCCGGTGATCTGGGCTTACGCGCATTCAGCCGAGGCGGCGGACACGGCCGTCGACTTGCTGTATCGCCGCATGCTCGCCGACGAGCGCGCCTGGTGCGTGCCGTTCCTTTCGCCCGACGAGGCCGTACGCGAGGCGATGCGCCTGTCGGAGGGTGCGAGTCGACCGGTCATCATCGCGGACACGCAGGACAATCCCGGCGCGGGCGGCGATGCCAACACCATGGAGATGCTGCGCGCGCTCGTACGCAATGGCGCGAACGGCGCAGCCTTCGGGCTGATATACGATCCCGATGCGGCCGCAGCGGCGCATCGTGCGGGCGTCGGCGCGCGGTTGGAACTGTCGCTGGGCGGCCAATCCAACGTGTCGAGCGATGCGCCGTTCGCAGGCGTATTCGAGGTTGTATCGCTGTCGGACGGACGTTGCCGCTACGACGGCCCGATGATGAACGGCATGCAGGCAGAACTCGGCCCGGTGGCATGTCTGCGTTTCGATGGCGTGCTGATCGCGGTGAGTTCGGGCAAGGCGCAGATGCTGGATCGAAATCTCTATCGCGTTGCAGGCATCCAGCCCGAGGACATGAAAATTCTGGTCAACAAGAGCTCGGTGCATTTCCGTGCGGATTTCGAGCCGATTGCGAAGGCCGTTCTTGTCGCGAAGGCGCCCGGCCCAATGGTGGCTGACCCGGCTGACTTGCCATGGACACGTCTTGCGCGAGGCATGCGGACTCGCCCGGGTGGCAAGGCGTTCGACGTGGGCAGCGGAGTTATCTGAGCGAAAGCATCTGCTGTCGACAGGCGCGGCAATGACAGTTGTTGAGCCGAGAAGCGGCATTGAAGTCCTCGGGCATTGAGGGGCGGCTGTGGGT
>NZ_JAQQCJ010000061.1:0-4155 GCF_046030495.1 Paraburkholderia strydomiana
TTTGATGAGTGCATTGACGACCGTCTCGCTGTCCTTGCTGGCTATCTTCACCAGCATGACGTAACGTGTCTGGCGCTCGACGAGGGTTGCAATCTGGCTGCTGCCGGTACCGCACAGCAGATCACCTTCCCAGTGGCCCGGTACGGCCCGGTCTTCAACGGTCGCGGGGCGTTCGCTGATCGATACCGTGTCGCGAGTCCTGCCGTGATCGTCCGTCTTCTGCGTATGGTGGCGCGAACGGCGCATGGCCCGGGTGCGCCGCAAGTGTTCGAGCAATTCCTTCTTCAGGGCGCCACGGGCCTGTATGAAGAGACTGCGATAGATGGTCTCGTGGGACACGTGGTAGTCCTCGTTGTCTGGGTACGCACGCCTGAGCCATCCGGCAATCTGTTGCGGTGACCACTGCAGCTGGAGCTTGCCTGCCACGATCTGCGCCAGCGTTCGGTGCTCAACCAGTTTACAGACTTTGGGACGCTGCGCCCGATCCCAGGCAAGCTGATCGGCGTGACTTGCGCGGTAGCCATCTGGTCCGCTGTTACGCTTGATTTCACGGCAGATGGTGGAGGGAGACCGTGAGAGCCGCATGGCGATCGACTGGATCGAGTCGTCAGCCACAAGCGCCCGCGATATCTCTTCGCGCTCAGCCAGCGTCAACGCCAATCTCGATCGATGCCTCTGTGGTGGTTGGATCCCGCCTGTCTCCGCCAGAATCCCTTGTACCGACGAATGGTTCCGGTCAAAAAGCTGGGCGATCTTCTGGAGTGATTCTCCCTTCCGCCAACGTTCCCACATCAGCGCTTTCTGCTTCTCGCTGTAATAAATCCGGCGTCGCTGTTTCATCTGCAACACTCCCACTGCTTGCGCAGTCTTCAGTGTGTTGCATCCACCGGTTGAATCCGCCAGGTATAACGGCCGTCCGCCCGGGAGACTCGATCAGATGCGGCGGGCCGCCTTTGTTTCCCCGGAATGGCCGCCCGTTTTCGGGGCATACCAATCACCTCATCTTGACAACGACTTTGCCTTTGGCTCGCCCGGTGTCGACGTAGGCCATCGCCTCCCTGGTCGACTCAAACGGAAAGATCCGATCCACAACCGGGCGTATGACGCCAGAATCGATGAGGGACGTTATCTCGCGTAGTTGGTCTCCGCTTGCCCTCATGAACAGAAACGAATAGCTAACCTTAAGACGTTTTGCTTCCTTCCTGATCCGATAACTCAGGAGACGCATCACCAGTCCCAGGAACGGGGACAAACCAAGCTCCTTTGCAAAATCCGGATCCGGTGGCCCAGAGATCGAGATGAGCTGTCCGCCGGGTTTGAGCACGCGCAGGGATTTGCTGAGCGTCTTTGCGCCGAGACTATTTATAACCACGTCATAGTCGGAAAGGATATTCTCGAAGTCGTCCTTCCTGTAATCGATGACGACGTCTGCACCGAGGCGCTTGACCCAGTCCACATTCGCCGTGCTTGTTGTCGTCGCGACGAACGCGCCGACATGCTTCGCCAGCTGGATCGCAAACGTCCCGACACCACCGGAGCCCGCGTGGATGAGAACCTTTTGTCCTTTTGCGAGATGTGCTCTTTCGATCAGTGCCTGCCAGGCAGTTAGACCAACCAGCGGAATGGAAGCGGCCTCTTCCATGGTGAGCATCTCTGGTTTGATCGAGAGGTCCGCTTCATTCACTGCAATCAGCTCCGCAAACGCGCCGATTCGATCTTTATCGGGCCGCGCATAGACTTCGTCGCCGGCCTTGAATCGCTGAACGCGCGGTCCAACCCGGACGACCACCCCGGCCACATCGTTGCCCAGAACGAGCGGCAAGCGATAGGGCAAAACGAGCTTGAATTCGCCGTCGCGGATTTTGGAATCAAGAAGGTTCACACCTGCGGCGTGCACCTGGATCAATACGTCATCGTCGCGTAGTTCCGGTTCCGGCAACTCGCCAATACGCACGCCATCCTTGCGTCCGTAACGTTCGAGAATAAATGCTCTCATAGTGTTTTGTTTCCCAGATTTGATTTCTCGGTCCACGCGTTCTTTTCTCGGCGGCGATCGAGACCTTAGCCAGCGCCCCGCAGCTTGCGTCGCAACTACGAACTAAAAGTTCCTGTTTCGTGGCGCGCGTGCTCGATGAGAGCGACACCCACGAACATCAGAGCAAGCGCGACTTCTATCGCGACGGCGGCCAGGATGCCGGACCGGGCATGGCTGGTGAGGAATTCGAAGACCCCAAGGCCCGCGAGAGTTAAGCAGGCAACAATCAAACCTTTGACGAGAGCGGAACGGGCGGATGATGGTTCCGCGTTCCTCGCCGAGAAGAACATAAACCCGATGCCAACATACAGAGCTGCCCCGCGCCGACCGATCAGTCCGACCGGATATGAGAACTCGACACCCCACCTTGACGGGAAGAAATTGGGCGCAAGCATCCAGGCGAATCCCAAAGCGAAGAAAACAAGCGACGCAAGGATTGCAAGATTGCGGAACTTGACGTTCATGACGATTTGCTATTTTTGCAGGACTGGCTTGCCAGACCTCGGCGACGGTATCGTGTTGAGCCGCAGGTCCTTCCGAAGCGCGGCGTCCACCAGACCCGCTGGCATGAATCTGCGCAGCAATTGCAGACGGCTCGCGAGCGCACCCGCTGTGTACCGGAGTCTCGGACGAGCCGCAACTGCAGCCTTCAGCACGACCTCGGCCACGACGCGGGGCTCCGTAGCAGTTGCCATCACCTCATTGACGCGGTTGCTGACGACCGCACGAGCCTCGCGGTATGCATCGAGCTTGGCATCGGGTTCCAGGAAATTCGCATCGAACGGCGTCTTGGTGTAAGCCGGCTCAATGACCGAGACACGGATGCCCCAGGTGCGCAGCTCATGGTCGAGCGATTCGGAATATCCTTCAATCGCATGCTTCGTTGCCGCATAGAGCGCCCCGTACGGCATCGGTAAGAAACCGAGCACCGAGCCGATGTTGACGATGCGACCACTTCCTTGGCGTCGCATGTGGGGCACGACGGCGCGGGTCATCCGGACGACGCCAAAGACGTTTGTGTCGAAGATCGACCGAGCCTGCTCGATCGAGCTTTCTTCGGCGCCCGCCGGAGCCACACCAAAGCCGGCGTTATTCACCAGCACGTCGATGCGCCCCCCCCGTCGTATGACTTCGTTGACCACCGCCGCGACGGATTCATCGCTGGTGACGTCAAGGGTCAGCATCTCAAAGGGTCTCTGACCCGTGAGGGCAGCCCGTCTGCTCGTGCCGAAGACCGTGTAACCGGCGTCGGTCAGCCGCTGTGCGGCGGCCTGTCCGATGCCTGAAGATGCTCCCGTAACAAGGGCCACACCCAAATTCGTTTTGCCGACCATTCGAAGCTCCATGTAAGAGGGTTTCGGTCACTACCAATTTGAAATCGACTATACTGGCAAATCGAGAGCATGTCACTATCAAAATAGTATGGACGACAAGAATTTTTGCGATGAGCCGTGTCCGATCGCGCGCAGCCTGGGTGTCGCGGGCGACGCGTGGAGCATTCTTATCCTGCGCGACGCCCATGCCGGTCTCACGCGTTTTGACCAGTTCCGCAAAAGTCTGGGCATTGCACCGACGATGCTGACCCGGCGACTGGCAACGCTGACAGAGGAGGGACTACTGGAGAAACGCCGCTACTCTGAGCATCCGCCGCGCGAGGAGTACCTGCTGACGGCTGCCGGGCGAGACTTCCTGCCGGTGCTCTTCATGATCGGTGCATGGGGGCGGCAATACCGTGGCGGCGGCAAGCTGGTTCGCTTCCTGGATGCGGAAACAGGAACAGAGATAAGGGCGGTGGCGGTCGACGAGGTCACGGGAGCGAAAATCGGGACTCGTCCGATACGCGTGGTCAACCCGGACAAAGATTGACACCGCGATGATTGCGCTGCCACGCTTCGTTGCGTAAGTTAGCCGAACGTCGTAGCGCTTCGATTTCTGATGGATCCCGCTGGCAAATCAATTGGGCGGCACAGTCCGTGACAGTCCGTTAACTGAGCCCAAGCAGGCGCTCTAACGTCTGGGTGCAAGCGCGATCGAACGGCAGAAACCTGGCCGAACCCGGTCCGACGATGAGCCAACAGTGCCCTCCGACGTTGAGGCTCCCACGTCGGGCAGCAGTCGAC
>NZ_JAQQCJ010000062.1:0-2392 GCF_046030495.1 Paraburkholderia strydomiana
CTGACGCCATCATAGGGCGATGAATCTATCTGAGGACGACAAAAACACATCAATAATCTATCAGTTCGGCACTGCGTCAGTACCGTGGCGCCACGCATGTCTGGCAAGCGCTCGCGCGAACTCGGCCGGCTCCCAGCCCTCGCTAAGAGCCCGGAGCATCATCTGGCTTTGGCTTTCCGGCGCAAGCCCGTTGGCGGGCGGATCCCTGTCCAGGTTCGTTGGGAACGAATAGCCTTCGGCGCATGAGGCGACCACCGACCAGACCTCCAGCTCGGTTATGTTGCCGGCCATCAATCGGTCTCGAAGGACCGGGTAGAGAATCTCGGACATGCGCGTTCGATTCACCACTTCCATCGCCCGCCCATAAGCTGACGAGATCTGAAGCAGGTTTGCCATGCGCTGGACGTCGCTCGTTCGGTTCGAGCCGGCTGCGTGAAATAGCGCGGGGCTGAAGAAGATGGCATCGCCCTTGGCAAGCGCCACCTGGACGAAGTTGGCCTCGAAATACTCCCTAAACTCAGCTCTACGCCAGGCGACGTAGCCGCGAGCGTATCGCTGCGAGTAAGGCAGGAGTTTGGTCGGGCCGCTCTCGACAGGCATATCGCTGTGCGCGACGGCCCCCTGCAACGTGAGGAAGGCTGACATCTGGTGTACGTGCGCCGGAAAAGACGCGGCTACCTCGGCCGTCTGGAAGCCTAGATGGTAGTCACGATGGGCTTGCTGTGCCTGCCCGCCGGGTCTGACAACGTTGATCTGCGACGTAACCTGGAAACACGGACCGAGCCACGCCTCGGCCGCGGCAGGCAGCCACCGGTTCGAAAAATATCGGGTGAAGACCTCGGGTGCCGCAACGCAAAGTTTTTCCTGTGCGTTCCAGATACGGTCGTTCGCGCCTGCCTTCGCGAAATGGTCGCCCTTCGAGCCCGATTTCTTCTCGTCCGCAATGATCGATTCGAAGACCGCCGTCGCCTCGTCTACGCAGCCGGTATCGGCAAACGCATGCTTGAGCACGAAGACGCCCGCTCCATTCGACAGGACGTCGGCCCATTCCGCGAGCAGTTCAGCCCTCTCGGCGGATAAGACCACCTGTTCCAGATCGAGGCATTCGTATACAGGAATCCCTTGAATCGAATTTGCCGCGTAACGTGGTGCGCGCTCCCCTCCTGCAATGAGCGCTGTCGTGAAGTCGCGCAGGTTGCAGTCGCTTTCGCGATACCAGTTAGTTCGCTCTGCAAGATAGTTTTCCGGCTGATGGTCCATCCGCGTCTCCCAGTTTCGATGTAGGATAGCTCGCCAGGCAGACAGCGAAATCTCAAAATTACATCAAAAATCTATCAATCAGGGAGGGCCGGAATGGCTCACCGCTTCTTGATCAAGGAAATCGCCCTTCAGGCAGGGCTAGGCGTGGCGACTGTCGACAGGGTACTGAACGGGCGCGCAAACGTCCGGGAGCACACTCGCAAGCGGGTTGAGCAGGCGATAAAGGAACTCGAAAAACAGGAATTGAACCTCGCAAACACGGGGCGCAAGCTTATCGTCGACGTGGTGGTCGAAGCACCGGCGCGGTTCAGCGACGAGATCAGGAATGCGCTTGAAGCCGAACTCGCGTTCATGCACCCCGCGGTTGTTCGCCCGCGCTTCATGTTGCGGGAGACGATGACGACGGGCGAAGTCGTGGAGGCGCTTCGGTCGATTGCGCGAAGAGGCAGCCACGGAGTTTTCCTGAAAGCCCGCGACGTCCCCGAGATTGCTGAAGTGGTCGGCGAACTTCAGCGTCATGGCATTCCCGTCGTCACCGTCTTCACCGATATTCCTCTGTCAGGCCGCATCGCTTATGCCGGGCTCGACAATCGCGTCGCCGGCGCCACGGCCGCCTACCTTCTCGGTCTGTTGTTGGGTCAACAGCCGGCCAATGTGTTGATCACGATGAGCGACGAGCATTTTCGGGGGGAAGAGGAGCGGGAGATAAGCTTTCGTCGAGCATTGCGCAAGCGCCACCCGCAACTCAAACTGATTGACGCCAGCGGCGGACATGGCCTTGATTTGCCAACCGGGGAGCGAGTCCGAAGCGTTCTCGACAACGATACGGTCATTGCCGCCGTGTATTCCATGGGCGGAGGCAATGCGTCGATCCTTGGCGCGCTGGAAGCGCGGCAGAGAGCTCCCGTCTGCTTCATCGGCCACGACCTGGACAGGGATAACGTACAGCTTCTACGCGCTGGAAAGATTCAGGCAATCCTGCATCACGACCTGCGGCAGGACATGCGCTCGGCTTGCCAGCACATCATGCATTATCACAAGCTTCTACCGGCGTCGGCCGTATCCCAGTCTTCGTCCGTGATGGTCGTAACGCCTGAAAATATCCCTGACCACATAGCCAGCCGATTTCGCG
>NZ_JAQQCJ010000063.1:0-1561 GCF_046030495.1 Paraburkholderia strydomiana
ACATATTCGGATAGTTCGGCCCGCCGCCACCTTCCGGCGTGACCCACACGATATTCTGCGTCGGGTCCTTGATGTCGCAGGTCTTGCAATGCACGCAGTTCTGCGCATTGATCACGAGCCGTTCGCTGCCGTCGTCGTTCTTGACGAACTCATACACCGCCGCGGGGCAATAGCGCGACTCAGGACCGGCATAGGTCTGCCAGTTCACGTTGACCGGCACCGACGGATCTTTCAGCGTCAAGTGAGCCGGCTGGTTCTCCTCGTGATTCGTGTTCGAGATGAACACCGAAGAGAGCCGGTCGAACGTCAGCTTGCCGTCCGGCTTCGGATACGTGATCGGCGTGCACTGCGAGGCCGGCTTGAGCATCTCGTGATCGGAATGCTGGTGATGCAGCGTCCACGGCACGTTGCCGCCCAGCAGCTTCTGCTCGATGCCGACCATCAGCGTGCCGAGATACAGGCCCTTGCTCATCCACTGTTTGAAATTGCGCGCGCGGTACAGCTCCGTATGCAGCCACGACGTCTTGAAGCTCTCCGGGTAGGCCGTGAGTTCGTCGCTGGTGCGTCCGGCCTGCACGGCGTCGAACGCGGCATCGGCGGCGAGCATGCCGGTCTTGATCGCCGCATGCGAGCCCTTGATCCGCGATGCGTTCAGGAAACCCGCGTCGTCACCGACCAGCGCGCCACCGGGGAATACCAGCTTCGGCAGCGACATCAGGCCCCCGGCGGTAATCGCCCGCGCGCCATACGACACGCGCTTGCCGCCTTCCAGGATCGCGCGGATCGCAGGATGCGTCTTGTAGCGCTGGAATTCCTCGAACGGCGACAGATACGGGTTCGAATACCCAAGCCCCACCACGAAGCCGACCACCACCTGGTTGTTATCCATGTGATAGAGGAACGAGCCGCCGTACGTATCGTTCTGCAGCGGCCAGCCGGCCGTGTGCATCACGAGACCCGGTTTGTGCTTCGCCGGATCGATTTCCCACAGTTCCTTGATGCCGATGCCGTAGACCTGCGGATCGACGCCTTCGCGCAGTTTGAATTTCTCGTTCAGCTGACGGCCGAGATGGCCGCGCGCGCCTTCGCAGAACAGCGTGTACTTCGCGTGCAGTTCCATGCCGAGCTGGAAGTTCTCGGTCGGCTCGCCGTCCTTGCCGATGCCGAGGTTGCCGGTGGCGACGCCTTTGACGGAGCCATCGTCGTTGTACAGGACTTCGGCCGCGGGAAAGCCCGGGAAGATTTCGACGCCGAGCGCTTCGGCCTGCTGACCGAGCCAGCGCGTGACGTTCGCGAGGCTGATCACGTAGTTGCCGTGATTCTTGAAGTTGTCCGGCAGCGCCCAGACCGGCACGCTCTTCGAGCCGGTTTCCGTGAGAAAGAGGAATCGGTCTTCGGTCACGTCCACGGTGAGCGGCGCGCCTTTTTCTTTCCAGTCCGGAATCAGTTCGGTGATCGCGCGCGGGTCCATCACCGCGCCCGACAGGATATGCGCCCCGATCTCCGAGCCTTTTTCCAGTACGCACACGCCCAGCTCGACGCCTTTTTCAGCCGCGAGCTG
>NZ_JAQQCJ010000064.1:0-1496 GCF_046030495.1 Paraburkholderia strydomiana
TCCTGCTTCGGGCTGCCTGCTGTGGCGCATGCTGCGGCGAGATAGCCAGCCCGGAGCCAGACCATGAACGGACGTGGATTCATCACGATCAGCATGCACGAGCTTGAGCGCGTGAAGATCATTGAGGCGGTCGTCCAGCATCGCCTGACGGTCGGGCTGGCGGCGGAACGTCTGCTGCTGTGCGAGCGTCAGGTCAGCCGGCTGGTGCGGCGCTACGAGGCCGCCGGACCGGCCGGGCTGGTATCGGCACGGCGTGGGCAGCCGAGCAATCGCGAGCTGCCGGTGGATGTCCGTGCGCGTGCGATGGCGCTGGTGCGCGAACGCTACGCCGATTTTGGGCCGACGCTGGCGTGCGAGAAACTCGCCGAGTCTCATGGCGTGATACTAGCGAAGGAAACCGTGCGGCGCTGGATGCGTGAGGCCGGGCTGTGGATTCCGCGCAAACAGCGGCCACCGAAGCTGCATCAGCCGAGGAACCGTCGGGCGTGTCTGGGCGAACTGGTGCAGATCGACGGCAGCGATCACCGGTGGTTCGAGGAACGCGCGCCCGCGTGCACGCTGCTGGTGTTCATCGACGATGCGACGGGCCGGCTGATGGCCTTGCACTTCACGGCGACCGAATCGACCTTCAGTTACTTCGAGGCGATGCGCGCGTATCTCGAACAGCATGGCAAGCCGGTGGCGCTGTACAGCGACAAGGCCAGCGTGTTTCACTGCAACAGCCATTCGGTCACGCCAGGCAAGGGTGTGACGCAGTTTGGCCGCGCGCTGTATGAGCTGAATGTAGATACGTTCTGCGCCAACAGCAGCCAGGCGAAGGGCCGTGTCGAGCGCGCCAATCTGACGTTGCAGGACCGGCTCGTCAAGGAATTGCGGCTACGCGGGATCAGCACGAAGGAGGCCGGCAATGCTTACGCGCCCCACTTCATCGCTGACTTTAACGGCCGGTTTGGCAAGGTGCCGCGGAGCACGTTCGATGCACACCGGCCGCTGCGGGTGGATGATGATCTTGATCTGATCCTGACGGTCCGTGTGCCGCGGCGCGTGTCGAAGGTGCTGACGGTCCAGTACGACCGGGTGATCTATCTGCTTGAAGACACGGTCGCCAACCGCAGTCTGATTCACAGTTATCTGGATGTGTTCGAGTATCCGGATGGGCGCATCGAGATCCGGGTGAATGGCGCTGCCCTGCCCTGTGTGCCGTATGACCGGCTCTCGGAGATCAATCAGGCGGCGGTGGTCGATAACAAGCGGCTTGGACACACGTTACAGATGGCGCAGTTGATCCAGGCGCAGCGTGATGACCGTCGGGCGTCGGGCTCGCCATCGCGGACCAACCAGGGCGAAGCGCCGCGGCCGAAGGAGCGCAAGGTAGGCACCCGCAAGCAGCGCGAGCTGACCCGGGAGCAGTTGAATGAAGCGATTCTGGGAACTGCCGGAATGCGGGCTGGCTCGGTGCTCAAAAGCCCCCTAACATAGATATTTCTGAACCTCAA
>NZ_JAQQCJ010000065.1:0-1383 GCF_046030495.1 Paraburkholderia strydomiana
AACCGGACATTTCTTATATGGTCGCCTCCCATTTGCAAGGAGATTGTGCGTGGCGAGGAGGGTGGTTGCGGACTTATATCCGGACTCGATCGCGGGACGTGCCCGCCGGCCCCGATGGATTTCGCCGCAAAGGTCCTAATCTAAATGAGCGGACTCGAAGTCCGAGAAATGTCTCAGGCTTGCCCTTGCGCGGTCCAACCTGTCTTGCCATCGTTCAATACACCTGTGCAACCGTTGATGAGGTTAAATGCCTTGATGCATGGTCAGTGCACTGGCGTCGCCTGATACGTTCGCCCATAGGCGAGTAATGCCCAGATCGTTCGCGCGATCTTGTTGGCCAGTGCAACAGCGACCACGTTCGTCGGACGCCGCGTTAGCAGGAGGCGCAATCGTTCGGGCAGGTGCTTCGAACTTGAGATGACAGCTCGGGCACCGTGTATGAGTAGCGTCCGTAGATACACGTCGCCACGTTTGCTGATGCCGCCGAGCCTGATCTTGCCGCCTGAACTGTTCTGACTGGGCACCAGGCCGAGGTAAGCCGCAAATTCACGCCCAGACCGGAAGTTTTTCGCCTGACCGATCACAGAGACTGCGGCGGTGGCCGTAAGCAGCCCGACACCAGGAATCTCCGAGATACGCAGACATGCTTCGTCATTGCGTCGCCATTCGATAATGCGCTGCTCGATGCGCCCGATCTGTTCGTCGAGCACGAGCATTCGTGAGAGCTGGTCCTGGAGGCTTTCCGTGAGCATCGCCGGCAACTGGTCTGCCAGCGTTGCGAGTGCAGCTCTGGCGGCCTCGATCGAGGCACGGCGACCCTGCGGCAGAATCACGCCGAACTCGTACAGCAGACCGCGCATCTGGTTGACCTGCATGACGCGGAACCGTACGAGTTGCTGTCGCATCCGGTGAAGCGCGAGCATGGCCTGCTGGTGTTCTGTCTTCACGGCCACGAAGCGCATGCCCGGACGCTGCGCAGCTTCCCAGATTGCCGCTGCGTCCGCCGCGTCGTTCTTGTTCGACTTGACGAACGGCCGCACGAACTGCGCTGCAATGAGCCGGACATCGTGGCCAAGCCGCGCCAACTGCCGTGCCCAGTGATGAGCGCTGCCACAGGCCTCCATCACTACACGCGACTCTGGCCGGTTGGCAAAGAACGGCAGCAACTGCGCGCGTTTGAGAACCTTGCTGTGGATTGCGCCGGTGTCAGAATCGACGAAATGGATCTGGAAGACGCGCGTAGCCAGATCGATGGCAATGATCGTGGGTTCCATCTGATTCTCCTTGACGGCAGGACTGCCGAATCCGCAATGTCGCACGTTCCTGACGCGAGACCGCGGCGCCGGACAGACCGCTAAGGCGGGAGGCGACCATTCCATCTAA
>NZ_JAQQCJ010000066.1:0-1380 GCF_046030495.1 Paraburkholderia strydomiana
TGTGGGAGCCGCGTTGCCGCTCATCGTCACTGCGCTCGCCCCGCAGCAATGGGTCGCTGTGAGTATCGCGGTGACGGCGTTGATTTCCCTCGCGATACTCGGCGGACTGGCCGCGCGCGTCGGGGGCGCGAAAGTGGGACCCGGTGTCTTGCGGGTCACCTTCTGGAGCGCGCTGTCGATGGGTGTGGCATCCGCGGTCGGTGCTGTATTCGGCGCGACCTGAGCTGTGACATTTTTCCGCGACGCAGCCGCTCTATTCAAGCACTGCGCCCGCCTCGGGAATACGGTGACATCCGCGATCAGAGAAATGTGCGGGCTGTCGCCGAACAGATCGATCGGCTGGATGTGGCGCGAATCGGAGTAGTCGATACGTTCTCCGTAGTGGTCACGATCGCCGTCGTGCTTCGGCACGCTCCGACTTTGGGCTTGAGTCGATTGTTGACCACTGTTGACAAGTAAAAATACAGCGCTTCAGACTTGGCCATCCCTCGAGGCCCGACAAAGATGTCCGCCCGAGGACCCGGCACAGAAGCCCCCTGACGAACCGTCGGTTCGTCAGGGGGCTTTTTTTTGTCCGAATTTTTCCTCTTTTCTAGCGCTCATTTCTGGAGAACCCGCATGTTGCTGAAGCCGTCGGGCTGGATGCGTCTCGCTCTCACCGCAGGACTTGCACTGACCTCGCTCGCATCGAGCGCCGCCGATCCCGTGAAAATTGGCTTGCTGGAAGACGCTTCGGGAAATTTCGCACTGGCAACGATTCCGAAGATCCACGCTACGCAGCTCGCAGTCGCCGAGATCAACGCGAAAGGCGGCATTCTCGGACGTCCAGCGGAGCTGATTGCCTACGACACGCAATCGGACAACACCAAGTTTCAGGAACTCGCACGGCATCTCGTCCAGACGGACAAGCCCGATGTGATTTTCGGCGCGTTCTCAAGCGCCTCACGCGAAGCGATTCGCCCGATCATGGACCGCGCTCATCAACTCTACTGGTACGACAATCAGTACGAAGGCGGTGTCTGTGATACGAACCCCCCTGTCGAAATTTCCGGCCTGCTCACGCATCGCTTGCTGTTCGTCCCGGCCTACCCCGCCGCACAGATAGGTGATCTGGCCAACCGTGCGCGGTTCAAGGTTTGCAGCCTGCGCAGCTTGCCATGTAGTCATGGCGATCACGGCAATCACCAGCGCGCAAAGACGGGGATGAGAAGTAATCAAGCCGTAAGCAACGTCAAGGTTGCCGGTGCTACGAAATTTGAGATCGCGAGTGAGCATGAGCGTCCTCATGTAGTTGGTCCCGGAGATTAAAAATGTATGTCAAAACTTCGTGCTCGGCCTCCCCAACCAACGGCCGCTATCGAGAAAGGCGACGGTCCCTTG
>NZ_JAQQCJ010000067.1:0-1371 GCF_046030495.1 Paraburkholderia strydomiana
GGAGGTGTCAGGAATTTTGTGTGCTGAGGTCGGTTAAAAAATCTCAGCTCATCGCGGCGGTGAATCGCTCGCCGAACAGAATGGCGAACTGATTGACTGCTTGCCGCCAGGTGATAGGCGGCATCTTCCAATCCTTTTCGATGTTGCGCAAGGCCAGGTACAGCAGTTTGCTGGCGGCTTCGTCGCTGGGGAAATGACCGCGGTTCTTGACGATCTTGCGCAACTGCATGTGCATGCTCTCAATCGCGTTGGTCGTGTATATGATTTTGCGTACCTCCGGCGCATAGGCGAAGAACGGGATGACTTGCTCCCATTGGCGCTGCCACATCGCGGCGACCGTGGGGAATTTCCTGCCCCATTCGCTTTGAGAGAAGGCTTGCAGCGCCGCCTCGGCGGCTTCGGCGGTAGCGGCCTGATAGATCGGCTTGAGCGCGGCAGCCAACGGCTTACGGTCCTTCCAACTCGCCAGATTCAGCGAATTGCGGATCAGATGCACGATGCAGGTCTGGATCTGCGCGCTCGGATAGACGGCCTCGATTGCTTCAGGGAAGCCTCGCAAGCCGTCTACCACTGCGATCAGGATGTCGTGCAGGCCGCGATTCTTCAGCTCGTTGAAGACCTTCAGCCAGAACTTGGCGCCTTCGGTTTGCTCGATCCACAGCCCTAGCACTTCCTTGCGGCCGTCCGCCCGGATGCCCAGCGCGAGGTACATCGCCTTGTTCCTGACCGTCCCTTCGTCGCGGATCTTCAGCCGCAGCGCGTCGAAATAGACGATCGGATACATCGCCTCCAGTGGGCGTTGCTGCCACTGCTCGAGCTCGGCCAGCACTTCGTCGGTAACTGTGGAAATCAGATCGGGCGACACCTGCAGCCCGTACAGCTCCAGCAAATGGCCCTGGATCTCGCGCACGCTCATGCCGCGCGCGTACATGCTGATGACATGATCGTCGAAGCCCGGCAGCCGGCGCTGATATTTGCCCACCAGTTGCGGCTCGAACGTCGCCTGCCGGTCGCGGGGAATATCCAGATTCAGTTCGCCGTTGGGCGTGATGACCGTCTTCGGACTGGTCCCGTTGCGATGATTGCCGGCCTTGCCTTGCTCCGCCTCGTTCTCCAGGTGATGCGTTAGCTCCGCCGCCAGCATGCGCTCAGCCAGTTGCTTCTTCAACTGCCCGGCCAGGCCCGATTCGCCGAGAACCGACTCGGCGTCCTTGTTCTGAATCTGCGCCAGCAATTGATCCATCAGCTCGTCGGGGAACAGCTTCGGCGCCTTCGGGTTCTTGCTCTTCTTGTTCACGGTTGCTTCGGTCATAGGACGTTGTTTCCGTTATCGTCTCATGACCTCGGCACACTAAAATTCTGACAGGCTCG
>NZ_JAQQCJ010000068.1:0-1236 GCF_046030495.1 Paraburkholderia strydomiana
CGGCCACCCGACACGATGATCTTCGCCGACGTCAGTTCCGGACGGTCCAGTTTCGTCACTTCACGGCTCACGAACTGGGTAACGCCCGCGTCTGCTGCCGCTTCGATCTTTTCCACGCTCGCGCTGCCGCCTTCTGCTGCCACCGGATCGAAGCCGGTCGAGCGCACCGTGATGACCTTGATCGGATCAGCCGATTGCACCGTTGCGATCGCGTTGCCCGCGTAGATCGGACGCTCGAACGTGTCGGCAGAATCCACTGCTGTGATGTCGCTGATCTGCGCGACGTCGAGTTTCGCGGCGATACGCGGCGCGATGTTCTTGCCGTAAGCGGTCGCCGGCGCCAGGATATGCGTGTAGTCCTTCGCGATGTTCATCACGGTCGCTTCGACGTTTTCCGCGAGACCCGCTTCGAGTTGCGGCGCGTCGGCCAGCAGCACCTTCGACACACCCGCGATCTTCGCAGCCGCATCCGCCGCCGCTTGCGCGTTGTGACCCGCGACCAGCACGTGAACGTCACCGCCAATCTTCTGCGCCGCTGCGATCGTGTTCAGCGTCGCGGCCTTGATCGACGCATTGTCGTGTTCTGCAATTACAAGATTCGTCATTTCGTCCGTCTCCGGGTTCTACTTAAAGCACCTTGGCTTCAGTCTTCAGCTTCTCGACCAGCGTCTTCACGTCCGGCACCTTCACACCGGCGGAGCGCTTCGGCGGTTCGGCGACTTTCAGCGTCTTCAGGCGCGGCGTGACGTCCACGCCCAGGTCTGCGGGCTTGATCGTTTCGAGCGGCTTCTTCTTTGCCTTCATGATGTTCGGCAGCGTCACATAGCGCGGCTCGTTCAGGCGCAGGTCGGTGGTGACCACCGCCGGCAGCGTCAGCGACAGCGTTTCGGCGCCGCCGTCCACTTCGCGCGACACGGTTGCCTTGCCGTCAGCCACGACAACCTTCGATGCAAACGTCGCTTGCGGCAGATTAGCCAGCGCGGCGAGCATCTGGCCGGTCTGGTTCGAATCGTCGTCGATGGCCTGCTTGCCGAGAATGATCAACGAAGGCTGCTCCTTGTCCACCAGCGCCTTCAGCAGCTTGGCAACCGCCAGCGGCTGCAGTTCTTCGGTCGACTCGATCAGGATCGCGCGATCCGCGCCGATCGCCAGCGCCGTGCGCAGCGTTTCCTGCGCTTGCGTGACGCCTGCGGACACAGCGATCACTTCGGTCGCCACACCGGCTTCCTTCAGACG
>NZ_JAQQCJ010000069.1:0-1173 GCF_046030495.1 Paraburkholderia strydomiana
AATTGTAGTTTCATCGGGTTTCCACACAGCCTGGGTCGTGTGCTGCCGTTGGTCATGCTCGGTGAGTATTCAGCCAATCGCGTAGGGCGTCGTTCATACGCGTTTGCCAGCCTTCGCCGCTTGCCCTGAATCGCTCGATAATCTCGGCGTCATATCGAACGGTCACTGCAATTTTCGGGCTGGCGAGTTTCGGGCGCCCGCCGCGTCGTTTCATTTGCGCAAACTGTTCGTCGTTTGGTTCGAACGTATCCGGGTCGTCGGCGATGCCGCGCTCGATCTCGGCGTCCTCTTCGGGCGTGTTACGGATCAATCTCGGTTGCTTCTTCATAGCGTTCAATCTCCCGGTTGTTTGCCTTGCGCAGACTGATGACCCTGAAGGCTCTGCCGCGCTGCGTGAACACCACGCAATAGAGGCGACCCCCGATGACGGCATAGCCGATCTCGCGCAATTCACGGTAATCCTTTCGGTCGTCGGGCGCACACCATACGGACGACCAGTCGATTGCTTCAGCGAGCGCGAGGGAAACGCCATGCTTCCCTCGGTTGGCTTCACTTTTGGCGGGATCGTAGGTTGTTTTCACGGGTGGTTTGCAATAGTTATTGTAGTTACGGAAACGGACCGGTACAAGGTGTTTTTGTAACTACGTTATCTGTTTGCCGTGTGTCTATATCGCCCTGATATCGAGCGTGAGCTGATTGGCAAACATGGCATCGTTAGCTGCGGGCGCGGGTTTGATGACGGGTTGGGGTGTCCGCTGCGCGGCCTCACGGTCCAGGGCGGTGTAGCCCATCTGGTCACGCATGAGTTCGTATTCGAGGGCTTGCAGCCGAAGCACGGCGATGGCCCAGGGCGGAATCACGGCTTTTCCGGCTATCCAGTCCTTGACGGTGCGTTCATGGCGCCCGAGCGTTCTGCACAGATGCCGCATCGGCAAGGTCCCGGCGTAATACAGGAATTCATTCAGCGGCGCGGCGTTGTGGCGGGTAAGAATTTTGGGCTTGCGGGTTTTCATGCTGATCTCGCGTGGGGCTGCGTAGTCTGCGATACAGACAAAAAAGCCGCTTGCAGGAAGCGGCTTGACGTAGCGTTTTGCGAAGTGAGTTCGTATCTTTCATATAAATTACAACCCCGGTTTTGTCGAGGCCAGTTTCAAATGTCGGGGGTGCGACTTT
>NZ_JAQQCJ010000070.1:0-1043 GCF_046030495.1 Paraburkholderia strydomiana
TTCAAACCGAAGAAATCCGTCGCGCTGTCCGGCGTGACCGCGGGCAACACCGCGCTGTGCACGGTCGGCAAGACCGGCAACGACCTGCACTATCGCGGCTACGACATTCTCGATATCGCGAGCGCGTGCGAATTCGAAGAGATCGCTTATCTGCTGGTCCACGAAAAGCTGCCGACCCAGGCCGAACTGACTGCCTACAAGACCAAACTCAAGGGCCTGCGCGGCCTGCCCGCGAACGTCAAGGCCGCGCTCGAATGGATTCCCGCCGCCGCGCATCCGATGGACGTGATGCGCACCGGCGTGTCGGTGCTCGGCACCGTGCTGCCGGAGAAGGACGATCACAACCTGCCGGGCTCACGCGATATCGCCGACAAGCTGATGGCCTCGCTCGGCTCGATGCTGCTGTACTGGTATCACTATTCGCACAACGGCAAGCGCATCGAAGTCGAGACCGACGACGATTCGATCGGCGGCCACTTCCTGCATCTGCTGCATGGCGTCGAGCCGTCGAAGTCGTGGGTCGATGCCATGCACGTGTCGCTGAACCTGTACGCCGAGCACGAGTTCAACGCATCGACGTTCACCGGCCGCGTGATCGCGGGCACGGGCTCGGACCTCTACTCGGCGATCACCGGTGCGATCGGCGCGCTGCGCGGGCCGAAGCACGGCGGCGCCAATGAAGTCGCGTTCGAGATCCAGTCGCGCTATCAGAGCCCGGACGAAGCCGAGGCCGATATTCGCCGCCGCGTCGAGAACAAGGAAGTGGTGATCGGCTTCGGCCACCCGGTGTACACGATCTCCGATCCGCGCAACAAGGTCATCAAGGAAGTCGCGAAGAAGCTCTCGAAGGAAGCGGGCAACACCAAGCTGTTTTCGATTGCCGAGCGGCTCGAATCGGTGATGTGGGATGCGAAGAAGATGTTCCCGAATCTCGACTGGTTCAGCGCGGTCTCGTATCACATGATGGGCGTGCCGACGGCAATGTTCACGCCGATCTTCGTGATCGCGCGCACGGCCGGCTGGAGCGCGCACATCATCGAGCA
>NZ_JAQQCJ010000071.1:0-1010 GCF_046030495.1 Paraburkholderia strydomiana
GAAAAGCTGCAGGCCGACGCCAGCGCGGCCTGCAATGGATTGGCCGCGGTCGTTTCCGAAATGCCCAATTCGTCCCGTGCGTGAGCGCCGAGTGCGTCGTGCGCCATGAGGGCCTGCGCGACCTGTTTGGCAAGCGCCATGTCGAGGCCGCGCCGCACGTAAATCGCCGCCAACTCCCGATGCTCGCGCGCGCCATCCGCATCGAGCTCCGCCTGCTCTTCGGCGAGCGCCGCTGTTTCTGTATCCGCCTGCGAGGAGACCGATACGTACTCGCCTGTCGCCATCGACATCGCACCGGCCACCAGCCCAGCCAGGCCGGTCAGCACCAGGTGGCCGTGCTCGGCGTGCGCGGACGCGACGCCCATTATCAGACTTGCCGTCGAAATGATGCCGTCGTTTGCGCCAAGCACCGCTGCGCGTAGCCAGCCAATCGCCTTGATGCGATGCGGTTCTTTACGAGCCCTGGGCATTGGCGGACGTCAGCGGTCTCGAACCTGATCGCGCGACGGCCCCGCGTGGGGCAGCATCCGCTGCAGTACATGGTCCTTCAGGACAAAGCGGTGGAACAACGCTGCGACGACATGCAGACCAATCAATGCGAAGAGCACCCATGCGAGGATGCCGTGCACATCACCCATCTCGTGGCCAAAGGCCGAGCCCGGTTCGCTCAGTGCCGGATAGGGCACGACCCCCAGCAAGCGCACCGTCCAGCCACGTGAGGACGCGTTGATCCAGCCGAGCAGCGGCACCAGCACGAGCGCGGCATAGAGGAGAACATGCGTTATGTGCGAAACGACGCTGAGTAGCGGCGGGAGTTCGTCCGGCGTGGGCCAATGGGTCAATCGCCAGATCACGCGGATTGCCATCACGGCGACGAGCGTCGCGCCCACGCCAAGATGCCAGGCGATCAGATTAACGGGCTGCGTGTCCTTGTGGACATCCGGCATCGTCCAGCCGATCACAAATTGCATGGCGACCAACAGGACGGTTAGCCAGTGCAGCGTGCGCGC
>NZ_JAQQCJ010000072.1:0-959 GCF_046030495.1 Paraburkholderia strydomiana
ACGTCGATGATCGCGTCGGCAAAGGCCTTGGGGGCCTCCTGCGGCAGGTTGTGTCCGATGCCGCCCGTGATGTTCCGGTGCTGGTACTTGCCCGTGAACTTCTTCGCATAGGCAGCCGGATCGGGATGCGCCGCGCCGTTCGCGTCGCCTTCGAGTGTGATGGTCGGCACCGAAATGGTCGGCGCCATTGCCAGGCGCCTTTCCAGTTCGTCGTATTGCGGCTCACCCTTGACCAGCCCCAGGCGCCAGCGATAGTTGTGAATCACCACCGCCACGTGGTCCGGATTCTTGAACGACTCCGCCGAGCGCTCGAACGTCGCATCGTCGAAATTCCACTTCGGTGACGCCGTATGCCAGATCAGCTTGTTGAAGTCGTGACGGTTCGCGTCGTAACCCGCCTGGCCGCGCTCGGTGGCGAAATAGAACTGATACCACCACGTCAGCTCCGCCTTCGGTGGCAGCGGCGCACGGTTGGCCTCCTGACTGCCGATCAGATAGCCGCTCACCGACACCATCGCCTTGCAGCGTTCGGGCCACAACGCCGCCATGATGTTCACCGTACGCGCGCCCCAGTCGAAGCCGCCGAGCACCGCCTTGTCGATTTTCAGCGCGTCCATGAGCGCGATGATATCGACCGCGACCACCGCCTGCTGACCATTGCGCGGCGTGTCCGCCGACAGCAAGCGCGTCGAGCCATAACCCCGCAGATACGGCACGATCACGCGGTAGCCCGCGGCGACCAGCAGCGGCGTGACGTCGGCGAACGCGTAGATGTCGTACGGCCAGCCGTGCAGCAGAATGACGACCGGGCCGTTCTGCGGGCCCGCCTCTGCATAGCCGATGCTCAGCGTTCCGGCGTTGATCTGCCGGAGGTTCTCGAACGAGGCAAGACGCGTAGTCGCCTTCGCGCCACCCGTCGTCTCAGCGGACTGCGCGTGCGCGAGTCCGCTCAGTCCCAA
>NZ_JAQQCJ010000073.1:0-926 GCF_046030495.1 Paraburkholderia strydomiana
AAACTCATCTCGGTACCTACATTGGGCAGCCTGCGCGTCAGGAAGTGCGTATAGCCCATCCAGTGCTTGAACGTTCCGAAGACATGTTCTACCGTTCGCCTGCGTATCTTCATTGCGTCTGGCGTTTTGTCCAGCCGACGTTGAACGCCTTCCAGCACAGACTCATGTTCCCATCGGGTAATCCGCCGATAAGAACTTGGTGTGCATTGGGATTTCATTGGGCACTGCGGGCACGCACTGCTCCAGTAGCGGCGCAGTTGCATTCCGTGTTCCTCTCCAGTGAAGCGGTAAATTGCACGCTGACCAGCGGGGCATTTGTATTCGTCGTCCCGGGCAATGTAGACGAAGTCTGACCGATCGAACCGACCATGATGTTTAGCGCTTGATGTCGTCGGTTTCGGCAGCATTACCGCGATCCCCGCATCCGCGCACTCCTTGATCTGAGTTCCGGTGTAGTAGCCACGATCGGCGACTGCCCGCAGCCTTGTCTTGCCCATCGCGTCGCACGCAGCTTTTGCCATGGGGCTAAGCTGTGCCCGGTCACTGCCAGAGTTTGTGACCTCGTGAGCCACGATGAGATGGTGTTTGGCGTCAACGGCGACCTGCACGTTGTAGCCCACCATTCCCGAGCCCTTGCCGCTCGTCGCCATGGAGCGCGCGTCGGGATCAGTCATCGAGAGTTGGCCATCAGGCTGCGTCTTGAGTTGCTCCTTGATCTGATCGAGGTTCCGCATCTGCTCGCGTAAGCGCGCGATTTTATCTTGCAATCGGGTCGTCTTCGCTTCGACCTCCGCGGGTTGCGTACGATCGGCAGTCTCCAGCGCGTTCAGATACCGCTGGATGCTCTCCTCGATCTGCTTCTGGCGCTTGTCGACCTTACCCTCGGTGAAGTTGCGATCGCGCGTATTGACTGCCTTGAACTTGCT
>NZ_JAQQCJ010000074.1:0-838 GCF_046030495.1 Paraburkholderia strydomiana
TTCATGTTCGCGCCCGACGTGATCGCGATCAGCGTCTGGTTCTCGATGCCTTCGCGCTCGGCATACTGCTTCGCGCCCGCAACGGCCAGCGAGCCTGCCGGTTCGAGCACGCTGCGGGTGTCCTGGAACACGTCCTTGATTGCGGCGCACAGCGCGTCGGTGTTCACGAGCAGCACGTCGTCGAGATATTCGTTGCACAGGCGGAAGGTTTCTTCACCGACCAGCTTCACCGCCGTGCCGTCCGAGAACAGCCCGACTTCATTCAGCGTGACGCGCTCTCCCGCTTTGAGCGAGGCGGCCATCGCGCACGAATCATCAGTTTGTACGCCGATCACCTTGATCTCCGGGCGCACCGATTTCACATATGCGGCCACGCCCGCCGCGAGCCCGCCGCCGCCGATCGGCACGAAGATCGCGTGGATCGGCCCCTGATGCTGGCTGAGAATTTCCATCGCCACGGTGCCCTGGCCTGCGATCACGTACGGATCGTCGAACGGATGCACGAAGGTCAGGCCGCGCTCTTCCTGCAGTTTGACCGCATGGCCGTAAGCGTCGCTATACGACTCGCCGAACTGCACCACTTCGACCGTCGGCCCACCATGCGCACGTACTGCATCGACCTTCACCTGCGGCGTCGTCACCGGCACCACGATGATCGCCTTCACACCCATGCGTGCCGCCGACAACGCGACGCCCTGCGCGTGATTGCCTGCCGAAGCCGTGATCACCCCACGCTCCAGCGCTTCAGCCGGAATATGCGCCATCTTGTTGTACGCGCCGCGCAGCTTGAACGAGAACACCGGCTGGTTGTCCTCACGCTTCAGATACACCGGATTGC
>NZ_JAQQCJ010000075.1:0-528 GCF_046030495.1 Paraburkholderia strydomiana
GCTCGCGACGCGCACGCATCTCCGGCGACTTCGGCTCTAACGTTCGGACCCGACTCCTATCTGCCATTCGACGCCCGACGGCCGGCGTCTCTTGATAGAAGAGAAGCGGTCGTCGGTCAGCCGCTGCGTCCTGGCACGCGGCTCGTCCAGCGTACCTACGCACCAGTAGCCGGCCCGATCCGCTCAGCGGCTGCCCGTTGCAGTGGCCGCCCGCTCGATCACCCGGGCGACTTCTGCCGGATGCGACAGATAGGCGACATGGCTCGACGGAACCTCCACGAGCGTGCTCTTCGCGCGGCTCGCCATCCAACGTTCGAGATCGGGATTCACGGTTCGGTCCTGAGTCGCCACGACGGCCCAGCTCGGCTTCGTTTTCCAGGCCGGCTGGCTCACCGGCGCGGTGAACGACTCATGCGCCGGCATGACCTGCGAACTCGCCATGAATGCGGCCTCCGCAGCGGGTACATCAGCAGCGAAGTCGGCTCTGAAGTGCTCTGCGTCGAAGTAGAGGTGGTCATCGTTGGTTGC
>NZ_JAQQCJ010000076.1:0-493 GCF_046030495.1 Paraburkholderia strydomiana
ACCGAACTCACGACCTCGCGTTCGATGTAGCCCATCATTACATTGGTCATCGTCTGGTCGCGTTCGGTCATCGTGAGCCAGAACGACAGCGTCTGCGCGAGCGCCAGTCCGACGAACAGGATCACGGCGAGTCGCGCGAACAGCGTGCGGGGCCAGCGCGGCCATGACGCTGTAATCATTGCGGATCTCCGATGGCGGTCACGGCGGCGGAGAATACGTAGCCTTCGCTGCGCAGCGTCTTGATGTAACGCGGCTCACGCGCGACATCCCTCAGGCGTTGACGCAGACGGCTCACCATCAGATCGATCGAACGGTCGAACTGATCGGCCTGGCGGCCCTGGGTCAGGTTGAGCAGTTGATCGCGCGTCAGCACGCGCTGCGGATGATCGAGGAACACGCGCAGCAAACGGTACTCGGCGCCGCTCAGCGCGACCATCGTGCCTTGCGCATCGAGCAGATGACGCGCGGTGGTATCGAGCCGCCAGTCGCCGAA
>NZ_JAQQCJ010000077.1:0-479 GCF_046030495.1 Paraburkholderia strydomiana
CACCTGCTTGCGATCTTCACCTTCTATGAATCGCTTCATCCGGTCACCCATGCTGAATGAGTTAATCCAGTTTAGGTGATCAGCGCGTTTTCACACAAGCTCGACCCACATCCGCCGTTCGGACCTCCGCTGCCTGGGCGGCTGCTCTCAAGGGTGGATTCAACCGGTGGATGCAATAGTTTGCTGGAATCGTCCGGCGGGCGTTTCGTAGTCCAGCGTCTTTCTCGGACGCTCGTTCAGCCGCCGCGCCACAGCATTGAGTTTAGCCTGCGAATACACCGACAGATCGGTGCCTTTGGGGAAGTACTGCCGTAGAAGTCCGTTTGTATTCTCGTTTGATCCGCGCTGCCACGGATGCTGGGGTCGCAGAAGTAGACCTGGATATCAGTGGCCACAGTGAAACGCTTGTGTCCGGCCATCTCCGTTCCCCGATCCCATGTTAGCGATTTATACAGTTCCTGCGGCAACTTGCTGGCATG
>NZ_JAQQCJ010000078.1:0-441 GCF_046030495.1 Paraburkholderia strydomiana
GTGCTGCTGAAGATCTATATCTACGGCTACCTGAACCGGGTTCAATCGAGCCGTCGCCTGGAACGTGAATGCCAACGCAATGTTGAATTGATGTGGCTTACGGGCCGACTGGCGCCAGACTTCAAGACCATAGCTGACTTTCGTCGTGACAACGGCGTCGGCATTCGCAACGTGTGTCGGCGCTTCGTGATGCTCTGCCGTGAGCTGAAACTGTTCTCGCAAGCGCTAGTCGCCATTGACGGTAGCAAGTTCAAGGCAGTCAATACGCGGGATCGCAACTTCACCGAGGGTAAGGTCGACAAGCGCCAGAAGCAGATCGAGGAGAGCATCCAGCGGTATCTGAACGCGCTGGAGACTGCCGATCGTACGCAACCCGCTGAGCTCGAAGCGAAGACGACCCGATTGCAGGACAAGATCGCGCGCTTACGCGAGCAGATGCGA
>NZ_JAQQCJ010000079.1:0-367 GCF_046030495.1 Paraburkholderia strydomiana
TGCCCGGTCACTGCCAGAGTTTGTGACCTCGTGAGCCACGATGAGATGGTGTTTGGCGTCAACGGCGACCTGCACGTTGTAGCCTACCATTCCCGAGCCCTTGCCGCTCGTCGCCATGGAGCGCGCATCGGGATCGGTCATCGAGAGTTGGCCATCAGGTTGCGTCTTGAGTTGCGCCTTGATCTGATCGAGGTTCCGCATCTGCTCACGTAGGCGCGCGATCTTGTCTTGCAATCGAGTCGTCTTCGCTTCGAGCTCAGCGGGTTGCGTACGATCGGCAGTCTCCAGCGCGTTCAGATATCGCTGGATGCTCTCCTCGATCTGCTTTTGGCGCTTGTCGACCTTAGCCTCGGTGAAGTTGCGATCG
>NZ_JAQQCJ010000080.1:0-365 GCF_046030495.1 Paraburkholderia strydomiana
CTACATTGCGCGGGACGACGAATACCAATGTCCAGCTGGAGAACGGGCAATTTACCGATACACCAGCGAGGAACACGGGATGCAGCTACATCGATACTGGAGCAGCGCCTGTTCGCAATGCGCGATAAAGTCACAGTGCACTCCGAGCGACCAACGACGGATAAGTCGATGGGAGCACGAGTCGGTGCTGGAAGCGGTTCAACGTCGGCTGGACAAAACGCCTGATGCGATGACAGTACGCAGGCGAACCGTCGAACATGTCTTCGGAACGTTCAAGCATTGGATGGGCTACACGCACTTCCTGATGCGCAGATTACCCAATGTAGGTACCGAGATGAGTTTGAACGTACTCGCCTACAATCTCA
>NZ_JAQQCJ010000081.1:0-365 GCF_046030495.1 Paraburkholderia strydomiana
TGAGATTGTAGGCAAGTACGTTAAGACTCATTTCGGTACCCACGTTGGGCAGCCTCCGTGTCAGGAAATGCGTGTAGCCCATCCAATGCTTGAACGTCCCAAAGACATGTTCGACGGTCCGTCTGCGTATCGTCATTGCATCTGGTGTCCTGTCGAGCCGACGCTGGACTGCCTCCAGCACGGACTCATGTTCCCATCGACTTATTCGTCGTTGGACGCTCGGCGTGCACTGTGACTTTATTGCACATTGCGAACAGGCACTGCTCCAGTAACGGCGCAGCTGCAGCCCATGTTCCTCGCTGGTATAACGGTAAATTGCCCGTTCTCCAGCTGGACATTGGTATTCGTCGTCCCGCGCAATATAA
>NZ_JAQQCJ010000082.1:0-352 GCF_046030495.1 Paraburkholderia strydomiana
ACCGTCAATGGCGACTAGCGCTTGCGAGAACAGCTTCAGCTCACGGCAGAGCATCACGAAGCGCCGACACACGTTGCGAATGCCGACGCCGTTGTCACGACGAAAGTCGGCTATGGTCTTGAAGTCCGGAGCTAGGCGGCCCGTGAGCCACATCAACTCAACATTGCGCTGGCATTCACGTTCCAGGCGACGGCTCGATTGAACCCGGTTCAGGTAGCCGTAGATATAGATCTTCAGCAGCACTGCTGGATGATAGGACGGGCGTCCTGTAGTCGACGGGATTGCTCCATCGAAGCCCAGTGATGCGAGGTCAAGCTCTTCTACAAACGCCTCGATAATCCTGACCGGGTTG
>NZ_JAQQCJ010000083.1:0-352 GCF_046030495.1 Paraburkholderia strydomiana
GCCGTCAATGGCGACCAGCGCTTGCGAGAACAGCTTCAGCTCACGACACAGCATCACGAAGCGGCGACACACGTTGCGAATGCCGACGCCGTTGTCACGACGAAAGTCGGCTATGGTCTTGAAGTCCGGAGCTAGGCGGCCCGTGAGCCACATCAACTCAACATTGCGTTGGCATTCACGTTCCAGGCGACGGCTCGATTGAACCCGGTTCAGGTAGCCGTAGATATAGATCTTCAGCAGCACTGCTGGATGATAGGACGGCCGTCCTGTAGTCGATGGCATTGCTCCATCGAAGCCCAGTGATGCGAGGTCAAGCTCTTCTACAAACGCCTCGATAATCCTGACCGGGTTA
>NZ_JAQQCJ010000084.1:0-349 GCF_046030495.1 Paraburkholderia strydomiana
GGAGACGATCACGCTCGATGGGTATGCCGCCTCGTACCGGGCCGTGTGCGAGTTGGTCGCTGACGCTCTGCTGCCTGAGAAGACGCATGTGCGCTCCTCGAAGTATCTGAATAACGTGATCGAACAGGATCATCGAAACATCAAGTCCAGAACGAACGCGATGCTCGGATTCAAACGATTCAGGTATGCGCACACCACGATTTCAGGCATCGAGTTGATGCATCGCATCCGCCAGAGTCAGTTCAATCTCCGCGCGCTCGGACTACCGTCTGGAATACTGTCTTACTCCATAAATAAGGCATCCTTATGTATCGGAGCCGTCTCGGCTTCACCGGCTGTTTGCACCAGA
>NZ_JAQQCJ010000085.1:0-340 GCF_046030495.1 Paraburkholderia strydomiana
CACGGGCGCTGGAACAGCGTCGTGCGGACTAACGGAAAAAGACCGGGCGGCGGCTTCGCCCGTACGCTCCACACCCGTACCTCAGCGCTTCCCGATCCGCAGCGCGTCTGCGTAACCGGTCAGCTCCAGATAACCCCGTCCCACCTCGACGCTTTCGCGGCTCACCTTCACCGCCCCTTCCCAGTACACCGCGCCCGTTGACAGCCGCGAATCGAGTTCCTGATCGTCCATCAGCGGATCCAGCCGCCACTTCAGCGGGCCTGTTCCGACGTCCATCGAAACGGGGTACAGCGTGTTCGTGCGCGCAGAGCGCCAGGTGCGAACCGGCGTGAACACGACC
>NZ_JAQQCJ010000086.1:0-285 GCF_046030495.1 Paraburkholderia strydomiana
AAGCAGCACATCCGCTACATGGTGGGCGGCCGCTCGCCGCTCGCGCATGACGAACGCCTGTTCCGCTTCGAGTTTCCCGAGCGGCCGGGCGCGCTGATGAAGTTCCTGTCGTCGATGGCGCCGAACTGGAACATCAGTCTGTTCCACTATCGCAACCAGGGCGCGGACTACAGCTCGATCCTCGTCGGCATCCAGGTGCCCGCGAGCGAGACCGAAGCGTTCGAACGTTTTCTCGCCACGCTCGGCTATCCGAACTGGGAAGAGACGCAAAACCCGGTGTACCGG
>NZ_JAQQCJ010000087.1:0-283 GCF_046030495.1 Paraburkholderia strydomiana
CGAGAGTTCGTCGAAGGTCAGGTCGACGGTGGCGAAGCCGTGGGCTTCGAAGGCGCCCGCGATCTGCGCGGATTCGCTGCGGTTTCTGATCTGCACGCCGACGAAGATATGCGCCGAGTTCGCGTCCGCGATCCGGTAGTTGAACTCGGTGACGCTGCGCGTGCCGACCAGTTGGCAGAAACGCCTGAAGCTGCCGCGCTCTTCGGGGATCGTCACCGCGAACACTGCTTCGCGCGCTTCACCAACTTCGGCGCGCTCGGCGACGAAGCGCATGCGATCGAAG
>NZ_JAQQCJ010000088.1:0-283 GCF_046030495.1 Paraburkholderia strydomiana
GGAGAGTTCGTCGAAGGTCAGGTCGACGGTGGCGAAGCCGTGGGCTTCGAAGGCGCCCGCGATCTGCACGGATTCGCTGCGGTTTCTGATCTGCACGCCGACGAAGATATGCGCCGAGTTCGCGTCCGCGATCCGGTAGTTGAACTCGGTGACGCTGCGCGTGCCGACCAGTTCGCAGAAACGCCTGAAGCTGCCGCGCTCTTCGGGGATCGTCACCGCGAACACTGCTTCGCGCGCCTCGCCGACTTCAGCACGCTCGGCGACGAAGCGCATGCGGTCGAAA
>NZ_JAQQCJ010000089.1:0-269 GCF_046030495.1 Paraburkholderia strydomiana
CGCGTATTGACAGCCTTGAACTTGCTGCCGTCAATGGCGACCAGCGCTTGCGAGAACAGCTTCAGCTCACGGCACAGCATCACGAAGCGGCGACACACGTTGCGAATGCCGATGCCGTTGTCACGACGAAAGTCGGCTATGGTCTTGAAGTCCGGAGCCAGGCGGCCCGTGAGCCACATCAACTCAACATTGCGCTGGCATTCGCGCTCAAGGCGCCGGCTCGATTGAACCCCGTTCAGGTAGCCGTAGATATAGATCTTCAGCAGCAG
>NZ_JAQQCJ010000090.1:0-254 GCF_046030495.1 Paraburkholderia strydomiana
TCGACCCAGGCTGTGTGGAAACCAGATGGCATTACAATGCGAAGCGTGACGCCGACCCCAGCGGCGCGTTTGACTGCCTTCGCAGCTATCACGACGCCGACGAAGGTGAACGTCTCTGATGCGTTCCAAGCGAGTCTAAAGGCTTTGTTTCAGGGCCTGCGGGTGCTCACGCACCCACCAGCCGCATCGCCTTCATTGTCTTCCTGAAGCCCAAGATTCTCAGCACTCGCGTGAGATTGTAGGCGAGTACGTTC
>NZ_JAQQCJ010000091.1:0-201 GCF_046030495.1 Paraburkholderia strydomiana
CGGTCTGGGCAATGGCGAGAACTACACCAAGGTGCTCGAGCCGCTGGCCGACAAGCTGAACGCAGCGCTGGGCGCATCGCGCGCAGCCGTCGACGCGGGCTTCGTGCCGAACGACTATCAGGTCGGCCAGACCGGCAAGATCGTTGCGCCGCAACTGTACGTGGCTGTCGGCATCTCGGGTGCGATCCAGCATCTGGCCGG